>NZ_JBIWFE010000001.1:0-79496 GCF_044762865.1 Sporosarcina sp. NPDC096371
CCTTGAATCCCTGTAGCTCCAGTCGGTCCTGTAACGCCTTGAATCCCTGTAGCTCCGGTCGGTCCTGTAACGCCTTGAATCCCTGTAGCTCCGGTAGGCCCTGTAACACCTTGAATACCTGTCGGTCCCGTAGGCCCTTGAATTCCTTGATCCCCGGTAGGTCCAGTAACGCCTTGAATCCCTGTAGCTCCAGTCGGACCGGTAACGCCTTGAATCCCAGTAACCCCAGTCGGTCCGGTAATGCCTTGAATCCCTGTAGCTCCAGTCGGTCCGGTGACGCCTTGAATCCCAGTAACCCCAGTCGGTCCGGTAACTCCTTGGATACCTGGATCTCCGGTAGGTCCTGTAACACCTTGTAATCCTTGTTCTCCAGTCGGCCCGGTGACGCCTTGAATCCCAGTAACCCCAGTCGGTCCGGTAATTCCTTGGATACCTGTAGCTCCAGTCGGTCCGGTGACGCCTTGAATCCCAGTAACCCCAGTCGGTCCGGTAATTCCTTGGATACCTGGATCTCCGGTAGGTCCTGTAACACCTTGTAATCCTTGTTCTCCAGTCGGTCCGGTGACGCCTTGAATCCCTGTAGCCCCGGTAGCCCCGGACGGTCCGGTAACGCCTTGAATCCCTGTAGCTCCAGTCGGTCCGGCTATACCTTGAATACCAGTTGTACCTGTCGGTCCCGTAGGCCCTTGAATCCCTGTAGCCCCGGTTGGCCCTGTAACGCCCTGGATCCCTGTAGCCCCGGTAGGTCCTATAACGCCTTGAATCCCTGTAACCCCAGTCGGTCCAGTAACGCCTTGAATCCCTGTAGCCCCAGTCGGTCCCGTAGGCCCTTGAATTCCTTGATTCCCGGTAGGCCCGGTAACGCCCTGAATCCCTGTAGCCCCGGTAGGCCCTGTAACACCTTGAATACCTGTCGGTCCGGTTATACCTTGAATCCCGGTTGTACCTGTCGGTCCCGTAGGCCCTTGGATTCCTTGATCCCCGGTAGGTCCAGTAACGCCTTGAATCCCTGTAGCTCCAGTCGGTCCAGTAACGCCTTGAATCCCTGTAGCTCCAGTCGGTCCAGTAACGCCTTGAATCCCTGTAGCTCCAGTAGGACCGGTAGCGCCTTGAATCCCTGTAACCCCAGTCGGTCCAGTAACGCCTTGAATCCCTGTAGCCCCGGTAGGCCCGGTAACGCCTTGAGGCCCTTGTGCACCAGTTGGCCCTGTTGATCCTTGACAACAGCAGCAACTACTGCATCTATTACACTTATTGCATTTATTGGAATCTTTACATCCATTACAGTTATTAAATCCATGTCTTGTATAACTATAAAATTCCACTTTTTCACCTCCTATCAGTAACATCCTATTCTGGGAATGTACGAAAGGACGGGCAATCAACTAATTGTCTTTGCGAAACTTAAATGAAAATGGTAAAAGTATAAGAGTTTCTTATGAGGGGGATAGTAGAATAATTTAAAAAGAATTTCTAAAAAAAACAGCTACTCCGACAAAATGTCAGGGTAGCCGTTCTTTCAAATACTGATTGGGTAACAAAAGTTAGAAATCACAATGCCAAGATGAACATCAATGGTCTCCGTCTCTCTATTCATGTCATGGACTCATTTATCATTGGCCTTCTTAAAAAAGTCATCCAAATATTTTTTATTTCCTATTATCCTGTCATCCATTGGTTTATACTTCCGAGCCGATTCATTATGGTGATAGGCTTTATCATATTGTTTCACTCGATCATAAAGGACACATAATTGGAGGTGGGGTAGCCAAGTAGTGAATGAAGTGTTTTGAAAACCAAGATTTTGTTGATCATCATAAAGTAGTGCTTGATGATACCAGTGAATAGCCGCCTCATTTTGACCCTGTTCCATAAAATGATAACCGATTCGGCAACAGGTTTCTGGCCGTGGAACGTCATAGGTCAGGGTTTGCAAGGTTGCGTGCAGTGCGTTTTCTTTGTCATTTAATTCATAATAGCAATCGGCAAGTTTCAAGCAAGCTTGTATATTATCTTCAATCCAGCCTAGTGGTGAATCTAGGAAATTCTTGTAGTAGGTGCACGCTTCTTCAAAAAGCTGATGGTCCTTCAGTTCATTTGCATAATAGAATGTATCTCGTAAGGAGAGTGTTTCCCCTGATTCAATCAACTTTCTATAAATCCTGATATTGCGATTGCTGTCATGACTTAAAGGGGAGTGAGTAACAGCAACATCCGCGTCAACTAAATTTCCGAACACGGAAAGAAACTCATGCACCGCACCAATCCACTGGAAGTTGTTTGCCCTTTTGGCTAAGCGATATCTTCTTAAGAGGGAATTTACATGTCCTTCGTCATCAAAACCTAAATGATAGTTCATGGAAACAGCATCGATAGACGTAGACAATGACTGTTTCAGTAATTTGAACTTCTCCTGATCTTCCTTTGTAAAGACGTCGTCGGCATCCAACCAAAGAATGTATTCTTTAGTGGCTTGTTGAAAAGAAAAATTGCGTGCTGCCGCAAAATCATCAATCCACGGAAAATCAAAAATACGATCTGTAAACTCGTTTACAATGTCCTTGGTTCGATCAGTGGAACCTGTATCAACTATGTTGATCTCATCGACGATCCCGCTAACGGACTCCAGACATCTCCCAATGACATCTTCTTCATTTTTAACAATCATGCATAAACTTATGGTTATCATTTAATCCCCCCGAGCATTCTTACTATGTATGTATATGCGGAACGGGAAGCAGTGTTAGTCGTTCTGATTGTATAAATCTTTTAGTGGGAAAATCGTATAACGAACATGCACAACTTAAAAGGTGGTTTTTACCGTTTTAAAAGGAGTTATCATTACCTTGCTATTGTGAATTCACTAAGTAATTCGGAGTTGTCCGTAAAATTTACTTGGCGTTTGAAAAATGTTATCTTAGGTGAAGTTGAAAGTATATTGTCGTTCGTGTTTCTTGTGTAAACGTTTACAATCAAATTAAAAAAGGGGACTTTGATTTCAGCCAAAAAAACTAATGAATAGATAAGGAGAATATACATATGGATTTTTCACCATGGGTTTTATTTACGGATATCGGTTTGATATCATTGCTTCTACTTGCGGGAACGATTATTAGAGCAAAAGTTGGGTTCGTTCAACGAATGTTTTTGCCTGCCAGTATCATTGCTGGGATTCTCGCCTTGCTATTAGGACCAAACGGTTTTAAAATTTTACCATTTTCGGATCAAATGGGTACATATCCTGGGATTTTGATAGCGGTTATTTTCGGGACACTGCCATTATTGTCGCCAAAAATCGACTGGAACACGATTAAGACAAGAGTCGGAAGCATGTGGTCATACTCACAACTCGCAATGGTTTTAATGTGGGGCGGGGGATTATTCTTTGCCATCATGTTCCTAAACCCATTTTGGGATGACCTGCATGATGGTTTTGGCTTGTTGCTTGCGGCTGGTTTTGTTGGCGGGCACGGTACTGCTGCGGCTATCGGTGCAACTTTCGCACAGAACGGTTGGGAAGAAGCAACTTCTTTAGCCATGACATCTGCTACAGTTGGGATCATTAGTGCGATTTTAATCGGCATTATCTTCATTAAACGTGGGTCAGCGAAAGGGCATACATCGTTCCTTGCCTCGTTTGATGATTTGCCAAATGATCTCAGAACAGGGCTTATTCCACCAGGATCAAGGGTTAAGTCAGAGACGGACACAGTGTCATCGATTTCGATTGACCCATACGTGTTCCACTTATCCATTATTACCGTTATCGCAATGGGTGGGTATTATTTAAGTCAATTAGGCGCTATGTTGTTACCAAGTGTTGTGATACCAGCATTTTCGTTGGCGTTTTTAGTTGGCTTGCTTGTTAAGAAAATATTGAATGTCACTAACTCGGAAAAGTATGTAAGTACGGATGTAGTGAACCGAATTAGCGGTAGTGCAACAGATATTCTTGTAGCATTCGGGATCGGTTCGATTAGTGTATCGGTTGTACTTGATTACGCGGTTCCATTAATATTATTGTTTGTATTTGGTTTGTTTTACGCGTATCTATTTTTTGCAATCTTTTCAAAGAAGTTCTTCCCAGAATATTGGTTTGAAAAAGGAATCTTTACATGGGGATGGACAACAGGTACCGTTGCAATGGGTATGGCACTTCTTAGAATTGTCGATCCAAAAGGTGAAAGTAAAACGCTGGACGATTATGGATTGGCGTACATTCCGATTGCGCCAGTTGAAATCTTGCTCGTAACATTTGCACCGATGCTCGTATTGAATTCACAAGGCATCGTCTTTGTAGGAATCACATTTGCTTTCTCGTTGGTCATTTACTTGCTGGCCATTAAAAATAAGTGGGTCACTACTAGAACGAAAAAGTCATAAGAACAAAATCCCCTGTCGTCTCTGAAGACGTTCAGGGGATTTTTTTATCCAATAAATTGGGTGAGCTCGCGATTGAATTTTTCTAGCTCGCAATAGAATAATCCGTGACCGCTGTAATGGAAAGGAATCAATGTGGAGCCATTGATTCCTGCATGCATTAATTCTGCCAACGCATAAGGGCATACCTTATCTTGTTTTCCGTGGAGAATAGCTGTTGGGACGTGAATCAAAGGTAGGTCCTTCCGTAAATCTTCATCGCGAAGAGAAATTAAGCACTTTGCGGTTGCGTTACCTGATGCCTCTAACCCGAGTCCTTGAAACCAGTTTTGGAAACTGTCTGTTAGATAACGAGCAAAGAAAATATCGCCGAAATTGCGCAACATGTTGGGGCGATCTGTATAGGTATTTTCTATAAGTGTATTGACTTGTTCTATTGTCATTCCGTATGGAAAATTGGGGCGCTGTGTGAAAATAGGTGCTGCTGCTCCAATGAGAGCCAGTTTGGCAACGTTATGTCCATTGTGCCGGGCCATATAGCGTATAGAAATGGCTCCGCCCATTGAGTGGCCTGCCAGTGTGATGTCTTTTAGTGCTAACGTGTCAATAATCGCCCGAATGTCATCTGCCAATCGGTCGTAAGAATAGCCGTCCCACGGTCGATCTGACTTGCCGAATCCACGAATATCCATCCCGATACAACGATAACCCATTGCAGGGAGATGATTGTATTGATATTCAAATAGATTATGATTGGCAGGCCAACCGTGGATAAATAAAATGGTTTTATCTGATCCCGGATTAATATCCTCAACGTAAATATTCACATTATTTTCGACCTCAACGTAATAACCCATTTCTTCACCTCCAATAAAAACTCGCTTTTCCACAGTATGAATCTTTTCTGCTAGTTATTCAGTCGAAAGTGTATCGTCAGTCAATGAAAAATAACTTGTTTCATTTTAAAAAAAGTGTCTATCAGCTAAACGTGGCCGATAGTCACGTTTTTTTTATTTTGCCGCTACTTTTCCGGTATTGTTCAGAGCTAGTTTCATCGGCTTTTTAGAGTTACTATCTGTAAAATGCAGAACATTTCCAGCGAGCGTTATGTCGATGGAGTGAATAGAATTTAATTTTTCTAGCTTAGTACCATCTGTTTTCATTTTATATAGAAAGCCTTGATTTGAATAGTTACTGAAATAAATATCGTTGCCGGCAATTGCGAAGTAAGGGGCTCTGACATCACCCACTTTTTTCTTGTGTTTTCCATTGCTAGCGATTTTATAGAGTTTGTTGTTATCTGATTTGCTGCTGTAATAGTAGGTGCTTCCTACTTGAACCATGTGTGAAAAATCACCGAAGTAGCTATATTGTTTGTTGGTTGCGGCAGCCCATTTCTTTTCATCCCACCCGTGATCTTTGCGTAATTGGTCGGACGTGACGAGGAAATAGTCATAGGCGACGGTACCAGGCTTATTGGGAACGGGATCATTCCACGTAGTATCTAAGAAATAGTAGCTGCCGTTCACTTTGACTTGATTCCAAGAGTGTAATCCGTCGTTCGTGTTCCCTGATACATAATGATTTTCGATGCCGAGTCGATTGAGAAGAAGTTGTGCGGCTTTTGTGTAGCCATCACAAACGGCTATTCCGCCTATCAAAGCACCATGTGCCGTGTACGAATCGACGGGAATAGTATTTTTTTGATAGTTTGCGTAGTCGTAAGCTGTATTCAATACAAGGTAGTCATGTACGGCCTTCACTTTGTCGAACTCAGACATACCCGGCTTAGTGATGGTAGCGAGTATCTTGTCCACTTTTGTACGCAGTGCTGCACGATTTTTTCTCATCGTAGTAGCAGGGAGGTCGTAGAAAAACTCGATTTTCCCATTAGACCAAACGGTAGCTGATTTGTAGTAAAGAATTTCCGGATTTTCTTGGATGACTTTTTGAATCAGTGCGCCAACGTCTTTTGGGGCAATTTTAGATGGGTTGAATTTGCCTGTGACACCATTTTCAATCAAAGTAGAACGGATCATTTGATAAGAATTCGATTGTTTGGTAGCGACTGCAGTTGGTGTCGGGGCGTTCGCCGCTTGTGCAGTGTTGGTGGGGCTGACGAATAATGTTGAGGCTAGTGCCACTGAGAGGGATAATGCGATCAGTTTTTTCATGGTGTTTTTCCTCCTAAAATGTTTGTAATCATTGTGATAGGTACTTTTGACTGATGAACTCGAAAAACTATTAATATGTAATTTGACTCCCTTTGCATTAGATTATACGGGACAACCATTCGAAATTGGGAACTAAAAATAGGTTATTTGATAAATTAAATTAATAGTTTTATATAGGTATAAAGTATTTGTGTAGTTTGAAAGTGACAAGCTGTATTCATTGACAACCTTAAAGCTTGTCTTTCCTGGCTTTGGCTGATAAATGATAACGGGGAGGGGGTGAAATAGTGGAAAAGGAAGTTGGATAGGTCGAGATATTTTAACAGAGATTTTTGACAGCCATGAAAAGTTGAATAAAAAGGTCTATGTCGAAAAAGGAACACTGGACCAAGTGTTGTCCGTTTTTATAATGATTAAAGGGTTTTCATCATGCCTATGGAAGTACTAGTAGTGCACGAAAACGTATTGTGAAAATGGTAAGGGGGAAATAATGATGCGTAACGAAGAGATGCTATTAATACCAGGTCCGACACCGGTGGTTGATTCCATTTATGATGCGATGGCCAGTGAAACGAGAGGGCATACGGATCCGCGTTTTGTCGTGACTTATAAACGAGCGATTGAACGGACAAGGGAAATGTTACAAACAGATGGGGAAGTGTTTGTAGTTGCTGGCTCGGGAACGATCGCAATGGAAATGGCACTCGTGAATACAGTCGTCGCGGGAGAAAAAATCTTAGTCGTCAGTCAAGGTTATTTCGGCGATCGGTTCATCACATTAGGACAAGCTTTTGGCATCGAAGTAGACGTATTGCAAGCGGAATGGGGTCAGCAAGTGGCGCCAGAAGATGTGGAGGCTAAACTTGCCGAAGGGCGCTACAAAGCGGTCACCCTCACGCATGCCGATACTTCAACAGGCGTTGCGGCTAATCTCGATGCACTTGTACCGATTGCCAAAAAACACGGGGCTCTCGTGATTTTGGACGGCGTTTGTGCTACGGCTGCGATGGAAGAGGATATGAGCAAAACCTATGGCCATCCGGACTATAAAATTGATATCATTTTGACGGGTTCACAAAAAGCAATCGGGGTTCCGCCGGGATTGGCGATTGTTGCCTTTAATCAAACAGCGCTTGCCGCGAGAAAGCAAATTGCGCGTGTACCTGCTTATTATTGCGACATTTATAATTGGATTCCTATTATGAAGGATCCATCAAAATACTTTGCAACCCCTCCTGTGAATTTGATTTATGCCTATGATGAAGGGATGAGACTCGTTCTGGAGGAAGGCATGTCAACAAGAATCGCGCGCCATGCAGCATTTGGCAAGGCGGTGCGTACGGCGCTAGGCGAATACGGTATGGCAGCATTAGCGGATGAAACCGTTGCCTCTTCAACCTTAAGCTGCATACTGTATCCGGATGGCGTGGACGATGCGGTATTCCGTTCGGCACTCGCGAAAAAAGGTGTCATCGTTGCGGGTGCACTTGCTCATTTGGCAGGGAAAGCATTCCGCATTGGACATATGGGCAATACGACAGAAGATATGTTGCAGCAAGCAGTTGAATTAATTGGCGACACATTGAATGAAATCGGGCACATGGTCGATACAGCGAAGGCGATTGAGCGATTTAAAGAAGAGGTTATGTTACGCGTTTGATACTGACTAGGGTAGCGAATCATTCTGGTATATAAAACAGAATGGCTCGCTTTTTTGTGTACTGCGATAAGGGCTGGGTGTCCCAGCGTCCAATCATTCCCTGGCACGCCAAGTAATATATGCCATCCATTGGTTCAGACGGTTCCACAAACTACTTTCTTATTTCGGTTCCTTTTGATAAAGTAAATACAAACAAAGAAAAAACAAAGGAGAACAACATGCTTAAACATATATCTAAAAACTTATCGCCGGAACTGCTGAAGATTTTAATGGAAATGGGGCATGGGGATGAAATTGTCCTAGCAGATGGAAACTTTCCCTCCGCCTCTCATGCAAACAACTTGATTCGATTAGATGGTCAAATGATGCCGGCTGTACTTGAGAGTATCTTGACGCTATTCCCGTTGGACACTTACGTTGAATCACCTGTTACGTATATGGCGACACCGCAGGAAGAAGCAAGTCCTGCCATCTGGGAATCGTATGCAACGATTTTATCGGAGACGGGAAATGAACGGGTTACGATCCAACAAGTGGATCGCTTCGAATTTTATAACCGAGCACAGCAAGCGTATGCGATTGTTGCGACGAGCGAAACTGCATTATATGCCAACATTATCCTTAAAAAAGGTGTTATTTAATTAGAGAGAGGAAGTGACTTGTATGTTAGTAGCTGAAAGACAAAATAAGATTATCTCCACAGTAAACGAACGAGAAACCATTCGTGTTTCCGAGTTGAGCAAGCTCTTTGGGGTTACGGAGGAAACGATTAGACGAGATTTAGAGAAGTTGGAGAACCGGGGAAAGCTTATGAGAACCCACGGTGGTGCTATTTCGATTAAGGAAGAGGAAGAAGATTTACCCCATTTTCAAAGAGAAGTGATGAACAAAAAAGAAAAGATGAGCGTGGCAAAGGAAGCATCAAAATATATTGAAGAGCATGATATTATCTTTTTGGATGCCAGTTCAACTGCGCTCTATTTAGCACGACTCATTCCGAATATACCACTGACCGTGCTGACAAACTCGATTCAAGTTTGTACTGAACTAGCCAAGAATACAAATATTCATGTGATTTGTACAGGAGGTTCGCTGTTGCCGAACTCGATGTCCTTCGTAGGTCCATTAACCTTGCAAACACTAGAACCCTATCATGTCAATAAGCTCTTTTTCTCATGTAAGGGTATCGATAAGGATTGGGGAATCAGTGATTCAAACGAACTGCAAGCATTAGTCAAACAGAAGGTGATCCAAATGGCGGATCAAAAATTTTTGCTGTTAGATCATTCGAAACTTCAAAAAAAGTCATTTGCTTATATCGACAAAACAACTAGCATTGACGTTTTGATTATTAATGCTGAGGCGCCAGACGAATTATTAGAAAACTTTAACGATCAGGATCTAACCATTATAAAATCAATCTAATTCTAAAACCAACTGTTATTAAGGGCTGTCATCAGTCAACAGTTGGTTTTTTTGCGGAAAAACGCACCAAATTCAAAGTAAAACGGAAAAAAATTCTAGTTAATTATCAGAATCACGTAAAAATTCACTTGATTAAGAGAAAATTCTGCTTTATAATCAACACAAATAAAGAAAACCAAACACAAATAAAATGACTGTGTATTCAGGAAGTGAGAGGTGGGAATAAAATAATGGGTGAGCCGCTTCTAGTAATGAAAAATATATCTAAATCCTTCCCTGGTGTGAAAGCGCTTTCGAATGTTGACTTGGAATTGAAGTCGGGAGAGGTGCTTGCTTTAGTTGGAGAAAACGGCGCAGGTAAGTCCACGCTTATGAAAATTTTAACGGGCATGTATCGAAAAGATGAAGGGGATATTCGTTTTGAGGGAAAGGAGCTTGATATTAAGTCACTGAAGGAAGGGCAGGAAAAAGGAATTTCCATGATCCATCAGGAGCTCAATCTGATGCGGGACTTGACGGTAGCTGAAAATATCTTTATCGGGCGCGAACCAAAAGGGGCACTCAATTTCTTTTTGAAGGATAGTGAGTTGAACAAACGTACACAAGAGTTATTCGATCGGTTGAATATTGATTTGAATCCAAAAACAAAAGTCGGAACGTTAACGGTTGCCAAGCAGCAGATGGTGGAAATCGCCAAGGCCCTGTCGTTTAATTCCAAAATACTGATCATGGATGAACCGACAACGGCGCTTACTGAAATCGAAATTGATGCCTTGTTCGCAACTATTGAAAGCCTTCGTAAGGATGGGGTCGGCATTATTTACATATCGCATCGGATGGATGAACTGAAGCGCATTTCCGATCGCATCACCATTATGCGTGATGGAACGTATATCGATACGCTGGAAACAGCAAATGCAGACATGAATACGGTCATTAAACTGATGGTAGGTAGACAAGTTTTCATCGAATCTAAGCCAACCGTTTCAAGTGAACAAAAGGAAACTGTATTAGATGTAAAAAATGTCTCTACTAAATCACATTTAAAAGATATTTCGTTTGACCTGAAAAAAGGTGAGATTTTAGGATTTGCAGGCTTAATGGGAGCAGGGCGCACGGAAGTGGCACGGGCATTATTTGGTGCCGATCCAGTATCTGCTGGGACAATCACACTTCATGGGAAAACCGTCAAGTTTGCGAATCCATCCCAGGCGGTGAATAACGGCATTGGTTATCTATCAGAAGATCGCAAGCATTTCGGTTTACTTGTCGACATGGACGTGAAATCGAATATGGCCTTAACGACGATAAAAAAATATTTGTCGGGTGGGCTGTTTATAAGAGAGTCGAAGATTAAAAAAGTAGCAAATGACTATGTAGAACGTCTTCAGATTAAAACACCATCTGTTCATCAAAAAATTAAATTTTTATCAGGTGGCAATCAACAGAAAGTCGTTATTGCAAAATGGTTACTGCGGGATTGCGATATTTTAATCTTTGATGAACCAACAAGGGGTATCGACATTGGGGCAAAAGGAGAGATCTACAAACTAATCGATGAATTAGCTGCAAGTGGCAAGTCGATTATTATGATTTCTTCGGAATTACCTGAAATTCTGCGGATGAGTCATCGCATCATCGTAATGGCTGAAGGGAAAATTACAGGCCAGTTAAATTCAGAGGAAGCAACCCAGGAGAAAATCATGGAATACGCAACAAGATTACATCAAATTTAGGGGTGAAATAAGTGGCGACGATTCAAGAAACGATGAAAAAACAACAGAAGCAACAGAAGTTATCTTCAGGGGCTATTCAACAAGTATTAGCATTTGCTAGCTTGCTCGCATTATTCGTGTTCTTTTCGATTGCATCAGATAGCTTTCTTCAATATAGCAATGTCATGGGGATTTTATTATCCACGGCCGTTATTGGTATTTTGGCCTTAGGCGCCACATTTGTCATCATCACAGGAGGAATTGACCTTTCTGTAGGGACGGTCATGACGTTATCCTCCGTTCTAACCGGAGTCATTGTCGTAAATGCTGGGATGCCGATTTATCTTGGTATCCTCGGAGGAATTGTGACAGGAGCGGCATGTGGATTTTTATGTGGCTTTGCGATTACCAAGTTAAGAATACCGCCTTTCATTGCAACGCTTGCGATGATGATGATTGCGAAAGGATTGGCACTCGTTATTTCTGGAGCAGCCCCGATTTATTTCAGTGATCATGAGAACTTTACGAAAATATCTTTAGGTTCTATTATTCCAGGCGTCAATATTCCGAATGCCGTTATCATTTTCTTCATCATGGCGATCATTGGCGGCGTCATTTTATCGAAAACGATTCTAGGAAGATATAACTTTTCTATCGGTAGTAATGAGGAAGCTACGAAGATTTCAGGTGTCAATGTAGACTTCTGGAAAATAGCTATCTATTCACTAGCAGGTGCATTCACAGGGGTTGCTGGGGTACTGATGGCATCTCGTCTAAATTCTGCTCAACCAGCTTTGGGCCAGGGCTATGAACTGGAAGCGATTGCGGCCGTTGTGATTGGGGGAACTTCGCTGAGCGGAGGAAAAGGAACAATCGTTGGTACGGTGATTGGTGCGCTTATCATGAGTGTGCTGACAAACGGTTTGCGTATCATGTCCATCCCGCAAGAATGGCAAACAGTCGTTGTTGGATTCGTTATTATTTTAGCAGTCTACGCAGATGTGTTGAGGAAGAAAGACTAACGGTAGGATGTCTAATGACTAGACTGAATATAAAAGAACGATACAAAAGGGGAGAATTGTATGAAGAAAAGATCGTTGTTAATGAGCGGTGTTCTTGCCGCGTCTCTATTGCTAGCTGCATGTACGGATGACGGGGGATCATCATCAGGTAGTGAAGATGCGTCAGCAGATGGTAAAAAGTATGTAGCAGTCGTTTCAAAAGGCTTCCAACATCAGTTCTGGCAAGCGGTTAAAAAAGGTGCCGACGAAGCTGCAGAAGAATTTGATGTGAAAATTACATTTGAAGGACCTGAAAGTGAATCGCAAGTCGATAAGCAAATTGAAATGCTACAAGCAGCTTTTGATAAAAAACCAGATGCCATCGGTTTTGCAGCACTTGATTCCCAAGCTGCTTCACCGTTGCTAAAAAAGGCTGACGAAAGCGGTATTCCTATTATTGCGTTTGACTCAGGTGTAGACAGTGAAATTCCGCTGGCAACGGCTACGACAGACAATCGCGCAGCTGCAGCATTAGCGGCTGATAAAATGGCTGAATTCATCGGCGGAGAAGGGAAAATCGCCCTAGTTGTTCAAGACCAAACGTCTGTATCGGCTGTGGATCGCCGTGATGGCTTTAAGGATCAAATTGAATCGAAATACCCGAATATTGAAATTGTTGATATTCAATATGGTGGTGGAGACCACTTGAAATCGACAGACTTAGCAAAAGCGATGATGTCAGCGCACCCGGATCTAAAAGGAATTTTCGGTACTAATGAAGGATCTGCAATTGGTGTTGTGAACGCGGTTCGTGAATTGAACAAATCTGGTGAGATTGTCATCGTTGGATTTGACTCTGGTAAACAACAAATCGACGCGATTAAAGACGGCTTAATGGCTGGAGCTGTGACACAGAATCCGGTTGGGATTGGTTATGAAACAGTGAAAGCTGCAGTTGCAGCAATGAATGGTGAGCCTGTAGAAAAACTGATCGATACAGGATTCTACTGGTATGACAAAGACAATATCGATAGTGATGAAATTAAGGCAGCTATTTACGAATAAGTTTTTGTGTGGACTAGAGGGGACTGATTGAATCAGTCCCACTCCTCCATAGGTGAAACGTAAATTTGTGAGGTGAAGGTGATGAAACGTTCCGTTAGATGGGGGATTCTTGGCGCAGCCAATATCGCAAAAAAACAAATGATTCCTGCTATTTTACATAGTGACAATGGAATTGTGCATGCCATAGCAAGTAGAAGTGGTAAAGCAAAAGAATTTGCAATGGAATTCACAATCCCTACTCTATTTACTGATTATCATGAACTCCTTCAATGTGAAGAAATAGATGCGGTTTACATTGCGTTGCCAAACGCCTTGCATAAGGAATGGATTGAGAAGGCGATTACAGCAGGAAAACACGTATTGTGTGAGAAACCCATTGTCTTACAGGAGCATGAATTAGCGGAGATTTTTGTTGCCGCAAATCAACGCAAGGTTCATGTCATGGAAGCATTCATGTATCGATTTCATCCACAAATAAGAGAAGCAAAAAGAATGTTGGACGCAGGCGTGATTGGTGAATTGTTAACCATACGCTCACGATTCCATTTCACGATGAAGGATTGGCAACAGGATATTCGGTTACAGCCGGAACTCGGGGGCGGCGTTCTGTGGGACATTGGCAGTTACTGTGTCAATAGTATGCTCGAGTTCATTGGTGAAGAGCCAGTTGCGATTCAGGTGATGAGTGGTAGAAAAGATGGCGTGGACACACATGTTGCTGTTCAATTTCGCTTTCCAAATGCGGTACTTGGTGTAGCGGATTGTAGTTTTTACGGTCCTATGACAGAAGAGATAGACATCATCGGGACGAATGGAACAATGCACTTACCACATGCATTTCGGCCGGATCGTAATGAGGATGTCGGTGTGATTCGGATTCGTACAGATGAGGGTGAACAACAATTGGAGTGGATTGGAAAATCATATGTCGCTCAAGTGAATGCATTTCAAGAAGCTGTTCTTGGCGATAGTCCGTTGCCGTATACGCAACAACAAATGTTACAGCATTCGCGAACATTACAAAAAATAGTCGAACAACTTAAAACATCTTGAGAGGAGTCTAGCCATGTCGCAAATTATAGCGGAACTAAATAAATATGCAAAACGCTTAGTAGATTCAGGTCTAGTTGTAGGTGCAGGCGGTAATTTAAGTATGCGTGAAGGTGACTATATGTACATTTCACCAAGTGGGTTCGATTTACAAGAAATCGAAGACAATTGGGTCAAAGTCCATATTGAAACAGGTGAAGTCGAAGGGGATTTACGGCCTTCATCAGAAGTATTGATGCACTTGGAATGTTTCCGGAAAAACGAAGAAACGACAGCTGTTTTACATGCTCACCCAACCTATTCAGTAGGTGTGTCTTCTGCTGGAAAAGATATTCCACCTCTATTTCCTGACTTCCCGGCGATGGTGAAAAAAGTAGGATACATTGACTATGTTATTCCAACGACGCATGTGTTGGCCGATGCGGTTGCCGAATTAATTGAAGAGCATGATGTGATTGTGATGCGCAATCATGGCGTTTTGACGGCAGGTAAGACAATAAAAGAAGCTTTTTTCTTCATGCAATTGACGGAAGAATCCGCAAAGGTTTTCACTATCAGCACAATTTTTGGCGGACCCAGAATATTAACTGACGAGGAATGTGAGGACTTACGTAATCTTTCGGCCGAAAAATACCGTTCCAAGTTGCTTCAAGAATAGGGGTGTGAAAGATGACAACAGTTCTTGCATTTGATCTTGGAGCCTCAAATGGCAGGCTTGTCAGCCAGGTTTTTAATGGGGAGAAAATCAGCTTGCAAGAGATCCATCGCTTCTCCAATCAACCGCTTCAAGAGAATGGACATTATTATTGGGATTTTAATTACTTGATGAAAGAGATTGTGGAAGGCATACGTCTTGCTGAGCATCAGCTTGCAGGTTCTATTGACGGAATCGGTGTGGATACATGGGGCGTCGATTTTGGCATTATCAATGCTAATGATCAGCTAGTTTCAAAGCCTTTCTCTTATCGAGATACCTATACCGTCTCGCATATGGAACGTGCATTAGCAAAGAGGGATGCATTTGAATTATTTACAATGACGGGTAATGAAGTTTCTTCTATTAATACGCTTTTTCAATTAATGGCCATTGAACAAGCGTATCCGGCTTATTTAGACAATGCCAAGCATATTTTGATGACCCCAAATTTAATCCAATTTGCACTAACAGGCATTGCACAAAATGAATTTACAATTGCTTCGACTTCACAGTTAGTCGAAAAAGGGCGTAGGGAATGGCATCAGGAGATCATGCAATCATTCTTTCACAAACCATTACCCCTGGCTCCTATCCAGTTGCCGCACCAAGTCATCGGCACGATTTCAACGACGATGCAAGACCGCGAGCAGCTAGGCGCCATACCTGTCATCATGACACCAGGTCATGATACGGCTTGTGCGTTATCGGCGTTACCTATTCAGCATCCAGACGCCTGTTTTATGAGTATTGGAACATGGACGCTTGTGGGGAAAGAAGTACCGAATCCAGTCATTACACTGGAAGCGTTTGAAGAAGGATTTACTAATGAAGGGACAAGTGAAGGTGCCTACCGATTCCAGAGAAACGGCATGGGATTCTGGATCTTGCAAAACTTACGTAATGAATGGAAGCGTAGTGGTCGTGAAGTCAACTATGACAAAGAACATGAGCTACTAACAACCGCGCCACCAAATGACATATTCATAGATCCGGATGATGCACTCTTTTTCAATCCATCATCCATGGAAGAAGCGATTCAGCTTTATTGTCAAAAGACCCATCAACCAACACCGTCCTCGCAACAGGGGATGATCCAATGTGTCATTGAAAGTATGGCGCTAAAATATGCCCATACCATTCGCCGAGTGGAGGATATGACGACTACACAAGCTGACGTTGTCTACATCGGTGGGGGAGGCATTCAAAACCAATTTCTATGCCAGTTGATTGCGAATGCGACGGGGAAACGTGTCGTTGCAGGACCTATTGAAGCAAGTGCCATTGGCAATGGACTATCACAGCTTCGTGCCCTTGGTGAAATTGCTACGTTAGAAGAAGGTAGAGAAGTAGTCTTGAAGTCATTTGAGATGAGGGAATATGATCCGGAAGATGAAAGTAAGTGGCAACATGCCAAAGATCAATTTAGTACGTACATAAATGATAAACGGGGGAATTAATCATGACAAAAACAGATCGTTATATCGGGAGACTACCAAAAATTGGCATACGGCCAACCATTGACGGACGACGCAATGGCGTCCGGGAATCGCTAGAAGAAACGACGATGCAAATGGCAAAATCAGTTGCCGCTTATTTATCGAGTGAACTGAAACATTATAACGGTGAGCCAGTTGAATGTGTTATCGCAGATACGTGTATCGGCGGAGTGGCTGAGGCGGCGCGTGCAGCGGATAAGTTTGCACAAGAAGGTGTAGGTGTATCGATCACTGTAACGCCTTGCTGGTGCTATGGTTCTGAAACAATGGATATGGATCCTCACTTACCAAAAGCGGTTTGGGGCTTTAATGGTACGGAGCGTCCAGGGGCAGTATACCTTGCAGCGGTCCTTGCGGGACATAATCAGAAGGGGCTGCCGGCATTTGGGATTTACGGGCAAGATGTTCAAGACTCGGGCGATGAAACCATTCCGGAAGATGTCAAAGAGAAGCTGTTACGTTTTGCGAAATCAGGTCTTGCTGTTGCCATGCTGAAAGGGAAGTCGTACTTGTCAATGGGTTCTGTTTCAATGGGGATCGCAGGAAGTATGATTCAAGAAGATTTCTTCCAAGGCTACCTTGGTATGCGTAATGAGTATATCGATATGTCGGAATTCGTTCGACGCTTCGATTTGGAGCTCTATGACCGTGCGGAATACGAAAAGGCGTATAAATGGGCAAAGGAAAACCTTCATGAAGGTGCAGATAATAATAAGGAAGACTTTAAGCGTTCCGCTGAACTGAAAGAATCGGATTGGGAAAGATCTGTGAAAATGGCGTTGATTGCACGCGATTTAATGGTGGGCAATGACAAGTTAACAGAACTCGGTTTTGAGGAAGAAGCGCAAGGTCATAATGCGTTAATCGCAGGATTCCAAGGTCAGCGTCAATGGACAGATCACTTCCCGAACGGCGACTTTATGGAAGCGATTTTGAACTCATCTTTCGATTGGAACGGTAAGCGTGCCCCTTATTTATTAGCGACTGAAAACGATAGTTTGAATGCTGTCACGATGGCGATGGGTCATTTATTGACGAATACGGCTCAGGTTTTCGCCGATGTACGGACGTATTGGAGTCCGGATGCAGTTAAACGAGTGACGGGTAAAGAACTCACGGGGAATGCGGAAAATGGTATCCTTCACCTTATTAACTCAGGGGCAGCGGCGCTTGATGGTACTGGACAGCAAACAAAGGACGGCAAGCCAGCGTTAAAGCCGCATTGGGAAATCACGGATGAAGAAGTCAAAGCCTGTTTAGATCATACACAATGGCGTCCTGCGTCCACGGAATACTTCCGCGGGGGTGGCTATTCATCCAACTTCACAACAAAAGGCGATATGCCAGTTACCATTGCTCGATTGAATATCGTTCACGGAGTGGGCCCAGTGCTACAAATTGCCGAAGGGTACACGGTGGAATTGGAAGATGACGTTCATGATGCGTTGGATAAACGAACGGATCCTACATGGCCAACGACGTGGTTTGCACCAAAGTTGACAGGACAAGGCGCATTTACGGATGCCTATTCGGTCATGAATAACTGGGGAGCCAATCACTGTGTCATGAGCTATGGCCATATTGGAGATGACCTCATTACAATGGCATCCATCCTGCGCATTCCAGTCAATATGCATAATGTGGAAGCGGAACGGATTTTCCGTCCAAGTGCTTGGAATATGTTCGGGACAGCGGACGCTGAATCGGCAGATTATCGTGCATGCCAAACTTTCGGACCTTTGTATAAATAAGATTTCGATGGGGTGATGAGCATGAGTAATGTGTATGTGCTTGGTATAGATTATGGCACGGAATCTGGTCGCGTACTCATTGTCGATGTGGCTACGGGGCAGATGATTGCGGAACAAGTCACCAAGTATCCGCATGGGGTGTTAACGGAGAAATTGCCAGATGGCCGAACGGAATTGGGAAGGGAAACAGCATTGCAAGTGCCACAGGATTATTTGGATGTCTTAACTCAATCCATTCCGCGCTTATTACAACAAACGAATATTGCGCGTGAACAAGTGATTGGGATCGGAATCGATTTCACATCGTGTACGATTCTGCCGACTACGAATGATTTCACCCCACTTTGCGAAATAGAGGGCTATCAACATCGGCCGCATGCATTCGTGAAATTATGGAAGCATCACGCGGCAGAAGCGCAGGCTCAAAAGTTGAATGATTTAGCGAAAGATGAGCAATGGATTCAGCGTTATGGGGGGACGATTTCAGCCGAATGGATGATTCCAAAAGTCATGGAAATTGCGGAAGTGGATCCAGAAGTCTTCGATGAAACGAATTTATTCTTAGAAGCGGGTGACTGGGTAACTGCTAAATTGACGGGTAACTTGGTCCGCAATAGTTGTTCAGCAGGCTATAAAGGGATGTGGCATAAAGCAGATGGCTATGTCGACACTGCATTTTTGAAAAAATTGCATCCGAAATTGGAACGGATTTACGATACAAAGCTACGTGGAGACGTTCGTTCCTTGGGCGACAAAGCGGGTTCATTAACAAAAGAAATGGCCGAGATTTTAGGGCTACAAGAAGGAACAGCGGTGGCAGTTGGCATTATTGATGCGCATGCCGCACTACCGGGAACTGGGGTTTCTGAACCCGGGACCCTTGTCATGGTCATGGGCACTTCCACTTGTCATTTATTGTTAAGTGACAAGGAAGAGCACGTACCTGGTATTAGTGGTGTTGTGGAAGATGGCATACTGCCAGGCTACTTTGCCTATGAAGCTGGACAAGCAGCCGTCGGTGATCTCTTTGCTTGGTTCGTTGATCAGCAAGTCCCTAGTTATATCAAGCAGCAAGCCAGTGACAAAGGATTGTCTATCCATGAGTATCTGACTGAGCTTGCAGGGGAACTGTCTCCAGGAGAATCAGGTCTTGTCGCGCTAGATTGGCATAATGGTAGTCGAACACCATGGGTAGATATGTCATTGTCAGGTGTCGTTGTTGGACAAAAGCTGTCCACTCGCCCCGCTGAACTATATCGCGCTTATTTGGAAGCTACTGCATTTGGTACGCGGGTGATTGTTGAATTGTTTGAAGCGCATGGCATTCAGATTGAGCAACTCGTAGCGACAGGAGGCATTCCGAAGAAAAATCCGCTACTGATGCAAATCTATGCGGATATTCTTCAAAGGGATGTCACCGTCAATCTGAACAGCCAAGCACCTGCACTTGGAGCGGCGATTTTGGGAGCCGTTGCAGCGGGGAAAGAACGAGGTGGTTATGATTGTGTGGCGTCAGCCATAGCTGGGATGTCGTCCAATGAAACAATCACCTATACCCCGAATGCTAAGGCGGAAGCCGTATATGATACATTGTTTGCTTCCTATCAAAAGTTAAGTCGTTTTTTTGCTAAAGAAACGTCCATGATGAATGAATTAACAGCACTTAAAATATAGTTGCATTTGAAATCGCATAGGAGGAATTCGTTTGGTAGAAAATTTATGGAATGGTCAAGAAGCTAGTCAACAACAATCCGCTGTGTCATCACTACGCTATCGTTCTAATTTACTAGGTTCAGATCGCAGTGTCTGTAACTGGGGTGGTGGAAATACATCGGTTAAATCGATTGAAGTTGATTTCAAAGGACAAGAAATTGAAGTGATGTGGGTAAAGGGAAGTGGCTCTGACTTAGCGACGATGGAGGACAAGCATTTTACTGCATTAAAACTGGAGGATGTAAGGCCTTTAATGGAACGAGAGGACATGTCCGACGAAGAAATGGTCAAGTATTTAGGCCAGTGTATGGTCGATAGTTCACATCCACGTGCGTCCATTGAGACGTTATTACATGCGTTCCTTCCGTACAAACATGTCGATCACACGCATCCAGATGCGATTATTAGTATTTGCTGTGCACCAAATGGCCGTGAAATTGCAGATGAAGTCTATGGCAATCGCTATGTCTGGGTCCCTTACATTCGCCCTGGGTTTTTATTATCGAAGATGATTGCACAAGGGGTGAAAGAAAACCCGCATGCAGAACTTGTGTTAATGGAAAAGCACGGTCTCGTGGTATGGGGAGAAACGGCTGAAGAAAGTTATGATAAAACGATTCAAATTATTAATGAGGCGCAAACTTATATCGATCAATCGCTGTCAACTGTTGAACCATTTGGCGGTGCACAGTATACAACGCTTGAGGAAGAACAACGACATACATTGTTCGCTAAAGTATTGCCAATCGTTCGAGGTGCCGTTTCAGAGAATGAAGGCATGATTGCTACTTTTGATGATAGTGAAGCGGTTTTAGAGTTCGTCAATAGTGTGCGTGCTGAAACGCTATCGCAAGTAGGTGCGGCTTGCCCGGATCATCTTGTTCATACGAAAAGAGTCCCTCTTTACGTGAAATGGAATCCCGAGGAGCAGGGCGATGAGGAACTTGTCCTTGCATTGCAGCAAGAAATTGCTACATATAAAGAACAATATAAGGCCTACTTTACGGAATATGCCAATGCAGACGACAAGATGTTCAGCCCAGCACCACGCGTGATTTTGATACCTGGACTTGGCATGATCGCGATTGGGAAAGATATCGGCAATGCCAATGTCAGCCGCAATCTGTATCACCGCGCCATTTCTGTCATGAAAGGTTCGGATGCACTTGGTGGATTCCAATCGTTGAATGCAGAAGAATCGTTTGGCATTGAGTATTGGCCATTGGAGTTATACAAATTGTCATTGGCTCCGAAAGAAGCAGAGTTCTCCCGTAAAGTTTGTTTTGTAACGGGTGGAGCAGGAGGCATTGGAAGTGAGACTTGCCGACTCTTTGCATCCCAAGGTGGACATGTGGTCCTTGCCGATTTAAACCTGGAAGGTGCACAAAAAGTGGCTGAAGAAATTAACAGCTTGTATGGAGCAGGTCGTGCATTAGCCGTTAAAATGGATGTAACCGCTGAAGCGGAAATCAAGGAAGCCTTTAAACAAGCATCGCTAGCTTATGGTGGGGTCGATGTGCTAGTAAATAATGCAGGTCTTGCAACATCTAGCCCGTTTGAAGAAACAACGTTAGCAGAATGGAATTTGAACATGAATGTACTCGGAACAGGTTATTTCCTCGTTTCCAGAGAAGCTTTCACGGTGATGAAAGCCCAACAAACAGGCGGCAGTATGATATTCATCGGTTCGAAAAACTCGATTTACGCTGGGAAAAATGCGTCAGCTTATAGTGCGGTGAAGGCCCTTGAAGTTCATTTGGCCCGATGCATTGCAGCAGAAGGCGGCGACTATGGCATTCGTGCCAATTCCGTTTTACCAGATGCCGTTTTACAAGGTTCGGCGATTTGGGGTTCTAAATGGAAAGAGGAACGTGCCGCAGCTTATGGCATCGAACCCGATCAGTTGGATGAACATTATCGTCAACGAACGGTATTGAAAGTGAATATCTTCCCAAGGGATATTGCAGAAGCTATTGCTTTCTTTGCATCAGCTAAGTCAGCTAAAACAACAGGTTGCATGATCACTGTTGATGGCGGTGTAGCAGCGGCATTTACGAGATAAGCGAATAAAAGAAATATCACACGTATTGATTAACTAAAATCAACCATTAAATAACTTGATTAAACACTAGGCTCTACGTTTATATTTACTTTTGGATTGCTTTGGATTGAATGACATCTATACGATTACCGGGATATCTGGATGTCTAGGGATTCGACTCTGTCGCATCTCTAGACACTTTTTTCGGTAATCGTATGGTAATTCTTCATCCGTCGCTATCCAAAAGCACAGGTCCACGAAGTACTGAAGCTTTTTGGGATTAAAGAATTGCATGCTACTTACCGGGAGAGAAGCCGCCAAAGATACAATTTTGGCGGCTGAAGCTTTCTATATGGTTTTTGCTTCTTTATATTAAAGAAGCGTCACTTTCTATATGGCATCACAGGGGTAGGAATAGTAGTGTATTTCTCCTTTGATTAGATACAAACTCATTGCCAAAAAGTAAGTAAGGAATGCATTGTACAAAGTGCTAGAGTGCCCGAAATTGTATCTTCGGGCACATGTACATTCTATAAATGTTATCTATTCTTTTTTCTAAAGTCGCTATATTTTTCACTTGAACATTATAGGGACGCAACAGGCAAATAACCGCAACAGGATGACCAAGAAGAGTATGTCTAGCAATGGCGGAGCCATTGCTAGACATACCGGGGACCTCTTGGGAAATCTGTCGTGATTATTTCGCCGAAAGCGGACCGGAAATGAACCAGTGAAAATCTATGTTTCCTAGCCTTTTTCGCCTATGTTTTATGCGAGAAAATGGTTAAAGAACAGTCGTGATAAAATATGAAATTGCCACAGCCTCCAAGGTTGTGGTTTTTTGCGTTTTATATGAAATAGAGTTAGTTAAGTTGATCCTTTGTCATACAGTAATCAGTCAAAAACAATCACGAATTAATTGTTTTTGATTATTTTTGATTGTTTATGATTGATTTTATTCCTATTCCGGTTATAATATGAACTAGTTAGACAATTGTGGAGGGGATTATTTTTGTTAACCTCAGAAAGACATCAGTTAATATTACAAATGATAAAAGAACAAGGTGTGGTTAAAATTCAAGAGTTGGTAGATGCCACCCAGGCTTCTGAGTCCACAATTCGAAGGGATTTAACCGTACTTGAGGAAGAAAAACTATTAAAACGTGTTCATGGTGGTGCAGCTAAATTACATGGCATGATCATTGAACAAAGTATGCCCGAGAAATACAGCCAAAACCTAGATGGCAAACAGAAAATCGCGAAGTATGCAGCTAGTTTAGTGGAGGCGGGCGATTGTATTTATTTAGATGCCGGTTCAACGGTTAAAGAAATGATTGAGTATCTTCCGGAAAAAGATCTTGTTGTCGTGACAAATGGGCTTATGCATGTTGAACAGTTGTTAGACAAAGGAATACGAGTCTATGTAATTGGTGGTTATGCAAAAGCGGCGACCAGAGCACTTGCGGGTGGTAGTGCATTAGCTAGTTTGGAACAATATCACTTTGACAAATGTTTCTTAGGGGCAAATGGCATTCATCCTATTCACGGGTTCACAACACCTGATCCTGAGGAAGCTGTCGTCAAAAAGAAAGCGCTGTCAATATCACGAGAAACATTTTTTCTAGCGGATCATACAAAGTTTGGCGAGATTTCATTTGCCAACATTACTGATTTGAAAAAAATAACAATTATCACAGATGAATTAGATGAAGACATCGTAGATTTATATAAAGATAAAACGACAGTAAAGGTTGTGTCCGCATGATATATACAGTGACCTTAAATCCCTCGATTGACTATGTCATTTCTCTCGAACACTTGCAGCTTGGTGCGTTAAATCGCATTGAGCAGGATGACAAGTTTCCTGGTGGAAAAGGAATTAATGTATCACGCGTCTTAAAGCGATTAGGTGTTGAAAGTGAGACGCTAGGATTTATTGGCGGCTTTACGGGTGCTTATATTGAACAGTATTTAGCAACAGAACAGATTGCAACGGATTTCGTGCATGTAGAAGAAGATACAAGAATTAACGTGAAAGTAACGACAGATGTTGAAACAGAGATTAACGGGCAAGGGCCAATGATTACGACATCTGAGTATGAACAGCTACAGGGGAAAATCAGGAATCTTCCGCAGGGAAGTATACTTATTTTATCAGGCAGTGTACCGGCTGCTTTACCAGAAACCACGTATGAAGAGTTAATTAAAATATGTGTGGCAAACGGTGTGAAATTTGTGGTGGATGCTGAAGGTGATTTATTGCAAAAAGCGATTGCTTATCGACCGTTTCTCATTAAGCCCAACCATCATGAACTGGGTGGATTATTTAATTGTGAGATTACGGAACCAGCAGAAGCGATTCCATATGCAAGGCAATTGGTTGAGCAAGGTGCACAAAATGTGATTGTGTCATTTGCTGGAAAAGGTGCGGTGTTTGTCAATGCGAAGAGTGCGTTGATTTCATCAGTGCCGGTAGGTGAATTGGAAAGTTCCGTTGGTGCAGGCGATTCACTAGTAGCAGGATTTTTGGCACATTATTTACAAGAAAACGATGTCGAGGCAGCGTTTAAATATGGTGTGGCAGCAGGCAGTGCAACGGCATTTTCAGTGGGGTTGGCGACGAAAAAGACGATTGAACAGTTATTACCGCAAGTCACAATAATTGAAAGAAGTGAATTTCTATGAAAATCACCGATCTGTTAACACGAGAAACGATTGCTTTATCGATGAAAGGCGCCGATAAAAATGGTGCTATTGAAGAGTTGGTCAATCAATTAGATCAAGCAGGAAAACTTGTGAATCGTACCGATTTTACAGCGGCAATTTATGCGAGAGAAGCACAGAGTACGACAGGAATTGGGGAAGGCATTGCGATTCCACACGCTAAAACAACAGCTGTGAAGGAACCCGCGATTGCGTTTGGTAAGTCGACAACCGGAATCGATTATGAATCATTGGATAACAATCCAGCACACCTATTTTTCATGATTGCTGCTCCAGATGGGGCTAATGATACGCATTTAGCAGTACTGGCACGTCTGTCGGGATTGTTGATGAATGTAGAGGTACGAAAATTACTACTTGAGGCTACTTCAGAAGATGAAGTGTTAGCGATTATTAACCGCCATGATCAAGAAGATGAAGAGGAAACGGTGGAAGACATTCCAACGGGTGGTCAAAGTGTTATCGCTGTGACGGCTTGTCCGACTGGCATTGCGCATACGTATATGGCGGCAGATGCATTGAAAGCTAAAGCTGGAGAAATGGGCATTCCGATTAAAGTGGAAACGAACGGTTCTGGTGGCGCAAAAAATGTATTAACAAAGGAAGATATTCAAAATGCCACTGCTGTCATTATCGCCGCAGATACCAAAGTGGATACCAGCCGTTTTATTGGCAAACATGTCATCCAAGTTCCGGTTGCAGCTGGGATTCGACGACCACAGGAACTGATTGAAAAAGCAATCAACCAAGATGCACCGGTTTTTCAAGGGGATAGCAGTAAAAGTGAAGAAGCGGGTGAAGAAACAACCGCTAAGAAGTCCTATTTCTATAAGCATTTGATGAATGGTGTTTCAAATATGCTTCCCTTCGTTGTTGGGGGCGGGATATTAATTGCGATTTCATTTATGTTTGGGATTCATTCGGCTGATCCAAATGATCCTTCTTACAATGCATTCGCGGCGGCGCTGGACACGATTGGTGGCGGTAATGCCTTTGGATTAATGATTCCTGTACTCGCTGGTTTTATCGCGATGAGTATTGCGGATCGTCCGGGTCTTGCGCCTGGTATGGTTGGTGGATTGATGGCAGCAACGGGTGGGGCTGGTTTCCTCGGTGGTTTGATCGCGGGATTCTTGGCTGGTTATATCGTTGTGCTGTTAAAGAAAGTCTTTGCGGGACTTCCGTCTTCGTTGGAGGGAATTAAGCCTGTATTGCTCTATCCGTTATTTGGTATATTCTTCACGGGAATCATCATGTTATATGTGATTATGGATCCGGTTACCGCACTTAACGCGGGGCTTACCAATTGGTTGAATGGTCTAGGAACAGGAAACTTAGTTTTGATGGGTGTTATTCTTGCAGGCATGATGGCCGTTGATATGGGTGGACCCATCAATAAAGCGGCCTTTACATTTGGTATTGCGATGATCGATGCAGGGAACTTTGCGCCACACGCGGCAATTATGGCGGGTGGAATGGTGCCGCCACTTGGGTTGGCATTAGCAACAACATTGTTTAAAAATAAATTTACAAAGGCAGAGAAAGATGCTGGGAAAACGAACTATATTATGGGCGCAACCTTCATAACAGAAGGGGCAATCCCATTTGCGGCAGCGGATCCTATGCGTGTTCTGCCCGCGGCGGTTATTGGTTCAGCTGTTGCCGGCGGATTGACGGCGATGTTTAAAATTGGCTTGCCAGCACCACACGGCGGTGCATTTGTCATTCCAATCATTGAAGGAAATCCACTACTATACATCCTTGCAATTGCGGTGGGTAGTTTGATAACGGCATTGATAGTAGGTTTATGGAAGAAACCAGTTCAGGCGTAAGTAAGTCCAAAATAGTCTTTATATCAGCCCCATTTCGTTCAGATGCGAAATGGGGTTTTTTATAATTAAAAAATATAGTGTGAAGTGTTTTGAAGATGTCATTTAAATAACAAAGTTCGCCCCGGTTCTACCGATAAATCCCCTACAGCCTGCTTGGTGCTGGATAGGGGATTTTGAATTTTTTTAGGTAAGGTGTAGGGGGGGAGGAAGTATGAGTTTGTAGTCAGGAAGTTCAAGATTTCATGTGAAAATATAGCTATTTTTATTAATTGAAAGGTCGAATTTTAGCTGTAGAATAGTCTAGTTTCAAGTATCTTTAATACAAGATATTTATTTTTGGGAATAGTAGAATAAATGAATCGAAAGATACAGATGAGGGAAGTAATAACTAGTTTTGGACTATTTTTCCGACCGCCGAATTCTTTGAAATTGAGATGGAGCGTAAAATAACACTTGTAATTACCAGGAATTATAACAGTACGGCAATTGGTTTGGTGACAAATGACCTAGTTGTATTTTAGTCAGTATGGTATGCCTTTGACAATTGAAAAAGGGAGTGATATTCATACTCTATACCTTTTAATAACGTTTGAATATGTACATGGAAAGAGAGTAGTCGATAAATCAATAAAAATATTATTAAATTTGATAATAAAATAAGCTTTCATTAAATAAAGGGGCGACAATTATGTGAGAGCTGTTCTACAAGTTGGGTTCATATTCTTAATTATATTAATGAGTAGTTGCGCGGTGTTGGAGGACACACGCTCTTTCCTCGTTTCGACGGATGAAATTTCGGAAGGACATTATGCTTTTAGACCGTGGACAGAAGCTTATACGATGCGGATACCTGTTGATGCTAAACTTTCACATAAATCCTTAGGGGTGCATTACGAGGTTAATTGCTCTGGCTGGACCATGCTGTGAGTAGGTGATTTGAAATGATCATCCAATAAATGAAAGGGGGTGATGCTGCAGCTCGTAGCAGTTGGTCGTTGGAAGTACCTGTATGGAGAAGGTACATAATGACTACTGTTGTTATTTATCGGCTTATGCAGTTATTTTATAAGCACTACAAAACTTATACTAGGGAGATGTTTGGAATGTCAGGAATTATTCGCGTAACACCAGCAGAACTAGAATCGATGGCTACTCGTTACAACCATGAATCAGGGGAAGTTGCATCACAAATTGGTCGTCTTGATGGAATGATGAGTGAGTTGCAATCTATGTGGGAAGGGGCTTCAAGTGCTGCATTTGCAGAACAATACGAGCGTCTAAAACCACATTTGAATGAAATGCGTGAACTGTTAAATGAAGTTGGCCTTCAGTTGAACCGTACAGGTAATGCATTACGTGATGCGGACCAACAAATTGCAAGTCAAATTCGTGGGTAATCTACTCACTTATTGAAAAGTTATAGTTGGGGAGCGTCTTTCTCTTTAGTGAGGGACGCTCCTTCATTGATAGGGGGAAGGGATATGTACATAGAAATTACGGTCGATCTTTCGAATTATGAAGGAGACGTATTTGACCTCAAACTATCGGATTATCATACGATGAAAAAGCTCATTGATATCGCATGGCAAGCAGGTTCCATCTCCAAAAGTCAGCGTGAAGGGCATTGGGTGCGTGTCGTCAATAAACATAAATTATTTCCAGGTCACCTCACGTTGGCGCATTGTGGAATAACGACTGGAGACCGTATTGAAATAATTTAAAAGGAGGTATCATGTTGTCTAATAAAAAACAAAGTTATTTAGAGAGTCTGTTAGATTCGGAAATGCATGAAGAAGGAAATAAACGAACATTTGTCTTTCAGAAAGAACGAATTGGCTTGAAAAGTAGCACGGCCATCGAGTTTGTGAAAGAAGCAGATGCTGAAATAAAGAAAGAAATCGTCGTCACAGAAGATGAGCTCATTATTCATGCGTATCCCCCACCTTCTTTTAAGAAGTTTGAAGCACTTTCAGTGGAAGATGAAAAAACAAGATGGATTTTTGCATACCAACTTGTAGAAAAAGTGCGCACGCATGCCTATCCACGCCTGAATCTTGTGATTTGCCCAGAAAATATCGTCTACAGTACGGGAATGACGCCTTATTTTATTCATTACGGTGTGATGGAAAGCTTGCCGCCTTTTGAAGAGAATACTGAGCGGAATTGGCTTGAATTGAAAGCGACAGTTGCCGCCGCAGTGGATAGCTCCCGCACGTTTGAAGAGTATGTCAAGTATCATGAAACACTTGAACTAAAGGAAATTGGCCAGTTGATTATGTCAATGGGTGATAGCGAATCATTACTCGCTGTTATTCAAGATCAACTTGCACGGATTGTGGAAAAAGAAAAGCACTATATTGAATTGCCGAGAAAGAAATGGAAGACGTCTAAATGGTTAGCAATCGGTCTTGGGCTATCATTGGTTCCCGCACTTATCCTTACATTCTATTTCCTCATTTACGAGATGCCGAGAAATGAAGCTTATTTAGATAGTCACGAACAGTATTTGACACACCGATATAGTGAGGTGGTTACGATCTTAAGCCAACATAGTGTGAAACATATGCCGTATGTGGTGCTATACGAGCTTGCACATTCTTTCGTGATGAACGAAGAGTTGACGGAAGAGCAGAAAAAGAATGTGTTAAATAACATCTCCCTTCAAACAGATACGGATTATTTGAAGTACTGGATTTACATTGGTCGAAGTGAGGCCGTAAAAGCCATCGACCTTGCACGTTTGATGGAAGATGGAGAGCTAATTACGTATGGATTGT
The DNA here is from genome assembly GCF_044762865.1 of Sporosarcina sp. NPDC096371. Lineage (NCBI taxonomy): Bacteria > Bacillati > Bacillota > Bacilli > Caryophanales > Caryophanaceae > Sporosarcina > Sporosarcina sp. NPDC096371. The sequence goes on from NZ_JBIWFE010000001.1 coordinate 29,502, forward strand.
TAAAAAGGCGTGAAGAAATACAAGCCGAAACCAATCTGACAGGCGAAGAAAAGCAGCAGATGCTAAAAGAAATCGATAACGAAGTCGATGAATATAAAAAGCTAATGGGGCAGGAGAAAGAGCGAGAGCAAGTACAAGGGGAAGAACAAAAGCAAGAACAAGTAATAGAGCCAAAGCAAGAACAAGTAATAGAGCCAAAGCAAGAACAAGTAATAGAGCCAAAGCAAGAACAAGTGATAGAGCCAAAGCAAGAACAAGTAATAGAGCCGAAGCAAGAACAAGTAATAGAGCCGAAACAAGAGCAAGTGATAGAGCAAAAATAAGAACAGTCCAACTCCGATCTTTAATCGGACAAGCGATGGAATGAAATTACAGAAAAGGGTGTGTGCTGTGCCGCAACTTTGGTTGTTTTATGAAGACTATTATCAACGAGTTGACTATAAAGAAACTGACATGAAAAAGATGACGATTGGACCAGAGCTTACGCATGATGTCACGATTCAGACGTTTCCTTTTACACAAGGTCCCATCGTACTCGAAGCTGTAGAATCAGGGTTTTTCGTCTCTGAAGACAGCGCCCAACTTGGATTGCTTACGAAAGAGGATCCCGTATTCGTGCCACGGAAGGGAAGGGTTTTGGAACTCTATGAAACGCCTGCTTTTCGACTACCTAGAACCTATTATATTGATTATGAAAACGACATCTCGTTTGGTGTAGACAATCCGTTAGCTACCGTCAATATGTTGGAACATGTGAATGCAAACGTGAAAGAGGGTTCATTTTCATTAGTGAAATCGTCCTTGGGCTGGCAAGTTGACAAGGATCCTAGCTGTCGACTTTTTATCAACGGAAAGCATGTAGACGGAAACCCGGTTATTAAAATCGGTGACGTGATGCAGTGGGCGTATATGGAAGTAAAGCTGATTGATGAAGATGTACTTGAAATCGCATCCGTTGCCGATTATCAAACCCAGTTACCGAATTTCGATGTACCGAAGTCCGTCATTGCGACGATGTATCCGGAATATAGGCGTACACCACGCATGCTGTACGACGTACCCGAGGATAAAGTAACGCTGTCATTCCCCTCACAAGAAAGTGAAGATACAAGTAGGGGACTTTGGATGATCATTACGCCACCCCTCGTTATGCTTCTTGTCATGGGACTCGTTGCTATTGTAATACCTCGAGGAATATTCATTATGATTTCGATTTCGATGTTCCTCATGACGCTCGTCACATCGACGGTACAATACGTCAAGGATAAGAAAAGACGGAAATTGAATGAAGAAAAAAGACGACGTGTCTATACAAATTACCTGCAAAATATACGCGAAGAGCTTCATGAGCTGTCCGTCAAGCAGAAAGACGTCATGGAATATCATTATCCTTCCTTCGAGCAAATGAAGCAGATGACGAATCAGCTATCTGGGCGGATTTGGGAAAGGACATTGGAAAGTCGTGATTTCCTTGAATTTAGGTTGGGTACAGGGAATGTTCCTTCTAGCTATAAACTGACTTTGTCTTCCGGTGATTTGGCGAATCGAGAAATTGATGATCTGTTAGAGCAATCTCAGCGCATGGAAGCTGTCTATAAAGAGATTTCTGGGGCTCCCATCACTGCTGGGCTGTCTGAGGGGATATTAGGTCTAGTCGGAAAGGAATCCGTCATCAAACGGGAACTTCATCAGTTAATCGGACAGCTTGCCTTTTCTCACAGTTATCATGATGTCCGATTTATCCATATTTTTGATACAAAAGACTACTCGTCGATTGAATGGATGAAGTGGTTACCGCATTTCACTCTTCCTTATATGCATGCCAAGGGCTTGATCCACAATGAGCAAACGAAGGATCAGCTATTATCATCACTTTATGAGATTTTACGTGAACGTGATAATGATGAAAACAAAGGGAAAGTAAAATTTGTACCCCATCTGATTTTCATCGTTTCGAATGACACCTTACTTTCTGAACATGTCATTTTGGAGTATTTGGAAGGAATAGATCATGCGGAACTGGGTATTTCCGTCATCTTTACGGCATCTGCTCAAGAGCGCATTACAGAAAATGTCCATACGCTGATCCGTTACGTGAATGAGCGAGAAGGGGATATTATTATCGACGCTAAAAAAGCTGTTCGTATTCCTTTCACATTGGACAAGTCCTCCCCTTCGACCAATGAGCAATTTGCCAGAACGTTAAAAACGCTCAATCATCAAGTAGGTATGACAAATTCAATCCCCACATCGGTTAGTTTCCTCGACATGTTTGGCATCAAAGACGTGGAGGAGTTGCCAATCGGACAGAATTGGCTAACGAATGAATCCGCCAAGTCGCTTGCCGCACCGATTGGATTTAAAGGGAAAGAAGATCTTGTGGAACTGAACTTACATGAGAAAGCGCATGGCCCACATGGACTGTTAGCGGGGACGACGGGTTCGGGGAAAAGTGAGTTTTTACAGACATATATCTTGTCACTTGCGGTGAAATTTCATCCGCATGAAGTGGCTTTTTTACTGATTGACTACAAAGGTGGGGGAATGGCACAGCCGTTTCGGAATATCCCGCATTTGTTAGGGACGATTACGAATATCGAAGGAAGTAAAAACTTTAGTATGCGGGCACTTGCTTCTATTAATAGTGAGTTGAAGAGAAGGCAACGCCTTTTCGATCAATATACGGTTACACATATCGATGATTATACGAATTTAGTGAAAGAAGGACAGGCTGCAGAGCCATTGCCGCATCTGTTTCTGATTTCAGATGAATTTGCAGAGTTGAAAAGCGAAGAACCAGAATTTATTCGAGAGCTTGTGAGTACTGCTCGGATTGGGCGGAGTCTTGGCGTTCACCTTATTTTAGCAACGCAGAAGCCAGGTGGCATTATCGATGAGCAAATTTGGAGTAATGCCCGTTTTCGTGTGGCGTTGAAAGTGCAGGATGCTTCCGATAGTAAAGAAATTTTGAAAAACAGTGATGCTGCATCGATTACCGTGACAGGACGGGGGTATTTGCAAGTCGGGAATAACGAAGTCTATGAATTGTTCCAATCCGCGTGGAGTGGTGCCAGCTATATGGAAGAAACGATTGAAGGGGAAGACGAAGTCGCCATCGTGACTGATTTGGGACTGTATCCGCTGTCAGGTATCGAAACGAATACAGGAAAGAAAAAAAACCATATGACGGAGATGGAGGCAGTCACCGCCAAAATTGCCGAGACGCAAAAGGTTTTGGAGATTCAAAAATTAGCCAGTCCATGGCTACCGCCGCTTGCGATGCGGATTGAAAAGCAGAAAATCACAACTGCCGATCGTTTCACTGTTGCACTGGGCATGATTGATGAACCTGAAAAGCAAAGTCAAACGCAAATTGCCTACAACATGATAGACGATGGAAATCTGGGGATTTTCGGATCATCCGGCTATGGAAAATCGACGACGTTACTGACAACATTACTAGGAATTAGTGAAAATGTTACGCCTGAAGAAGCCCATTTCTACATTTTAGATTATGGCAATGGCTCGTTGTTACCGTTAAAGCAACTCCCTCATACAGCAGATTATTTTACGTTGGGTGAAGAACTAAAGCGCGATAAATTACTGACATTCATTAAACAAGAAATTACGCAAAGAAAGCTAAGTTTTCAAAAGGCGGAAGTAAGCAATATCAAAATGTATAATGCGCTTTCTGATCAAAAGTTCCCACTCTTGTATATCGTCGTTGATAATTACGACATTGTACGTGAAGAGATGGAAGAACTTGAAATGCAGTGTACGCAAATTGCGCGAGATGGCTCTTCACTTGGCATTTATCTGTTTGTCACCGCAACAAGAGCGCAGTCTATCAGACAATCGCTGATGAATAGTTTGAAGACCAAAATTGTCCATTATTTGACGGATCCGACAGAGGCATTCACGGTGATTGGTCGCGTGCCGTTTGAAGTAGAAGCGTTCCCAGGTAGAGCCATTATAAAGAAAGAAGAGGCTTTCTTCTCTCAAATCTATCTTCCGGTTAGCGGGAATAATGATTATGAAGTGCTTGGAGCCATGAAAGAAAGTGTTCTTTTATTGAAAGACAGCTATAAGGAGTGCGTTCAACCGCAAGCCATTCCGATGTTGCCATTGGAATTGACGACGACTAATTTTGAATCGTACGTTGACCAAAAAGAAGAAACAGGTCTAATCGCCATCGGTTTGACGGAAGATACGGTGCAAGCGATGACGATTGATTTCAAAACAAATCGCCATTGCGTGCTTATCGGGCCTCCCCAACGAGGAAAGACGAATATGTTGAAGGTTATGTTGCAGACGTTGGCGAAACAGGAGAAAGGTTTTGTCGCGATATTCGATTCGTTCAATCGTGGATTAGCTTCCTTCTCGCAGGAAGAAAACGTAGATTATTTGGAAACGAAAGAACGGTTACTGGAATGGCTCACGGGGACCGAACAGTACTTTATCCAACAGGAGCAAGAATATGTGGAACGTCTGAAACGAGATGGAAGACCGATGACGATTCAACCATCGTACTTGTTTATCAATGAATACACTAGATTTTTACAGGCTGTAGATAGTGGGATTCAGGATCGTTTATCGAAGCTAATGAAAAATTATTCCCACTTGGGCTTCAATGTCATTGTGTCAGGCAATAGCGCGGAAATTATGAAGGGCTATGACGTATTTACAAATGAATTAAAACTGGTGCGTCAAGCACTTATCTTCATGAAGAAGTCTGAGCAAACCTTATTTACGGTACCTTATGAACGGAAAGAAGCAGAACTACCTGTCGGCTATGCCTATTATATTTTGAATGGCAAAGATACAAAAATTCAAACTCCGTTAAGTATGATGAAAAGTGAGGTCTATCAATGAGCGATTCTAAGAAAAAGATGAGTAAAGTAGTGGCCAGTATTTTGTTGATATTTGCCGTGCCCATTTTGTTTTTTCAACTCCTGGGCGGCAGTCTGGTGGATATAAACGGCCCCAAAAAGCAAATGATCGCGATTGTCAATGAAGATTTGGGAATCGATAAAGAAGAAGAAACCATTGATATGGGGAGAGAAGTCGTCGCGATATTGGCAAAAGACTCGCCCTATGAATGGAAAGTGATGGGGCGCGGTGCAGCCGTTAATGGATTGAAAGCGAATCAGTACGAAGCAATTGTTTACATCCCGTCGGATTTTTCTAAAAACATTATGTCTTATGATGAGCAAAATCCCGTTAAAGCGGAATTTGCCTATCAAGTACAACGGCAAAAAAGCGGGTTGGAAAAAGAAAATGTATTACATGAAATCGAATCCGCTACGAATCGAGTGAACCAAAAGATTTCGACCCTCTATTGGAGTTACGTTTCACTAGAAATGGATCATATTAAAAAGGAATTTGCGACGATTTTAGGGAAAGAAACGGAGTTCCTTGGAGCGATGTCAGCGTTCTATAAGCCAGAATCAGAAACACTTGTGGCTAATATGGAAAGGCAGAAAGAACAGATTGAAAATCTACGTTCGACCGTTCAAGGCGCCGACGAATCACATGATTCACGAATTGGAAATACGGAAGCTTTTGGACAGCAACTGGATGAATTTGTGTCACATGTGCAGCAATATAAGGATTTCCAAGTAGATCAGAAAGACGTATTGCTACAAGTGCAACAAAGTAGTCTATCCAAAATAAACGATGCCGCATTAAACCAGTTACAGCGCTATAAAGAGTCAATGGGCGTTCTTGATGACAATGATGAGCAATTGGCTGGCGAACTCTTAGCAGTGGACGAAAAACTCGCTAACAACCAACAACATATGAATGACTTGCTGGCATTGCGTGAGATGCAAGCGAATCTACTTATGGAAGATATCGTTGCAATTGCAACCGATGAAATCGGCGTAAAGCTTAGTGATCCAGAGAAACAAGCGATACAGGAAGACTTGGAATGGCGAGCGAATGACAGACAGAATACAGTACTTCCGGAACTTAGTGAAGAACAAGAGAAACTGAATACCGTTCTAGCTAAGCTTGCAAGTTTGAAAGAAGAAGTACTGTTAATGGATCCAGAATCCACCCTTCCGACGGACATTGAACAAACGACGGAAGAACTGTCGGCCGTCAAAACAACCATTTCTGAAAAGGAAAAGGTGTGGAGTGAGGCTAGACAACAGTTACTAGCTGATTATGTGCAAGCATCTGCTGATTACAAGGATCTGTATGAAATATTGGAACAAACAGGGCTGTTGTTTACAGAGCAAGTAGGCAAAAACGTCTATGAAGACATGTTAAAAGACCATGTGTTGGCATTGACGTTGAAATACTTTACTGAGCTTAGCGAACACGAAATGGCGATGTGGAACACCTTATTGACGGGCGTGAAGGGGACAAAACAAGAGGTGGGTGAATTGGGGGCACTCCTAGGGGCTTTCCAGTTAGAATATCGCGAGCAAGTGGAAGAGCAGCATACAGCTTTGTTGGACGACCTCTCGGAGATCAACTATCAAGCCGCTACGCTTCTGACGCAGATTGAAACACCTTCAACATTGCTTGGTACGGGTGAGCCGCAAGCAAATGTCGGAGAAGGGGAGGTTGTTGCTGGCCAACAAAATGTGAGCACTGAGCTTGTTTCCCTAAGTGGACTTGTTAGGAGTGTGTCGGAAAGACAGGATGGGTTGGTCAATGCGGCACAAGATTTACAGGCGAAAACGGCAAGCTTTGGAGATAAGTCGTTAGTCTTTAGTGACAAATGGGAAACGAATTTAGATGCCATGACAGCGTTCAAGGATGATATCCAAGGATTCCTTGCCAACACGTATGTGGATGGCCAAGAGAATGGCTATGTTTTCAATCACTTCGTGAATCCACTCCAAACGAAAGGCGAAGCCGCATTTTCGGATGAAGTCAAGAAAGTGCCGCCTGTTATGCTGTTCATGATTTTGCTCATTAGCAGTCTGGTGATTGGTTTCTTCAGCCATCGTTTCCAAGAAGGATCCATCGCACTTCGCACGGGTATGACGGTGCTACTTTCGGTTCTAGTAGGCCTGATTATCAGTTTGTATAGTGTCAATATGTATCTGCTGACAGATGATAGAGCCATCGAATGGACTGTTTTCACTGTGTTGCTCCTGTTAGCAAGTGCGGCAACGATTCGCACTGCGCTTGATGTTGGTCAGACAACGGGGTGGCTGGCAAGCATCGCGCTGATGTGCCTGTATAGTAGCCCGCTACTCATTTTGGGTGTACCGGACATCAACATGCCTGACGTGTTATCAGACGTGTATACGTCTATACAATATGAACCGGATACGCTCTTTATAGGGGGAGCGGTGATTGCAGCAATTATCGCTGTTGTTATGCTATCCGTGTCCATTGTCATGAGTAAAAGGAAAAAAATGGATCCGGAGCAGGAAAAACCAGAGGTAGAGCATGCGCAAGGGGCGTAAAAGAAAAGGATTCATCTTTATGTTCTTAGTTCTGTTTTGGGTGTTTAGTGGGCATCAAGTAGATGCCGACAGCGATGACCCGATTGGTGATTTGGAGCCGGTTATCTACGAAAAATTGAAATTTAAACAGAATACCGATTACTTGCATGACGAACAAAAGGCGGAAATGAAAAATACCATTCCAGTCAAACAATTTGACATCAATTTTGATGGGAGCCAACAGCTCCCTCAAAAGGGGGATACCTCATTCGTTTTTCAAGAGGCGGAGCGAGGGACAAAGAGTACAGTCGCCGCAAAGACGTTGGAAATCGGATTATTTACAAAAGAGAACAGCCAGGAAACAGCGAACATACCTGCAGAGGCACCTAGTCAGCAGGCAACGGGGCATGCCGGGCGAACGCTGATTTTTATTGGGCTAATTGCACTGGGAATGGTTGTCATGTTTATGGTTCTACTACCTAAACTGATCCACCAACCTGTTCCGGTAAATGGGAAGTCCTTGAAGTGATAAAGCAAAAAGGGATAGGGAGGAATCGGAATGTTAGGATACTATTACGCACAACTTCGGAAGAAGAAAGAGGAAGTAAGCCGACTCAACGTGTGTCAATCCTCGTTGCAAGGCAAACAGCAGGAATTCTCGGCAAATGACCAGAAATGTCTAGATCCTGAACTTGCAGCTAAGACATGGCATGGAAATCATGCGTCCAAATTTGAGGATATTCGTGAGGCAGGGATTCATGCGCCCTATATGGAGATGGCAGGCACTCAGTTTAGCAAAGCATTCACCGCGATTGCGGATAAGATTGCCTCACTTCTCGCGGAAATTGCTTCAATTGAACAAACGATTGCACGAATACTTGCGGAACAGGCGGCGGCAGCGGCAGCAGCACGGGCGGCTGCGCAATCTAAGCAATAAGGGGGGAGCATTATGTCACAAGAAGTGAAAATCGTGTATGCAGATGTTGAAAACCAACTCAGTGAAATGAATCAAGCGGGCGAATCATTGGATACAAAGGCGGAAACGCCGATTACTGGAAATACAATGGACTCCGTAACGAAACTAACGGAATTGTCTTCCCAGCTAGAGCAGCTACTGACGAGCTATCAAATGGCCTTATTCAAGAATGTTAAAACCACAGAAAACTCGGTCGCATTCATGCGTGAATCAGATGCAAAAATATCTGCGGCGATTAATAGTGTTGGGCCTGGACCGAGGAGGGTGATGCAGTGAAGGTATTAGATGTTAGTTCTTTTCAGAATGGACTTGAGCGTAATGTTGTGATGCTGCAAAGAGTAGGCAATGAGATGCGCGCAATCCATAAAACGATTGAAGGACTAGTGGCAATGGATGCATCGCTGACAGGTGAGGGCGGCGATGCAATCCGTTCCTTCTACCAAGAATGCCATTTGCCATTTCTACAGTTTTTCGACGCAGTCAGTTTACAGTTTATTGATATATTAAAACAAATGTCTACCGCACTAGATTCATTGGAACCTAATCCATCTGGCTTCATTCGTCAGGAATTTCTGGAGGGAGAAGTCGAGCAGGGATTACAAACGATTGGAAGGCTGACCGCCGACTTAACAGATGAGGCAAACAGCATCATGGATCAAGTGGCCGATATCGTTTATTTGCCCCGCTTAGATGATTCGAATGTGCAAGAAGGTGTAAGAAAAGCTGGAATCCAGCGGGATGAAACGATTACCCAATTATATGCATTTGACGCCCAGCAGACAGGTATTTTGATGTCATTTGAGACTAATTTCAGGACGATGGAGACTTGGATTGCGGACATAGATGGGTTGATAAATGATGGGCTTACGGATGTCAATTTTTCGGCGGAAAGTTGGAAAGTAATACAGCGTCAATCACCAATTGCAGGAATCAATAATAAACAGCAATTTGACTCATTGGTTTGTCATCCGCGTGTGCTCGAGAATGATGTAGAAGTCGTAGATTTTGTCAGTAATGAAACGGATGTATTAGGAGGACTTGCATCCACAATCGGTTTTAATATGCACGATTGGAAGGCGATACCAATAAATGCCGCTTCGAGTCTAGGGATAACAGTAAAGGCTTCACATGAAGCTATAAAAGACGTCAATCTTGCTCTAAATGGTTTCGGAATTTCAAGAGATATAAGGATAACAGCACAAGGAAAAGAAAAGGTAGTACTAAAGCTAGAACGACCAGATTTGATTGGGGTTCGAAAAAAAACGTATTCCCATAAAGACGCAACTAATTATACAAAGATTTACAAGCGCGTGGATCCAATGACAAATATGAAAGAAGCATTTAAATTTGCCGGGAATAAGATTGGTTATATTGGTGTCGCAACTACGGTTAGTGGCGATATTATCCATGGTGTTAATAATGACCAAACGGCAAGTGAAATTGCTAGTAATGTTACAGCAGATGTTACGATTGCGGGTGTCTCGATAGCCGCCTCTGCCTATGGGGCTGCAACTGCTGGCGCATATGTTGGAGCGATTGGTGGTCCCTTGGGAGTGGCGGTAGGTGCTGGCGTGGGTTTACTTTTTGGTGTGGCCGCTACGTTTTTCTTAAACGAAGTAAAGCTTATGGATATAGATAGTGACGGTAAAAAAGATTCAGTCGGTGATGCAATAAAAAAAGGAACAAAAGGGATAATCGATAAAGTTTCTTCATGGTTCAAATGATTTTTTGGGAGTTGGATAGATTGAATAATAAAACAACAGTGGATGCCATCACATTATCCTATTTGAGGTTTCAGACACCACGAGAAAATAGGAGAAATATTATCACGTTTTTCATATTGTTCCTTGACTTTTTAGGTATATTTCCATTGCTTGGGGATCCGTTTTCGTATGATTTTTTTATTGCTGCATTAATTCCAACGGTTCTTTTACATATATGGGCGATAATCTACATTGTGGATCCATACAGGTTTGAATTATCTTATTACCTGTTTTTTGGAATATACGGCATTGTCAACACGTATGTATTGTTTCTAGTTATTCAAAAGTTTTTATACTTTCATCTGAATGTCGAAAGTAAAGTTCCGTTTCTATTAGGTGTTTTGTTCCTGATTGGTCTTCTATTAGCCGTTAACTGGATAAACCTCAAAGCGTTATACAATGGAACTTACCATAAACTACAAACGAAAAAGTCTGGCAATTTTTCATGGATTATGGCTGCATCAGGGTTAGGCTATGTTTTGGCGCAAGTCATGTTGACATTAATCTTTAATAACTCAATAAAAATGATGATCATAATTATTGTGCTTTCTTTACTTTCTATACTGCCTGCTTATTTTTCAACTTCCATACACAGATATATTTTTATCCGAAATAATAAGGATGATTTGATGAAAGTTTACCCCCAATTTGCTTTATCGAAAGGCGAGCGATATAAAAAGTCAAAGAAAGGAGGAAAAAAACGATGATTCAGGCATTCACCAAAAGTGATATTTTTGTTATGTTGCAAACACTGGGGGCAAATACATTAATCGGTATTTCTAATCCGTTTCCAAATCATAGTAAACACGATATCGAATTGGAATGGGAAAAGGTGTATAAAAAACTTCATCGTCGTGGGCTGATTGATTTTGTTGATGATGAGGTTAGGCTTGAGGAAAGGTTTGCCGAGGCTTTGTGGATTATGGCTAGAACGAATGTCACCTTAGAAATCATTACTGACCAGAATAAGCAAAGTCTATTTTATTTCGGGGAAGAACATGTAATCGAATGTTCTCGGGTAAATGAGGAAGATTACACACTTTACATGCATGGGGATCCTTCTACTATATGGAATAGAGTCATTTATCCAAGAATGCTTTTAGGTGTCGAAAAACGTAACAAACAATCAAAAAAAAGCGTTTTTATACCACCAAGTCTTTATAAATATTGTATTCACAAAGGGGCAATAGCTAACCCCAAAGAGATTGAAAAGTTTAATGCAAATAATGATACAACCGATGTCATCAGAAGACTAAATCATTCCATCAAAAATAAAATACATAACAATCGATTGATGATGTTTTATAAGGACAAAGGGAATTGGAGAATTGAAGGTTTGCATGTACTTACATCATCGGCACAAAATTGGACATTAGTAATGTCCAACAGAAATGGTGTGGAGCTACTGGAAGCGAGACAAAGTACAAACTTTCAAATCGTCGCGGAAATAGTAAAAGTAGTTCGTAGAGTGAGTAGTGAAACTATAGAAGAAAAAGGTGAATTTAAATAAGTTTAAAACCAGGCGCAAGAACGCTAGTATAGCGCTCTGATTGGGGTTATGATAGACGTTGAAAAAATTAACTGTAGAAGATTTTGCGAAGTTAAGGGAACCTCAGAAGTTAGGTGGGAGAAGCCCCTCAGCGCTCGCTAATATGCTAATTTCATACATAATTCTCCAGGCCATAATTTTTGCAATAGAGTACTTCGCTGGAGTTTCTTTCACGAACTACCCATACAATAAGGAAATTCTTATCGTTCATTTCTGGATAATCGTTGCCCATGTCATATTATCCATTATTTTTTCAATTCAGGCGGTATTTAGAAAGGCTGAACGAATACAGTATCTAGTTTATATAGTTGTCAATCTGAATATGTTCGGCGTTTCCTTCTTCATCCTTGCCTTATTTCTGTTAGGTAGTCAGGAAGAAAATACGGGGATCACACAGGAGTTTTTGTTGAATTACACATATCTAGCACTGCTAATTGGACTAGTCGTATTTGTTGTCGCTTTCCTTCGATACTATTTGTTGCTTCATAAAGGGCATTTCCGAAAAGGGGAGACAAAGGAGACACTGCTGGAGCGGCTCATGGATAGATTAATGCTTGGTCCAGGATTCCTTATTGTTGGAATCGGTCTGGTATTAATTATGCTCTATTTAAACGAAGTGGCTGGTTTCGTTGAAGATAGATGGATGACTATGGCTCCTATTTTCATTGGCCACCTATGTTTTTATGCCACACTTTTTGTACTGCCAGAGCAGATTGTCGTCCTATATTGCAAATTTAGGTTCAAAAGCTTTAATTTCAATATACGGGGTTCTTTGATGTCGGAGGATTGAAAAAGCATTGCGATGCGAAATAGAAAAAGGAGTATGGATGCTAATTGGCGTCCATACTCCTTTTTTCGTCCCGCAAGCGAACGGCGATATCTGGTTTGTCTGTAAAGAGGCCATTGATACCATACGTCATAAGTGTGCGCATCGTTGCTTCATCATTGATGGTAAAAGGGTGGACGTCTAGACCTTCTTTTTGAACTGCTTCGACAAACTCTTTTGTCACAGTCTCCGCGGGTACACCGATGCCGGATGCATATCTTGCCAGTTTCCGAAGTTCCTTTTTTGATAAATGAGCTGTCTTGTCAAATGAATATAACTGGATAAGAGGAATAGAAGGTTCCATTTCAGCTATCCTAGTTAAACTGACCTTATCAAATGATTGGATAATGACTTTTGGTCTTTCATCATCTGTGTCTAGAAGACCATGTGCTCGAAGTTGATGTAGTAATTCCACTTCAATCCCTGGGTAGGAATCAGGAGATTTTAATTCGATATAGTAGTTGACTGTATTACCAAAATGACGAAGGATGTCATCCAAATCGACTACACGCAATCCCTGATACTGTGGGGAGGCATAGTGGGGATTGTCCTCGTTAAATTCCTTTCCAGGTGCATAGAGCTGCAGTTCGTCGAATGTCACATCGGAGACAGAACGATCCGTATCTTGCAATGAAATGACCGTATCGTGAAGTGCCGCAAGTTTTCCGTCTTTTGTCAATTGTAAATCCAGTTCGATATAATCTGCGCCCATTTGCATCGCCATCTCATAGGCGGCGAGTGTGTGATCAGGTGCATAAGCGGATGCCCCGCGGTGTGCAATCACGAGAAAGTCAGCTTCGGGTAACGGAGGGCGTGTGACAGATGAAGATGAGCAGCCAAAAGCGAGGAGGAGTAAGGTAAGTAATATCATTTTTTTATACAAATCCTTCTACCTCACTTTCTATAATTAAAATTCGTCCACGTCGCCCATCTGCAAATACATCCATCATATCTAGGAATTCCGTATCAATTATTGTGCGCAGTTTAGGGATATGTATGCATGTAACGGAAAAAACCTCGTCATATTCTGACTTAAAACAAAATTGAGTAGAATAGTAGTAATCTATCATGGTAGAATAGAATTAATACTTTTGTCCTTATTAAAGTGTTTCGTTCTTGTAGGCTAAAAGGTCGTAGGGGGAGAAATGATGAAGGTTACTGTGGCGAGGAAGTTATGGAGTGGGTTTGCAACGATATTGACGTTGCTAGTCATTGTGGGTGTGGTAAGTTTATGGGCGACACTGCGCATTAACGGGGATTATGAATTTTTACTTGATGACCGTGTGAAAAAAGTAGAATTGATCGATGAATTTATTTTGAGACATAAAGAAATACAAAGCGATGTCCGGGGATATATGTTGTTTAAGGATGCTTCGTATTTAGAAGCACGAACGGAGCATATGAATCGGTCTCATGAATTATTGGAAGAGTTATCTACACTTCTTCAATCGAAGAAACATCAGGATCTATTGGAAGAAATGAATGTGGCACGCATGAAATATTTAAACTTACAAGATAATATTATCGAAAGTATCCAAGCTGGGGAAGAACGTAAAGCAACGGAGCTTGGACGTGCAACAGCAAGAGTCGGTTCTGACGTCCTCGACAACGCCGAAAAGATTAAAGAGGAACAATTCGTGGAATTAGAAAAGACTCGTAGTGAAGTGAAGGATATCATGTTTGGCACAATCCTATTGGTAGTGGGCATGATTGTCATTGCAACGATTGCGGGGATTGTTATTTCAGTGGTGATCGCTCGCGGAATTTCGCGACCTGTTCGTATTGTGACAGATGGGCTCAATCATATTGCAGATGGCAATCTAACGATGGATGAATTAGTTATTAAAAATAAGGACGAAATAGGCGAGATGGCGACTGCCTTTAACAAAATGAAATCTGACGTTGCGAATATGGTTCGTACGATTAACCTATCAACTAGTCAGTTGGCGGCACAATCGGAAGAGTTATCTGCCAGTTCGCAGGAAAGTTTGGCTTCATCCGAAATGGTGGCAAAAACAGCTGAAGGTCAGTTGTTAGGGAGTGAGCAACAACAACGGATTATCGGACAATCAACGGCATCAATGGAAGAACTATCTTTAGGTGTTACGGAAATCGCCAATAATAATGAAGAGATGTTACATGCAACAGAAACAATGTCCACTCTCGTAGCGAGGGGATCAGGCGTTGTTGGGGAAATGTCGGCACAAATGTCAACCATCCACACGACCATCAAAGAATCGTCCGACATTATGGAGGAAATGGCGCAGCATTCAGATGAAATTCAGAAAATCACAGCGCTCATTACCGATATTTCGGACCAGACGAATTTACTGGCACTTAACGCTGCGATTGAGGCGGCACGCGCAGGGGAATACGGTAAAGGATTTGCGGTTGTGGCGGAGGAAGTGCGCAGATTGGCTGAGCAATCGAAAGCATCTGCGTCCGAAATCGAATCGATGGTCGACATGATCCAAGATGCATCGAAACGGGCCGTGACATCTATCACGGCAGGAAGTGACCGCGTCAATGAAGGCATTGCGGCGACTGAACAATCGCGCCAAGTATTTGACGGCATTCAGCATGCAGTCGGTGATGTCACCTCGAAAGTCGAGACAGTTTCCGCTGCGATTGAAGAAATACAAGCGATGGCTGATGAAGTCCGTCACGGTTCTGCTGAAATTCAGCAGTTAAGCGATGAAGCAGCCGCTTCCGCAGGCGATACAAGCGCAGCAACCGAGCAACAACTCGCTGTCACGCAGGAAATTTCTGCAAGTGCCCAAGCGTTGGCAAAACTCGCTGAAGAACTTCAAGTCGAACTTAAGCATTTTACCGTCTAAAGTACAAAACGAACAACGCGTCTCACGATGCCGTTGTTCGTTTTTTGTATGGAGAGAATGATTCGGGAGTTTGTTGGATGGTTCTGGTTATTGGTTGGAAGGTTTCGTGCGCTTGGTTGAACAGTTTCACATTTTGGCTGTACGGTCTTGCTTTGGTTGTACACTTCACGCAATTGGTTGAAAAATTCTACTTTGGGTGTACAGTTGCCCACTTTGGTTATACGCTGTCGCACTTTCGTTGGACACTCTCCAATTTCTATTGCTTAAAGTAGTGGAATTACTATGTAAATAGTAACTTTTTCTACTCCAGTAGTTGGTCTATAATGAACGATGTACCAATATGGATGAAAGACTGGAGATAAATTATTGAAAATCTATGTGTTTATGAGTTTATTCATCCTTGGTGGCTGGGGTTTTATTGCTTATGGCGTAAATGATTGGATGGATTCCAAAACGGTCGTGGTGAAAGTACCTGATGATTTTGAGAAGCGGAGTAATCCTTTGGCAGCGCTACATGTCCAGACTGATTCTACGACGGTTACGATCGGGATGATTGGCGATATCCTTCTTCACCATCCTCTTTTTACGTATGATCAGTATGATTTTGCATTTGCAGGTGTTAAAGATAAGTTAACTGGTATTGACTTTCTATTGGCCAATCAAGAGTCGATGCCAGGCGGCAAAGAGCTGGGGTTGACGGGCTATCCAAGCTTCAATAGTCCAAAGCATATTATTCGGGATTTGAAAGCGAATGGCGTGGATATGGTATCGATTGCCAACAA
The DNA here is from genome assembly GCF_044762865.1 of Sporosarcina sp. NPDC096371. Taxonomy (NCBI): domain Bacteria; kingdom Bacillati; phylum Bacillota; class Bacilli; order Caryophanales; family Caryophanaceae; genus Sporosarcina; species Sporosarcina sp. NPDC096371. The sequence continues at coordinate 45,641 of NZ_JBIWFE010000001.1, forward strand.
CCATACAATTGATCGGAAAGAAGTAGGGCTGAGGAAAGCAATCGAGCATATAAAAGCATATGACATGCCTTATGTAGGTGCGTATGCGTCTATTGAAGATCAGAAGAACGCTCGGATTGTGGAAGTCAACAGCATCCGTATTGGTGTTCTGAGCTATACGTACGGGACGAATGGAAATCCTGTTCCGCAGGGGAAAGAGCATTTAGTTTCTTTGATTGAGCGGGAACGGATGCAGCAGGAAATTGCCGACTTATCCGAGTTTGTCGATGTGGTGGTTGTGTCGATGCATTGGGGCAACGAATATCAGTTGATGCCATCACCAGCGCAAGAAGAGTTGGCACAGTTTGTAGCAGAGGCAGGGGCAGACATTATCTTTGGACATCATCCACATGTCTTACAAAAGTATGAGGAGATTGGGAAGACACACGTATTTTATTCGCTAGGTAATTTTTATTCTGCCCAACAATTCGATTCGACAAATATTGGTGGAATTGCGAAAGTATCTGTCACCAAAGTAGCTGTGGCGGGGAAACACTATATGACGGTTGATGAACCGGTATTTTATCCAACTGCTGTTATAAGGGACGAGAAAAAAAGGTTCGTCATTGTTCCATTAAAACATGCAGGACCCGCTGCGATGTATGATGAAAGTTGGATCAGTGATCATTTAGGTGTACCGGCTTGGTAAAAAAAGCGTCCAACTTCCTAATATGGGGTGTGACGCTTTTTTTGTATGGGGGTCGCTTCGACTAGATATCAGTCGCAGCGCCATTTGTAAGAAGATAGCGCCCCCATTCTTATGTTATAATCATTGAATATAAAAAAAGGTGTAGCGAAACAGGCTATTATATAGATGGGATGAAGAATGGTATGAAAAAAATAGGTGTTTTTAGTAATATGTATCCGTCTTCACAGCATCCGACATTCGGATTGTTCGTGAAAAATCAGGTGGGTCTTCTGCAATCGTCAGGTCTTGAGATTGATGTCGTTGCGATTCAGGATCCTGGTAAAGGAAAAGTAAGGGCTTTGAAAAAGTATGTCACATGGTTTGCCCGTTCTTTTGCTTATCTGATCAAAAACCGCAAGAAGTTATCGCTCACACATGCCCATTATGCATTTCCGACAGGGATGCTCTCATTGATGGGGAAGAAGCTGTTTGGCATTCCGTATGTCGTGACGGTTCATGGCGGGGATATTGACAAAATGGCCGCGAAGAGTCAACGGATTGCTGATATGACGAAGCGTATCTTACAGCAAGCGGAGGCAGTCATTGTCGTTGGTGACAAGTTGCGGGAAGATGTCACAAGCCGATTTGGCGTTTCAAACGCGAAGGTGCATGTGATGAGTATGGGTGTGGATACATCGGTCTTCAACTATGTGCCGAAAGAGGAGGCGCGGGACAGGCTTCAGCTACCACAAGAAGAGAAAATATTGCTATTCGTCGGAAATATCATCCGGGCAAAAGGGCTTTTGGAACTTGTCGAAGCGTTCGATTCGTTGAAAATGTCGTTACCTGATAGCTCGTTGTATGTAGTAGGTTCACAGAAAGATAGTCACTTTGTGGAAGAGTTACGGTCGTTTATTCGCGATAAGGATGTGGAGGATATCCACTTCAAGGAGCCGTTAGGACAAGCGGAGTTGTCCCTTTGGATGTCAGCCGCAGATGCACTTGTCCTGCCTTCACATCATGAAGGATTTGGGCTTGTTGCGCTGGAGGCAATGTCGGCAGGGACGAAAGTGATTGGAACGGACGTAGGAGGGTTATCTTACCTGTTGAAAGATGGGGCAGGGGTGCTAGTAGAACCCGAAAATCCTGATTCACTTGTGCAAGGGTTATGGAGTGTGTTGGATGAAGAGTCCAGTTGTATTGATGATGAAAGGGTGCGCGAACAAATTGCGACGCATTCATTTGAGTCAATTTTAGAGAAAATGCTGTCCATCTATCGTTCAGCTGAGAAAAAGTAGAATAAGGGGAGTGGGTTCATTGATCATCAAAGATAAAATCAGCCAATGGTTCGAACATTTTCATGCGCATCCTGAAGTGAGTTGGAAAGAAGTAGAGACGACTGCGACACTTGCTAAGATTTTAACAGAGATGGGGGTCAAGCATCATACATTTGATGATGTGACGGGTGTTGTCGCGGAAATTGGGGAAGGCGAGCGAGTGATTGCCGTACGTGCCGATATTGATGCCTTATGGCAGGAAGTGAGCGGCGTCTATCAGGCAAATCATTCTTGCGGGCACGATGCCAATATGGCAATGGTGCTGGGGGCACTTTCGTATTTGCAAGAAGAGCAACTTGGATGTCGCATTCGTTTTATCTTCCAACCGGCTGAAGAAAAAGGCAATGGAGCCAATTCAATGATTGAAAGAGGCGCCGTCGATGGCGTTTCACAGCTGTTCGGCGTACATTTACGTCCGCAAGAAGAGATTCCTTTTGGGAAAGTGTCACCCGCCATTCATCACGGGGCGGCAGTGTTCTTAGAAGGAAAAATTACGGGAGTCGATGCACATGGCGCACGCCCACATCAAGGCAATAATGCGCTCGACCCGCTGTTTGCCATCGCACAGTTTGTAAAAAACATTCAATTTTCACCGTTTGAAGCGTATTCTGCTAAGATAACGAACATTCAAGCAGGTGGCGATAGCCTCAATATCATTCCGGGGACTGCGACGTTTGCTATCGATGCGCGCTCGCAATCGAATGCCGTATTGAATGAATTGAAGGAACGCATTGCGGAAGGCATCCAGGCAATTGGCAAGTTATATGCCGTGGACATTGAATTGGTTTGGAGTGACTATACGCCAGCCGCGGAAGTATCCGAGGAAGCTACCGCAATTGCGAAACAAGCGATACTTGAAACTGTTGGAGAGGAAGGCTATGCGCCCGCCATCATTACATCGGGCAGTGACGACTTCCATTTCTACACGATTCATCGACCGGAGTTGGATGCAGCGATGATTGGCATTGGAGCAGATCTTGGTCCGGGACTTCATCATCCAGAGATGACGTTTAACCGAGAGGCACTCGATATCGGCGCCCGCGTTTTGACGGCTACATTGAAAAAAGCCTCCTATTTGGAGGAATAATAGAAAGGAGGACAATCCATAATGGATCGTCCTCCTTTTTTTATTTCCTTCGCTAAACTACTTTACATAAAAAAGTTGTCTTTTCCAATCTTGTCATGTAGCCCACTTTTTTTGAACAAAGGTGCTTTATCTTTCGGTAAACGTTTGACAATAATCCTGATATTCTTTTTATCTGCATCGTTCAGAAGTGCAAAAAGTGCCGCCTCGCCGGTTGCATCGACGACAGATAGATGCTCCAAGTCAAGGATGAGCGTTGTCGCGCCTGAAGCTAGAAGTTGAGGATATTTGTCTTCAAATACTTTGGCTGTCCCAAAGAAGATAGGGCCGTCTACGCTGTATTTCATCAATGAATCAGGATGATCTTTGCCGAACTTTATAATCTCAACCTCAGAAAGTTTTTCTTTTTCAATATGAAGTTTGCCACTCATTTTCTTCAAAAATGACAAGGCGGCTAACAGTATTCCGACTTGAACAGCAATGGTCAAGTCGATGAAAATAGTTAGTAAAAATGTTGTGAATAAAACAATTGAATCTCCCGAACGAATCGACAAGATATGAGCGAATGCCTTCCTAGCACTCATATTCCACGCGACATACATTAAGATTGGCGCCATCGCAGCCAGCGGAATATGCGATGCGTAAGGGGCGAATAGCAACAAAAATGCAAGAACAAAGAGACTTTGGACAACCCCGGACACGGGACTCACGGCACCAGAACGGATATTGGTCGCGGTTCGTGCAATCGCACCGGTCGCAGGAATGCCTCCGAACAATGGCGTAACGATATTCGCAATTCCCTGCCCGAAAAGCTCTCGTTTGGAATTATGCTTGTCACTGCTTTTCATCCCATCCGCAACAACGGCAGATAGCAGTGATTCAATCGCACCGAGTGCAGCAATGATAAGGGCCGGTTGCCACAACGATACTATTTTTGACAACGTGATGTGTGGGAACTGAAAAGTGGGTAGCGTTTTCGGAATGCCACCGAATGCTGTCCCGATGGTTTCCAATTTACCAGGAAATAGAAAGAATGAAATGAGTGTTGGAATCAGTAGAGCTACAAGTAGTAATGGGATACGTGGAGCGATTTTGGGTAATAATACGATAACCGCAAGTCCGATTAAGGCGGTCATCACACTAAAGACATTTACCGTATGAAACTGTTTGATAAGATCAAGCATATTTTCATGGAAAAACTCTCTTTTCTCTAGGCCGGTAATGCCAAAGAAGTTGCCCAATTGTCCCGTAAAGATGATGACAGCAATCCCGGTTGTAAAGCCGATTGTTACCGACCTAGGAACAAAATGGATCAGGTTACTAACGCCAATGAAGCTCATTATCACAAGAAAAATCCCTGCTAAAAACCCAGCAATCAGTAAATCTTCGTATCCATATTGCAGGACGATCGCTAGTAATATAGGAATGAAAGCACCCGTAGGTCCGGCAATCTGGAAACGAGAACCACCCAATAAGGCAACAAGAAGCCCCGCAATGATCGTCGTATACAGGCCGTACTCAGGTTTAACACCCGAGGCAATTGCAAAAGCCATCCCAAGCGGAATGGCTACAATCCCAACAGTAATTCCCGCAATCAAATCCTTGCGAAATCCAGCAGCGTTATAATCAATATAACGATTATCCTTGAACAAACACTTCACCCCGTCCAAGTTATTTTTTAAAAACTATGTCTATTTAGTATAACGAACAAAAGTTATGGAGACAAGGTAAGGGTGGAGGTAATGGAAGCAGGAGCAATTTGATTGCAAGTTCATACAAAAAGGAATACTATTTAGATGTCTAATTAGATATCTAAATAAATTGAAATGGAGTGGTTACAATGACAAGATTACAAGATAAAGTTGCGTTTATTACTGGTGGGGCATCAGGTATGGGTGAAATGATGGTGAAATTGTTTACAGCGCAAGGCGCTAAAGTTGTGGCTGCAGACATTAACACAGAAGCACTTCAAGCTAAATGGGAAGGCGTCGAAAACGTTGACTATGTAAAGCTTAACGTAACAGACGATGAAAACTGGAAAGAGGCTGTAAAATCTGCAGCTGACAAATTTGGCAAGCTTGATATTCTTGTCAACTGTGCGGGGATCTCTACTGAAAAAACAATGAACGATATTACACTCCAAGACTGGCAACGTCTGCACGACATTAACGGTTTCGGTACATACGCAGGTATGCGTGCTGTAGTTCCTTACATGAAGGAAGCTGGACAAGGTTCAATCGTTAACATTTCTTCTTATACAGCTCTAGTTGGTATGGGCTTAAATCCATATGCTGGATCTAAAGGATCAGTTCGTGCGATTTCACGTGCAGCTGCAGCAGAGTTTGGTAAAGATGGAATTCGTGTAAACGCAATATTCCCAGGTGTAATTGAAACGCCAATGGTTGCTAACCTTCAGTCTTCTAAAGCAGCACTTGAAGGCTTGATCCAAATGACACCACTTAAACGTCTAGGCCAGCCTGAAGACGTTGGTAATGCAGTTGTATTCCTAGCATCAGACGAAGCATCATACATTACTGGTGCAGAACTCGTTATTGATGGCGGATTCTCTGCTAGATAATAAAGAAAAGCGGAGGGTGCCTGTAGTAAGGAACGCAGTCTAAGTTCGCCACGTCCTGTGGCAACGACTGCATGACCCACTTCCTGCGGGCCCGCGACAGGCATAAGACGAATTGGCGAAGAGGCGTTTTTTGCCTCATAGCCAATATGGCTTATGACCCGAGCGTCTGGCACCCGGAGCTGGACAATAAAGAAAAGCGAAAGCCCCTAGGCGCCTTTGCTCAGTAAAATCAACAAAAACCGCTATGCTCTCCTGTGCATAGCGGTTTTTGTTGATTTCACAATTAATTCTTCGTGCTCCAATAAAAGCCCTTCGTTGCCCGCATTAGGAGAATTCTGTCGGTATATGCGGCAAGTTTCTCCACTCTCTATTCGACCCTCTATTCCACTCTGATATTTGTGTACAACGAAACCGCGCGAGTGTTCAACCAAACGCAAAAGTAGCTCTCCCCAGTTCGAGGAAAGCTATCGCTATCAATATAGTGCATTAAAACGCTTAAAGCCTATGGATCTTTCTTTCCAATAAGATGACGCTAAAGAAGAAATCTCAACTTTTTTTGTGCCAGCGTGGATAAAGTTCCCTTCACCTAAGTAGATGCCAGCATGCGAAATGCCGCTACGGTATGTATTTTCGAAAAAGACTAAATCACCGGGTTTAGGCTCGTCCACTTCAGAAGAATTGGCATGCATGCTAATGGTGTCGAACCGGGGGATGTTGAGTCCGGCTGCCTGATAGACATAATAGATGAATCCGCTACAGTCAAATCCTTCCTTCGTTACACCAGCCCAGGCATAGGGCGTGTTGAGGAGTGGCATTGAGACATTGACTGTGGCCTGCAAGATCTTTTCAGCAGAAGGCGTAAGTTTTGCTGTCTTCACATGGCCTGTATTTAAGTCCTTCCCTGTGTTAGCAGGGGGAACCGTCGGGGCAATCCCTTCGCTTTTTTGAGTAGTCGTGTTTCCTTTAGAAGGAACTGAATTTTGGTTGGTAACACCTTGTACCGAAACATTCAATTTCTGATTGATGCTAATCTTATCAGAGGTCAGCTTGTTTAAGTTCTTTAATTCATCCACAGACAATTTGTGTTGCGAAGCAATTTTCCATAATGTATCTCCGGTCTTGACGGTGTATGACGCGGTTGCTGCGTCCGCAGTTCCCGTTGCGATGAATGTCGCAAGGGCGGCCGTTGCTAACAACGAGAAAGCTTTCTTTTTCATTTGAAATCTCCTTCCTACGACAAATGATCCTAACTCTATTCTATCGACTTTAGAGTAATAGAACAATAATTAGATTAATTACATTTGTGTTACATAGTCATTGCGGTATTGTTACAGAAGGTAGGGAGGGAATTTCGTATAGAATAGAAGAAAGTACTTAACTTTTGTCCTAATGAACGATACATAAATTGTTGAATCGTTTTGCCATCCTGTTTTATCTAATAGATGAGCAACAGAAAGGAGGATACCTCATTGACGACAAAATTGAAGCTCGTGGCGCGTGCTAAAAAAGGGGATGCGGAAGCATTTCAAGCGCTCGTACATGAAGAGAAAGAGAAGTTGTACAAAATGGCGTTTGTCTATATGCGGAGCGAAGATGATGCGCTAGAAGTGTTCCAAGAAACAATCTATAAAGCGTTTGCATCAATTCAAACACTTAAAAACAACGCCTATTTCTCTACATGGATGACGAGGATTATGATCAACACAGCGGTTGCTTTATTGAACAAGAAAAAGAAAATTATACCGATGAGTCATGGCATGCTTGAAAGTATGGGCGAGACGAGGCATTTGAGACAAGAGGATCAGCTTGATTTGCTTCAAGCATTGGGTGAAATAGAAGACAAGTATAAAACCGTTCTGCTACTTCGATATTATGAAGATTATACAATTCAACAAATTTCCATGGCGCTCGACACACCGGAGGGCACGGTAAAAACGAATATCCGTCGTGGATTGGCGCTCTTAAAGAAAAAGATGAAAGGGGTTTATGTAGATGACAGACAAAATTCCATCGTTTAAAGAGGAAATTGATGACATTCATGTGCCAATTGCCAAGTTGGATGCGATTATATTGAATACAGTTCTAAGAAGTGTCCCGAAGCGAAAAACATCTTTACGAAACAAAGTCGTGTATAGCGCAGCTGCTGCCGTTGTTGCATTCGGATTACTAATTGGTTCGGCAACTGTCTCACCTGTGATGGCAACTTTCGTGTCGCAAATTCCGATTATCGGCTCGATATTTAGTGTATCTGGAGAACGCGGATTAGAACGAGTGAGTGAGTTGGGCTTGACGCAAGTGGTGGGGCAGTCCAAGACGGTAAATGGTATTACCATTACGATTGATGAAGTTTTTTATGATGGTACCCGGGTTACGGTTGGCTATTCGGAAGAATCGGAAGAACCACTCGAGGATTTGTATGTAATCCCCATTTTTGATGTTGACGGGAAAAGAATGCCGACTGGCGGTATAGTTAGAAAAATCACCCCGACTTATTGGACGAAAGTAATTAGTATTGAGCCTTATAGAGAGGTATTGCCGAAAAAATTTGTTCTCGGAATGAGTTTTGAAGGGAAGAACGGAGAACAGTGGAACTTTTCTGCGCCGGTAGAAGAACAACCAGGTGTGCAGCAAGTAACCATTAATCATTCACAACAAATTGAAGGAATTGACCTACTTGTTGAGAATATTAAAATTGGAACTAGTGGTTTTCTTCTCAGGTATAAAGTGGTATCAGAAAAATACCCTGACCTTACGACATTACTGGAATTCCGAGTAGTGGATTCTTTAGGGAATGAATTAACCATGAGTGGTGGCGGCAAGGAAAATGGCAATGAAGACGGTCTATTTGAGGAAGGACTAGTGTATGGGACAAGATTATTCGACTCAGTAGATGAACATGCCAAGGAGTTAACAATTATTCCCTATCTTTCAATACCAGAACAGGGAGACTGGAAAATAAAAGATTCAGAAGGTAATTTGACTGATATAGATGTTAGTCAATTTGAGGGGATCGATATTACATTCGACAGCTTCACGGTCAAACTACCATAAAAGTAAAACGCCGTTTGGGCTTATCCAAACGGCGTTATTTTTATAATTAGAAAAACCGGTCCCGTTTTAAGTGGAAACCGGTTTGTTTTCATGAAAGCGATGTATTTAAACTCCCATCAACTGGAAGTGATTCCCGAAAGTTCTGAAAACTATAGGCGTCGTTTAAAAAGCGAACTTATGATGACACCGATAAGTGCACCAACAATCGCGGGAACGAGCCAACCAATTTGTTGCTCATAGAGCGGAAGATGGGAAAGTATGGAGGTGACGGGTTTGACATCGATACCCGCTCCGCGTAATCCATCAAACACACTGACAAATGTCGTTGCGACAAGTGCAAGAATGTAGACAATTGGTTTTCTATCAAATGATTTATCGATGAACGACAACAGCATTAACACAATGGCAAGCGGGTAGACCATCAACAGGACGGGTACCGAGAATGAAATGAGCTGTGTCAATCCGACGTTGGCCACCAATGCACTAAAACTTGCGAAGATGACAACAAATGTCTTATACGAATAGCGTGGTAGCAGTTGTACGAAAAATTGTGCACACGCAGAGACAAGACCAACGGATGTTGTCAAACAAGCAAAAATGATGGTTAGGGCAAGAATCGTTGTTCCGGAAGAGCCGTATAGGGCAGTTGAAGCAAGTGCAAGTACTGCGCCCCCATTATCCTGTAGTCCGATGACATCGACACTTGTTGCGCCAATATATCCGAGTGATAGGTAAACGAGTACCAGTCCGACAGCAGCGACAACTCCAGCAATCACCATGGCTTTCATAATAGCAGGTCTTTCAGTCACGCCTTCTGCTTTAAGCGCATTAATGACGACAATACCGAAGACGAGTGCTGCAATGACATCCATCGTTAAATAGCCTTCGACGAAACTTCGGAAAAATGGATCCGTTGCATAATCGCCACGTGCTTGTCCAATTTCACCCATTGGTGACACAATGCTTTTCACTGCAAGTGCTCCGATGACAAGAAAGAGGATAGGTGTTAGCACTTTACCAATGCGATCGACAAGTTTCGCGGGATTAAGCGCAAGTGCTAATGTGATTGCGAAGAAGATGATTGTAAACAACGCAAGCGGCCAGCTTGTACTTGAAATACTAGTTGGCAGAAACGGAACAATACCAATTTCATAGGAAACAGTTGCCGTCCGTGGAATACCGAAAAATGGACCAATGGCCATATAGATAACCAATGTGAAAATGATTCCAAAAGTTGGGTTAACCCGTGAGGCAATGGTTTGTAGGCTACCACCTGAATTGGCAATCGCGAGAACAGCGATTAAAGGTAAACCTACTCCGGTGATTAGGAAACCTACCATGGAAATCCATAAATCGTCTCCGGCCATTTGTCCGAGAAGTGGTGGGAAAATGATATTACCTGCACCAAGGAACAAAGCGAAAAGCATAAGTCCGATGATGAAGTTTTTCTGCATAGACAATTAAATTGCAACTCCTTGAACTAATTATGTAACGAAACGCATCATATTTTATTATAACTGAAAAGTAGGGCAATCGTCTAACAATTTTAACGATATAATAGGTATAGTTAATTATTGGTATCTTTTTATTGTGATAGTTCTATTTTTCTATAGTAGTATGTAGACGTGAGAGGGTCTTAATAATATATATGTTGAATGAAAGAATCCTATCTACAACGCTTGGCGCTTAAGGAAGGATTGAACTGCATCCCTCCTAAGTCTTATCGCTTCGGATACCCCAGTAAGGCGCCTTCGCTGGAGATTAGGTGAGAATCATAAATTCAACATATATAGTTCCTCATTCGACAAAATTCTCATCTATATTCACTCGAACAAACCGATAAGTGAAGTAAGTCGCTTGACATGTTAGGATAAGATAGTATTTTAGTTTATGGAATTGAAAAGTAAAAGAGGGTAAAATTACATAAGTCGCGAACTTGTCCATTAGCCAAGTTAACTAGGCGGATACATGGATAAAGTGAGCGAAGGCATCCCTTAGTGCTGAAGTGAATTCAATGAAAATCTTTATTTCAACGTACATAATCAGTGAGGGAATAGATAGCAAATGGGGTACAGATATAGAAAGGGGGTTTTTGTTTGGAATGTTCGGATGATCTATCAATAGACGTTGCAAATGCAGTACTAGAAGAGCTCCATCAAAACCAGCAACAACTGCTTTTTTCGCAAGAGGAGTTATTTGTGCTATCGAGGGAGTCTATTAAACCGCTGCTCGAAGAAACCTGTCGGAGCATTTCAAAATTAATGAGTTGTGAAAGAGTTGAAATTTGGTTATTCAATGAAGAACGAACCGAATTGACTGCAGAAAATGTCTATGACAGTAGGGCAAGTGCCGATACGTCTGGAGAGGTGCTTTTTCAACGTGAAGTACCGACTTATTTTAACGCAATTTTACATAAACGAACTTTAGCAGTGGATGATGTGAAAACAGATCCTGTGATGCGAGAATTGCGAGAAAGGCTTCACGAAGAAGATGGCGCCCTCAATTCGATGTTAGATGCCTCTATCGTTTTAAGTTGGGGAGTGGGCGGGGTACTTTGTTGTTTATCGGAGGAGAACCGTCAGTGGACACCGGTTGAGAAGCATGTTATTGCCTCAGTTGCTGATATGCTCGCTTTTATATTCGACCGTTTACAGCGTATTGAGGTTGAGGAACATTTATATACACTTGCCTTCAAGGATACACTAACAGGATTGGATAACCAGCATTCCTTCGACAAAAAAGTAACGGAAGAACTAAAAATGCTCCAAGGGAAAGAACGAGGTATTTTCATCTATATGGTTCTGGACCAGTTTACAGATATCCAAGGGGTTCTTGGCCATGATGGTGGCGATCAAGTGTTACTAGAAATTGCGAAACGTCTACGTATCCTTTTCCCTGCACCGGCTTTGATTGCTCGAATTGGTTTTGATCACTTTGTCATTTACTCGCCCATTCAATTGAATGGCGAACAGGCCGTTGCGAATATAACGCGGATAGCTGAAGAAATAAGACGACCGATGGACATTAGTGGGCAAGAAGTGTATATGACGTTCAGTTATGGTGCATCTTATTATCCAGACCATGTGAGTAATGTAAAAGAGGGACTGCAAGCAGCCCAAGTAGCGTTAGAGAATGCGCGCAAAAAGACATCACGGAAAGCATATGGAGTCTATCAACCTCATATGCATGCCTTCATGAAAGAAAACCTATTGTCCGAAATGAACTTAAGAAAAGGCCTTGATTTAGGTCAATTCCGACTCTTCTATCAACCGCAAGTGAAATGCAGTACAGGTGAAGTGAATGGCTTCGAAGCACTTATCAGGTGGCAGCATCCGGAACGCGGATTAATTTCCCCGGGGGATTTTATCGATCTGGCAGAATCAACGGGACTCATAACGCCAATCGGTGAATGGGTCATTCAAGAAGCATTTGCCCAACTAGGCAGATGGCAAGCACAAGGGAAAGGGCATTTGACTGTGTCAATCAATTTATCGCCACATCATTTCCTTCACGTAAAATTACCTGCTTACTTATTGAAGTGTGCTGAAGAATCAGGTATTGAACCGCAAAAGCTCATGCTAGAAATCACAGAAAATGTGGCTCTTGAAGATCATGATGCTGTAAAAAATCGAATTGCTGAGCTGAGTGCTTTGGGATTCTCTATTTCGATTGATGATTTTGGAACGGGTTACTCCGCTTTTATTTACCTGCAACATTTTCCGATTCAGCAAATCAAAATCGATCGTCAATTCATTACCAATATCGAGAACGATACAAATGGTGCAGCCATTGTTAAAACCATCGTACAACTTGGGAAAACGCTTGGACTCCGTACAATCGCAGAGGGTGTCGAAACGATTGAGGAATGGAACATACTCAAGGAAATGGGCTGCGATGAAATACAAGGTTTCTATTTCAGTAAACCCCTTCCAGTAGATGAAATCAACGCTCTGTTAGGGACATTCCAAGATACCGATACACTCTATCTACCTATCGAAAAAGTATAAGGTAAGTAGAGGATAAAGTTCTTTTTTTGTTTAGAACTAGGATAGGTTGTCCGGACAACTGAATATGTGTAAAATAGAAATCGGAACACTACAGGAGGTTTTTATATTGGGACAAGAACAATTCATGCGCAATCTTATTATTGAAACGCCTTCCATGCCTGGTAATTTTGCCAAAGTGGCAGCGGCTATCGGGCAATTAGAGGGCGATATAGGTGATATTCAAACGATTAAAGTAGGTACATTATCAACTATTCGCGATATTTCCATCCAATGTTCGAATGAAGAGCATTTGCAAGACATCGTTAATGCGGTGAATGCAATTGGGGAAGGAATCAGCGTTCACGCTGTGACAGATGATGTGTTACAAGCGCATGAAGGCGGTAAGATCCATATGAAAGGGCGTTTTGAAATTCGCTCACTTGGAGATTTACGCCGTGTCTATACACCGGGAGTTGCAAACGTTTGTGAAGTGATTAAGAATGATCCAGAACAAGCGAAATACTTTACGGGTATCTCAAATACGGTTGCCATTGTAACAGACGGAACAGCTATTCTTGGCCTTGGTAATATCGGACCTGTTGCAGGGATGCCTGTTATGGAAGGGAAAGCCGTTTTATTCGACCAATTTGCAGGGATCAGTGGTATTCCGATTTTGCTCGATACAAGCGATCCTGATCAGGTTGTTGAAACAGTGAAGCATATCTCTAAAAGTTTTGGCGGTATCTTACTCGAAGATATCGGATCACCGCATTGCTTCGAAATCGAGGAACGCTTAAAAGCGGAACTGTCGATTCCTGTCATGCACGATGATCAGCATGGTACAGCTGTTGTGACACTTGCGTCTGTTCTATCTGCTTGTAAGCAATCGGGCGTAGCCCTTGCTGATGCTGTTGTTGGCCAAATCGGTCTAGGTGCCGCTGGACTTGCGATCAGCCGGATGCTTATGGCTTATGGTGTAAAAGAAATGCGCGGTATCGATCGCAATGAAGAAGCGTGTGAACGACTTGTTCAACACGGTGGAGTTATCATGGATTCACTGGAAGAGCTCATGGCGACATGCGATATTGTCGTGGCAACGACAGGTGTTGCAGGGCTCATTAAACCAGAAATGGTGCGTAAAGGGCAGATTATCTTGGCATTATCTAATCCGAATGCTGAAATTGCGCCAGAAGAAGCACTGAAAGCTGGGGCGGCATTTGCAGCTGATGGTCGTCTTGTGAACAACATCCTTGGCTTCCCAGGTATTTTCCGTGGGGCACTTAACGCCTATGCGAAAGAAATTACTTATCCGATGTTGATTGCGGCAGCACTTGCCATCGTGGATAGTACGAAACCGGGCGATCTTGTTCCACATCCGCTTGATCCAAATGTCCATCATAACGTAGCAGCAGCCGTGGAGCGCGTTGCGAACGGCGGTCAATAAGTAAGTAGCAAATTGCAAAGCCATACAACTTGGAGAAATCCAGTTGTATGGCTTTTTTTTGTCTATGTATGTTGACCTTATGATTTTCGCCTGATCTCCAGCGAAGGCGCCTTACTGCGGTAGCCCAAGCGCCAAGCGTTGTAGATAGGATTCTTTTATTCGACATATATAGCATTAGTGGATTGATGTTTTGTGTAGTTTATTTCCAATTATGTTGTAAGTAACTGGAATAATGTGTTTTATGTTTCAACGGCGCGAAAAATGAGATGTTGTGTAACGAGTTTGTTACAGGAATGTAATATAGGGGCGGTATAAAACATGTTAAAGTTGTTTTAGATAGTTTTTCAGATAAATCAATCCATTGGGGGAACATATGAAATTTTTAATTAAAATGCAAAAGCCAGTTGTAATTTTTGCAATGTCATTACTTTTATTTGTCGCACCTTTCAGTGGACAAGCTGAAGCCTCATCTCAAGCAGCTAACATTACAAAAACAGCAACTAGCCTAATGGGCATTAAATATAGTTATGGTGGTACAACGAAGAGTGGTTTTGATTGCTCAGGTTTCGTCAGTTATGTTTTTAAAGAAAATGCCATTAATGTGGCACGTACAGCTTCTAGCATGTACGCATCTGGACAAGCAGTTTCTAAATCGAATTTAGAAACAGGTGACCTCGTATTTTTCAATACGACTGGCAAGGGCGTTTCACATGTAGGGATCTACATGGGGAATGGCAAATTTGCACACGCGTCAACATCAAGAGGTGTACGTGTAGATAAGTTAACTGACCCTTACTATTGGGGCGATCGTTATATAGGTGCTAAACGTATTTCAAATGGTACTACAGTTGCTTCAGCTAGCTAATCATATAGAATGTAAAACACTGGATATCTCTAAGATATCCAGTGTTTTTATTTTGCTTAGGAAATTATAACATCTCGAACTGTGGATAAGTTACGAAATAGGGATTTGGCGTCTGGGCTCCAGCGCCTAGCCCCTCGAGTCGCTTGGGCCTACAGGATGTAGGTCATGCAGTAGGGAAGGATTGAACTGCATCCTTCCTTGTTGCCACAGGACGTGGCGTTTTTAGACTGCCTTCCCCTTGCTGATAAAGGCAAAGAGCGCCTTTATCTTCAAGCCTTCCAGCGCTGGTCGGGGCTGAACAGGCGCTTGCGCTTTTGTTCATTCAAAATAGGCTACATGGCCAAGTCACGACATGTGACCTAGCGATGTAGCCTTGTGGGTTATTGCTGTGGTACACGAACTGTCCAGCGAGACAAGTCCGGTTCCTCTTTTTTGATCAATTCTTGTGGGAAGATAAATGTCCATGGTTTTGTTGTATTTGCTTTTACAGACAGCGGAGCAAGTTCAAATGAACCGGAAGCAACAAGTTCACCTGTTGCATCGATGAGTTCAAGTGGCAACTTTTCGATGTTGATTTGCTTGGAGTGTCCGTTTCGGATGAAAATAGAAGTAGCAATGCTACCGTCATCCTGCTGTTTTACTTGGAATCCGCTAATATTTACTTCACGCGGTTTCAATTTTGGAAGACCTTCAACGACTGTGCTTAATCCTTCTTTTTGCTCGTTCGACAAACTTTCTTCCCATGCTGGTTCCAATTCAAGTTTATGTGGCACCATTGACTGGACATTGAATGCTAGTTTCCAGTTTTCTGTTGGTGGTTGTTCAGCAAAGATATTGTCTTTCGTAAAGACGAATACCCATGGTCTCGCGCTACGAGCTGGAATATCACCAAGTTCATTTAAATTGAATTCATCTGAAGCGAGTGTTTCGCCTTCCTCATTAATGAGCATGAGCTCAACGGACCCAACAGAAATTTGTTGGTCGAGTGAAGAACGGAAAAATGCTTTCACGAGCCAGCTACCGTCAGCGGGTTCAACATCGATATCAATCCCGGATAGGGAAATCTGATTCGGTTTAAGCGGTTCAAGTTCATTTGACAGGAAACGGAAAACGTAATCTTGTTCTTGTGGGACATCCCATTCTGGATGAAGGGAAAGTGTTGTTTCAACTGCATCCGTACTTGTAGATGTGTTCACGCCATCGATGATTTCTTCAGATCCGATTGTACTTTCAGATCCTGTTTTTTGGGCTTGTTTAAAGAAAGAAAAAAGCTTCATTGTTATTCCCCCTGTTGTTCTGTAATAAGCTTCATGAAGCCAATGACTTCAGATGCAATATTGCGGCGTAACTTCTGATAACGGCGACCGAATAACTCGAGTCCTTCACGCTGGTAAATCCGCATTGGATCTTCCTGCCCGTAGGAACGCAATCCGATTCCTTCTTTAAGGCGTGTCATGACTTCTAAATGTTTGGCCCACATGCTGTCGATATGGGACAACATGACTTGTGGAATCATTTGACTGACCTGTTCATTGTCTGCAAATGAATCGATGTAATCAAGTAAATCAGCCAGTGGTATTTCATAAAGTTTCAGAATATCGGATGTCTTTTCAAGCGTGTGTGGGACGGATATAGGTTCCAACAGCAGGCTGTTCATCGTCCTTTCAATCCGGTCGAAATCCCAGTTGTCCGATGAGTCTTCTTCCGGGCAGCTATCGTAGACAACGAATTCCACTGTCTCGTTCAGCATTGTTTTTAATTGTTCAGGAACACTTTCGCCTTTAATCACTTTGTCGCGCAGTGAATAGACGACCTCCCGTTGATCGTTGATGACATCATCAAGCTTCAAGTTGTATTCGCGCATAGAGTAGTGGGCACCTTCAACAATACGCTGTGTGCGTTCCGTCAGTTCATCCACCTCAGAATTACGCACGAGGCCATTTTCATCCGATGTTACTTTTTTCAAGAACTTTTCAAGATCATCTTTGGCAAAGCGTTTGAACATATCATCTTCAAGTGACAAGAAGAAACGGCTTTCGCCATGATCACCTTGACGTCCCGAACGGCCACGAAGCTGATTGTCGACTCGGCGGCTTTCGTGTTTTTCTGTACCAAGTACGAAAAGTCCACCGCGCTCTTCGACACCTTCCCCAAGTACGATATCGGTCCCACGTCCAGCCATGTTTGTCGCAACCGTGATATGTCCAAGTTGCCCGGCTTGAGAAATCAGTTCGACTTCTTGCTCGACACTTTTCGCGTTCAGTAAGTTGAAGTCTAGTTTGTATTCTTGTAGGTATTCGACAACTTTTTCTGACTGTAAAATAGATGTCGTCCCAACGAGAACAGGTTGTCCTGTTTTATGACGTTCAGCGACTTCTTTCGCCATCGCTTTATACTTTTGATCGATGGTTTCATAGACGCGGTCAGGAGAATCTATGCGTGCGCGTGGACGGTTTGTCGGAATTTGGACAACAGTCATTCCGTACACTTCTTTGAATTCTTTTTCCTGCGTTTTTGCCGTACCTGTCATTCCGCAAAGCTTTGGATACATGCGGAAATAGTTTTGGATTGTAATTTGCGCTTGTGCTTTGTTCTCATCAGTGATGGGAATTCCTTCTTTTGCTTCGATGGCTTGATGAAGGCCGTCGGAAAGTGTACGTCCTTCCATGATACGCCCTGTGAACATGTCCACAAGCTCAATCTTCTCATCTCGTACAATATAATCTACGTCACGTTCGAAAATGACGTATGCCCGTACTGCCTGAATCATGTAATGATAGAGGGTCTGATGTTCTAATTCGTATAAGTTGTCGATACCAAACGCTTTTTCAACTTTTTCGATACCTGCATCGGTCAGTGAAGTGGCTTTTGTTTCATCATCAAAATCGAAATCGACACCTTTTTTAAAACGTTTTGCAAGACGTGCAGCTATATGATGAAGATCCGCGTCCGCTTGCATCTTACCAGCTACGATGAGCGGTGTTTTTGCTTCGTCGACAAGAATACTATCGACTTCATCGACAATTGCGAAATGGTACGGCCGTTGGACTTTTTGTGCCACGTGATGGGCCATATTATCGCGTAAATAATCAAAACCAAATTCGGTTCCGACTC
Source organism: Sporosarcina sp. NPDC096371 (assembly GCF_044762865.1). Taxonomy (NCBI): domain Bacteria; kingdom Bacillati; phylum Bacillota; class Bacilli; order Caryophanales; family Caryophanaceae; genus Sporosarcina; species Sporosarcina sp. NPDC096371. Next base: position 63,767 of record NZ_JBIWFE010000001.1, read on the forward strand.
CGTATGTAATATCGGCATTATACGCCTCTTGCTTTTCTGGACCCTGCATCATGGGTATGTTTAACCCAACTGTCAGACCGAGGAAACGATGGATTTGTCCAATTTGATCATAGTCACGTTTCGCAAGGTAGTCGTTCACTGTAATCACGTGGACGCCTTTTCCTTCGAGTGCACGTACATATGAGGGAAGTGATGCGACAAGTGTTTTCCCTTCGCCAGTTGGCATTTCCGCAATGTTACCTTCTGTTAAAACAAGCCCACCGATTAGCTGTACGTCAAAATGACGCATGCCTAGTATTCTTTTCGATGCTTCACGAACTACAGCGAAAGCATCTAGTGTGATGGATTGAATCGACTCACCTGACTGGAGTCGATCTTTAAATATCTCTGTCATATTTGCAAGTTGTTCGTCCGACATCACTTCGTATGTGGACTCCAAATTATTTATTTGTTTGACAAGCTTCCGATATTTTCGAAGTTGTCTTTCGCTCGTTTGATTTGAACGTTTGAATATCGATAACATGAATGAACGCTCCTTTTTCTATCCCTTTTAAGGACACGTCCTTATTTTATCAAAAAGATTGGTAATTGACTACCTTAAGCCAATATCTAGATATATAAGGAAGGATAGGGTGAAGGGGAAGAGGGAAAGATAGGGGGAAGAAGGTAGTAAAAAGGAAATAAGTTATCTAGTAGTATGCTTTTTTATCTCGTACATGCTATAATACTGTTGATTTGATAAATTAATGATTTACTTAGGGAGGAAGGACATGTTATTCCTTGCAATGGCTGCTGCTTTTGTAGCCTCCATAATATTGACTCCGCTCGTTATAAAATTAGCATTCCGAATCGGAGCGGTTGATCGTCCAAACTACCGGAAAGTACATGCATCCGTCATGCCGCGTATTGGCGGACTTGCCATATTTGGAGCGTTTTTGATTGGTTATTTTATTTTACTACCGGAAGATAACAACGTAAATGAAACTGCGATTATCATCGGTGCCCTCATTATCATTGTGACAGGTTTCTTAGATGATATGCTTGAAATCACTGCAAAAATAAAACTTGCCGGTCAATTGACTGCGGCACTTGTCGTTGTTACTTGGGGCGGTTTACAAATCGAATTTATTACTTTACCGTTTATCGGTCAATTGGATTTTGGATATTGGAGTATTCCTATCACAATTATTTGGATCATCGGCATTACGAATGCTATCAACCTGATTGATGGCTTGGATGGCTTGGCTGCTGGTGTTTCCACAATTGCACTGATTACCATGACAGTCATGGCATTGATTATGGGCAATGTTTTCGTTGCCGCTATGGCAGCAATACTTGCAGCAAGTTCGCTGGGCTTCCTGTTTTTCAACTTCCATCCAGCGAAAATTTTTATGGGTGATACGGGATCATTGTTCCTTGGGTTTATGATTTCGGTCTTGGCGTTATTAGGATTTAAAAATGTCACTGTTGTGTCACTTATTATCCCAATAATTTTGCTGGGTGTTCCAATTTCTGATACATTCTTTGCAATTGTTCGTCGTATTCGTACGAAACAACCGATTATGGCACCAGACAAATCACATTTACATCATTGTCTGCTACGCGTTGGCTTTTCTCATCGACAAACGGTTTTAGTTATTTATGGGTTGGCTATTCTATTCGGTGTTGCAGCAATCCTCTTTTCACAAGCGACAGTATGGGGAGCCATCTTACTCATTATTGTTATGCTCATCGCAATTGAGTTGTTCGTTGAAGTAATTGGTCTTGCAGGTAAGAACTACCGACCATTGCTGAATATCTTGCGATTGATTGGAAAATAATATAAAAAATCCGGTTATCTACCTTGCTCCATTCTGGTAGTATGGCCGGATTTTTTATATTTTATGTAAACAATTTAAAAAATGCTAGGCGAAATTTTCGCCTAGCATTTTCTTATTAATTATCGTAGGGGGGTTCCGAGGCTTCGTCTGCTGAGCCGACGATCTGTGAACCCCTGTCAGTTAGGTTGGAAGAGTCTGGAATAACACCGAGATGCGATTGTAATAGCTGCTGTACTTCGCTTAAATCTGATTCATCGAGTTTCCAATAGTAAACGCCTGTTGACATATCGTCATAGCCATTCAAGCTAATGGTGTCGACTTGCGGTAGGCCGCCTTTGGCATAATCCAAGAAGGATTTCATTTCATCGAACGTCATATCAGTCTTCATGTTGTCACCAACAGCTTCGATCACGTCACCATACTTGGTGACGGACTTAACGGAGACAGCCTGTTTCATAATGGCCTGTAAAATCATTTGTTGACGTTTACCGCGCTCAACGTCTGTATCGAGTTTACGCGTCCGAGCAAGTGCCAGAGCGTGTTTGCCGTCTAAATGTTGAAGTCCCTTTTTAAGGTGAATCGTGTATTTGTCGTTCTCGTCTTTTTCAGTTCGGTTGTATGGGACCTCTGCTTCGATTCCACCAAGAGCATCAACGACATCAATGAAAGCGTTGAAATTCATTTTTACATAGTAATCTACGGGTATATCAAATAATTCCTCAACGGCATCAACCGTCGCTCCTGTTCCACCAAATGCATGAGCATGCGTAATTTTATCTTTGTATCCTACTTTCGGAATGTATACGTAGGAATCTCGCGGAATACTTACTAGTTTTACTGATTTACTTTTTTTATTTAGCGTAGCGAAAAGTAATGCATCTGATCGACTATTACCATCACCTTGATGGCGTTCTTCGCTGTCATCTACGCCAATGAATAGGATGGAAACATTATCATTCGCGGGTTCGACTTTTGTTTCGCGTTCCGCAGGTTTGATCCTATTGGGGATGGCCTCGTATGCTTGATCCGCCGCATTGGAAGCTTTTTTCTGTAAAGATGCACCGTAGGCGACAACAGCAACAAATAGAGAAAATGTAAGAAGAATTAAAACCTTAATGACTAAGCGTTTATTAGATGATTTTTTTCGTTTTTTAAAGTCTTTTCTTTTCATTCAAAGTTCCTCCGAACTGGCTATGTAACAATTTTTCCATAGCTAATCATATAAGTGACAGAAAATTATCATTTATTACAGACATGACAGGGGGATTCATTAGACAAAAAAGTACAACCTTTCTTATTATACTATCTTCTTAGCAAAACGTATACTTTTTCAAATGTCGAATTCTAGAAATTCGCTAGAATATGATAAAAGTTCGGCTTGGCCATTCGTGAGTTCAGTCATCCATTTAGTGAATTCGTCTAATTCCGCGACCGGTACGTACATAAAAAGATCTACACCATCTGCGTAGGTAATTTCTTTTAGTGGGTAGGGAGATTGTCTTGCCTCGTTTTCAACTTTACCCAGCCAGGTATAGTCGATGGATACTTTCATTAACAGATGTTGTTTTCGTAAAACGACCCCCGTAGACGAGATACCTTCTGTAGTGGCACGCCCATATGCGCGTATCAATCCACCTCCGCCAAGCTTGATACCGCCAAAATAGCGCGTTACGACAACAACCGTGTCTTTAAGACCCTGTTTCTTTAAGACTTCCAACATGGGGACGCCTGCTGTTCCAGACGGTTCGCCGTCGTCATTCGCCTTTTGAATGTTATCGTGTTCGCCAATCATATAAGCTGAGCAATTATGGCTTGCTGTATGATGTCTTTTTTTGATGTCTTGAATAAATTCGAGTGCCTCCTGCTCCGTTTCTACACGTTTCACATAGGTTAGGAATTTCGACTTTTGGATGACTAGTTCATTTTCACCATAATTTTTTACTGTATAATAATCTGCTCGCATTTGCGGCACCTCCATCAATTGTAATACAATTATAATATTTAATGGGTCCTATGATGATATACTAAATGAAGTGTGTAGGGAAATCGTCATTCCTGCACTACTCCTCAAGTTATTGTATAATTTTCAAGTTGTTGCCAGGAGGGAATGAAATGAAGGAAAATGCGATTGACATCCGAACACTGGATACTATTTTTAATAGTATGGTCCGTGTAATGGATCAGTCCAAGAACGATATCTTTATTATAAGTGAACAGAGCCGTAAAAGCTTTGAAGATATGGAAAAAGAGTTGGCAGAAGTCAAAGAAGATATTTCCCGGGCAATAACAGAATGCGATTACTTGGAAGATATGACACGACGTTCTCGTCTACGTCTCGCTGATGTTTCGAAGAATTTTACGAAGTACTCAGAGACTCAGGTGAGAGAGGCTTATGAAGTGGCGAATGATTTGCTTGTTCGATTATCCATTAATCGGATGGAGGAGAAGCAGTTACGTATTCGGCGGGACGAATTGGATAGGCGCCTGCTGGCCCTCCTCGAGACGATTAAAAAGGCAGATCAACTTGTCAGTCAAGTAACTACAGTCATTAACTATTTGAATATGGATTTGAAGGATGTAGGAGAAGCACTTGAAACAGCGAGACATAAGCAGGAGTTCGGCATCCGCATTATTCAAGCGCAGGAAGACGAGCGCAAAAGGATTTCTCGTGATATTCATGACGGACCGGCGCAAATGTTGGCGAATGTGTTGATTCGCTCTGGGTTGATTGAAAAGACGTTTGCTGAAAAAGGGCCGGAACTTGCCCTGCTGGAACTTACCGATCTTAAAGAGATGGTAAGGGGGGCACTTTATGAGGTCCGTCGTATCATATATGATCTGCGTCCGATGGCACTTGATGATCTTGGGTTGATTCCGACACTGCGGAAATATTTGTCGACGGTTGAGGAATATGAACAGGGTGCTGAGATTCACTTCCAAAATACGGGGCAGGAGCAGCGTTTTCTGTCAGATTTTGAAGTGTCGGTCTTCCGACTGGTGCAGGAATCAGTATCAAATGCACTTAAACATGGAAAATCGAAGGACATTTGGGTGAAAATTGAATGGCTTCGCGATATAATGAATATTATCATCAAAGATAATGGGCGAGGATTCGATCAAAATGAAGTGAAAGATAAGTCTTTCGGCTTGATCGGGATGCGAGAGCGTATAGAATTGCTAAAAGGTGATATGACAATTACTTCGGCAATTGGAAACGGAACGACAATTTATTTCCGGCTTCCATTACGAAATGAAATAATTACCGGTTAGATATAAATGGGAGGAAATGCAGATGACAAAAATTTTAATTGTAGATGATCACCAATTGTTCCGTGAAGGGGTAAAACGTATTCTAGATTTTGAAGATTCGTTTGAGGTTGTTGCCGAGGGGGATGACGGCAGCGAAGTGAAGGGACTCTATGAACAATTTGAGCCTGATGTTGTACTAATGGACATTAATATGCCGCGTATGAACGGTGTCGATGCGACGGAAGAACTGATTGCGGATTTTCCGAATGCAAAAGTGATCATGCTCTCGATTCATGATGATGAATCGTATGTATCGCATGCACTAAAAACAGGGGCACTAGGCTATATGCTGAAAGAAATGGATGCGGATGCAATTGTCCAAGCCATTAAAGTGGTTGCATCGGGCGGTTCGTACCTTCATCCGAAAGTGACACATAATTTAGTTAGCGAATTCCGTCGTTTGAGCGAACGTGAACATAAAGGGTCTTTCCAACAAAATGATATCCGCCGTCCTTTCCACTTGCTCACTAAACGCGAGTGTGAAGTGTTGCAGTTATTAACGGATGGACAAAGTAACCGCACAATCGGGGAGACGTTGTTTATCTCTGAGAAAACGGTCAAGAACCACGTATCAAGCATTTTACAGAAGATGGCTGTTAATGACCGAACACAAGCGGTTGTCACAGCGATTAAAAATGGTTGGGTTGAAGTAAAGTAAATAATGAGTGAGGGCTTTCCGTTTGGAGGAGCCCTTTCATTCTGTTAAGATCAGAAAATAATTGCTTTTTAACTTATATATGTTGAATGAAAGAATCCTATCTACAACGCTTGGGGATGCCTCCCGCGATAAGCCTGCTAGAAAACCACTAGTGGGGAGGGATTGAACTGCATCCCTCCTTAGTCTTATCGCTTCGGCTACCCCAGTAAGGCGCCTTCGCTGGAGATTAGGTGAGAATCATAAGTTCAACATATATAGGTCAGTGTCTAGACTCCGGGCGCTAGTCGCTCGAGTCGCTTCAGTAGGGAGGGATTGAAGTACATCTCTCCTCCTTGCTGATAAAGGCAAAGGGCGCAATTGTCTTCGAGTCTTCCGACGTACAGGACGTACTCGTGCCAACGTTACCACAGGACATGGCGAAATTAGTCGGCCAGTAGGGAAGGATTGAAATTCATCCTTCAGGGAAGGATTGAACTCTATCCTTCCTACTTGTCGCGTCTGGCAGGCGGCCTGCGCATTTCTAGAGGAGGAAAAAAATGAAGAAAATAGTTGTTTTTTCGATGATGTCAATGTTATTGCTACTAGGTGCGTGCAGTAAGGATGAGGGGGGCGCTTCCAATGGGGGCTCTGCTACTGATGGTGAAGCGACACCTGGTTTTGGTACAATCGATCATGGGGTGGATGAGAAAAAAGTAGGCTTTAACCTGTCGGATGGCTCAATTGAAGAGGCTGCGAATGTACCGGTAGGTGAAAAAGAGAAAATTTTAGCCGTATTTACTTCGTATATTGATCGATTAAATAACAAGGATATTGATGGTTATTTTGACATCTTGTCAGATCAATCGGGGAGTTTCGATAAAGTAGAAGAGCGTTCTTATTTGGAGCAGACATTTGAGGAATATGATGTTACTCGTGAAGTTTCGGATGTAACGGTTGTGACATACAGTGAGAACGAAGCACAAGTATTTGCAAATTTACAGACTAAAATGAAACAATTGTCGAGTGGACTTGAAACGAATCCAAGTGGCAGACAGGTAACTGTTTTTACGAAGGATGATGGCGAATGGAAAGTTTCAGCCGTGCATTATCTTGGTGATGAGGCAAAAAAATAAATAATGTCAGACTCCTAGCGATCGTGGCTGGGAGTTTTTTTGTCTAGATTTCACGTAATCAAATTCCTTAATTTGTTGGTTGATAATTACGAGGTAGGGGCATATAATAAAAATACGAACTAGTGTTCTTTTAGAGGGGAGGGGCTTAAATGCCTTTAATTTCCGCAGAGGCATTGTCACACTTTGAGAATATGATTTATTTGCCGATGCTTATCACCATTTTGGAACGGGATCGAAATGTATTTGAAAAAAGTCCTTTCAAGTTGAAAGGACCTTACGTTAAACTCGTCGATGAAGCAACCAAGCTTGTACGTGCTGAGTTGAAGGCGACAAACATCTATTTACGACGCCATAATATGAACATGCTACGTGGCGAGACTGATGATACATTTACCGAATATATTTTCTTGCACGGTGGCTACGAAGAACACCGGCGTTATTTGAACGTTCGCTTGCGAAATAGAACCGAAGAGCTGTTGAGTGTTTACTTTGCGATGGCTGGATAACTAAGCATGCCACCGAGTTGTATTGCGTCTAGATCCACTAAAGAAGTTAGCCGTTGTTGCATTCTTGGCGACAACGGCTAACTGCGTTGCATTTGGCAGGTCTAGGGCTTCCTGGAAAGGTCTGCGACATCCACCGATGGTTACCTTATCCAATGGGAGCTAAATCCTCATTGGATAAAATGAATCATTCCTCTTCGAACTGGTTGAAGCCTCCAAAAGAAGACGGTCTGTTTAACTGTCTTTGCTTATGTAAAAAATTCTTTTCTAAAAGTTTAGCGAATGAAAATTGGCGGTACATCGTTGTAGCTGAAACATTTAACTTGAAAGTACGGTTATTTTCCAAAAAGATAATACTGCCCATATTGTCAGGCACGATATGATCAATCGCATTATATGAAATCCAGGTATTATGTTCAGAGTTTGGTGACATGGTAGGTAAAAAGATATAAGGTATCCCGAAATCATGTGCCACGATAATCGGTGTCTTATGACGGTTCCCAAGAGCTAGTTTTGCTGCATTGGTGGAACCACGCAAAGACCCGCCATAATAATCACAAGAACTTTTCACGATGTGGATAGGCTTTTTTGACACACGCAATTCTCCATTACGTTCAACAACAAGCGTTGATAATGTGTTACCTGTAACGATAGGCTGCAACATAAATGTGTCGAATGAGATGATGTAATTTGACGTCTGTTTTTGTCTTTTCAATTGAATCCCTCCTAATATTTAAAACATCTAATTATTATTATAAATCAGAAAATTATAAATGCAACCCTTTTCTGAACATTTGTAACTATATATACTTCAAAATCGTAAAACCTATTATATTGTAAATAAATTACATATGATAAGTCTAATTACACAATTACTAAAAGTGAAAAATGTGTACGAAATTACCTGGTGTAACATAGGTAAACTACATGCTTTGTGCTGGTTAACACCAGACGGCGGATAATAGGCCATAAAAAAACCTTCCACTCAGTTGACGAGGGAAGGCTGGTCGTTATTATTCTTGATAATCAATCGCAGCGGCGCCTAAAGTCTTTGCTGCGAGAAGCATGGCGCTTTCATCGAAGTCGAATTTTGGGTGATGATGCGGGTAGGGATCCGCAGGTTTGGCACCCGTGAAGAAAAAGGTTCCTGGTACTTTTTCAAGGTAATAGGCAAAATCCTCGCCGCCCATTTGCGGAGTGGATTCCACAACAGATTGAGCACCTGGAACACTTTCCGCTACCGTCTTCAAAAATTCAGTTTCTGTGGCATGGTTGACGACGGCTGGATACCCACGTTCAAATGTGAAATCGATGGTACAGTTATTCGCCAGTGCCGTGCCGTCCACAACGCGTTTCATCTCAAGTTCCATCAAATCGCGCACCTTTGGATCAAATGAGCGAACGGTCCCACTGAGCCTCGCAGAATCGGCTATGATATTGAAGGCGTTTTCAGCGACAAATGAACCGATAGATAAGACGGCAGAATCAATGGGATTAACACGACGGGAAACAAGTTGCTGTAAATTCATGACGAGCTGTGCGCCGATAACGATGGCATCCTTCGTCTGATGGGGAGCTGCGCCATGACCACCAGCGCCTTGAATGGTAATTGTAAAACGATCAGCTGCCGCCATGACAGGCCCCGTTAAATATTCGATGGTTCCAGAAGGCGTCAACGACCAGAGGTGGGTGCCAAAAATAACATCGACACCATCTAGGCAACCCGCTTCAATCATTGAAATGGCGCCACCTGGAGCATATTCCTCCGCATGTTGGTGGATGAAAACATATTCGCCGGCAAGATCTTCTTGTAATTCGTGAATCGCTTTTGCCACTTGGAGTAACGTAGCTGTATGTCCGTCATGACCACATGCGTGCATGACACCAGGCACCGTGGATTTGTACGGTACATCTTTTTCATCTTGGATAGGCAAAGCATCAAAATCAGCGCGCAATGCAACTGTTTTACCGGGTCTTCCGCCTTTTACGCGTGCAACGACGCCGTTACCACCTACACCATTTTGTACGTCAATGCCAAGATTTGCATAGAAATCATAGATATATTGTGCGGTTTGTTCTTCCTTAAAAGATAATTCGGGATGCATATGAAGGTGACGGCGGATGATGACCATGTCTTCAAACGCACTATCTAACTTTTCGAACAACTGATTTTTCAATGGACTGCCCCTTTCAAACAAGTTATTTCTACTATTATAACAAACATCCGAAAGGGAGCAATCGACCAATGGCAATGGTTATGCGTCGGTCTCTTTTGTCTGGGCAATATAAGTTGTCTCAAAAGCTGCTTCCGTAAAAAGATGGAGTGTACGGTCAACGCCCGCGTCTGAAGGATTCGTTAAATGTGCATCATGAAAAGAAGAAGAATTTTTCCACATGTCAAAATACGTACTAGTGGACCACTCCGTCATGACAATATAGGCGTCTGACTGAAGGGGGCGTAGCAGGCGAAAAGCGGTGAATCCGAGTGCTTCAGTAATCGTCGGCAATTGCTCCTTAAAGCTATGTTCAAATATAGGGCGGCCTTCATCCGTAACGGGAATATGATTAAGCACAAAATAACCCTCCTCTTTAAGCGTGCCCGAAGAGGCGATGACTTCATAGCGACGTGGTGTTTGGAAAACGGTTTCGCCGTTCGTTTCATGCACCAATAAGGAATCATTTCCGGCGTGCATGACAACCATCATTTCTTTTGCATGCTTCTCTCTTAACTGCTCCATAAAACCTGGTGTTCCAGATGTTATAAAAATATTCATGTCCGAAAACCTCCTTAAATTCTTCTTCTATATATCTTCCCCGATTTGGGCGATTAAAACAAATAATGGCGATTAATCGATAAAGACGCACAACTTTATGACAAGAGGGGCTAAACACTATACTTTGCATAGCGAAACGTCTATATTTGAGTACGGATAGGAACACGGAACTGCCATTATAAATGAAGGTGGGAATAGATAATATGACACAATTTAACGATACACTACTCCGCGCAGCACGGGGCGAAAAGATTGAACATACACCAGTCTGGTACATGAGACAGGCGGGACGTTCGCAGCCTGAATATTTGAAAATAAAAGAGAAATACTCATTGGAAGAAATCACGCATCAGCCTGAACTTTGCGCTTATGTGACCAAGCTGCCAGTTGACCAGTATAACGTTGATGCGGCTATTTTATATAAAGATATTGTAACGCCTTTACCAGGACTTGGCGTTGATGTGAAGATCAAGGCTGGGGTGGGTCCGGTTATCTCAAACCCAATCCGTACTGTTCAAGATGTCCATAATCTTGGCGATTTATCACCAGAGGATGACATTCCGTTTGTACTCGATACGATTAAAATGCTGACACGGGAGCAATTGACTGTTCCGCTTATCGGTTTTGCGGGTGCACCGTTTACACTTGCGAGCTATATGATTGAAGGCGGTCCTTCGAAAAGCTATAACTTAACGAAGTCGTTCATGGTATCAGAACCAGAAGCGTGGTTTGCCTTGATGGATAAACTGGCGGATATGACGATTACGTACATTACTGCACAAGTTGCAGCAGGTGCGAAAGCGATTCAAATCTTTGATTCGTGGGTAGGGGCGTTGAATGTTGCGGATTACCGTATCTTCATCAAACCTGTCATGACGCGCATTTTTACAGAACTACGTAAATTGAATGTGCCACTTATTACATTCGGCGTCGGCGCAAGCCACTTGGCGAATGAATGGCATGATTTGCCGGTAGACGTTGTGGGTCTAGATTGGCGCTTGTCCATCAAAGAAGCTGGCGAGCGAGGCATGACAAAACCGTTACAAGGTAATCTTGACCCATCGCTGCTGTTAGCAGATTGGAACATTATCGAAGAACGTGCAAAAGTGATCATCGAGCAAGGTGTAGAGCATGGAAATCATATCTTCAACTTGGGTCATGGCGTATTCCCAGATGTAAAACCTGCTACATTGAAAAAGCTTACTGAATTGATTCATAGTTATAGTGCACAGTTGCGTAAATGACGCACTGAACCCAACAAAGAGGTGAATGTGATGACGAAAAAAACAATGGGACTTTTAGTCATGGCGTACGGAACGCCGAATAAGGAAGAGGATATTGAATCGTATTACACGCATATCCGCCACGGCCGTCCGCCAGCACCGGAACAATTGGAGGATCTCCGTAATCGCTACGCGGCAATCGGTGGAATCTCTCCACTCGCTAAAATTACGGAAGACCAAGCGGATGCGCTTTGCAATCGTTTGAATGAAGTGCAGGATGACATTGAATTTAAAGTCTATATCGGTTTAAAGCATATTGCGCCGTTTATTGAAGACGCGGTAGAGAAAATGCATGCAGATGGCATTAAAGAAGCCGTTTCTATCGTACTAGCCCCACACTTTTCAACGTTTTCCGTCAAGTCGTATAATGGACGCGTGCAAGAAGAAGCGGACAAGCTTGGCATGACCGTTACATCAGTTGAAAGTTGGTACAAACAGCCGAAGTTTATCGACTATTGGGCGGGCAAAGTACGTGGAACGTTCGAAAGTATGAGTGAGGAAGAGCGCGCGGCTGCATGTCTGATTGTTTCAGCGCATTCATTGCCTGAAAAGATTTTGGCAAATGGTGATCCTTATGCGGACCAGTTGAAAGAAACAGCTGATTTAATCGCCGCTGCAGCTGGTGTGGACAACTATGAAGTTGGCTGGCAAAGTGAAGGGCAGACACCTGAACCGTGGCTCGGGCCAGATGTTCAGGATTTGACTCGTAGTTTGTATACGAACAAAAGCTATCATACATTTGTTTACACGCCAGTTGGATTCGTTTCCGATCATCTTGAAGTGCTGTACGACAATGATTATGAATGTAAAGTTGTTTGTGATGACATCGGAGCTTCTTATTATCGTCCGGAGATGCCGAACGTCAATCCGCTATTTGTCGATGCAATGGTGGATGCGGTGTTTGATAAAATGAAGCAAGACTAATACTATCGATGGAAAGTGATGATGGACTATGACTGAACAAAACAAAAAAGTCGTCATCGTCGGGGGAGGGATTACAGGTCTCTCCGCGGCGTTTTATATGCAAAAAGAAGCGCGTGAAAAAGGACTTCCACTCGATGTGATTCTTGTTGAAGCGTCGAACCGTCTGGGTGGTAAGATCCAAACGGTGCGGCGTGATGGTTTTGTCATCGAGCGTGGTCCGGATTCATTTTTAATTCGCAAAAAAAGTGTGGGTCTGCTGGCAGAAGAGCTGGGTATTGAAGGACAACTTGTGAAAAATGCAACCGGACAAGCCTATGTATATGTCGACGGTACGCTCCATCCGATTCCCGGTGGTTCTGTGATGGGCGTTCCTACAGAAGTAAGCCCATTCCTGAAGTCAGGATTATTTTCGTGGGCGGGAAAAATACGTGCAGCGGGGGATTTCATTCTTCCGCGATCTGATGTGAAGGGCGACCAATCACTGGGTGGCTTTTTCCGTAGGCGGTTTGGCGGGGAAATCGTTGAAAATTTGATCGAACCGCTTCTATCAGGGGTTTACGCTGGGGATATCGATCATATGAGCTTGCAATCGACGTTTCCGCAGTTTTACGAAGTGGAAAAGAAACATCGCAGCCTTATTTTGGGGATGAAAAAGACTACGCCTAAACAATTGCCACAGAAAAACAGCCATAGCGCGAAGAAGGAAGGCGTCTTCCATACATTCCGCAACGGGCTTGACACGTTAGTAGATGCAATCGAGCAACAACTGGAACCAGGATCTGTCATAACAGGTGTTCGCACCGAGTCGATTGTCTCTCAGGGGGATAAGACCATCGTTGGGTTGAATGATGGACGGAAAATCGAAGCGGATGCTGTCATTTTGACGACAGGTCATGAGATGGCAAGTCGTTTATTTGCACCGCATGGTCTGCTACAGGACTTAGGGCAAATTCCAACCACTTCTGTGGCCACAATTGCGCTCGCATTTCCTGAAGCCTCTGTCGTGCAGGACAAAGAAGGAACGGGTTTTCTCGTTTCGAGAAGAAGTGATTTTTCGATTACAGCCTGTACGTGGACACATCGTAAGTGGCCTACATCAACGCCAGAAGGAAAAGTGCTAATTCGTGCATTTGTAGGGCGAGTGGGTGATGAGGCGATTGTTGATTTGCCAGACGCTGAAATTGAAAAAATCGTTCTTGCTGATCTAGGGAAAATCATGACGATCAAAGGCAATCCAGATTTCACAGTAGTGACCAGGTGGAAAAAAGATAGACCGCAGTATCGTGTCGGGCACAAACAACGTATTGAGGCGGCACGTATGGAACTGCAAGCGAAGTTTCCGCAGGTGAAGCTAGCAGGCGCTTCTTATAACGGTGTCGGGTTGCCCGATTGTATCGACCAAGGGAAAGCGGCAGTGAAAGAGATCATGGATGATCTGTTTTAACTAAATTGGGTTAGCCTACTTTCGAAAACTGCATAGATATATGCCGAGTAATATTGGATTGAATGTAAAAAAAAACAGCCGTAGGGGGATGATCTCCACGGCTGTTTTGGTTTATTAGAGAATATTACAAGAATCGCATTTGTTGCCGTAGCACTCATGCTGCTCTTCAATTTCTTTTCCACAAGACGTACAAACTTTAGCAGGCAGGTTTTTAAAAAACTCGATGACGTTTTCAAGCATCATTCATTCTCCCCTTTTAGGTTGTATTAGTACTAATATACAATTGGACAACTTGTAATAGTACAGGTGTTGTAAAAAAAATCACACTATATTGCAAGAATCGCATTTGTTGCCGTAGCATTCATGCTGTTCTTCAATTTCATTACCACAAGACGTACAGACTTTGGCAGGTAGGTTTTTGAAAAACTCGATGACGTTTTCGATCAAGATTCATTCTCCCCTTTCAGTTTGTACTAGTACTGCATTTGTAATTATCAGTGTATTATAACAGAGGATCAAATGTCAACACATTTCACCACTTTTCAGATAAAATAAACGAGAGTCTATTTAAATAGGGAGCGATTTGCATGTATTTCATTGATAATAAAGGGATTACTGACCCGCGCATCAACCTCGCAATCGAGGAGTATGCGCTGAAGAATATGGACATCGACAAAGATTCATTTTTGCTGTTCTATATCAACGAACCATCCATCATCATCGGAAAAAATCAGAACACGGTGGAGGAGATTGATACAGATTATGTGGATGTCAATGGCATTCATGTGGTTCGACGTCTATCTGGTGGCGGCGCTGTCTATCATGACCATGGCAATTTGAATTTTAGCTTTATCACGAAAGACGATGGGGAGTCATTCCGGAATTTTAAGAAGTTTACGGAACCGGTCGTTCAAGCGTTAGCTGAATTAGGTGTGAAAGCAGAACTTCTCGGACGTAATGATATTTTGGTTGAGGGACGTAAAATTTCTGGGAATGCACAGTTTTCAACGAATGGCCGCATGTTCAGCCATGGAACGCTGATGTTTGACACGGAAATTGAGCGAGTGGTTTCAGCGCTGAAAGTACGGAAAGACAAAATTGAATCCAAGGGTATCAAATCTATTCGTAGCCGAGTGGCTAACATTACAGAATTCCTGAACGAGCCCATGACAATTGAACAGTTCAGGTTGCAGCTATTGACATCAATCTTCGGCGGCGAAGAAAAGATACAGTATATGGAGTTGACGGATGACGATTGGACCAAGATTCGTGCATTATCCAAGGAACGCTATGCGAACTGGGATTGGAATTACGGCAAATCACCAAAATTCAATATGCAACATTCTCATCGTTTCCCGGTAGGGGGGATCGATGTCCATCTGGATGTCACGAAAGGCATGATTGAGAATGTGAATATTTTCGGCGATTTCTTCGGCGTCGGCGAAGTTGCCGTGATCGAAGAAAGCTTAACGGGAGTTCAGTATGATCGTCAGTCAATGAGCGACGCATTGGCTACTATTGATATTCCAACTTATCTTGGTGGTATTACAAAAGAAGAATTTTTACAGCTGATTTATTGATGAGTGATGGGGCCTGACATATGTCAGGCTTCTTTTTTATGATGAATTTGGCTCCGCACAAAGAGGAATCTCCCGCGCGCAAAGAGGAATCTCCCGCGCGCAAAGAGGAATCTCCCGTGCGCAAAGAGGAATCTCCCGCGCGCAAAGAGGAATCTCCCGCG
The DNA here is from genome assembly GCF_044762865.1 of Sporosarcina sp. NPDC096371. Taxonomy (NCBI): domain Bacteria; kingdom Bacillati; phylum Bacillota; class Bacilli; order Caryophanales; family Caryophanaceae; genus Sporosarcina; species Sporosarcina sp. NPDC096371. The sequence continues at coordinate 79,335 of NZ_JBIWFE010000001.1, forward strand.
CGCAAAGAGGAATCTCCCGCGCGCAAAGAGGAATCTCCCGCGCGCAAAGAGGAATCTCCCGCGCACAAAGAGGAGTCTCCCGCGCGCAAAGAGGAATCTCCCGCGCGCAAAGAGGAATCTCCCGCGCGCAAAGAGGAATCTCCCGCGCGCAAAGAGGAATCT
>NZ_JBIWFE010000001.1:79592-112105 GCF_044762865.1 Sporosarcina sp. NPDC096371
ATCTCCCGCGCACAAAGAGGAGTCTCCCGCGCGCAAAGAGGAGTCTCCCGCGTGCAAAGAGGAGTCTCCCGCGCACAAAGAGGAATCTCCCACGCGCAAAGCGAGCCCACCCACGCCACTCCCCCCGCGTCCCACACGCAAAATTCCGATTTCTGGGTTATACTAAAAATAACTGTGAAGGGGGATTAAACAGATGGAAAACCACCGTATTTTTATCGTGGAAGACGATAGGAAAATTGCACAACTGTTAGCTGATACACTAAGGAAATACCAATATGACGTCGCAATTGTGGAAGACTTTGAGCGCGTCACAGAAGAATGTCTAGCATTCAATCCACATCTTATTTTGCTCGACATCAATTTGCCTTCATATGATGGCTATTATTGGTGTCGTCAACTTCGTCAACATACCACATGTCCTATATTATTCATTTCCGCGCGTTCTGGTGACATGGACCAAGTATTTGCACTGGAAAATGGCGGCGATGATTTTATCACGAAACCTTTCCATTATGAAATCGTCCTTGCAAAAATAAGAAGTCATTTGCGCAGAACGTTTGGTGAATACGCACCGAACCAATCTGAACGGACTGTCAAGGCGGGCATGTTGCATGTCTATATTGAACGGATGGAATTACATGTTAGAAATAACGTCGTTCCCTTACAAAAGAAGGAATGCGTCATCTTAGAACTACTCATCGATGCTGCGCCAAAAGTGGTATCGCGTGAAAAGTTATTGGAGGAACTATGGGACGACCAATCCTTTGTCGATGAAAATACCTTAAACGTTAATATGACCCGTGTTCGTAAAAAAATGGCTGATTACGGTATTCTGTCCTCTATCGAAACCGTGCGCGGCGCAGGGTATCGTTTTTTATTGGCGCCGGAGGAATCATGAACAAGGTTAAACTGTTTTTACAAGAACATGTGTCGTATTTATTGTTTCAAATGATGCTCGTATTATTTATCTTGCTGTTATATTGGCTGGATGGCTTCCGTAATTTTAATACCGCTGTGTATGCCATCAGTATGAGCATGTTGCTAACTGCGGGGTATCTACTCGGTAAATTTATCATGAGGCGGTCCTTTTACGCGGCCATCACACGCAAGCCAGACAAGATGGAAGATGCGCTCATTCGCCATGCCCAAGCACCGGAACATAAGCAAACAACGGATTTTACTCGTGACTTATATAAGCTGTACCAAAAAGAAGTGCAACTGTTGTATGCTTCTCAGCATCGGCAACTCCATTTTATGAACCAATGGGTACATCAGATGAAAACCCCGATTTCGGTCATTGGCTTGTTATTACAGGAAGAAGATGATTTGGACCGCGAGAGTATCAATGAAGAAATTGACAAACTACGAGTTGGGCTTGATGCCGTACTCGTCAATGCGCGACTTGAAACGTTTGAACAAGATATGCAAATTGAGCGAGTTGTGCTGAAAACAGCCGTGCAGGAAATGATTACAGAACACAAGCGTTTGTTCATTACAAATGGTGTGTTTCCTGTTATTTCGATTGATGAAAAATTCACCGTTGCGACGGATATCAAATGGTTGAAAATTGTTATTGGGCAGTTCATTACTAATGCGGTGAAATATACATTTGAGCAAGGAAAGAAAGTCCATATAACCGCATCTAGTACAGAGGGTGGACTGCAGCTGATGATTCGCGATGAAGGAATTGGGATTCCCTCATCGGACTTGAACCGTGTGACGAAAGCTTTCTTCACGGGTGAAAATGGACGTCTGACGGGTGAATCGACTGGTATGGGGCTGTATATTGCATCGGAAGTCTGTAACAGACTCGGGCATCCATTGGACATTACATCAGAACTTGGAACGGGTACAACAGTGACAGTGCTCTTTAAAAATGGAGAGGTGGGTGAAGTGGATGACACGGAACACAATCGTAGAATTGACGGAAGTGACGAAAATCTATGAGGGAAAAGTGATGCACCGAGCTTTGAACCGCCTCGATTTTGAAGTCGAGGAAGGAGAATTTGTTGCGGTGATGGGACCTTCGGGGAGTGGCAAAACAACGTTGTTGAATTTGATTTCAACGATTACCGTGCCGACCTATGGACGTCTTATGATCAATGGCATTGAGCCGGAAGCACTTGGCCAGAATGATTTAGCCTTATTTAGACGACGTACTTTGGGATTTGTCTTTCAAGATATCAACCTTCTTCAAATGTTGACGGTAGAAGAGAATCTCGTTTTGCCGCTGACGCTTGATGGGATTGCTGTGAAGGAAATGGAAAAGCGTGTGACGGAAGTGGCAAAGGGACTCGATTTGTCGGACATTCTAAACCGGAGACCCGATGAGTTGTCTGGGGGACAAGCCCAGCGAACGGCGATTGGACGGGCATTGATTCACAAGCCGAAAATTATTCTCGCGGATGAACCGACTGGAAATCTCGATTCGAAATCAGCTAAGGACGTACTGGAATTGCTAAGTCGAATCAATCAAACCGAGCGGACAACTGTGATTATGGTGACACATGATCCGATTGCCGCTAGTTATTGTGACCGCGTGCTGTTCATTAAGGACGGCGAGTTTTTCAATGAGATTTATAAAGATGAAAGGCGTCAGACATTTTTCCAACGGATTTTGAATGTCTTGTCGCTTCTCGGAGGAAATGTCAATGACCTTTCGTCAGTTCGCTTACCGTAACGTCGTTCGTAATCGACGCATCTATGCAGCCTTTTTCATGGCAAGTGTCTTTTCCGTTATGGTGTTTTTCCTGTATTCGATGCTGCTATTTCACCCAACGATTGAGAATGGTTTCATACAGGAAATCGCCGTCATGGGAATGGGGGCAGCAGAGATCATTTTGTACATTTTCACGGTGTTGTTCTTGTTTTATTCCATGCGGGCATTTTTGCAAGCAAGATCGAAGGAATTCGGTATTTTACTCCATTTAGGCATGGAGAAACGCCAGTTGAATCGTCTTATTTTCACTGAAACGATGTTTATTGGCATGGCGTCCATTGCCGCAGGGACATTTCTTGGCTATATGTTTTCAAAGTTTTTCTTTATGATCGTTCGGGAGATTGTGCTGTTACCGGCCTTACCACTTTACTTTTCATGGCAACCATTTGCGCTGACAATCGGTGCTTTCCTGAGCTTATTTGTCCTCATATCATTCATCGCTCCGGTTTTTATTCGGACGGGGGAAGTGGCAGAGCTAATACAAGGAGAAGCGGGGAATCAAGGCGCGTACGGTTACTCGAAGAGTCGCGGCTATCTCGGGCTGGCATTTCTCGGCATGGCGTATGGGATGGCTGCTATGACGACGACGACGACATACTCGGTGATCATCGGCTTCTTGTATTTCTTGCCACCGCTCGCAACGATTGGAACCTTTTACTTTTTCACAGATTCCTTGCCACTGTTGCTACATAAAATACGAAAACGAAAACGATTATATTGGCATCATTTTTGGTTGCTATCGATTTCAGAAGGCGCCGTCCGATTGCGTGAAAATGCACGTATGTTTTTCATCGTAACAATGGTTTCAACCATCGCATTCATGTCAGTTGGCTTGTTGGCATCCCTCACGTCATTCGCTTCCCAGTACCGTGAAATGCATCCGCTTGGCCTGATTTATAAGAGTGAACAAGATAATGCGTTTGAACGTGAGCATATTACGCAATTGGTCAATGAATTAAATAGTAACAAAATCGATTATTCGCTTATCCGATTTCAAGTGTTGGAACAAACGTCGTCATTCACAGAAAACAGCGTTGCTATATTGAAATTGTCTAACGTCAATTTGTTAGCCTTGTCATTCGGCTATCCAGAAGTTGAATTGGCAGCAGGAGAGGCCTTATTTCTTCCGCCTTCTGTGTCAGCCTATGACCAACTGAAAGACCGTACAGTCACAACGTTTCTCAAAGAAAGTCAAGTGATGGTGAACATTGGCGGGGCCTACCCGTATCAATTGTTTTCGTCCAATTCGATTGCTCCAAATGCGATCATATTAAATGATTCAGATTTTGATATCGTTTATGGGACTGTATTCAGGGAGGGCTTGCATACCTTCGCTTATTACGCTTTTAATGTACCAGATTGGCAGCGGACGAAGGATATTGGACGATCGATTGATGCGTCTGATACGGAGTCGTTTCTAGCAGGTACATCTGAAAAGTTGCGGTATTCATTCACCAATCCTGGTTTGAGCTATTCAGTCATCCGAACAACATTTTCACTGTTGTTATTCATCGGATTGCTATTGGCGGCTGTATTTTTCTTGGCGGCGGGCAGTTTTATTTACTTTAGATTATATACTTCACTTGAGCGTGATCGAAAACAGTTCGATGTGCTTCGTCGCATGGGGACCACGGATCGTGAATTCAAAAAAATCGTTAACCGTCAATTGATCCCACAATTTTTCTTCCCATGGGGCGTGGCACTTGTTCATAGTTCGTTTGCATTCCTATCACTACAAGTATTTTGGGATGCGCTCGCGGAAATATCGATTGTTAAAGAACTTGTGTTTGTGTTGACAGGATTTACACTGATGCAAATCATCTATTTTTATCTCATACGCTGGCGCTATCTCGCACATATTAAAGTCCCAGGGTGAAAGATACAAGGTGTTGCGTCAAGATAATACAATACTATGTGTCTTCCCGTCTAGTATTGTATTATCTGAACTTTTCTTATATAATGATTACGATAGACTGATGAATGAATATTCACTCATTTAATCAAAGAAGGAGTTGTCCTCATGAATTTAGTTTCACGAGTGTACGAAACCGCAATGACGCAACCGGACAAAATTGCTTATCATTTTATGGGACAAGAGACATCGTATGCAGAGTTTGACGAGTCAGTATCCAAGTTCGCTTCAGCATTGCAAAGTCTTGGCATTGAACAAGGGGACAATGTTGCCTTTCTACTTGGCAATACGCCACATTTTTTGATTTCACTCTACGCGACGATGCGAATCGGCGCAACCGCAGTTCCCATCAATCCAATTTACACGCCAGACGAAATCTCGTATATCTTACATAATAGTGACGCGAAGGCAGTGATTGCACTTGATCTTTTACTGCCATTTGTGGAGCAGGCGGCGGGGGCATTCCCAACCGTTCAACACTATGTAATTTGCGAAACAGTTCCTGAAACACCCGTAAAAATGGCCGCACTACCCGAAGCGGTGAAAATGAAAGTCCATTCATTCGCACAACTGATGTCGGGAGGGAAACCACGTGTCAAGCCCGTTGCGATGGATGAAAGTGAAACCGCTGTCATTTTATATACGTCAGGCACGACAGGACAACCAAAAGGGGCGATGCTGACACATGGCAACTTGTATTCCAACGCCCGTGATGTCGCGGATTACCTAGGCTACTCGGAAAGTGATCGCATTGTAGCGACACTACCCGTCTTTCACGTGTTCGCCTTAACAGTGGTTGTCAATGCACCACTCGTAAAGGGGGCAACGATCTTACTTGTACCACGATTTTCACCGGCAGATGTCTTTCAAATCGTCAAAGAAAGACAGGCTACCATATTTGCAGCTGTGCCAACGATGTACAATTTTCTGTATCAACACCCAGACAGTGATCCGACAGATTTCAAATCCATTCGAACTGCCATCTCGGGCGGAGCATCATTACCTGTCGCATTGCTCCATAATTTCGAAGAGAAATTCGACGTACGCATCTCGGAAGGATACGGCTTGTCCGAGGCTTCACCCGTCACCTGTTTCAATCCGCTTGATCGTGATCGAATTCCAGGATCCATTGGCACCAACATCGTCAACGTTGAAAACAAAGTGGTTAATGAGTTGGGGGATGAAGTACCAGATGGCGAGGTTGGCGAACTGATTGTACGCGGCCCGAATGTCATGAAAGGCTACTACAAAATGCCAGAAGAAACCGAAGCCGCTATTCGAGACGGCTGGCTGTATACAGGCGATATGGCAAAACGCGATGAGAATGGCTACTTTTACATCGTTGACCGAAAAAAAGATCTTGTCATCGTTGGAGGCTACAACGTTTATCCACGCGAAGTCGAAGAAGTGTTATTTACGCATCCTGACATTATTGAAGCGGCAGTCGTTGGCTTGCCAGATCCCGATTTCGGCGAGGCTGTTCATGCATTCGTCGTGCTAAAAGAAGCATCATTAGCCACCGCAACTTCCATAACGGCCTACTGTACGGAACGTCTAGCCAAATACAAGGTACCGAAATGTATTGAGTTTTTGGACGAACTACCGAAAAACACAACCGGTAAAATTTTAAGGCGGTCATTGAAAAATCAAGTGAAAATCTGAATCGTTAAGCCTTCCTAGAGCGTGTATAAGGGGGGCTTTTTTTGTTGTACATAACGTCTGTTGATTAACTAAAATCAATCAATAATAATCTTGATCATACACCAGACGCTACGTGTATAGATGCTTTTAGATCGCTATGGATTGAATGACTTCAATGCGATTACCGAGAGGTCTGAGTGTATAAGGATGGTGGTCCTTCATCCGTCGCTCAAAGCACAGATACACGAAGTACTGAATATTGTTGGGAAGTAAAAATAATATGCTCCTTACCTGGAGAGGAGCCGCCAAAGATACAATTTTGTCGGCTGATGCTTTCTCTATGATTTTTTATATTAATGAAGTGTCACTTTCTATAAAACATCATAGGGTAGGAATTGTAGTGCATTTCTCCTTTGATTAGATGCATACTCTTTGCTTAAAGTAAGAAAGAGACTCATTGTCCAACGTACTAGAGTGACCGAAATTGTATCTTCGGGCACTTACACTCTTTATAGAAAATCATCTATTCTATTCTTTTTAAGAAACTGCATTTTTCACTTGAACATGGTAGGCACGTGAAAGGCAATTGATCGTAGCAGGATAACCGAAAGTATGGCTAGAAATGACGAAGTCATTTCTAGCCATACTGGGGTCCCCCCCGTAAATCTGTCATGATTAATTCGCCGTATGCGGACCGAAAATGGTCCAGTGAAAATAGGGGTTTTCAAGCCCTTCTCATTAGTATTTTATGCAAGAAAATGGCTAATCAACAGAAGTGTTTGTACATAAAACTAAAAACGGCAATTACTACATCAGATTCGTCGTTTGGCTCATCAATTTCATACGATAAAGTATAACTGAAAAGGACTATGGAGTAAGTGGTTGTGCGCCAACCTACCCGATAGTCCATATTCAATCCACTCATCCAAAGTAAAGTAGCATAACAATCGCTTTTCAGTCTACTAAAAAGAGGTTATCTTATGGCGGTGTTACCAGCGATCTCGCCGGAAAACGCCTCCGCAACAGCGCTGATTACAGCGATGCGAATTTGAAGATCTTCGGTTGCAACAAATGCGTCGGTTATTGTTCGTCCGGTGGCAAGAGCGTCGTCTCGATTGCTTCAGAACGCGACAAGTACAACGATTGCGATTCCCTGCAGCGTGGCAAGTACAGCAAGTTCTCACAGGTCTTTGGTTGCGAGTCGTACGTCGATTTCTAGTTGTACGACGTTGGTTGCGAGTCGTACGTCGATTTCTGCTTGTGCGGCGTCGGTTGCATTTATTGCATCCGCTACGATTTGAACGACCACGATTACTAAAAGGTTCTTGGAACAGGAAATCACCTAGTCCAGAGTTTCTTGCATTGTCAACTGCCCGGTGTATATGATCCATAGAAAAATCAGACATTATCCCCTAACCTCCTTTCTTTTTGGTTGAAGAGAACATTATCTCCCCTTCTATAAGGTACGTGGCTGTCCTAGGAGGGCTAGAGACAATCGCTTACTCCTTGCCGATTAATTAATTGGTAGCATCTTTGCCTGTTTGGTCATACGGATAACTAAACAGGCAAAGGAAGCGTGTGTATGCAAATTCCTGAATATCAGCTCTTTATTCACCCTTCAGATAGAAGTGAACTCCGAAAAGATATTTGGCTTGAGGACCCGGTTGCCGCCAAGCTTACGGTTCATAAAAAGAAATATGAGATTGACTTAACTTATCGAGGCTCCCATATTCGAGATTTTCACAAGAAATCCTATGCAATTTCCTTTTATAAACCAAAAATGTTTCGACAGGTACAAGAACTGCATTGGAATGCTGAATTTAAAGATCCTTCGTTAATAAGGAATAAGTTATCTTTTGATTTCTTTGAGGAGATAGGTTGTTTGGCGCCGACATCACGCTTCGTTTTTTTGAAGATTAATGGGGTGAATGAGGGGCTTTATTTAGAACTGGAATCAGTGGATGAATGCTTTCTGAGGAATCGCGACCTACCAAAAGGACCGATTTTCTACGCGGTAGATGGGGATGCCAACTTTTCGTTAATGAGTGATCTTGAAAAGAAAGTGAAGGAATCTCTAAAGCTTGGCTATGAGCAAAAATGTGGTGGGGAGCAGGATGAAATTGAATTACAAAAAATGATCTTTGCCATTAATACCATTTCAAAAGAGGAATTCGAGACTGAAATTGTGAAGTATATCAATGTCGACCAATACTTGCGTTGGTTAGCTGGAGTCGTTTTTACTCAAAACTTTGATGGTTTTGTTCATAACTATGCCCTGTATCAGAATGGGGAAACAGGGCTATTTGAAGTGATTCCGTGGGATTACGATGCGACATGGGGGCGAGATGTTGATGGGGAAGTCATGGAGGAAGACTATTTAAGAATCCAAGGATTTAATACACTCACTGCACGCATTCTCGATGTGAAAACGTTTCGAATTCACTATAAAAGCCTATTGGAAGAGATTTTAAGCAGTATATTTACTGTAGAGCATCTACAACCGAAAATCCAAGCATTACATGATTTGATTAGACCCTATATGGAAAAGGATCCTTATGAAAAGGACAATTTGCAGTTGTTTGATCAGGAACCGGCGTTTATCTGTCATTATATTGAAGCGCGGGGGGAGTATATTAGAAGTCAATTAGACACGTTGGATTAGATATGGTGAATTTATAATCTCCAGCGAAGGCGCCTTACAGCGGGAGGCATGCCCTAGCGCCGAGCGTTTTTAGTAAGATACTTTATTTCAACATATATAGATAAAAAGCAGAAAACCCTTTCCATTGCGGAGAGGGTTTTGAATTTGATTAATAGGCAAGGATCTGTTTTGTGAAAGAAGTGAAATCGTCCAAGTAAACTTAGCCAAAATAATACCTAGCAATCTGATCTATAAATTCTTCCTCAAGCTCGCCTTTCTTTTTCACAATGATATAGGTAGAAACAGTCGGCAAGTTGAACAGGTTGAAATGGGGTTGCATGAGTTTTCCTTCAATCAGTTCACGTCGGACGATCGAGTGGGGCAGGAAGGAAACGCCGAGCCTTTCCTGGATGAAGCGTTTGGCGATATGCGCTTGTGTCACTTTCATCGTTCGGATACCCGGGATCTGTTTGTTCAGCTTAAACAGTAAGTCATCCCAAAAGACCGGATGGTGGTGTGTCAATAAATAATGATTGCGGAGCACGTCCGTCAGATCAATCGGGGGACCGCTTTCTTCATCGTACTGATCAGTTGGCGTGATGAAAAGAATGGGATCCTCATACATATGAATCGATTCAATATTTTTGAACGTAGCATCCAGCGCGGAGATGCCAAGATGGACGTCTCCATTATCGACAAGCTGTTCGATGGTTTCGGATTCTTCGATGCGAATGGAGATTTCAATATCTTTGTGCCGCTCGATGAATGCCCGCAAAAAATAAGGCAAAATAGTTTCTGCCATTAACGGTGAAATGGCGATGGTCCAGTTCCGGCGGTAGCCTTGCGAAAATGAATGCATGCGATGGACACTGGCATCGACATCATTGGTGAGCCGTACAGCTTCCGGATAAAAAACTTTGCCAGCATCCGTCAAAGTAACGCGGTTGTTCACTCGGTCAAAAAGTTTCGTACCCAGTTGTTCTTCGAGAAGGCGGATATGGACAGTGACACTTGGTTGGGACAACAGCAATTTCTCGGAAGCTTTGCGGAAGTTCAATGTTTCGGCGGCGACAATAAACGTTTTCATCCATTGATAATCCATTAGGTAGCTCCTCTTTGATTAAAAATAGTAATCATTTTAATGAAAAACATTCAATTTCTATAATCATACCTCCGCTTTATACTAAAGGAAAGAAGGAGGAGTTTATATGTTTCAAAAAGGGTTGAAAGATGTTGTGGCAGTTCATACGGAAATTGCGTCTGTTGATGGTGAGAAGGGAGAATTGCGGTATCGAGGCATTGGTGTAGGCAATCTCCTACCAACTCATTCGTTTGAAGAAGTTGCTTACTTCCTGTGGAATGGACGTATTCCAAGCGAAGAAGAGAGCAGAACATTAAATGAAAAAATGCTAGCAGGCCGAGTACTTCCCGAGCATATCATCGCAATTATTGATGCGTTTCCTAGGGAGATGCTATTGATGGATGCAATGCGGACGGCAATTTCTGCATATGCACACGCTGATTTTACCCGTAAGTCGATTGAGGACCAGGCCATCCTACTGACAGCAGCTCTTCCAGTAATCATCGCACGCCATTATAGAAATCAACAGGAGCAACCGATTGTAGAAGCAAATCCCGCTTTGTCTCATACGGCGAATTATTTATGGATGCTGACGGGCGAACTCCCGAATGACGTGCAAGTTGAGGCACTCGAAACGTATTTGAAATTAACGATGGAGCATGGTTTAAACGCCTCTACCTTTGCGGCACGCGTCACTATTTCAACAGAGTCGGATATCACATCAGCCGTCACGTCGGCCATTGGCACGATGAAAGGACCGTTACATGGAGGCGCGCCCTCGGCTGTCATTGAATTATTAGAGGAGATTGGCACACCAGAAAATATTCGTCCAGTTGTAGAAAAGAAAATGACAAGTGGTGAACGGATTATGGGATTTGGCCATCGGATTTATAAAACGGAAGATCCACGATCCATTTTATTGAGGGATACATGTATCAGTCTGTCGGGGCAAGACGAATGGCTAGATTTAGCAACCGCTGCCGAAAAAGAAATCATCGCTTTATTGGCAACGTACAAACCGGGGCGGAAACTGTATACCAACGTCGAATTTTATGCGGCTGCCATTATGCGCTCCATCGATATGCCGCCTGTGCTTTTTACACCGACATTTAGCGCGGCGAGGATTGTTGGTTGGACGGCACATGCGATGGAACAATCGAATGACAACACGATTTTCCGCCCGCAATCCGTGTATACAGGCGAATGGATCGATTGAAGCTATGCTATTCCATAGAAAAACTCCAGCTACATCATCGCTTTGAAGACGTAACTGGAGTTTTTTTATTCTACATACCATTGTTGTGTTGCTAACCAAAATCCAGTTACCTTACCCGATTCGTCACTGTCCACTTTCAAACGATAGTCTCCGACATGAAAAATGGTATAATTCGAAACTTCTATATCGTCATATCCACTATCAACAGGTTTCCCAAAAATGGAGATAATAGAATCAATATCATTTGTAACCATCCCACCGTTTAGGGTGATAAAGGTAATCTTACGTGTTTGTTCATCATAAAAATAACTGCTACCGCCGGGAAATGCATAATAAAGACCGCCTTCATAATAATCATGGTTAAGGTAATCCGGAGATTGATTTAACACCTCATCAATGGATTTTCCTAGATGAATGGTGTTTTCAAGAAGCATTCCTTTTTTGACCGACTCTGCAAAGTCATTTGTCAATGTGATGTGAGGAAATGCGATATATTCAGCTTCGTGTTCATGCCATAATTTCGCATGATATTCACCAGATTCCCACCCATAGGCATCATCGCGTACATATTGTGTCGTGTCATAAGTCGTAAAGCTGTGATTCGCCGCATTCCACTGCCAAGTCGTATAGAACCAGCCGATGCCTTTTTGGCCATCATTATGATAAATATACGTTTGTAAATAGTGGTCTTCAATGAATTTCACTTGATCACCCGTAATGGAGAGTTGTTGCTCATCATCAAAAGTGACTTGCCGCATCTTCCCATCCGTATAACTCCACATCGTAAGTATGCCGTCATCGACTCCATCAGGTGCAATCCAGGTAATCATTGTTTTATCGCCGAATGTATACTGTTGGAAAGAGGATTCGTCAAAATTGACGCTTACATTCTCCAAGTCCTTTGCTAGCTGTTCCTGCAAAACACCATGCGCACCATCTACTTCTGCCAAATAGAATGCCAGAGGTTTCTCCTCGTCTTCGACAAGGTAAAGCTCTGCAGTATGCTCACCATCCACTACCTCCCACGAATAAAGGGCCATTTCTTTTATTTTTTCAATAGGCATCGTTTCCTGTTCGACTGGATTGTCGTCGACTTCGGTGGTTGGAGGATCTTTCTTAACCGGTTGTTTTTCGGCTTCCTCTTGACAGGCAGATAAAAGAAAAATACTACAAATAAGTAGTGCAATCGAATGTAGTTTCACTTTTTTACTCCCTTTCCATATTTATAATAAAAATACATTACTCTTCCTAGTATACCAAAGAACCCATCAGAAAGATGACAGCTTGTGAACCAGTTTTTCCCCACGAAAAAAGGGAAACTCCTACGAGTGTCGAAATAAGTAGACAGAGAATAGAAATGGGGGAATGAACGATGACAAAACGTACATTACAAGTAGATGATTTGTTCAAATTACAGTCTGTGACGGATCCACAGCTGGCGCCTAACGGCCAGGAAGCGGTGTTTGTGCGCACGCTTATTGAGGAAGAGGACAATCAGTACGTGTCGAATTTATGGCACATCGATTTGGCATCAAATGAAGTGACCCAGTGGACGCATGGCAAGGGTAGCGTATCGTCACCTAAATGGTCAGCCGATGGCAAGCAGGTTGCATTTTTATCGGATCGTGAAGACAAGAACCAAGTATTCATCTTGTCTGCAAGAGGCGGGGAAGCGAAAAAATTGACGACGTTTGACAGAGGCGTGTCAAGCTTCCTTTGGTCCCCATGCGGACATAAAATATGGGTCAATGCAGTGGTCAAAGAAGACCAGACTTTCACAGATAAAGAAGAAAAAGATGACAAGAAAAAGCCAGAGCCATACCGCGTGACGAAAATGAAGTATCAAATGGACGGTACTGGACTGTTACCACAAGATACGTACAAGCAGATTGGTGTTGTCGACATCGAAACAGGAGATGTGACACAGTTCACAGAAGGCAATTTTCAGCATGGATTACAAGCGATCTCACATGACGGCAAAAAGTTGGTCATCGGTGTAAATCGACAAGACAATTTAGATTATGAATTCCGCCAACCGCTATTCATTGTTGATATCGAGACGAAAGAAGAAACGATTTTGATGGATGAAGAAGGGTATTATGGGGGCGCCAGTTTTTCATACGACGATCGCTACATCGCGTTTGTCGGCTCAGACCGCACCTTCCAAAATGCAACGCATGACGACTTATTCGTCTATGATATGCAAGACGGGACACTAGTGAATGTGACAGAAGGCATTGATGCACCTGTTGGGGACTATTCGGTTGCGGACCATCAGCAAGGGGCGAATGCGCCAGCAGCTGTTTGGACGCAAGGCAACCAGCTGTATTTCCAACTGTCGACGATGGGGGATATCCAACTGTATTTTGCGACACTTGAAGGGGAAGTTTATCCGGCTACACCAGACAACGAACATGTCTATGGCTATGCGGTTCCGGCCAATGGTGAATTTGCGCTAATTGCGGTCAGCAGTGCTGTAAACCCAGGCGAACTGTACAAACAGACCATCGCAACAGGTGAACGACAAGCCCTTACTTCATTCAATACAGCGTATTTGGACGAAGTGGAACTTGTCGAACCGGAAGCGATTGTCTATCAAGGTGCAAATAATTGGGATGTTAACGGGTGGTTGATGAAACCAGCGGGGTACGTCGAAGGGCAGAAATATCCACTGATTGTCGAAATACATGGCGGACCACATGCGATGTATGCGAATACGTTCTTCCATGAATTGCAGCTATTGGCGGCGCAAGGATATGGTGTCTTGTATGTCAATCCACGCGGTAGCCACGGATATAGTCAGGAGTTTGTAGATGCAGTGCGCGGCGATTACGGCGGTGGAGATTATGCGGATATCATGGCCGGATTGGACTTCGTCATCGGGGAAAATGACTGGATCGATACGGATCGTCTTGGTGTCACAGGCGGGAGCTATGGCGGCTTTATGACGAACTGGATTGTCGGTCATACGAATCGATTTAAAGCGGCAGTTACGCAGCGTTCGATTTCCAATTGGATTAGCTTCTTTGGCGTGTCTGATATCGGGTATTACTTTAGCGATTGGCAAATTGGCACAGACATGACCGACGTGGATAAGCTGTGGGAACATTCACCGTTGAAATATGCGAAGAATGTCGAGACACCGCTATTAATTCTCCACGGTGAAAAAGATTTCCGTTGCCCAATTGAACAGGCGGAGCAACTGTACATTACATTAAAGAGCATGGGTAAAGAAACAGAATTTGTTCGCTTCCCAGATGCTAGCCATAACTTATCGCGCACCGGTACGCCGAACTTGCGCATTGCAAGGTTGGATGAGATTACAGGCTGGTTCGCGAAATATCTTTAAGTCCGGAGGAAATGGATTGAGCTATACAACAGAAGGCGTCACGATACGCCCAGTTACCGAACAAGATTTACATCGTATTTGGGAATTGAGTTTCAAAGACGAAAATCCCGAATGGAAAACGTGGGATGCACCTTATTATGAACATCAAGCAATTCCATATGAAAAGTTTTTGGAACGAAAAGACAAGATCATTGCGCAAGATGACTATTGGAACATCGAGGTCGAAGGTAGACTAATCGGTATGGTTAGTTATTATTGGGAACATAAACCTTCTCTGTGGCTTGAAATGGGCATCGTCATTTATGAACCGCAGTATTGGAGTGGCGGCTATGGAACGAAGGCACTCACGATGTGGATCAATCATTTATTCAACGAAATGCCGCTGGTGCGTGTTGGCTATACTACGTGGTCTGGCAATGTCCGGATGATCAAAGTTGGAGAGAAGTTAGGCATGACAATGGAAGCACGCTTACGCAAAGTCCGTTTTTGGAATGGGACGTACTACGACTCAATTCGAATGGGGATTTTACGTGAGGAGTGGGAGGCACAAGGGGCGGAATGAGATGGTCGAAAGTGAAAGTACTGGCGGAAGATTTGCTTTGTGAATCGTTGAAAGGGCGGGTACATTACCAGGCCATTGTCCATCGGAAAAGTCATGATCAGACGGGGAGTTTTCGTGTTACATTTGATGGAGTGGAGATATTTCGGGCATCAGATATACCCTATAACTTGGCAGCAACGATACGTGGAGAGGAACTGACTGTAGAGAGGGCATTGGCACCACTTGTAATGAGTGATTGGCGGACAATGTTTGCATCAGAAGAGTTGAAACATCTACACGCAGCCCATGACGATGCGGAAGTTGAAGTAAAGAATCGTGGTATATTCCCAGGATGGGAAGTGAAACGTCTCCTCTTTGATTACATGCATATGTCGATTGAGGAAGCCATGATCCATGAACACCCTTTTGTACGCGCCATCTCTCTATTCGACAGGCGTCTTGGGAAAAGACGCCTTGCCAACATTAATCCGGAACAAGAAAGTACATGGGTCAAGAAGTTTTATGATATACGAATGATGGCAGATGCAGGAATGTAGTAGCTTAGCTAGGCACTGGATGAATAACATTCTCTCCAGTGCCTAGCCTTTTTGTATACGATCAATCCAAAGGTCCAATTTGCGACATGCCCGCCAGTTCGGTCATTCGTCTAGTTGGTTCGGTGCTTATCGGGTATTTTGTGACGAAGAATGTTCTTGCCTCCAAAATGGAATGGGATGTCGAAGCTTAGCTAGATCGAACGGTCCAGTTTTTTTAATGAAAGAATTAGCGTAGCCAATGTGGTACAATTCAACCACTATATACAGAGAGGTGGGATGAATTATGGATTTTTCACAAATTAGTATAGTGGCCATCGTACTTGCCGTACTTGCGAACATGATTATTGGAGCATTATGGTATTCACCAATTCTTTTCGCGAACGTGTGGATGAAAAGTCTTGGGAAAACCGCGGAAGAGCTTCATGCAAGCAATGCGAATATTGGATATGGGCTTACAACACTCGCCGGCGTCGTCACCGCAATCATTTTATCATTATTCTTGTCAATGTCGGATTCCATTACGATTGGTACAGGCGCATTAATTGGATTTTTGGCTGGCGCGGGGATTGCAAGTGCGCGCGAACTGTCACCAACCTTTTTCGAAGGAAGAAAATACACGCTGTTTTTTATTAGCGCAGGCTATCATATCGTTTCGTTAACCATCATGGGAATTATACTTGCGTTTTTCATGAAATAAAAAAATGAGCACTGCAATTGTGCTCATTTTTAATTCCTCTCATAGTACGGAGGCCTATTGCCATCTCCGGTTGTGGCAGTTTGCCCATGCCGGTTAACTTGATAAGAGAAGGACCAAGAACCTTTTACAGTCCCTTTACTCCAATCTTCCTTGAAAGTAACGATATAATCATCATTACCAATATTCTTGGCATTTGTTTCTCGTATAACTTGATAACCATCAATCATACCTTCCCATTCACCAATTTCTTTAGGGAAATGATCAATGTCCGATCCTCCTCCAGAAGCTGCATATTCAACTGCATCCTCTTTTGTAAAAGGAGGCATGGGAGGGGAAGTCATCTGAAAATATCCCCATAAGACTAAAACCAACACAATCGGTACAAGTACAAACCGTTTTACGGGTTTGCTCTTCGACATTCTTCTACCTATCCATTTATCGATAATCGCATAGAACAAAGCGATGAGCATTCCAGTTATGGCAAGTAATTTTACTCGAAAAAGCAGTTCACTCGCTAAGCCGAAAATGGCAAGGACTACAATATATATCCAATCATGTTGTGGGAAAAATTTTCTTTGTACACACTCGGTGCCGATGGAAATCATGTTGCCGTATACGAGAATCACTAAGCCGATATATATAAAGAAAACGAGAAGCCAACCGAGAAAATCCGTACCTAGTCGGTAGGCATCACCTATAGATTCTTTTATGGTGAAAAAAGCAAAGGGTATCGCAGGAATAATTGTGGCAACAAAAGTAGCGATTACTTTTCTTATAATAAGGCTTTCTAGTTGAGTTCGCATAGACTTCCCCTTATTTCCCCTTAAACACCGGTTTCCGCTTCTCTGCAAAAGCTGTTAATGCTTCTATTCGATCTTCTGTTGGAATTGTCATTTCATACGCTTTTCGCTCGATGGCAAGCCCCGTCTGCAAATCGACGTTCATGCCATGTTTAATCGCAAATTTAGCTTGCTGTAAGGCAATTGGGCCATTTGCGAGAATAGTATTCGCGAAATCGGTTGTTTCTTGCAGTAGATTATCTGGTGCTGCGGTCTTTGTTACGACACCGTAGGCAAGAGCTTCAACTGCCGTCAATTTCCGTGCTGTCAAAATCAGCTCAAGCGCCTTTGCTTCGCCAATTAACCGTGGTAAACGCTGTGTTCCGCCAGCTCCTGGAATGATCGCAAGTCCCGTTTCAGTCAGTCCCATTAGCGCGGTTTCTGCCGCAATTCGGAAATCACAAGCAAGCGCTAGCTCCATTCCTCCCCCAAAAGCAAAGCCATTCATCATCGCAATGGTCGGTTGTGGTAAGTTTTCAATGGCCGTGAAGACATCCCCAATTTTGTAAACATTCCGCTTCACTTGCCAATCCGCTAGCAATTTTCGTTCTTTTAAATCTGCCCCCACACTAAATGCCCGATCGCCCGAACCGGTAAAAATCACGACACGAATATCCGGATTAATGCGAATCGAGTCCGTAATCTGTCCAAGTTCGACCAACATGTCATAATTGAACGCATTCATGGCCTCTGGTCGTTGAAGTGTGACGACAGCTGTATTGCCCGTTTGTTTGTAGTGAACTGCTTCCATAGTTCATTCCCCCTAAATAAAACAATTTATCCAATTAAAACATACCATTTTACAAGGGGGTATGCTATTTAAAATGATTTTGTTTTGTCGATACTAAGCATATGGCGAATGGTTATTCAAATACAGTATGCGGGGTGGAGCAGGTGGAAGAGACGGACGTATTCGTAGGTAGGCAACCGATATTGAACCAACAGGGAGATATCTGTGCCTACGAATTGTTATATAGGAACAGTAGCGATAACTTTTTTCCGGGGGTTGATTCGGACACGGCGACAATTGGGCTACTCGTCAATACATTCCTATCGCTTGGGGTTGAAAAAGTTACAGGTCAAAATGTGGCTTTCATCAATTTCTCTGGCGAATTACTGGCCCAGGATATCTTTTCAAGCCTAAACCCTGACCGCATTGTGATTGAAGTGTTGGAAGACGTTGCGATTACACCGGCATTACTGACTAGACTAAAGTCGCTGAAGAAAGCGGGATTCAAGATTGCCCTAGATGATTTCATCCTGCAACAACAATATATGGACCATATTGAATTATTCGATATCATCGACATTATTAAGGTAGATTACCAAATCACAACCGCGGCAGAACGAGTCGAAATTGAAAAATTTATAAAAAAATATCCCAATATCCAACGATTAGCTGAGAAAATCGAAACGGAACAACAATACAGGGAAGCAAAAAAAGCAGGCTATCAATTGTTTCAAGGCTATTTTTTTGCCAAACCCGAGATTGTTACCGGAATCGGGATCCCCTCAAATGTTAGTTTTCATTTTCAAATTCTGGAGCTTTTCAATACAGCAACCCCAAATATCGATGAAATAGCAGCCCTCATTATGCGCGACATTTCGCTATCTTATAAATTGCTTCGGTCTGTCAATACTTTAGCTTTTAATGTGCCAAGACGCATCAGTTCCATCAAACAAGCCATAGTCATCATAGGACTCCGTGAAACGAGAAAATGGATCCTCGTCCTCGCGCTGCACGAAATGGGACAAGGAGAGGGAAACGGGCGAACGAAAGCCCTCGTTGAGTACTCATTGACCCGGGCAAAAATGTGCGAGTTGCTAGCCAAACAGGTGGGCAAAAGCAATCCAGAAGAATATTATCTGACCGGTATGTTTTCCCTCATTAATGTCATCATGAAGCTGGACTGGGAGGATATCTTGCAACTCATCCCCTTATCAGATAAGGTCGCCCATACGTTGAAAGGAAAACGGACGGAAATCACACCATTCCTTCAAATTAGCGAGGCCATCGAACGGTTTAACTGGAAGCAACTCGATCAGCTGGCTGGAGAAATCGGCATAGACAATTCCAAGCTCAGTGCTTTTTCGATAGAAGCCAATCGGTGGACTCACATTTTAGCCTAACTGCTAACTAGATAATTTGAACTTATGATTTACACCTAATCTCCAGCGAAGGCGCCTTACTGGGGTAGCCGAAGCGATAAGACTGATAGTGGTTTTCTATCAGGCATTTCGCGGGAGGCATCCCCAAGCGCCAAGCGTTGTTGGTAGGATTCTTTAGTTCAATTTATATACGTACAGTTTCTAACCCTAACCTCCACTTCTCAATTCCCATTTCTCTTCATTTTAGGTAGAATAGAATGCAGGAGTTGATAAGAAAGTGAAAACAGCAATTGTTACGGATAGCACTGCCTATTTACCTGCAGATCTACTGGCAGAACTAGATATCCATATGATCCCTCTTACGGTCACACTGAACGGAGAAGCCTATGAGGAAGAAATCGATCTAACGACAACGGCCTTTTACGATAAAGTGCGTGGGGACGGGCCATTACCGAAGACGTCACAGCCACCGGTTGGTAAATTCGTTGAATTATATGAGTCATTAAAAGAAACACATGATGCTGTCATTTCTATTCATTTATCAAGCGGCATCAGTGGTACATATGCGGGTGCAAGCCAAGCGGGGCAGATGGTAGAAGGTATCGACGTGCACACATTCGATTCGGAAATTTCATGTTACCCACAAGGCTATTATGTGCTACACGCAGCACGACTTGCGCAACAGGGAGTAGCACCAGACGTCATTATGGCCGAATTGGCTGTCATGAAACAGTCGTTGCGTGCCTACTTTATGGTAGACGACCTTAGCCATTTACAGCGGGGCGGTAGATTATCGAGTGCACAGGCGCTCATAGGTGGCCTACTTCAAATCAAGCCACTCCTTCATTTCGACAACAAAGTGATTGTCCCCTTTGAAAAGGTACGGACACGTAAAAAAGCCATGAAACGCATTGTCGATTTACTGGCAGAAGACGCAGCCACAATGCCACTAGAGGCAGTCATCATCCATGGCAATCAACCCGAAGAAGCTGAAGCATGGCGTGCACAGTTAACCGAACAATTACCAGACGTTACATTCACCATCAGCCACTTTGGTCCTGTCATCGGTACACATCTTGGTGAAGGCGCAATGGGACTCGGCTGGGTAAAACGACAAGCATAAGTAAAACGGAACGCAGCTTAAGAACGCCACGTCCTGTGGCAATAGCTGCATGACTTGCATCGTGCAGGCCCAGGGAGGTGTTGCAGTTGACACATACATTCGACCCGGCAATTAGGGATTTCCTAACTGGTCGTATTTGGCTTCGGCTGCACACACCATTTTCAGCTGACACAATTGATGCCCATATCGCATCCAACCACATCAATACGATCCCAGGCATCCGATCCACCAAGACAATCGCAGGCAGAGCTCGTCATTTCTGTAATCGCTGTGAAAACGACAACCCATCGCGTTTCACAACCTTTGACTGTGCGAAATGTAACGGCCCTTGTACGTATTGTAGACATTGCCTCAAAATGGGGCGTGTTTCGTCGTGCACTGAACTCGTCGTTTGGAACGGAGATCTTCCTACCTATCCAACTACTCACACACTAGCCTGGCAAGGGACACTGACCCCACGCCAACAACAAGCATCTGACGAACTCCATACCAGCACTGCCAAAGGCATTCCGCATCTCATTTACGCCGTCTGTGGATCCGGAAAAACGGAAATTCTATTCCAGCCCATTTACAAACTATTACTAGAAGGCAAACGAGTGTGCATCGCCGCTCCGCGCGTCGACGTCATCCTCGAACTCGAACCGCGCCTGCGAGCGGCTTTTCCGCAAACAGCAATTGAAGTATTATACGGTGGTTCGGAATCGACAACGGCGTCTCCGCAACTGATTCTCGCAACCACACACCAACTTTACCGATATCGTCACGCTTTCGATGCCATCTTTGTCGATGAAGCCGACGCCTTTCCCTATACAGCAGAAGAGACACTGCGAAAAGCCGTTCGAAAAGCAGCGAAACCACAAGCACCCGTCCATTTTGTCACGGCTACACCATCCGACAAACTCATCGCAGACATCAAACGCACCGGTCAAATTTCAACCATCAATCGTCGTTACCATGGACATCCATTACCCGCACCTAGATACGACACGCTATGGAATTACACGAAGCATATTCAAAAAGGCAAACTACCGAAAAAACTCATCACATGGACAACGGAACGTCTGAAACAACAACAGCCGTTCCTGATCTTCTTCCATCACATCGCACTTATGGAAGAGGCGGAGCCTTTATTCAAACAACTTGATGCACGTATTCAAGCCGTCCATGCTGCGCATTACGATCGTAAAGCACACGTCCAAGCGCTACGCAATCAAGAAGTGCCCGGCTTACTCACGACAACCATTTTGGAGCGGGGCATTACCATCCCGAACGTTCAAGTTGCCGTCGTTGGGGCGGAGCAACTCATTTTCAACAAAGGGGCACTCATCCAAATCGGCGGTCGTGTCGGGCGTTCCGTGCAATGGCCAACAGGTGACTTTGTCCTATTCCATCATGGGATCACCTACGCGATGGACGCCGCCAGAAAAGAAATTATGCAACTCAATAAGGGAGGGGTTCGCACATGAACGAATGTCTCCTTTGCGAACAAGCCATCGCAGCCACACCATCCTGGCAAAGCCTCCTTGGACTCGACAAACAAACGAATATTTGTCAGGATTGTTCAAAAAAGTTCCAGCGTGCCGATAATAAAATAGAGAGTGACAGTATCGATCAGGTTACGACACTGTACACCTATAACGAAGCCATGCGTGAGTACTTGCATCAATACAAATTTCTACAAGATGTTCAACTAGCCGGCATATTTGCCCGAGAATTGCGCACCCACATACCAACCGACGCGCTAGTCGTTCCAATTCCCATACATCCGGAAAAAAAGATTCAACGAACTTTTGCGCATGTCGACGAATTACTGAAAAGCGCACATATCCCATACACGCATCTGCTCGAAAAAGTAGACACAGGAGCCATGGGAGAAAAATCGAAAGCCGAGCGTCTGGCGATGAAACCATTATTTATAGTGAAAAATGGAGTGACCATTCAACCACGCACATACATATTGATTGACGATATTTACACAACGGGCACAACGCTCCGCCACGCGGCAACGGTATTAAAGCAAGCAGGTGCAACGCGGGTGGAAGCCATCACGCTCATACATGCATAACAATGATAGAATAGGGGATGATTGAAATGGCTGAACTACGAGATTGCCCGACATGTGGGGAGTTTTTTAACTATACAGGCGTGCGTGAAGTATGCGCGAAATGCGCGACGAACGAAGAAAAACTATATGAAGACGTCTATCGCTTCCTCAGAAGGCGTGAAAACCGGGCGGCTACCATTGAACGAATCGTCGAAGTAACAGGCGTGACCGAATCATTACTGCACAAATGGGTGAAAAAAGGTCGATTACAGCCCGCCATGTTCCCGAATCTCGGCTATCCTTGTGATAATTGCGGGAAACTGACAACCAAAGGGAAACTATGTGAAAGCTGTACGACTACTCTTCAAAAAGACTTGAGAACGTTTGAGGCAGTAAAAGAATTTAGGGAATCCATCGAAGAACGAGACAACGCAACCTACCTTGCTAATCGCAACAAGTCAAGATGACAACGAACCGGTAGTTTTCGGACTATCCGGTTTTTTCGTCCAAAAGTCCCTAAATATCTATGGATTTATGCCGAAATAAAGAATAAGGTAGCCCTAAAAGCGTAAGCTGAAACAATAAAATGCGAGTGAAAGGAGCGAGTCCCGATGAAAATCCAGAAATTTAATCTACCAGCCGTTAACCCATACAAAACCAATCAGTTAAAAGCAGAGCAGATGGAACGGAAATCGAAGATGGGAACAGACAAGCTTGAAATTTCAACTGAAGCGAAACAACTATCAGAAGCCTCACCCATCACCATCGAACGAAAAGAGCGCGTCGAACAATTGAAAGCGAAAATCGAATCAGGCACATACAAAGTAGATGCCGAACAGCTCGCATCCAACCTAGCGAACTACTACAAAGCGAAAAAAGAATGAAAGTAGGCAGACATACATGTCCATTACAACGATCTTGACGTCACTCGACAATCTGGAAAAATT
The DNA here is from genome assembly GCF_044762865.1 of Sporosarcina sp. NPDC096371. Taxonomy (NCBI): domain Bacteria; kingdom Bacillati; phylum Bacillota; class Bacilli; order Caryophanales; family Caryophanaceae; genus Sporosarcina; species Sporosarcina sp. NPDC096371. Next base: position 103,009 of record NZ_JBIWFE010000001.1, read on the forward strand.
GCATAGAAGCTTACTTCGGATTGCCTACGACAAGACAGCAGTCATCAAAAAAGGGGACATGGAAGGACTCGACCAGTTGCTGAAAGACGAGCAATCACACATAGCTGCCATCATGCAAATGGATAGTCTACGGCAACGAGATGTAGCGCAATATATAGCTGATCAAGGACGATCAGGTTCAACAAATCCAACCGTCGCCGACTTACTGAGTGTAGCACCAGAAGCGGACAAGCAAAGCCTTGAGGAGGCGAGGGACCGTCTCCTGCACGCGATTCACGACTTGAAATGGCAAAACGATTTGAACCAGAAGCTGACCTACCAGTCTCTTCAGTTCGTGAATCTGTCGCTGGACATGGTCCGACCGCGCCCAGAATCAGCCAACTACTCAAAAACAGAAATCAGCGGAAGAAAAGAATCGAAAGAACAAACCTCTTTCGACTCACAAGCCTAAGGGGGTAAACGAATGTCTACATTTATGGGACTCGAAACAAGCAAACGCGGCATGTTCACACAACAATCCGCACTCTATACAACAGGACACAATATCAGTAACGCCAACACACTCGGCTACTCACGCCAACGCGTTAATATGCAAGCGACTGCGGGGTTCCCAGGCGTTGGTCTAAACTCTGGCACAATGCCTGGTTTCCTTGGAACGGGTGTTCAAGCGGGCTCCATCCAACGGGTTCGTGACAGCTTTGTCGATCAGCAGTATAGACAGGAATCGAATAAATTTGGCTTTTGGGAATCAAAAACGAAAGCAATTTCCCAAATGGAAGATGTATTGGCGGAACCTTCTGCATACGGACTCCAAAAATCACTGAGTGAATTCTGGCAATCACTGCAGGACCTTGCTGTTAATCCTGAAAACGGCGGTGCGCGCTCAGTCGTCGTTCGAAGAGGGGAAGCAGTAGCGGACTCATTCAACTACATGCACAAATCGCTAACCGACATTCAAACGGACTTAGGGAAAGAAATTGATGTTACAACGGGCGAAGTCAATTCCATCCTTCAGCAAATTTCTGAACTGAACGAACAAATTGCGAAAGTTGAACCGAATGGCTATTTGCCAAATGATTTATACGACGCACGTGATGTACTCGTAGATCAGTTATCGGCGATCCTGCCAATTGAAACAAGCTATGATAAATCAGGTGGAAAAGCACTAGCGATAGCTGAAGGTTCCATTACGATTTCGTTGAAAACGAAAAATGGTGACAAAATAGAGCTGGTTAAAGGTAACACATCCGCGACTTTAGGAACAGATCCGAACCCTTTGACGAGACCGGATGGAAGCAATAACCCAATAAGTGGAATAACTATTAAGTCATCTGACGGAATGGACTACACACCTGGACATGCAGATTTTCTAGATCAAGGAAAATTGAAATCGCTGATGAATTCTTATGGTAAGGATGACGGAACGGGTAAGGCTGAGGGGCTCTATCCAGACATGATAGCCGAGCTGAACAAAATGGCGGCGGCTTTTGCAAATGAATTTAATAAAGTTCACGTGAGCGGAACAGACCTTAAAGGGAATCCAGGAGGTAACTTCTTCGATGCAGAAGGAGGCGGCGATTTTACTGCTGCGAACATAAAAGTAACGGATGAGCTCTTGAAAGATCCAAATAGGCTCGCTGCATCCGATTCTACTGGAGCTGAAGAAGGTAACGGTAAAAACGCGAAGAAACTTTCTGATATTCAGTTTGCTGCTTTGGGAGACCTTGGTGGTTCAACCATCCAAACCTATTACCAAGGCGTCATCGGTCAACTAGGCGTACAAGGGCGGCAAGCTGAAAATAACACCATCAATTCGGCAACACTATTAGGTGCAGTCGAACATCGTCGTGCATCCATCAGCTCTGTTTCGCTTGACGAAGAAATGACCGACATGATCAGATTCCAACAAGCTTATAACGCGTCGGCACGTATGATCACCGTTGTCGACGAAACACTAGATAAGATTATCAACGGCATGGGCCGAGTAGGTATGTAATAGGAGAAGTTCGAAAGGTTCGGTGAAAAGGCCTTGCAGATCAAGTCATCAGCTTGCACCTTTTCATCCTACTTATTGGACGTTTATAGAGGGAGGAACTTTAATGCGCGTCACACAATCAATGCTTTCCAATAACATGCTCCGGAACCTTTCCTCGAGCTACAATAAAATGGGGAAGCTACAAGAACAAATTACATCCGGTAAAAAAGTAAACCGTCCATCCGATGACCCTGTCGTTGTCATGAAAAGCATGGGGTATCGAATGCAAGTTGATAAAGTAGCTCAATTTCAACGTAATATGGGTGAAGTACATAACTATCTCGATAGTTCTGATGATGCACTCGATAAAGTGGGATCAGCCTTACACCGTGCCAATGAGCTAATGGTGAGTGCTTCGACCGGAACACTTTCACAAGAAGATAGAGAAGCTATCTTAGCGGAAGTTAAACAGTTACAGCAACAAGTTCAAGACTTGGCTAACACAAAATCTGGGGACAAATATATTTTCAGTGGAACGAAAACCGGATCACCGCTGTATAATGGTACTAACTTTGAAACGGATCCTGCTTTTTCTAAAGGTGTTGAAATTGAAGTATTTGATGGGGTCACGATGACAGTAAATACAAAAGTTGCGGATACGTTTAAAAATATTGATGACATGTTTGAGAATATCAAGACAGCAATTGAAGTTGATCAGGAATCATCAGGACTGGATAGGTTTGTCGGAGAAATTCAAACGCAATTGGATGACGTATTAACAAAACGGGCAGATATTGGCGCACGACAAAACCGTGCAGAAATGATGGGGAATCGTCTTGACTCCCAGGAAGGCGCTGCAAAAAAACAAGTGAGTGAAAACGAAGACGTCGAATACGAAAAAACGATTACTGACATGCTCACGGAAGAAGCCGTCCACCGCGCCGCGCTATCAGTAGGCGCACGCATCATCCAACCATCATTAGTAGACTTCTTACGTTAAAAGAAATCTACTAGTATAAGCAGAAGCCCGATGTATAGTTCCGGGTTACCGAGCCTGGCATCCCGCTAGAAAGGAATACTCAATAAAAAATCTCGGAAAGCGTTTGGACATCCTCCAAACGCTTTCTTTAGAAGGTGACAATAGTGAATATCCCGCAACTCCAAATTCAAACAACAAGTGGCATACTTGGATTGCAAGTCGCAAAACCAATCCAAGAAATAGAACAACCAAGGGCCATATTGACCCAGCAACAACCCGCCGCAATCTTGGAAATTTCAACAACCCGATCGCAGCTCTCTATAGACACAACAGAAGCACGTGCAGACGTGGACATGAAAAGCGTAAGAAGACGGATTGAAGAAAACGCTCAGTTCGGTATGCAAGGAGCATCGGAAGGCACGGCTAGACGGGCGCAAGAAGGTCAGCAAATGCTGAGAATCGAAAACGGCGGCAAGGCAATTATCGACATTGCTAAACAAAACGCCACACCACCACCCGCACCACTCGGCATCCGCTTCGTCGGCGGTTATTCTAAAGTACAAGTGTCGATTCAACCAGGCACAACCAATATTCAAATAACACCGCAAAAACCGATTAACGACGTCCAAATTAACAAACCCATCCGCAACTACACACCGGGCAAAGTAACCGGTGTAATGGAACAATACCCGTCCATCCAAATTGACGTGAAATGGTAATTGCATCATCCAACGCATAAATGGAATTACTAATATACACTACTAGGGTGCCAGGTACTGACACCATTCGTGCTCTTCGAATTGTGGCAGCACCTGGCATCCCGTTAAAAAATACTACCAAAGTAATATGACATCTACGATGTCAAGCACTCAAAATTTAAATACCAAAAATTAAAGATTTACCAAACAGCACCCACAAAAAAGGAGCGAACCCAAATGCACATTCAAACAAAATTCCACGGCGAACTAAACATCCAACCGAACCAAACCTGGAACTTCCCTAAAGGCGTCCCAGGCTTCGAAGATGAAAATGAATTTGCCCTCCTTCCTATAGAAGGAAATCATACATTCCAAGTGCTCCAATCAACAACAATACCTGACATTGCATTCATCGTCGCCAACCCATACACAATCGTCGACGACTACAGCTTCAACATAGACGAACCAACAATCGACCTGCTTGAAATAGACAACGAACAAGACGTCTTCGTCCTCGGTGTTCTATCCTTAAAAGAACCATTCGAAACATCAACCATCAACTTACAGGCACCACTCATCTTCCAATCCAACACAAATAAAGCAAAACAAATGATCCTAAATGACAACACATTCTCCATGCGCCACTCAATCGGAACCCAAGTCACAGCAACAGAAGGGCAGGCGTAACCCATGCTCGTACTCTCCCGAAAATCAAACGAAACCATCAAAATCGGCGACGACATCGAAATCCGTATACTCGAAGTAAAAGGCGACACAGTCCGCATCGGCATCGAAGCACCTAAATCCATCGACATCCTACGCGGAGAACTTGTCCTATCAGTATCCGAATCAAACACAGAAGCAACAACACTAGATACAGCACTCTTTTCACAACTTACAAAGAAAAACTAATAGTTTATGCTTCCGGGTGCCAGATCACTGAAATAATTCGCGTTTTTCCGCGAATTGTAGCAGTGCCTGGCACCCGTCTGTTTACAATTAACGTAGCAAGATTGAATATCTTTTAACAGTATAAAATAGTTTAAAAGAATTTTAAACAAAATGCTAAACACTTCATGCACTTGTCCGATATAACTATTGTAAGCGGCAGTAAAGAGTTCGGCCGGCCCTTTACCCCGTGAGCAACAACCAAATCTCGGTTCACATGGATGTGAACCAACACACACTCAAGGAGGAAATTAAAAATGAGAATTAACCACAACATCGCAGCACTTAACACGCACCGTCAACTAAATGTAAATAACAACGCAGCTTCAAAAAACTTGGAAAAACTTTCATCAGGTCTTAGCATTAACCGCGCTGGCGACAATGCTGCAGGTCTATCTGTTTCTGAAAAGATGCGCAGTCAGCTTCGTGGACTAGAACAATCTTCTAAAAATAGCCAAGATGGTATTTCATACCTGCAAACGGCTGAAGGTGCTTTAAACGAAGTGTCTTCTATGGCGCTTAGATTGAAAGAACTTGCAGTTCAAAAAGAGAATGGCACTTACAATACTGAAGACGTTACCAATATTGAATTGGAAATGACTTCTTTGACTGATGAAATTAATAATATTATTGATACTACAAAATTCAATGGAAAAGAAGTTTTTGCTACAGCAGTTGATATTACAGTAACTGAAGATGCAAGTGTAAAATTAACGATTGCAGCAGCTACACTTACAAACACTGCTTTATTAGATAAAGATAGTTCTGTAGGGGACATTGATGCGGCGATTGAAGAAATTAATCTTCAACGTGCAACATACGGTGCACAACAAAATCGTTTAGAGCACACAATTAACAACTTAAACACAACGCATGAAAACCTAACAGCTTCTGAGTCACGTATCCGTGACGTGGATTATGTCTTAGCTGCGTAAGCAGTGGCAGACACAGTCGTCCTAACTGGTAACGGTTAGTGAGTACGATCGGGTGAATTGCTGGAAAACCCTTAGAGCTTTTCTTGCCACAACAGAGCTGGAAACGGCATATGTGAAGGTTTGAGAAAAGAAAAGATTGGGCAATCAGCAGCCAAGCTCCTGTCTCGAAAGAGTGGAGAAGGTTCAACGACTAGGGTGTACCATCTACAGCGTAAGCCATGATGATGAAACCCATAGGAAACATAAGACTGAGTACCTTGTGAATCCGAAGCGCCCGACCCCTACCGAGTAATCGAAGGGTGAAGATATAGTCTAGTCATTTATGAAAGTAAATGTTCGCACGATGGCGAAAGAGATGATGGACTTCACGAAGAACAACATCCTTACTCAAGCAGCACAAGCAATGCTTTCACAAGCTAACCAACAACCACAAGGCGTACTTCAACTTCTACGTTAATCACGTCTTAATTATGAATTTTAGAAAGACTCTAGGGAAACCTAGAGTCTTTCTTTATAGCAAAAACACAGTATAATATACCTATATGGAGGGGTAGTATGTTTACAAAGAAAAGCTTTAAATTAGTTATCATTTTTTCTATACTTTTATTAATATTCCCTAGAATGGATGCCGTTGCAGGAGGATTGGATATAGACACTAAAGATTTGGATATAGAGATTGAAAATCCTACTCCAGACTTGGTAGCGCCTATAGTAACCGATGTACAAGTTACGAATGAGAAACTTACACCTTCTACACCTGTAAAAGTAATAGCTGACCTTTCAGACGGGGATGATGGTTCGGGTGTAAAAAGTGCAAATATTACTTATAAAAAGCCGAGTGGGGCAACTAAAACATTTAATTTCATTATTAATCCTTCAACGAATAAATATGAAGCAACTATAACCGCGGAGCAAAAGGATGAAGAAGGAGAGTGGATAGTAAATAATATTTTTGTTGTGGACAAAAAAGATAATGAAAGGAGAGTATATCATTCTACTACAGTCAACTCTGATGATACGTTCGATTACTCTCAAATAAATCTAGATGTGAGTGAAGTACTAAAGCAAACTGATTTTGAAGTTCCTATTTTAACAGATATGACTCTCCAATCTGATACAGTAGAGGCTGGAGAGAAAATTCAACTATCTGTAGTTGCAACGGATAATGAATCTGGAGTAAATACTGCAACAGCTTATTATAAAAAGCCATCTGGTAAAATGGCTACCATCAATCTGAACAGACAATCCAATACCGATACCGATACCTTTTTTGGGTCTCATATAGTAAAACCTTATGATGAACCAGGACATTGGACCCTGACTTCTATAGAGCTCGTTGATAAAGCGGGAAATAGAAAAGCATATACCAGTTATACTTCAGTTGACGGAATAAATAGAACTTTAGAACACGGAAATGTAATGATATCTGGAACAACCCTTGATGTTGAAAAGCCGGTTATTCAAAATATTTTTGTACAATCTAATAATGTGGCAAACAGAGAAAGCATTAAACTTACCGTTGAGGCGACGGATAATTTTTCTGGAATAGCATCAATACGTGCAACTTATAAGAAACCATCTGGGAGCACTCTACCTATTTATTTATACCAACAGGCCGGTACTGATACCTTTTCTGGAACTAGCACTATTGGACAGTATGATGACTTAGGAACTTATGAGTTAATTTCGGTAATAGTAGAAGATTTTGCAGGGAATTCTATGACATATAATCGGGATTCTCAAATAAGTAATGGAACTGTTACTTTAAAACAGAGTGATGTTATTATTAGTGGAACAACTCCAGATCATGAGGCTCCGACTCTAAAATATATGAAAAGAGAGGTTTCCCAGATTTCTGCTAATTATGCTGAAGTAAAATACACTGTGGAACCAATGGATATGATATCGGGAGTATCTTCAATAAGTGGTCGATATGCGCGACCGAGTGGTAAAATGTTTGACCTATTATTTTATAAAGTCGGTAACGCATATGAGGCAAAAATTATTATTGATAAATACGATGAACATGGGATTTGGAAATTAAGCTCTATTAGTTTAAGAGACAATAGAGGCAATAGCAAGACAGCTTATTACATGAACTCGACGGGCGATTTTGAAAATTATTATTTTAGGGTTAAAGAAAAAGTTACTGTTTCCCCAGGAGTACCAAACGCTATTGAATCTATAGAGAAATTGGATTTGCAATCTGGCGATACGTATCAACTTAAGCCTAATTTAAGATATACAGATGGGACTAAACGGGATATCACTGCGGATGCAATTACACAATATACAAGTTCAAATCCTGCTGCTGTGACAATCAGTAAAACAGGACTTATTAAGGTGAATGATAAAGCCAAGAGCAGCAAAGTAAATATCGCAGTTACATACGGAGAGATTACGCAGTCTATATGGATAACTATAAACGGTGGTTCAAACGACATTCAATTAGAAGCGAAGCCTTTAAAGACGAATCTTTCTAGTGGTCAACAACAACAAATCAATGTGATAGAAGTGAATGCAGGTGGGCGGAAAGATATAACTTCATCTAGTAGTGGAATCAGCTATACTAGCTCAAACCCAACTTTAGTAACTGTGTCAAAAGATGGATTAGTGACGGTGAATTCAGAGAATATTACAGGAGTTGCGGTTATAAAGGTGAGTTATGAAGGTTTGGAAACAGAAGTTACTATACAGGTCACTAAACCTACTGTACAAAGCTTAGCTATATCTCCAAATGAAGAAAACTTGTCTTTAAGTGATAACAGTTTACAGTTAATTGTAAAAGCCTTTATGAGTAATGGATCGACAAAAGATGTTACAAAATCGAGTTCTGGAACGACTTATACTTCATCCAATAAACTTATTGCACAAGTGGATTCAGAAGGTTTAGTTTCAATTCCTTCTGATGCGAAAAGTGGAAAGGTTACCATTACAGCTACCAATTCGGGTAAAAGTGTGGAAATGTTGTTAAATGTTACGGGATTACCCGAGGCGACGAGTATTCACTTTAAGGAATCAAAGATAGATATGAAACCTGGTGAAACGACCGGGTACGAACTCATCGCAATCTTGAGTGACGGAAGTGAAAAAGAAGTTACGTCATCTGGAACGTATACCCGTTCAAATACTTATTTGACTATCGATAGTGCTACCCAACAAGTGAAGATGTCGAGCAGTGCAAAAGACGGTCAAGTGATTACGTTAACAGGCAAGTACGAAGGCTTGACGGCAACTGCGGAAATCACAGTCAAGGATGGTTCCGTAAAGCCAACAAGTATCTACTTTAAAGAAACGAAGTTGGACATGAAGCCCGGTGAAACGGCGGGGTACGAACTCATCGCAATCTTAAGTGACGGAAGTGAAGAAGTGGTGACATCATCCGGAACATTTACCCGTTCAAATACTTATTTGACCATCGATAGAGCTGCCCAACAAATGAAAATGTCAAGTAGTGCAAAAAAAGGTCAAGTGATTACATTAACAGGCAAGTACGAAGGCTTGACGGCGACTGCGGAAATCACAGTTACTGATAGTGTTGCGAAGCCAACAAGTATCTATT
>NZ_JBIWFE010000001.1:112201-977493 GCF_044762865.1 Sporosarcina sp. NPDC096371
TGACCATCGATAGTGCTACCCAACAAGTGAAGATGTCGAGCAGTGCAAAAGACGGTCAAGTGATTACATTAACAGGCAAGTACGAAGGCTTGACGGCAACTGCGGAAATCACAGTCAAGGATGGTTCCGTAAAGCCAACAAGTATCTACTTTAAAGAAACGAAGTTGGACATGAAACCAGGTGAAACGATAGGTTACCAACTAATAGCGCTTATGGGTGATGGAAGTGAAGAAGAAGTCACGTCATCAGGAACGTATACCCGTTCAAATACTTATTTGGCCATCGATAGTGCTACCCAACAAGTGAAGATGTCGAGCAGTGCAAAAGACGGTCAAGTGATTACATTAACAGGCAAGTACGAAGGCTTGACGGCGACTGCGGAAATCACAGTCAAGGATGGTTCCGCAAAGCCAACAAATATCTATTTTAAAGAAACGAAGTTGGACATGAAACCAGGTGAAGCGATAGGTTACCAACTAATGGCGCTTATGAGTGATGGAAGTGAAGAAGAAGTCACGTCATCTGGAACGTATACCCGTTCAAATAGTTATTTGACCATCGATAGTGCTACCCAACAAGTGAAGATGTCGGGCAGTGCAAAAGACGGTCAAGTGATTACATTAACAGGCAAGTACGAAGGCTTGACAGCGACTGCGGAAATAACAGTCAAGGATGGTTCCGTAAAGCCAACAAGTATCTACTTTAAAGAAACGAAGTTGGACATGAAACCCGGTGAAACAGCGGTGTACGAACTCATCGCAATCTTAAGTGACGGAAGTGAAGAAGTGGTGACATCATCCGGAACATATACCCGCTCAAATACTTATTTGACCATCGATAGAGCTGCCCGACAAATGAAAATGTCAAGTAGTGCAAAAGACGGTCAAGTGATTACGTTAACAGGCAAGTACGAAGGCTTGGCTGCGTCTGCGGAAATCACAGTCATCCAATAATGTCGATTAATAAATGGTTTGTTTACGCGGATACATCAAATCAAGTGTAGTAACTACTCAGGACATGCCAAAAAGACCGTACTTGATATCAAATAAACAAAATCCCTACTTCTATTAAAAGTAGGGATTTTGTTTATTTGGCAGCACTTTTCTCTAAGGAAGAAATCGAAACAGATAGTGTTGATAGTGAGGTGGGGGAACTAAAAAATAGGGGTATACAATCAATTTATTCAACCAAATACAACCTAGAATTTTCAGTTGTTACCATTCGTTCCCTAAAACAATATTCAGTTAGCGCACTAATCGTTAACCCCGTCTGCTGTCGGATTTTTGCAAGGGTATTTCGATGATCGTCATTAATGATAAGCTGATAATTTTTCATATCTTCCTTATTCTCTAGAAACGGATTGAATGCCGCAAGGTTGTCTCGATGCATACTACTCCAGTATCGTTGCTAAACAATGAGCTAAGATGATTCAATTGTTCATTGATTTCAGCTGTGGGTTTGCTCAACATGTATTTTGCAGGTAGATGTATAGTCGTCCTTTTTGCGATTGTACGTATGGGTTGTTCAGGTAACGACTTTCTACTCATCGATTCATGAAGCTAGGAAGACACAAGATGAAGAAAGTAAATGATTTGAAATTGGTCATACAAAATAAGACGGTTTTGGCCATCTATCAGAAAACAAAGTTTGAATCAATCAAAAAGTAATTGAATGAGCTGTGCATTTTCTTCGATTGAGAAGCAATCGGTCGATAGAATAATTTTGTTGACAATACCATTGCTCAACTTTAAATGACCATCGTTCTGATACCACCATGCTAGTGCTCGCTCATTAAGATAATGTTCAATGAAGTCAAAGGGCAAACTTTTCTTTCCGTTAGGATACCATTGCGCATAAAGCTGCGTGACCACTTCCTCAGTTCTTGATTGAACGAAAAACTTTCTGAATACCCTTATCGTAGCCGTGGGTCCTTCACTTTTCGATAGGTTGGCGGGTTTAGTGGAATCTTTCCTTTTAATTGCTCATTGCAGTGTTCTGTCCATCCATAATCCTCTACCCGATGCATAAACTGAAATCGCGGTTTTCTGCCCTCTTGTTTCGTAATACCACCATTACCAAGTAATTTTCCGCAAATAAAATTTTGAAACTTCCCAGACGCAATTGTCACGAAAATCCCTCTTTCGGTCGAGAACATATGTTCTTATTTTAGCTAAATCTACTAGAAAAAACGTAATTGAATATCACGAAATATAACCGATATAAAGTATATAGAAGCGCTATACTTTCTTAAATAGATTATTGGAGGCGTACATTGTGGAACTTGTTTTGGGACAACAACAAATCCAATATAAAAAGCAACCATCTGCGGATGAAATTATTGAGAAAATAAATGAGTTACTAGTGAATGGTTATTTCTTCAGCCACTTCATCGTCGATGGTAAAGAAATATATGAAGATCATGAAGAATATCTGAACTTGAATCTAGATGGAATTACGAAACTAGAAGTAATTGCAAAAACAGAAAAAGAATTTATGAACGATATCCACCTTTCCGCAGAAGACTACCTAAAGCGAGTAGGACCCGAGCTTGTTATACTGTCAGAAGGTTTTCACAGCAATCCGACATCGCAAACATGGACCGACTATGAATTACTTTTCGGGGGAGTAGAGTGGTTGTATGACATGCTTACGCTAATAGGCCGCAGCGAAGAACGTCTTGCAAATTGGGAATCGTATGTAAGCCTATCCAATGAGATGCAAGAAATACTTATGCAACTTGGACAAGCTGTAGAAAAAAATAATTATATGCAGACTGGAAATATTCTACGAGATCGGTTGATACAAAACTTTGAAGCATTCGAAATAGCAATTAAAAAGACGAATGATGAACAGGGAATTAGGCCAAATCTGCATTAATTGGGTGAGGACTTTATTCCATAGCGTTCAAACCATGGGGCTTTATGTAGGGAAGAGTAAACTGATAATCCGTTTATTAATAATTTAAGAAGGTGCAAACGAATGAAAGAACAGACAAGGGAAATCATACTCCCAGAATATATGAACCAGTTCCAATGTATCGGTTCAGCTTGCGAAGATACATGTTGTGCCGGCTGGAAAGTGATGGTCGATAAAGACACCTTTAACAAATATAGAAGTACGAAACACCCTGAAATGAAGCCTCTCCTAAAAGAAAATGTGACACGAAATCGGTCGGCTGGTTCGAATGGTGCATATGCAAAAATAAAAATGGATGAGGTAGGGAGCTGTACGCTTCTGGATGAAGACCGGTTATGTACGATACAGAAAGAACTGGGTCCCGAATTTCTATCGAATACATGTGCTATGTACCCGAGAAAGTTGAATATTATCGATGGGGTAGTCGAGAAAACGGCTACATTATCTTGTCCAGAAGTAGCAAGGCTTGTCTTGTTGAATGAACGGGGGATTGAATTTGTTCAGGATGTGGAACCGGCCGATACAAAAGGGTTTGTGAAAATGAATTCCATGTCGAAAGAGCAGCAGGGGTTATTCTGGGACTTGAGAATATTTACAATCAGAACGTTGCAAAATCGAACGATCTCGATTGAAAATCGATTGATCATTTTAGGTTTGTTCTTTAAAAAATTCGACGAACTGGATGCAAGTAATAAAAGTGAAAAGATGCTTACTCTCATCCAGGAGTTTGACAGAAACATAAATAATAAAGGTTTCATAGACTCAATTAATCAGCTTCCCGCAAACATTTCCTTTCAAATCAGCTTGTGTAAAAGTTTGATTAAATACCGAACGACAAGTCCGATAACTAGTCGGCGATATGCTGAATGTTTGGATGAGATGGTAAAGGGGCTTGACTTGAATGGTGGTGTTCAGGATACGGAAGTGATTCAGCACTATCAAGATGCATATGAAATGTATTATAAACCGTTTATCGAGGATCATGAGTACATATTAGAGAATTACTTAGTGAATTATGTGTTTATGAATTTATTCCCATTCGATAAGAAGACTGTGACAGACAGTTTTGCAATGCTCGTTATCAATTTCTCTTTGATCAAGCTGCACTTAATTGGCATGGCAAAATATCATGAGGGATTGACTACTGACTTGGTCGTGAAGCTGGTTCAATCGTATTCGAAGACCATTGATCATAATACGGCCTATTTGAAGAATGTCGAGAACTTGATGAGAGAGCATGGTTATACGACGCTTGCGCATATGGTTGTGCTTGTGAGGAGTTAAAAGTAAGGTAAGCCAACAATCAAACAACGCGTATTCACCTGCACCACCTCCTGGCACGATGGACATATCAATTGAAGGAGGTGCTTTCCCTGAGCGACAAGACAAATTAACAATGATCTGTTGAGAGCTGATAGCAACAACGGACAAACTGGCGTGAGTTATTGCGATGTAAGTGTCAAATAGCGCCCACCTGTCACTTCAGGGGGCGCTTATAATATGCTTTATTTAGTTCTAATCGGAACGTGACATTCTTTTGGAAGGGTCTTCGTCCATGGAAGCAGTTGTTCGAGCGCTTTGGAATCCTTCAGATCGATTAAAGGTAGCTGTTCAAATACGTGGGTTAAGTAAATCAACGGATTTAACGGATTTTCTCTAGCAGTTTCTACGATACTATAAACGATTGTGTTTGCTTTTTCGCCTTTCGTCAATTGAGAGAAGAGCCAATTTTTTTATTATGTAATTAAACGTAACTACTCAGGGCATGCTAAAAAGACTGCGTAAAGCAATCTTTTTTAACGTAGGATATATAACCTTTCTAGTACTTATTGAAGTACATCTAATAATCGCTCATCTCTCTTTTGTGCTGTCGAAAAAAAGGAGCGAATGATAAAGAGAGCTTTTGCACATTCTTCGCTTCGGAAAAGACCTGAAATTTTTTCTTTTATGCGAATCATCCATAAATCTCGTGCAGCCTGATTATTATCAAACGATACATGAAGATCACGAAGAAGAACAAGACCTTATCGCGATGGGAAGAATGTAAAGTGAGTGTCTACGACGAAAGAGTTATTGGTAAATCGTATTCAACTACTTGTTAAGGACATTTTGAAACATGCTGAAAATTTAGAGTCAATTGCGATTATTGCAAAGACGTTCGAAGCAACCTAGGAACTAGAACGCAATCTGCCAGTTGGTTTAAAAGCGGCAATACAAACTGACCAACGTCAAATTAAATCTAAAGTGGTACTAACAACACCTGGTGATGCTAAAGGCCTCGAGTTCGATTGCGTCATTATTGCAGACCTAAGTGAATACAAAGCAACTGATTACGATCGTAAACTCGCATACGTCGCCACAAGCCGGGCTTTGCATGAATTATATATCTTCCACACGGGATCAGTTGAGTATTTAATGGGGGGAAAGGATTAAAACGTTAACAGGGTCAAAGGAATATGATTTTACGTAGTTTTTGAAAGTGATAATGGTTAAATTTTGATGAAATTATTAAAATAGCCCTTCAAACGAGTACATATCTCGATTGAAGGGCTCTATTTTGTGCTATACTGTTTTCTGGGTACTTATGTACTGAAACCTCAAATGGGTCATCATTTCGTAAATTAGTACTAACAAGCATATATCTATTTTCAGCTTATTCTTAAAATATCACATTACCTACATAAAAGTAAACCCTTTTGAATTAAGATTACGAAAATAGTAATGATTCCGTCGGTTAGGCAAGGTAGCCCAGTTCGTTAACTTCGAAGGAAAGATGATACATAGAACTTTTTAGAGAGGAATGGAGGATTTACATGTCAAAACATGAAGTGAAAAAGGGAAGTCTTGTTGCGTTCTTGCCGTTAGTTGTTTTTATATTCCTTTTTATCGGTTCAGGTATTTTGACAAAAGACTTTTCGAGTATGCCGTTGAACGTTGCCATACTTATTGCTGCTGCAGTTGCGTTGATGATGAATCGAAAAGAAACGTTTAGTAAAAAGGTTGATATTTTTACTAAGAGTGCGGGTCATCCAAATATTATTTTAATGGCTGTGATCTTTATTTTAGCGGGTGCTTTTGCAGGAGTTGCGAAGGGCATGGGGGCAGTTGAATCGACAGTGAATCTTGGCTTGTCGTTATTGCCAGCAAATTTGTTGATGGTTGGCTTGTTTGTGATTGGTTGTTTTATTTCCATATCGATGGGGACATCGATGGGAACCATTGTCGCATTGGCACCAATTGGCGTAGGCATTGCAAGTGAAACGGGTATCCCGGTGGCTTTGGCAATGGCGACAGTAGTTGGCGGTGCAATGTTTGGGGACAACTTATCGATGATTTCGGATACGACCATTGCAGCGGTTAGGACCCAGAATACGAAAATGAAAGATAAGTTCAAGGTCAATTTTATGATTGTGCTACCTGCAGCGATTTTAACGTTGATTATTCTTGGCATTCTTACACGTGGACATGCAGCAGACCTTGTCGGTGAGTATCCGTTTGAGTTGGTAAAAATACTGCCGTATCTTGCTGTTTTAGTGGCAGCACTATCTGGGGCACATGTGTTGGTTGTGTTGGTTGGTGGAACGATTTTTGCAGGAGTGATTGGACTGCTGGATGGCTCCTATCATGTGAGTACCCTCTTGCAGGCGGTTGCTGATGGGGTTATGACAATGGAGGATTTAGCGATTGTCGCTATTTTAATCGGCGGTATTGTGGGGATTATTCAACATAACGGTGGTATTGATTACTTATTACGTGTTATCACGAGTAAAATCAAAACGAAAAAAGGAGCCGAATTTGGGATTGCAAGTTTGGTCAGTGTGGCAGATATAGCGACTGCGAATAATACGATAGCAATTATTATTACTGGGCCATTAGCGAAGAGTATTGCGGATGAATATGGTGTGGATCCTAGAAAGTCAGCCAGTTTGTTGGACACGTTCTCAGGTTGTTGGCAAGGGATTTTACCTTATGGTGCACAATTACTCGCCGCAGCTGGATTAGCTGCCATCTCACCGGTGAGTATTATGTTTTATTCGTTTTATCCCATTCTAATGGGGATTTGTTGCGTGATTGCGATACTGATTGGTTTTCCGAAGTTTAGGCAGATGGATAAGGTTTCATCTTCAGTAGAATAAGAACTATCGATTGTGAATGATATACAAAAAACCGCTTAGACACTTATCCTAAGCGGTTTTTTCTGATTCATTAAACTTTAAAACGATTTACAGCTAAACTCAATTCCTCACTTAACCCCGTCAATGTTTCCGCGGCATCTGTTACGGATTGAATGGCGCGAAGTTGTTCGTCTGTCGAGGCGCTTACTTCTTCACAAGCAGCGGCAGTTTCCTGGGAAGTTGCTGCCATTGTTTGAATGGTTTCGGAGACGTCTTCCTTGTGTGTCGCGACTTTTTGAATTTCTCCGTAGACTGCATCGATGGAATCTTGCATGTCCGCCATTAGGGTAGAAATTTCACCGAAAGTGATTTCGGTATCGTTGACGACAGTTCCTTGACGTTGGAAGTTTTCGCGTGTGTCGTTCATTTGCTGGGTAACCAACCTAGATTCTGCTTGCAATTCTTGAACAGTCACTTTTACTTCTTCGGTAGAGCGAGCCGATTGTTCGGCCAGTTTCCGCACTTCTTCTGCGACAACTGCGAACCCTTTGCCGTGTTCGCCTGCACGTGCAGCTTCAATGCTGGCATTTAGTGCAAGTAGATTTGTTTGTGATGAAATTTCAGTGATGGTTTCCATGACGCCACCGATTGCTTTCACTTTAGTTTCGAGCGTGCCAATGACTTCGGACATGGCTTGTAAATTGGTTTCCCAGTCACCAAATGATTGTTTCAGTTGTTGCATTTGACCTTGTCCATTGGTATTCATGTCACTGGCTTTGGTTGCGATGTCCGACATAACTTCAGCTTTTGTGGTGATTTCGTTAATTTGCTGACCAAGTAAATCAGCACGTTCTGTGACGATTTCTGCATCTTCGGCGGATCTTGATGCGCCGTGAGCAATTTCATTTACTGCATGTGCGACTTCTTCACTTGAAGCATTGGTTTCTTCTGCGACTGCACTCAAACTTTCAGAACTGGCACGAACATTTGAGACAGAGTCGTTGACGACGGTGATAATGGCATTCATATTGTCGATCATTGTGTTGAAATTTTGGCCAAGTTCACCGATTTCATCTTTCGTTTTAATGTCAGAACGAACCGTCAAATCACCTTGTGAAACAGAATCCATCAGTGAATTTAATTGACCAAGTGGTTTGATAGTTCGACTAATCATGATGTATAAAGCAGCGAAGATAACGAGCAACGTAACTAGTGCGACGATAATCATTGAGGTGCGTAAATTATTTGCCGTAGCATTTATATTATTTTCTTGGAAGACAGCGGAAATCTTCCAACCAAGTCCTGGTAACGTGGTGTGGACATTTACAAAGTTGATATTATCGGCTTCGTAATAAGAGACGCCGTGGTCGTTTCCTTCTTTATATAAGTCTGCGATAAAAGTGTAATTCATATAATTTTTCCCGGCATCATAGGGGTGAGCAATGATGTTCCCGTCTGTATCCAGCACCATTGGAAAGCCAGCATACCCAACATCGCTAGCTGCTACTTTTTCACTAAGTGCCGTAAGTTGAATATCAAGTGCGAGAATACCAATGATTTCACCATTTGACTGGACGGCTTTGGATGCAGCGATGACTAATTCACCAGTAGCCGAGTCGGTGTATGGTGAAGACCATTGGACAGCGTCAGGATGTGCAATGGCATTAAGATACCATTCGCGCGTAGTCGGGTCGAAGTCGGCCCCGAGATCAGCTTGAGGCATGATAACTACTTCTTTAGTAGGTAGCGCTAAATAGACGGATGTTACATCTTCATAGAAGCCAAGGAAATGCTCAAATTCTTTTTCGAGATTTGCGACGGGATTGTGTGTCAAAGTGTCTTCACTGGGAAGTTTGAATTCTGTTACAGTCGGCGTCGAGGACAACTGTCCGATGCCTTTGCCGTACTGCCCCAGGAAGTTTTCCATGGCGAAGCTGATTTCATTGATGAGCGCTACACTCGATTCAATCGCACTTTTTTCGGTTGTATTTTTGACTTGTGTACTGCTGATCGTTGTCATCGAGGCGATCCCAATTAGGAATAACACCATGACGGTGAGGATGATTTTTGTTTTGACAGATTTAAACATATATAGTTACCACCTTCTCTTTCATTTTTATAAAATTGTGTTCCTAATAAATATTTCGGCTTGTAGATGTACTTGTTTAGTTATGGATAAAGTTACCAAGAAGTTGAACAGGGTTTTAAAGCTGGATCTGTAAATAGTTTTGTTAGCGTTTCAATACTTTTTATTCCCAACTTCCTCAACTTCCTTTTACACTTGCCGATATAAATCGTAATGGAAGTTCTCGAGAACAGGGAGGTTAGGGTATGGTAGGGCGTATGGATAGTGGAGCTGTGACGCATCAAGCAAACGTTCCAGTAGAAAAAGTAGCTACGGACAAGGAAGTATCAGTAGCACCTGTACAAGCAGTTGTCGAAAAAGCACAGCCGCAAGTTAACCAAGAACAGAAAATGCCGGCAGATAAAGCAAGGCAATTGACGGATAGTATGAATACATTTTTAGCAAGTGCGAATACGCAATTACGTTTTAAGTTTCACGATAAGCTAAATGAATATTATGTAACAATAGTCGATTCGACAACCGACGAAGTGATTAGGGAGATTCCTTCAAAGAAACTGATGGACATCCATGCAGCGATGCGCGAATTCGTCGGCTTGCTCGTAGACGAAAAAATTTAAAGGGAAAGGTGTGAAGGAATATGAAAATTGGTGGAATGGTATCCGGAATGGATACAGAAACGATTATTAAAGATTTAATGAAAGCAAATCGTATGCCGCTCGATAAAATTACACAAAAAAAGCAATATCTACAATGGCAATTGAATGATTACCGTAGCATTAACCGTAATTTGAAAGCAACAAGTAATAAAATATTCGATACAATGATGCGTGAAAGTACGTTTACGGCGAAAAGTGTAAGTAACTCTAATCCGGATGCGGTTAGTATCAAAAGCATAAACGCGACATCAGATTTTTCAGGGACAATTTCGATAAAGAATTTAGCTACTCAAGCGACGTTGCAAAGCGAAGGTAAAATCGAAATGACTGGCGGAAAAACAGAAAATTCCACTTTGAAGGAACTTGGAATTACTGGCTCGGAAATTATTATTACGGCACCAGGGGCTCCAGTTGGCGATGGTAAAGTTGAATTCAATCCAGATAAAGATACACTAAAGTCATTGCTTGAAAAAATCAATAAACAAACTGGGGTGAATGCATTTTTCGATTCACAAACTGGTAAAATTGCAATGACTGCCAAGAATAGCGGTGAAGGCCCAATTAGTGTGACTGGTAATATGGATGTGGCTATTCCGGGCACAATGAAATTAGTCGGTGTAAATGGGAAACCAGGTGCAGATGCGACATTCACATTTAATGGTCTTGAAACTACGCGTCCATCCAACACGTTCCTAATTAACGGTTTTGAAATAAACTTAAAACAAGTCACAACGGCTGATGTGACATTCAGTTCGACCGCAGATACAGACAAAATTGTGGATTCAGTTGTTCAATTTGTAGAAGATTACAATAAAATGATTGAAGAGTTAAACGGTAAAATTCGTGAGTCGAAATATCGTGATTACCAGCCTCTTTCTGCTGAAGAAAAGAAAGATATGACGGAAAATGAAATTAAACTATGGGAAGAGAAAGCGATGAGTGGAACGCTTCGCAATGACCCAACAATTTCTAGTTTGCTGAACAAGATGCGTGACGTATTGAATGGCGGGGTCAAAGGGACGGATGGTGAGATAATTCGTCTAAGTGATATTGGCATCACGACGTCTAAGGATTACAAGGATAATGGGAAACTTGTTATTGACGCCGACAAACTTCGAAAATCGATTGCGGAAGATCCAAACAAAGTTTCCGAGCTTTTCACAAAGTCGAGTACGGTTCAGGGGGAGGAAGGACTTGCAAGACGATTCCGTAGTGTCGTTGATGAAGGCCAAAAATCGATTGCGAAACGTGCTGGAAGCGTGGGTGCAGGTAATGATTCGTTTACGCTTGGTAGCACGATGAAAAATATGGATGAGCAAATCGTTCGGTTTGAAGCTCGTCTGAAATTGACTGAAAATCGACTGTGGAAACAGTTTACGGCAATGGAGCAAGCAATTCAGCGCGCAAACGCACAATCGGCTGGTCTCATGAGTGCACTTGGCGGCGGTATGTAATAATGTAGTACAAAAGGAGATATAAAATGGCTATAAATAATCCATATGCAACTTACCAGAATAACTCGGTCAATACATCGACGCCTGGTGAGCTAACATTGATGTTGTACAATGGTTGTTTGAAATTTATCGAACAAGGGAAAAGAGCATTGGAAGAAGGTAGGATCGAGGAGAAGAATAAGTCGATCCAAAAAGCACAGGCCATCATTTCTGAACTCATGCTGACACTCGACACGTCTTATCCAGTTGCCAAAAACATGCTCGTTCTTTACGAATTTGCAAATAGTCGTCTCATTGACGGCAACATTAAAAATGATAGTGCTTTTTTCGACGAAGCATCTAGTATTATTACGGAGTTCCGGGATACGTGGAAACAGGTTATTCAGATTAACCGGCAGAAGCAATATGGAAGCGTGGATGGAATATGATTCGGCCGGCAATGACCGTTTGGCGTGATGTGACGGAGAAGTTGTTGGCGTTGACGTCAGGCGAGGTTTCGGAAGAACAGCGCGATGCCGTGATTTTACATATTGAAGGACTTTTAGATGATCGTGATAAGTTACAAGCGCATATTGTTGCGCCATTCACTACTGGAGAAGAAGCATTTGGTAAGGAACTCGTCGCTCTGGAAGACGATGTTCAGAAGAAGCTTGCATGGTTTACAAACCAGATACGTATGGATATATCAGATGCCCAATCAAAAAAAGGGACGATGAAAAACTACATCAATCCTTACAGCAATGTAGCGCGTGATGGCACGTTTTACGATACGAAACAATAAAAGGGAACTCGGTAGGGAACTATACTCTATCGGGTTTTTCATGTGTTTTAAAAGGGTACTATACGAACAGGACATTCACTGTAGTAGAGCAAGCCGTCCACACCCATTTTACATCCATAAAACTAGTTGATCCTCAAGGAGAGAAAAAATATGAATATTGATCAATTGAAGCAGGAAGACTGGCTTCGAAAAAATCGAATTATGATGATTGGCTTTGCGCTTGCGGCTGGACTTGGCTTGATCGCACAACTGATCTTGCAGTCGCCGATGGCTATTATTTTACCCGTTGCGACTCCTTTTGTAATGGCTATTCTAATCTATAGTTTGAGCATAAAAGTAGGGGTATTGTCGCGAGCGCTTCCTTACCTATTTCTGATCTTGAATTTTGCCATTGCGATGGGCGTTATCTTTTTCTCAGAAGCGAATCTTGGGACCCTCGGTATTATCTTTCTTATTTTGGTGCTCGCTTCCATTCATGGGCAGATGCGGGTGATGGCATTTGGTTTTGTATTAGGCGCAGTCGCGGTGATTACGAATAATCTCATATTCGTTGCACCAGACCTTGTTCATGAAAGTGGGACGAATCTTGTCATTTTGTATCTTCTTTCGGGGCTGCTACTTTTTCTGCTCGTTCGTCAAAATGGGCGGGTCTTTGCGCATGTGGAACAACTTATTGCATTGAAGGAGTCTAAGGTTCGTGAGGAAGAAGTGTTAACAGAAAAATTGGATCATGCTGTCGAAAAGATTACCGCTAATCTTGGCTTTCTTCGTTCGAATACGGAGACATCTGTCACATCGCAGCGCGAAATGCTCGCCGCTGTGCACGAAGTGAGCGCCAGCAGTCAACAACAAACGGATCATATTGCAGATATTGCAGAAAACGCGGAGCGAACGTACGCGTCTGTTCAAGTCATTGCGGAGGGATTAGGCCAAATCGTCATCCAAGCAAATGAAGCCGGTCACAAGGCGGGTGACGGCACTGTGAACATGTCAAAGTTAAAAGAAAGTATCGACACATTTTCTACGTTTTTTACCGAGCTACATGAAACCTTTGCGGTATTAACGGGTAAGATTGATGAAACGAATACGTTTGCAAGCTCCATTAAAGAAATAACAGATCAAACGAATTTGCTTGCGCTGAACGCATCGATTGAAGCGGCTCGGGCAGGCGAACATGGTAAAGGTTTTGCGGTTGTGGCGGATGAAATACGAAAATTGGCAAGCCTGACAGATGAGACATTGAAGAAAATTGATATGAATTTAATGGAAGTAAATCGTTACAACAATCTTGCCGTTCAAAAGCTTGGCGATGGATTGCAACAAGTTGCCGTGCAAACGACAGTGGCAGATGAATCAAGTGCTTCGTTCGCAGATTTAGTTGACACAATGATGGTCTTGCAGAAGGAGTTATCTGCGTTTATCCAAGACTTTAGCAGAATTACACTAGATAGTGAATCCATTCGAGAGCGCACGCTAGCGTTTGCAGCAATCATTGAGCAAAGCACGGCGGCTATTGAAGAATTGAATGCAACGCTCACGGAATTGACGGAAGAGCAACAACAGATTGCGGTGTATATTGATGAAACACATGCAGAAGCCGTTTTAATGAAAAAATAGTAAAGTGCGGAATGGCGCTTTCGTAATTCGATGAATACTTCAGGTGTACTTTTGGGAAGCCTCGTGAAGGAGAGTCTTCGCCCAGAGGCGTTACACTTTTTTCGCAGTTTGATATTCCAGGCGTAATCATGTGGTGATAGCCATATAGTGGTGAATATATGTGGTTACGATTTGGATGAAGCTACTGCGCTTGAACGAAAATTGTAGGGGAGCACAAGATTTGTCGGTGCTTCGAAAATATTTTTTAGAGGGTTAACAAGCGTCTGTATGCGGATTAGTCACAAATCGACAAATTTTTAAAATTAATAATGTTTTTAGAAGGACTTTATAGGGTAGATGTAGAATAGTACTGTATGGTCAAATAAAGGAGGAGTTCATATGTTAAACTTCAACATCCGCGGTGAAAATATTGAGGTGACTCCGGCGATTCGTGAACACGTCGAGAAGAAAGTTCAAAAACTCGAAAAGTACTTCACAGAACAAACGATTGAAACAGCAACAGCAAATGTGAATATGAAAGTGTACAATGACAAACAAACAAAAGTGGAAATCACAATCCCTATGAAAAATTTGACTCTACGCGCTGAAGAACGTCATAACGATTTATATGCATCAATTGACTTAATCGTCGATAAGCTTGAGCGTCAAATTCGTAAATACAAAACAAAAGTAAATCGCAAGTTCCGCGAACGCGAAGGCGTCGCTGCATTCTTTGCATCGGTCAATAGAAGTGAAGATAAGAATAGCGAAGTAGTAAACGATGAGGACAACGAATTCCCAATCGTTCGCACAAAGCAATTCGACTTGAAACCAATGGATCAAGAAGAAGCGATTCTTCAAATGAATATGCTAGGCCATGATTTCTTCATCTTCACAGATGCTGAATCGGATGGTACACATATTGTCTACAAACGTTCAGATGGTAAGTACGGCCTAATTGAAACAAACTAAATCTTGCAGAATTCAAACCCTCGAGCGAACGCTGCTTGGGGGTTTTAACTATCGTTTGAAATAAGTGTGGGGAAAGTACCCCATGCGCAAATATAAATCTTCTGAAACTGTTTTGCTAGACCATTTGCGCCTAGCATTTTACAATGTTAAAATGAAGAGTGAACCTAATGAGGATGTGACCTGTATGCTAGGCGTATTGAATAAAGTGTTTGATATGAATAAACGGGATCTGAAACGTCTCGACAAGATTGCGGATATGGTTGAAATGCTTTCTCCACAGATGGAGCAGTTATCGGATGCTCAACTGGCAGGGAAGACGGAGGAATTCAAGGAGCGCTATTTAAAGGGCGAAACGCTTGATGATCTTCAAGTGGAAGCATTTGCAGTTGTACGTGAAGCGTCGCGACGCGTACTTGGTATGCATCCATTCCGGGTGCAAATCATTGGGGCGGCTTCTTTACATGAAGGTAATATTTCCGAGATGAAAACAGGTGAAGGGAAAACGTTGACGTCCACACTGTCGGTTTATTTAAATGCGCTTGCAGGTAAAGGCGCGCATGTTGTGACGGTGAACGAATACCTAGCCAGTCGTGATGCTGTAGAAATGGGACAGCTTTATGAATTCTTAGGATTAACTGTGGGTTTAAACTTGAATAGTTTATCGAAAGAAGAGAAACGTGAAGCGTACAGTGCAGATATTACATACAGTACGAATAACGAACTCGGTTTCGACTATTTACGCGATAATATGGTGCTTTACAATGAGCATAAAGTGCAACGCCCGTTGTTTTACGCGGTTATCGATGAGGTTGACTCGATTTTAATCGATGAAGCGCGTACACCGCTGATTATTTCTGGACAAGCAGCGAAAGCGGCTGAGTTGTATCGCTTGGCAAATATGTTTACGCGAACACTCAAAAAAGATGAAGATTATTCTTATGATGAATCGACAAAAGGTGTTGTCTTGACGGAGAGCGGTATTGAGAAAGCCGAGAAGGCATTTAGCATTGATAACTTGTTTGATTTGCAACATGTCACGCTCAATCATGCGCTTAACCAATCCTTGAAGGCGATTGCAAGTATGCATATCGATATCGACTATGTTGTTCAGGAAGGCGAAGTCATCATCGTCGACTCATTTACAGGACGTTTGATGAAAGGTCGACGTTATAGTGATGGTCTTCACCAGGCAATCGAGGCAAAAGAAGGTCTTGAAGTTCAGAATGAGACGATGACGCTTGCGACGATTACATTCCAGAACTTCTTCCGTATGTATGAGAAGCTTTCCGGTATGACAGGGACAGCGAAAACGGAAGAAGAGGAATTCCGTAATATTTATAATATGAATGTTATTGTGATTCCTACCAATCGTCCGATTGCGCGGGATGACCGGGCGGATTTAATTTATTCAACGATGGATGGCAAGTATAAAGCCGTTGCGGAAGAGATTAAAGAACGGAATGCGAAAGGTCAGCCAGTTCTGGTTGGTACTGTCGCTATCGAAACGTCTGAAATTATTTCGAAGTACTTGACGAAATATGGTATTAAACATAGTGTGTTGAACGCGAAAAACCATGGTCGAGAAGCGGAGATTATTTTGGAAGCAGGTCAAAAAGGCTCTGTTACCATCGCAACGAACATGGCTGGACGTGGGACGGACATTAAATTGGGTGAAGGTGTCCAAGAACTAGGCGGTCTTGCGGTTATTGGTACGGAACGACATGAATCACGTCGGATTGATAATCAGCTTCGTGGTCGTTCTGGTCGTCAAGGTGACCCAGGTGTAACGCAGTTCTATCTTTCACTTGAAGATGAATTAATGCGTCGTTTTGGTTCGGATCAAATGAAGTCAATGATGACAAAACTTGGTATGGACGATACGACACCAATTCAGTCAAAAATGGTGTCACGTTCGGTTGAATCTGCACAAAAACGGGTAGAGGGTAATAACTTCGATTCGCGAAAACGTTTGCTACAGTATGATGATGTATTACGTCAACAACGTGAAATCATCTACAAAGAGCGTAACGAAGTGTTAGAATCAGATAATGTCCGTGATGTGTTAGAAAATATGCTGGCGAATATTATCAACCATGCGGTTGAACTGCATACAATGGAAGAAAAACAAGAAGACTGGAAACTGAAGGGCCTTGAGGATTTCATCGGTGCAAACTTGTTACCAGAAGATCGTTTGACGATGAAGGATATGACAGGCAAATCGGCTGAAGAGTTGACGGTAATGATCCAACAGGCAGTCACGGAACGTTATGACGAAAAAGAAGCAGAAATGCTAGAAGAGCGCATGCGCGAATTCGAAAAAGTCGTCTTACTTCGTGCTATCGATTCCAAGTGGACGGATCATATTGATGCGATGGACCAATTGCGCCACGGGATTCACTTACGTGCTTATGGCCAAACAGATCCGTTGCGTGAATATCAATCTGAAGGATTTGCGATGTTCGAGGAGATGCTGGCTGCGATTGAAACAGATGCATCTAAGTATGTCATGAAGGCAGAAATCCGTAATAATCTTGAGCGTGAAGAAGTTGTAAAAGCACAGGCTGTCAATCCGAAAGAGGATGGCGAAAAAGTAACGAAGAAACCAGTACGGCGTGCAGTAAGCATCGGACGTAATGACCTATGTACATGCGGTAGCGGGAAGAAGTATAAAAACTGCCACGGTCAAGAGTAAGTCGCCGGGGCAACCCAATTTCAGGAGGAATAAATAATGATAGAATTATCCGATGTACGTAATGAGCTAGACAAATCAGCTAAGAAATTAGCGGACTTTAGGGGGTCTCTTTGACTTAGAAAACAAAGAGGCACGAATTCAAGAGTTTGATGAAATTATGTTAGATCCAACATTCTGGAATAACCAGGACAGTGCGCAGAAAGTGATTGCCGAGTCGAAGGCGTTAAAAGATGTCGTTGGCGACTATACGGAGCTCACTGACGAGCAAGAAAACTTGGAAATGACGCTCGAATTATTACGTGAAGAATTCGATGCGGAGATGCAAGAAGAGCTTGGCGCAGAGTTAAAGGAATTCAAGTTGAAGATGGAAGCTTTCGAATTGCAAATGCTGTTAAGCGATGAATTCGATAAAAACAATGCGGTTCTGGAATTGCATTCAGGTGCAGGTGGTACGGAATCTCAGGACTGGGCATCCATGCTTCTACGTATGTATACACGTTGGGCAGAGCAGCGCGGGTTCAAAGTGGAGACACTCGATTACCAAGCGGGTGACGAAGCGGGCGTGAAGTCGGTGACGTTGTCTATTAAAGGGCATAATGCTTACGGCTATTTGAAAGCGGAAAAAGGCGTTCATCGTCTTGTTCGTATTTCACCATTTGATTCATCAGGCCGCCGCCATACGTCATTCTCTTCTATTGAAGTAATGCCTGAATTTGAAGGCGACGTTGATGTAGAAATTAAGATGGAAGACGTCAAAATTGACACATACCGTTCAAGTGGTGCGGGTGGTCAGCACGTCAATACGACGGATTCCGCTGTACGGATGACGCATATTCCTACGGGTGCGATTGTAACGTGTCAAACAGAACGTTCACAGATCAAAAACCGTGAGCGTGCAATAAATTTATTGAAGGCTAAAATTTACCAAATTCGAGTGGAAGAAGAGGAAGCACGTCTTCTTGAAATTCGAGGCGATCAAAAAGAAATCGGTTGGGGCAGCCAAATCCGTTCTTACGTTTTCCACCCGTATTCTATGGTGAAAGATCACCGGACGAGTGCGGAAACAGGAAACGTTGGCGCAGTGATGGATGGCGACATCGATTTGTTCATCAATGCGTATTTACGTTCACGTATTTCGTAATGGCCGAATGAAAGAGAAGCGCACTTCGCGGTGTGCTTTTTCTTTTTGTATTAGGAAAATATGGTGTTCGTTTGGAGCATGTTTTAGAAGTACGGAATGTGTGTATACTACATAATAGAGGCGTAAACAGAACCATTATCTTCATCTCATGGGCTGAATGATCGCGTTCACAAAGTTGGAACAATTCATGATTACGTTGGCTTGTCTGCGTTTGTCATGGTTTTGTTTAATTTTAAACTGTGGGTAGGTGATTCAGGTACGGAAGTTTTTTGTATCCGCGGGTGATTTTGGTATACTTATATGTGGAATTCGTCAATTCACGAGGAGGTAAGAACATGAAGAATAAACTTTTAGCGGTGATGTTCGGTGCTGTACTTGTCCTTGGGGCATGTGGCGGCGCTAAAACGGACAAAGAAACAGACAAACAAGCAGGTGCTGGCGGTGAGACAGCTGCAGTGGATCCAGAAGCAGTGGTGAAAAGCAGTTGTATCATGTGTCACGGTGGAAACCTTGAAGGACAAGGTA
Source organism: Sporosarcina sp. NPDC096371 (assembly GCF_044762865.1). Classification (NCBI taxonomy): domain Bacteria; kingdom Bacillati; phylum Bacillota; class Bacilli; order Caryophanales; family Caryophanaceae; genus Sporosarcina; species Sporosarcina sp. NPDC096371. The sequence goes on from NZ_JBIWFE010000001.1 coordinate 131,136, forward strand.
ATGCTCCATCACTAACTGATGTTGGATCACGTTTGTCTGAAACAGAAATTCATGATGTAATTGTCAATGGTAGAGGCGGCATGCCACCAGTTAAGTTGAGCGATGACGAAACTAATGCAGTCGCAAAATGGCTTTCTGAGAAAAAGTAAGTGTGAACACGAAACCATTACCGGGGAAACTCAGGTAATGGTTTTTTTCTGTGTGATAATAAAGAATTTGACTTGTTGGGGTGGGATGGAACAAGGAAGAGCGTTTTGCAGTCCTATTATGTGAAAAAAGGTTCTAGCAACAAGGTTTGTCGTCGGGATCGTGAAGCCCAATTGATACACAACTGTAATGCTTAGGTTTCTGATTCATGTTATAATAGGCTTGTTGGGTAAAAAGAGGGAAATTTATTTTCAGGTGGTCTTAACATGATTGTAATGAAAAATGTGTACAAGAAGTATCCGAATGGCGTGGTTGCCGCGAATGGCATCAATATTGAAATTAACAAAGGCGAGTTCGTCTATGTAGTTGGGCCGAGTGGTGCGGGGAAGTCGACGTTCATCAAAATGATGTATCGTGAGGAAACCGCGACAAGTGGAGAAATTATCATTAACGACATTAACCTAGCTACACTGCGCAACAAACGTGTGCCTTATTTGCGTCGGCAAATTGGCGTCGTTTTCCAGGATTTTAAACTATTACCGAAATTGAATGTTTACGAGAATGTGGCATTTGCCCTTGAAGTTATTGAGGAATCGCCAGCAGAAATTCGCAAAAAAGTGAATGATGTCCTTGGACTCGTAGGATTAACACAAAAGGCACGGATGTTTCCGAATGAACTGTCAGGTGGAGAGCAGCAACGCGTTTCGATTGCAAGGTCAATCGTCAACGTTCCAAAAGTTGTGATTGCCGATGAGCCGACAGGAAACTTGGACCCTGAAACGTCATGGGAGATCATGAGGATTTTCGAACAGATTAATGCTCGCGGCACGACAATTGTCATGGCCACCCATAATAGGGAAATTGTTAACACAATCAGGCATCGTGTCATCGCAGTAGAAGGCGGACTCATCACCCGTGATGAATACGGAGGTGAGTACGGCTATGAAGGCTAGAACATTGGGCCGGCATATGCGCGAAAGTTTGAAAAGCCTTCGTCGTAACAGCTGGATGACGTTTGCATCGGTTAGCGCCGTGACGGTTACGCTTTTACTTGTTGGTGTGTTTATCGTGATTATGATGAACTTAAATCAATTAGCGGAAAGTATCGAAAACGATGTTGAAATTAAAGTAGTGGTAGATCCTGCAGCGGATGAGGCAACCGTTAAGGAGCTGCAACAAAAAATCAGTTCGACAAAGGGCGTTGCAGAAGTCGTTTACTCATCGAAGGATGAGGAACTGGACAAGCTGATTGAATCTCTCGGAGATGAACTAGGTTTATATAAACAAAGTAACCCGCTTGGTGATGCGTTGTTTGTGAAAGCGAAAGAACCGCAGCAAACCGTAGCGGTCGCCAAAAAAATTAGTACATATGACTACACATCTGAGGTTGTGTACGGTGAAGAAAAAGTTGAGAAACTTTTCAACATTCTTAACGTAAGTCGTAATGTTGGAATTGTGTTAATCGTGGCGCTGCTATTTACAGCGATGTTCCTGATTTCGAATACGATTCGTATTACTATTGTGGCGCGGGGAAGAGAAATTGAGATAATGAAATTGGTTGGCGCAACGAATAGCTTTGTTCGTGTTCCATTTTTATTGGAAGGAATGTGGCTTGGCGTTTTAGGTGCAGCCGTCCCGATGCTGATTATTTCCGTATCCTACTATAAAATGTATGAATACATGGAACCGAAATTACAAGGTGAGTTGTTTCAATTATTGAATGCGATGCCTTTTATTTACCAATTGAATGGGTTGATTTTATTCATGGGGATCTTTATTGGCGTATGGGGCAGTTTTATGTCCGTTCGTAAGTTTCTTAAAGTTTAATTGTTTAACTTGAATCAGCGGAAGTTCCTGCTGATTTAAGAGCAGCCTCCGGCGGATGTCACAAATTTTGAAGGGAGTTAAGGAAGGCAGTCTAAGATCGCGACGTCCTGTCGCAACGACTGCATGACCTACATCCTGTATGCCTCAAGCGCAATTCAAAATTTGGACGCAATTACGCCAAGGCGTAATTGATTAGATAGAGAGTGAAAGGGGAACAGAGAAGTTGATAAGATCTAAGTGGTTACTTTCAGGTACTATCGTCATTTTTCTCCTATCCACAATATTAGGTGGGACGAGTGCAGTTTTAGCAGACTCGTTGGATGACTTAAAAAAAGAACAGCAAGATGCAAAGCAGAAGAAGAATGAATTAAATCAAGGCATTCAGCTAAAAACAGTTGAAATCAAAACGAATATATCAACAATCGATAAAATTATGGGTCAGATCTTGGAATTGAACGCAAAAATTGAGACGACAAATACGAATGTCAACAGAGTCATTGATCAAATTAATCAGACGACGAAAGAAATTGATGCACTCCGTATTTCGATTGCAGACCTCGAAAAGAAAATTGAAGAGCGTGATGAAGTATTACGCGAACGTGTTCGTGCGATGCAAGTAAAAGGTGGACAAGTCAATTATTTGGATGTTCTACTTGGTGCAAATAGTTTTGCAGACTTTATCGACCGATTTTCTGCAGTTAATGCATTGATGGATGCAGACCGTAAAATTATGAAACAACAGGCTGAAGACGTTGCGCAGCTAGAGAATGAAAAGGCGCTTGTCGAACAAAAGTTAGCGAAGCAAGAAGTGGATAAACAAGAACTTGAAGGTTTAAGGGCCTCACTTTTGACGCAGAAGAAGAACAAGGATGGGCTAATTAATCAATTGGAAGCTGAGCAGGAAAAGCTAAGAGTTGAAAAGAATAGCCTTGAAACTGAGCTTGATGATGTGGTTGAGGTAGAAGAGAAACTTCAGCAGCAAATCGCCGCAGAGCAAAAACGTCTTGCGGAAGTTGCACGAAAACTGGCAGAGAAGAAAGCTGCTGAAGAACGTGCGAAACGAGAAGCTGCGAAGCAAGCAGCAGCTAATGGCGGTTCGAGCCAAAGTATCCCGTCTGTTTCAAGTGGCAATTGGACAAAACCTGCAAATGGACGTTTCACATCTCCATTCGGATGGCGAACGCTTGGTGGGATAAGTCGTCAGCACCGCGGTGCCGATATTGCCAATTCGGTTGGAACACCAATTATCTCGGCAGCAGATGGAGTGGTTTCCTATGCCGGTGCATTGGGTACGTACGGGAATGTAGTAATGGTGACGCATCATATTGAAGGGCAGACGTTTACGACGGTGTATGCGCATCTATCTTCGATTGGTGTTGGCGTAGGGACACAAGTTAACAAAGGTCAGTATATTGCAGCGATGGGGAATACCGGTCGTTCAACAGGACCTCACTTGCATTTTGAAATCCATGTCGGCAATTGGTCTGGTAAGGGGCCAAGTGCAGTTAACCCGCTACGTTATGTTTCGTTCTAATTGGATTGTATAAAGAGAAGGCCCGCCTTAATGGTGGGCCTTTTTGTTGGAAGATATTCTGCATTGGTTGGACAATTCTTCCGGGCAAAAAAGTCGATTTCAACCGGCATTTCCGCTAGCATGGAAGGTATATAGAGTAGAAGGAGCAGACGCTTATGCCTGTGACACATTATTTTACACTAGGAAATTTATCAGTCCCGTCTGCTTGGATTGCGTTCATTGTGGCGTTTGTCGTCGCATATAGTGCAGTTCGGGTTCGTTATGGGAAAAAGCATGCGGAACTTCTATCAGATGCCTTTTTTTATGTAGTCATAGTATGGAAATTAAGTGTCCTTATTACTGATTTCAGCTCGGTTATCCGCTCGCCCATGTCGATCATTTATTTCGATGGAGGGGTTGTTGGTTTCTACCTTGGCTTGGCGTTTGTAGCAGGCAAGGTGTTGGTGGATCGAAAGAAGGGGCGTCTTGCCGCGGATGGATTACGAGTGCTGTTTACAAGTACAGTGATTGTGCAGGCGGTTTACCAGGTGATGATGGTTTTATTGAATGATGGACAGTTGGTTACGCAGGTAGTGACCATTGCGGTGTTTGGAATGTTTGTTGTATTTTATTGGATAAAGGATGATGGAACACGTCCATTCATTCTGTTGTTCATGGCGGTTCACGTTTTTGTGGCGGCATGGCAACCAGCGGGCGTTGTTGGGACGCCAGTTATTGTGACTGTACTACTAGGCTGTTTGTTTATGGCTGTAGATTGGAGGAACAGAAATGAATAAAAAAATGATAGGCTACGTGATCGCTATATTGCTTGTCGGTTCGATGGTTGTCATGATGGTGAAATCGAATATCGAGAAGACAGAACCCATTGAAGAATATCTAGTCGGGTCGGAGGAAATTCCTGGACTAGAAAAAGGAACTACGCCACCTGATTTTGAACTCACGACGCTTACTGGGGATGTTGTGAAGTTGTCGGATTTGAAGGGCAAGAAAGTAGTGTTGAACTTCTGGGCATCGTGGTGCGGACCTTGTAAAGCAGAAATGCCACATATGCAAAAGTATTATGAGAAAAATAAAGACAAAGAAAATGTTGAAATCATTGCGGTGAATTTGACATCTGAGGAGAGAAGGGGCATTGAAGGGGTTGAGCAATTCATTGACGCCTATGGGCTTACCTTTCCTATCCCAATGGATACGGATGGGGACGTGATGATGCAGTATAAGGTCATAACGATACCCACGACATATATGATTGGGACAGATGGGGTCATCGCCTTTAAAAAGGTGGGACCGATGGATGAAAAGACCTTGAAAGCACTTATAAACAATTTGGATTGAAGAAAGCCGGCTCTCTGTGTCGTAATGTTGCTTTTCCGTTCATATAGTGGACGGAGGAGGGGGCATTGCATTATGCAGAGAAGCCGGTTTTTGCTATTCGTAATTTTAGCCGTAATGGCGACAGGTGTTTTTCTGATATTGGATGGCTGTTCTGGAAAAGAGCAGCAGGGAACTGGGACGGCGAGTACGTTCCCAGTGATTGACGAGGCGCTGAACGTCATTAAGGAAAGGGGAGTCTATCCGGTTGAGCAAGAAAAGTTGATTGAAGGGGCGTTACGCGGAATGGCTGATACAATCGGCGATCCGTATTCGACGTACTTTTCAAAGGAGGAAGCTGCTGCCAGTAAAGAATCACTTGCGGGTGAGCGGATTGGAATTGGTGCGGAGGTCACGCGGTCGAATGGGAAATTCATCATCGTGGCACCAGTGAAAGGCTCTCCATCCGAGAAAGCGGGATTGCAGCCATATGATGAAATTGTCCGTATCGATGGGGAGACGCTCGATGGGGATTCATTGCAGGACGTTGTACAGCGTATTCGGGGCAAGCAAGGGACGGCCGTTACCATGACCATTTATAGGCCTGAATTGAATAAACATATTGAAGTGTCGGTCATGCGTGAGGCGATGTCTGTGAAGACTGTGGCGGCTGAAGTCATTGAAGTGCGGGGGAATAAGATTGGCTACATAACACTGACGAAGTTTGCTGAAGATAGTGCGAAAGAGTGGGAGAAGGCGACCAATCGGTTAATAAAAGAAGGTGCACAGGCACTAATTATCGATTTGCGTGGTAACCCGGGTGGTTATTTGCATACGGTCGGTGACATCGCGGGCAGTTTATTGCCAGAGGATACGGTTTTTGCTTTTATGCAAAATCAGCAAGGGGCATTGACGCCGCTTGTGATAGAGAAATCTAAGGATCTTTCGTATGATAAAAAGTTAAAGAGCATGCCTGTTGCATTGTTGCAAGATAAAGGTAGTGCCTCGGCGAGTGAAGTGTTAAGCGGCGCGTTGAAGGATTTAAAAAGAGGCTATATCATGGGGACGACAAGTTTTGGAAAAGGGACCGTTCAAGATTTCACGGAGTTATCGAATGGCGGAGAAATGAAGTTATCGACGCATAAATGGCTAACACCGAAAGAACAATGGATTCATGGGAAAGGCGTCAAGGCGGATTTAGAAGTCGAACAGAATGCGTTGTTCGTCGAGCTGACTCGGCTTGTGACGGGGGTCTATGAGGAAGGGGCTTACCACGAAGATGTTGCGTATGGTCAGAAATTACTAGAGGGTCTTGGCTATAGTGTCGGCCGAACGGATGGCTATTTTGATGAATCGACTACGCTAGCAGTTCAAGCATTTCGTGCGGATGCCAAAGTGAAGGCTGATGAAAAAATGGACCGGATATTTTACACGGCTCTAAAAGAAAAAGTGGAAGCGTATCGGAAGGATCACAAAAATGATGACCAGCTGCAAATGGCAATCGGCTATATGCATCACCAATTGAATGAGAAGTGAAAGTAGGGCTCCTGGTGTGATGCTAGGAGTCTTTTGTTTTGTTTAATCGGGGAAAGTATGTGTGATATCTCCCATTTACGGGAAAATTCAATGACACTACACATTCTACCTCATTCTTTTGATACAATGGAAGGAAATAAGGTTAGGGGAGATTGGATGGTGACGGTTCGTGTCTGAGAAAATACTGTTGGACGTGTTACAGGCAGTGGCACTATTTTTCTTAAATCCTTTATGGCTAGTAGCGCTTGTAATAGCGGTTGCTTTGGGCTATTTCCGAGTGAAACGTGAGCGCCGAAATTTCAGAGTTCGGCTGTTACCAGGTTTGACGGAGTTGAAGCGATTATTGGCGGAGTCCTGGCTGTACGCACTTGTGTTATCGCTTGTGATTTCTGGGGCTGGTCTGGTCGTTGATCCAGGGTGGCTTGTGTTATTTTCTGCTGCTGCACTTATAGGAATTGTTTCTTTTTATTATAAAATGGCTTCACCTATCTATTTTGCAACAGTGGCAAGTATCGCCCTTTATCTAATGGGGAAATATGCGGATACGTTTTCATACCTGGGCTGGAGTCCGGGACAAGCGGATTTGTTTGGTGATCTGGCCGTCACGATTCCAGTGATTGCGGGGCTGCTACTGATTGCGGAGGGCTTGCTGATTCGTCGCTATGCCGCCAAGTATGTATCACCCGATCTACTAGAAACAAATCGTGGGTTGCGAGCGGCGGTATTTAAGGTGAAAAGGCTTTGGCTGTTGCCAATCGTATGTATCGTTCCGGGGGATATGATTGCGTCTTATGTGCCTTATTGGCCGCAGTTTACACTTGGTGAAAATGCGTTTAGTTTTATTCCCGTTCCGGTTTTGATTGGATTTTCGCAAGTGGCACGTGCGACGTATCCAGATGTATTATTTCCGAAAGTGGGCCGTGCAGTTTGGTGGACAGGCATTGCCGTTATCTTTGTCGGTCTAACAGCGATGTGGTTGCCGATTTTAGGATGGGCGGCACTTGCACTCGGTGTAATCGGTCGTGCGGCGATATCCATTGGCGTTTCGAAGCGTGAGCGACAAGGAGGATTTGTGGTTTCCCCTCGTCCGTCAGGCGTTGTCATTGCGGGTGTTTTACCTGATTCGCCAGGGGAGAAGATGGGTCTGATTCCGGGTGAATGTATTCGCTCTGTTAACGGAATCCAAGTGAGCACCGAAAAAGAGTTGTACGATGCCATTCAGATCAATGCCGCACATTGCCGCATGCAAGTCATTGACCGTAATGGCGAAGTGAGGCTGATGCAACAGGTTATTTATAGCCATGATCATCATCGGTTGGGCCTTCTTGTGATCCGATGACACTGCACTTTGGAAGGAATGTTTGTGATGGATTCATTTGAAACAAAATTGATATTGGCGATGTTGATGCCAGGGCTTCTTGTGGTATTTTTTACACGGGTGACTTTTCATCATATCGTCGGCCTTATCTTGACGGTTGCGCTGATAGCTGCGTCGGTCTATGCGGGATATACGCATAATTGGCTGCTGTATGCGGCAGATGCGCTGTCACTGACTGTGGGCTTCTGGTATGCGACACGTATGGTAAATAAGGCACGACAACCTGCCAAAGACGAATAACATACGGGACCGTTTCCTTTTGAGGAGGCGGTTTTTTGTATAATCAATTACGCCTCGGCGTAATTGAGTCCAGATTTTGAATCGAGCTTGAGGGCTACAGGATTGAAGATCATGCAGTGGAGAAGGATTGAACTGCATCCTTCCTTGTTGCGACAGGACGTCGCGAACTTAGACTGCCTTCCTGACTCCTTTCAAAATCTGTGACATCCGCCGGAGGCTTGGTCCTGCAGGATGCAGGTCATGCAGTGGGGAAGGATTGAACTGCATCCTTCCTTGTTGTCACAGGACGTGGCGAATTTAGCCTGCGTACCTCTTTTGTTCAGCAGGCGTTTGAACACCCGTTAAACAGTGAATGAAACTATATTCCTTCGGCTACCTATAGAAGTGAGAGTCTTCTGCTGAACAAAGATAAAAAAGACCGCGTTTCCGCGGCCCTCACATAAATAAACTATAGACAGCTAAAACTGCAATTGTACCAAGAACGACGGACATTACACCGCCACCCAGAATTGCAATCAAAAATGCAGCCGCTGTGCCGATAATGCCGAACAATAGATTTCCCTCCTGCACAAATAAAACGGCTGGAAAGATGAGTGCACCGAGGACGGCGTATGGAATATTACGTAAAACGCCTGATATGATGGGCGGCAATTCTTTCCCATCTAAAAACGTCAACGGTATCATGCGTGGCAGGTACGTCACAAGTGCCATGCCAAGTAGCATCCACCAATAGGTTGGCCCCATTAAGCTCCCTCCTTCCGGCTATATGCAGATTCAACAGTTTTGCCACGCCTTGCGTAAATGATTTCGATTAAAATAGAAGAAATAAGTGTCGCCAATAAAATGGACCAACCCGTTGGTACGCCAAGGACATACAGCAGGCAATGGGTAGCTGCTGCAACGCCTGCCAGCATAACCACTTTGCGATTGCCTTTCATCGAGGGGACAAGCAATCCGATGAACATAGCATAGAGTGCGATGGACATGGCAGCTTGTAAAAAGTGCGGTAAATTGGCACCGATAATATGGCCGATGGCGGTGAAGCTGACCCAACTACCGTAGGCGATGAGGGCGACCCCGAATGCGAAAGCTGTTGGAATCTTACCTTTTGTGCCAGTTGCCAACACGGAAAATGATTCATCTGTAATCCCGAAAGCATAAATGGATTTGACCCACTTTTTGGCGGGTTGCATCTTTTCATTCAGCGAAGCCGTCATAAGAAAGTGTCGAATGTTGACGACAAACGTATTCATGATGATTAAGAGCGGATCCACACCATAAGTAATCAAACTAAGCGACATGTATTGTGCCGCACCCGCATAGACGAAAATACTCATCGCAGTTGCTTCAACGATAGACAGGCCAGCGGTTTTCGCGAGCAGTCCAAATGTGAGGGCAACGGGGAAATAGCCGATGGCGATGCTCGTACCAGCTTTTAAACCGGCGGAAAATTGGTTATACTCCATATTGTCACATCTTTCTAAAGGTTTCTTGTGATTATACTATAGTTCCGTGTTTTAATGGAGATATATAAGAGAGTTCTAGGTTCTTGTTATTGAAATACATATTGTTAGGATGTTGCGGATGAATGAATGGTTAGATGTAGATAAAATTGCAGAGTTAGCGCAGCATTACAAAGCGTTGGGTCCGTTGATAGGTCTGTTGTTACCGTTTATTGAATCTTTTTTACCGTTTCTTCCATTGTTCGTGTTCGTTTTCGCAAATGCGACTGCGTACGATCTGTGGTTTGGATTTATCCTTTCGTGGGCTGGGACTGTCGCTGGTTCATATGCTGTATTTTTGATCATCCGGAAATATGGCCGCAACCGTGTGCTAGGATTTCTGACGAAAAGAGTGCGTGTACAGCGATTAATCAAATGGGTGGATCGTAATGGGTTTGGTCCGCTGTTTCTTTTGATTTGTTTACCGTTTACGCCGTCTGCTCTTGTCAATCTGGTTGCAGGTTTGTCTAATATGAAGAAGACGTATTATTTGGTTACGCTGATGGCAGGAAAATTGGTGATGGTTTTCACGATTAGTTTCATTGGCTATGATTTAAAAGCATTGTTAACACAGCCGATTCGTACAGTGATAGTTGTGGGCATCATTGTTCTACTTTGGCTAGTTGGGAAAGCGTTAGAGAAACGATTGAATGCAAAAGTGGAAGCTGATTTCCGTACGGTAGCACAGCGCGGTGATGAAAAATGATGTGATTGCTGGGGATTGGTTGGACAGTTTACACAAATGGTTGGAGGCTTGACCAGATTGGTTCTGCAGTTCACCAATTTGCCCACACAATATCCCTCAATCAAAAAAACACGGAGCACCCTTACGAGGATGCTCCGTGTTTTTTACTCTTTACCTAACTCTTTTCCCATACCCTTCAGGAAATCCAGCCCGAATTTGGCGGCGCGGTTAATGTCGGGGTCGTTTAAGGCTGTCATCAGCTGAATAATACCCACTTTTTGTCCATTGTGGCTGTGCAGATTAGCTGTATCGAGTCCGCTTTTGACGCTGGACGCGAGTTTTCCTGTCACTGCAGGGTCAATGGATGACATGACACTGGATGCCTGTAACACATGATTGATGATGTTGGTGACGGGTTCACGTGATGCTTGATCGACAGCGATTTTTGCAAGGTTTTCCTTTGCTTTGACCATCGCTTTGAGTGCGTCAAAGATGCCTGCATCGTCTAACTCTCCGGTAATCTCGAGAATTTTATGGAGCGCTTGATCCTGTTCAGCCATTAATGATTGAAGCTCCACTAATTTCTCTTGCTTGATTTCATCAGGCGTTCGCTCTTTCTTTTGAATCGAAGTAATAGGTATCGCCATCGACTATCACCGTTCCTTCCCGTGTTCAGTTAAATGGACATAGCCCGGGCGTGCCCATTTGCGTTCCACTTCGACACCGTTTTGTGGGTGTCGCTTTTTATTGCGTGGATTCGATTTCGGTAACGGATTTTCTCCGTCTTTTCGTAGGACTTCCATTCGCACCATTGTCTGCTTATAGGCAGGTGTATTGGTCCGTTGATCGACGGCAGGTCCAGTTAAGAAGTTAATGGCCGATTCTTTTTCCACGGAGTTCATCGGCAAGAATAATTCATTGTTCTTCACACGGTCTGTTACCAGTGCAGGTAACTTCAACGCACCATAAGGGGAGACCAACCTTACAAGTGAACCGCTTAATACGCCGCGTTCTTTCGCAAGTTGTGGGGATACTTCCACAAAAATCTCAGGTACTTTTTCTTGAATACCATCCGATTTATTCGTCATATTGCCTTCATGGAAATGTTCTAGCAGACGCCCATTATTAATATGCAGATCATATTCTGCAGGGAACTCGACGGGTTCCACCCAATCAGACAGTGCAAAACGGGCCATTTTATCAGGGAAATTAAAACCATCTTCATAGAGCAGTGGCGTGCTTGAACCATCGAAATTCCCCCATAAGAAGCTATCCCAGTCTTCTATCACGCTATAATCAGCTTGGCTGAATAGAGGTGAGAGACTAGCCATCTCTGCAAAAATTTCTCCCGGATGACTGAAGTTCCAGTTTTGACCGAGTCGATTTGCAACTTCTTGGATAATCCACCAGTCCGCCTTGGCATTGCCTAGCTCGGGAAGCGCTTTGTACAAACGTTGTACACGTCGTTCTGTATTGGTAAACGTGCCGTCTTTTTCGAGCGATGGCACGGCCGGTAAAATGACATCCGCATATTGTGCCGTTTTGGATAAGAAAATATCTTGCACGACAAGAAAGTCGAGCTTCGATAATACATCATGTACGTGGTTGGCATTGGAATCGACGAGTGCCATATCTTCTCCGACAATATACATTGCTTTCATGATTCCTTGATCGATGGAATGCAACATCTGAATGTTGTCGAGTCCTGGCTTATCGCCAATGGTTACGCCATATGCCTGCTCGAATTTCTTACGTGCATGATCGTCTGTGACATGTTGATAACCTGGTAACCAACCTGGTAAAGTACCCATATCGCAGGCGCCTTGTACGTTGTTATGCCCGCGAAGAGGATAGGCCCCTGCACCAGGACGACGATAGTTACCTGTTGCCAGCAACAAGTTGGATATCGCAGCAGATGTATCCGAACCGCCCGTATTTTGTGTGACACCCATGCCCCAAAGAATACAAGTTCCATCCGCGTCACGAATCAATTCAGCCGTCTTGATCAGCATGTTTTTGTCGACTTTACAGATTTTTGCAGCATAGTCGAGCGTATATTTTTCAAGAACTTCTTTGAATTCTTCTAAGTAATGGACGTTTTCATCAATAAAGGATTGGTCATGCCAACCTTGGTCGATGATGTATTTTGTCACGGCCATCAGCCATACTTGGTCCGTCCCTTGTTTTGGACTGATAAAGATATCGGAGCGCTCCGCCATTTCATTTTTCCGTAAATCGGCGACAATCAGTTTTTGTCCGTGCAATTTATGCGCACGCTTGACACGTGTCGCAAGAACGGGATGTCCTTCAGTAGGGTTAGCTCCAACGATAATAACCAGACCCGCTTTTGCGATATCTTTAATGGTTCCAGCATCTCCACCCATACCGACTGTACGGAATAGGCCGTCTGTTGCTGGAGACTGACAATAGCGAGAGCAGTTATCAACGTTATTCGTTTCAAAGACTTGGCGTGCGAGCTTTTGAATGACATAGTTTTCCTCATTCGTAATTTTCGACGAGGAGATGATGCCGACAGCTTCTTTACCATGTTCTTTTTTGATAGTACCAAGCTTGAGAGCAACAAGGTCGAGCGCTTCTTGCCACGTAGCTTCCACAAAAGAATCCCCTTTTCGAATGAGGGGCGTCGTTAACCGTTTGTCACTATTGACGAAATCCCAACCGAATTTACCTTTGATACAAGTCGAAATTGCATTGACAGGTGCATCGGAAACAGGTTGAATTTTTAAGATTTTACGATCTTTTGTCCACACTTCGAATGAACAGCCAACTCCGCAGAATGTACAAACCGTTTTCGTTTTCTTCGTCCGCGTATCGCGCATCGCCGATTCAGCATCCGAAATCGCCATAATGCCGCTATACCCTGGCTCCACATCTTTGACAAGATCGATCATTGGTGACAAAATTTCCTCTTTCAGGCTCGTCATAAATCCAGCTTCACCTAGCATCGATTTTTCCATGAGTGCATTACATGGGCAAGCTGTCACACATTGTCCGCAACCGACACAGGACGAGTCGTTAATTTTCGCACCGCCATCCCATAAAACAATGGGCCGATCTCTTTCCCAATCGAGCGATAAGGTTTCATTGACCTGTAGGTTTTGACAGACTTCCACGCATTGTCCGCAAGCGATACATTGATTGGGGTCGTAGCGATAAAATGGATGCGTGAAATCAACGCTATCTGTTGTGCATTTCGGTTCATACGGGTACTTTTGATGTTCAACTTCCATCAAATCCACAGTATTATGTATTTTACAGTTGCCATTGTTGTTGTCACATACGGTGCAATACAGTAGGTGGTTTTCAAGAATTCGATCCATTGCTTCTGTTTGTGCTTCTTTGGCACGTGTAGAGGCTAGTTGAACATCCATCCCGGCTACAGCCTTTGTGGAACAAGCCCGCATGAGTTGTCCATTGACTTCTACGATACATGTATCACAGGTCTCGATCGGATCAACTTCTGGTAGATGACAAATTTGTGGATGGGAAAATTGATTCTGGTTAATGATTTGAATCAGTGTTTGACCATCCTCAAAGTTACATTCCGTATCGTTAATCTTAATTGCCATGGAGGCACCTCCTTTTTCTCAATAAAAAAACCACTATGAAAAAATACACCGACTTGACAAGTGCACTTTCATAGTGGAATAGTCTTCTAACAGGGCGTGTTAAATTACCAATCCATATTGCTGGTTTTCGTTTGATAACATCGCGGCAGCTCCTACCGCAACACCATCTGTAGTTATTAGTATAGTTGTTTTAGTGCAAATAAACAATATGTTTTTTAACTATTAAAAATTTAAATTTCGTTTAAAGGGGAATCGATTTATGTCGAAAAAAATCCATGAATTTAATGATATTATTAGAAAGTTACGCAAAGAATTATTCGGTAAGGGACCTGAGCGTATCCATACGGTTTTTGTTGATAATATGGTTATCTCGACGCTTTATGGCAACTTGACACCGACTGAGCAATTTATTGCGGGGACGCCTGAAGGCAGGGAAATGGTGCATACGGCAAGAACCCGGATGATTCAACAAGTCTATGACAAAGAACCACCTGAAGGGATGGAAGAACTGATAGGTGCAAAGTTTGTCCATCTCTTTTCGGACTTCAAATTGGAAGATGATATTGCGGTTTCTGTGTTTCTGTTCGATCAACCAATTGAGACGAAGGAGGGGAAGGTGGATGGAACAAGATAAACAACGGACGATATTTCGTTATGCAAACGGACAGTTTGAGAAAAAAGAAGACCGAATCGTTGTGGAACACCCTGTCACCATCAAAATCAATGATCGGGAGTTTGCAACAATTGTCTGCTCACCTGAATACATAGAGGACATGGCGGTTGGTTTTTTGGCATCTGAAGGCGTCATTCCCAAGTACGATGCGATTAAAAAAATTGGGGTGCAGGAAGAATTGGGCGTGGTCCATATCGAAACGGACAAGATGTATCCCTTCTACGAAAAATTATTGAACAAGCGTTATATTACCTCATGCTGTGGGATGAGTCGACAAGGATTCGTATTTGCGAACGATGCATTGACAGCAAAAAAGATGATGGACACGCGCGTGACATTGACTCCGGCAGATTGTTTTTCCTTGATGGCACAGATGGAGCAGACGGCAGATATGTTCCGCAAAACGGGCGGTGTTCATAATGCAGCACTTTGTGATGCCAACAGTATTGTGCTGTCTAGGATGGATATCGGCAGACATAATGCGCTGGATAAAATCTACGGTCACTGTTTGAAACACGGTATTTCTGTCCGAGATAAAGTCATTGTGTTCAGCGGCAGAATTTCATCTGAAATTTTATTGAAAGTCGCAAAAATCGGTTGCGAAATCGTGCTGTCTAAGTCGGCACCTACCGAGTTGGCGCTGACGCTCGCAGAAGATCTTGGTATTACGACGGTTGGATTTATCCGTCAAAACTCATTTAACTTGTACACGCATCCACAAAGGATTATTACGGAATGAAACGGCAGTTCCTATGAAAAGGGCATGCGCCGATTGAGTAAAAAATAGCGTGACAAAAATTAAAAGTGATGATAATGTGACTCGTGTGACAAAAGTTGACAGTGAATTCTTATTTTGGTGAGTACTATTTTTTAAAATACTTTGTAGGGATTTGCTTCTGGGGGGCACGAATTTAATTCTGTTAAGTTTTATACATTCACAAAGGGGGAAAAGTGATGAAGAGTAAGAAAACGAAGAATAGGTGGTTGATTGCAGCATCTGCAGTCGGGATTCATATTTCAATTGGATCCGTCTATGCTTGGAGTAATTTTACGAATCCGTTGATTGAAGAATTCGGTTGGTCAACGAGTCAAGTGCAGCTGACATTCAGTATTGCCATTTTGTTTTTGGGTTTATCAGCTGCATTTATGGGGCATTTTGTAGAAAAACATGGTCCTAGAAAAGCAGGGATTCTGGCAGCGGTCTGTTTTGGGACAGGTGTCATCGGTTCTGGATTTGCTGTAAGTATTTCCTCACTCCCATTGCTTTATATATTTTACGGAGTACTCGGGGGAATTGGACTAGGTGTCGGCTATATTGCACCCGTTTCTACGCTCGTAAAATGGTTTCCAGACCGCCGTGGGTTGGCGACTGGTCTTGCTATCATGGGATTTGGTTTCGCAGCAGCGATTAGTAGTCCCATTATGGAAGTACTGATTACTTCAGTTGGATTGCAAAACACGTTTTATATTTTGGGTATTTCTTATTTATTCATCATGATTGTATCGTCCTTATATCTTGAAAAACCTGAAGAGGGTTGGGCACCGGCAGGCTTTGTCGAAAAAGTGAAAGCAGGGAAAATGGAGCAAAAACGTGATCTCGCACAATTGTCGGCGAACGAGGCTGTAAAAACAAAACGTTTTTATTATTTATGGCTAATGCTTTTTATCAACGTCACTTGCGGCATTGCGATTTTATCAGCTGCTAAACCAATGGCAATTGATAGTATCGGCATGACAACTGTACAAGCCGCGGCACTAGTCGGGATTCTGGGAATCTTTAATGGAGCTGGTCGACTGGGGTGGGCGACCATTTCTGATTATATTGGGAGACCTAATACGTATACCGCATTTTTTGTTATCCAGATTGCATTGTTTGCACTATTGCCATTCACAACAAATGCAATGTTATTTCAAATAACACTAGCCGTTATTTATACGTGTTATGGCGGTGGTTTCTCATCCATTCCTGCCTATATTGCCGACATTTTCGGCACGAAACAGCTTGGTGCGATTCACGGCTATATCCTAACTGCTTGGTCAGCGGCGGGTCTTGCAGGGCCTATGTTTGCGGCATGGATGAAAGATACAACAGGAAGTTATGAAAGCAGCTTGCTATTTTTCGCTGGATTATTTGTTGTGGCGCTTGTGATATCTGTATTAATTCGAGTGGATATTAGACGAATCCAACAACAAAGTGAAAAAACAGTAAGGCAATCCATGAAAAAAGTCGTAAGTTAAAGATAACTTTACTACATCATCATGAATACTCCCATGGCTTCCTTGCATATACTAACAGTGAACTTTGGCTTCGCATCAAGAGTTACCAGCGATTCAGCTAAAGGATGTCAGGACACTTTTACGGTATCCTGATAGTAGTGCTCTGGTGATGATTAGGCACCGTAAAATCGTGATTTTCTTGCCAGACTTCGGGTGCTGGATGTTGGCGTGCAACTAAAAAGTCGATTCACTTTCCGGACTACGGGTACCGGACGTTAGTATGCAACATCAAAACCTAATCATTTGTTTCATAAGAAGAGGGGAAGGAGCCATACTTCCTCTCTTCTTTTTTTGGTATGTAGGTTTGATTGTAGATTCCCTCACTTAATTAGTTCCTGTCCTCCTTAACATTCTGTACAATGGAAAGGAAGAGGACGGGTTTTTTCGGGATTTTGGACTCGACTTGCAATCAAATCATTTCTGTGTGCAAGCAAATGAGGAACATATCATACATATTCATGAAAAAGGAGGGGATTCCATGTCATTACGTTTCATAACCGGTAGATCGGGCGCAGGAAAAACGACGTTCATCAAGCAGGAAATTGCTGCGGAACTTGGACGGGATCCTGTGGGTGCGCCGATTATTGTCATAGTACCTGACCAAATGTCATTTGCGATGGAGCATAGTTTGTCTGTCAACTATGGCTTGCAAGGGATTATTCGTGCGCAAGTGTTGACGTTTAAACGGTTGGCATGGCGAGTACTACAAGAAACAGGTGGCATTACACGCAAGGAAGTCGATGGTTTCGGGTATCGAATGCTTGTGAGGAGTGTGTTGGAAGACAATCGTGACGAGTTCAAATTATTCCGTCAAGCAGCAAGCAAACGTGGTTTTACGGAAATGATTGGGGATTTGTTGAAGGAGTTTAGCCGTTATTGCCTGGACCACCAAACGATGGGGAATCTTTACGACGAACTCGCAACTGCTCAAGCACCGCGGACATTGCTCGATAAAGCGAGTGATTTGTCGCTTTTGCTGACGAAAATTGAAGAGAAGCTAGGGACGACTTTTGTCGATAGTGAAGGTCATCTGGCTTTACTTGCTTCGCAAATTACCCATTCGGATCTATTGCAAGGAGCTGACATCTATCTAGATGGTTTCGAAAACTTTACGACTAGGGAATACGAAATCGTCACGGAACTGATGAAACATGCAAAGCGTGTAACGGTTGTGTTACCGATGGAAGGAACGCAAACCGGATTTGGCAATCATGAATTGTTTTTCAATCCGGTACGGACATCCGTTAAGTTGCGAGAGTTGGCACGAGTTGAGTCAATTGAGGTAGAAGAAGATGTATATTTAGCGGAAACAATGCGTTTTGGAAACGGAGACCTTCGGCATTTGGAAGCGGAATTTGATCATTATCCTGCGCAACCTAAGCAGTCAGATGGCCATATTGTCTTGATGGAAGCGGCGGATCGACATGCAGAAATTCAGGCTGTGGCGCGTCAGATTCGAGCATTCATGCAAAGCGGCAAACGTTATAAAGATATTGCGATTTTGTATCGGCAACCAGAAAAGTATGATGAACTGATTGAAACGATTTTCCCGCAATACGACATTCCGGTGTTTATCAGCCAGAAAAAGCCGATGTTGCATCACCCTCTGATAGAGTTTTCGCGTTCGATTTTGGAAGCTGTGACATCGGGCTGGTCGTATGAGTCAGTGTTTCGTGCGGTGAAGACGGACCTCTTTTTCCCACACCGAGAAAATAAGTTACTGTGGCGTGACCGGGCGGACCGTCTTGAAAACTACGTTTTAGCGCATGGCATCTATGGCCAACGCTGGTTTGATGATAGCCGTTGGCGGGTGAAGAAATATCGTGGCTTGGAATTGTATACGGATGTACAGACCGATGAAGAACGTGCAATGGAGAAGGAATTACATCTGATTCGTGATGAAATTCGGGAACCGCTAGCTGCGTTTGAAAAACGGTTGAAAGGTTCGAAAAGTGGTCGTGATGTAGCGGAAGCCCTGTTTTTATTGATGGAAAGATTACATGTTTTTGATAAAATTATCGATCTGCGTGCGGAAGAAGAACGGGCCGGACGATTACTTGGCGCAACGGAGCACGAACAGGCTTGGAATGGTTGGATTAATGTCCTTGATCAGTTTGTACTGATGTTTGGGGACAAAGATATGAATCCAAAGGAAGCGGCACGTATTTTGGATGAAGGATTCGATTCGCTTGAATTTGCACGGATTCCGCCATCGCTCGATCAAGTGACGGTGTCGAACATTGAAGTGTCAAATTTGATGGATATCGATGCAGTATTTGTTATTGGGGTTAACGATGGTGTGATGCCGAAACGAGTCGATAATGAAGGACTGCTGTCCGATGCGGATCGTGAGTGGTTCTCAGACATTGGTTTTGAGCTCGCTCCGACATCGAAAATGAAATTGATGGACGAGACCTTTATGGCGTATCGTGCGTTTACCTCCCCGCGCGAAAAACTATATGTGTCGTATCCGGTTACTGATGAAGAAGGGAAGGCCCTTATCCCATCCTTATATAGCGCAAGAATTAAGCAGCTATTACCGGGGACAGAAACGATATTGGCTGTTACCGACCCATCTGAGTTACCTTTAGAAACGGATCAATTCGATTACATTGGTCATCCGCGGGCTGCGCTCCCTTATGCCTCTATGAAGTTAAAAGAGGCGGAACACACAGGTATATTAGAACAGGAATGGAGAGCGGTGATGGCTTATTACCAAGCCGATCCGTATTGGTCTTCTGTGTTTAGTCATATTATCCGCCCGATGAACGCCAAAAAATCGACGGATCGCTTGCGACCTGAGTTGACCGCGGGACTGTATGGAGATTCGTTTGTTTCCAGTGTGTCACGAATTGAGTCTTATTACAGCTGTCCTTTCCAGCATTATGCATCGTTTGGGCTTGGCTTACGTGAACGGACGGAATTCACACTGGAAGCGCCTGCCATCGGGGATTTATTTCACGCGGCGCTTAAATGGGTATCCGATGAAACCATGCGTACTGGAAAGTCGTGGGCGGAGTTGACGAGAGAAGAGTGTTGGCACTTGGCGAGAGCGGCAGTTGAAGATATTTCACCGTATTTCTTTAATCGAATATTATTATCAACAAGTCGTTATGTATATATTAAGCGTAAACTCATGCAGATAATCCAGCGAACCATCTATTCGCTCAGTACACAGGCGAAATCGACAGTATTTAGACCAATTGCCGTTGAAGCGGGATTCGGACCCGGGGAAGAGCTACCGTCACTTGAAATTCCGTTACGTCACGGAGATACGATGAAATTACGCGGTCGGATTGACCGGATAGATGCCTCAGAAATTGGTGGAAAAAACTACGTCCGTATTGTGGATTATAAGTCATCAGCGCGAAGCCTTGACCTAACAGAAGTCTATTACGGCTTGTCGTTGCAAATGATGACGTATCTCGATGTGGCGCTTGAAAATGCTGACGAGTGGCTCGGCATTCATGCAGATCCTGCAGGTGTTTTGTACATGCATATCCATAACCCAATGGTTCGTTCGGGGACAGAATTGACGCCGGCGCTACTGGAAGCGGAAATTGCAAAATCCTATAAGATGAGAGGCTATCTGCTAGATAATCCAGAAGTGGTGATTGGGATGGATGCCGATATCGGCAGGTCATCTGCGATTGTCCCGGCTTCCATTAAAACGGATGGTACGTTTGCAAAATCATCGAAAGTGTTGTCATCGGATGACTTGCAAATGATGCGTTCCTTTGTCAGAACGCGCCATCAGAAAGCCGGAGACGCTATGCTTGCAGGGGATACACGCGTTTATCCCTATAAATTGCGTGATCAGATGCCCTGTCAATTTTGTTCGTACCGTTCCGTTTGCCAGTTCGATCCGACAGATCCGGCAGAACCACATCGTTCCTATGCGGAAATGGATGCGGATTTATCTCTTGAAAAAATGCGTAAGGAGGTTACAGGAGATGCACATACCCGTGAAACCTGAGGGGCTGACGTTTACGGATGCCCAGTGGAAAGCGATTTGGGCGAAGGGCAAAGACATTCTTGTTTCTGCTGCGGCTGGTTCGGGCAAGACGAAAGTGTTAATCACCCGAATGATTGAAAAAGTATTGGACGAAAAAAATCCAATCGATGTCGATGAACTGCTTGTTGTGACATTTACCAATGCATCAGCTGCCGAAATGCGACATAGAATGGCGGGAGCATTGGAAGAAGCGATTGCCGAAAGACCGGGGTCTGTTCACTTAAGGAGACAATTAAATTTGTTGAATAAAGCACAGATTTCCACATTGCACTCATTCTGTTTAAATGTAGTGAAGCAATATGCATATTTGCTTGATATTGACCCAGGATTTCGAATTGCGGATAGCACAGAAGCGGCATTATTGCGTGATGATACGATTGGCGATGTATTAGAAGAAGCCTATAGCGCAGAAAATCCGGATGCAATGTATCGTTTAGCGGATAGTTTCACATCGGATCGAAATGATCAGTCGATTGAGACGCTGATAGACCGGTTATATGATTATTCCCGCGTCCATCCATCGCCCGAACAATGGCTGCGCCTCATTCCGCTCCAGTACGAAATTGGAGAAACAACTACGATTGATGAACTTTCATTTATGGAGCCACTGAAAACGGCGATTCGCCATTCTTTGGAAGAAGCGGCGGCGCTGACAGGGGATATGAAGCGGATGGCACTTATGCTAGATGGCCCGGAACCCCTTGCCGCAACGGCGGAAGCGGATTTGTTGTGGATTCATGAAGCAATTCGGCGTATATCAGAAGGTACATGGCAGGAGACCTACGAACTTTTTGGCGCTCTCAAATGGACAAAAGCGGGCACTATTCGTAAGGATTCGTGTGATGAAGAACTGGCCAAACGAGCGAAAGCACTACGTGATGCAGTGAAAAAAGTGATTACTACATTGAAAGAGTCCTATTTCACAAGGACGCCAGCCCGTTTGCTCGATGAAATTCGATTGATGGCACCGACGATGCATACCCTCATTGAACTTGTCGTGGAATTTGGCAAACGCTATGAACAGCTGAAGATTGACCGAGGTATTGTCGATTTCTCTGATTTAGAGCATTATGCATTGCGAATTTTATCGCAGCAACAAGACGACAAACTAGTAGCGTCTGATATTGCCATGGATTATCGCAAGCGCTTTGAAGAAGTACTTGTCGATGAGTATCAGGATGTCAACTTATTGCAGGAGACGATTATTCAGCTTATCAAGCGCGGTGGAGAGCAGGATGGCAATTTGTTCATGGTGGGCGATGTCAAGCAGTCGATTTACCGTTTCCGTCTGGCTGAACCGATGTTATTTCTCGGGAAATATAGTCGGTTTACGGAGGGGGATGGCGAACAAGGTTTAAAAATCGACTTGAACGCTAATTTCCGGAGTCGTAAGGAAGTGCTCGATGCGACGAATTTCGTGTTTGCGCAAGTGATGGGAACGCGTGTTGGTGAAATCGAATATGACGATGCGGCGGCGCTAAAGTACGGGGCGAATTATCCTGAGAAAGCTGTAACGACTGGTTTGACGCTGCTGTATGATGAAGAGGAAGAGACCGAAGAGCAGGATGAGGCATCCGAGTTGGCGGGGCAAAGCTTGAAAAGTTCACAAGCAGAAGCACGCTTCATGATTAAAAGAATTCAAGACTTGATTGCGTCGGGTGCTGAAGTGACGGATGCATTCAGTGACAAAAAACGTCCGCTAGAATACCGGGATATCGTTATCTTGATGCGTTCTATGACGTGGTCAGGCGAAATTGCGGAAGAATTTAAGCTGGTGGGCATTCCTATTTATGCGGAATTGTCTCGTGGTTATTTTGATGCGCTTGAAGTGATGATTATGTTGAACACGTTACGTGTCATTGACAACCCATATCAGGATATTCCGCTAGCATCCGTCCTACGTGCGCCATTTATTGGCATGACGGAAAATGAATTGGCACAAGTCCGTTTGGCTGGGAAAAATGAGCCGTTCTTTGAAGCGTTAAAGCGTTTTGTCGAGACAGGTGGAGCGGGGATGGCGAGTGAAACGCAAGAGAAAGTGCAACGGTTTTTCATGCAGTTTGAAGACTGGCGAAACTTGGCACGACGCGGTTCATTGTCGGAACTAATTTGGCAAGTGTATGCCGATACGCATTACTATGAAATGGTTGGCGCCATGGCAAATGGCAAACAACGTCAGGCTAATTTACGTGCTTTGCATGATCGTGCGATCGATTATGAAAAGACATCGTTCCGTGGGTTATTCCGTTTTTTACGTTTTGTGGATCGGATGAGAAAACGTGGGGATGATCTTGGCGCCGCCCGCTCACTAAGTGAGAAGGAAGATGTCGTTCGAATTATGACGATTCATTCATCAAAAGGATTGGAGTTCCCTTATGTGTTCATCGCGGGGGCAGGTCGGAAATTTAATAAGATGGATTTCAATGAACCGTATTTGTTCGATCAACATTTTGGGCTTGCGGTCAAAGCGATTGATCCGGATAATCGAATTACGTATACATCCTTGCCATTCCTTGCCATGAAAGAACAGAAGGAACTTGAAATGCGTTCGGAAGAGATGCGCGTACTTTATGTTGCGATGACGCGGGCCAAGGAACATCTTGAAATCATCGCGTCGGTGAAGGATATTCAGAAGTCGATTATTAAATGGCAGGACGCACAGTTAATAGATTCAGATTTGATGTTGCCAGAATACACGCGGTCACGTGCAAACGGGTATTTGGATTGGATTGGTCCTGCTGTTGCGCGGCACCCAGCGTTCGAGAAATTTGGCGGTATCCCTGGTGGGCAGCTGATGTCGGATGCTTCCATTTGGCGGATTGATGCGTTACCGGTTTCTGCCTTCTTTACGAAAGCGGAGGGAACGGACGAAGAGGCGGCGGAACCACTGGATACGTTGCCGATTGAAGAAGTCAATCCTGATATACTGGCGGAAGTGAAACGACGTTTTGATGCGAAATATTCTTTTGAGGCTTCCGTTTCGAAAAAATCCAAGCAAACGGTCAGTGAGTTGAAACGGTTGGCGATTCTTGAGCAGCAAGCGGATGATCTTGTTGTGACAAAAAGTGATGAAGTAAGTACAGCTTATCTGCATGATCGTCCTGTATTCATGCAGACACGAGCATTATCCGCAGCGGAAATCGGGACATCTATGCATACGGTTATGCAACATATTGATATTGGCAAAGAATGTACGGCCGTGGATGTCGAGAAACTGGTATTGGGATTGACGGAACGGCAGTTACTGACGGCGGAAGAAGCGAAGATGATAGACGTACAATCAGTCGCTCGTTTTTTCAAGTTGTCCATTGCTACAAGGTTGCAAAATGCTAAACAAGTGGCACGTGAATTGCCGTTTACCTATGCACATAGTGATGCAGATGGTGACTATCAGATCTTACAGGGAATTGCGGATTGTTTATTTGAAGATCAGGATGGTTGGGTATTGCTCGATTATAAAACGGATAAAGTGCAGGGACGCTACAATTCCGATGAAGAACTTAATGCGGAAATGCAGCAACGTTATGGCATTCAATTGAATTTGTATAAAAAGGCAATTGAATCGATTATGAAAATCGATATTAAAGAAATGGTCCTCTATCTATTTGATGGACAAAGGACTGTTACAATTCAGGGGGAATGACGTTGAAGGTTACACCAACAAGTCTAAGCAATCGTGTAGAAGTTCTCGATTTACTTCGAGGCTTCGCATTGCTAGGTATATTTATAGCGAATATGATCCATTTCCAGTGGCCTTATCTGTATATGGATCCGTATACATGGTTTAGTAGTCCAGGAGATATGGCGACGTTTAAGGGGATTGATATTTTTATAGAAGGTAGCTTTTATCCCATTTTTGCAATGTTATTCGGCTATGGATTGAATATGCAATATGAAAAGGCCCTTGCGAACGGGACATCATTTGCTCCGATCATGGCGAGACGACTAGCTATCTTATTGGGCTTTGGGGTGATTCATGCCTTACTCGTTTGGTCGGGCGATGTGTTATTTACGTATGCGGCTATGGGCTTTATCATGCTTGCGTTTGTAAGAATTTCGAAAAAGTGGATCCTACCCATTGCGGCTCTTTTGTATATCATTCCAAATGGACTCTTATATGGAGTGACCTATTTGGTGGAGAAAGCGAGTCCGAACTCCTTATTGGCAGGGTATGCAGATATCCAACAAATTGAACTAGCGATTAGTGCGTATAGTCTTGGTACGTATGGAGAAATTTTTAGCTTCCGTTTTTTTGAATGGTTAATGTTTGGCTTTTTCGGGGTGTTTGGAGGACTGATCATTGTCTTGCCACTGATTATGATAGGAGCGGGGCTGTCAAAATGGAAAGTGCTTGAACATGCCGGTGAGATGAAAGGGCGCATTGTGGTCTTCACAGTCGTTGCACTAGCTGTGGGAATTTGGCTGAAAGCAATGCCGTTTATGGGAGAGCCAACTTCTGCTGCTCAAATGTTGCAATCCTTATTCGGTGGACCGGTGTTAGCTGCAGGCTATGTTGGTCTGTTATTGTTGCTAAGCCAAATTCCGTTATTCCGTACGGTGTTCCGCCCTGTTACCAAAGCGGGCAGAATGTCACTGACAACGTATATTACGCAGTCGGTTGTGGCGACAACGATCTTTTACGCATATGGTTTTGGTATGTACGGCAAACTTGATTTGGCAACGGGCTTATGGATAGCGATCGGTGTATTCGTCATCCAAGTAATCTTTGCAGAACTTTGGCTGATGAAATTTAGTATGGGCCCACTTGAATGGCTATGGCGAAAAGCGACGTACGGAAAGAATTTGCCGAATAAAGAGGGAAAAGGTCATCGTTTGTCGTAACAATAAAGAATAAGGGAAACCACTTACTGAAGGGATGGGTTTGAAGATGAAATTATTGTCGTTCCGTTACGAGGGTCGAACATTATTTGGGCCAAAAGTGAAAAGGGAAGATGCGGTATGGGACATGTTGTCTATTGCAGAAGCATTTGGGGATCCTGACTTTCCGCAAACAATCACGGAAGGTATCGCACGCGGAATGGACTTTGTTGAACAAGTAAGGAAGCTTGCGGAACAGGCACGTGAGGGTGACAATCCTGACCGCTTCAAATATACATTCACAGACATCGAATGGTTGGCTCCGATTCCAAGAACACCTAAAAATGTCTTATGTGTTGGTAAGAATTATGCAGATCATGCTGCAGAAATGGGTGCAGGAGCACCGCCTGAAAAATTGATGATCTTCACAAAATCTCCGACTACAATCGCTGCGGATGAACAAGATTTACCGATTCATGCTGGAGTGACGGATAGCTTGGATTATGAAGGGGAACTTGCGATCGTCATCAGCAAAAAAGGGAACAATATCCCGAAACAGCTGGCGTATGATCACGTATTTGGGTATACAATTGCGAATGACGTGACAGCGCGCGACGTTCAAGTCGCCCATGGCCAATTTTTCCTTGGTAAAAGCCTAGATGGATCCTGCCCGATGGGACCTTATGTGGTGACGAAAGATGAAATCCCGAATGCACATAACTTATCCGTCGTGACAAAAGTGAATGATGAGGTCAGACAGAATGGCAATACAGCGTCTATGATTTTTAAAATAGATGAATTGATTGCGGAAATTTCACGTTTTGTGACACTTGAACCGGGTGATGTCATTTTGACAGGGACTCCTGCGGGCGTTGGAAAGGGAATGAAGCCGCCAACATATTTGAAAAAAGGCGATACAGTAAAGATTTCGATTGAAGGTATTGGCACGCTGGTGAATACGTTTAATTGATTATAGATTTCTATATATGTTGAACTTATGATTTTCTCCTAATCGCCAGCGAAGGATGTAGTTCAATCCTTCCTTAAGCGTCAAACAAGGTTGGTAAGATTCTTTATTTCGACATATATAGCAAGGGAACGGACGTGTCAGTAACTGGCACGGTATATTATATTATGTTACGATTATTTAGGTACAATAATATAATGAGGTGACTATTTTGGACGTATTAGCAAACACGACTCATTTCCACATTTTCACATGGGTTGTAGGAATTATTATCTTCATCGTAGCGGCAGGCTTGGATAGCAGATCAAAAGGTAGAAAAATTGCACATATGATTGCACGTCTATTCTATGTGTTAATCTTGCTATCTGGATTCATGTTATTTATGAAATACTCTGGTGGCGATGCAGCCCTTTACGGTGTTAAATTCTTACTTGGCCTTCTGACAATCGGTATGATGGAAATGGTACTTGTCCGTTCGGCAAAAGAGAAAAGTGTTAAGGTAGTGTGGATTCTGTTTTTCGTATTCCTATTAGCAACACTATTCCTTGGATTCAAACTTCCAGTGGGGATTGCTTGGTTCGCTTAATCGAGTTGAATAGGGAGGTATGAGGATGGAAACAAGTATCGGACCAATTTTCCTTATAGTTGTCTTGATGCTAATGGCGCTGTTTGCCATTTCCGTCTTCGTTCATTCGAAAAAAAGGAAGACTACAAGTAATGTAAATGATAGGTATAACGATTGAAAAACCTGCTGGCAGTGTTCAGCAGGTTTTTTGCCGTCTAAAAAGCACGTCTGTCGATTAACCACTTACTTGCATGAAATTCTGTTGAGAAGGGCTTGAAAACCTCAATTTTCACTGGACCATTTTCGGTCCGCTTTCGGCGAATTAATCACGACAGATTTACCGTGGGGCAGTGTGGCTAGAAATGACTTCGTCATTTCTAGCCACACTTTTCTGTTATCTTGTCGTGATTAATAGCCTGTCGCGTACCTATAATGTTCAAGTGGAAATGCAGTTGTATTGAAAGTGAAGAATAGATGACTATCTATAGAAAGTGTAAGTGCCCGAAGATGTAATTTCGAGCACTCTAGATCGTTGTACAACGCATTCCTAACTTACTTTGAGCAATGATTATGCACCTAACCATGTGATACATTTTAGAAAGTAACGATTCTTTAAAAATAATAGAAGAAAACACCATAGAGAAAGCATCAGCCGCCAAAATTGCATCTTTGGCGACTTCTCTCCCGGAAAGAAGCCAGCTATGCTTTCGTCCCAAAAAGCTTCAGCACTCCGTGTATCTGCGTATTTGGAGGGCGAAGGATGAATGACCACCATACGATTACCGAAAAGAATGTGTAGGGATGCGATGAAATCGCATCCCTACACATCCAAACATCTCGGTAATTGTATAAAAGTCATTCAATCCTAAGCGTTCCAAATGCAACTATACTCGTAGCGCCTATTGTTTAATCAACAGACGTGGCCTAAAAGGTATCTTTATTTATTCACAATATAGACCCATTTGAGGAGAAGGTTTTCATTTTAACATTCAAACGATGGCAGTAGTGTGTATCGTTTGGTAAAGTAATTAAAGATGGCTTATTTTGAGGAGGCTTTTTTGTGAAAGCGAAGAAATGGTTTGGACTTATTATCACTACGCTGTTACTTGTTACTACCCTACATCCTACTGGGGTTTTCGCAAAGACTGAGCGAACAATAGAGGACGAAAGTATATATGATTTGCTAGTCGATCGTTATAACAATGGCGTTGGAAGCAATGATTATAATGTAGATACGCAAGATTTAAGTGCATTCAACGGTGGCGATTTCATCGGGATTGAAAACCGTTTACAGCATATTATCGACATGGGCTTTACGCTAATTTCACTTGGCCCTATCTTTGCAACAGAATCTTATGATGGAAGCAAAGTGCTTGATTATTCGAAGCTTGAACCACATTTCGGAACGGATAAAGAATTGAATGAGCTGATTAAAAACATCCACAAAAATGATATGTCCGTCATTGCTGATTTTCCGTTAGCTGGTGTCAGTGCGAATCATGTGTGGGCAAAAGAGGGTACCTTGAAGACAATCCCTGCCACTGATGGAACAATTGACTGGGATTATTCAGATGTAGCCGTACAACAGGCCGTGAAAGAGGCTATTGTCAAATTTGTAGATACGTATAAATTGGATGGTATACGCTTAACGAAAATTGGAGAAATTGATACCGCATTTCTGAATGAAGTGATTGAGGCAGTGAAACAAGCAAATCCACAAGCTTATGTGTTGACCAATGAGGTGAGTGATGCGAACTTTGATGCTGTACCGAATCTGGACAAGATGAATGCATTAAGAAAGTCATTTGCGTCATTTGAAGCAGATACGTCGCCACTTTCAATATTTAGTAATCCAGCGGACAAGGAATTGATCCAACTCGATGATTTGACGGGGCCACGTTACACATACGACATTGTAGAGTCGAGAATGTTCCCGCCAACTCGATGGAAATTGGCGGCAGCTGCTTTGTTTGCAATGCCAGGAACGCCAATTATGCCATACGGGACTGAAATCGCGGTGAACGGGAAATCAGCACCAGAAAGTCATCAGCTCATGAACTACAAGATTGATCAGGAATTAGTTGAATTTATCGGTGGACTGAACCAGTTACGGAACACATCAGAAACATTCCGTAAGGGTGATTTTGAAATATTGCATAATGAAGATGGCTTTTCGATATTTAAACGATCTTCAGATGAAGAAACATGGATCATCGCGTTAAATAATACGACACAAACATCGAGTTTTGCGATTCCAAAAGAAGTGATTGGGGACAATAAAAAATTACGTGGTGTACTCGATAATGACCTTATTAAAGAAGGCAAAGACGGGATGTTCCGCGTGGTACTCGATCGGGAAGTAGCTGAAATTTATATTGCAGATGAAGAAACAGGGTACAATATTCCTTATCTGATTGCATCAATTTCAATCTATGTATTATTCTTTGGATTCCTCTTTATCGTTTTGAAAAGAGCAAGAAAAAATAAAAAAGCAGCTGCACAATAAGTGTAACTTATATTGATATAAAAACACCTAGACATTATGTCTAGGTGTTTTTTCATTCACGGTAATTTATTTAAGAAAAAGATTGCGACGGTACCGGGGCCAGTATGCGCGCCAATGGTAGAGCCAATCATGTGGATTTCGATACTTTTCGGGCGGAATAATTCATCGGCCAAGGCTTTCAGTTCGAGTGCAATATTTTCATCGTCCGCATGGCTAATGGCAATGGTTTGATCGGCCAGATGGTCGCCACGTTCAGCCATTAGTTCAGTCATACGGCGCAGTACTTTCTTACGTCCACGGTGTTTTTCAATTGGTACAAGTTTACCAGCTTCGACATGGAGAAGCGGCTTGATATTTAATAGCCCACCGATAAATGCACTTGTTTTGGACACACGTCCACCCCGTGCCATATAATCCAAATCCTCCACTGTGAATAAGTGCTCCATATGCTCCGCCATAAAGCGAATCTTTTTCTCGATATCTTGCAGACTCTCTCCGTTGTCACGTAGGCGAACGGCTTCTTTAACAAGAAGGCCATAGCCGAGAGAAGCACATTTCGAGTCAATAATGATAAGTGTTGTATCTGGATCGGTTTCTTTCACTTGTTTGCTAGTCATGACAGCAGTATCATGTGTTCCCGATAATTCAGACGAAAAGGCAATATAGATGCCTTCTTCGCCAGACGAAGCTAGTTGCTGCCAGTTTTCAAGAAATAGTTCCGGAGAAACTTGTGAGGTTTTTGGCTGTTTGCCGTTCCGGATGGCATTGTAAACGTCTTTTGGATCAATCGATAAGATATCATCATACTCGTTGTCGTCAATGAGGACACGTAAGGGAAAAAGCGTGACATCGTTATCTTTAAAAAACGATTTTGGTAGATCGCAAGCGCTATCCGCAAAAATTCTCATGTAAATCCTCCCAATGGTTAATTGTCGTTAGCTCAAGTGTAACCTTTCACGGAGCACCTTCGCAATGCCATCTTCGTTATTCGTGTCTGTTACTTCATTTGCGATCGATTTTAATCGATCAATAGCATTCCCCATCGCTACACCAACGCCGGCATAGTCAATCATTTCAAGGTCATTATCTTCATCACCAAAGGCGATAATTCTTTCCTGAGGGATGTCCATCCATTTGGCAACATGTGAAATACCGACTGCTTTATGTAAGCCGTGGCGAATGATTTCGATGACATGCCAAGGTGCACCCCAGCGGCGATGATCAATCACTTCTGCATGTACATCGGCAAGGTGACGTCGAATGGTATCCACCGACTGTTCTTCTGCTTGAATGAGCAAACTTGTTGGGTTCATTTGTAAGGATTGGCGTATATCTCCCTGTAAAATCTGGGGATTGCCAAAACCAAAGATATCGAGAAGTTTTTCATCATGGTAATGCATGTAGACGTCATCCATTACTTCTGCAACTATATTTTGGATAGGAAATTGCTGCATGGCGTCAATGACTTCATTGACAACTGGAAGAGAAATCGTCTCATGAATCGTTTTCCAAGATGCATTTCCTGGATGGTGGACGAACGCACCATTGAAATTGACAATCGGTGTTTTAAGCCCGAGTTGGCGGTAATACACTTCACTTGCACGATAGGGCCTTCCTGTTGCAATCATGACGTGATGGCCTTGTTCTTCTGCTATTTTAAGTGTATGTGCAGTTTTAGCGGATATGATTTTTTCATCTGTTAGCAATGTCCCGTCAAGGTCAAGGACGATTAAATGTGGTTTCAAAAAAACGCCTCCTTCTATTTAAATAGTCTATCGTTATTTGGATGTCAAAGTCAAAAATCACCTCTGAGCAAACGTCCTTTTTGTTTTTTTAGAAAAACTTTGTTACGCTTAATTCAAAAGGCAAAGGTGTGTTGCGCGTGATTGTAAATGAAGAAAAGTGGGGTCATATCCCTTTATTGCATATAGTGGAGGACGAGTTTCAAGATCAACAAGTCCCCGTGGTCATTTTCCTACATGGTTTTACGAGTGCCAAAGAGCATAATCTACATTATGCCCATAATATCGCGAAAAAAGGGATTCGTGTCCTACTTCCGGATCTGCATTTACATGGCGCACGCGATGAAAATTTAGACGAGGCCCAACTAAGCCTTCGCTTTTGGGAAATCGTTTTGACGACGATTGAGGAAGTCGACTTATTAAGGGAAGAGCTTATCAAACGTGAACTAGCTACAACTGAAAAAATCGGCGTGGGTGGCACATCGATGGGTGGTATTAGTACACTAGGTTGCTTGGCTGTGTATCCTTGGATCGATACGGCAACGGTTATGATGGGGGCGCCAGGATTCGTCGAGTTGTCGAATGCGCAAATGACACAATTTGAACGTAGTGGTTTTACATTGCCAATCACTCATGAAGAAAAACAAAGGTTATTGGATACTTTGTCGACGTTCGATTTGACAAAACATGCCTCTGCACTGAATAACAGACCCGTTTATTTTTGGCATGGCAAGCAAGATACCGTCGTACCTTATGAGCCGACACATCGATTTTATGAAGCTGTGAAAAAAGATTATGCTACTAACCCAGAACACTTTGTATTTGTTTCAGATGACTCGGCTGGGCATGCAGTTTCGAGAACTGGAATGCTACAAGCTGCTGATTGGTTTGCTTGTCATTTGAAAGGCTAAGGCGAACTCTGCTATGATGAAGATATTAACGGAACGGAAAGAGGGATGAAGATGGATGAGGCGATGAAAGAAAGCATGATGGGTGCTCTTGAAAACGTGATTGACCCAGAACTTGGCGTTGATATCGTTAACTTAGGTCTTGTGTATGATGTTGAGTTAGACGAAGAAGGAACATCAAAAGTGACGATGACACTTACGTCACTCGGGTGTCCGATGGGGCCACAAATCGTTGCGAATGTTAAGCAAGAACTTATGGAACTTCCAGAAGTAAAAGACGTGGATGTTAATGTTATTTGGAATCCACCATGGTCTAGAGATATGATGTCACGTTACGCGAAAATGGCGTTAGGTGTACGATAAATAGATACAATCAGCTGTATGACTGCTTCACAGGTCGTACAGCTTTTTTTTAGTATGTACCATGCGACGTCCCAAAGCGAATCGCTTTACTGCATATAATTGCGGACTTATAATTTTATTAATCAAATATGGTCAAAGTCGAACTAATGGAGAGGTGGATGTCGATGAGAATGAACGAACAGCAAGAAGATCAGCGAACACCGCTTGAACAATTCGGACGTAATCTCGTTGAAGAAGTAAAAAGAGGGAAGATGGACCCGGTAATTGGACGTGATGAGGAGATTCGCAACGTCATTCGGATTTTATCGAGAAAGACTAAAAATAACCCCGTTCTTATCGGGGAACCTGGTGTTGGAAAAACTGCGATAGTCGAAGGACTTGCACAGCGAATCGTGAAAGGTGATGTGCCGGAAGGACTGAAGGATCGGCAAATTTTTGAGTTGGATATGAGTGCCCTGATTGCGGGGGCGAAATATCGTGGTGAATTTGAAGAGCGTTTGAAAGGTGTACTCAAGCAAGTGAAAGATAGTGCAGGGGAAATCATTTTATTCATCGATGAAATTCATACAATTGTCGGTGCAGGTAAAACGGAAGGTGCAATGGATGCTGGTAATATGCTGAAGCCGATGCTTGCACGCGGCGAATTGTACTGCATCGGTGCGACAACTCTGGATGAGTACCGGATGTATATCGAGAAAGATTCAGCACTTGAACGCAGATTCCAACAAGTGCTTGTCCGTGAACCTTCTGTTGAAGATACCGTATCCATTTTGCGCGGTTTGAAAGAGCGATTTGAGCTTCATCATGGTGTTCGCATCCATGACCGGGCGATTGTTGCAGCAGCTACACTATCCAATCGCTATCTAACGGAACGATTTTTACCGGATAAAGCAATTGATTTAATCGATGAAGCGAGTGCCATGATTCGTACTGAAATCGATTCGATGCCGCAGGAACTAGATGCTGTGACCAGACGCATGATGCAGCTGGAAATTGAGGAACAGGCTTTGCGCAAAGAAAAAGATGCAGTGAGCCAATCGCGCCTGAAAGTATTGCAAGAAGAACTGAGGGATTTGAAAGAGTCATCTGCGGGGATGCGCGGGCAGTGGGATGCGGAAAAAGCAACATTGCGCGGCATACAGGAAAAACGAGAGAAACTTGATCGTTACCGTCGCGAATTGGAGGACGCTGAAAATCGTTTTGATTTGAACAAAGCAGCGGAACTTAGTTACGGTAAAATTCCTGCACTAGAGCAAGAATTGGCCGAACTGGAAGCGCCTCTATTGGATAGTCAGGAAAGTCGATTGCTTCGTGAAGAGGTGACGGAGGAGGAAATTGCGGCGATAGTTGCACGTTGGACGGGTATTCCGGTGACGAAACTTGTAGAAGGCGAACGGGAAAAATTGCTACGTCTACGTGAAACATTGGAAGAGCGCGTCATTGGGCAAGGGACTGCGGTGCAACTCGTAACGGAAGCGGTATGGCGTGCGCGTGCGGGCATCAAAGATCCGAATAAACCGATTGGGTCATTCCTATTTTTAGGTCCGACAGGTGTTGGGAAGACGGAACTGGCGAAAACGCTAGCGGCTACTTTGTTTGATTCAGAAGATCATTTCATCCGCATTGATATGTCGGAGTATATGGAGAAGCATAGTATATCGAGACTTGTCGGCGCTCCTCCAGGGTATATTGGTTACGAAGAGGGCGGTCAATTGACAGAAGCAGTACGCCGCAATCCATATGCTGTTATTCTGTTGGATGAAATTGAGAAAGCGCATCCAGACGTTGCGAATATTTTGTTACAAGTGCTGGATGACGGACGGATTACAGATAGTCAAGGGCGGCTTGTGAACTTTACGAATACCGTTGTTATTATGACATCGAATATCGGCTCAGCTTATTTGTTACAAGAGATGGATGATACGGAAAATCATGCAGCCGAGGATCTTGTGATGGCTGAATTACGCCGTCATTTTAAACCGGAGTTGCTGAATCGCATGGATGACATCATTATTTTCCATTCCTTAAAAGCAGATTCATTCCGTTTGATTACACGAAAAATGCTTGAGGATCTTGGCAATAGATTAAGTCAGCAAGAAATCGAGATGAAATATAGTGATGACGTGCTTGATTGGATTGTGAATGAAGGGACGGATGCAGATTTTGGTGCACGCCCGTTGAAACGTTTTATCCAACGGCATGTTGAGACACTTGTTGCAAAAGAAGTGATTAAAGGGGATATCAAGCCAAATGAAACGCTTGTTTTGACGATGAAAGATGGGGCATTGCAAGTGAATTAAGCGAACAAATAAAAAACCATCTCCATTGAAGGGGATGGTTTTTTATTGATTAATGGTCCGCAAATTCGCCATCTGGCACAGATTCACCCAAGATGATGACTAATAGTGCTGCGATAACCGAAACGACTATACCTGCTGAAAAATTGAAATCAACGTTAGCAATTGCTCCGGCAACGTAGTTTAACATCGAAACTAAAGCGAAAGCCCAAAAGAATGTCATAATATATCTCATTGAATTCACCTCTACATTACTATTTCATCATCCATCATATCACAGCTATACCATTGTAGAAACAAAATTACACGTAATTAGTCACTTTATTTGGCGGAAAAGTGTCAGTGGTTGTAAAATGTGTTCATTTCTTTTATGATTGATACCAGGTACTAATATTAGATAATAAGAACGGGGGATGATCGAATGAATGCAGGCTTTATTGGTGTTGGTAAATACGTGCCGTCACAAATTTTGACGAACGCCGACCTTGAAAAACGAATGGATACATCCGATGAATGGATTCGGACGATGACGGGTATAGAAGAAAGACGTATTGCGGATGATTCAATAGATACATCCGATATGGCTTATCATGCAGCAGTAGATGCAATTAGTAATGCAGGTATCAAACCTGAAGAAATTGGTTTAATTCTTGTTGCGACAGTTACGCCAGATCGACCATTTCCATCTGTGTCAACGATGATTCAAGAACGTCTAGGTGCAAAAAATGCTGCAGCAATGGATGTTTCAGCAGCATGTGCCGGCTTTATGTATGGGGTTGTCACGGCAAAGCAATTTGTTGAGTCGAGTGTTTATGACTATGTGCTCGTTGTAGGTGTTGAAAAACTATCGAAAATTACAGATTGGGAAGATCGTAATACGGCTGTCCTTTTTGGTGATGGTGCCGGAGCAGCTGTCATCGGGAAAGTAAGTGAAGGACGGGGAATCCTATCATTTGAACTTGGGGCGGATGGTAGTGGTGGTAAACATCTATATCAAGATAAGTATCTTCATATGAATGGTCGCGAAGTGTTTAAATTCGCTGTCCGTCAAATGGGCGAATCTGCTGTCAGCGTAATTGAAAAAGCGGGACTGACGAAAGAAGATGTCGATTTCTTAATTCCACACCAAGCTAATATTCGTATTATGGAAGCATCCCGTGAACGACTGGGTTTACCGGTTGAAAAGATGTCCAAAACGATTCATAAGTACGGTAACACATCAGCGGCATCGATTCCGATTTCACTCGTCGATGATTTATCCGATGGCAAAGTGAAAGATGATGATATACTTGTTCTTGTTGGATTTGGCGGGGGTCTCACATGGGGTGCGTTATGCATCAAGTGGGGACGATAAAAGCAAGAGTAAAGAATGGAATCATTAACTAGAAGGAAGGGAAGTATTGACATATGGAAAATAGACGTGTAGTTGTAACTGGAATCGGGGCTGTGTCCCCGGTTGGGAACTCGGCTGAGGAGTCATGGCATGCGGTTTTGGAAGGGAAATCTGGCGTTGGGCCGCTTACAAGGCTTGATAGCGAGCAGTTTCCAGTAAAAGTAGCGGCAGAAGTAAAAGACTTTGATATAGAAGAATACATTTCACGGAAAGATGCGCGTAAAATGGACCGTTTCACGCATTATGCGTTAGCAGCTTCCGTTATGGCAGCGAAAGATGCAAACCTGGAACTTGAAGGTGAGCTGGCACTTCGAACAGGTGTCTGGATTGGCTCTGGAATCGGTGGAATGGAAACGCATGAACAGCAATTCAAGACGTTCCTTGAAAAGGGCTATCGTCGAGTGAGCCCATTTTTCGTACCGATGATGATTCCGGATATGGCTTCAGGTCAAGTATCGATTCATCTTGGAGCGAAAGGCATCAATTCTTGTACAGTAACAGCTTGTGCATCAGGTACGAATTCAATCGGAGACGCGTTTGAAGTGATTCGCAGAGGTGATGCTGATGTCATGATCACAGGCGGCGCAGAAGCACCGATTACAACAATGTCGGTAGCAGGTTTTTGTGCCAATACCGCATTGTCGTTAAATCCAGATCCGGCAACGGCATCACGTCCGTTCGATGCAGAACGTGATGGCTTTGTTATCGGTGAAGGAGCAGGCATAATTATTCTCGAAGAGTATGAACATGCGGTGGCACGCGGTGCAAAAATCTATGCTGAACTGGTTGGTTATGGTTCAACAGGAGATGCACACCATATTACGGCGCCAGCTCCAGGGGGCGAAGGTGGTGCACGCGCAATGGCACAAGCGATTGAGCAAAGTGGTATTAGTCCGAATCAAATCGACTACATCAATGCCCATGGGACAAGCACACCTTATAATGATTTATTCGAAACTATGGCAGCGAAAACTGTTTTCGGTGAACATGCGTATAAGCTTGCGATGAGTTCTACGAAATCAATGACGGGTCATTTACTTGGCGCTGCAGGTGGACTGGAAGCGATCTTCACTGTAAAAGCATTGCAAGAAGGGATTTTGCCGCCAACGATGAATTACGTCAATGCGGATCCGGAATGTGACCTTGATTATGTGACGGAAGGTGCGCGTAAAGCGGACATTACCTACGCAATGAGCAACTCACTTGGTTTCGGTGGACATAACGCATCACTTGTTTTCAAAAAGATATAAGTTATTATGGCGCTCCAGTAAAATGGGGCGTTTTTTTTGAACCACAAATTAAAACCCCCTTCGTCTAAAAGGGGGTCATGCTGTCATATAATTAAAGAAAATTCAAAGGAAGATGTACAATGACACGCCTATTCCTATTTCTTATCAGTTATGGACTAATTGTCGTCACAGTATCGAATATGATTCTCTATTTCAACTTCAGATCGGTGGGGTATGAATGGAGTCAGATTTTCGATTACATCGTGCATACCGCCGACTTCGTACTTTTTGTACTAGCTACACTGACGCTAACCCTTACCGTCTACGTCCGAGTCCCATCGCGGCTTCCATCTTCCCGAGAGTAACGGATGCAATGGCATGTGCTTTTTCTGCGCCTTTGTCAAGAATGTCGTCAAGGGTAGGCGATTCTAGAAGCTCGTAATACTTATCTTGGATGGGCTTCAGGTGGTTGATCACTGTTTCAGCGACGCCAGCTTTGAATGCGCCGTAGCCTAGACCATCATACTTTGCGACGAGATCCTCAATGGAAACACCGCTAAGAGCAGATTCAATCGTTAGCAAGTTAGACACACCCGGTTTATTCTCTACATCGTATTTGACCACACCATCAGAATCGGTTACTGCACTCTTGATTTTCTTCTCAATTTCTTTTGGCGTATCAAGGAGGGTGATCGTACCCTTCTTATTTGGGTCAGATTTACTCATCTTTTTAAGTGGCTCTTGAAGAGACTTGATGCGTGCACCGTTCTTCGGAATTCTGATCTCTGGGACAGTCAGCACTTCACCGTAACGTTTGTTAAAGCGTTCCGCAAGATCACGCGTTAATTCGACGTGTTGTTTCTGGTCATCACCAACTGGAACGATGTCCGTGTTATATAGAAGGATATCGGCAGCCATCAACGGGGGATATGTCAGAAGTGCTGATGAAACGCCTTCTTTTCCATCCGATTTATCTTTGAACTGTGTCATACGCTCCAATTCTCCGATATAAGAAATACATTGCATCATCCAGCCAGCTTGTGCGTGTGCTGGAACTTCGGATTGGATGAATAACACCGCTTTTTCCGGATCAATGCCAGTTGCAACATAAAGCGCAGCAAGCGAGCGAATGGCATTTGCTAATGAAGTTGGGTCTTGTTGAATGGTAATAGCATGTTGATCGACAATGCAAAATAGGCATTGTTGTTCGTGCTGTAGCTCTGTAAATTGGCGGAACGCTCCAATATAATTTCCGAGTGTTATAATCCCTGTCGGCTGTACGCCTGAAAAAATGGTTTTCATGTAAAAATCTCCTCCTTAAGTTTTAAAAGCCTTACATCTACATAGCTATGGAATGCGGCTAAAGTGCGCGACGTCCTGTCGCAATAGCCTTACATCTACATCCTGTAGACGCAAAAAAAACATCAGCCGTCCCCGTAAAAGGGACGACTGATGTTTGATCAACCGTGGTACCACCCGAATTGCCCGAAGGCCACTCAAATTCCCTTAACGCGGGGGACGTGACAAGCTACAATAAAGTTCACTTGTCAGGCTCAGGAACCCATTCCTCCAAGGTCGTTTACCTGTTTGCACCAACCACAGGCTCTCTAGAAAACGACCACTGGAATACTATTTCCTTCATTGCCATTCGCTCAACTGTTTTCAAAAGTATAATATGTTGATGCAAAGATTGCAATAGGCTTGTCTTAATCAATTACGCCTTGGCGTAATTGCGTCTACATATTGAAGGGAGTTAATTGCGCTTATGCAATTAACTCCCTTCAATATGTATGACATCCGACTCGGCGTAACTTGAGACAGCAGAGATCTTTTACTGATTCAAGTTATGCGTAAAAGATAACAAGCCCGATCCCCATGCCGATTAAAACAAGGATGCCAGTTCCTAATATAGGTGAAACGGGTGCTGAGAAAATCTCAGAAGGCTTTCGCATGGACATGACATCCTCCATCCGACTTTTCCGAGTCAGCACTTTTCGCGTCGTTACAGTGAATACATCAAAGAAGCCGGTAGAAAATACAAAAACAACTAGACC
Source organism: Sporosarcina sp. NPDC096371 (assembly GCF_044762865.1). Lineage (NCBI taxonomy): Bacteria > Bacillati > Bacillota > Bacilli > Caryophanales > Caryophanaceae > Sporosarcina > Sporosarcina sp. NPDC096371. The sequence continues at coordinate 170,693 of NZ_JBIWFE010000001.1, forward strand.
AATAAACGTAATCGTTCCTCCAATAAGAAAAGATGAATTTATATAGGAGAGTAATGTCAGCTCTTTGAAGTATAGAAGCATGATCAAGACAATGCTTATTTGTGCAATGATGAAATTTCGTATGAATTTATTCAAATCTCCACCTCAATTCTGAATAATAATAAAGGTTTATTATCTGGAAATCAATAATTTAGACTTCTAAGTAAAAATCAGAAATATTGAAATTTGGTGTCACGAACGCTGATATAATCAGTTTCTTAATCTCATCTCTGTGATAGAACACTAGAAATTTTCGAAAAGGTATGTACAACTAGAATAATCATTGTATAATAATATTGTAACTAGTTTTCAGACAATTTTGAGGAGGTCATCGATTTGAAAAAGCACAAATTTATGTGGCTCGTAAGCATTTTGCTTGTACTAAGCGCATTCCTTGCGGCATGTAGCGACAAAAACGAAAACGAAGGCGCTGCAGATCCAGAGAAGGATGCAGACAAGCCGGCAACTGATAAACCTGCAGAAGAACTACCACAGGTTCTAAATTTGATTGAAGCTGCTGAAATTCCATCTATTGACTCATCACTTTCAGAGGATGCTGTTGGTTTCAACGTACTAAACAACATCATGGAAGGTCTTTATCGTCTAGATGCAGACAGTCTTCCAGTTCCAGGTATGGCTGATGGCGATCCTGAAATCAGCGAAGATGGTTTGACGTATACGTTCAAACTACGTGATGCACAATGGTCAAACGGTACACCTGTTACAGCACACGATTTCGTGTATGCTTGGCAACGTGCAGTTGATCCAAACACTGGTTCACCATACGGTCCTTATTTAATGGCAGGTATGATCAAAAATGCAACTGAAATCGGTGAAAAAACTGCTGCAGTAACAGATCTAGGTGTATCTGCGCCAGACGACAAAACATTTGTTGTTCAACTAGAACGTCCAGTTCCTTATTTCTTATCACTTATGTCATTCGGAACATTCTATCCACTTAACGAAGAATTCGTAACTGCTCAAGGCGATGCATATGCAACGACTTCTGACAATATGCTTTATAACGGTCCATTCGAACTATCAGCTTGGGATGGAACGGGTAACTGGAAATATGTTAAAAACGAAAAGTACTGGGATGCTGCAACAGTACAACTTGAAGAAATTAACGTTGACGTTGTAAAAGAAACTTCAACAGCTGTTCAATTGTACGAGCAAGGTAAAAAAGACCGTGTACTACTTTCAGCTGAGTATGCAATGCAATATGCTGATGATCCAAACATCATCAATGAGCTTGAAACATCTGTATTCTATTTCAAGCTAAACCAAGAACGTAATGGTAAACCTACACCACTTGCAAACGCAGACATTCGTAAAGCATTGGCACGTGCATTTGACAAAGAAGAACTTGCGTCAGCTGTACTTGCTAACGGTTCAATCGCAGCTGACTACCTAGTTGCTGACCAATTCACTTATGATCCAAACGGTAAAGATTTCCGTGATTACAGTGGAGACTTCAACTCTTATAACGTTGAAGAAGCACAGGAATTCTGGGCAAAAGGTCTAAAAGCTCTTGGCGTCGACAAATTAGAAATTGAAATTCTTGGTGGCGACACTGAGAATGCAAAGAAACAACAAGAATGGTTCAAATCACAATTTGAGAAAAATCTTCCAGGTTTAACGATTAAGTTGAAAGAAGTTCCTTTCTCTGTTCGTCTTGATCTTGACAATGCAAGTGATTACGACATTCAAAATGCTGGATGGGGCCCTGACTTCCAGGATCCAATTTCATTCATCGAATTGTTTGTATCATCTAGCCCACAAAACTTAATGGGCTACTCAAATCCTGAGTATGATGCACTTGTAGAATCTACAAAAACTACACTTGCAGCGGATCCAGTAGCACGTTTTGAAGCGTTTGCAAAAGCTGAAAAAATTCTACTTGAAGAAGAGGCAGCTGTTATTCCACAGTACCAACGTGGAAGAATGGTTCTTATGAATCCTAATGTACAAGGTCTTGCTACACACCCATTCGGTGGAGACTACAGCTACAAGTGGACGTATATTGCTGAAGAAGCTAAGTAAGAATTTGAAAGTTTGAAATCTCATAGAAAAGAGAGTATATGGTCGCTATCGGCCATGTACTCTCTTTTTCAATGAAGGTGAAATATCTCAAAATTCTTTGTATTGTTTTGTCGAAATTGAAGGTTTTATAGGATTTATCGAAGATATTCAGGAGGTGCAAACATGGCAAAGTATATTATCAAACGTGTTGTTTATATGTTCCTATCTTTATTTCTCATTGCATCATTTACATTTGCGCTTAGTAAACTGCTTCCAGGGTCCCCGTTAGCTTCCGCATCAAAATTATCCGTTGAGCAAAGGGAAGTTGTCTATGAAAAGTATGGCTTGAATGATCCAATTCCAGTGCAATATGTTCGGTATATGGGAAATCTAGCTAAAGGCGACTTCGGTATCTCATTCCAATATAAAAATGCAAATGTTAAAGATTTAATCATTAAAAAGTTAGAGTACTCCATGATTTTAGGAATGCAAGCTTTGGTGTTGGGAACGGTGATAGGGATTATTCTTGGTATGATTGCGGCGTTGAAACAAAATACGGTTTGGGATTATGGTAGTACCATTGTCGCGATTGTTGGTATATCAGTTCCCTCATTTGTTTTTGCTGTACTCTTACAATATGTCTTTGCGGTTTGGCTTGAAATATTGCCTGTTGGACTATGGGAAGGATGGAAGTCTAGTATTTTACCATCTATCGCACTGGCGATGGGACCACTTGCAATTTCAGCAAGGTTTATAAGAACTGAAATGATCGAAGTGTTAAGCTCAGACTATATTTTGTTAGCAAAGGCTAAAGGGGCAAACATGTTTGAAATCGCTTTCAAACATGCTTTCCGAAATGCGCTAATCCCGCTTATTACAATACTTGGTCCAGTTGCAGCGGGTTTATTAACAGGATCACTTGTTGTCGAACAAATTTTTGCGATTCCAGGTATCGGAGCGCAATTCGTCACATCTATTAGTACAAATGATGTTTCGCTTATTATGGGGACGACAATCTTTTTCTCTATCTTCTTAATTTCGATTATTTTGATTGTAGACATCCTTTATGGAATTATTGACCCGCGTATCCGTCTGTCAGGAGGTTCGAAGTAATGACAAACAATCTAAATAAATTACCGCAGGATTCTTTTGAACGGATTACGGTTGATAGTTCAAATGCTGAAAAAATCACCAAGCCAAGTTTGAGTTTTTGGCAGGATGCATGGTTGCGTATTCGTAAAAATAAAGCGGCTATTGTGAGTATGTTTATCCTTATTTTTATCGTTTTTATGGCTTTTGCGGGTCCATTTATGGTGGAACATAACCCAGATGAGGTAAAAATGACGCATGCTAACTTACCTCCAAAGGTGCCTGGACTTGAGAAGTTAGGGGTTTTCGATGGGGTAGGTAAACTTGGTTCGAAAACGGTGAACCTATATGAATTGAAGAAAATTGACGAGTATTACTGGTTTGGAACGGATAGCCTTGGGCGGGATTTGTTTTCACGGACGTGGAAGGGAACCCAAATTTCATTGCTGATTGCCTTTCTTGCCGCTGTAATTGACGTAGTGATCGGTGTTATTTATGGGGGGATCTCTGGTTATTATGGAGGCAGAACCGATGACATCATGCAACGAATTGTTGAAGTACTTATTGGGATACCGACGTTAGTAATTGTTATTCTTATGATTTTGGTCCTTGAACCAGGAATTCTGTCAATTATCATTGCCATCACGATAACTGGCTGGATAGGCATGTCGCGAATTGTTCGTGGACAAGTGTTGAAATTTAAAAATCAGGAATTTGTCCTGGCTGCCAAAACCTTAGGAGCAAGTGATGCTCGTATCATCAGCAAGCACTTACTACCTAACTTAATGGCAATTATTATTATCAACATGATGTTTACCATTCCATCTGCCATTTTCTTCGAGGCATTTTTAAGCTTCATCGGAATGGGGCTTCAATCTCCAGATGCATCACTAGGAACATTGATTAATGATGCTTATAAGTTTATTGCGTATCAGCCGTATATGTTACTCTTCCCATCACTAGTGTTGAGCTTACTGATGATTGCATTTAACTTAATTGGAGACGGATTGCGTGATGCGCTTGATCCGAAGATGAAAGATTAAAGGAGGAAAGCAAAATGGAGAAAATTATTGAAGTGAAAAACCTAGAGCTTTCCTTCCATACATTTGCAGGTGAAGTGAAAGCAATCCAAGGCGTCAATTTTGAAGTGTTTAAAGGGGAGACACTCGCCATTGTGGGTGAGTCGGGTTCTGGTAAATCGGTGACAACTAAATCGATTATGCGTCTTTTACCAGCATCAAGTACAGAGTACAAAAATGGTGAGATTTTATTTGCGGGGAAAGATCTGCTAAAGATTTCAGAAAAAGAAATGCGGAATGTTCGTGGGAAAGATATTTCGATGATTTTTCAGGATCCAATGACTTCTCTGAATCCGACAATGACAATCGGTAGACAGATTATGGAACCACTATTTAAACACCAAAAGCTTGATAAATCGGAAGCATGGAAAAAATCGGTTGAATTGCTTGCACTTGTTGGGATGCCACAACCGGAAATGCGTATGAAGCAATATCCGCACCAACTTTCAGGTGGACAGCGCCAACGTATCGTAATTGCTGTGGCGCTTGCGTGTAATCCGAAGCTTCTCATTGCGGATGAGCCGACGACAGCACTAGACGTAACGATTCAAGCACAAATCCTTGAATTGATGAAGGATTTGCAGAAGAAGATTGATACATCGATTATTTTCATCACGCATGACCTTGGTGTGGTTGCCAACGTAGCGGATCGTGTGGCGGTAATGTACGGGGGGCGTATTGTAGAAGTTGGTACAGTGGACGAAATCTTCTATAACCCACAACACCCTTACACATGGGGCCTTTTGAGCTCTATGCCATCACTTGATATGACAGAAGAGAAGCTCTATGCGATTCCTGGGACGCCGCCTGACCTATTGGATCCACCAAAAGGGGATGCTTTTGCGCTGCGGAGTGAATATGCGATGAAAATCGATATGGAACAAGTTCCGCCGTTATTTAAAGTCAGCGATACGCATTATGCTGCTACCTGGTTACTTCACCCTGATGCACCGCAAGTGGATCCGCCAGCAGCGGTTATTGAACGGATGAAAAAGTTCCCTGGCAGTCGCTATTACGAAGGCAATGTGGGAGGTGTTCGGTAATGGCTGAGAAATTACTTGAAATTAAAAATTTAAAGCAACATTTCAATGTAGGTAAGAAGAATGAAGTGCGTGCAGTTGACGGCATTACATTCGATATTTATAAAGGTGAAACGCTTGGTCTTGTTGGTGAATCTGGTTGTGGTAAATCAACAACGGGGCGCACAATCATTCGTTTATATGATGCAACGGATGGAGAAGTCATTTATGACGGTATTAATGTTCATGAGAAGAAGTCAAAAAAAGACCTAAAGGCATTTAATCGTAAAATGCAAATGATATTCCAAGATCCCTATGCATCATTAAATCCCCGCATGAAAGTGCTGGATATTGTTGCAGAAGGGCTTGATATTCACGGGCTGGTGAAAAATCCAAAAGAGCGTACAGCGCGCGTCCATGAGCTACTAGAAACGGTAGGATTGAACCGTGAGCACGCCAATCGTTATCCGCATGAATTTTCTGGCGGTCAGCGTCAGCGCCTCGGAATTGCCCGTGCTTTGGCTGTTGAACCAGAATTTATCATTGCGGATGAGCCGATTTCTGCATTAGATGTTTCGATTCAAGCGCAGGTTGTCAACTTGCTAAAAGAGCTCCAAGAAGAAAAAGGATTGACGTATTTATTCATCGCACATGATTTATCGATGGTTAAATACATCTCTGATCGAATTGGTGTTATGCATTTTGGTAAATTAGTTGAAATTGGACCGGCGGAAACGTTATATACTGCACCTTTGCACCCGTATACGCAATCGTTGCTATCCGCGATACCTTTACCGGATCCTGATTATGAGCGTAATCGTGTACGCCAGAGTTACGATCCGAAAATGCATGAATATGGTCCAGACGAAGAAGTGATTATGCGTGAAGTAGCACCAGGGCATTTAGTTCTCTGTTCACAACGTGAATTTGATGCTTTTAAAAAGTGATGGTTAGTGAGGAAATACCTTGCGCTTCTGAGCTTTGGGATAGATACTTCATCTATTCCCTCTATAGTAATAAGTGAAACATGACCGGTTTTCGATAAGAGAACCGGTTTTTTTGTTTTCAAAAACCTTACTTCGTTAGGTGAATCAGTTTCATAATTACGATTAAACAAGAGAATAATTATATAACTATCTATTTTAATGTTCGTTAATATGATGTTCTGCTCGTGTTGATTGGAGCGTAAGACGGCGACTCCTGCGGGGAACAGCGCGAGCTGAAGAACCCGCAGAAGCGCAGCGATGAGGAGGCTTCAGCCGTGCCCGCGGAAAGCGTCCGGCTGAAGCGGAAATCGACCTCGTTCGGATTTTTGTGCTAATGGTTCTATTATAAAATTGACTCAGATTTGTAAGAAATGGTGATACGATTTTTTTAGTGGGATGTAAATATACTTCTGTATTTTTCGATTTTTTATGAAACCTTTCCCCGTTGACAAACGTATTATATAGTGAAGGTTCAAATATTATTTTCAATTAGTTGTATCCTAAATGAGAAAATGTTTTATTTGACAAATCAGATGTTTAAATTATCGGTCTGCGGGGTATAACAGTAGAGAGTAGAAATGCATCTGTTACGAAGTCGCAAAAGAGCCATTAGTATTATGGAATTGTGACAAACCTATACAGTTTGGTGATTTTTTTTCGAAAAGTGTATTCATCATGAATGAATATGTGTATAATAGGGTTTGGAAGCAACTACATTAAAATTATTCTAATTTAATTTTACAAATATAATTTCTAATATTCGATCCGACTGAAAGGAAGTGTCAGCATATGATGGTTACATTATTTACATCCCCAAGCTGTACATCATGTAGAAAAGCTAAAGCATGGTTAGAGGAACATGATATTCCCTATACAGAGCGTAATATTTTTTCCGAACCTTTAAATATTGATGAAATAAAAGAAATTCTTCGCATGACAGAAGATGGAACAGATGAAATTATTTCTACTCGTTCAAAAATATTTCAAAAACTAAATGTTGATGTGGAAAGTCTTCCATTACAACGTTTATACGAATTAATTCAGGAACACCCAGGTCTTTTAAGAAGACCAATCATTCTAGATGAAAAGCGGTTACAGGTAGGGTATAATGAAGATGAGATTCGTCGATTCCTACCGAGAAAAGTTAGAGCCTATCAGCTGCTTGAAGCGCGGCGCATGGTGAACTAATCCGACAATAGTGTAAAGCTGATGGGAATTGACATTGAAAAATGCCGGAAACCTATCAGTTTTTTTATTTCTCTGCTTTCCCGGGAGATGTTTCCTACAATGCTGATACTATCAAAATTATTCATCCCAAGGCAGAACCCTTTCATAACTCGCGGGATGGTCATATATTAAGTATAAGCATTGTAGGATTTTTTACACACATTGAATGACGGGAACCGGTCAAATCCTGTTTTAGAGGAAAGGAGAGGATAAGGGATGGAAATAGAGCGTATTAACGAAAATACAGTTAAATTTTTTCTTTCATATATTGATATAGAAGAGCGAGGATTTACTCGTGAAGAAGTTTGGTATAATCGCGACAAAAGCGAGGAACTCTTCTGGGAGATGATGGACGAAGTCAACGACGAATCAGAGTTTGAAATCGAAGGACCATTATGGATTCAGGTGCACGCAATGAGTGGCGGAATTGAAGTAACAGTTACCCGTGCACAAGTGTCTGAAGACGGCGAACCGATAGATTCACCTTTTGGGATAGAAGATCCAAGGAAGTTGTTTCCGAACGACGAGGGAATATATGGGAATGATGAGGATATGATGCCAGATATGAATGGTGAGACACTAGATTGGCTTGATAATGTGTACCTCTTTAATGAATTCGATGACTTGATTCTTTTGGCAAGTCGAATGTCGGGTTATCCTATAAAAACGTCACTCTATTTGTATGAAAGTAACTATTATTTGCATGTAGAGTACGAGGATGAAACGATGGACGAAGCGCGGAAGACAGACCTATTTAGTGTCGTTTCTGAATTTGCAGCGTCTTCAAACTTAACCATTCATCGACTAAAGGAATACGGCAAAGAAATCATGGATAGTGATGTATTCACGAAAATTCAACACTATTTTGGGCCAAAATAAACGAAAGCAGCTATCTGCATGTGGATAGCTGCTTTTTTGTTGTCTAAGCTCCGGTGCTTTTGTTCTTGTATTATTGACGTAATATTTATATAATTCAATGAGATAGAAAGGAGAGGATTGGTATACTTGTAGCGAAGGAGAAAGATGGAAAACTAATGGTTCTTACACCGAAATTTACACGGGACCAGTTAAAAACATGGCGGAAATCACAGTTGTTTTTTTGTCTGCAATGTAATTCTCGGGTCCATTTGAAAGTTGGCGATATTGTGATTCCGCATTTTGCGCATGAAAGAGATGCGGCCTGTCCAACGTTGTTTTCCGAGGGTGAATCGAAAGAACATCTTGAAGGAAAACAACAATTGTATCTTTTTTTGCAGAAACAGAAGATGTGCGTCGAACTTGAACCTTTTTTACATGTGTTGTCTCAGCGCCCTGATCTCCTTGTGACAACAATGGCTAGTTCGATAGCTATCGAGTTTCAATGTAGTACCATCCCTATTTCTACGATTCAATCAAGATCTGCTGGTTATCGCAGCGTAGGAGTGAAGCCGATATGGATTTTGCATACCCCAGCAAAATTCACAGATTATCCCCAAGGTGTCGGCCTATTTTATTTTTCTAAGTTCCACGAAAGTTTTTTTACACATAGACCCCCTGAAGGTTATGTATTGCTTACGTACAACCCCCAGAAAGAACGCTTCCATTACTTTTCTAACCTTGTCCATGTTGCGGGTAAACGCTATATCGGTATCCAGCGTACATTATCATTGGAGAAGCAAGTATTCCCTTTCGCAAGACCCAAATCACCTACTAAAGAAGAAGTAGCCCGATATGCATCTATTTATGTAGCGATGCGCAATGATTTTCTGCATTCACGTATTTCATTGAATAGAAGGGGGATAAATGATCCTTTCTTGAAAATGTGTTATGAAGTACGCGTGCATCCTACGAATCTTCCACAATGGATTGGTGTGCCTGTTCGATTCAGCGAGGCGTTTCGTGAACATGATTGTGAATGGCAACTGAGGCTCGTCTACTATATGAGGTTAAAAAATATTCGTTTTAAGGATTTATCGGAAAATGAGATTCATCACTATGTTTCCAAGTTAGAATACCCGACTATAGGGCAGGAAAAGGCTTGCCAAGCATACCGTGATTTTCTAGTGGCGGCAGGAATTGAATCCTTTCAGAACAATTCTGACCTTGATCTGGATGAGTCGATTGTTTTTAATTTGTTTTCAGCAAGATTACTTGCAAAGTGGTATGAAAATTGAGAAAATAGAACAGATTCGTTTCCCGAAGTAACGGGAGAAGGGGGATTAGGGATGACGACTGAGACAACTAACAAAGTATTAACGCGTGATGAAGTAAAGGTGGAGGAAACTTGGCGCCTAGAAGATATCTTTGCTACAGACGAGGCCTGGGAAAAAGAGTTTGTGGATGTTGAGGAATTTTCGAACCAAGCAGCAGCTTACCAAGGGACACTAAATAATGGGGCGGATGCACTCTACGACGCACTTTCTTACCGAGATGCACTGTCGGAAAGAATACGCCGTCTTTACACATACGCGCATTTAAAAACTGACCAAGACACGGCAAATGGCTTTTATCAAGCAATGGATAGCCGTGTCAAATCACTTTACGTAAAAATCTCCACGGCATTATCATTTTTCTTGCCAGAACTATTGGCAATCGATGAAGCTGAATTGGACAACTTAGTGGCTACACATGAAGGATTGGGTTTGTATAAGCAAGAATTTGAAGAAATCAATACACAAAGACCACACGTCCTACCAGCTGAACAAGAGGCACTTCTTGCGCAACTGTCCGAGGTAACAGGTCAATCTTCAGAAACGTTTAGCATGTTGAATAATGCGGATTTAACATTCCCGATGGTAAAAGATGAGAACGGGGAAGAAGTTGAATTGTCACATGGTCGCTACAGTCGTTTCTTGGAAAGTGATGATGGACGAGTTCGAGAAGATGCGTTCAAAGCAATGTACTCGAAATATGAAGAATTCCAAAACACTTTCGCATCGACGCTTTCGGGTAATGTGAAGCGAGATAATGTGAACGCAAGTATCCGCAACTATCCTTCTGCGCGTAATGCGGCAATGTCAAATAACCACATTCCGGAACAAGTATATGAAAATCTAGTTTCTACAATTAATAAAAATGTTCATTTGCTACAGCGTTATGTGGCCCTTCGTAAAAAAGTGTTCGGACTTGAAGAACTTCATATGTGGGATATGTATGCCCCTCTCGTAAAAGATGTAGATATGAAGATTCCCTATGAAGAAGCAGCACAAACCATGCTAGCTAGTTTCCATCCGCTTGGAGAAGACTATGTGTCAATTGTTCAAGAAGGACTGGATAATCGTTGGGTCGATGTTCGTGAAAACAAAGGTAAACGTTCAGGTGCTTATTCTTCTGGCTCCTACGGTACAAACCCATATATTTTAATGAATTGGCAAGACAACGTCAATAACTTGTTCACATTGGCGCATGAATTTGGCCATAGTGTGCATAGTTATTACTCACGTAAAAGCCAACCATTCATCTATAGTGGATATTCCATTTTCGTGGCAGAAGTCGCTTCGACCGTAAATGAGGCTCTTTTGAATGATCATCTATTGAAAACAATTGATGATGAACAAAAACGTATTTATCTGCTGAATTATTGGCTAGATGGATTCCGTGGAACCGTCTTCCGTCAAACTATGTTTGCTGAATTTGAGCATCTCATTCATACGCTTGACCAACAAGGCGTTCCATTGACTGCGGAAAAACTAACAGAAGAATATTACGCGCTTAATAAAAAGTATTTTGGTGAAGATCTTGTTGTCGATGAAGAGATTGGTCTTGAATGGGCACGGATTCCACACTTCTACTATAATTACTACGTCTATCAGTATGCAACAGGCTATAGTGCGGCAGTAGCACTAAGCAATCAAATTCTAACAGAAGGCGAACCGGCAGTTGAACGTTATATTAATAACTTCCTGAAAGCAGGATCTTCGGATTATCCGATTGAAGTGCTTAAAAAAGCAGGTGTTGATATGACAAGCGCAGCGCCGATCGAAGAGGCATGTCGCGTCTTTGAAGAGAAATTGAATGAGCTTGAGTCACTTCTTTTAAAGAACTAACGATATGGGAAACCCATTCATCATGTTTGTAAGATGAGTGGGTTTTTTACATGGAAATTGTTTATATTAGAATAGTTTTAACAGACTACTATTTTAATGGTTAAATACTGTTATATAGTAATGATTTTCTGTTGTATAACTAGAGATGAGTGGTGTTGGCATCTTTTTAAATGTGACATTCATGTGAAATTTATTGTGAAATGTTGCTGTTACTATTATTTTGTGATAAAGTAAGGATGTGAAATAAATCACATACCAAACATACACCCCTTTTGTTTGAACGTGAACATTTCTCCCATTCCCTTTGTAAAAGAGCATTCACTCCCCCCCAGGAGATGGATGCTCTTTTTGTTTTTGCATAGGAAATTATAAAATCTCGAACTGTGGATAAGTTGTAACGTAGAGATTTTGCATCTAGGCTCCAGCGCCTAGCGCCTCGGGTCGCTTGGGCCTACATGGAGGAAGGATTGAACTGCATCCTTCCTTGTAGGTCTGCGGATGTCACAGATTTTCAGAGAAGCTTTTCGAGCGAGCTCGAAAAAATCTGGACGCAATTACGCCGAGGCGTAATTGATGCTTCGAAATAACAAAAGCCACTCGATCACCCGTATATTTCGGGTGAATGGAGTGGCTTTTATTTGTTAGCATTGCTTAATGCGCCATAAGGTCTGATCTTGGAAAGGAACTCGTTCAACATGTTGTTGAAGAAGGCGCTTTTTTAGTTCGCGTTCTGCGGATTTTTCGGAGATGCCGTAAATATCCGCGATTTCATTTGCTGTTAGCATATCGAAACGTCGAAACAAATCTTCTAGTGATGGGGGAATGTCAGGTATAATTTCCATACCGACCAATTCCTCCAAAATTTGTTCGTATACTTCGTAGTCATACAATCCGCTGACCTTAAGTCCTTCATCTTCAATATTGCCATTGAAGAAAACGAATGTAGCAGCTTGATCGACTTCCATTTCTTTTGCCAAATACAAATCAACTTGTAATGAACGCAAGACATTTTTTGAAGAAAAGTCGCGAATAAACTCATCTACATCAAGTCCTAGTTTTTCAGCAATTTCAACAAGCACTGAAAAAGAAGAGACATTTCGGGATTTCAAAAAGGAGTATTCGAACATTTTTGATAGAAATCGTAATCCAGCGCGCTTGCCTTGGAATTCTGCTGCCTTTACTGCAATACTTGGGAAAGTCGGATGGACTTTGTTACAAGCAAGTGAATCTTCGCTGTTCAGTGTGCATGGTAGATTCATCGATGATAACGATGTACGCAATGCAATACGAAGTGTTAGATAACGATCATACTCCAGTTGCAATTTACGTAGGAGTGGCTGAAGCGACCAGCAATCTGCACATAATGGATCAATGAAAACATATAATTCAATCGGTCTTGTACATGTAGAGGGACTAATCGAACTTTCCAGCAACGTTTGTCGATTCACAGATGATCCTCCCCGCTCCTGTTCACCATGTGGTTTGCAGTTAAGGCGAGGCGATTGTAGTACATATCACGTAATTTACCTTCGAGTCCGACTTCATCCATTGCCTGTGCCATGCAAGATAGCCATGCTTCCGCGCGAACTGGTGTAATCGGAAATGGCATATGACGCGCTTTCATCATTGGATGACCGTGTTCTTCTGAAAATAAATTGGGTCCTCCCAAATATTGTGTTTGAAATTGTATTTGTTTACGTGCCGTTTCTGCCCAGTCGCCCGGAAAAATCGGGTAAAGATCAGGATGAACGGCTACTTTTTTATAAAATAGGTTGATAAGTTCCGACAACTTTTCAGCACCGATCTCTTCATAAGGGATCAAAGGTTTTCGCATCATTATGTCAATCTCCTTTGCTCTGACTGTACCGTACTGTCATTCTACCAACCAGAAGAAACTTTCTCAAATAAATCGCTTGCCAGGGAACTTGTTCCTTTTATGGATTATCAATTACACTTTAGCGTACTCAAGTACTTTTTGCACGTATTGCTGAGTTTCTTTAAAAGGCGGAATGCCGCCATGCTTTCTCACATTGCCGGGACCTGCGTTGTAGGCTGCGAGAGCGAGTTCGATATTCCCATCAAACTGGTTGAGCATTTGTCTCAAATATTTAGCTCCGCCCATGATGTTTTGGATAGGGTCGAAACTATCTTTTACGCCCAGGAATTTTGCTGTACCTGGCATAAGCTGCATAAGGCCTTCAGCACCTGCTTGACTGACAACGCTATTGTTGAAATTCGATTCCTGTTTGATGACGGCAGAAATTACGTTTTCGGGTAAGTTAAATGCATCTGCAGCCTGTCTAATAATGTCGTTATATTGACCCTTATCTGTCGCAGAAATCCCGGAAGAAGCGGCGGACAGTTTTTGGGATGTGGCAAGTACAGTGGCTAGCGAAGAAGGGCGGAAAACAGGATTATTCCCCTCATAGCGTAGGCCTTCCGCTTGATTCACATTGTCGAGTAATGACGAAGCATTGGAAGACAAGGAGTTTGTTGAGGAGAATTGGGTTCCCAACTCTTCCATCATCAATTGAAATAGCGAAGTAGGAGAGTCTAGTCCCGCACTCGACTGAACAGTGCCTAGGGATTGCATTGCATTTATCTCCAATAATGTGCGAATTGCACGTGCATCCATCATGATCTTTCCCTTCTGCCGATAAGGCTTTCGTTTTTGATATAGCACTCTAATAAATAGTATACCAATTCTTAAGAGAAAACGCATTTTCCAAACTGCAAGGCCGCGCTCCATATGGTAAACTGAACATAATGACATGTTGAAGGGAAGAGGAAATTGTGAGCATTCAAAATCGAGTTATAGACGGAATCCTGGACGGGGAAGAAATCCGATTTTTATTGGCAGAAACGGCTGATCGGCCACAAGGTGTTCCATCCGGCAAGATGATTACGGATTCTGAAGACTTATCATTTGTGTATCTGTTAGAAGTGGAGGAAGGTTATCGTCACCTTCATTTTACGCAGAAGGTGTGGCCATTCATGGTGGATGCACTAAAGTTGGAGAGTGATCCAGTTCTTCTTTGGAAGGATGAAATCATTGCGCTACCTGGATTTAAAGATGAGCTAACAATGCTTATTTATAATATTGAAGGAAATGATAATTACGGGGAAGTATTCACCTCGGCAGTTGAACAAGCATTTCACGATATACTTCAACATGTAGAATAACGGCTGGGAGGTGTCCAGATGAGACAATGGGGTCAATTTCTTGAACCATATAAACAAGCAGTAGACGAATTAAAAGTTAAGTTTAAAGGATTACGTGCTCAATATGACTTGGAAGACGTACATACGCCGGTCGAATTTGTTACGGGCAGGGTGAAGCCACTCGCGAGTATTTACGATCGAACACTTGAAAAAGGAATTCCTTTCGAACCGTCTGCAGAACTGGCTACGGAGCTGCCTGATATAGCGGGACTTCGAATGATGTGCCAATTTGTCGATGATATTGGAACAGTTGTCGAAACTTTACGCCAGCGTAAAGACCTAGAAATTGTTGAGGAACGCGATTATATTTCGCATAAAAAACCGAGTGGCTATCGGTCATACCATATGATTATCAAATATCCTGTACAGACTATTCACGGTGAGAAAACCATTTTGGCGGAAATTCAGATTCGAACATTGGCGATGAATTTCTGGGCATCCATTGAGCACTCCTTGAATTATAAATATGAAGGGGAAATGCCGAACGAAATTAGGTTGCGTCTGGAAAGAGCAGCGGAAGCAGCATTTCAATTGGATGAAGAAATGTCCCAAATTCGTGATGAAATTCAGGATGCACAACAATATTTCAGTGCATTCAAAGAAACGGCCACAAGAAGTTATGACCAAAAGGATCGAAGAAAGCGGTGAAAACATGAAATTTGCAATCCAATCTCGGAACGATGAATTGTCGAATCGATTAATGGAAGAGGCGAAATGCTATTTGATTGATTTCGGACTGACTTTCGATGAAGACGAGCCGGAAATAGTCCTGTCAATAGGTGGAGATGGAACGTTACTACACGCGTTTCATAAACACCAACACCGCTTGCAAGATACTGCCTTCGTAGGTATACATACGGGGCATTTAGGGTTTTACGCTGATTGGAAGCCAGAAGAGATGGAGAAGCTCGTTATTTCCATTGCCCGTAAAGAATTTGAAGTGATTGAATATCCACTCCTTGAAGTGACCATCAATTATCGGAATTCTGAAGAAAGCGCTACCTACCTTGCGTTGAATGAATCGACAATTAAATCGTCCGAGGTGACACTCGTTGTCGATGTTGAACTAAATGGCGAGCATTTTGAACGATTTAGGGGAGATGGTTTGTGCATGTCAACACCATCTGGATCAACGGCATATAATAAAGCGTTGGGAGGCGCGATCATCCATCCTTCGCTGCCGGCCATGCAATTAGCGGAAATGGCCTCCATTAATAATCGTGTTTTCCGAACGGTTGGTGCACCCCTTGTGTTGCCAGATCATCATAAATGTATTTTGACACCTGTCAAAGGACCAGATTTCATGTTGACCATTGACCATTTGCAGTTGCTCCATAAAGATGTAAAATCAATTGAATACTCTGTCGCAAAGGAAAGAGTACGCTTTGCCCGGTTCCGTCCATTCCCTTTTTGGAAACGCGTGCATGATTCCTTTATCGACAGTGATATTTGATATGATAAATCAAGATTTGCGTTTTCGACTCGTATTTCATGTGGGGGAAGAAGGGATCCTGCTACGGGAATTTCTCCATTCGAAAGGGATTTCAAAAAGAACATTGACGGCTACAAAATATGAAGGTGGACATATTACTGTCAATGGGATTGAACAGAATGTACGGCATCGATTACAAGTTGGCGATGAAGTTGCCATCATTTTTCCGGCGGAACAGCCGAGCGAAGGGCTGCATCCAGAAGACGGGCAATTAGACATTATTTACGAGGACGAAGCCATTATTATCCTCAATAAACCAGCGGGGCAAAGTACAATCCCGTCACGTGATCATCCAACTGGTACGGTTGCCAATCTGGTTGCAGGTAAGTTTATCCGTGACTGTCTCCCCACAACAGTGCATGTAGTGACGCGTTTGGACAAAGATACATCTGGCTTAATCTGCATAGCGAAAAACCGGCATATCCATCATCTACTGAGTGAGCAGATGATTACTACCGGTTTTCATCGTCAATATGTTGCAATTGTAGAAGGCAAGGTAAAGGAAGATCGATTCACAATCGAGCAACCAATTGGCAGAAAAGAAGGTAGTATCATCGAACGAATGGTACGTGAAGACGGCCAATTTGCCCGGACGGATGTAGAAGTCCTTAGGCGTTTTGGAAAAGAGGGGCATGATCTGACAACGATCGCACTAGTTCTTCACACCGGTCGAACGCACCAAATTCGTGTGCATCTGCAATGGGTGGGCTATCCACTCGCTGGGGATGACCTATACGGAGGCACACAACAGTGGATTCAACGACAAGCATTGCATTGTTCTGTACTAAAGTTTACGCATCCACTGACCGGGGCTGACATGCAGTTTGAAAGTGATATGCCATCAGATATGCAAAATGTCAGTCAAACACAGTGAACTTTTCTGGAAGAAATGGCTGCAAGGAAGGCACAGAGACAATCTCCATTTCTGGATAGCGAAATGCCGTAAGCTTTCCGCCGAATACGCAGCCCGTATCGATATTAACGGTATGATGTAAGAAGCGGGCTTCCTTGACGGGTGTGTGACCGTAAACAATGAGGGCTTGTCCCTGATAATGTTTGGCCCAATCGCGCCTAACGGGTTTGCCATCGGCTAGCTTTTCTCCCGTAATATCTCCATAGAGAACAAAGACCCGTAATTTTTCTATCGGGGGAGAACCGATCAAACGTTCCGGTATACCTGCATGTGCGATGATAAGCTTATCAGTGTCAAGGGTCTGGTATAGCGGCAAGGATTCATAAAACTGACGATATCTAGTAAGGAATTGTTTGCGCTGGTTGGGGGATAATGCATCTAGTTCGGCCACTGTTGTTTCAAGTCCATGTGTCAATTGAACATTACTCCCTTTCGCATATCTGTAAAGCTTATTGCAATGATTTCCCGGGGAATAATAGAGTGCGTCTGCATCTTGCATCTTGAATAAAAGTTGTAAAATCTTGAGCGAATCGGGCCCTCTATCCGTGGCATCCCCTACAAAAGCCAGATGTCTGCCATCTGAATGGACGGGAATGCCTGTTTCCATTGAATAGCCCAACTTGTGAATTAATGCGATGAATTCATCAAAACAACCATGGATATCTCCAATAATATCGAATTTCATAATTTCCCCCACCCTTTTCAGTGAATGTATGATATTATAATACCCTAATTTATTTGGGAAATGTATAGCCGGAAAGGAAGGTGTAACTATGAGTACACATGAAGAGCTCAAAGAAGAAGTAATCTTCGATGAAGAGAAATTGTTGGGAACGCTAGTTGACCAAGATATAAAAGCTTTCCGAGATGAATACCTACTCCTCCATCCGTATGACCGAGCGATTTTCTATGAGAAAGTTGATCTCGAACTTCGGAAGATTATGTACCATTATTTATCCCCAAAAGAGCTTGCGGAAATTTTTGAGACAAGTGAAATTGATGCGGATGAATACAAACAGTTCCTTCAGGAGATGGACACGACGTATGCTGCGGACATGATTTCGTTTATGTTTGTGGATAACGCGGTAGATGTCCTGAAGGAACTCGATAAATCACAAGCGGTTAGTTATTTAACATTAATGGATAAAACAGCAGCCACTGAAATCAAAGCGCTTCTTCATTATGAAGAGTATACAGCTGGTTCCATCATGACGACTGAATATGTCACAGTTCCTCAAAACTCGACTGTTCGTTCGGCTATGACCATTTTGCGCAACGAAGCACCAAAAGCGGAAACAATCTATTATGTATTTGTCGTTGATGACAATAATCGACTAACGGGTGTCGTATCTCTTCGTGATTTGATCATTGCGCATGAAGATATATTGATCAGTTCGATTATGAGTGAGCGCGTCGTGAGTGCTCTGGTATCAGATGATCAGGAAGAAGTTGCTCGTACGATCAAGGACTATAATTTCCTGGCGGTGCCAGTTGTCGATTTTCAACAACATATTTTAGGGATTATTACAGTCGATGATATAATCGATGTTCTTGAAGAAGAGGCATCAGATGACTATGCGAAATTTGCCGGGGTTTCCAATATGGATACATTCGACAAAAACTCCTTTTCAGCTATGAAGAAAAGACTGCCGTGGTTACTCATTCTACTAATACTCGGCATGTTGACTGCCAATTTGATAGATTTATTCACGGAAACCATTTCAAAAGTGGCCCTTCTTGCGGCATTTATTCCTTTGATTGCGGGAACTGCCGGAAATAGTGGAACGCAGGCACTCGCCGTTGCTGTACGTGGTATTGCAATGGGGGATATTGAAGAGGAAAGTAAGTTTAAGTTACTGCTTCGCGAAGCAGGAACAGGGCTTATGACTGGATTTACCTGTGCACTATTTGTAGTCGGACTTATTTATGTCTGGAAACACGAATTCCTGATTGGTCTGTTAGTCGGTGCGGCCATTTTTGTTTCTATTTTTGTCGCAACGATTTCAGGATCGTTCATTCCGCTATTGATGCATAAATTGAAAATTGACCCCGCTGTGGCGTCCGGTCCATTCATCACAACGTTAAATGATATTATTAGTGTTATTATTTATCTTGGTCTTGCAACGATTTTCATTGGTGATCTTTAGATCCCGTGAAAATCGTTTTTTTTTCGTGGGTTCGGTTTTGATATATTGATTATGATGAACATCGGGGAATTGGGCGCATATACTATAGAAAAAAAGGATGTGCTGATTATTTTGCGTAATGAACCGTTAATGTTTGTACAGGGGCCGCCCGTCTATATTAAAGTTGTTCCCAAGCAGGAGGAAAGCACGTCGGTTTTTGTAATGAGCGGAGAAGAGAAGGAAGTGCCAAGTGAAGTAGACCAGGAGATCGTAAACGAGCTGGAGCCACCTCTGGAGGACTTGAAACCTGAAAAAGTTGTGGATCCATCCCTAGTAAGAAGAATTATGTATCTCGGGACACCGTTTTCGCGACAGGTCTATCATCCATTGCAGTTTGTTTTAGATGATGGCTTATTAACAGGTACGATTGAAAAAATTGAAGGGGAAACGGTTTTTATTCGCACTGGTGAAGATGGTAGAGAATTGGTTGCGGTAGAGATGGCTAGTATTGGGGAAGTTTTTTGGCGTGGTGATCCATTTGCGGAAGACTAAAGATGACAGGCAGGATGTGAAGTCCATCCTGTCTTTTTTTTATGTTTATAGAATTATAGTCCTTACAAAATCGGATAAACTAAAAGACTACCCAGCCGGCATAAGCCGGTAGAGCAGTCTGGGCATCGTAGGTTAAAAATTATTCCTCGTCAAAACGAGGATGACTCGTCACAGTGAATGAACACATCTTTAACACATTGAACTCCACAGAAGCATTTCAAGTCAACCGTAATACAAGAACCTGTTCCTTCAAATCTTTCTACTCTACACACTTCATCAAAATCGAGTTTACCGTTCTTGAAGAGCTTTACTCTGTTTCCTCTTTCATCAAGTGGTTCAAGGACTTCCAACGTTGCACAGCAGTTGTCGAAAACGTTTGATACTCTAAAGAAAATCGAGAAGCAGCTATGATGTTCACATTCATGTTCCCTATCTCTTTGATCATCCCGGATAAGATCCCGATCTCTTCTTCTGCGTCTAAACATCGCTTTGAATAAATCACCATCGTCCGTAAGGAGAGAAAAGACCCGAGTGTTTGCCCGACGGCGTGTAGGGCTTAAGGTTCCAAGTGGGGTCAAGAAACAGTCAGTTCTGCAATCGTCACAATTTAGATCTTCCCGAAGGTCCTGTATCCGTCGAATCGCACGGACCACTTCACAAATACAGTTTTCGTGGCGAACTTCTCTAACATCTTCATTTCTTCCACATCCCATTAATTCCACCTCCTTTTCTTAATTCTTTATACTTTATGCGCCAGAGTTCATGGTGTTAGGGCAGACAGACCGGTTATGAATAAAGTTTAGATTGAAAAGGCATACTGTGGAAAAACAGGAGGGGACGCATATCCGAAAACTGGGGCTTGTGCTGATTACGCTTGTGATGTTAGCAGGTTGTTCAGAAAATGGAATCCGGATACATAACGATTCCGGCGAAGATGCGAAGAAAGCCGAAGAAGTATTCATGAATGATAAACGTCTTACATCTGCTGCCACTGTTTTTCACGAAAATGATTTGGTAGCCGTAGTCTCACTGAAAACATTTTCAAGGTTCAAAAAGGAGAAAATTGAAAAGGACCTCACGAAAAGAATGGAGGAACTATACCCTGAGATGGATGTCACCGTATCTGCCGATAGTAAAATAAGGATGGAAATAAACAAACTTGTCGATTCGGATAATGAAAAAGATATCAGTAAGAAAATCGAAAAATTAAAATCACTTTTAAAGGAAGAGACCTAAATGGATGAAAAAAAATATGCGAAATTGGAACAACAAACATCTCCAAAAACACCTTTGCTTCGAAATGTGATTTTTGCATTTCTGACTGGGGGAACCATCTGTTTGATAGGTCAATTTGTATCCTTGTTTTATATGACTTTTTTTGATTTCACAGAGCGGACAGCTAGTAATCCGACTGTTGCAACGATGGTATTTTTTGCAATGTTATTAACTGGTTTTGGTCAATATAAGAAAATTGGTCAATTTGGAGGGGCGGGTAGTGCGGTGCCAATCACAGGCTTTGGGAACGCGGTAATTTCTGCTGCGATTGAGCATAAGTCCGAAGGGTATGTCCTTGGCGTCGGTGGCAATATGTTTAAACTAGCTGGATCGGTTATTCTTTTTGGTGTCTTTTCGGCATTTGTAGTTGCGCTTATTAAAACGATTCTTGTTAAGTTTGGTATCGTATCATGGTAGCGCGCGGGTTGCTCACCTTTAAAACGACACCATCCATAGCGGCGACGGGTGTCACGGCGGGTCCGTTAGAAAAGAAAAGCCCATTTGCTAACAAGTTTGATAAAGTATACGACGATGAGCGTTGTGGTTTAAAGACGAATGAACATGCACATGCAAAAATGATAGAAGACGCCAGCATGATTGCATTAAGTAAAGTAGATTCCAATCCAAGCGATACTGAATTTATGTTGATTGGTGATCTTGTTAATCAAATGACACCTTCAAATTTTAGTGCCACGACATTGGGGATTCCGTACATTGGTATGTTTTCGGCTTGTGCGACATCCGTGTCTTCACTTCTTATGGCGGCATTGTTGACAGAAGCGTCTTTGTCGAAATGTACAATTGCTGGTGCGGCAAGTCAACACAATGCAATCGAACGGCAATTTCGTTATCCTGTCGAGTATGGCGCTCAAAAGGGCGAAACGGCTCAATGGACCGTCACTGCGGCGGGGATTGCAGTTGTCACTCCTTATAGAAAAGGGTTTCCTTCTATTAAATGCGCCACAATCGGAATTGCAACGGATCTCGGAATGACAGATCCGCTTAATATGGGGGCCGCAATGGCACCTGCAGCTGCAGATACGTTAACACGTCATCTATCTGGTCACGGAGCGAAGGCTAGTGATTATGATTGCATCATGACTGGGGATCTTGGAAAGACAGGATTTGAATTATATAAAATATTGGCTGGTAACCAGGGGATTCAGGTGACGGAAAAGTTCCGTGATGCAGGTGCAGAATTTTATGGTGATGACCCATCATTTTTATCTGGAGCAAGTGGTGCAGGCTGTTCTGCGTCTATTTACTTTACTGAGATTATCGAAAAAATGAAGGCGGGTGACTATAAGCGGGTGTTGCTCATTGCAACAGGGGCACTGCTGTCACCAATGTCGTTCCAGCAAGGCGATACGATTCCATGCATCGCGCATGCAGTCGAATTAACGATGAAATGAGTGGGCACAATGACTTCAATATTTATAACGGCATTTATTGTTGGTGGATTGATCTGCGTCATTGGACAGTTGTTATTTGATGTGGCAAAAATGACACCTGCACACACATTATGTCTGTTAGTTGTCGTGGGATCTGTGTTGGATGGTTTCGGTCTTTATGAACCCTTTATCGATTTTGCGGGTGCTGGGGCAACGATTCCGATTACTTCTTTTGGTAATTCATTGACACATGGCGCAATGGCAGAAGCTGAAAAACACGGTTTCATCGGTGTTTTGACAGGGATGTTTGAAGTGACGAGTTCAGGGATTAGTTCAGCAATATTGTTTGGTTTCATTGCCGCGTTGATTTTTAAATCGAAGGGCAAGATTTAGTCTTATTAGATGACCAGGGCGCATTCCCCAATCCCCTTTTTCTTTTCCGCATAGGATATGTGGAAGGGAAGGAGGGGTTTTTCATGTATGGAGGCTACAATCCTTGTTTTGGCGGTTATGGATGTGGTGGATACGAAGGTGGAAGAGGCTGTAACAACTACGGCGGTTCGACATTCGTTCTAATTGTCGTACTCTTCATCTTGCTCATTATCGTGGGCAAAAGTTTCTTATAAGAAGGGGGGATAATTGATGAATGATTCATTTTTCCGGAAAATCGAATCAAAGACGGGCGTCCCGATGGAGGAAGTGTTCGCATTGGCAAATGCCATCCAATTCGCGGATTTCAGCGATGAGCGACAAGTAAGGAAGATCATCCGCAAGGTTGGTAAGCTAGCGAAAAAAGAAGTTCCGCAACATACGGAGGATGAGCTTGTTCGATCAATTGTTAGTAACGGTAAAGCGGTTAACATTCAAGACATTCAAAATATGATGGGTAGACAATAAAAAACTATCAGAAAATTTAGTTTGGAGCAAAGGTGATTGTGGTATACTAGTAATAGTAGATAGAAACAAAGTGAAAGGGGTGTATACAATGGGTTATCTGTTACCGATTCAACCAATTCAGTCTCAACAATATGCAAATCGGATGAATAGAGAGTCATATAATTTCGCTCACGTTGATCGTGTAGGCAAGATTAAGTTTGATTTCAATTTTTCCGATGGTCATTACAGTTCATTTCATCATGAACGAGAGATAAAGGACGAAGAAGTAATGGAGATATCTATTGTTTCCACACCTTCTTTAGCATCCAAAGGGTTTATCTACCCAAACCCTGCGAATCTATCGCCAACAATCGCACAAGCAGTTGGGAAGGGCCTTACAGTCAATGTATATGTCTAACTTTAATTCCACATAGATAGAATTGAGTCAAATAGAAAAGGTTCGCACTGCTTGTAAAAAGCATGGCGAACCTTTTTTTAAGGAATTATTCTTTTTTCCATAGCACGATGTGGAATGTCTGCGTCCATAAACTCGGGTGATGTAGTGATATACCCTAACTTTTCATAGAAAGGAATGGCGTAGGTTTGGGCATTCAGAATGATTTTGTTCATGCCCGTATCTTTTGCATGTTCCTCAAGGGCCCCCATAATGAGGTTCCCTAAATGTTGCCCACGACATTCTTCTAATATACAAACCCGCTCGACTTTACCGATTCCGGTCGCTGTTTCTCGAATTCGACCTGCCCCAATTGGCGTATTGACAGAATAGACGACGAAATGGACAGCAGTTTTATCGAAATCATCGAGTTCAAGATTAAGCGGAACGCCTTGTTCTTCTACAAAAACTTTTCTTCTGACGGAAAATGCATCTTCCCTCTCAAGGTCAGAAGTTACAATTCTTACTGTGATCAATGCTCAGTTATCCTCATCGAGGCGGAATGTTTCATAAACCGTCCAAGAACCGTCCTCTAGTTGATAGAGAAGGTGAAGACGATCAATCGTTTCCGAATGGTCCACGCCGATCATTTTCAGTTGACCGATAATATCATCATGTTCACCAGAAGTAAGTTTTTGTGCAATCGTCACGTGCGGAACGAATGTAAACTCGGGTGCATTTCCAGGAAGATTCGAATTCAAGTCTTTGTGTAATTCGGCTAAAGCATCATTTAATTCTGCCTTGAAGTAAATTGTATTTGTAATGGGTGCAAATGAGTTTACTTTTGAAACGTTCAATTCAAAAGGATTATGTTTGTTTGTGATTGCTTTAATTGCTTTTGCAACATCTTTAATTTCCTGCTCATCCGCTTCAAACACACCTTTAACAGTCATATGCGGTGTAATCAGTGCATAATGCGGGTCATATCTTTTCCGATAAGCATTCGCTAGGTCCTGAAGTTTCTTAGATGGGAATGCAACAACGCCGTATTTCATAATATTACCTCCTAGTGAGAATGATTTGGTAAAGGCTTTTATTAGTATTGATTATACCAGAATAGGCGAGGAAATGTCCCTTTTGTCTGAATTAAAGGATATAAGTCTTATGAATCGCACGTCGGACATCGGGTTGCCAGTGTTTCCATGTGTGGTCCCCTTTAAATTCCTCATAGAAGTATGGGAACCCTTTTCTTTCGATTAAATCTTTTAATTTCCGATTCGGCTCAAGGAAATCTAAAGCACCGTCAACGGTTGTTTTCACAGCCGTTTCACCCTCCCCAATGACATGATAGATTGAGAAGCGGGATGGATCCTTCGCAGCTTCTACCGCCTCAAGCACCGATTCATCGACAAACGGGGAATGCAAAATGACCTGTCCGAAGATATTCGGATATTTTAATGCAGTGATAAGGGAAACTGTAGCTGCCAGTGAATCTCCGATTAGCCCACGTCCTGCGCCAATCTGGTACGTAGGGTAATTATCGTCGATGTAGGGAACCAGTTCATGGGCAAGGAAACGAACATAGGCATCGCGACGATCGCCTTGTGGGTGATACATTCGTCTGCGTTCCAACACACTTTTATACGGGACGCCGACAACAATGACGTTTTCAATTTCTTCCGCGTCGATTAATTCATCGACAACGCGTCCAATTCTCCCGTATTGAAAATAATCTTTACCGTCGGATGCGATGAGCACCGAGTACTTATATAAAGGAGAATAGTTATGTGGCAAATAAATGAGTAGTTGCATTTCCTCGTCAAGTTCTTTGCTGTAGATTGTAATATCTTCAATTTTTCCGTATTTCATTATGAGAGACCTCCTAAAAGAGTATGTGTACTGAAAGTGTAACATATCGTTAAGTATAGGTATAATGGTTGCACGGTGTTTATAGAAAATGTAAAAGGGGCTGAGCAGAAATGTTTAACGACAAAAAGAGCGTTCATTCAAAAGTGGTCACAGAAGCAACAAAGGCAGCATTGGCGCGACGTGGGGTGACGCTTGATGCGATCGCGGAGATTGTCTTCGAATTGCAGCAGCCGTACAATAAAGGGCTTGAAATGGCGCATTGTCTTGAATCGGTTGAAGGGGTACTACGAAAACGAGAACTTCAGCACGCGATTCTTGTTGGCATTGAGTTAGACGAACTTGCAGAGCAAGGGAAACTGTCAGCTCCACTGCAACAAATTGTGGAGTCTGATGAAGGATTATTTGGTGTGGATGAAACGATTGCACTCGGCGCTGTATTTACATATGGTTCCATTGCTGTGACAACATTCGGCCATTTGGATAAAAATAAAACAGGTATCATTAACGAATTGGATACGAAAGTCGGAAGAGGTATCCATACGTTCCTCGATGATCTTGTTGCAAGTATTGCGGCCTGTGCAGCTTCCCGAATTGCGCACAGAACACGTGATTTGGCAGAAGCGGGCGAAACATTTGAAGACATAGCGCCTGACGATACCATGCCTGAAACGAAAATAAATGGTGCGCAAATATAATGGCTGCATGAGGTACAGGGCGTCCCTTGAAACTTGCTTCAGGTTAAATCCATATACAGAAACTAAAACTCCCCAACGCGATTTCTATACATCCTGTTGGGGAGTTTTGATTTAACTTGGTACAGCAGAAGCCCCCAACTCTAGGTGATTTTGTACCGAAGGGCTTTCAATTGTAGCTTGTAAGGTTTGAATGATAATCCCAGGAGTACTTGACGAGCGCGGATTCAAATGTATATTATAAGACTATTAGGAATGTTGAAATCTTTAGGCGCTTGGTGTGAGATGAACGTACACGTTTTTCACGCTGAGGCTTAACATAATGCTATGGGAACAATTAGTTTCGTTTTAGTCATCAGATGACCAGATGATTAAGAATGTAGGTTGGAGGAGAGAGCAATCGCAAGTAGACGTATTCAAACAAAGAAGATTTATGAAGAAGTGGCAGATTCACTTATTAATATGATAAAAACAGGTGAATTGAAGCCGGGTGATCGATTGGATTCTGTAGAGCAGCTTGCAGAAATGTTTGATGTCAGCCGCTCTGCTGTTAGGGAAGCACTTAGTGGTATGCGGGCGATGGGATTAGTTGTGATGCGTCAGGGGGAAGGGACATTTGTAACGAAGTTCGATGCGGCAAACTTTACCCTACCCGTAACGGCGGGCTTGTTAATGAAACAGGAAGATATTCAAGAATTGTATGAGGTACGAAAAATACTAGAGGCTGGAACGGCAGCTTCAGCAGCAACGTATCACGAAGTTGAGGATTTGGATTCCCTCAGGGATGCCATTGAAGATATGAAGAACGCGGGGGCGAACGGCGAAATTGGCGAAGGGGCAGATTTACGTTTCCATATGGCGATTGCCAATGCAAGCCATAATCAAATCCTGATTCACTTAATGCGCTCAGTGTCGGAGATCATGACGAACGTATTACGAGAAACACGCGAGGTATTAATTTACTCAGAGAAGAAGTCTGTTTCATTAATCGAAGAACATGAACGAATTTATGATGCGATTAAAGAAAGACAACCTGAGCTGGCGCGCCAGTATATGTTGGAACACTTAAACAATGTAGAAAAATCGCTAGAGAAGTATATGGTATTTAGAAAATAGTGGAGGTGTGGGGATGAAAGTCTCTTTATTCATAACGTGCATGTGTGATATTTTTTCAGCCAATGTCGGGAAAGACACAGTGGAGATTTTGGAACGCCTTGGCTGTGAGGTAGATTTTCCAGAAGCACAAACTTGTTGCGGCCAACCTGCTTACAATAGTGGGTATTTAACGACTACAAAAGAAACGATGAAGCATATGATGACGGTTTTTCGAGAATCTGAGTATGTCGTGGGTCCATCGGGTTCTTGTGTAGCGATGTTACGGAGCTATCAAGACGTTTTTCATGGAGACCCGGTGTGGGAACAGCAGGCAAAAGAGTTTGGCGCCAAGTGTTTTGAGATTACTCAATTTCTGGTGGATGTGTTAGGTGTGGTAGATGTGGGATCGACGTTTAAAGGGAAAGTGACCTATCATCCTTCTTGCCATATGACGCGCCTATTAGGCGTGAAGGAAGCCCCTTTACAATTGTTAGAACAGGTAAGGGGTGTGGAACTTGTGAAATTGCCACACGGAGAAGACTGCTGTGGCTTTGGTGGAACGTTTGCTGTGAAAAACGCCGTGATTTCGGGGCAAATGGTACAAGAAAAAGCGGATCATGTCCTAGAAACAGAGGCGGAGTATTTAGTCGGTGGGGATATGGCTTGCTTGATGAATATTGGTGGACGATTATCGAGAGAAGGACGCAATGTCAAAGTCGTTCATCTTACTGAAATATTAAACCACTGCTAAAAGGAGCCGTGAATGTAGATGAGTATCCGTATTGGTAAGGGGTCGTTTGATAATCGCGTTCAAAAAGGAATCGAAAATGACTTCATGTTGACTTCTGTTGCATCCGCCCAAACGCGTTTTAGAAATGGTAGGGAGAATGCTGCCGAGGAGCTAGGCAATTGGGAAGACTGGCGTTCGTTAGGGGAAGAAATACGCACACACACCTTACAACACTTGGATTTTTATTTGCAACAATTGAGTGACCAAGTGTCGAAGCGTGGAGGGCAAGTGTTTTTTGCTGAAACGGCACAAGAAGCGAATGATTACATTACAGCAGTTGTCAAAAGAAAAAATGGCAAAAAAGTAGTGAAGTCAAAGTCGATGGTGACGGAGGAAATTGGTCTCAACAAAGCGTTACAAGACATCGGTACAGAAGTCGTTGAAACGGATTTAGGTGAATGGATTTTGCAGTTAGATGGGGATGCACCTTCCCATATCGTGACACCCGCTTTGCACTTAAATCGTGATCAAATACGTTCAACGTTTGCAGAAAAAAGAGGATATGACAAATCCAATACACCGGAGGAATTAGCGTTATTTGCCCGAGAGCAATTGCGTAAAGACTTTTTGTCGGCTGATATTGGAATTACGGGTTGTAACTTTGCGGTAGCTGAATCAGGGGCTGTTACGTTCGTTACGAATGAAGGAAATGCGCGTTTGTCGACGTCGTTACCTGATACACAAATTACGGTGATGGGAATGGAACGCATTGTTCCGACATGGGAAGAGCTAGACGTGCTAGTTAGTTTATTGACCAGAGCTGCGGTTGGACAAAAACTAACGAGCTATGTCACGGCCATTACAGGAACGAGGTTGGCAGGAGAAATTGATGGACCAGAAGAATTTCATTTAGTCATTGTGGATAACGGTCGATCAAAAATTTTAGGCTCTGAATTCCAGTCGGCATTACATTGTATTCGTTGTGCAGCGTGCATTAACGTTTGTCCGGTTTATCGACATATAGGAGGGCATGCGTACGGTTCGATTTACCCGGGACCAATCGGGGCAGTATTGACGCCTTTATTGGACGGTTATGAAAAACATAAGGAATTGCCCTATGCGTCGACATTATGTGCGGCTTGTACAGATGTCTGTCCTGTTAAAATCCCATTGCATGAACAATTAATTCGTCATCGGCAAATCATTGTCGAACAAGAGCAGATGGCACCAATGGCTGAAAAGTTAGCGATGACGGGATTTGTCAAATGGTCAACGAGTCCCGCAGCCTATATATTTAGTACCAAATTAGCGCGTACAGCCTTAAAACCGTGGACGAAGGATGAAAAATTATCAAAAGGGCCTGGTCCTTTAAAAGATTGGACAGCGATGCGCGATTTTCCTGCCCCAAGTCAGCAGTCATTTCGTTCCTGGTTTAAAGAAAATAGGAAAGGAGATCAATCCAAATGACCATTCAAAATCGAGATCCTTTTTTAGATAAATTGGCTAACCGTCTTGGAAGGCCGCGCCTTACGGAAGGTGTGGAGCGTCCGAAATGGGGTTTTAATCCCCAGTGGGGAGTCTATGCAGGTTATACACAAGATCAATTAGTCGACGTGTTAGAAAAGCAGTGTGAAAAAATTCATACCGATTTCAAGCGAACGAACAAAACTGGATTGTCTAAGTTGCTAAAAGAAGTAATTGCGACATATGACGGGCAAAAAATTTTGGCGTCAAATGATCGTCGAAATGAGGACTATGGGTTACCCACAATTTTTGAGGAGCTAGAACAGCAAGGTGTCGATGTGCGCCTTTGGGATTCAGCGAAAGAAAAAGATAACCAGGTGTTTGCGGAACAAGCAGATATTGGTATCACGTTTAGTGAAATTACACTGGCAGAATCTGCTACGGTAACGTTATTTAACGATAAAAATAATGGCAGGACAATTAGTTTATTGCCGACATCTTATATTGCGATTATACCTAAAAGTACGCTGGTTCCTCGTATGACACAGGCAACTAAACAAATTCACGAAGCGCATGAACAGGGGCGGGAAGTGCCTTCTTGTATCAGTTTTATTTCCGGACCGAGTAACAGCGCAGATATTGAAATGAATTTAATTGTAGGTGTACATGGACCGATTCGAGCTACTTATATTGTTGTAGATGATTAATCATACATTTTGCGCTAGGTGTATAGTTGCTTTTGAGGTGCTATGGATTGAATGACTTCTATACAATTACCGAGATGTCTTGATGTGTATGGTGGTCCTTCATCCGCCGCTCTCCAAAAGCACAGGTACAAGAAGTGCTGAGGCTTTTGGGGACGAAGGAATAGCTGGTTTCTTACCTGGTGAGGAGCCGCCAAAGATACAATTTTGGCGGCTGATGCTTACTTAAAGGTTTTTTCTTTCTTATATGAAAGAAGTGTCACTTTCTATAAGGCGTCAATTGGTTAGATGCACAATCTTTGCTCAAAGTACGAAAGAAACGCATTGTACAAAGTACTAGAGTGCCCGAAATTGTATCTTCGGGCACTTATCATCACAATAGAAAGTCATCTATTCTTTACTTACAAAGTCACCGCTTTTTTCTTTTGAACATTGTAGGTACGCGACAGGCAACTAATCGCAACAGGGCCCCCTCGGTAGATCTGTCATGAATAGTTCGCCGAAAGCGGGCCGGAAATGATGCAATGGAATTTTGTATATTTACATATTTAATCTACGAATCTCAAACACTTTGAAAAAAGTCAGGGATTCGTTTTTGTTTTTCAATAAAATTTGGTATGCTTTTAGATAAATTGATTGAATGAGAGTTGCGGGAGGATGTTTAAGAAATGAAGAAAAAAGAGTTAGGTAGATGGATTATGTCAGCAGTGTTGACACTAGTTTTATTGACGTCCATCTTTCCAGTACCAACTAAAGCAGCAAGTGATGCCGTGCCGAAGCATGAAATGCGCGCAGCTTGGATTGCAACCGTCACCAATATTGATATGAAAGCTGGGATGACGAAAGCTCAATATACTACTTGGGTACGTCAAACATTGGATCAATTGAAAGCTGATCAATTCAATGCAGTTATTTATCAAGTAAAACCAACGAACGATGCTTTCTATCCTTCAAAATTGGCTCCGTGGTCATCTTATATTACGGGGAAAAAACAAGGAACAGACCCTGGCTATGATCCACTACTCATTATGACGGAAGAGGCGCATAACCGTGGGATGGAGCTACATGCATGGGTCAACCCTTACCGCGTGACTATGCCTGGACAAGCATTAAGCAGTTTGGCTCCTGATAATGTAGCACGTACGAACCCTGAGTGGGTTGTTAAATACGGGAAACAATATTATTTAAATCCAGGTTTACCAGAAGTACAAGACTATTTACTAGCTACGGTCAAAGAATTAGTCGCGAATTATGATATTGATGCCGTTCATATGGATGATTATTTTTATCCTTATAAAATAAAAAATGAAGCTTTCCCAGATCAGGCGGCATTCAAACAATACGGAACGTCTTATAAAAAAATTGACGATTGGCGTCGCAATAATGTCAATCAACTGGTGAAAAATATCTATTCAACCATTAAAGAGACTAAATCTCATGTGCAATTTGGAATTTCGCCCTTCGGTGTTTGGCGCAATAAATCGTTAGATCCAACGGGTAGTGATACAAAAGCAGGCGTCAATAATTATGATGATTTATATGCTGATACAAGACAATGGATGAAGGACGGTAGCATCGATTATATTACGCCTCAAATTTACTGGTCTAAAACGTTGTCGGTTGCCAAGTATACGACGTTAGTAGATTGGTGGAGCCGGGAGGTAGCGACGTACGCTAACGTTCATCCTATTAATCTTTATATTGGCATGGCTGATTATAAAGTTGGTAGCGACTCGGATAAAGCATGGAATAATAAAATGGAGCTACCCAATCAAGTCATCACCAATAGGGCTGATGGAAATGTGCAAGGTCAAATGCACTTCTCCCTAAGAAGCATACAAAAGAATACGCTTGGTTATGCAACGATTCTAAAGCAACAACTTTATAATTATACAGCTGTAACACCAGCAACTGCTTGGAAAAACGCAGTGCAACCTTCAATACCAACAGCGGTGCAAGCGACCAAAGAGGCAGCGGGGACAAGGTTAGACATCAAAGATGAATCTAGTCAACAACCAAGAAAATATATTATTTACCGTTTTGAAGGAAATAAGGTAGGTTCATATCAAGACCCGCGCAACATAGTAGATGTTGTCTATAATACAAAAGGAAGTACGGTATTTGTAGATAAAACAGCGAATTCAAGTAAATCCTATACGTACGGAATTACAGCAGTATCGGCGACAGGTGTGGAAAGTAAAGATGCCTATGTTGTCACAGAAAACGGTAATGTAGAAGAAGACGAAAAAGAACCTGAAATCGAAATTAAACCAGAAGCGCCAATCTTATTCAAAGATATTAGCGCCCAACACCGTGCGTTTAAGGAAATTACGTACTTGGCCCAAGAGGGGATTACGTCCGGCGATCTAAAAGGATATTTTAATCCCAATCAACACGTTACACGTGGCGAAGCTGCTGCTATGATTGGACGTGCTCTACACCTGGATGGAACAAAACGAACCACTTCATTTAAAGATGTCAGTGCGAATATGTTTGCATCGGGTTATATACAATCTGCAGTAGATAACAAAATCTTATCGGGCTATAAAAATGGAACATTTAAGCCCAATGAAAAAATAACACGAGGCGAAATGGCGCTGATGATTAGCAGGGCGTTCGACTTGAGCGATGGGAATACAACTGCTAGTGCAGAAAAAGCGCTGATATCCAAAGGAATTGCCCAAGGCATGGTGGATGGTACATTCGGTACGAAGTTAAGCATTATTCGAGCAGATTTTGCCATATTTTTAGCCAGAGCTAATGATGAAAATCTGCGAATTAATAATCCAACAAAGAACTAAATATATGTTGAACTTATGATTTTCACCTAATCCCCAAGCGCCGAGCGTTGTTGGTAGGATTCTTTAGTTCAATTTATATAGATAATTTAAGATAGCCGGGTCAAAATATCGTGTACTACGATATTTTGGCCCGGCTTTTTAAAATATGTTTCGTGAATAGTATGTTTGGATCGCTTTGGATGGAATGACTACTGTACAATTATATCCCATTATTTTGTGGCATTGTCATAGGGGTTGTCTATGTTACGCCATATACTAAAAAACAAGGCCTTATTGTCTAATGAGATAATAAGGCTTTAGTTGGAAAGTAGGTGAAACGTATGACATATAGTATCATCAACAAGTATATTTCGACATCCCTCTATCCCCTCAAAGCAACCTACCCGATGACACCAGAATACGTTACTCTCCACAATACATTCAATGATGCAACGGCTCTCAATGAGATAGCTTATATGACAAGCAACAAAGATGCTACATCGTACCATGTGGCCATCGACGATCAGTACGCTGTACAAGCTATTCCTTTCAACCGTAATGGCTGGCATGCGGGGGACGGTAATGGCGATGGAAATCGCAAATCAATCGGCATTGAAATTTGCTACTCAAAGTCTGGCGGAGCGAAGTATAAGGCGGCAGAAGCAAATGCTGTTGACTATATTGCTCACTTACTCAAACAACAAGGCTGGGCAATTGATCGAGTAAAGTGGCATCGTGATTGGAGCGGGAAAAATTGTCCCCACCGGATCATTGATGAAGGTCGCATGCAGTCAGTTAGAGAGCAAATTGAGAAACGGCTGAACGAATTAAATACACCCCCAAAGGAGGAGCACAACGTGGAGGACAAAGAAAAAAA
The DNA here is from genome assembly GCF_044762865.1 of Sporosarcina sp. NPDC096371. NCBI lineage: Bacteria > Bacillati > Bacillota > Bacilli > Caryophanales > Caryophanaceae > Sporosarcina > Sporosarcina sp. NPDC096371. Next base: position 204,631 of record NZ_JBIWFE010000001.1, read on the forward strand.
TGCGCGTGCTGATAAGTCATTCCAATCGGCACAAGATTTTGTGAAGGCAAGCGGTATTTCAGATGGAACTTATCCTCGTCGACAAATTACCAGGCAAGAAGTCTGGTCCATGCTCGAACGGTTGAATCGATATTTAGACGGTAAAAAATAAATAAGCAGGTCTGTTGATTAACCATTTACTTGCATGTTTGAATGAAAAATGCAACTGCTTTGAAAGAAAAGAATAGATGACTTTCTATAGAGTTTGTAAGTGCCCGAAGATACAATTTCGGGCACTCTAGTCTACTGTACAATGCTTTCCTTTCTTACTTTTAGAAAAGAGTATGCATCTAATCAAAAGAGGAATGCACTACAATTCCTACTCCTGTGATGTCTTATAGAAAGTGATATTTCTTTAATATAAATAGAAAAAAAGCATAGATAAAGCTTCAGCCGCCAAAATTGTATCTTTGGCGGCTTTTCTTCCGGTAAGAAGCCTACTTTTCTTTCATCCTAAAAAGTTTCAGCACTTCGAGTACCTGTGCTTTAGGAGAGTGACGGATGAGGACCACCATATGATTACCGAAAAAAGTGTGTAGGGATGCGACATTGTTGCATCCCTACACACCCAAATATCTCGGTAATCGTATAGAAGTCATAGCAACTATACACGTAACTTATACGGCCAAACACTAGAGGAGACTCATCCAAAGATGGGGGTCTCCTTTAGTGCTATATTACTGAATGATGAGTGGAAAATTTGGCGTTCGGAAACTGGATCTATTCACCTATAGAAGTTTATTGGAATGCAACTTTTCTATCAATTTGAACAATTTAGATTAATATTGTGTAAACAGAAGACTATTTACTGGTTTTTTATGTTATATTACATCTGTTGTTTAGTATAGATACTCCTATATATTTGTTGCTATATCGCTTATTTCACTAGTTTCCTAAACTAGCAAGATAACGTCCGAATGGTTTTCTAAAATTTATATGTCGGGAGTGTGCTGCATGCAAAAAAGTAAATTAGAAAAGATGAAAAATATTAGGAAACATGTGTTGATGGTTAAGATTTTGGCCATCTGTTATTTTAGTTACTTTGCAGTTATTTATTTAACCTCATATACTGAAGCTCAATTTACAAATGCACGTGTGGACGAGCAAGTAATCCAGGCAGGTGAGTGGTGGGACGGGAGCTCCTTAGTATTTAACAGTACTGAAAATCAACTGATCAATCAATGTGAACCAGTGGAACTGGCAGTAGAAATTAAAAACGATTCACTATTCGCCATGTACGGTCCCTCTAAATATGAAGTGCATCAAGTATTTTTAGAAGAAGATGTCTTACTTGAAGGTAATCGTGTTTCCGATGAAGAAATGGAAATCGAGATTATTGGGGCAGGGGAAACGGCTACACTTTTATATACTGCCGATACTCCAGGAGATTATGTTTTTGTAGCCCACCAAAGACCAACATATGATAACGACGAAATTGTGCAACCAAGTGTAACAAGTGGGGTAATAACAGTCACTTGTGTAGAAGAAGAGGAAGAAGTAAGTAATGAAAGTGTTTCACCAACGGAGCCGGAAACAGACAAAGGTGAGGAACCCGGGAAGTTAATTTGTCTTAAGGAACAAAATAAGGATGGAGAGTACGGCATTCAAGGGCAAAATAAAGACAAGCGTCCGGTTCAATCCGACTGTATTCCAGAGCAGGATAAAGACGAAGATAACAAGGATTTTGAAAAAGTCCCAGAAAAAAACAAAGAGGAAGAGATGGGGGACACTCCTACGACTGGAGAGCAAGATACTAAACCCACTATAGACCAATCACAAAGTCCAGACGAAAAGGACATGGAAGAACAACCAACTGAAGGGGGACGTACAAATTGAAAGAAAAGCGTGAAGGAAAAACAATGAAACGACTGAATAATATTGCATCATTTATACTATTTACTTTATTGATAGGCGCATTGGTTCTTGTTTTTGCATCAAAAGCATCCAACGGTGAACCGAGTTTATTAGGTTATCAGCTAAAAGTCGTTTTATCTGGATCGATGGAACCTGATATTCAAACAGGCTCAATCATTGCGGTTAAGTTAGGCGGCGATATGAGTAGATTTAACAAAGGTGACGTCATTACGTTTCGTGATGAAGAAAAAAGGTTAATCACACACAGAGTTACTGAAGTGATTCAGAGTGGGGACAGTCTATCTTATCAAACAAAAGGTGATAACAATGACGGGCCGGATTTGAGTCCGGTTCTACCAAAAAATGTTACTGCTGAATATACAGGCTTCACAGTTCCTTATGTTGGTTATGCTTTAAGCTTTATGCAGTCCAAAAATGGAGCACTGGTCATCATCGGCGCAGGTTTTTTACTTCTCCTTTACTCCCTATTTACGGTAAAGAAGGCGCTATCTGGTTTTGAAATCACTCGTAAGGGGGATGAAGAAGGGAAGACTACTTCTTCATGATAGGATTCTGAGTTGTTAGAAGTGTAGGAGTGATATTTTGGAAGGGGGAATGTGGATAGGTGACAACCATTGAGTCAGGGGAAGCTTTACCAGGGTTTGTAGGGAAGTACCGTTCTAAGGGGAAAAATACACAAATCTATATGGGAAGACCATATAACACAGGGGGAATTTCTAATGAATATTAAAAAACAAGTTGGACTTGGCTTTATGTCTGCAGTACTCGGAGTAGCTTTAATTGGCGGGGGAACATATGCTTATTTTAGTGACTCGGAGGTAAGCAACAATACTTTCGCAGCAGGTACGCTTGATTTGGCACTTAATCCTTCAGAAATTATTAATGTAGATAATCTTAAACCTGGTGACACAATCACTCGCACTTTCGAACTTGAAAACAATGGAACATTAGACATTGATAAGGTACTTTTAACGACAGCTGTTAAGGTGACTGACGCAGATGGCGATAATACGGAAGACTTTGCTGAGCATATCAAAGTAGAGATGATCTATAATGCGGATAAGCTCAATGAAGTCGTTTATGAAACGACATTAGCAGAGCTACAAGCAATGACACCTGATTTGGTAGCTGAGAATAGTGACATTCCTATTTTTGGTAGCGGCCTCGAGGCGGGGGATAGTGATGACCTAATGGTGATCTTCGAATTCGTTGATAACAAAAAGGACCAAAACCAATTCCAAGGGGATTCACTACAACTAGAATGGACATTTACAGCAACACAAGGCGAGGGTGAAGAGCGATAAGGTTCTTCATCGCCCATAAGTTAGTTATCTTAATTAACTTATAGGAATGAATTTCATACGAATAAATGAGCCGAGTAATTTTGTGAAAAATTACTCGGCTCATTCTGAATATGGGGTACTAAAAAATACGAATGGGTGAAGGGGTAGTATGATGGTTAAAAAAATCAGTATTTTGGCATTAGCGGTCATGTTAGCAGTGAGTAATTTTTTAGGTTTGACAAACTTTACTGTTGAGAAGGTCAGTGCACAATCAGTAGATTCCGAGAAGAATAAGCATTATGAAATCTATCCTTTACCGCAAAATGAAAATTATTTGGGGACTGACTTTTCACTAACCGATGAAGTGAATGTCGTTCGTGAAGGAACGATTGACGAATCGACGATGAATTTTCTTACTAAAATCCTTGAATCAAAATCAATCCAAATCACGCAGTCCGAGACTGTTGTAGCGGATAAGACAAATATCATCATAGGTACAAGGAATTCAAATGAGTATGTGGATAGCTATTTCAAAGAACATATCGAGTATGATGAGGCTAATTTCAATGAAATCGATCCATATGTTCTGCGAATGGATAGTGAACTAGAGCAAAAAGGAACGATTGCTATTCTTGGTGGAGACACAGATTCGGCTTATTATGCATTGGCAAGCTTGAAGATGATTTTCGACCAATCTGCTGGTAAAGAGTTAAAATCCGTAATGTATGAGGATTATGCGGATACAAAGTGGCGCGGATTCATTGAAGGATTCTACGGATTCCCATGGTCACATGAAAATCGCAAAAGCCTCATGCAGTTCGGTGGAGAATTCAAGATGAATTCTTATATATTTGGACCTAAGGATGACAAGTATCATAACTCGGCGTGGAGAACATTATATCCAGAAGATGAGCTGGCGAAGCTTAAGGAACTCGTCGATGTTGGTCATGAGTCAAAAACACAATTTGTATGGGCCATTCATCCAGGATTTAATATGATCAACTGGAACAACTATGATGCGGAGTTAAATACGTTGTTGGCTAAACTAGATCAACTGTACGGTATTGGTGTTCGTCAGTTTGGATTATTCATGGATGATATCAGCACGGCACAATCATTAACAGATAAAGACAAGCACGTTCGGTTAATAACAGATATTGCAAATTGGATTGCAGCTAAGGGAGATGTGAAGTCACTCGTTTACACGCCTCCGTTTTACAATCAAGGATGGACTGGAGCAACGGGTAGACCATATTTGGAAGCGCTTGCTAATGTACCTGAAAATGTAGAAATCATGTGGACTGGTCGAAGCGTTGTTGGAACTGTTAATCCGCAAGATATGCAATGGCCAAAAGATGCTCATGGCAGGGATCCTTATGTATGGTTAAATTGGCCTGTGAATGATTACAAGGACTCACGATTATTGCTAGGAAAAGGTGAAGTATTACAACCTGGAACAAAGAATATTTCAGGGATTGTTTCCAATCCAATGGTACAAGCGCAGTTATCTAAAATCGCATTATTCGCAGTCGCCGATTTCACATGGAATGTCGATGACTTTAATGATAATCAGAGCTGGTTGGATTCATTTAAGTATGTCGAACCTGAAGTGGCTGCAGAACTAAATACGGTTGCATACCACCTAAGCGATCCATCGCCAAGTGGACATGGACTTGTTGTAGGTGAGTCTGAAAATATTAAAGAAGAGCTGAAACTATTTTTGGACCGATTTACGGCGGGAGAGTCAGTTGAAGAAGTCGGCAATACATTAATCGCTGAATTTGATGATGTATTAAATGCTATAAACGTTATTAGAGAAGAGAGTCAAAATGAAGAACTAGTGAAGGAAATTGAACCGTGGTTAAGAAGTTTGAAGAACGTTGCTGAGGCAGGTAAACGTGCCGTTCTATCAGCAAAATCATTGCAAAGTGGGAATGTAGATGCAGCGTGGGAGAATCTGGCCATTGCGACAAGTGAAATGGCGGAATCAAAAACACATACCATTAAAAAGCTAGCATACCCTGATGTCACAGTGGAAGCTGGAGCAAAGAGATTAGTACCTTTTGCAAATGAATTAATTACTAAATTGGATGCACAAATCTATACATCCATAGACCCGGAAGCGATTGTACCAAGTCCAATCACATCATATGGTTTACAGGCAGATTGGGGCAACATCATCGATGGAGATGACAGTACGCTTGTCTATATACAGACAAATCAAAAAAACGGAGATTGGTATGGCATTGACCTAGGGAAATCGATCAAGGTTAATGATATTCGTATCCTACAAGGTCGAAATAATACTGACCATGATATTTTCCAAAAAGGTGTGTTGGAGTATTCCGCTGATATGGAAAACTGGACGGCGATTGGTGATGAGCGATCTGGTTACCTGATTGATGTGAAAGAGTTGGCTATTGAAGCACGCTATGTTCGATATCGTTTGACACATGCTGGGGTTCCTGGTGGAAAACCAGACCTATGGACAGCAATTAGAGAGTTTACGATTAACGCGAATAGCGGGAAAACAGGGATCTATACAAATGTAGCGAAGTTGAAGGAAACGCCTGTAACGACTCAAGAAGTTACAGCATCTATTACAAACCTGACTAACGTAACATTACAACCTTCACAGTATATTGGGATTCAACTGTCCTCTATTGAACAAATCGTTGGAATTGAATTGGATAGTACTGCTACAGGTCTTACGTTGGAGTCTTCGGAAAATGGAGTGGAATGGCAAGAAGTCGCAATTGGAGGTGCTTTTCCAAATGCCGCTTATGTTAGGTTGATCAATAAAACAAAGCAATCAGTGACATTTGATTTGACTGAACTATCCATCCAGACAAGCAAGTTTCTTGATCCAGTGGTTAGTCACAACTACGGAAGTGTCTATCAAGGGAAACTGGAAGAAGTATATGATGGAAAACTAACAAACAAAGTATGGTTTGGCGGCATGCAAGATGCTGGAAAGTATGTACAAGTTGACATGGGTGGTCTTATCAATGTTGAAAATGTAGCTGTAGTCATTGGCGATGGAGAAGGAGATTATTTCAGAGAAGGGGATTTACAACTATCAAAAGACGGAAAAGTGTGGGAGACGATTCACACGTTTGCGAATCCAGGCGATAGAGCACTAAACTTCCCAGACCATGAAGTTCCATATCGTTATAAGCGCGTCCAAGTAGATAATCAGCAAGCAAGATATGTGCGACTGATTTCCACTAAAACGAACAATGTGTGGATGGCGCTTAACGAAATCATCGTGAACGAAGGCTTAGAAAAACCAGGCACAGAGAACCCAGCTCTAAAGGCAAATCCAATCGGAGATCTTGGCAATGAGGCGATTCAAGCAATTGACCATAAATTATCGACATTTTACATGCCAAAAGGGGATCCAAGTCCAGGTTACATGAACTATAAGCTATCAACTACTACGAAACTAAGCGAAGTACTTGTGTTGCAAAGTCCTGCAGTAATCTCAAACGCAGAGGTTTCTGTGAGAGATCAAAAGGGTTGGCACAATGTCGGGAAGTTATCCCAATCATTTAACGCGATTGACACGTCAGCGTACGAACATGTACTAGAAGTTAAAATCGAGTGGGGGGGCGCAGTGAAACCTCAAATCTACGAAATCATTGCTGTTAAGAAAGATGGAGACGGTGATGGTGAGGGGACACCTCCAGTAAATAATGCAGGGGATATGAAGATACTTGTTGAAAGCTTTGAGAAAGACGGAGAGTTTGAGAATGCACAAACTGCCCGTTCTTTAAAGACGCATTTGACTGCGGTAGCGCAGTACGAAAAGCAAGAAACAGCTGACAAAGTTGTTAAACACATGAAGAGCTTTAAAGTGTTATTAGATAATCAGAAGGCGAGTAAACTGATTTCTGACAAAGCTTATAACGCTTTAGTGGAAAGCGCAGCTGCAGTGATCCAAAAGTGGTCGTAACAATTTAATAGGTAATCTACTTCAAACACCCTCTTGCGCCGTAATCAGGCATTTTGCAAGGGGGTGTTTATATATGTCTGCCGGACTCTGTACGATAGACAAAAGAAAGTCCTGAAATGTGGCTTCGGGATAACAAGGAAGACACTAGGATTCGTCAATTCAGAAATAAATCAACAAAACAACAGATTAGATTGTATGATTTGCTTCAGGTAAGGGGATAGGAATTCCTTTAATACCGAGTTGTTTTACGATATGGTACCCTATTGTGCTTCTAATCTCTTTTAGTATCTGATTATCTCTTAATGATAGTGTAATAGTACATAAATTTACTAGTATAATTCTCCTGCTTTAAAGTGAAGAGTTGATACTTAACTATCAATTTGTATTATTCAGAAATAAATCAACAAAATAACAGATAAATCTGGTTGATTTATGTTATATTACATTTACTACTAGATTTTCCGCGCAGAGATGTGATTTAACAGCCTGTTTCGACACTACTAAATACCTTTTGAGAGCGTATGAATGAAAGCGCTTCCTCCATTAAAATGATAATCAATCAGCAAGATGCTATATCCTTTAATAACTGTTAGAAAGTGCTACGACAAACAAACATTTAAGGGAGGTGAAACAAATGAATAAGAAGGGAAAAACGACAATATGGACATCTAGGAACCCCTTGTGAAAAATATAACTTGTCGTAAGTGGGGATTTTTTTACGAAACTAATGCAAAGAAAATCATGATTTGAAAGGGGTCTGGCAACATGAGTACGAAAAGTTGGAAGAAGGAATTAACGACAGGAACTTCGGTCTTATTATCCATTATGCTGGTTTTCTCAATGTTTTTAAGTTTCGCATCGCCTTTATTTGGAGGGAAAGGTATGCAAGTTCAGGCAGCGGATAAATCTAACAAAGATGGTCTTGCCCCTGCGCCTGACCATGATCTGTCACTGTGGTATCGTGAGCCTGCAACGAATTGGGAAAGACAAGCATTGCCTATAGGGAACGGCCATATGGGTGGTATGGTGTTTGGTGGTGTAGGGCAAGAACATATTCAATTTAACGAAAAGACATTATGGAGTGGTGGACCAGGAGCAGATAAGAATTATGATTCCGGGATTCAAGAGGGTGCACAGCAATATGTTGACCAAATCAGAGCATTATTGCTAGCAGATAAAACGAATGAGGCAAAACAATTATTGGGCCGCATTACGGGAAATATGGGAGCTGGGGATAGTTCTTTCGGTGCTTTCCAGGCATTTGGTGATGTTTTTCTAGACTTTGATGAACTGTCAACTGTCAAAGTAACGTCAAATGTTGGAAATGCGGCTTACGGTGAAGGAATTGAAAAACTTACAGATGGGTCGAAAGATACGAAATGGTACTCAGGGGACTATGCTGCACCTTTTTGGGTTCAATGGGAATATAGTGAGGCGCAAGTGATTAGCGAATATACCTTCACATCGGGTAACGATGCGCCAGATCGCGATCCTAAAAATTGGACATTAAAAGGATCCAATGATGGTAAGGAATGGACTGTGTTAGATACAAGATCAAATGAAGCATTTGCATCTCGTAAATTAACGAAATCTTATAAATTCACAAACGATACAGCGTATAATTTTTATAAATTCGACCTCGAAAGCCGTGATGGTAAGAAGATTCAATTAGCTGAGGCTGAAATGATCGGTGCAAAGATCGAAGAAAAAACTTTTTCAAATTATCGCCGTGAGTTGGATTTAGAGGATGCGATGGCAAGAGTAACTTACATGTCAGATGATGTTCAATATAACCGTGAGTATTTTATCAGTTACCCAGATAAAGTGATGGTTATGCGTTTGACAACAAAGGATGGCAATCAGCCGTTAAACTTTGATGTCCGCGTGACGGGTGCACAGCCAGGGAATGCTGTCACTGCTGAAGGGAATAATACATTAGTGTTAAGTGGGCAAGTCCCTAGTAACAAAATGGGATACGAAGCTCAGTTGAAAGTACAAAATGAGGGCGGCGAAGTAACTGCTAGCTCGGGCAAACTTTCGGTGAAAGGAGCTCATGCTGTCACAATCTTATTAACAGCAGCTACCGATTACGAAAATAACTACCCAACCTATAAGAGCGATAGAACACCGAAAAGTATTGTTGAAGAAAACATGACAGCAGCAGCTAACAAGACATTTGAAGAGCTACGTGCTTCTCATTTGGAAGATTACAAGGAGTTATTTGATCGTGTATCACTGGATCTAGACAGTGAAACGCCTCAAATCCCTACCAATGAATTGTTGAGCAAATATAAGACAACGGCAACAGATATGGAAAAAAGAAGTCTAGAATCACTGTTCTTCCAATATGGCCGCTATTTACTGGTAGCTTCTTCCCGTGAAGGATCGCTTCCTGCCAATCTACAAGGTGTGTGGAATCAGGTAAATAACCCACCATGGAATAGTGATTACCATACAAATATTAACGTACAGATGAACTATTGGCCTTCTGAGGTTGTGAACTTAGCTGAAACAGATACTCCTTATATTGATTACATTGATTCACTAAGAGAACCAGGACGTGAAACAGCTAAAAGACATCACGGAATCGAAGGGGATGGCTGGGCTATTCACACCGTAAACAATCCATTTGGTTATACAGCACCAGGCTCGAATTTCTATTGGGGCTGGTCACCTGCAGCGAATGCATTCATGGTTCAACAAGTGTGGGATCATTATGCATTTAGTGGCGATAAAGAGTTATTAGAAGACAAAGTATACGATATTATTAAAGAAACGACACAGTTCTGGATGAAGTACCTTGTGGAATATAAAGGAGAGCTTGTTTCTTCTCCATCGTATTCACCTGAGCAAGGGGACGTGGCAATCGGAGCTTCTTATGATCAAGAATTAGTGTGGGAATTATTCACACAATATATTAAAGCAAGTGAAGTGCTGGATGTAGATGAAGAATTCCGTAATGAGGTTAGCGCGGCAAGAGACAGGCTTATGATGCCAAAGGTTGGAAGCTGGGGGCAAGTGCAAGAATGGAAAGATGATATCGATAATCCGAATGACCAGCATAGACATATTTCTCACTTAATCGGCTTATACCCGGGTACACTTATCAATAATGTGGATACACCGGAGTTGTTTAATGCGGCTAGGGTTACGCTAAATAGTCGTGGAGACGGTGGGACAGGCTGGAGTAAGGCAAACAAAATTAACCTATGGGCACGTATGCTGGATGGCAATCGCGCACATAAATTATTAGGCGAGCAATTAAAAGGTAGTACACTAGATAACTTATTTGATACGCATCCACCATTCCAAATTGATGGTAACTTTGGTGCAACGTCAGGAATTGCAGAAATGCTCTTGCAAAGTCACACAGGAAGCATTGATTTACTACCTGCTTTATCGGACGCTTGGGCTAACGGAAATGTGAAAGGACTTGTAGCTAGGGGAGGTTTCGATGTAGAAATGACTTGGGAGGCTACAATGCTACGGGAAGCGATTATCACCTCTAAACAAGGGAATACCGCGAAAGTGAAATATGAAGATTTTACACAACAAGATGCTATTAAAGTAATTCATGTAGATAGCAAGAAACCTGTTTCTTATAAAGTAGATGGAGATGTCATCACATTTGAAACGGTAGCTGGACAGCAATATAAAATTACTTCAAGCGTTGAAATTCCGTTAGAGCCGATTAAGGTCGACGATCGTGACGCACAAGTTGTTTACACAGGCACTTGGGCACCATATAGTGATTCTGGTAACTATAAAACTACGGAAACATTCAGTGAGCAACAAGGTGCTACAGCAGAATTCACATTTAAAGGTACAGCTATCAAGTTCATCAGTGCGAAGCAAAAAAATCACGGTAAACTAGATGTCTATATCGATGGTGAATTGGTTGAGGCAGATATTGATGGGTATGCCCCTTCAACGATGAAACAACAAGTTCTATATGAGAACACAGGTTTATCGAAAGGTACGCATACGATTAAGATTGTTTCAAAAGGTACGAAAAACCCTAGTGCAAGCCATTCTATTATTATGGTAGATGCATTTGAGTATCTTCCATATAACGAGACTGAACCAGGCGTTGATGTAACTGAATTGGAACAATTAATCGCACAAGCAAAAGCAATCAATAATGAAGACGGAGCGTACACAGCAGATTCTTACCAAGCATTGCAGGAAGCTATTACTGCAGCAGAATTAGCGTTGGAATCTATTAAAACAGAAGAACAGCTGGCAACGGCGATTGCGGCATTAGAAGCAGCGATTGCTGGATTAGTAGAAAATGCACTAGACGTAAATGTTGCTTCGATACAAGCACTTGTGGAGAGCTTCGAAAAAGACGGCGAATTCAAGAACGCGCAAACAGCACGTGCTTTGAAAACGCATTTGACTGCAGTCGCTCAGTACGAAAAACAAGAAGCTGCTGACAAATTAGTCAAACACATGAAGAGCTTTAAAGTGTTAATCGATCATCAGAAAGAGAGTAAACTGATTTCTGACAAAGCTTATAAAGCATTACTAGCGAGTGCTGATGCATTGATTAAAAGCTGGGAATGAAATAGTTAAATAAGGTGCGTAAGATCCCCTGTGGCAAATTTTATTTTGTCATGGGGGATTTTTAAATTGCGATGTGAGGATGAGTTCCTGTATTTCGACAATCAAATGTATATTGTCCGGTGGTGAATGGGAATCCTGTGGATATCATAGAAGCACATGGAGGAATTATATTGACTCATCAAAATCACGAGAATGGCAAGTTGCCGCGGGATCCAGAGTCCTATTGGCGAACGAATATTGACTTTCCGGAATTTCCAAGTTTAAAAGAGGATGTAGAGGTAGACGTTGTGATTGTGGGGGCTGGTATTTCGGGAATTACATCTGCTTATCTGTTAATCAATGAAGGCTTGAAAGTGGCCATCATTGAAGCGGGGAAAGTGTTAAATGGAACAACAGGGCACACAACCGCAAAAATCACCGCACAACATGATTTAATCTACGATGAATTTATTCATAACATTGGAAGAAGTAATGCACGTTTGTATTATGAAGCAAATATGGAAGCACTGAAGTTTATCAAAGAAACGGTCGAGCAACATAATATCGATTGTGAGTTTAGCATGCAAGACGCGTACATATACGCCACTACCGAGAAATTTGCACGCAAGATTGACAAGGAAGCAGAAGCCTATAAAAAGATTGGGATTGAAGGGGAGTTAGTTGATCGTATTCCGTTTGATATAGCTATCCAAAATGCACTTGTCATGAAAAATCAAGCGCAATTTCACCCTACGAAATATCTTACTCACTTAATCCAGCTAATTGTGGAAAAAGGAGGATTGATCTTTGAGAATACAACGGCAGTGAATATCGAGACAGGAGAACAACCGGTTGTTCTGACCCGGGACGGGGCTCGTGTTACCGGCAAACACGTATTAGCTTGCTCTCACTTCCCGTTCTATGAAGGATTGGGGCTATATTCTACAAGAATGTATGCGGACCGTTCGTACGCGTTAGCTGTCAAAACAAAGAAAAAGTATCCGGGCGGCATCTATATTAGTGCCGATGAACCAACGCGTTCCCTTCGATCTGTAACGATAAACGGGGAGGAAGTTGTACTAATCGTGGGTGAAAATCATAAGACGGGTCAAGGGATCGATACGATGGAGCATTACAAAGCATTGGAGGCTTTCGGGGAAGAGGTTTTTGGACTGGATGATATTATCTATCGTTGGTCAGCACAGGACCTTACCACGTTGGATAAACTGCCCTACATCGGTGAATTAACGTCCGGACAACCGAATATTCTCATTGCAACAGGTTATCGAAAATGGGGAATGACAAATGGAACCGCAGCTGCGCTGCTGTTTCGAGATATGATTGTAGGTAATCAGAATGCCTTTCAAAAGTTATTTACTCCCTCCCGTTTTTATGCACACCCAAGTTTGAAAAACTTCCTAGTGGAGAACGCAAACGTCGTGGGTCAATTAATTAAAGGAAAGCTTGATTCACCAAAAACAACACCCGAAGATTTATCGAACGGGGAAGGTGCCGTTATTACGCTGGATGGGCATCGAAAAGGTGCTTACAAAGATGATAAGGGTGAACTGCATATCGTTGATACAACCTGTACGCATATTGGATGCGAAGTGGAGTGGAACAGCGGAGATCGAACCTGGGATTGCCCGTGTCACGGCTCTAGATTTGCATATACAGGGGAAGTGATTGAAGGTCCTGCAGAAAAACCATTACAAAAATATGATTATAAAATGATGGATAACTTGACGTCGGAAGATTCCGGTTATTGACAGGTAAGGGATTGAACGAATTCTTACAAATCGGTAGGTCTTAAACCGAACAAGTAATGACTAAAGGAGTTGTTGGGGATAGTTTAGTGAGGGGCGCATGAATTTGTTCATGCGCCTATTTTATTGCCTAGGAAATTATACAATACCGAACGGTTGATAAGTTATCACGTCGAGATTTAGCATCTAGGCGCTTGCACGTTTGTTCCTTACATCTGTCCGAACGGCATTGTAGGGGGATTAAGTCGAATTTCTTTGTCAGCGTGTATTGAAGAAATTTCTGTTGACTTTAACAACCGGTTAATTTCGTTAGCGGGAAGCTCCATGGCCACGCCATTGTAGGCGATTTTAAATGATCGGGTTATCGTGTAAGGGACTGCATCTAACAATGTTTCCATTTCATTATAAAAACGTATATGGGCGTCATCTACAGCTTTTTGAGCCTGTTCTAACGATAATGTCTGTCCATTTGCTTGTGCATCTAGAACGGCTAACCTTGCTAATTTAGTTTTAAATTGGATAATGATGGACACTGTCTTTTGGCTGGTTAAATCGATTAGCGGATCAACATATATGGGTGTACTCACTGTTATCACCTCCAATTCAAACTTTGTCTTTGAATCCATTTCTATCTTAATCATATGGTAATTCGAAATGAATGTATATGAATATTGTGAATTTTTTATTGTGAAGAAGGTTACGTAATAAAAGGATAGCGATAGCACCTTTTGTTTAGTGTACGGTGAATGTCAAAGTGGCGACCTTTTATATTATAGCTCCCCTGAAAAGACGCATTCCCGAAGTAAGACGCCTTGTTTGATTAGTTATTCGATTAGTCTTGTATTACGTAATTAATAAATAATTAAGAATAATTTTCCTGCTATGAATTTAATTATCTGTATAGTAACTTGTCTTTGTTCGAATGATAAGAAGTGGATTACTTATTTCTGAACCTACAACCGACAGTTGGACTTAAGAGAGGCACCGACCTTTTTCGAATGTTGAGGGTAATAGTCTAACCTTCATGAAGATTAATGACTTTCATATCATTTTTTTATTGATACTTTGGGCAAATAACCTTATAATTTATATTTGAATGGTTTTATTGGAGCTGATTCAAAAAAACTGGAAACTTGATTTTTAAGTTAACTGGTTTTGATTGGATCCGTTTTGATGAAAAATCCGTTCGTTTTTTGTTTTCCACGCTCTGGGAACTTACCGTTTTCCCCGCAAACAAATTTCAAGTCAATCCCTGCATGGCTTTCCGCTGTACGAACCAAGAAGTCTTCTGCTTATTCACCATTGATTATCATTCATCAGGATATAAAAAAGTGTTTAACGAGTAGATTATTAGGTTTGTCGGTGCTACGATTTGACGAATTAGTAGCACGAAGAAGAGAAACTATTTGGCCGGTAATTGTTTAGTGCGACACTGAATTTTGTGTGCTGCACATCGACAATGATTGGCGGGTATGTCGATACTGATTTGGTATAAAGTGAATTGGAATCGATTTCTCGAAAAGATATGAAATTGGTTTTTCAGGAGGGCTGTAACCTTCTGATTTGTCATCCGTCACGCATAGCCGTGTTACGATTTCTTGTAAACGTGTCACTGAATTAAAAATATTAGTAAAATTAAGGTGGTTGAAGTATGCGGGATTCAACGTTAAAGAGATTTGGAATCTCAATGGAAGGGAGTTTACTTAGGAAATTTGATGATTTAGTTCAACAAAGAGGGTATGAAAATCGCTCGGAGGCCGTTCGGGATCTTGTTCGGGAGGCAATTGTTCAACAATCATGGGAAGATCAAGAGCAAATGATTGCAGGTAGTATCCTATTATTTTATGACCATCATCAACGTAATTTACTTGAAGAAATGACTAAGATTCAGCATAGTGTGCACGATGTAATCCTTGCCACAACACATTTCCATGTGACACATGACAGTTGTCTGGAACTTATTGTCGTAAAAGGAAAAGTAAAAGATGTTCGGGAACTCAGTCATAAGTTGACAAGTTTGAAAGGTGTAACGTATGGAAATTTCACAGCGGCACCGGTAGAAAAAATCTAATTTTGATTGTAAAATCCCCCTTTCTGAAGGGGAGGCTATTATTTTAGAAGGAGTGTAATACATGACAAAGAAATTGTTAGGACTCATCGTTATAGCTGCGGTATCTATTTCCCTTATGTTAGCAGGCTGTTCATCATCTAAATCTGGTGATAAAAACAAAAAAAATGAGGAGAAGCCGAAGGACGAGATTGTGTTGGCATTTGATTCTGAGCCGGCAACAGGATTCGATCCAACAACTGGTTGGGGACGTTATGGCTCACCGTTATTCCAAAGTACATTGTTGAAAAGAGATGACAAACTTAATATTGTAAACGATCTTGCAACAAGTTATGAAGTAAATGAAGAGGGCAAGGTTTGGACTGTTCATTTGCGTGATGATGTAAAGTTTTCGGATGGTCAACCATTAACAGCAAAAGATGTGGTATTTACATTTGAAACAGCAGCTAACAGTGGTTCGGTTGTCGATTTAAACGTATTGGAGAAAGTTGAAGCGGTAAACGACACGACTGTGAAATTCACATTAAAAGAAGTACAATCCACGTTTGTAAATAATCTAGTGGCAACGGGAATTGTCCCACAACATGCATATAGCGAAGATTATGCTGAAAACCCTATCGGTTCAGGTCCTTATCAGTTGATGCAATGGGACAGGGGACAACAGGTGATTGTAAAGGAAAATCCTGAGTATTATGGTAAGAAGCCGTATTTCAAAAAAGTAACCTTTGTATTCTTGAATGAGGATGCTGCATTTGCGGCTGCTCAAGCGGGCACAGTCGATCTTGCTTATATACCAGCTGCATTTAGTAATAAGAAAGTACCAGGTATGAAACTTGAAGCCGTTAAAACGGTGGACAATCGTGGAATCGCATTTCCATACGTGAAGTCAGGTGATTTTACTGAAGATGGTTTACCGATCGGTAATGACGTAACAGCCGATCCAGCCATCCGACATGCCATTGATATTGCGGTTGACCGACAAGCGTTAATTGACGGTGTGTTAGAAGGATACGGCACACCGGCCTATACATCTGTTGATGGGCTTCCTTGGTGGAATCCAGAGACGGTCATTGAAGATGGTGATTTGGACGGAGCGCGTAAAGTATTGGAAGAAGCGGGTTGGAAAGATACAGATGGTGATGGAATTCTTGAGAAAGGCTCTTTGAAAGCTGAATTCAGTCTGTACTACTTAGCGAATGACACGATCAGACAGTCTCTTGCTATTACAGTTGCAGATATGATGAAACCACTCGGCATTAACATTAAAATAGAGGGTGGAAGCTGGGATGTCATTGGCAAGAAAATGTATTCCGAGGCTGTACTTATGGGCTGGGGAAGTCACGATCCACATGAACTGTACAACATCTATGGTAGTGATAACGCTGGGGTTGAGTACTTTAATACAGGTTTCTATAAAAATGACACAGTAGATGAATACTTTAAGAAGGCCCTTCATGCGAAAAGTGAAGCAGAAGCAATCGAGTTTTGGAAAAAAGCACAATGGGATGGCACGACTGGTTTAAGTGGCAAAGGGGATTCTGCATGGGCGTGGCTGGTTAACATCGATCATTTGTATTTGGTGAAAGATGGTCTTGATATCGGAGAGCAAAGAATCCATGTACATGGACATGGTTGGCCAGCTACAGATAACATTGCCGATTGGAAATGGAGTAATTGACGTGCGAAATAGTATGAGTGTAAAGATAGGAACCTTTCTCTTGATGAAGGGTTTAAGAATGCTTACATTATTGTTTGCGATTTGTTTAATATCATTCTTATTAATAAAGAACTCCCCGATTGATCCGATTCAAGCTTATGTGGGCGCTGATATGTTAAAAGTCGGCCCTGAACAGCGAGAGAAAATCATTGAGTATTGGGGACTCGATCAACCTGTGATGGTGCAGTTTTTTAGTTGGCTTTCTGCTTTACTTGCAGGTGATTTAGGAACTTCGATGATTTTTCGCCGTCCGGTGTCTGAAATCATCGGGGAACGTTTCCTAAACTCACTGGTCTTGATGCTGGTCGCATGGGTATTGTCGGGAGTTATCGGTTTTATCATGGGCGTTGTGTCGGCCATGAAAAAGGGCACTTGGATTGATCGAATCATAAAATGGTATTGTTATACATTGGCATCGACGCCGACCTTTTGGATGGGGCTCCTCGTGCTGATAGTTTTCGCTGTGTGGCTAGGTTGGTTCCCAATTGGGTTGGGGGTTCCGGCAGGGGTGCTTACGGAAGATGTCACATTAGCGGATCGATTACAGCATCTTATACTCCCTGCAATGACACTAAGTATTCTTGGCGTTGCAAATGTCGCCTTACATACGCGACAGAAGCTAATCGATGTCCTTGCGAGTGATTATGTGTTGTTTGCGAGAGCGAGAGGTGAACGTGGTTTTCTCTTGTTTTGGAGACATGGCTTGCGTAATATCGCTATGCCTGCAATCACTTTACAATTTGCTGCTTTCAGTGGATTGTTTAGTGGAGCGGTTCTTGCCGAGCAGGTATTTTCGTATCCGGGTCTTGGACAAGCGACAGTAGAGGCAGGTTTAAGGGGAGACGTTCCTTTATTATTAGGATTAGTCCTTTTTAGTACGATTTTTGTTTTTGCGGGAAATTTAATTGCTGATCTAATTTACTATGTAGTAGATCCGAGAACGAGGGAGAGTCGAAAATTATGATTCCAAGCCTCAAAGTAGAAACTAAAGAAAAAAAGGTGAAACGGTTTTATTTGAATAGAAGACAGAAGACGCTTTTTACAATCGTGATTGCAACGGTTATTTTATTAAGTGTTGTAATAGGTGGTACATTGCTCGATCAAGAAAGAATTGCTACAAATCTTACTGAACGAAATTTAGCACCCTCTCTAGAGCATTTATTTGGTACAGATTGGTTGGGGAGAGATATGTTTACCCGAACGATGATGGGGCTTTCCTTAAGTATGGGCGTAGGGTTGATTGGAGCAATAGGCAGTACGTCAATTGCTCTTATCCTTGGTATGGCAGCAGCTACCATGGGGAAAATGGCAGATCGTCTGATTACATGGCTCATCGACCTGTTTCTAAGTGTGCCACACCTTGTAACACTTATTTTGATTGCCTTTACGTTGGGTGGAGGATTCAAAGGTATAGTTATAGGTCTTATGCTAACCCACTGGCCAACCCTTGCGCGGGTTATAAGAGCAGAAGTCATGCAAATTCGTTCAGCCGAATACGTTCAAATTTCTCAGCAGATGGGAAAATCTCGTTGGTGGATTGCTTTTCATCATATTTTTCCTCATATGATACCGCAACTCTTGATTGGATTCATGTTGATGTTCCCTCATGTGATCATACATGAAGCCGCAGTCACATTTTTAGGATTAGGGCTATCGCCTCATGAGCCAGCGATTGGTATTATTCTATCAGAATCCATGAAGTATTTGTCTTCAGGAATGTGGTGGCTCGCCTTTTTCCCAGGGCTTTGCTTACTAATAATCGTCCGGACATTTGAGACGATTGGGGAAAATCTTCGTGTACTGATAGATCCAATTAAAGCTAACGAGAAGTGAGATATAAAGAGGGTAGGATGATGAATTGCAAGTCGTCCTATTCCGCTAGTAAGGAGGTAACGAATGTCAATCCTTGAAGTAGAAAATTTATCGATATCTTTTAACCAATATACAGGTGGTTTAAAGCAGGAAAATGTGAATGTCATTTCAAGTTTGAATGTCACGCTTGAAGAAGGTGAAATACTGGCGGTTGTGGGAGCGAGTGGTTCAGGGAAGAGTTTGTTAGCCCATGCTATTTTAGGGATACTGCCAGACAATGCAAACATCAGTGGAACGATTAGATATGGTGGAGAAGTACTTACAGCTGCACGGCAAGCTTCGTTACGTGGTACGGAAATTGCACTTATTCCGCAATCAGTAAACTATTTAGATCCACTTATGCGTGTAGGGAATCAGGTTCGTACTTCTGCAAAAGTTGGAGATGCAATTGCAGCACAGCGCAAGGTTTTTGAACGGCTTCACTTAAAACCGATTGTTGAGAATATGTATCCATTTCAACTTTCTGGAGGTATGGCACGGAGAACCCTTTTATCCACTGCGATTGTCAGTGGCGCAAAGGTAATTATTGCGGATGAACCTACGCCAGGACTCGACCCAGTTGTTATCAAAGAAGCGTTAGAAAACTTCAGGGAATTCGCAGAAAATGGATGTGCGGTTATGCTTATCACACATGATATTGAATCCGCTTTAACGATTGCCGATAAAATTGCTGTGTTTTATGCAGGTACGACCGTAGAGGTAGCCCCTGTAGAGAACTTCACTGGTAATGGTGAAGCATTGCGACATCCCTATACTAAAGCGTTATGGAGAGCGTTGCCGCAAAATGATTTTATACCAATCCCGGGTTCACAACCCCATTCAAGTGCTTTGCCACCGGGTTGCTTATTTGCTCCACGTTGCCCAATGGCAACCTCTGAATGTGAACAAGCGCAACCGGAGATGCGTGACCTTCGGAATGGAAAGGTAAGGTGTATCCATGCAACTTGAAGCAAAAAATATCGGATTCCGGTATGGCAATGGACCTTGGTTGTTTCAAGGTGTTAATTTCACTGTAAATCCAGGGGAAATTGTTGGGCTCACCGCACCTAGTGGACGTGGTAAAACAACTTTATGTCGTATATTAGCGGGATTTGAAAAGCCTATGGAAGGAAGTATCACCGTCGATGGTTCGCCGGTGTCCGCAAGAGGTTTTCATCCTGTACAATTGGTCTTTCAGCATCCTGAAAAAGCAGTAAATCCACGTTGGAAGATGGAAAAGGCGTTGAACGAAGGAGGTAAGCCGGATCCTGAACTGCTAGAGTTATTAGGAATTGAGCAGGAATGGCTGTCTCGTTGGCCTAATGAGCTATCCGGAGGAGAATTACAACGCTTTTGTGTAGCCAGGGCATTGGGTTCTAACACGCGTTTTCTAATAGCGGATGAAATGACAACCATGCTCGACGCGATCACACAAGCTCAGATTTGGCACGCGGTTCTTGAAATCGCCCAAAAAAGAGAAATGGGAATTATCATTGTCAGCCATGAAGAGAAGCTGATGCAAAGACTTTGCCATCGAGTTGTTGAGCTAGACACTTTACAAGCGTACTGAAGCCTCGAGGTTAATATTAATGAATGGCAGGGATAAATAATACAACGTTCTACTGTGTGTAGTTGCAAAAGCCTAGTTTCACCTTGAATCATGAGGTGAAATTAGGCTTTTTTATGCTTGTTATCGAATATAAACATTCTCCTGCCGATTAAGAATAAAAACTACGGACAAATTTCGAATATTAGGTTGAAATGCAATAAAAAAGACGTCTTCCGATTCAGAAGAGCCTTGTTTGGTTCGTTAAGCGGTTGGGGTGAATTTGGAAAGCAAATTTCGTATAAATCCATACAAGGAACAGAAAATCAGTTTTAAAAGATAATATACAATAACAAAGTAAAGTGAATAGTATATCGTGGTTTTTAACGTTTCATATAAGAACGACACTATATATGTCCAAAGTGGGTCGCCGTATGACATATACGGGTCACCGTAATATTCGAACATGGAGAAATTAGATTTCGCCGCACCTCCAAGTATTACCGATGTGATTATAAACATCATGGGAACTTTATTAAGTAATGCTTTCATATCATTCAATCCTTTCATGTCCTTATTTTCATTAATATACCATGAAGTAAGTAAACGGGTAAGTCAACAATAAGAAAAGACGACGATTACTTTCCGCCGCCTTCTTCGTTACCACCCGTTGATAAACCGTTCCACTTCGGAAACCTTGTCGCCGTTCAATAGATGGGTCACGCCAAACGTTTCACCTTCGCCGCCATGATTGACTTCAATGTCAATGTCGTTCACAATCTGCTTCATATATTCAAACGCTTGTCGCGTATCATCGTCGGTTGGTTTCCATTGGTCGGAAAATGTCGTATCTTCCTTCGCTTGCCCGTTCGGGTCTAAATGTGCCGTGCGGACAAATTGGTTGTGTCCGATGTAACTTGAAAGAAGGAACAAATTCGAATGTTCTTTTTCGATTTCCTTATCCTCAACAATCAAATGTGTCGGGAATGTCCAAATGACTTGTTGCGCCTTCAAATAATATTCGAAACCCTCGTCATGATTCGCTTCCTTCAATCGAGGGTCGTCCAACGGTTCGGAAAGCATTGTGACCATTGCCGAAGCCCATTCACTGAATTCCTTGTCGTACTTTATGGTTTCGGGTGAGGACAATACCTTCGTAACTTCGACAACCGTTTCGTTCTTTACTTTGCTGCCGCTGGCCTTCGCAATTCCCGTGACTTCACGCACCCCCGCAATTGCAACGCCAACCGCAAGAACAATCGAACCGATTAATAGTTTTGATTTCATTTAATTCCCTCTCTTCTAATTTATATGAAGTATATCAATAAAATGTAATAACACATACAAAAGAACGGGAAATCCCCTGCCCATATTTGGTTATAACCCGTTTACCTTTTCGTTTTGCTGAATGAATTTCGCTTATAAAAAAACATGCCCTCTCAATACGAAGTATTATCGTAGTGAAATAACGTGCGGTTATCTGTTTCGTTTAGGAGCGGTTACCTGTACCAAGTCATCGGCACAAGTCAACGAAAACAAAAAAAGGCAAAGCGCTGATATATCAACGCTTTGCCTTTCGTATGTTCCCAGACGGACTCGAACCGCCGACCCCTACCTTGTCGATTTTGTATCCCCTAAATAAACTGGTTAAGTTGAATAAGTTGAGGTTAAATAAGTTTGATTTAATAAGGTTTTAGTGATCGGGAAATTCAATTCAGTAAAATAAGTTCGGTACAGGAAATTAATTATGCGGACAAATTGCGGACAAGAGAGTGAACAGGTGGTCTGTACTTCTCTTTTTATAAACAGCAAATAGCCTATGCTTCATTATCAACATAAAAGGGTTAAACTGATCAATAAATAGCGTGCATCAACTTAACTCCATTTGCAACAAAACAGGATTTTACGACGCATTTGGCGGAAGATGCGATACATCTAGCTGGGGGATCTGCCAATGCTATAACGGTTAATACCGGAGGAAACTACTCCTACGCTCAATTCAAACAACAAAAAATTTAAAGCAATCGCAAACAGTACAGGCAACATCACCATAAATGTAGATGGTTTGGGTGTAAAGCCAGGGCTTAAGTTTGACGGTACTCAATTAGCAGCGGGTGCCATCAAAGTAGGAAAAATTTATGATTGGTACTATGATACTGCAAGTGGTGGACGTTTTTTCTTAATAGCTAAAGCATCGGGAACTGCCGTTGTTGGGGATGTTTTAGCAGGAAAACCTTTCATCAACGATGACGGAGAGTTCGTAGGAGCAATGGCAAATAGAGGAAATGTAGGCGCGTATGAATTAACCTCACAAAATCAAACATATACCATTCCCGCAGGCTACCACAACGGTTCTGGTACAGTGCGAGCAATTTACCCCTCGAGAAGAGTAGCATCAGGAAGTGTTTCAATTGGTGCTTCTGAAATAATGGAGATAATTAATTTAGCTTTTGGTCCTACTAGGGTGAATATATGGTCGAACAATGTGACCACTGGATTTGGTAGAGCATGGGCTGTGTTTAATTTTGAAACAAAAAGACTAGGAGCACCGAAAATTTTTCAAACTCATGTCGGTTACAACGTTAGTCGGGATTCTATAGCTTCCCAGTTTAAATCAGCAGTCGACCAACCTAGCAACGTAGACATCGCTATTATTCTGAATCCGTCATAAAGTTAATGAAAAATGTTTACAATAAGACTAACATGTAAAGTTAGTACAGAAATACTAACTAAAATTTATTGACTTACTTAAAAATTTGTGTTAAATTAAGTTTAAGCAACAGATTAAATTTTTTTAAGCACAATAAATTAGTAACGAGTTACTAACTAAGCAGGAGGATTTACTGTGAAAGAAGAAAGTACTAATAATATGTTTGATTTGTTAGGTTCGGTATTAAATTCTGATGATCAACTAGAGATGGTAGCAATAGGTGCTTTACTAAATTATTTACAAGAAAAACCTGATTACTCATCCGAATTTAATATGGCTACATTGTTGAGGGCAGGCGAAGGTATTACTATTGAAATACGAAAGCTCTTTAAAGAACTGGAAAATGAAATTCCTTATTTCTCAGGAGTTCTAAAAGAGTTGGATGTAATCAATAAAATTAATTCAGCACAATTGACACGGATTCTTTACGAATTTAATTCTATTGCCAGTGAAAAAATAAATTATGGTGAATGGTTTGATAGTGCAATAAAGCTTGTTAATCAACAAGCTGGAAAAAATAATGGCTATCATAATCATTCTACTCCTGAATCAGTAAATAAGTTGGCTATCTCCATCCTGTCCCCTTTGTATGGATCATTTAATGATAGCGTTGCAGGGTTTGGGGGAGGGTTGTTAGAAGCTAGACGATTCGCTGAAAATCATGGGAAGTCAATAAGGTTATTTGGTCAAGAACTAAATTCCAAAGTATGGGCTATAGCGAAGATAAGATTATTTATATCTGGAATTGAGGAAGCTCAATTTGTTAAAGGCGATGTTTTTGAAAAACCTGGTTTTACTCAAGGTGATAAACTTCAAAAATTTGATAACGTGTATATGGAAGCACCATTTAATTTAGCGATAAAAAATTACGATTTTTTGAAAAATGATCCCTATAACCGTTTCTTTTATGGGGTACCTCCAAAAAGAAGTGCAGATATGGCTTTCATATCTCAAGCACTTGCATCAACTGGAGAAGACGGAAAAGCAATTGTCGTGACAACTGAAGGGGCTTTATTTAGAGGAGGAGCAGAAGGTACCATACGGAAAAACATCATTGTTTCAGACTTAATCGAAGCCGTGATTTCATTACCGTCCGGGCTTCATGAACATACTGCTATTTCAATTAATCTTGTGCTATTCAATAAAAACAAAGACTCATCAAGAAAAAATAAGATTCTCCTAGTAAAAGCAGAGGATTGTTTTACCGAAACTGGCCGATCGAAGAGAATTATTTCGGAAACAGATATTCAAAAAATTGTTAAAGTAGTTCATAACGGAGAAGAAATTAGTGAATTTAGCACTTTTATAGAAACAAAGGATATTCAAGATGACTGCTTACTGCCTAGTAGATACTTACTACCTAGTGAGTTTAATGTCGCGGGTTTTGGAAAAGTTACATTCGCATTAGATGCTTTAAAAAAAGTCGATACAAAGCCCTTAAAAGATATGGCAGGTTTCTTTAGAGGCTTCAATGTAGGATCGAAAAACTTGGAAAGTGAAGATGGTGAATATCGAATTGTAAAATTGTCCGATGTCCAAGATGGAAAATTACTCTTGAATCAAATATCTAGGTACACAATTGAAAATAATGCAAAAATAGAGATGTATGTTCTCCGGAAAGGAGATTTAATTCTGTCAATTAGGGGTCAGACGTTGAAAGTTGCTATCATACCCGAAAATGATAATAAGTTACTACTTTCTCAAAATTTTCTAGGTATACGATGCGGAAATAATATCAATCCAGAGTTTCTAAAGCTTTATTTAGAAAGTCCAGTTGGCCAATATTTACTGACTAATATGATGTCTGGAACTGCGATTGCAACTTTAAGTAGAAATGACGTTGAAACACTTGGGATACCGCTATTAGCATTAGAAGAACAAAAAGAAATAATGAACATGTATACATCGAAAGAAAATACAATAGAACAAAAAATTGAAGAATTGAAACAAGAGCTATATGAAATGAAATTACACTCATATAGCAAAATGGGGCTCAGGGAGGTGTTCACTATTAAGGAGTAAAAACTGAGGTGATTAATGTGGATGATCGTACTAGATAATCAACCGTAAATATGAACAATGGTTTGAGAAAAGGAGTTAACGTTTTAGCCTAGAAAGATGAAGATATTTCAGGTTACGAGGTTTCTAAAATGATACATTGCTTTGAAAAACAATAAAAAATGGAGGTTGTTCATTATGTTACAAAATTTATCGAGGAAAGATCGAATTAATCAGTATATTGCTAATAACCCAGATTGTTTACAAGGTAAAAGCAAGTTTAGTTTATTAAACGAATCTTATGATTTAGAAGTGTACAAATTAGACTTAGATTTAATTTATCCAAATGACACAAATGGTAGAATTAGTACTGAAAAAATCGCATTAGAGTTAAAACTTGGTTATAAAATTGAACGGGCGAATCCAAGGCATTATGAACTCCTTACCCAGCTTTTATTACCAGATGATGAAGAAACACGTCAATTACTTCGACAAATGCAAAACCCAGGCCAGATAGATCCAGGTCTAATTACTACGGATGGTCGAATAATAAATTCCAATAGGCGTTATGCTGCTAAAAGGACATTAAATCAATCCACTATGCTCGTAGCTATTCTACCCTCATCATTAACAGAACAACAATTATTTGATATCGAATTTGGTCTCCAAGTTACTGGTGACTATAAGAGGGAGTATAAAGGTATCAACCGATTATTTATGATACGCAAAGCACTTGAATTAGGAAAAAACCATACTAATTTGAAGAAAGATCACAATATTTCTTCGAAAGAAATTACAAGAGGAATGATGGTTCTTGATAAAATTGAACTCTTTCTTGAAGAGATTGATGAAGAAGCTAATTATGGCCTCGTTTCAAATACGCTAGAACACTTTGTTGATTACGTGAAAGAAATTGAGAAAATCGAAGCAAATAATGGAGATTTATATTCAGCAGAAGAAACATTTTTTGCATTAATGAAAATAAATATTGAAGAAACCTCACCAGTGATTGCTCATAAAGATATACGTGACACATTGTTTTATGCATCCATTGATCCTAAAATAGCAGCAGTTTTAACGCGAAACTTGGATAGTGATAATCCGAATGCAAAACAAAATATATTGGATGATGTTGCAATTGCAAAATCTTTAGCCAAAGCGCGGAAAGAAAACGAAAGCATATTAAAAACTATTGAAAAATTACGAAGTCAAATTTCAGGAATCAATGTTACTGAAAGTCAATATATACTAGAAAATCAAGGGCATTTAGTAATTTTAAAAGCTTTAAAGGACTTCGAAAATGATGCTAACAAATTTGTTAAGGAGGTTTCTGATGAAACAAATAAGCAAGTTAGAATTGCAGAAGCAAAAATGGCTAACATTTGAAAAGTCAGATGAGAAGGTAGTTGTAGATATAAAAAATGCTTTGGAGCTATCAAAAGGCATAAAAGTTACAATGTTTACTTCTGCAGGATTTACTTTAAATAAAGATACGTTAGTGTATGAAATGCCGTACACTAACGCGGAAATTAAGTCCGTTTTACCTTTAAAGTCACAGCTTGAAAAACGGGGCTATATTGTAGTAGACCACAGTGGGATACTTGAAAAAGCAATGCATAAACAAGATGAAGTAGAAGAACTTAAATGGAGAATTCAAAAAGCCGGAGAAATCAAAAAAAATCCAACAACTACCAAGCTATCACTGGGACCATTTAAAAGAGATTTGAAAGATTTTCAGCAAAACATTGTGAAGCATAGTATCGTTGCTAAGCATTCAGCAAACTTTTCTTGCCCTGGATCAGGCAAAACAACAATGATTTACGCAACATATTCCCATCAAAAGTATATTGAAAAAGTTGTAAACAAAATTTTAGTGGTATGTCCTATTAATGCTTTTGAAGCATGGGAAACTGAATATGTTAGCTGTTTTAATAATAAGCCCAATTCCATTAGATTAAATGGACAGAATCGTAGACGCGGCTATGATACAAAAAACGATTATGAATTATATTTAATTAATCATGCTACATTAACAAATGACATAGATGAAATCATTAGACTATTGAAAAGTGATAATTTTATGCTTGTACTTGATGAAAGTCACTATGTAAAGAATTTTTCAGAACAAGCTACTTGGGCAAATAGTGTTCTAAATATATCATCGTTTGCAAAGATAAGATTAATTTCAAGTGGAACCCCAGCTCCAAATAGCGAATATGATTTTTGGAGTCAGTTCACGTTTTTAATGGGGACAGATGAGATTTTAGGAAATCGAACACGTTATATGACAAATATGAGTAACGATTACTCTAAGCTTCAAGTTTTAGAAACAATAAATTCCTTAAGTCACCGTGTTACAAAAGGTGAATTAGACTTGCCGAAAACTATATTCATACCTGAACCCGTTGAAATGGCCCCTATCCAAAAACGCTTATATGAGTTGATAGCAAATCAAATTATTGATGAAGTTTCAAATTTAAATGTGAGTGACACAAGTATATATTTATCAATATGTCGGGCGCGACTAATTAGGCTTCGTCAAATAAGCTCAAACCCAGCTCTATTAATTGAAGCTATATCAGAAATTCAATTAAATAATTCATCTATTGATAACAAAACACTCTACAGTCAGATAGTAAATTATCCCGATTTAGAAATATCTAGTAAAATAGCTAAAACAATTGAAATTGCTACTCGATTAATTAAAGATAAAAAACGTGTAGTAATTTGGTGTGACTTCGTATTAAACATTAAATATCTATATGAATATTTCACTAAAAATAATATAAAGACGTTTCATGTTTTTGGTGAGATTCCGAAAGAGGCTACGGATGAAGTTGGTGATGTACTAACTCGTGAAGGTCAGATAGCCGCATTTAAAGAAAATGAAGCAAGTATCCTAATTGCAAATCCTCAGACTATGGCGGAAGCTGTTTCACTTCACCATGAATGTCATTCAGCTATTTACATGGATAGAAGTTTCAATTGCGCTCATTGGATGCAATCAAAAGACCGAATCCACAGAGTAGGATTACCGGAAAATACTTTAACGGAATATTATATCATTCAAAATGAAAACTCAATAGATGAGGTTATTAATCAAAGGTTAAATGAGAAAGAAACTGCTATGAACCGGATTTTGGCTAATGAAATTCCTGTTGCTACAGGCGAATTTAATGGGAGAGACTTTGGTGAAGAAGACGATTTCTTAGCTGTACTTGCTCATTTAAAACAACTAAGAGGTGAGTAAAATGGGGATTTTCCAAGAAATGAATTGGAGTTTGCAAGAGATTGGTTATTTTGAAATGAGAAATAATCAGAATATTACAGAGCGGTATCTTCAAAAGATACTACAATCGAATACTTTATTAACGTCAAAGAATCTAATGGATCATCTTATTGCTTACAATTTAATAATCATAGATGAAGATAAAGATAAAGATAAAGAAATACGTCTGACATTACAGGGGAGCGAATGGTTTAGAACCAGAAGGGATTCGTACGATTTGTCCCCTAAGCAAATGGAAATATGTGCACTTTCTTTTATAAAGCAGTATATAAACTTAGCTAATGAATGGTTTGGGATACTTGAGTCGCAAAATTTATCAATCGAACGTAATCTTCTACCATATCACTTGCAACAGTTTACCGAACATATGCTAACACTAAATATCGTAAGTGAGAGGCTTGGTTCTATTATACTGAATAAAAATTCGGCTGTTTATGAAGAGTATCTATCTTCAAATATGATGAGTGAAGACGAATTATTAATTGCACTTGAAAAACAAAAATTGCTTGGGGAGTTAGCCGAGAAAATTGCTTTTGATTTTGAAATTAATAGGTTAAAGAATGCTGGCCTTGAAAAGGAAAGTATTTTATGTAGGTTAATATCAAAAGAAAACGTTAAAGCAGGGTATGATATTAAATCATTTACAAATTCTGTAGAGCAGCATAATCGTTTCATTGAGGTGAAAGCTATTGATAATAATGGTATTTACCTTTCTGTTAATGAAATGTTAACCGCTCAGCGATTGGAGGAAAATTACTTTTTGTATTTGGTCAATACAAAAAGTAAAAGTGTTGATATTATTCAAAACCCAATATTAAATTTAGATAATTTCTTTTCAAAAAAAGAAATTATGTGTATCCGATATACCTTATAAAAGCAACAAACAATCACGATCTTTCACAGTAGGGTAATTTAAATTATGCTGATTTTCAACTTGTTCTTTATGTGTTTTTAATTAATAAGGATAAGGAGAGGTTCTTTATGAATACTGAGGAAAATATTAATCTCGAGAATTTTGAAACATTATTGCCGGACATTAGTGAGAAAGAAAGCAAAAAAACTTATCTTGCTACACTAGAATGGGCATTGAAAAATGAATCTATAAAAAACCTAGCAATTACAGGTGCATATGGTTCTGGAAAAAGTAGCATATTAAAAACATTTTGGAAAGATTTTAAGAAAAAAGAAGAAGTGTTAGAAATATCAGCAGCGACTTTTAATGGAGATGAAAAATTCTTAAGAACACGGGTATCTACAGATGTTGAAGGAGATGGAGAAAAAGAGGATGATAACGTTAGTATAGAAAATGTCCTCGAGCAAAATATAATGCAGCAGATGTTTTATAAGGTAGAACCGGATAAAATTCCTCTTTCTAGATTTAATCGAATTCAAAGTGAAAGTAAAAGTGAAGTGTCAATAATAATTGATATTACTTTATATTTATTAACATTTTTATTGATCTATTTTTCTTTTAAATATAATTGGATTCCTAATTTATATATAAATATCATTAATGGAGATTATAATTTTAGTACTAGCTTAATATATATCTTCATATGTTCGTCAGGTATAGTGTTTACTGTATTTGTTGTATTTAGGGCTTTGCAGGGGATCAAAAATTTTCGCTTAAGTACACTTGGAATTGGTAATACAACAATCGAATTAAATACTGATAACAGTAATACTGTATTTAATAAATATTTAGATGAAATAATTTACTTTTTTAAACAGACAAAGTTTAATATAGTCGTTTTTGAAGATTTGGATAGATTTAATAACTTGTTAATATATGAAAGACTGCGTGGATTGAACCATCTACTAAATCAATCTGATGAATTGGTTGATAGGAATATCGTCTTTGTATATGCATTAAGAGATGATATTTTTTCGGAAACTGATGATTTTCAAGAAGTTCAAAATCGAACAAAGTTTTTTGATTTTATTATGCCGACGGTCAGAATTATGCATTCTTCAAACTCGGAAAGTATCCTTCAGACTAAACTTAAGGGGTATATTAAAAGTGAAGATGCCGCAATACAAAATGACGGGCTTTCTGCGAAAGTTTTGACAGATATATCATTATTTATAAATGATATGAGAATATTAAAGAATATCTGTAATGAATACATAATATACCGATCTGCATTAAAGCAATCAGGCATATTACAAGACAAGCTTTTTGCCATTATAGTATATAAAAATATCTATCCTAAAGATTTTTCTGATTTACTAAATAGTAAAGGAAATCTATATAATTTAATAAATTCAAAGAAAAGTTTGCTAGTTAAATATAAATTAAAGTATGAAGAAGAGCTAGAAGAATTAAAAAAAATCTTAATCCAAGTTAATAATGATTTTGCAGATAGCCTAGATGAATTAGTGATAATATATTTAAGAAAAATAAATCTATTAGAAGTAGATTATTATTTGCAAATCGGAAATTCAACATACCAAATTAGTGATAAAAGTTCTATGCATGAATTTTTATTAAAGATTATAGAAATCAGTTCGTCAAAACCAAATATTATAATTCGTAGATCAAATTACAATATAACTACCTTGAATTTTAATGATTTTTGCACTGCTAATGAAACTAGTGTTGATATAATAATAAGAGCTAAAGCAATATTGAATAAAAAGGATAATAAAGTTGATTCTATCAATAGAAAGATTTCAGAAATTAATAGGTGCTTATTAGAACTGAAAACTCTTAGTTTCTCAGAGTTAGTTCGGCAAGCTAATGATATGTTAGATTTTGATTTTGAAAATAGGGAATTATTAAAAGCATTAGTCCTGCAGGGGTGGATAGACGAGGATTATGATGAATATATAACCTACTTTTATGAAGGGGCATTGTCAAAAGAAGACATAATCTTTTTGAGGTCTGTAAGGCTAAATAATCCGCTGGATTTTGATTACAAATTAAAAAATGAAAACGAGGTTCAAAAGAAATTAAGTAAAGAACATTTTTTCACAACTGCAATATTAAATTATCAGTTACTTACTTATTTGCTAGACATTGAACAAGAAGATTACATGCAAAAGAGGAATTACCTAATTAGTTTTATTAGTAAAGATATTTCTTTGAATTTTGATTTTATATCAGGGTTTATAGAGAATAGTATTGAAAATACTAATTTGATTTTAACGAAGTTTATTAAAGGGTTATCTGGGAGTAATAGTTATTTATGGAATGATATGAAGTTGAATATTAACGACAAAGATAAGGAAATTCAGTTTTTTTTATTGCTTTATAATTCCTTATCAGCAGAAGAATTATCATTATTAAATAATAATAGTAATTTAACTCATTTTATTGAGCAGTGTAGTGACTTTTTGTCTTGGTGGGGAAACCCAGATATTGAAAAACTCAAACAACACTTAGAAATCTTAAATGTAAGATTTACAACTCTAGATTATGTCGAAAATAAAACCGAACTCATTGACATGATAATTGAAAATGATTTCTATGAACTAACTAGTGAAATGATTAATACACTACTACAGAATACCGGAGAGATAAATTACGACTTAATCCTGGAGAATCCCTCAGAAGCTTTAAAAGTTAGGATTGAAGAAGGAATAAATGAATTTATATTAAATATATTATTAGTTCAATCTAGTTATCATGAGCCAAATGAAATGTTTTTGATTTTGTTGAACCATACAAGATTGGAAGAACAATTAAAGCTGAAGTTAATAGAAAAGTGGAGTGGAAGGATTACGGATATTAATGAAGTCAAATCTGAGGTTCTTTTTGAAAAAATCTTGGAAAGTAATAAAATGGAACCTGTTTGGATAAATATATGTAGGTACTATTCTGCCTTAGAAGAAGGTGAAAGTCTAGAATTACTTCAGTCATTCTTAATACATTCGGCTAACTTTGAACAATTCGTTATTGATACTGAACAAACAAATTGCGAAGAAATTGAAGAAGATTGTTTCCAAGGCATTCTCAACTTAATATTAGCTTCCGAAGACATAGAACATGATCAATTGCTAACCTTAATTGGAAATGTAAGAAGGAAGGTCATTTTGAGTAGTCCGGATTCAATTGGAGTGGAGAGATATGCATTCTTAATAGAACAGAATATATTATCTTGGAATGAAGATATATTAGAACTTTTAAGAAGTAAAAGTATAAACTTAGCGCTGAATTACTTTATGCTTAATAAGGAATCACTGAGTTATGAAGAAATTAATTCATTAATCATCAATTCAAAAATCCCCTGGAATAAAGATGTTTTTGATTATTTAATTGATGAAAGAGATGAAAAGGAAGCGTATAAATATATAACATCATTTAAAGATAATCGTTTTATTGAGAAAATTGCAGAAGTTGAATTCGATTCATTACTTGTTTTAGATGTTTTACGAGACTTAGACATTTCCATGGAAATAAGATTGGATTTAGTAAATAGTTTGGAAGCATTAGATATTCCTTTAGAGGGTGATATTAAAAAATGGCTTCTTGAAATATTTAGAAATGAAGGCTTTGAGTTCGTGAATAACTTTTTAAGTAAATCAATAATTGAGCAGCAGTATCTACCGTCATTAGAAGAACAAGAAAACATTGCTTTTATTCTTCATGGGTGCATGAAAAATTATAATTATTCTAGTAATGAGATTTATAGACTTTTATCTGAGTTGTCCGAACCGTTCTCGTTATTGAGCATACCTAGTAGAAGAAATATAGAATTCAAAAATTCCTCAGATACTTTTAAATTGTTGCATGAATTAGAGGAAAAACAAATTGTTGCAAGTGTCCAAATCAAAGGCGATTTCTTGCATGTTAATAATAAAAGAAATATTATGTATTGATATTTAAATATTTTATTATTACGTTTTCTGATTTGTGTAAATGCAACGAAATTATCTTTATGTTAAATGGTGCCAAATTGAGTCGTAACAAGCATTACCAAATATCATTTCATTCTATACTTTACTCAGAGCTTACTTAATATCAGTAGGCGTTAGATATAACTAATTACAGCCGCAGGAATGTACCACTTGTGACATCTTTTTAACCGCGGAATGCCAAAAGATTTACCAGATAACGCGACCTATGTACCAATACACTGAAATGCACGTCAGTTGGGGAGAGAAACGATTTAACAGCATAACCACAAAGCAATATGTGCAGTTAATAACATGCCACCGAGCCTCCACGGGTGTGAGTCCTAAGCCAGGAAACCAGCAACATAAGCCGGTTTGTCCCGTCAAGGCTATCATGCCCGCCACTCGGTGTAAAGTAAGCGTCAGATACTCTCCCACCTTCTAACCCCTTTCGTGTTATGTGATAATCACATTAACATCAATGGTTAGGAGGTTTTTTCATGACAAGAGACGAAAGCCGTGCCGATGGCACGCACGGATTGAAGCATTTAAAGCGAGTGGTAAATCTAGCGTCGCAGCCCGGTTTGCTACAAATAATATCTGTGTTCAAAGTATGTATACTTGGCTCAAAAAATATTGGCGAAAAACAGATACTACACTACGGTCCAACAGTGGGTTTCGTTTGATACACTTGCTCCGAAAGTGATGACTGCCACGAGAATGTACCACCTCTGTCATAGTTTTTTGTACCAGCGTTTGCCACGAATTGTACCACCCATTGCCAACGTGGTTACCAGTGCGCTGGGAAGGCAGGCCGGGTGGGGAGTGAGTGGGTTTAACAGTACGACTACAAAGCGACATGTAGCCGGTTAACAACTTGACACCGAGCCTCCGCAGGCATGAGTCCCTAGCCAGGAAACCAGCATTATGTGCTGGCTAGTTCCGCCAAGGTTATCATGCCTGCCACTCGGTGTAAAGTTGTGAGTTCATATATCTGTACCCCAGTCAGCGTGTGGTAAATGTCTGGCATCCTCTGGTACATTTGTTGTCAATCAGTGGTAAGAAAGATGGCATTGGTGGTACATTCCGTTGGCAGTAATCACTCCGAAAGCAAGTATACCTACCCAATTGAGACTGGCATTAGGTGTTGTTTCCATCCAAATCGAAGAGGGGTTCAACCCGACACTTTTGGGGGAAGTACTACAGGTACTTCAAGCGGATTTTAGACAGGAAAAATAAGCGCAAGTCAAAAGATAGTAATCCAATTATTCAACATGAAAAACACGGCTTTACACTTGGGCTAAATATTCTGGAGGGGGAAGCAAATGATGAACCAAGAAACGTCGCGTAAATTAACCGAAATGAAAATGGGAGCCATGGCGGAACTTTATCAACAACAGGGCCAGAACAAAGACTATCGAGCAATGGATTTTGATGATCGCTTCAACCTCCTGGTTGACTATGGATATGATTGTCGAAAATCCAACGGCGGCCATTGAAGACATTTAATTTCATCCGGATCGCAGATGCGATACTCGACCGAATTGTGCATGATTCTTATAAGATCCTGGTTGCAGGGGAAGTTTCGATGATAGAAAGTCATGGTTTGGGGGTTAGGGGATGATTCCAGAGGAAATAGAAAATCGTATCGCTACTTATTATTTTCACAGATACTTGCCTGATGAGGTAATGGAGATAGTAGTAAATGGATTACTAACTCGTTGTCTTAAGTCTGAGGATGAGGAAATAGATGTGGATGAAATAGTTTTTTTGGCTATTCACATCATAGATCAAGGATTAGATCGTTAATCATTTCGATAAAGAACGCAAACAGCCATTGCAACCCCGGTTTCAATGGCTGTTTCTACAACTTCATCTGACCCGTGGCTCACTTGTCTGCAATACTCACTTTCCTTTTATTATATCAATCTAGCATTCCGAATGTCATCTCACCAGATTCGCGTAAGGACCGTTTTACACTTGAAAAATACATTCAAGAAAGCTTTCAGCTTGATCCGTTTTCCCAAATTTTGATTTTTTTTTGATGCAAGGCACTTTGCGTTGAGTATCCAAATTAATTGCGAATCGCTTGAAATAACTTACCAAGCAAAAAACTGTTAAGGTCATATCTTTCCTTTTAAATAATCTGTAATTATTTGATTTTTAGGCATATTGAAGTTTTTGTTTCTTACATAATGTGGATTAATATACCCCTTAGTTGTACTTACACTTTTGTGACCTAGCATTTGCCGAATGATATCTAAAGGTGTACCCTGATCTGCCATTAGAGTTGCAAAAGAGTGTCTTAATGCATGTACAGTAACTATAGGTAACTTGGCAAAATCTAAGTATTTTTTCAATAATTCATTCACATCTTTGCTAGTATATTGTTTTTTATTATCTTTCATGAATAAATAGTCTGAATGCTGCCTATTGCGCTTTTGTGTGTATTTTTGTATTTCATATCCCGTTCCGGGTCTTAGGAAAATTATTTTCTCATCTTTTTCTTTAGTATTTAATATAAGAAATGAACTATTTTCATAATCAATAACGTTGCATTTCAGATTAATAATTTCTGAAATTCTAACACCTGTTCCAATTATAATTGTAAACAAAAGAGCGTCTGTTATTAGATCATCTGAATGAGTAGTAATCGAGTTTAATAACTTTAAAATATTCCCTCTTGTTAAGATTTTCGAGAACTTTTTTTTCGGTAAATAATCTTTGAGTTGAAATTTAATATCGATTAAAGGGTTAGCTAGACTATAATTATTTTCGAGAAATTTGAAAAAACTCATTAATGATTTATAATTGTCTTTAAGTACATTAAAACTTTTATTATTCAAGGATAAGAAGTAATCGTCGATTATATCACTATTTATTGGCGAATATTTAAGTGGTTTTCCGGTGGAATCTTTTAATAAATACACTTTATCTAAATAAATGTCTTTTGTATTAGTATTCATTTCAGTTGATAAAAATGAAATGAATTTTTTTAAATAAAAAACGTAAGTTGTAATTGTAGATTTAGCTAATCGAACATTTTTTTTATAAATTTCAAGCTCTTCAAGTACTGTTCTCATTTTCATTCTAATCCTCGTTAATTGTATTTAATAGAATTTCAAAGGGGAATGGGAAATTGTTGGTGATTGCATCTCTTAAATCTTCACCACGCAATTTTGTATAAATCATTGTCGTTTTCGGGTCAGCATGCCCTAAAATTTCTGTAATAATATGTTCTTTTATTCCTTTCTTTAAACAAGAAACAGCAAATGTATGTCGGAAGGAATGAGGCGTTATGCTTGAGAGCTCAGGTATGAATTTACGAATCCTCTCAACTAAATACTCAATAGTTCTAATAGGGATTTTCCTCTTTCTTATAATTCCTTCATCTCGAGCAAATAAAAATCCATCACATGCTGGATCCCAAACTTTCATCCGACTTTTTTGTAAATATAGTAATATTTCTTCCTTTAATTCCGGGAACATAGGTATAATTCTGTCTTGGTTCCTCTTACTTTTAAAAATATAGATTAAATTGTTTTCTACATCAAAATCTTTCACTTTAATATTTGAAACTTCGCTTACCCTACAACCTGTCAATAATAAAAACATAATCATTGCTCTGCAACGATAGGGTTTTGAAAATCTTTCTACGATCTTTAGTATTTCAGGTATTTGGTCTTCTTTTATATAACGAGGAAGTAATGAAGTCTTTTCAATTGTGAATTTGTGACGAATGTCTTTATTTGTATAATCCATTTCAAAAGCAAATTTTAAAAGGCTTTTCATTATAGCGTTATATTTATTGATAGTTCTAATGGAATACGGTTTATTTTTTTCATTACTATGAGTGATAATTTCATTTAAGATAACTTCATTAAGTTCGTTAATTTTTAAGTTTGGATTGTTGTTTATTAAGTATGATTTCACTCTTAGTAAGAAGTTATTATAAGTTTTCCATGTCTCGACAGAACGTTTATTTATACTAACCATTTTTTTTAGATATTCTTGGTATTTCTCAATTACATAAATTGCTTCTTTTCCTTCATTGGAAGGAAAAGGTTGAATGTTAAATTCATTATTGCCTTTTGCATCAAGAAAATTTAATAAGGATTTTTCAGAAATGCCTAGTTGGCTACAAATATCTTCGATTGACATATTTATCGATTTCTCAATTACCATGACGGCCTCCGTTAAAATAGTTTTATTTTTAAAAAAACTTCTTTCATCTTGTTAATATCCCTAAAGAAGTAATATTTTGTAGAGATTAAGTGTTTATGGCCAACGATTTCCCTTAATTGTTCGATAGTATTTTCATCATCATTAAGTGCATCAGTAATAAAAGTGTGTCTTAGGGTCTTAGGAGTAAATCTGATTTCTTTAAACGTTTGATGATTGTATTTTCTGAACAGTCTAGTGATAAATACGCTGTCCATTTTTGTTCCTGTAGGAGACAAAAATAATGCCTCTGTATTATCAAGGGGGTGATAATTTTTTCGGATTTTTAAGTACTTTTCGATAAATGAAAGTGTTTCTTTTGTAAGAGACAACGTTCTTTGAAATGATTTTTTACTTTTTAGGATGATTAGTTTTTCGTGGAAATAAATATCATCTATATTCAAATTTACAACCTCAATTGGCCTGCATCCTGTGTTCAATAGTATTAGAATGATTGAAATATCCCTTAAAACATCGTTTGATGTTTCGAAAACTTTATCCATTACTAACAGGACATCATGAATATTAACGTATTCATTACTTCTTTTCCCGGTTTGAAACATTTTATTAGGAATGTTGTAAATAAAACTAATTTCTTTTTTTGTGTGTAAATAATTTGTGAATAGTCTCAATGCTTTTAAATATGCATAAGCAGTATTAAGTGCAATTTTTTCTAATAAAACTTTTTTATTTAAATGATCCTCAAATTGATTAATTTTTGCTAGCCAAAATTGATTACTGTTTTGAATATCGGAATTATAGGCTGAATACTTCAGAAAATATTTAACGCTTGTAATATAATATTGAATAGTAGTATTAGAATAATTTTTGTTTTTCATGTAGTCTTTAAAATTTGAAAGAATTGGATAGTTATTTCGGATTTTCCTTTGTGGTTTTTTAACCGTTTGAGGAGTTCTATAATAAATTTTTGTTATCTCTTTTTTGGTGAGATACCGGCAAAGTGCATCTAGAAAAATTAGAATAGAGGCTGCATTCGATTTTTCAAGGTGGTTATTGGTAGTTAAAAATTCGACTTGGTCCTGAATTTTTAAAACATGATTTATTTGTAATTTTTTTAAGTTGATATTCTTGTTTTTGGGGAATAAATCTTTTTCTTTTAAAAACTCTTTGTAAAAGAACTCAACTAATGGTTCGATTTCATTTTGTTCAGATAAATGATTTTCCTTTAAAAATTCTTCAATAACTTTCCTGAAAGGTTTATCGTAAAAGTGCACAGATGAATTATTAACATTTTTTCTTAGTTCCATTACTACTCTCCATTCATTTTGGATTTACTTTCAGGATACGGACTAATTAATTTCTACTTGAATTAAATATTGCTTTTGTCTATAATAATTGTGTAGAAGAATCCACAATTATTAGATAACCTCAACCAAGCGGCAGAGGAGTTTTTTCAAAAGCGCTTTTGATAAGTGTTCAAACGATAACCCGAGAAGGGATTCGTATGTCCATTTATCAAAAGTGCTTTTTGCATTGGCATAAAAAGATAAATGGGTGATTTTTCGAAATTATTTTCGAACATCAATTCATCCTATTTATTTCCATGTTCTTAGAGGTTTATACTACAAACTTGCGGGGAATTTAAGTTCCTCGCAACTTTAGAGGAGGGTTTAAATGAAAAAGATTCTTTATTTTGAACGGAAATGGCAGCCACAAGTCTGGTTGAACCGTGGTTTGCTGCTTTTCAAAGTATGGTTTTAAATTAGTGAGCTTAATATCGTGGTCGAAATATCGACCACAGAACATTTGTGCATCTCTAAGTTCTAATCTTATAATCAGGTGATTCTAAGATGATGAAAACTGAAGAGGAACGCTTATGTGATCTTATAGGGAAATTTAATAGTGGTGAAATTAGTCTAAAGGAATATAGCAAAGAGAGAGGGATAAGCCCAACGGAAAAATTGCCGAGGTTGTATGAGTTTAAGCGAATCGCAATTGATTATCCGGATATGTTAAATTTGTTTTTAGCTTATACTTCAATTGGTATCCGCTGTATGGTTATGAAAGTCATATTTGATTTAAATGATAGGCAGATACAAGGGATTTTTGGTACTTCAAGGCGTACAATTGGTGATTTCATAAAATTAAACCTAACAATTAATGGTGATACTAATGCTGAATCACAACGGAATTTCTCTTCGAAAACAATTCGTGAGTTGTCCTTCATTTTCGATTTACCTTTTCGTTACCTTTCGGATGCACAAACACGATATAATATGATTCCTTCATTCGATGAATACGAAAGGGAAGAAATGGAGACGACTTCATTAGAAAAGTTAGTGGAAGATACACTTGAATATATGTCGCGGGATTCAATAACTAATAGAAAAATATTTGGAATTAGATTAGAAAATGATTTATTTAATAATGAATTGAAATATAAAGAAAATTATATTTATACTCGTGTTGATATAAGAGAAAAGTTTTTTACAGTTGAGATGCATCTAAGTTTTGACACAATAATTAGGTATCAGGTAATAGATAAGATCAAGAGATTCATAAAAGTGAAATGTGAAATTTATTATAGTAATGCTTTTTTGAGAAATACTCGTAAGTTATGCATTTTAATTTCTATCGATGATTCTTATATGCCTGTTCTTCCTTATTTAAATGAAAATGTGCTAATAGACAATTTGATGTTTTGCAATGATTGGAGGATAAAGAAGGAGGATATGAAGGACGGGGGAAACCACGAACAACATTTAAATAATAAAAATCGTCAAAAGCCTCAAAGGAGTTAGGGAATGTTTAAAGGAACTAGCTGTCCAACTAAGTATGTCTAACTGATAATCGGGATTGTCATCCTGTAAATATTCTTTATTAATCAGTAAGCTCCCTATTAGAGGGAGCTTTTTTAATGAATGCACCGGGAAAAACAATAAAATCACATCATATGGTGTGGTTTTTTTCGTTTCAAAATCTAAAATGTGAAATGAGTTCCCACTATATGTTCACGAGTCATTGAGCAACGTTTTTGGTCCACTATTTTTCTCTTTCGAATTTTGGTATAAAAATTTTAGATGATGGTGTTTATAAAATAAAAAAAATAGCCATAAACCCTTATTTTCCACCCATCCGCGAGGGGTAGAACGGAATGTTCGGATGACTCAGTTTTTAATACGTGCCATAATTATACTAACAGTAAATATTCATTGTAACTTTTTTTATCATAAGAATAGGGGAAGTGATTGTATTGCCAAAAAAATTATCTTTTGAATTTGTTAAGAACGCTTTTAAGGACCGTGGTTATGATTTGTTAGATGAGGAGTATATATCTAAAGATACTCCTATGAGATATGAATGTCCTAAGCATCCAGATAAACAAACTAAAATAAGTTATAACTCTTTAAGAACCGGAACTATTTGCTGTTATTGTAGTAGCGAAAAACGTTCAAGGGTGCTGCGGTTACCCTACGAAGAAGTTGTTAAAGAGTTTCATAAAGCTGGATATAAGCTTTTATCTACAGAATATAAGAACAGTAGTATTAAACTTGACTATCAGTGTCCTCGACATCCAGAGTTAAGCTTGAGTATGTCATTATCAAATTTGAAAAGCGGGAAAAGGTGCAAGGCTTGTAGAAACCTGGAAGCTTCAGTGCGCAAAATGACTCCATTTGAAGAAGTAAAAAGATTATTTCAAGAAAAAGGGTTTGAATTATTAGAAACTAGCTACAGCGGTAAAGGAAAGCTAAGGTACAAATGCCCAAAGCATCCTGACAAGTTCAACAGCATTACTTTAGCCCACTTAAAGAATAAAAAATACGGATGTCCATATTGCGCCAGGGTGAAGATTGACTTTGAGGATGTGAAGAAAGA
Organism: Sporosarcina sp. NPDC096371; assembly: GCF_044762865.1. Classification (NCBI taxonomy): domain Bacteria; kingdom Bacillati; phylum Bacillota; class Bacilli; order Caryophanales; family Caryophanaceae; genus Sporosarcina; species Sporosarcina sp. NPDC096371. Next base: position 246,167 of record NZ_JBIWFE010000001.1, read on the forward strand.
ATTTGATGGAAGAAATTGTCAGTTGATAGACAGTGAATATGAAAATGACAGAAAAAAATTATCCTTCCGTTGCCTTTTTCATCCTTCAGAAATTTTGAAAATATCATATGATAAATTTCGTTCAGGGCAGAGGGGGTGCAGTTTATGTTCGAATAGATTTCATGCATCATATGAAGAAGTAAAGCAGATTTTCGCAGAACGCGGTTACCAACTATTGGAAACGAATTATACAGATAGCGAAAAGAAACTAGCATATATCTGCCCCTATCATTCAAATAAATATTTATCTATCTCATATCAAAAATTAAAAAGTGGTAGGGGGTGTAGGTACTGTGCTGCACAACAAAAGGCGGCCAAATTCAGGTTATCCTATAGTGAAGTAAAGTCTGAATTTGAAAGAAGAGGATATAAATTAATAGAATCAGATTATGTAAATAATACAATCCAAATGAGATACTGCTGCAATAACCATTTGGATATTGTGTCTACAATTTCGTTTAAGGATTTTAAATCAGGTAAAGGGTGTCCTTATTGTTTTAATGATCAATATACCGGGGAAGGTGGATCCGCAGCTTGGAAAGGAGGGATTTCCTCAATTAATGGATTTTTACGTGCAGAGCTAAAAGAGTGGATAAAAGACAGTTTAAAAGAAACTAATTATAAATGTGCAATTACTCTGCAAGGGGGTAAGTTGGAAGTTCACCATACTAAATCGTTTAAAGAAGTAAGAGACGAAGTACTGGAAGAGTTAAATTTTCACAAAAAGAAATATAGATACCAATTTAGTCAAAATGAATTAAATGAAATACTAGCGAGATTCAAAGAAAAACATTATGACATTATTGGAATACCTTTGAAGCCACACATTCATAAGCTTTTTCATAAAGTTTATGGAAGAAATGATATTACAAGTAAAAATTTCGATGAGTTCAAGAAACGTTATATTAATGGTGAGTTTTTATAAGAAATGTTTGTGATATTAAATTTCCGCAATTCCTATCTTTATAATTCACGTCCCAGGTGAAAACTAAGATTATTCATTATAAATTGCATAAACAAAATATCCCCTACCACTATGAAGTTGGCCAGAGTGAGGGGGATTTTGTTTGAATACTTTAAAAACGGAATAATCATAAATGTGTCTGTCCCATTTTACGATTGATTACTTGAAATTATCTCTCCACCAAATCACTTACGTTCCAAATAGCGATAGATGGTTGTTCGAGAAACACCCCATCGTTCGGCCACATATTTGATTGGTGTGCCTTCATCATTTTTATATCTGTAAAAGACAGATGGGTATGAAAAGTTGAGAACGTTGTTAACAGACGATTACACGTATTGGTCCGAAAAAACCATCGAGAGCCTTGATTTTGCCTCGATTGCTAGGCGAAAAAGAGGGTATGTGTGTGCATTTAGTTCAGAGGATGATTTTCTAGCTAACCCGACTAAATGATTTTTGAAAAACGCCTGAAACCATTGATGCTATTGGGTTTAGGCGTTTTTATTTGTTTTACGGTTGGACCGGAAAGTATAGCTAACCCGAAGATATACCAAGGGGTTCGTTTCAGCGGAGCTAGCCTCACATATAAACTACAATAATTTAGGGAGGTATATCTGTGCATTCAGCACTGTTAGAGAATAGAAAGCATTGTAACAAAAAAATATGAAAATCGATTATTTATGGAACATAATAATGTTTAACCCCCTCTATATATGTAGTAGGTTGGCATGTGAATTAAACAAATGACTTCATGATTGGATGAAGTCATTTGTTTCTTTTATTTACACCCAAAGAAGAAAAGTAATATTTTATTCGACAAAATGATACATAATACCCTTCTTTTAGGGAAATTTGTATGTGATAATCAATATTGGCTTTAAAGTAAATATTTGGAGGTAGTTATGAATGGAAAAGATGAAAAGAGTTGTTACGTTATTAAGTCTTTTAGTTTTATTCAGCACCACTATTTTGGTTCCTTTAGCAAGTGCGGAAGAAAGAGAGGTTCTAACTTCTACCGAGCTTAACCAACTGGAAAAGAACCCACAAAGTGAGCTTACTGAGTATGATTTGAAAGTACTCGAAATAATAAAAGAGATAGAGTCATCCGATGAAGGAGTTTTATTAGAAGATTATCAAGGAGATGATATATATACTACTTATGGAGTCATAACGCCAGGTAAATATGTCATCCCGGGTATTGGAACAGTTATGGTACTTGTAACAGGTGCTGTTATTATTGGAGATGTGATGTGGCAAGCCACTACTTCAGTTGCAAAGAATATCATAGATTTACTTTTTTCTAAAGCTGAACCTATATACAAGACAGATGGAGAAGCAAAAAAAGCCGCAGACAAACTAGGATATACTAAAGTAAATGAGACATGTAAAGATGGTGTAGCTATTTTTAAAAAGGATAAAAAAACCAAAGTTGGACCTGGTTTTATATCTCGTGATTTAGATAATCATTCTGGTGTTGGAGCTTGGAAAGGCGGCTCTTCAGCAAAAAACATCTGTTCTAAAACAACAAGGAGTGGCACATATGACAAAGACCTTAACCGTGTCGGCGACTAAATTCATTAATACTAAGTCCGGAGTTCTACTAACTGAACCGTGGGGTTCTACAATGTATTTTAAATCACCGATGGAAAATCGAGTTAGATTCGCAACAGATTATTTTAGAGAAGTTCGAGTAAAAGGAATTCAAAAGTTTATCAATTACCTTACATTAGATGAACCAACAGTCGATCTTTTTATAACTCTAGGATGTAATAGAAGAAATAAATACATCTCTAATAACTTATCAAAGCGCATCCGGTTGACTAATTGGAAGGAATACAAGCTCACTAGTGAAGAAATTGATTTTGAAAAGGGCTTTGGCAAAATTGCTTTAATAAAAGATGTTTCAGTAAATGATTTGATGTTATATACAACAGATGTACTTCTCTATAAAAACGAACGCGCCTCCAATGCTTTATTAATTATTGTCACGAGTAAGTTTCTAATCCATTTCGGACCGAGTGGGGACGTAATCAATATCATTTCCGCAGACCCTAAGAATATTGATAACATAAAAATGAATTATAAAGGTATTTTTGACACTATTTTCGATGCACCTTTAAGCTGAAATCAGAAATCAAATTTTATAATGGGTACAAGATAGTTAAATAAAGTGAAAGGAAGCCTTTACCTTGTAAAGGCTTCCTTTTTCATATCGTAAATGGGCATAATTTATAAGTTATAATGACGATTGCAAAAAATTCAGCATGAGAGTGATGAGTAACAAACGCATTGGTATTTTTGGCGCTTGCTTATATATAATCACCAAATTGATCTGATTTCCAAGAGTGGATTGCATGACGTTCTTTCTCGAATATCTTATCTAAGTAGATCATGGTTGTATCAATTTTCTCATGCCCCAAGCTACGCATAATATCATAGTTAACCTGAATTAGTGATTTTTAAAAAACGCCTGAAACCCTTGATGTATATAGGTTTTAGGCGTTTTCTATTTTTCATGTTTGGCTTGGAAAGTAGTTCTAACAGGTAAATAACAAAAAAGACCTTTTTAAGTTAGCTCTTAAAAGGTCTTTTTGTTTTAATGATTTTTTGTATCTGGTCGATTTATCGACCAGATGAAAAGAAATGAAATATATAGGGAGTCTTTATAGAGATCAATTAAAGGAGGTTTTATTGTGAAAAAATGTGAAGAGAGTAATCCGAACGTCAAAGAACAAGAAAATAAAGCTAAGGCTTTGGAGTTAATTGAGCAATGGTTACGAGAACTTGAGAAGGACAGTGAAAGCTCATAAGGTGATATTCCAATGAAGAAAAATGACATTGACTCTTATCCAATCGTATTAACCGCAGTTGATATTAGTGAAATCTTACAAATATCTAAGCCTAGTGCTTATGAACTTATGAAGCGAACTGATTTTCCTTTGATAAAAATTGGGAGATGTAAACGGGTGTTAAGAGATCAATTCTATTTATGGTTGTCCAATCATAAATAGAATACTGGCCATTCTGTCTCTTGCAAAAACGTAATACGAGGATTGCAATTGCAACTACACAATGTTGCAACTTAAGATGGAGCCTCTGCGGGCATGAGTCCAAGCCAAGAAGTCAGTTATATCAAGAGCTGGCTTCGCCTGCGAAGGCTATCATGCCCATCACTCCATATAATGTCGCAACGCCAAGTTTGGTGATTATTGCGGATGAAAAGAGCCACCATTTGCGGAATAGTGAGCCACAGCGTAGCTGCTTGCCATTGACTATAACGCTCGATTCTTTGCAGACACTGGAAGGGGACGGGGCCCCGCCGGTGATTGCTTAGAATCGATTTGTCCGTGTTATCATATTTGAGCAGGTGTGCCTCTAAGGCATTATTTATGCAACGCCTGCGATAGTTCTACTACACGGACAAAGTTATAGTCAATGGTGGTGGCGGACTACCGCATTTGCATTACCTTAGGCGTGTATAGGGGTCTTTTGATAGTGGCTCTCTTGCCCGTAAACAGTGGCTCATTCTGTCCGCAATACTATGTACTTTCATTTTGCGCTACCCACATTCGACACTAAAAGTGGATTCTTAAGAAATCTATGTTTTTTTCTAATATCTAAACTACCAATATAGTATTATAAAAAGTTAAATAAGTGGCCAGAATGTTTAATAGACCACTTGTTTACTTTTCTGTGTGCAAAATAAAAAGTGTTGGAGGTAAGTGACAAATGGCGCACATTAGAAAAAGAGGCAAAACTTATTCTTATACCATTGATTTAGGTAGGGACCCCGTCACTGGTAAACGAAAACAAATAAATAAGGGAGGATTTATAAGGAAAAAAGACGCTGAAGCCGAGGCGCGTAAAATTGAATCCGAAATGGATGATAATAAATATATTGAACCAAGTAAGGAGATTTTTTCGGAATTCGCGGGCGATTGGTTTTATGGGCATTATCAAAATAGAATTAAGAAAACGACTGTATCAAACAGGGCGTACCTTATGGAGAGGCATATCCTACAAAATAATCTATTTTCAAATAAAACCATATCAAAAATTAAGGCATCAGATATAGATGCTTTTTATAATCAGAAAATACAGGAAAAATACAGTACAAGTTATATCCGCCAAATGCATCAACTTTTGAATCAGGCATTTAATCAGGCGGTAAAATGGGGGAAAATCGCAAGTAATCCTATAACTGATACAGATCCGCCGGCAGTAAATTATGGGGAGATGTTCATTTGGTCATTCGATGAAATTCATCAATTTCTAAATGCTTGTAGGGGTGAACGGCATTATTTGACATTCTTGCTTGCGATTTATACCGGAATGAGGAGAGGGGAAATACTTGGTTTGAAGTGGAGCGATATTGATTTTGATAATAAGAAAATTTACGTCAAAAGATCTTTAGCTCATATTCCAGGTCACGGATATACACTTACTACGTTAAAAACTAAAAAGTCGAAACGTCAAATTCCGATTTCTGAATTTGTTTTAAATGAACTTAAGGTGCATAAGAATACACAATATGGATGGAAAGAGTTGATTGGAGATTTATATGAGGATCAGGATCTTGTGATTGGTACGAATGAGGGAACCATGCAAGATCCACGAAATGTAAACCGGGTCATGAAGCGGCTGATAAAAAAAGCTGGAGTGAGGGAAATTCGATTTCATGATATGCGGCACACGCATGCTTCTATCCTAATATCAGAAGGAATTGATATCGTTAAAATATCGAATCGACTTGGACATGCGAATCCTAAAATCACGTATGAATGCTACGCCCACTTATTACCTAACTCAGACAGTGACGTAGCTGATATATTTCAAGATGCGATTCAAAATCATACAAATGATAAGAAATAACATCCAGAAGATAAATGGCGGACAAACGGCGGACAAGACACAAAAAACACAACAAAAAAGACGTCCAAGCGCAGTGGCTCAAACGTCTTTTTGTTCAGAAAACCTTATACCTAAAAGTTTTCTACGGAATGAAACATTATGGTCCCAGACGGGCTCGAACCGCCGACCCCTACCTTGTCGAGGTAGTGCTCTCCCAGCTGAGCTATGGAACCTGGGAAGTTATTGTGTGCGACTGCTTACTGCACATTTACTATTATAGCTAATCTATAAAAGAAGTCAACACTTTTTCAAAAGTTTTTTTAAAAAAGGTATAATAAAAGATAAAAAGGGAGTGTTTCTTATCGATAGACAAATTGAGTTACCATTCGTTTATGATTTTGACCGTGCGCTTGAAAGACTTGCGGCTAGTCCTGTAAATGCGGTTGATTGTGCTCAGCGAATAATCCGTATTCCGATGGCAGAGGGGAATGTTGTGACATTGCGGGGAACGGGGACGGTGCAGCAACCTACTTTCGAAATGCAAGGGGTGTTAGACGATATTCAGCTGGACGAAATTAAATCAATCTTCCACTTCGACAGACCACTTGATGGGATTCAAGCCCATTTTGTTGGAACGGATTTGGAACAGCTTTTTATTGACCATGAAGGGACTCCACTTATTAAAAGTTTCTCGTTATATGGGGATCTGATGACAAGTATTATCCATCAACAACTCAATTTATCATTCTCGCACACGCTTACGCAGCGTTTTGTGGAATCATTTGGAGAGCAAGTAGACGGAGTTTGGTTCTATCCAACGCCAGAACGGATCGCATCATTGGATGTTTCAGAGTTACGTGACCGGCAATTTAGTACACGTAAGGCGGAATATGTGATTGGTTTGTCACGATCAATTGCATCGGGGATATTGGACCTCGAGCAGTTCAAACGAATGGATGATGAGGAAGTGGTGGCTAAGCTGGTGGCATTCCGTGGAGTCGGTCCTTGGACGGCGCAAAACTTTTTGATGTTTGGGCTGGGGCGCTCGAATTTATTCCCTTTGGCGGATATCGGATTACAAAATGCGTTGAAAAAGTTATGGGGAATGGATCGCAAGCCGACAAAAGAGGAAATGCTTGCTCGTTTTCCAGATTGGTCACCGTATTTGAGTTACGCGGCCTTGTATTTGTGGCGTAGTATTGAGTGAGGGGTGTACGTTCCTCGAAAAAAGATACATAAAAACAACAGCTTTTCCGTAATTACATGGGAAAGCTGTTGTTAGGGTTCACTTGAAATAGGTATCATCGTCGCTGTACATTCACTCAATATCAGTGCGGAAGCTCCTGTATGCGTTCTTCGTCATTAAAATAAAGAAAATTTTCTTCGTCGAGTTCGGTTAACCGTTCTTTATTTAGGCCGAGTGAAAGATTTCCTTCAAAGATTGTTTCCCACCAAGTTTCTGTTGTTGTCATGACTAATTCCTCCTCTATAATCTTTGTTGTTTGAACATTCTTTTTCCCTGAATGTTATAATCTTAAACATGGAAGGCCGAAAAGAATCATAGGGCATATCCTTTTCACCTTGACTTACTCAATGCCAATAAAGGGGTTAATCCAATGAAAAAAACTACATTTGCTATCGTCGGGACAGGTATCGTCGGCGAGCGCATCATCAATCAATTACGAACGTGTACTGAGGCGTCGATCGTTGCGTTGTTTGACGAAAACGACAAGCGTTTGCAAGAAATGGCGGATACATATGGACTGTATGCGGCATCCTCTTATGAAGAGGTACTTTCCCTAAAACCGGACTGGGTCTATATCGGTACTCCACCTATTTCACATGCGACGCTGAGTCAGCAAGCAATCGCTCATGGACTGAATGTCCTTTGTGAAAAGCCGCTTGCTCATAATGCGGAAGATGGATTAGTCATGGCGACAGCAGCTACGAATAGCGCGAGCCGGACGGCAATGCATTTCCCATTGCTTTACAGTCCATCTGTCAGGCATATGATGAAGCTAGTTGAAGAAGGTGCGATTGGTAAAATCGTTCGTGTCGAATTACAAACGCACTTCCCACATTGGCCACGTGTGTGGCAACAAAACCCTTGGATTGCTTCGCGCGAACAAGGTGGTTTCACACGTGAGGTATTTCCGCATTACTTTCAGCTTATGTACAGGATGTTTGGTCCACTAACGATCACTTCCCATGAAACCGCTTATCCTGAAGATGAAGCGCTTGCAGAAATAGGTGTCTTAGCAATCGGTAAAACAGGGAGTGACATTCCATTCTTGATAAACGGCGTTTCAGGGGTTGGTCAACAAGAAGAACTGTCTTATACAGTATATGGAGCAGAGGGTGTTCTAAAACTGCGTAATTGGTCGGAACTTAGCGTAGCACAAAAAGACAGTCCTTTTGAAATATTGACTTCCTTCGATACTGTGGATTCATTGACCCAGGAATGCATTGCGGCCGCTAATGGTGCGGAAGCATTACTTGTTTCGTTCGATGAAGGACTTGAGGTCCAAAAGCTTATTGACCATTTGCTGGATTAATGGTAGAGGATTAAATGAAAGAAATGGAGGGATTTTCATGAGGTTTACAGCACAAGGCGTGGAGTCGATGATTGTCGAGCAACAAAGCTTCTATTTTACAGGGGAGACGAGAAGTGCAGATTTTCGTATTGCTATGCTGTCGAAACTGAAAGAAGCTATTCTATTGAATGAAGAGGCTATCACGGAAGCGCTCCATAAAGATTTACGGAAGAGCCCTTTTGAATCGTATGTGACGGAAATCGGTTTAGTACTTTCAACTATCTCACATATGATCAAACATGTGACGGAGTGGATGGAACCGGAAATCGTCAAGACGCCTATCCATTTACAACCGGCTAAAAGTTTTATTGTCCGTGAACCATACGGATCCGTGCTTATTATAGGTCCATTTAATTACCCATTTCAGTTAGTGATGGAGCCGTTAATCGGTGCGATTGCAGGTGGCAATTGTGCGATTGTCAAACCGTCAGAGGCTGCCGTTCATACGGGAGCAGTAATAAAGAAAATGTTAGAAGCGATTTATCCTCCGGAATTCGTTCGCGTCGTAGAAGGAGAGCTAGAAGAAACAGCAGCCCTCATTCATGCATCATTCGATTATATTTTCTTTACGGGCAGCGTGGCTGTTGGAAAAGTTGTCATGAAAGCGGCTGCGGAACGATTGACGCCAATTACACTTGAACTCGGAGGGAAAAGTCCAGCGCTTGTCGATCAAACAGCAGATATCCTTAAGGCTGCTGAACGAATTGTATGGGGTAAGTTCGTTAACAATGGACAAACCTGTGTTGCGCCCGATTATGTCCTGGTCCATCACGCAGTTAAAAACCAGCTCGTCAAAGCAATGCGTGCGGCGATTCGAAAATTTTATGGGGAAATGGTTAAGAGAAGTCCAGATTACGGCAGAATCATCAATGATAAGCATTATAGCCGACTATTGAAAATCCTTGAATTGGATCGTGCTTTCGTGATCTATGGGGGAGATGTTGACCGTGATGATTTGTATATAGAACCGACATTGCTTGACGGAGTGTCGTGGAATAGTGCGTCCATGCAGGATGAAATCTTTGGACCTATCTTGCCGATTTTGACATACGACAATCTGGGTGAGGCTGTACACCGTATCCGTAAATTGCCGAAACCGCTTGCTGCCTATATGTTTACGGAAAATGAGCAGGCTTCGGCGTATTTTATTGATCAATTACCATTTGGTGGTGGTTGTATAAATGATACGATTACTCATGTTGGGAATATGAATCTGCCGTTTGGTGGGGTAGGCTCTTCCGGTATGAATGCTTATCATGGAAAATATAGTTTTGACACGTTTACACATGCGAAATCAATGATGAAAAAAAGCACCAAGATTCCAATGAAAATTGCTTACCCACCTTACGGTCAAAAATTGAAATTAGTAAAGCCGCTCATCCGATAAGGGGAGCGGCTTTTAGGGTTATGATGTAAAAGGAAGTGTAATGACCGTTTTGGTTCCTTTGCCTTCGGTACTTGTAACGGTCAATGTTCCACCTTGGTCGACGATAATTTTTTTGGAAATCATCATGCCAAGTCCAGTCCCTGCCTGTTTCGTAGTGAAGAAAGGCTTATAAAGATTATCCATGGTTTCCTGATCCATTCCAGGACCATTATCTCGTATGGTGATGATTACATTGTGGTCTTGTCGAGTCAGTGTCACCACGATATTGCCGTTTTCAACAAGCGCCTCACACGCATTTTTAAATAAATTTATGAAAACCTGCTTCATTCCGTCTTCATTACCGCAAATCATTGCCGTATTTTCTGGGATTTGCTTCTCTAAGGAAATGGACCGTTGCATAAATTCTGGTTCAAACATCGTGATTACATCCCGTAGTGTTTTTTCGATAAAAAATTGTGTCGAGGTCTTCAAACTTGGTTTTGATAACACAAGAAACCCGCTAACAATCAAATCAATTCGCTTGATTTCACTATGCATAATATCCGTATAGGCTCGATAGGGATTTGTGGGATCATTGTTCATGATTTGCATGAAACCTGAAATTGACGTTAGTGGGTTCCGTACTTCATGAGCAACGCTTGCCGACATTTCGCCGATTGCCTTGACCTTTTCTGTGTCAATTATTAGTTGTTCAGCTTGTAACCTTAGCGTGATGTCACGAGAGATAAATGTCATGGCGATAATCTCTTGTACTTCATTGAAAACGGGCTTGATGGTGAGCTCTGCATCGAATGTCGACCCATCTTTGCGCATTTCTTTTGTGCGTAGCTGATGGTAGCTTTTTCCTTTCAACAAGTTCTTGTTTCGTTCTCGGACCTGTGATTCTTCAGAATCGGGAAACAGTCTCGGCGATTGTCCTATACAGTCACTCTTTTTCCAACCATAAATTTTTTCAAATGCCGGATTGACTTCAATGATTTTTTGATCTAGACCAAAGACCACAATGGCATCTTCTGCATGTTCAAAAAAGAGATCTAGATAGCCTGATTTTGATGTGAGGATCTTGTCCATCCTTTTATTTTCGCTAAAAATAGTGTTCCATTGAGGACTAATTTTACATGTATATAAAATGCAAAGAAACGCGACCATGAAGAAAACAGCTATGACATGAGCGACATCTGCGGATCCGCTGCTGACGGTATAATGAGAGTAATGGTACAAGTAGAACAGTGAGCCTAGTTCTACACCAGTGATCGCTGTCATCAAGATATTGATGCGCAGGGAGTTGTAGATGGTTGTAATAAATATTGGCAAAATAAGGTATATTAAGCTGGATAAATCGGGTACGAATAAATTGATGAGAAAGATGTATACGTTATGGACAAGAATAATGATTAGCCGCAATGTAGTCGGCTGCATGCCTCTATGTTGCATGAAAAGAATCGCTAGGATAGATATTACCCCGAATAAGGCAGTGCTTGTTTCATAGATATTGCTTAAAAAAGGGATATAAATAAGATGAACAATGACGCCTACGATGAAAAAAAGTATAATAAACTTGTTGCGTGAATGGATGATCGTTGAATGTTCCATTTAGTACCTCGACTACTTTCATTTATACTCAGACTTATCATACACGAGTCTGCGAGAACATTATATGACATTGTTCGACGCGGCGAAAGGGGACATGGAAATGACAACTTTATTGGATAAGAAACGGACAATCGAACTACTAAAAAAACTTGTTGAAACACCAAGCCCATCAGGTTATACGGAAAAAGTGATGAAACTTATTATGCAAGAGCTCGATGACATCGGCGTATCCCATAGGCAGACGAATAAAGGGGCAGTTATCGCCACAATTGAGGGAGCGGATAAGAAACGTCATCGTCTGCTAACTGCCCATACGGATACACTAGGGGCAATGGTGAAAGAGATTAAAAACGACGGGCGTTTGAAGTTGGCGATGGTCGGTGGTTTCAATTGGAATGCTGTAGAAGGGGAATATTGTCTTATACATACAGCGGGTGGGAAAGAGGTACGCGGTACAATTTTGATGCATCAAACGACTGTTCATGTGTATAAAAACGCCGGAACTGCGGAACGTAGTGCAGACAATATTGAAGTCCGAATTGATGAGAAGGTGACAGATGCAGCCGGCACTCGTGCACTTGGTATTGAAGTGGGTGACTTCGTATCTTTTGATCCGCGTTTTGAGGCGACGGATAGTGGGTTCATCAAGTCACGCCATTTGGATGATAAAGCGAGTACGGCATTGCTGTTAGAACTTGTTCGTTCGTTACAAGAGGAAGGGATTGTACTTCCGCATACAACGCACTTCTATATTTCCAACAATGAAGAGATTGGTTACGGGGGGAACTCCAATATTCCTGAGGAGACAGTCGAGTATATCGCAGTCGATATGGGTGCGATTGGTGATGGACAGACATCAGATGAATATACAGTGTCGATTTGTGCCAAGGATTCAAGTGGGCCGTATCATTATGCATTGACGCAGCATTTGACGGGTCTTTGTAAAGAGGGAAGTATTCCGTTTAAATTGGATATTTATCCGCATTACGGTTCGGACGCGTCAGCTGCAATCCGGGCAGGCTTTGATGTGAAGCATGCGCTATTTGGACCAGGTATCGAATCGTCACACGCATTGGAGAGAACACATATTGATTCACTGACAGCAACTGCACAATTGCTTCGCGCATACGTTACTTCAGCGATGATGGACTGAACGGAGGGTTTTGATGAATACTGAAAAATTATTATCAGTGTTGGCTGTTAAACAAGTAATGGGTACGCTTCCGCCAACTGTGACGGATATTGCGGTTGATTCGCGTGCGGTGAATGCCGGAGGAGTTTTTGTCTGCATCGAAGGATTTACGGTAGACGGTCATGATTACGTCGAAAAAGCGGTCAACAATGGGGCTAGGGTTATTGTGGCTTCGAAGCCTGTCATTGTCGATTTGGATCAAGTCGCAGTCGTCACTGTAGAAAATACGTCACGGGCCATCGGTTTGTTGGCGGCCTGTTTTTATGACTATCCTTCCAAACGCATGACGATGATTGGGGTAACGGGTACGAATGGTAAGACAAGCGTTAGTGGCATTATCCAAGCTGTTTTACAACTGGCGGGCGAGAAGTCTGCTGCCTCGGGGACCATCGGCTTTAATGTAGATGGGACGTTGTACGATACGGATAATACGACACCAGATGCGTTAACTTCGCAGGGAATGATTGCGCAGGCAGCAGCAGAAGAGTGCACGACTATGACAATGGAAGTGTCGTCGCATGGACTGGTGGAAGGACGTCTGTCAGGTACAGAATTCGATATTGCGATATTCACGAACTTGACACATGACCATCTCGATTTTCACGGGACGATGGAGGAATATGGACATGCCAAGGGGCTGTTATTTTCCCAACTGGGACAAGACTTGGACAAGCGTAAGTTTGCAATCGTGAATGCAGACGATGAGTGGAGTGCTAAATTGAAAGAGATGACGCCATACCCGGTTCTGTCTTTTGGTATCCACAACGACGCTGTGTTTCGGGGAACGGATATTAAACTGACTGCGAATGGTACATCGTTTACCTTGACTTCGCCTGACGGGGAATTTAACGTACGCATGAATTTGATTGGTGAATTCAGCGTCTATAACGCACTTGCCGTCATAGCGGCGTTGTCTGCGAAAGGGATGGCGATTGAGGACATACTTGGCTATCTAGAGCAGGTGCCTGCTGTGAAAGGTCGAATGGAACTAGTACCGACTGAATTACCATTAACGATCTATGTCGATTACGCTCATTCACCAGATGCAATTGAAAAAGCAATTGCTGCAGTTCTTCCTTATAAGAAGGCCGATAGCAAACTCATTTTTGTTATCGGAACGGGCGGCAACCGTGATCGCTTGAAGCGTCCAATCATGGCGGAAAAAGCATCAGTTGCAGACTATGTTATCCTGACGACAGATGATCCACGCGATGAGCCATATGAGTCGATTGTTGGCGAGTTGGCAGCTGGCATGCAGCATGAGGCGTTTGCTTGTATTGGTGATCGTGCAGAAGCTGTACGCCATGCCGTAGCTGTTGCAGAGCGTGACGATATTATTATTTTCGCGGGTAAAGGTCATGAGGATTTCCAAATTATCGGCACGACAAAATATCCACACTCTGATGCGGAAATCGCACTAGCTGAGGCGGAGAAGAAGTTTGGTACGGGAGTAGTGGAAAAATAAGCGGTGAAGAAGTCGTCCTGTTGTGGGGCGGCTTTTTTGAAGGGACGTTTTTTACACTCTAAAAGAAGGTTGTAGTTCAATCTTTCCCGGAGCGCAGCGAAGGTATTGAAGGTATTCTTTCTTTCAACAAATATAGTTACTAATTTCTAATGAAAAACTGTTGAAATCCTTCCCCATAGTGTCTATGCTAAGAAAAGCAGAACAGAAGGAGACAACTGAACATGGATAAACCAATACATGAAGAAATAGCATCAAGGCGTACATTTGCAATCATTTCCCACCCGGATGCTGGTAAAACAACAATTACGGAAAAACTGCTTTATTTCGGCGGTGCTATCCGTGATGCAGGTACAGTAAAAGGAAAGAAAACAGGGAAGTTTGCGACATCTGACTGGATGGAAATCGAAAAGCAACGGGGAATCTCGGTCACATCATCCGTTATGCAATTTGACTACGACGGCAAGCGTGTCAATATTCTTGATACACCTGGACACGAAGATTTCAGTGAAGATACGTATCGGACGCTGATGGCTGTCGATGCGGCTGTCATGATGGTTGACTCGGCTAAAGGGATTGAGCCGCAGACGATTAAGCTATTCAAAGTTTGTCGTATGCGCGGGATTCCGATTTTCACTTTCATCAACAAAATGGACCGTCAGGGGAAAGAGCCGCTTGAACTGATGGAAGAATTGGAAGAAGTGCTTGGCATTCAATCATATGCCATGAACTGGCCAATCGGGATGGGGAAAGAGTTCCTTGGTATTTACGATCGCTTCAACAATCGTATTGAACAAGTGCGCGTGGAAGAAGACAAACGTTTTCTTGCATTGAACGAAGACGGTGGTCTTGTCGAAGATCACCCGATGGTGGCGACTTCCTATTATCAACAAGCACTCGATGACGTCCTTTTACTGAATGAAGCGGGTAATGATTTTGATGAAGAGCGAATTGCAAAAGGTGAACTAACACCTGTATTTTTCGGTAGTGCCTTGACGAATTTTGGTGTGCAAACATTTTTAGAAACGTTTTTACAATTTGCACCAGCTCCACAATCACGCTTGACGAAAGAAGAGGCGGAAGTCAATCCGTATTCGGAAGAGTTCTCAGGCTTCATCTTCAAAATTCAGGCGAACATGAACCCAATGCACAGAGACCGTATTGCATTCGTTCGTATCGTTTCAGGTGCATTTGAACGTGGAATGACTGTTACTGTGCCACGTATTTCAAAAACGTTCAAATTGACACAGACGACTCAATTTCTTGCGGATGATCGGGAAACGGTAAATGAAGCAGTCGCAGGGGATATAATCGGTTTACATGATACAGGGAATTACCAAATCGGTGATACAGTAATCGGCGGGAAATCGTCCTTCCAATTCGATGCGTTGCCACAGTTTACGCCGGAACTTTTCGTTCGGGTAACTGCGAAAAACGTGATGAAATCTAAGCATTTCCATAAAGGGATTTTACAGCTTGTACAAGAAGGGGCTATTCAGTACTACCGAACGCTTCATACAGAAGAAGTGTTGCTGGGGGCTGTTGGTCAACTCCAATTTGAAGTGTTCGAACATCGCATGAAAAATGAGTACAATGTTGAAGTGCGTATGGAACATGTTGGGTCGAAAGTTGCACGCTGGATTGAAAATGAAAGTGATGTTAAAGACTCCATGACTGGGCAACGTGCGATGCTTGTGAAGGACCGCCACGACAATTTAGTGTTCTTATTCGAAAATGATTTCGCTATGCGTTGGTTCCACGATAAGTATCCGGATATCCGGTTGTATAGTTTATTATAATTCCACGGAGTATTGATTAACCATTTAATTGTCGGCTGGAAGGGTAAAAGGGCATAAGAACCTTTTTCACTTGTTCATTTGAGGTCCGCTTTCGGTAAGTGATTCACGATAGTTAGAAGAATTGAAGGAAAGAGTAGCTAGGAATGACTCCGTCATTCCTAGCTACTCTTTTCAATACCCTTATTGTGACTCATTACCTGTCGCGTCCCTACAGATCAAGATATCTCGGTAATCGTATAGAAATCGTTTCATCCAAAGCAGTCCGAAAAGTACGAAACACGGAGTGTCTAGGGTTTGGTTGTTTTTGACTAATCAACAGACGTGTTATGATTCATCACCTGGTCAGGCGGTTATCCGCATTGCCAGTTTTTTTATTTGTCCAAAAAAGATGCTGTCATTTGAAGTCGTCTCGTTCTTTGAATATGATTAGATTACTAAGAAAGGACCGTGGCCCATGAAAATAAGTGACTTCTCGATAAGAAGACCTGTATTTACGATTGTGACGATGTTTCTTGTTATTATACTTGGCGCTGTGTCGTTTTTCCGGATTCCCGTGACGCTGATTCCTGAATTGAATCCGCCGATTGCGGTTGTCGTGACAAGTTATCCGGGGGCATCACCAGCTGAAGTAAGCGAGAAAATAACGAAACCGCTCGAAAATAGTTTGTCGACCGCGCCGGGATTAAAGTCGTTGCAATCCTCGTCACAGGAAGGTTCAAACTTTATATTGCTTACGTTCGATTGGTCGACGAATATCGACGACGTTCAGCTCGATATTATGCAACGCGTGGATCAGATACAGGTTCCAGAAGGTGCTAATAAACCGCGTTTTATGAAATTTGACCCGTCCCAGTTTCCGGTCATCCAATTGTCACTACGGGCGACAACGGATGATGCAAATATCCGACAAATTGCGGAAAAGTTGGAGACCGAATTACGACGAACAGAAGGAGTTGCCAGTGTTACCGTCTCGGGGAAATTGGTGGAGGAAGTACAAATCATTGTAGATCAGCAAAAGCTGGAAGCAAACGGGCTTGTACAATCGGATGTCG
This sequence comes from Sporosarcina sp. NPDC096371, assembly GCF_044762865.1. NCBI lineage: Bacteria > Bacillati > Bacillota > Bacilli > Caryophanales > Caryophanaceae > Sporosarcina > Sporosarcina sp. NPDC096371. The sequence goes on from NZ_JBIWFE010000001.1 coordinate 263,100, forward strand.
TTCAAATGATTCAGGCAAATCATGTGTCGATGCCGGGGGAACCGATTGAGACGCAGGACGGTAAACGGTTAACAACTCGTATTATTAGCACCTTAACAACAATTGCCGATATTCAAGACGTCATTGTCGGGGCGAACCCCTTAACAGGCGCGAAAGTAACGGTTGCTGATGTCGCTGATGTGGCGCTAGTTGAAGCTGAATCGGCTACAGAAACGCGTGCGAATGATCAGCAGGCCGTACTGATGTCTGTTCTACAAGAATCGGGTACAAACACAGCGGATGTATCGACTGCATTTAAAGAAGCACTCGATACGCTACTCGAAAAGGATGAATTTAAAGGGGTAGAATCCGATATCCTGTTTGATCAAGGTGATTATGTCAAAATTGCCATCAATAATATTGGTCAATCACTCTTATTGGGTGGTATTTTTGCGATGCTTGTCTTGTTCGTGTTTCTACGGGGGATAAAAAGCCCGCTTATCATTGGCATTGCCATTCCTTATTCCGTGATTGTCACATTTGTTCTGATGTATTTTGCTAACTTCTCGCTTAATATTATGACGCTCGGCGCCCTAGCGTTAGGTATTGGGATGCTGGTCGATAATGCGATTGTGGTTATCGAAAATATTGAGCGACATTTGGCGATGGGGAAAGACCCGAAACAGGCTGCTGTTGAAGGGACGAAAGAAGTTGGCGGAGCGATTACCGCTTCGACCTTAACGACGCTTGCTGTGTTTGTTCCAGTTATTTTCATCAGTGGATTGATTGGTCAAATCTTTACAGAGTTCGCGTTGACGATTTCGTTTAGTTTGTTTGCATCGCTGGTAGTTGCTTTGACGGTCGTGCCGATGATGGCGAGCCGTATGTTGAAGAAGCCGAAAAGAAACGTTGAAGCACGTAGACGGCGCTCGAAAAAATTGGGCAACTTTGAGAAGTCCGTGAAGTGGGCGTTGAAATATCGTTTCCTTGTCTTGGGTGTGACTTTAGTTCTACTGGTGTTAAGTGGTTTTGGTTTATTCAAGGTGGGTACTGAATTCCTTCCAGCAACGGACGAAGGATTTGTTAGCATTTCCGTGAAGTTGCCAAATGGTTCATCTCCAGCTGCGACCGATGGAGTTGTTAAAAGAATTGAAGCGCAACTGAAAGAGGAGAAAGACGTAGAAGTGTACGTTAGTCTCGTCGGGGGGACCCAGGAAGGACTAGCCCAAGGATCATCGAAAGCGAATGTGGCTGAAATTTATGTCAAGCTTGTGCCACTTGCGGACAGGAAACGTTCCATTTTTGAATTTGTGGATGTAGTCCAACCGAAAGTGTTGAAAGAAGTTGGAGAGGAAGCGAAAGTTGGCTTTGTGATGCAAACCGCAGCGGGCTCAAGCCCGAATACGTTGACGTTTTCATTGAATGATACGAATGAGGCGCGTCTGAATGAAACGGTGACTGCGTTAAATCAGGAGCTGACCGAACTTGATTCGGTTATGGAAGTGACCAACAATCTCCAGAATACAGTGGATGAAATTCAAATTGAAGTGGTTCCCGACTTGGCAGCTGCCAAAGGATTGACGCCGTATGGGATTGCGCAGTCAGTCAATCAAGTGACGAGAGGTTCGTTTGCCACACAGATGATTAGTGAACAGCAAGATGTATTTTCCGTGTATGTGAAATATGACGAGAAATTCCGTGACAGTACGGATCAGCTTAGAAAATTAAGACTTCGTACACCATCAGGGGCATTTGTGTCGCTAGGGGAAGTTGCGAGAATTACCATTGCGGAAGCGCCTGTTTCGATTCAACGTGTCGATCAAGCGCACTCGGTCACATTTAATGTGAAGTATGAATCATCTTTGACACTTGGTGAAATGACAAAGACCGTGGATGACGTTATCGAAGAACTGAATATGCCAAAGGAGACCGAATTGTCATATGGCGGCGACAAAGAGCTATTTGATAGTGCGATTGACGATATGATGATGGCACTTGCGCTTGCCGTAGTGCTTGTCTATATTGTCATGGCGGCACAGTTTGAATCATTCAAATATCCATTTGTTATCATGTTCTCAGTACCACTTATGGTGATTGGTGTGGCAATGGGTCTGTATACGACAGCTACTCCAATTAGTGTGACGGCAATTATCGGGGTTCTCGTTCTCGTAGGAATTGTTGTGAATAACGGGATTGTCCTTGTAGACTATATCAATCAGCGGAAGGCGGCAGGACTTAGCTCGTATGATGCGATTATCGCCTCGGTTCGTGATCGGGTGCGTCCAATTCTTATGACGGCTTTGACGACGATTTTAGGCCTGTTACCGTTAGCACTTGGGCTCGGTGAAGGAACGGAAATGAATCAGCCAATGGGAATTGCGGTCATTGGGGGATTACTCAGTTCGACATTGCTAACGCTTTATATCGTGCCGATTATTTACAGTTTATTTGACCGTGAAACAAGAAAGCGTGCAGACGCGAACAAATAACAAACGATATAATGCCAGTTACTGAAACCATTTGAGCTCTTTGAATGGTGGTAGCTGGCATTATTTATTGATTAACAGAGTATAACGGCAATAAAAATTGTCCAACCCACTTTAATACGGTGTTTGTATATGTATCTACAACTGCGTTGACTAATCTGAATATTCTTTCGGTAATTCAAACCCGATGCTATACTTATAAAATAAGGGGTGGATTGTATGCAAACTCATTTTTTTACGGGTTTTCCTGGTTTTATTGCGACGGAATTGATCAAAGAATTGGTGGGTCTTGGTGAAGTGGAAAAACTGTATGCAGTCGTGCAAGCAGAGCAAGTCAATCGTGCAAAGGACAAAGCAGCTTTGATAATGGAAGAACTGAATGTGGCGATTCCGTTTGATATCATTGTTGGTGACATTACGAAAACTAATCTTGGGATAAATGGGGAGCTCATTGATAAGTTGAATGGCGAAACGTTAACGGTTTGGCATCTTGCGGCGATATACGATCTTGCTGTTAAAGCGGAAATTGCCTGGGAGGTCAATGTAGAAGGGACTCGGCAGGTGAATGAGTTTGTACGAAATCATTCTTCTATCACGCGTTATATGTATTTTAGTACGGCTTATGTTGCGGGAAAACGTGAAGGGCTCTTGTTGGAAACGGAATTGCTGCGCCCAAATGCCTTTAAGAATCATTATGAGGAAACAAAGTTTGAAGCAGAACTTCTTGTCGAAGAACTGAAAGCGAATGTGCCTGTGACGATTATTCGCCCGGGAATCGTGCGCGGTCATTCTCAAACAGGGCAGACCATTAAGTTCGATGGACCCTATTTTTTCATGAACATGATTGATCGTTTAAAATGGATGCCAATTATTCCTTACGTAGGAAAGACAAAAGCATATATAAACGTTGTACCAATTGACTATATTATAAATGCGACGGTCTTTCTCTCCAGCAAAGTGGAGGCGGCAGGCCAAACTGTCCATTTAACGGACCCATCTCCACATCCAATTGAGGAGATTTACGGGGCAATGGTCGTTGAACTGACGGGGAAAAAGCCAAAAGGGAGATTGCCGCTTGTGCTAGCTAAAAAAGGATTATCTTCGATTCGATTACAGCGAAAACTGGGTGTTGAGGCAGAAACGATGGACTATTTGATATGGAATGCGGCATTTGATACCAATAATGCCGAAAGGCTACTTAAAGGGAGCGGGATAACCTGCGTTGATTTTCTCGAGTCAATCCCTTCAATGACGGCTTTTTATGAAAAAAATAAGGCGAATCCCGATTTTCATATAAAAATCGGATGATTATTATTTTACATTTAGAATTGTAATGGTATAATAAAACAAAAGTACCCAACAACTTAATAACTTTTGACTTTATGTCAAGGGGGAGTAGCTATAGGGAAACCTATTTCATAGTCGTCAATACATGGCGTACGCCATCGGTTATGATAGCTGGATTTTTGCAAACTAAAATTCCGACTTAGCGAGACCTTTGCCTTTTATTAGGTGAGGGTCTTTTTTATTCGCAAAAAAATGGTAGGAGGAATGGATTTGGAAGCAATATTATTGGAATACGCATGGGTACTCGTCGTACTGGTTGTCCTAGAGGGATTACTGGCGGCAGATAACGCGGTCGTTATGGCAGTTATGGTGAAGCATTTGCCAAAAGATCAGCAGAAGAAAGCACTATTCTACGGATTACTCGGTGCGTTTGTCTTCCGTTTTGCAGCATTGTTCATGATTACAATTCTTGTGAATATTTGGCAGATACAGGCGATTGGAGCTGCGTACTTACTATTCATATCGATTAAAAGTCTCATCGATCAGCGAAAAGGTGATGATGATTCAGAAGCGGAAGGCAAACAACGTAAAGGTTCTGGTTTCTGGATGACTGTTCTAAAAGTTGAACTTGCGGATATCGCGTTTGCGCTCGATTCAATGCTTGCTGCGGTTGCGCTTGCAATAACACTCCCTGAACTGGGTAACTTCCACATCGGTGGCATTAATGGTGGACAGTTTATCGTCATGCTGTTAGGTGGTATTATCGGATTGGTTATCATGCGTTTCGCAGCTCGTCAATTCGTTTTCATTTTAGAGAGATACCCATCTTTAGAAACGGCAGCCTTTTTGATTGTCGGTTGGGTCGGTGTGAAATTACTCGTGCTTACGTTGGCGCATAAAGAAGTACAGATTCTTCCTGTGGACTTCCCACACTCAACTGTATGGCAAGTGACATTCTGGGTTGTACTTGCTGGAATCGCTATCAGTGGATATTTGTTAGGCGTAGTGAAAGAAAAGAAAAATAACAAGAAAGCATAATTAGAAAATAGCCGTGCGAACTTTGCATGGCTATTTTTTTTGCTGAAAATGACTGAAATAGGGTAGTCTTTAGGTGTATAGTTTTTTTGAGGAAAGAATAACCAGCTTCTTACCGGGAGAGAAGCCTCCGAAGATAAAATTTTGGCGGCTGATGCATTCTCTATGGATTTTTTTATTAAAGAAGTATTACTTTCAATAAGATATCCCGATGTTATATGCATAGTCGTTTCAGAAGTAAGTAGGAAACACATCGTACAATGTGCAAGAGTGCCCGAAATTACATCTTCGGGCACTTTCAATCCCTATAGAAGGTCATCTATTCTTTTATTTCAAAGAAACTGCATTTTTCACTTGAACATTGTAGGTGCTCGACAGGCAATTAATCTCTCCTCGGTATATCTGCAGTGAGTAATTCGCCGATAGCGGACAGAAAATTGCCTAATGGAAATTGAGGTTCTTCGGCCCTTCTCACCAGTGTTTTATACAAAAAAGGGTTAATCAACAGGCGTGATTCGTTTACTTTTTATTATTTTTTTCTCCGTAAGACAAGATCTTGCTTTCATTTTCATCCGGACTTCTCTAAAATAGGTACAATACTCTAGAGTGGTCGAAAGGATAGGCGATATAGTTGAAGTTCACTCGTGAAAACTTTCGTAGATTTACACCAGCACAAATTATTGTATTTTATTATTTCTTAGCCATTGCCTTTTCGGTTCTATTACTAAATTTGCCTGGTGTCTATAAGCCGGGGGTCAAGGTTGATTTCATTGATAGTCTTTTTACGGCAGTTAGTGCTGTTAGTGTAACCGGGCTGACTACAATTAGTATTGCGGATACGTATTCGGTTTTTGGACTATGCATGATCATGGTTGTTCTTCAATTTGGTGGAATCGGAATTATGTCAATCGGTACATTTTTTTGGTTGATCGTTAAAAAACGAATTGGTATGCGGGAACGGCAATTGATTATGGTCGACCATAATCAATATAGTTTAGCTGGAGTCGTCCATTTGATTCGGGAAATCGTTAAAATCATTTTTTTGATTGAAATTATAGGTAGCTTAATATTAACGACGTATATCATGCGGTTTTATGATACGTTTGGTGAGGCACTTCTGAATGGTACTTTCATGGCGGTATCTGCAACAACAAATGCAGGATTTGATCTTACCGGTGCATCCCTTGTACCTTACTTTAATGATTATTTTGTTCAATCGGTGATTATGATTTTGATTATTCTTGGCGCGATCGGCTTTCCAGTATTAATCGAAGTGAAAAGTTACTTCTCAAAAAAGGTGCCACATTTCCGTTTTTCATTGTTTACAAAAATAACGACCGTGACATTCGGTTTCCTGTTGGTTTGGGGAACTGTGATGATCTTTATCTTGGAATCTTTTCACTCTTTCAAAGGAATGGCATGGCATGAGAAACTATTCACTTCGTTATTCCACTCTGTGTCATCGAGGTCGGCGGGATTGACAACGCATGATATCACAACCTTTAGTGAAGCGACGGATATTTTTATTAGCTCGCTCATGTTTATTGGCGCATCGCCTAGCTCGGTTGGGGGTGGAATTCGGACAACAACTTTTGCGATTGCACTTCTATTTCTTATTAACTTTGCACGCGGGCATGAAGTGATCAATATATTTAATCGGGAAATTAAACTGATCGACGTATTCCGTTCGTATGCGGTTATTCTCGTTGCATGTGTCATGGTTATGACGGCGTTGCTCATTTTGCTGATTACGGAACCTGGCGTATCGGCTGTCGCTTTATTATTTGAAATCACCTCTGCATTCGGTACCTGTGGCATGTCGCTCGGTATCACATCGGATCTTTCGAGTACAGGAAAAATAATCATTATGATATTGATGTTCATCGGGCGAGTGGGGCTCATTTCATTCCTGTATATGCTGGGAGGTCAAACTAAGAAACCGCATTATCATTACCCGAAAGAGCGCGTAATTATTGGTTAAGAAGAAAAACATCAGCGCCTAGGTGCTGATGTTAGACATGAATAAACAAGGCTGTCCTCCGATAATGGGGACAGCCTTGTTTGCTTTTATGATGAAAATGCTACCACATGATCGAGGAAAAGAAACTTCGGCTGTTCACCATGCTTAAATACCGTTACAAGATAGCCAGACACTTTTGCAACAATCCCGATTTCAACATCTTCAGGGTTCACGGCAATCGGTGTGATGAGCGTTTGTTTACGGATCGTGCGGGCAGTTAAGCCGTAGGATGAAAAACTTTCTCCCATGATACTTGGGTCGTTAAGGAGTAGTTGTTCAATCGCCGTAAGCTCTTCCGCGGGCATATCATCTTGCCACCATACTTTTCGTGGTTGGAACTTATGGTGTGCAAGATAATCGAGTTTCATAAGACTGCGCGTAATCGCTATGTCTGCATGACTATGTTCTGTAAGAAAATCGTTCAGACGCAAAAATAAGTCTTCCAGTTGATGACCGATTCTGGACCAGCCCTTTGTTTCCCAGTAAGTCCCGAACTGTTGGAAGAAATCGAACGGTGTTTCGAAGACCTCTGATACAAGATATTCGACAGTCCGCGGCAAACGGTTATCATTCCAATATTTTTCGAGGACATCTTCGGTCTGCTTGATACGAATAATATCATCGAATGAAAGCACATTATTCGAGAATATCTCATAAGGTGCCTCGTCCACGAATGTGTAGCCATACTGCTCGGCTTGGATACGCAATCCAGTTCCACGTAGTAACTTCAAAAAGCCAAGTTGCAATTCCTCTGGTCGCATGGCGAACACTTCATTAAACGTGTTGCGGAAAGAATCATAATCCTCTTCAGGCAATCCGGCGATTAAGTCCAGATGTTGGTCTATCTTGCCGCCTTCTTTGACCATCGTCACCGTACGGGACAACTTTTCAAAGTTTTGACGTCGCTGCACGAGTTCGTTTGTTAAGTCATTTGTAGATTGAACGCCGATTTCAAAACGGAATAGTCCGGCAGGTGCATTGTCATTTAAAAAGTGGATGACTTCAGGGCGCATGATGTCTCCCGTGATTTCAAATTGGAAAACCGTTCCTGGTACATGCTCGTCAATTAAAAATTGAAACATCTCCATTGCATAGCTTCTACTTATATTGAACGTACGATCGACGAACTTAATGGTCTTGGCGCCATTGGCCATCAAATAACGGATATCGTCCTTAATGACATCGCGATTAAAGTAGCGAACGCCAACTTCAATAGATGACAGACAAAACTGGCAGGAAAACGGGCATCCGCGACTTGTCTCGATATAGGTTACGCGTTTGCCGAGTTCAGGCACATCCTCTGCAAGGTGGAAAGGGCTAGGGAGTTCCCGTAAATCTAGTTTAGGTCCTGGTGCTGTAAACTTTTGTTGGCCTTCTTTTCGATAGGCAATGCCTTGTACTGTTGAAAGATCAGCACCTCCTGCATAAGCATCAAGAAGCTGTTTAAACGTCCTTTCCCCTTCGCCGATGACAATCACATCGATTTCGGGTACGCGATCTAGCCAAAAGTCGTAGTCATACGTTACTTCAGGTCCGCCGGCAATAATTTTGACGTCGGGCTTCACCTTCTTCAGCATTCGAATCACTTTAATGGTTTCTTCGATATTCCAGATATATAGACTGAATCCAACAATGTCGGGCGCTTTTTGATATAAATCTGATACAATGTTCATTGTGGGATCCTTGATTGTGTACTCAGCAAGGATGGAATTATACTCTGGTAATGCATACGATTTTAAATAACGAATGGCCAAATTTGTATGGATATATTTGGCGTTTAAAGTTGATAGTACAATGTTCATAGTTCTAGTCCTCTTTTCTTAATAATTATTACACTTGTGTAAGCTGTGAAGTTAGGTGAATAGTTCTATATCTAACATGATTATAATATGAAATAATCTGAATTAGTGGCGTTTTGCATAAATTTGACCTTTCTGCATGAATCATGTACATTTTTCATACTGTCTTGAAACAGGATCAGGAGGAATACACTTGAAATGTAAAAAGGATAAGGTAATGAAACATATTTCTTTTTTATTGAATAAATCAACCAAACCGGTTGTAGTTATTGATCTTGAAGGAACACTATTACAAGTAAATAACGCGTTCCGTGAAGAGTTTCATGCTGAAGAATCAGGTAGTATTAATCAATTCATCGTCGGACAATCTGCGAATCTATGGGATGAAATTATAAATTCTACCAAGGAATCTGAGCAAAAAACAGTGGAAATGAATGTGCGTTTAGCTGACGGTAGAAAACAAGTTGTTAACGTGCATCTTATGTATTTAGATGATGTTCATCATATTATTGCACAATTCGATGTCAGCCATCTTTCAAACGGTGAATTATCACAAAACGTGTATCTACACGCTTTTCGCAATACGGATAGTTTCATGGCGGTTACTGATCGTCACGGAATCATCCGCGATGTTAATAACATGCATAAAGAATTTTTCACATTACCAAAAGAATACTTTATCGGCAAGAAAGTTGAAGAACTGATAGGAATTTTCGAGAAAGACCCAGAATTTCTTGACGATTATATGAAAGATATTACCACTCATGGCGATGCTAAGGCCATCAAAAGGTATGAACGCTCGGTTGATGATGTAAGATGTTATCATATTTCTACCTTTTTAGATTGTGAAACAAAAACATATCTAATACGCATCGATGATCGAACAGAGAAAATGGTTCTTGAAGAACGTTTGGCTCATTCCGGTTCATTATCGACTGTTGGTGAATTAGCAGCAAGTATTGCCCATGAAATTAGAAATCCAATGACGACATTAAAAGGATTTGTCCAATTACTGAAGTTATCTGCTAATGATGATGCGACGAAGTATCTTTCCGTTATTGATGATGAAATAGCTAGAATGGAATCGATACTGAGTGAGATGCTAATCTTAGCCAAACCTGGTTTGAACAAAAAATCGATATTCTCCCTTGAAGTATTAGTGGATGATATGATCCAAGTCATGCACCCAAAGGCATTGCTGGAAGGAATCGCAATTCAACAAAAAGAGAGTAATCTGCGAAATACATTGATTGAAGCCGATGCGGATAAAATCAAACAAGTGCTACTTAACCTCTTTAAAAACGCATTTGAAGCCATGTCTCCTGGGGGTACCCTCACAACTTTTATAGAATTGGATGATGAGGATCAACTAATTTTGAACATTTCCGATACAGGCAAAGGAATGAATGAGCATCAAATGAATCGCGTATTTATGCCATTCTTTACATGTAAGCCAGAAGGAACTGGACTTGGATTGCCCTTTGTCCTGAAAACAATCGAAGGATATGGCGGAACCGTTTCAGTTGAAAGTGAAGTTGGTAAAGGTACGACCTTTATAGTAACATTTCCACGTGCAATTGCCCATGTTCCAGAAGCTGTTGTTGACGGGGAAAAACTGTTATCTTTGTAATGGAACCGCTTATCCGTTTGTTGGCCTTTTGACATATAGGGGTGCTTGCCGGTATAATAATTGCGACTCCTGAATGAGAAACAAAAGGTGGAACAGAAAAAATGACAAAAGATACAGAACGGGCATTGAAGTTATTTATCGTCCTTTCAAGGGCAAGTAAAGTGATTTTGGAAGAAGCTCATAAGCCAATTGAGAAGTTCGGTCTTAATCCAACTGAATTTGCAGTTCTTGAACTACTTTTTCATAGAGGAAGACAACCCATTCAAAAAATCGGTCAAAAGATCTTGCTCAGAAGTGGCTCGATGACGTACGTTGTTGATAAGCTAGAAAAGCGAGGATTATTGGAGCGCATTTTTTGCGAAGAAGATAAGCGAGTTACATATATGTCGATTACATCTGAGGGGAAAGATTTAATGACGTCAATCTTCCCGGAAAATGCAGAAAGTATCGAATCCATTATGGCTGCCCTCACAGTGGAGGAGCAAGAACTGGCCATTGATTTAATCCGAAAACTGGGCTTATCAGTAAAAAGTCTATCCTAGGGAACGGCATCTCGACGAACGAGTGCCGTTTTTTGGTATAGGCAATAAAAAACCGTATGGATCATCCATACGGTTTTTGTTATTTAGTCATAATCGTTTCGCCCATGTGGAGGAAGTTTGAGAAATGTTCTTCTTCCGGTGAATCGAAAATGGTAAGTCTAACAATCATATTATTTCGTTCGAAGACGATTCCCGTAACAGGGCCGGTTTCAGTTTGTGTAGAGAAGACTTTTACATTGTCAATTCCGTCACCTTTGGGAATTGATGCTTCATCTGTGAGTTCAGAAGGTGTGCTGCCTTCGCTTGCTGCTTCAAGCACATCAATCATGTTGTCCACGAAGTAGTCATAAGTACCTTCTTCTTTTACTGTCGTCTCAATGCGCATAAAATGGGATCCATCAGCGTCAGACATCAGACTATCTTTACCTGGTTCTTCACTTGTCAATGTATAGTGAGGGAGTACAGCGATCGTGTAATCCTGCTCTTCGCTGTCTGTTAGCGTAGCGTCCTTCATACCATCCGAATCTGGTGTATCGGCAGGTGTATCTGCCTCATCTTGTCCCTCGTTAGGCTTCTTTTCGTTCTCTTCTACTGGGTTTGAAGATCCATTTGTATTATCATTATCTGTACTACAAGCAGTAAGTAGCAAAGCGGTTGCGATTGCCGCATATAAAAGGTTCCATTTGCTTTTCATCGAAAACCCCTCCTTAACTAAATTGGACGTATGGGTCGTCCAAATGTTTCATTCCTTTATTTGGCCTTCGCCATGAATGATTGTATAGCGTTTGTGGTTGATGACAGTCTTTTCTTCAAGTCCAAGCTCTTCAAAGTTTTCCATATATGTAAGGTCTACAATGACTGAGTTCTCATTTACTTTTTCCACGATGCCTTGTAGTCCATCTCTGAACTCAATGATATTTCCAACTGCAGCAATTAACATTATATAACAACTCCTTTATGGATAGTCTAGATCTGGGCGCCAAAGTCGCTGATTATTCTTTTTAGCTTGATTCGGTAGAAGTTACCGAGGAGCCTCGAAAAATGATTGGACGTAAACACGCTAAAACATATTTTTTTAATCCTTTATAGTGTGCCTTAAAAACAGTGTGACGTAAAGTGTTTTCTGTTGTTATTCATGTTAACTGATCGTTTCGAACTATCTGAAGTAGGGTTGGATACCCTCGCTTTTTTTGTAAACATTCCTATATAATATGGGAGTGACTATGCTTTATCCCACGGATGGAGGGGTTGTCTTGGAGCGGAATGTGAAGGATGAAATAGAATTAATGCGCAAAGCGATGGTGGAGACGGCGGAAAAGCATGGACTAACTGCCGAAAAGACGATTGCATTCAGTAGAAAACTTGACAACCTCATCAACGAGTATAACAAACAAAGGGACTGCAAATCATAAGTGGAGTTACTGCTTTTTAGTGTGTGATGAAAGGTGAATGTAATCCTGTTTTGAAAAAAAGAAAAATATTTTTTCGAAAGATGTTTAAAGTATCGAAAAAACGGGGAAATTATAATTGAACACAGCAACATTCTCATTTCCCCCTTTTGAGGACGGTACCCTATTACAGGGTCCGTCCTCCTTTTTTTATTAATGATGCCACGGAGTATTTGCCCTTCTGTAATAAATGATGGAAAATAGTATGTACTCTGATAAAATGGACAGATGCTGAAAAGAAGTATAGGGGGAGATATAAATGGGAAAGAGTAAAATTGCATTTATCGGAACGGGTGTCATGGGTGCTTCTATTGTTAAACATTTGTTACGAAATGAGTACGACGTAGCTGTCTATACAAGGACGAAAGCGAAAGCGGTGTCACTTGTTGAAATGGGTGCAACTTGGGCGGAAACGGTAAGGGAGGCCGTAGCTGGGGCAGATGTGATCTTCACAATGGTTGGTTATCCGACCGATGTTGAAGAGGTCTATTTCGGGGAGGATGGCATCTTTGCGGGTGGTAGAGAAGGTCAGATTGCCGTTGATATGACAACGTCCAGTCCTGCGCTTGCCAAACGGATTGCTGAGAAGGCTACGATGCTGAAGATGGCATCCATTGACGCGCCAGTATCAGGTGGGGACGTTGGTGCGCAGAATGGCACATTGTCAATCATGTGCGGTGGAGACGAGCAGGTATTTGAGCGGATTTTACCAATCCTTTCAATCTTCGGTAAACAAATTGTCTATCAAGGTGTGGCAGGAGCTGGACAACATACGAAAATGTGTAACCAAATTGCGATTGCGACAAATATGATTGGGGTCTGTGAAGCCTTAGCGTACGCTGAGCATGCGGGGCTTGATGCTGAGACGGTGTTAGCGTCTATTTCATCGGGAGCTGCAGGTTCTTGGTCATTATCGAACTTGGCGCCTCGCATGTTACAAGGTGATTTCGAGCCTGGTTTTTATGTTAAACACTTTTTGAAGGACATGAATATTGCATTGCAGGAAGCGGAGGCGATGAATTTAATGCTTCCAGGTCTTCAACTTGCACGAGAGATGTACGATAAGCTTGTGGAACAAGGATTTAGTGACAAAGGGACGCAGGTACTATATAAAAGCTATAACTAGTCTTACGTAAAGAAAAAGGCGAATCACACCGTAACCCGGTATGATTCGCCTTTTTTAGGGTATGCCTACCTTATTGTCTTAGCTCGGGCACCTTTGCTTTTCTTATTGTCTGGCTCCGGGCGCCAGTCGCTCGGGTCATAAGCAATCAAGCTATGGGGAGGGATTGAACTCCATCCCTCCTTTGTGGCAAAGAACGCCACGTCGCTAGATCGACTTATGCCAGTCGCGTCTAGCAGGCGCCCTAGGCCATTCTTATTTGCCATCTAAATAAGAGGAACGGAAGCTTTGGCTGTTTTGAATTGAATGAATGGATCTTTTGCGAACAGTTTTTACTTTTTGCTTGACCACTGTTATCGGGTGTGGAGGATCGATATAAGTGGAGAGAAGTTCGCGCGCTGCCTTTAGACTCATCCGTTCTTGTGGGTTACGCGAAGCGGGATCTTGTTGTCCGAGGTGTGGAAGCGTATTGAAGTCTTCTTTTTCCGGGATTGTATGGAAGAGGAATTCGTCGCATCGGATGAGTACTGTGGAATGTTGCTTGCTAAACTTCGGATTATCGACAAAATGTAATCCGACTTTTTCTGCGTTGCCCGAATGAAGCAATTTGTCGATTGCCATTTTCTTTAGGGTATATAGTTGTTTGTTGTCGGGTGCGGTTTTAGCATGCCGATTGACCGTATAGATGGCAATTGCTAATTGGCGAATCGATTGTTTATTATCCAATAATAGGCCTCCTTTTGGAATGATAGATGATTACATATGTTCTGATAATACCAAGAATAAGTGGAATTGTACATATGTAACAAATTAATTTATCACATACTGGGCGCTGCGTGTATAGTTACTTTGGTATTGCTTAGGATTGGATGACTTCTATGCGATTACCGGGATGTCTGAATGTTTAGATACACGAACTGTCGAAGGTTTTGGGACTAAAGAATAGCATGCCCCTTAGCTGGAGAGGAGCCGCCAAAGATGAAATTTTGTCGGCTGATGCTTTCTTTATGATTTTTTCTTCGTTTATTTTTAAGAAACAGCATTTTTTTACTTGAACATTGTAGGGCGGCAACAGGCAACTAATCGCCCCGAAAATGCTCCAATGAATAATGAAGGTTTTAAGTCTTTTCTACCCGTGTTCTATACAAGATAATTGTTAATCAACTGACGTGTTAATTTATGAGAATTATCCACTTAATTGTTCTCGTCATGTGTTTGGGAACATGTTACAATTATGAGTGAATATTCATTCATATAGGGGGAATTACTAATGTTTGATGATAAGGTAATCATTGTAACGGGTGGTTCGAATGGTATGGGGAAGTATATGGCGAAGAAGTTTGCCGCGGAAGGTGCACAAGTTGTTATTACGGGCAGGGATATAGATCGATTGACGGCGGCACAAGCAGAAATCGGGGATTCTGCGCATCCATTCCAAATGGATGTACGAGATATTGAAGCCATCGAAGCGCTAATTGGTTTTACGGATTCGAAATTTGGCCGGATCGATGGGCTGGTGAACAATGCGGCTGGGAATTTCATCGTGAAAGCAGAGGAATTATCGCCAAATGGCTGGAAGACTGTCATCGATATTGTGCTAAATGGAACGTTTTATTGTTCTAGTGCTGTCGGTAAGTATTGGATTGCTAACGGGCAAAAAGGTTCGATTTTGAACATGCTAACGACGTATGCATGGGATGCCGGTCCTGGTGTTGTTCATTCGGCGGCTGCTAAAGCAGGTGTGATGTCCTTAACCCGGACGTTGGCTGTGGAATGGGGTAGACGATACGGGATTCGTGTCAATGGAATTGCACCGGGCCCAATTGATCGTACGGGTGGTGCGGATAAGCTATGGGAGTCAGAAGCTGCAGCAAAGCGTACAATTGCATCGATTCCTCTAGGGCGTTTAGGGCAGCCAGAAGAGATTGCAGAATTAGCCGCTTTCATCATGTCCGATAAAGCATCGTACATGAATGGTGAAATTGTCACACTAGATGGTGGACAATGGCTAAACCAATTTCCGTTTTAAGTGGCGCTAGATTCATATGATTGCCTAAACTCCGGGCATCCATTGTACATACCATACTTAAGGTTTGGTTAAACCTTTTATGGTATGATAGAGAGGTAGCTTCTATCATGAATAACGTGGCTACAGAGGGAGTTGATGCACATGATTTCTGTTAATAACAGGGATTTTCTTTTCACACCAATTGTGGACTATATCATTTCATCCGAAAAAGTTGCGCATGTTCAACTTGGCAATAATGCAGAACACGCCCTACTT
Organism: Sporosarcina sp. NPDC096371; assembly: GCF_044762865.1. Classification (NCBI taxonomy): domain Bacteria; kingdom Bacillati; phylum Bacillota; class Bacilli; order Caryophanales; family Caryophanaceae; genus Sporosarcina; species Sporosarcina sp. NPDC096371. The sequence goes on from NZ_JBIWFE010000001.1 coordinate 278,733, forward strand.
GTACTAACGAAAACGGGTTATTCAGCATTACCAGTCCTAGATGCGAAATATCATCTAAAAGGGCTGCTCGGAATAGGGATGATTACAGATTCCATTTTAGGGATGGAACGTATTGAGTATGAACGTCTAGCCGATTTAAAAGTGGATTCCATTATGCAGACCGATATACCTTATATAAAAACGACTGACAGGTTCCAAAAAGGACTAGATCTACTTATTAACCATCCATTTCTTTGTGTAGTAGAGGAAGATGGGACATTTGCCGGAATATTAACGCGACGCGTCATACTAAAGCATTTTAAAAAATATATCTATTCCGTTGACTAACGAAACATAACGAATTGAGAGGCTCCATGGATGGAGCCTTTTTCTGTGGAAAGGAGCTTATAGAATAATGTACAGAACGAAACAAACAAAACGTTCATTGGTGCTTATTGCTGTTATGTTAGCCATGTTTGTTGGTGCTGTAGAGGCGACAATTGTTACAACAGCAATGCCCGCAATTGCTTCGGATTTGGGTGGGTTTTCAAGATATAGTTGGATATTTTCTGCTTATTTGTTGACGAGTACAGTTACTGTCCTTATCTACGGTAAACTAGCTGATTTATTTGGCAGAAAGCCTATCTTGTTTATTGGATTGACCATATTTCTAATTGGTTCCATACTTTGTGGTTTTGCCGTTTCGATGGAACAATTAATCGTTTTTCGGTTGATCCAGGGTTTGGGAGCGGGGGCAGTGATGCCGATTGCAACAACTATCGTTGGGGATATGTACACGACGGAAGAGCGAGCGAAGATTCAGGGATATCTAGCAAGTGTTTGGGGGATTTCTGCTGTATCCGGTCCTCTCATTGGTGGATTGATTGTACAATACATAAACTGGAAGTTTGTATTTTGGATCAATGTACCCCTTGGCCTGTTGGCGATGCTAGGTATATGGTTATTTCTTCATGAGCCGAAGCGGCAGAAAAAAGTTTCCATTGACTATAAAGGGGCAGTGCTACTTACCTTATCACTATCCGCCATCTTATTTTGGCTAAGTGAAGGGGGACGATCATTTGGTTGGACATCCTTGATAAGTGTAGTGTTAATTGTGGTAGGACTCGTTTTATTTATGCTATTTACTCATGTAGAACGCAAAGCGGAAAGCCCAATAATGCCGTTTGCTATGTGGAAAAATCCTGTCATTCTTTATGCCAATCTAGTGTCATTGACAACAGGTGTGGTTTTAATAGGAATTTCCTCATATTTGCCGACTTATGTCACAGGTGTGATGGAACAGCCGGCAATGATTGCAGGCTTCACATTGACGGCGATGTCCATTGGTTGGCCGTTAGCATCCTCTGCCGCTGGACATTTATTATTGCGGTATGGCCCGTTTTTAGTATCCTTTCTCGGTGGATTATCCTTGATGGTTGGTACGATTCTATTTGCTGTGATGAATGCTAGCTCCGGTCCATGGTGGGCGGCAATGGCAAGTTTTTTTGTAGGAATTGGCATGGGATTGACGAGTACATCATTTACCGTAACCATTCAAGGTGCAGTAACTAGGGAACAACGGGGATCTGCCACGGCCGCTAATATGTTCATGAGAAATTTTGGGAATACAATTGGTGCTGCTCTTTTTGGCGCCGTTTTGAACGGCTCATTAATGGCCCGTTTTCATAAAGAAAAAACGGATTTTACTTTGGAAGATATTAATCTGCTGCTGACGGATGAAACCAGGCGTACATTACCACGCGAAAATCTATTTACGCTTCAAGCTGCATTGGATAGTTCTTTGCAATGGGTCTATATCGGGGTCGCGGCTTTTGCGGTCATCAGTTTGCTACTGATATTACGGATTCCACGTGGAAAGGGGTTATCAAGTGACAACGACTGAACTTGAAATCATTAAAGCACTTGCTGAAGAAGGAAATATGAGGAAAGCAGCGGAACGATTATTTCTATCGCAACCGGCTCTTTCTCAACGGTTGCAGTCAATTGAAAAGGAGTGGGGGACTTTGCTGTTCATCCGCTCGCAGAAAGGTCTTGAACCGACGCCAGCGGGGGAATTGGTCATTGCGCATGCTAGGGAAACGATTTTGAAAAAGGAAGAAACGTTTGCGATGATTGCCTCGATGGCGGATAAGGTGCACGGGACATTGAAAATTGCCTGTGCGTCGATTGTCGGACAGACGTGGTTACCGCAAGTATTAAAAGAATATGTGGAGATGTATCCAGATGCCAAAATTTCACTGATGACGGGATGGAGCTCGGAAATTGTGAAGGCGCTTTACGAAGGTGATGCGCATGTTGGTATTGTACGGGGACAGGTGGATTGGAAGAGTCGGAAAAACTATTTGTTCCGCGATCATCTCTATCTTGTGGACCGTGAGATTACGTCTATCGATGATTTGAAGGATACGGATCGACCGTTCATCCAATTTAAAAGTGATTCGAACTATTTTATGGAAATCCAACGTTGGTGGCAACGCCATTTCCCGAAAAATCCAGGTCGTCAAATTACGGTCGATCAAATTGAAACATGTAAACAGTTGGCGTTGAATGGCATTGGGTATGCCATATTGCCGTCCATCACTTTAACGGGGGATGAAGATGTCAATAAAATTCCTTTGTTGAACAGTGAAGAAGAGTTTGAATTAACGCGAGATACATGGTTGATTGGGTATGAATCCACGTTTGCATTGAAACAAGTAGATGCCTTTGCGCAAATTGTACAGAAACACGCTGAAAGATTACAAAAAGATTACAATAAATAAAAGATTATGGAACTTTGATTTGTTTGGTTCGTACTAATATAGGAGCACTATTACTCTATTTACTATTTTAGTAATTAGTACCGACAGGAGGATAATGGATATGTGGAAAAAAGTTGCGCTGTTTGTCACGTTGCTGATGGCATCAATCGTCTTCATGCCGACTGCGTCAGCCCTTGCAGCACCGGAATTGAAGGTAAGTGTATCGGCGGGGCTTGATGGCAAAGCAAAGTATGGAAGAGGGGCGCCCGTAACGCTGACGATAGATAATAAGGGAACGGCTTTTAGCGGAGATATGGTCATCGATATGGAATATACCTATTCGATGGGCACCGGGGAAGCGTACCCGCTTGAAATTGGTGCGGGTGAGACAAAAACGGTTACTTTCATTGTTCAAAGAATGAATGATAACAGCGGTATGTATGGTATGGCAAATTCAAAAAAAATATTTTTCTATGAAGGCGGCTGGAAAAAAGGAAAGGTAATTGAACATAAAGGGTCGCAGAATATAACGACAACATTGCATTCTGATGACAACAAATTTAGTGTCCAATTTACTGATAATGTGGATCGCTTAGCAGCCTTAAAAACAGTGAGATACAGTAATATGTCACAAATGGTATTGATTGATGCCAATAAAATTGCTGCATCCAAATTTCCTGATGAAGCGGTTGGCTGGGGAGCGGCTAACGTTATCATTGTTGATGAATACCCAATAGCGGATTTAACTTCGGAACAGCAACAAGCGTTAATTGGCTGGGTACGCGCCGGCGGAATTATGGTCTTTGGTAGTTCGGACAATAGTCTTGCGGAAGCGGGTTTGTTTGCCGATTATTTACCATTAAAGCTACAAGGGAATACAGAAATGAATACGGCTATTTTGAATAAATGGGCGGCAACAGAAGATTTTACGGGGATGATTGCAGCCTATACTACGGAATTAACTGCGGATGCACATCCGTTACTTGAAGAGGGGAATAATGTATGGGCTGCCTATAAACAACTGGGAGAAGGCCTTATCATGCAAACGGCATTCTCTGTAGGTGATGAGCCTTTAGCTAAAATGGATGGTATGACTGCATTTTGGAATACGTTGCTTGAAAAAGGCGAACGCATGATTTATGGGAATTCCATGTCGCAGAATTATTATTATAATGATCCCATGGAGTCGATTGTCTATACGATAGGGAGTGCAAATGAATTATTTCCTTCATTTAAAGTGTCAGCACCCTTAATTTTAGGAATCATTATCTTTTATATGATTATTATTATCCCAGTGCTGTATTTTATTTTGAAAAGGAAGGATAAACGGGAATATACATGGTGGATTATTCCGGCAATTGCAGTGGTAGTCTCTGTTGCTATTTTTGGATACGGAGCAAAAGATCGAATTGCTCGTGCACAAGTTCAGCATACAGCTGTGCTGGATGTGGCACTTGACGGTAGTTTAAGTGGCTATTTTGCAGAATCACTACTAACCAATAAATCAGGGGACTTTCAAATGACAGCGCCGTCGGATACTACGTTGTATTCGTCACTGCGTCGAGACAACCTCTTCGGTTCTTCGTCATTTCCTAACCATAAAAGTACAATGCTAGAAAAAGATTTAACAGGTTCGACGGTCCATCTCCGTGATGCAGGTTATTGGGATGTTGCGACAGTTTATGGTCAATCGACAGTGGAGAAGGTTGGGACTTATAAAAGCCAGTTGAGGATTGACGATAAACAATTAACAGGTACGATTACAAATGATTTTCCATTTGCATTGACGGAAGTTTCCATTTGGTCTGGTAGTACGTTAATCCCAATTGGTGATCTTGGCCCGGGAGAGACCGTTCAAGTAGATGAAACGTTGAAGACTAACACGTTGTTACCTAGACGATCGATCTATAACCCGTATATGAATCCTGCAGCGTCTAATGGTGAAGATTTAACAAAGATGAGAAAAGACAGCCTCTTAACTTTTTCGGATGAACAAATGAATAAGACAGCAAAACCGGTACTCATCGGTTATACCGATACACAAATTGTTCCAATAGAACTGGTTCAAGGCAAACCGGGTATTTCATCGATGACGATGATTACACAGCCGGTCGAAGTAGATGTGACATTTAATAATACATTTACAGTTGTTCCAGAAATGATGAACATGTCGCTTGTTTCGGAGGATGCCCTGTATGAAGCAGATAAAATAGGCAATACAGTGGACGAATATTTTTTCCATGAACCCGTCTATCTTCAAACTTGGCAGCTACCGGAAGAGTTGAAAGGTATGAAATTGAAGTGGGCATCATTTGAAGTATCCAAAATACAAAAACAGTTATTTGATGTCAGTATTTTGAACATCAAAACAGGAGAATACGAGCAACAAGATGCTAGTAAATTCACCTTGACTGATAATTTAGATAGTTATCTATCGCCTGAAGGAACGGTCGTTCTTCGTTTGTTAGTAAAGAATGCACAAAATGGACAGCAAGGACGCGTTCCGCAGCTTAAGTTGAATGGTGAGGTGGCAAAATGATTGAAATTAAAGGGTTAACAAAGCGGTATGGAAAGTTTTGCGCGCTTGATGATTTAAATTTGACGCTTGCGGAAGGTACTGTTTTTGGCTTTGTAGGGGCAAATGGTGCAGGTAAATCAACAACGTTTCTTATTTTAGCAACATTACTGCAGCCGACAGCGGGAGATGTGTTCATCAACGGTGTCAACGTGCGGAAGAACCCTTCTGAAGTACGTAAGATGATTGGCTATATGCCGGACTTTTTCGGTGTGTATGATCAGTTGAAGGCGGAGGAGTATCTAGACTTTTATGGCGCTAGTTATGGCATTCCAGAAGCGGAGCGGAAAATCCTAATTCCGCAATTGTTGGAACTTGTAAATTTGTCGCATAAGCGCTATGACTATGTCGATCTACTGTCACGGGGGATGAAGCAAAGGTTATGCCTGGCGCGTAGTCTTATCCATGATCCGAAAGTACTTATCCTCGATGAACCGGCATCTGGTCTTGATCCACGTGCGCGTGTTGAAATGAGAGATATTTTAAAAACACTTAAAAAGATGGGCAAAACGATTTTAATTTCATCGCATATTTTGCCTGAGCTTGCAGAAATGTGTGATGAGATTGGTGTGATTGATAATGGTCGCCTAGTTGCACATGGTTCAGTTGCTGAGATTCAAGAAAAATTACGCGGTGAGCGGGTGATAACTGTTCGTTTGACGGATTCTTCGGATAAGATCATTGCCTTTTTCGAGGAGGATCCATTCATCACTAATATTGAACGAATGGATGATGGTGTTGGGATTACATTTTCATATAAAGGAACGGAGGACGATCAGGTTGGCTTGTTAAAACGGGCGATTCTTCATGATATTCCAATCCTTTCGTTCATGGAGCATATCACCAATCTTGAAGATGTGTTCATGGAAATTACGAAAGGGGACGACTGACGATGAAGATGAATTACAATAACCCTGTGCTGTTTAAAGAATTGAAACTGCGATTTCGGTCGCCCAAAAGTTTCGTGGGACTTCTTTTCTATTTAGTGGCGATGTGCGTTTTCGTATTTGGTTTTATCTTTACGATGATGAGCATGACAGGTGTCTCCTATTTTAGGCCGAGTGAAAGTGTACTGCTGTTTTCTTTCCTAGTATTTATACAACTGGGATTGGTTTTATTTATCACACCAGGCTTGACGGCCGGTGCAATCAGTAGTGAAAGGGAAAAACAGACACTGCCGATTTTACTGACGACTTCACAAAGTTCGTTTCAGATTATTTCGGGGAAATTATTGTCTTCCATTGCCTTTTTGCTACTACTGACAGTGGCGGGGTTGCCGATTTATAGTTTAGTGTTCCTATTTGGTGGTATATCACCAATGGATTTTGTGAAAGTATTTTTGTTTTTATTTGTGACGCTATTGGCGATGGGAAGCATTGGTATCATGTTTTCGACACTGATTCGAAGAACCATTGTGTCGATGATTGCAACGTATGGAACGATGCTGTTCTTATCAGCTGTCACAGGATTTTTATTTCTCATTGTGATGCAAGTGGTGCAGTTCAATTATAGTGGAGTGGGCGTACCACCCCCTTCTATAACGGGGCAAATTCTAGCGTCTATTAATCCGGCGGTGCTTTTCGCATCATTACTGTCACCAGGTGTGTCAGAGGCAATAGGGGAAATGACGCAGGTGAAATTCCCAATTTGGATTGCATATCTCATTTTTTATTTAACGGTTACTGTTTTATCTTTGTTTATTGCTGTGAAAAAATTACGTATCAATATGAAAAAATCGAAATGATAAGGAGATGGGCGAATGGAAAGGAAACCAATACTAACAAAGTATGTCAATGCTGTATTGGCTCGGCTTCGTTTTGAACAGGTTGTCCATACGCTACAAACGGGGTTGTTTACTGCAACCTTGCTTGCAGTAATTGTTGTCTTTGCTTCTCGACTATTCGTCTTGCCCTATTATGGACGAATCACATGGATTGTTGCGGTGAGTGCACTCGTGGCAACGATTATGTTTATGATCTATAAACGCTCGCGGAAAAGTGAAGCGATTCATAAGCTCGACAGTTATATGCCGGATAATCTATTGATCACTGCGCTGGATGATAAAGTCGGTGAAACACATCTTGCAGCGGCGCTTACCCAAGAAGCAGAAGCGAAGATTGCGACTGCCTTTGAGGGATTTAAGAAAAGGAAGAAGCATTATTTCAATCCGAAAATGTTTGGGGGCTTCATCTTATTAGCGACCTGCCTAACAGTGCTAGTCAGTTTTCCGTCCGAAGCACAGTTGGAAGCAGGAGCGGCTGAAAAGGAAAAAGAAGTGATTGAAGAAATGAAAAAAGAAGTTCAGGAATTGGTCAAAAAAGAACCAATTCCTGAAGTGAAAAAAGAACTACAGGATCTTGCAGAGAAGTTGCTTACAGCAGAACTGTCCGAAGACGTATTGAAGGAGCTCGTCAAGAAGCAGAAAGAATTACGTCTGAAAGAGCAGCGTCTTGCCGATAAGAAAGAGGCGGCAACAAAGTCTGACAATCCAGCAGATGCTTTGACGGATGCTGAGGAGCAAGAACTAAAGGAACTCGGCAAGTTAGCAGATAAGTTAGCCCGAAATTTAGGGAAAGCCCATAGTGCGTTGAATAACATAGGCAAAGCCCCTACACTGCCTGCTCTGGCCAATGCAAACACGAATTCATCTTCCTCCGCTTCAGGCGGTAAACCTGGCGAGGCAAGTGGTGAAGGTCAGGGAGAAGGAACTGGTGAAGGTCAAGGGGATAGCGAAGGCGATGACCAAAAGCAGCAGGATAGTGATAACAAAGGTGAGGGTCAAGGTGAAGGTCAAGAGTCAGGGCAGGGCGAAGGTCAAGGTGAGGGTTCAGGCCAGGGTACTGGCTCGGGTTCTGGTAAAGGATCAGGTTCTGGTTCTGGTTCTGGCTCCGGTCAAGGTCAGGGTCAAGGTGGTTCCGGAGCGGGTAAAGGATCAGGTGGCAGAAATCTGTTATCTGTTCCTTACGACCGCGTAGGTGAAAAAGGAGAATCATCGGTTGTGGGTGGTAATCTCGGAGAGGGCGATTTCATCGAGGAACGTGAAACGCAAGGTCTTGTGGAAAAGGGAACAATTCGCCCTTACAAGGAAGTTGTGGGTGACTATAAAGATTCTTACTTGAAGAGTACAGATAAAATGAAGCTGCCACCAGATTTACAACATATCCTGTCTGACTATTTCTCCTCAATTGAATGAGGAAATATAAGTACCTGTATAGACTGAGCTACGGCGCATCCTTTCCTAGCGCCGTAGCAAATTAAACCGGATTCTTTATTTCAACTTATATAGAATGGGAGTGTTGGAATGCCATATACACCAGAGCAGTTTAAAGAAATGAGCGGCAAGCTTGGAACAGTTAAAGAAGAGATTGGGAAATTTATCGTTGGCCAGCAAGAAGCGGTCGAGTTTTCCCTTTATTCGATACTAGCGGATGGGCATGCGTTGTTAGAAGGGCTTCCTGGACTTGGGAAAACAATGCTGATTCGAACCATATCAGAAGTCTTGGATTTGTCATTTTCACGGATTCAATTCACACCGGACTTAATGCCGGCTGACATTACGGGAACGAGTATTTTGGAACGGAACGAAGAAGGGATGCAACGCTTTGCCTTTAAGGAAGGACCAATTTTTAGCCAAATGGTACTAGCGGATGAAATTAACCGTGCGACGCCGAAGACACAAAGTGCTTTGCTGGAGGCGATGGGGGAAAAAACTGTGACGGTGCTGGGAGAAACTCGAAAAATGGCGCGTCCATTTTTTGTTCTGGCTACCCAAAACCCTATTGAAATGGAAGGAACTTATCCATTACCAGAAGCGCAAATGGATAGGTTCCTGTGCAAAATCCTGTTACCATACCCCGAGAAAGCGGAACTAAAAGAAATTATTTTACGTACGACGGGGGCGAAGAACATTGCGGTTCAAAAAGTGATGGATGCAGAAACCATTGTGATGGCGCAGGAAATGGTGAAAGAAATTGTGATTGCGGATGACATGATCGATTATGCAGTGGACTTAGTCGCAGCAACACATAATAAGAGCGGCTCTGCAGATGAATGGTCCAAATATGTTCAATACGGAAGTGGACCACGTGGCCTTCAGTCTATCATTAGGCTGGCAAAAGCTCGTGCACTCGTAGCTGGGCGTTATCATGTATCGATTGCGGATATTAAAACGGTCGCCAAACCTGCATTACGTCACCGTATTCTGATCAATTATGAAGGCGAAGCCGAAGGTGTCGATGTCGACGGCTTAATCACTAAATTGCTTGAAGAAGTACGGCAAGGAGCCTCGGTGTAATGAGTGGTGAATTGTTCCCCGATAGACTGACAAAAAGACTTGGTGCCCTATCCATAGTCTCGCGGTCTGGGCGACTCGGACATCATAAAGGGACACATCGTTCTAGAAAGACGGGTTCATCGCTTGATTTTTCCGATTTTCGGGAATATCATCCGGGTGATGATTTGCGTCATATTGACTGGAATGTCTATGCACGAACGGATAAGCCGTATATTAAACAATTTCTCGACGAGCAAGAGATGCGCATACATATTGTGCTTGATTCGACAAAGTCGATGGGGGTAGATGGCAAATGGGATTATGCCCGTCAACTAGCCATCGCACTTGGGCATATCGCGCTAAAAAGTGGCGACACGGTGTCATTTTCAACGTGGACAGATGAACAAGATTATTTTTATAGAAGAAAAGGCACTGCGCATCGAGCCTCACTTACAAAATTCATTTCTTCAATTGACACGCCAGGATCAACAAGTAATTTTACGGATCGAGCACTGCGTCATATTCCAAAAGCGGTAACGGTTCTGTTTATCATTACAGATGGACTGGAGGAAACGGACAAGTGGGAGCATCTTTTCCGTCGTCTACCGGGCATTTGTGGGGATATACGCATACTGACCATTCATTCAAAACCGGAAGAAGCCCCCGATTATGAAGGGGATGTCCGCTTTATTGATAGCGAGAGTGGTGCAGGCGTCGAAGTGACTGTGACAAGGCGTGCAGTGCAGGATTATTTGGATACCAAATCAGCACATGAAACCCAATTGACCGCACTTGCTGGCAAGTTTGGGATTGACCTGATACGTGCGGAAGTGTCAGAAGGAGTTATGGAAACGGTGACGAAAAAAATGCGCCATGCAGGTTGGCTGCGATAGGAGGGCAACCAAATGGGATTAGAGAACATTGTCAATAGCTGGACGGCTATTTTTCCGTTGGTTGTCTTGTTGTATTACTTCTTTCGGAAAAAGTATGAAGTCACAACGATTTCATCGACATTATTTTGGCAACAATCCATGCGGGAAACAAAAGTATCTCCCTACTTGAAGAATTTGCAGCGCAATGCATTATTTTATCTTCAAATGGCGGCACTTCTCTTATTGGTATTTATTTTACTAGGTCCTTTTCTGCCTAAAGATCAAGCAATTGGCGGCCACACCATTCTTATCGTAGATACGTCCGCCAGTATGCTTGCCGGTAAGGATCAAACAACCCTATTTGCACGACAGCAGCAAGCTATGAAAGAACTCGTTACGAGCCGTGAAGGCGAGCCATTTACCATTGTGACGACCGGTAAGGAGCCAGCAATTGTTGTGCGGGAACAAACAGATGGGGAAGCGATACTAGCTGCCATCGATAAATTAGCCGTGTCTTATGAACACGAAAATATAGAAAAGGCGTTGGAATTCGCTCGTTCTATAGCTTCCGTCGATGGCGCGGATATTCATATTTACACAGATTCACTAGACCGTGCGGCATTTGCTGAAGGTGACAGCAATATTGCATGGACCGTTCATGGTTCGGAAGAGGAATTCGTCAATCTATCCATTTACAAATTTGGCGCGGTAAAAACAGCGCAAGGAACGGAAGCAATCATTAAAATTGTCAATGCTTCGGATGTCGATCAAACCGGACAAGTGCAACTGATAAACTTATTGACAGATGATCGACTGCTAGATGAAAAGTTTACTGTTGAAGCTGGGAAAGACGTGTTGTTATCGTTTAAGGAACTGCCTGACAGTAACGTGTTACAAGCTGCAATTGTTGTGGAAGATGACTATGAAGCGGATAATACAGCAGCAGTTTTACTAGGCAATGAGGTGTCAGAGGCAGTCGTTGATGGTCAGTTACATGAACTGGTGAAGCGGGCGTTCGAAGCGGTCGGATTAGCTGTTTCAACGGGCTCTGCCGATGAATTGCTGGCCGCACAGGACCACTCGATTATTGTGACAAATGATGTTTCATTGCTAAAAAAAGGAACTAAGCCGGTTATTATTATTGGTCGTAATGATAAATCGCCTACACCAATTTCTGGGGCCGTCAAGAGCACGGCAGACCCACTGTTCACCATTGCGGACATTAGCGATGTCTATGTTAGTGCGCTATATCCACCATTTACGTCGTATACAACGATAGCGACGGTAGGGGATCAGCCATTCATTCAACGATCGAAGCGCGGGGATATTGTTGTGTTGGCGGATATTGAATTGACGGACTGGCCGCTTCATCCGTCGTTCCCGCTATTCGTTTGGAGTTCGGCAGAGTTACTGCGTTCAGACACGGATACGTTAGGGTTATTTGTACCGAATGAACGGAAAGCGGTTTTGTCGAGTGGCGCTACGGAAGGCATGGAAGTCTATACGGTGGAGGATGAATACGTCACAACATTTGCAGACGGTTCAAGTTTCATGGCACCCACGCGTCCTGGAATTTATAAATCCCGAGATGGCGGGGGAGAAAAGTTATTTGCTGTCCAACTGGAACAATCTGAAAAAGAGCTCGTGACGGGTTCATTGTATCGGATTGGACAAACGGCAGGTGGCGAAGGAGCAGAAGAAGGAAAGAATCGAATTGGCTGGCTATTGCTATTGCCGCTACTCCTTTTGCTTCTTATTGAATGGGAGGTGCAACGACGACGTGGATATCCGAATTGATCAGCCGTTGTGGCTTCTGTTATTCGTTCCAATTGCGTTATATATGGCGTATTCGTGGAAATCATCAGCGATGCGCTTCAGAAGTAAAGGGACGATTCTTTTTGCATTACGCTGTGCTGCAATTATGGCATTAGTCTTTGCACTTGCCTCGCCTTATATGACATTACGTGCCAATGAAGAACAAATTCTTTTTGTTGTGGACCGTTCTGTTTCCATTGCAGGCGCAAAAGATACGGCAGATAAATGGCTTGCGGAAAGTTTGAAAGAGCGTAAAGAAAATCAATCAGTGGGCTTGTATTCTTTTGCGGAGATGTTTCGGACAGACATGCAGCTGACAGATGCAGAGCTTACAGTTCCGGTCGTTGAGGACATAGAGGCAAAGGATGCGACAGATATTGCGAAAGCGATTGATCTGGCAGCAGCGATTGCTAAGGAAGAACTAGCGACCCGGATTGTGCTGTTATCGGACGGATTAGAGACGATTGGTTCAGTTGAGGAGTTATTGCCGAAGTATAGTGGCGGACGTGTCACGATTGATACTGTACTACTAGAACGGCCTGGAACTGCCGATGCCTCTATTTCAATTTTCGACACACCGAGAACTGCCTACGAAGGTGAAAAGCAGCTGCTACAAGTAGAAGTAGAATCTTCCACGCGGACAGCGGGAGAGATATTGATCTATCAAAATGATAAGGAAATTATCAAGGAGCTGGTCCAGCTTGAGCCGGGGAAAAATACATTTTCGTTTCGAACCTCGGCAACAGGTAGCGGGCTGTTGAAGTATGAAGCAAAGCTAATTGTGCCAGATGATGGCTTTCTGGAGAATAACCGGATGCTGTCTATTACGATGATGGAACAATCTCCACGTGTTCTGGTTGTACAGACCGAACGCAATCCATCTGTTATCCCAACGATACTCGACCAAAGTGCGATGAGCGTTGACGTTGTCGATGCAGTGCAATTGCCTGAAACGTTATCAGGTTATCTCGGCTACGGTGCAATTATTTTTGATAATGTGCCTGGTCATGTCGTTGGAGAGCACAAGATGACGGTCATAGAGCAAGCCGTGAAAAATTTCGGTACAGGGTTCATGATGGTTGGTGGGGATGAGAGTTTCGGACTTGGGGGTTACTTTAAATCTCCTATTGAAAGGCTTCTACCTGTTGAGATGGAAGTGAAAGGGAAAGAGCAGCTTCCATCGCTTGGTCTCGTCATCGTCCTAGACCGATCAGGAAGTATGTCAGGTTCGAAAATTGTCTTGGCAAGGGAAGCGGCAGCTCGCTCAGTCGAACTTCTCCGCGATGATGATACATTCGGATTCACCGCCTTCGACGATCAAGTCTGGGAAGTGATCCCGGTTGATAAGGTGGGCGATAAACAAGAAGCAATCGAAAAAATTCTTTCTGTTCCATCAGCAGGAGGGACGAACATCTTTCCTGGGGTGCAAAAAGCATATGAAGATTTAGCCGATTTGAAATTGCAACGGAAACATATCATTTTGCTAACAGATGGTCAATCGGATATGCCTCCTGATTATGAAGAAGTGATGGAGGAAGGCAAAAAGAACAACATTACCTTATCAACGGTGGCAATCGGGACAGATGCGGACTGGACGCTACTAGAAGAACTTGCCGAATTTGGCGGCGGGCGTTTTTACGATGTGGTTGATGAATCGACGGTACCAGCAATTTTGACCAGAGAAACATCGATGCTAACGCGAACTTATATTGAAGATAATCCATTTTATATGACCATGGCAAATGTTCCGGAATGGACCTCTTTGTTCAAAGATGGCGTGCCGCAGATCAATGCGTATATTGCGACGACTGCTAAAAGCACGGCAACCATTGTAGGAGAAAGCCATAAGGAAGATCCAGTCATTGCGGAATGGATGTATGGATTAGGCAGAACAGTTGCCTTTACGTCTGATTCTACAGGAAAGTGGACAGGAGATTTGGCAAGATGGGACGGCTATGCAAACTTCTGGAATACAGCGGTAGCTAGATTATTGCCGACTTATGAAGAAGTACCCTATATCATTACGCATGAACGAGGCGGCACGTATACCGTGACGGACAGTTCACGTAAGGCTGCATTCCTGGATATCGCTATTGTGGACGAACAAGGACAAGATGTGCCATTTGTTTCTGAGCCACTTGCACCTGGTAAAGTACGAGTGACTGTCGATACAAAGCCTGGTCTGGTGTTTTTCGGCGTATCGGATGACAGGGGCGGATTGTTTGAAGCAGGTGTTTCAGTCCCTTATAGCGATGAATATAAGCCGGCATCACCGAATGCTGCATTAATGACGAAAATTGCGGAAAGAACAGGTGGAAAAGTATTAGAACAACCTGCAGAAGCATTCCGTCATCAGCTAGTAAAAAGTGGTGAAAAGAAACCAATTGCGGAATGGCTAATCCTAGCAGCGATGATCCTGTTCTTCATCGATATCACTTTGCGTCGCTTTGGCATGTTAAAAGGATTTGGTGTGAAACGAATTCGCCAGACGGTAGTTGAGGAAGGTCCAACAGCGCAGGAAAGTATTTCAGAACTGTTGAAGGCGAAAAAGAAAAGATAATAAGAAATGCCCACGCTACCAACTCGATAGCGTGGGCATTTTATTATTTCGTTCTTGTTTCTGCCAATAAACCTTGGTTACGTTTCGCCCATATAGCTGCGATAGCGAAAGAAGCGAGTAGGATTACCATGCCGAGAATATAGGGATAGATAATATTAATGTCAAATATGATGCCAGCAATCGCTGGGCCGACCATATTTCCTAAACTCATATAGGCATTCATCATACCCGCCGCAAAGCCTTGTTCCTTACCTGCTAGCTTCGAAATCAGTGTATTGACGGCTGGACGAAGCAGCGAAGTGGCTGTGGAAAAGATCGTTGCGACAAGTAAAATAGACCAGAACATATCGACGAAAATAATGCCAATAAGTGAGAAGGCTGCTATGACAAGATTGACGAGAATTACACGCATTTCACCATAGCGTTTAAACAAAGGATTGATGATAAACGTTTGGACAATAACACCTACAAAGCCGCCTACCGTGATAAGTACAGCGATTTGAGTAGGGGTATAGCCATATTTATGATCGACATAAAGCGCAATCGTAGACTGGAAATTTGCCAATCCAAACGAAAAGACGAACATGACGATGAGCACAACGAAATAGGAAGTCTTAGTTGAGCGTGCCAATTGTTGAAATAGGTTTTCCCGCTTTTTCTTAACTGTAGGATTGTCTGCTACAACTGGTTTGGGATTAGGTAAGATGAATACAGAAAGCAGTGCTGCAAAAAGGGCCGCTGCTGTCGCGAAGTAGAAAGGGAACTCTAAGCTAATCTTGGAAAGAAATCCGCCAATTGCTGGCCCAATCATGAAGCCGAGCGACATGGAAGCACCAAGAAGCCCCATTCCTCTTCCTCTATTTTCTAAGGTAGTTATGTCGGCAACGAAAGCCATCATTGGTGGGACGATGAATGCTGAGCCGAATCCGGCAAAGAAGCGCGCGAGAAAGAGCATCCAGAGTTCAGTGGACAGCCCGAAAGCTAGCTGTGATAATCCGAATATAATGAGTCCGATAACAATGATTTTTTTACGTCCGTGCTTATCGGACAAATCACCGGCAAAGGGCGAGAAGATAAATTGTGCAAAAGAGAAGATGGCAATCATGAAACCAAGCGCTTGACCTGCAACACCGAAAGTAGCTAAATACTCCGGCATAATCGGAATAATGAGTCCGATTCCTGACATGGCAATAAACATATTGAACATTAAAATGTATAAGGCAAAATTATTCGATTTAACCGCCATTGTTATCCCAACTTTCCAAACTGTTTCGTGTCATTAAGGTATCGTACCATAAGCTGTATATCAACGCACCGTCAAGCGACTTTTGTCGAATGAAATAACAAAAAAGCAGCAGGCATACGAAGCAGGCTGCTACTTTTTGTTATTGTCTAGCTTCAGGCGCCAGATGCTCGGGTCATAAGCCAAGTCGACAGGGAGGGATTGGACTGCATCCCTCCAATGTGGCAAAGTACGCCACGGCGTCGACTCGTCTTATGCCTGTCGCATCTAGGCAGGCGCCTTACGCTTTTCATTATTTCATATCCATTTTAAACTCCAAAAATAATTCATTATAAACCCCAAGCATTTCAAGTCCTAGATTTCTATAGACCTCTAAATGATTACGGGTTTCTTCGTCGGGATAGAAGCGCTCATCCCCAGTTACTTCAGGATCCATAAAATCAAGTGCCGCAAGATTCGGAGTAGAGTAACCGACATAATCAGCATTTTGTGCAGCTACTTCCGCATCTAACATGAAGTTAATGAAGGCATGTGCACCTTCAATATTTTTTGATGTGCGAGGAATGACCATATTATCGAACCAAAGATTGGAACCTTCTTCAGGAACAACATAATCGATGTCTTCATTTTCGTACATCATATCTGCCGCTTGCCCAGACCATGTTAGAGAAACAGCCGCTTCACCATTAATCATGAGTGGTGTAACTTCATCCCCAATAACAGCTTTGACATTTGGACTAAGCGTCTTCAATTTATCGGTTGCTTGACGCAATTGACCTAAATCCGTGCTGTTCAATGAAAAGCCAAGTGAATTTAACCCCATGCCAATCGTTTCCCTAGCACTATCGACGAGAATGACATCTTGTTTGAGAGAAGGATCCCATAAGTCATCCCAACGTTCAAATGTCTGTCCTTCCAGTAGCGTTGGATTATAGGCAATCCCAACCGTTCCCCAGAAATAGGGAAGTGAGAATTGATTGTTTGGATCGAAAGGCAAGTCAAGAAAGTACGGATCGATATTTTTAACGTTCGGCACTTTACTATAATCGATCGGGAGAAGAAGGTCTTTTTCCTTCATCATTTCAATCGTATATTCGGAAGGCATTGTAATATCGTACGCCGTACCACCCTGTTCAATCTTTGCCATCATGCCTTCATTGGAATCGAAGGTTTCATAAATGACTTTAATGCCTGTTTCCTGTGTAAATTGTTTTAGAAGATCAGGATCAATATATTCGCCCCAGTTATAGACCGTAATTGAATTTTTACTAGCACTGCCTCCGCCTTCAATTAATTTTGCATTGATGACGAGCAGTATGACAGCAACAATTAGTATGACAGCCGCCCCACGTAAAATCCCTTTCATTTTCGCACCCCCGCAAGTGGTGATTTGGTCTTACGGCTAATCATATAATAGCCGATGACGAGCACAACCGTGATGAGGAAAATGAGGCCGGACAAGGCGTTAATCGTCAGTGTAATCCCGGCACGTGCCATCGAGTAGATTTCCACAGACAGCGTCGAGAAGCCGTTCCCAGTGACGAAGAAGGTGACCGCAAAGTCATCTAGGGAATAGGTTAACGCAAGAAAGAATCCTGCCAATATGCCTGGTTTGATGAACGGAATGATTACACGTGTTAAGACATCGCGTTTAGTGGCACCAAGATCTAGCGCTGCGTCAATCAATGTTGGACTCATTTCCTGTAGCTTCGGTAATACCATAATAACGACAATCGGAATACTGAAGGCGATATGTGAAATTAGCACCGAAGCAAATCCAAGCTTGACCCCAATCATGGTGAATAAAATCAAGAATGACGCCCCGATAATCACGTCTGGGCTCACTATCAAGATGTTATTGAGCGACAAAACGGCGTTGCGCATCGCTTTATTGCGCATGAACAGAATAGCAATGGCACCAAGAACCCCAATGGCTGTTGAAATGAGTGCCGACAACAGTGCGACAACAATGGTATTGAGTAAAATGACAAGTAATCGTGTATCCTCAAAGACCGCCGCGTAATGTTCCAGTGTAAATGACTCGAAATTCGACATGCTTCCACCCGAGTTGAAGGAGTAGAAGATTAAATAGAAAATCGGTGCGTATAAAATGATGAAGACGACCGCTAAATAGAGTTTAGGGAGTTTACTTAATTTTTCCATTGTTGGACGCCCCCTTTTCTTTCCCTTTTGTAATTAACATGATGATGAACATGAATAGAATAAGGAATACGGCAATGGTCGAACCCATTCCCCAGTTTTGTGTGACTAGGAATTGCTGTTCAATAGCAGTCCCAAGTGTAATGACTTTGTTTCCGGCGATAAGTCGCGTAATCATGAATAGCGATAGGGCAGGGATAAATACAACTTGAATCCCTGATTTCACACCATTTAAAGTCAAAGGCCAAATGACTCGTCTAAAAGTTGTCCATGCGTTGGCCCCTAGATCACGTGACGCATCAATTAAGGCCGGGTTTAATTTGTCGAGCGCATTAAAAATGGGCAAAATCATAAACGGAATAAAAATGTATACAGAAACGAATACAAAACTAAAATCGGTGAATAGAATTTGTTGGTGACCGATGCCCATCACTTCTAACAATGCATTGATAGGACCATACAGCCCAAAGAGCCCAATGAAGGCATACGTTTTGAGCAGCAGATTGATCCAAGATGGAATAATGATGAGCAATAACCAAAGATGTTTATGCTTCGTCTTCGTTAGAAAATAAGCAGTTGGGTAGGCAAATAATAACGAAAAGAAAGTGATTAAAAATGCATACCAGAACGAACTAATTGTCAGCTTCAAATAGACAGATGAGAAAAAGTTTTTATAGTTATCGAATGTGAAATTGCCGGCCAAGTCGAAAAATGAGTAATAGACAATGAGGGCAATCGGCGCAATCACAAATAGGATAATCCAAGCAGTATAGGGAACGGTGTATAACGGACGTAGCGGCTTATTGTTCATGATCCGGTACCCCGTATGCCTCAAGTCTGGCGTCGAATTCCTCTTCGGTTTCATTCAGACGCATAACGTGAATAGCTTCTGGATCAAAATCGAGTCCAACCTGCACACCAACTTCAGCCTTTTTAGTGGAATGGACCAGCCATTCGTTGCCATCTGCATCATATGTGGAAAGCTCGTAGTGAACACCACGGAATAATTGCGTATCGACTGTGACATTCAATTTTCCATTATCGACAGTGGTGAGTTCGAGATCTTCTGGACGAATCACGATATCGACTTTTTCGTTAGGATTCAAACCTTGGTCGACACACTCGAAAGTCCGACCTGTAAATTGTACAACATAGTCCTCAATCATAACGCCGGGCACAATATTTGATTCGCCAATGAAATCGGCAACAAAGCGATTGATGGGCTCATCGTAAATATCAAGCGGTGTACCGGACTGCTGAATATTGCCGCCATCCATAACGAAAATTTCATCAGACATAGCAAGTGCTTCTTCTTGGTCGTGCGTAACGAAAACAAATGTCTTGCCGAGACGCTGTTGCAATTCACGAAGCTCATATTGCATTTCTGAACGTAATTTCAAATCAAGTGCAGAAAGTGGTTCATCGAGCAAGATAACTTCTGGATCATTAATAATGGCGCGAGCAATGGCAACCCGTTGGCGCTGACCACCGGACATTTCTGAGATTTCTCGTGATTCATAGCCATCAAGATTGACGAATTTGAGGGCCTCACGTACGCGACGGTCAACTTCGTTTTGCTTCACTTTCTTAATGCGTAAACCAAATGCAATGTTTTCAAAAACATTCAAGTGGGGGAACAATGCGTAATCTTGAAAAACAGTATTCACTTGTCGTTCATTAGCGGGGACGTCGTTGATTTTTTTGCCGTTGAAAAAAATCTCTCCATCTGTTGCTTCAGTAAAACCAGCAATCAGTCGAAGGATGGTTGTTTTACCGCAGCCAGAAGGACCTAGTAGTGTATAAAACTTTCCGCGCTCCATTTCAAAAGAAACCCCGTTTAGTACAGTTGTATCTTCATCATATTTTTTTGTGACATTTTCAAAACGAATAATTGGTTGTGTCATTCCGGTAGTCCCCCTTATAAATAAGATTCAGTAGCAACGAGTAGTAATTCACTCGTACCTGTATGTGCGTTTGATAAACGATGGTGCTCAGATGCGTCATAATAGACAGCATCCCCTTTACTGGCATTGTAATGCTTGTCGCCAATTTCAATGGTTACTTTTCCTTTGAGTACATATATGAAGGTTTCGGCAAGCGAAGGCTCAAATCTTTTGAATTCGCCTTGTTGTTGAAAGGTAATATGTACGGGTTCCATGTCATTTTCATTCGAGCGTGGTACGAGCCAACGAATGCTATATTTGAGCTCATCATCTGAATAAATGGTTTGGTCATCAGTCGAGTACACAACGGTAACATTTTTCTTTGGTTCATCAAAAAATTCTTTAGGTGTTGTTCCGAGAACTTCTAGTAAAGCGAAAAGTGTTTCAATTGAAGGTGAGTTGAGATCGCGTTCCAATTGCGAAATATGCCCTTTCGTCAAGTCGGTCCGTTCTCCAAGTTCTTCTTGAGTCAGCCCTTTCTTCAAACGCAGGCTTTTAATCTTACGTCCTATTTCCACAGACATCCCCCCACAATCAATTTTACGAAAGTTTATTTATACTATACTTTTAGTTTACTAAAATCCTTTTCAATTATACAAAATACCGCTTGAAAATCAAGACTTATTTTTTTAGAAAAATAATCTGTAATAGTGGAAATTTTGAATGTGGTAAATATACTAAGAGAAGGTGCCGTGTTTACAATGGTTGTTGTATGAATTATGTCCATAAAATGGACTTTTGGTAAAAACGACCAACGTTGAATTCCACTTATTTCATGGTATAATATAGCAAGTAAGGAGGGGCTACGATTGGGAAAAAAGAAAGTTTTCTATTTAGATCCAGATGAACGAAAATGGACAATGAAGGACCTTGGTTTTAGTTGGGAAGTGATAGATGAACCGAGGGAAGGTAAGAAAGAAATTGAAGGAATATTTTTGATGAAGAACGGTAAAATTCGTGAATTATTTGAACTACCCAATCACTGTATTGTTTGCCTCGATCCGCTAGCTTATAATGACGAACATGACTCCGTTTTCTGTCCAACATGTGATGAATGGCGCGAAACATCTTGTGATGATCCAGATTGTGAATATTGTCTAGCAAGACCAGCAAAACCATCTCTTTGTGAATAACAATCTGTTTACTTTTAGAGCAAGATTGAAATTATAAAAGATTTGTCTTTTGTCGTTAATTCGATAAAAACTAATTAAACCTAACTCATGTCAAATTGGGCCAACAATTTGACGTCCTAAAAAGGATTAGTGCAATGTCAGACCGTTATAATGAATTCGAAGACCTTGATGCAGAGGGTATCGATGTATCTACAGATACAAATCACCAAGTAGCGCGTGATTACGGCGCATTGATTGAAGAAGATGGTATTGCAATACGTGTCCCTCAAGCTCTTCTAACTGGAGATCAAGTCAGAAGACACTATAATTTTTACCAATGAACATCCCCACGCATACAATAAGCAGTGGGGGTTTTTTTATGAAAATTAAGGGGGACGATAACTATGAAATTACGTGATCAAATGCCCGAACTTGATGGTGCAACAGCATGGTTGAACGGCAAACAAACAAAAGCACAACTTGTCGGGGAAAAACCGACGCTTATCCATTTCTGGTCAATCAGCTGCCATCTTTGCAAAGAAGCAATGCCTGAAGTGAATGAATTTAGAGACCGCTTTAAAAAATATTTAAACGTTGTCGCTGTCCATATGCCTCGTTCAGCGGATGACTTAGATATGGATCAAATTAAGTCGGTAGCTGTAAAGCATGATATTACGCAACCGATATTTGTCGATAGTGATGCGACATTAACCGACAAATTTGATAACCAATACGTGCCTGCATATTATGTGTTTGATAAAGATGGTCAGTTGCGTCACTTCCAAGCAGGCGGTGGCGGTATGAAGATGCTTGAAAAACGTGTGAACCGTGTATTAGCTGAAATGAAAAGAGACTAACATCCCGCCCGATTGCGCATCACTTGCGTTGTCGGGTTTTTTTTATAGAACTATCCTTCAACACGTCTGTTGATAAATCATTTTCTTGCATAAAACATTGGTGGAAGTACTTCTACTCTTCATATTCCCTGAACCATTTCCGGTTCGCTTTCTAGACATACTCGTTTTCATAATGCTGTTGTGCCTCATTACATGTCGCGTACCTCCAATAGTTAAGTGAAGAATGCGGTTGTTTGGAAAGAAAAGAATAGATGACTTTCTATAGGGAGAGTAAGTGCCCGAATATGCAATTTCGGGCACTCTTGTCTATTGTACAATGCGTTCCTTTTTTACTTGTAGCAAGGCTTAGACCTCTTAATATGGAAAGCCTATTAGAAAGTGAACCTTTCCTACAATAACAAAAGAAAAGACCATGGCGAAAGCTTCTGCGGCCAAAATTGTATCTTTGGCCGCCTCTCTAAGTAAGAGGCAGACTGCTCTTTCATCCCAAAAAGCATTCGCACTTTGTGTACTTGAGATTTTGGAGCGCGACGGATGAACAAAGACCATACGATGACCGAAAAAACTGTAGGGGTGCGAAGAAGTCGCGCCCCTACAGATCAAGACATCCCGGTGATTGTATCGAATGCGTTCAATCCAAAGCAATCCAAAATGATTGTACACAGTATGCTAGTGCTAAATTTAGTTATTTTTTGGTTAATCAACAGACGTGATCCTTCAAGTAGGGATTTGAGTGGATACATTCAATATGATACACTAATCGCATCCAGTAAGCGGATTGGGGAGATGCTTTGTGAAGAAAGAATTTGTAGTCATTGGGTTAGGTCGTTTCGGTGGAAGCATCGTTAGAGAATTAATCGAACTGGATGCAGATGTCATGGCCATTGATATTTCATCTGAACGGGTAGATGAATATGCTCAAATTGCAACGCAAGCCGTGGTAGCTGATACAACGGACGAATCGGCCCTTAAATCATTGGGTATTCGAAATTTTGGGCATGTCGTTGTAGCAATTGGTGATAACATTCAAGCTAGTATTTTAACGACGCTTATGTTGAAAGAGATTGGTGTAGAGAAAATCACGGTGAAAGCTCAAAATGATTATCATGAAAAAGTATTAAGAAAAATTGGGGCTGACCAAGTTGTTCACCCGGAGCGGGATATGGGGATTCGAATAGCCAATAATATGGTATCGAATAATATACTCGATTATCTTGAATTATCGGATGAGCATTCGATTGCAGAAATTAAGGCGAGTGATAAACTTGCGGGCGCTACCTTGATTGAACTTAACATTCGTGCTAGATATGGTGTTAATATTGTTGCCATCAAACGTGGAAAACAAATTCTTGTGTCACCCAAGGCGATAGAGAAGATTCAACGCGAAGATGTTTTAATCGTCATTGGTTCGGATGCGGATATTCACAAGTTTGAGAAAAAGGCGCTTCATTAAAATATCGAAAGTGGACCGAAAATGGTTAATCAACAGGTGTGTTAAAATAAACGTAAAAAAATCCCGCTATGCACATCGAAATGTGTATAGCGGGATTTTTGTTAAACTTCCATAATAACAGGAAGTACCATAGGTTTACGCTTAGTTTTATCATATAAATAAGGCCCGAGGACATCAATGATTTCACTTTTTAGTGCAGCAACATCAGCTGGTGAGTTGGCAAGTTTTCGTTGCATTTGTTTAGAAAGCATTTGCTGTGCTTCGTGAATCATTGTGCCGGATTCACGCATATAAACAAATCCTCTAGAAATAATATCAGGTCCTGACACAACGCGGTTTCGCTTCATGTCGACTGTTGCTACTACAATGACAAGACCATCCTCTGAAAGGATTCTGCGGTCTCGAAGAACGACATTGCCGATATCACCGATACCACTGCCATCAATGTAGACATCACCAGAAGGGATGCGCCCAGCAAGGCGTGCTTCATCATGAGTTAAGGCAAGTACATCACCGTTGCCCATGATAAAGGTGTTTTCCCGTGGGACATCACAGTCAACAGCAAGATTTGTATGCATTTTCAACATCCGGTATTCACCATGAATTGGCATGAAGAATTTAGGTTTGATCAGTCTAAGCATTAGTTTCTGCTCTTCCTGTGAACCGTGCCCGGATGTATGGATATTATTTAACGAACCATGTAACACTTCAGCACCTGCGCGGAATAATGCATTGATTGCCTTATTAACGCTTAGCGTATTACCTGGAATTGGAGAAGACGAGAAGATAACCGTATCCCCAGGATGAATTTGAACTTGTCGATGCGTTCCGTTGGCGATACGTGAGAGTGCTGCCATCGGTTCGCCTTGACTCCCGGTACAAAGGATCATTACTTCGTTTGCGGGAAGTCTGTTCAATGATTGTGTATCGACAAACAATTCCTTCGGTGCAATGATGTAGCCAAGTTCACGCCCGATTGTAATCGCGTTATCCATACTGCGACCAAACACCGCGATTTTACGGCCGAATTGCTGAGCAGCTTCGATCACTTGTTGAAGTCTGTGAATATTTGAAGCGAATGTTGCAAATATGATGCGGCCATCCACTTTTCTAAAAATATCATTCAAGCTGTCTCCGACTTTACGCTCAGACATTGTGAAGTTTGGAACTTCAGCGTTTGTACTGTCTGATAGCAAGCAAAGGACACCTTCACTTCCGATTTTCGCCATTTTCGTCAAGTTTGCTGGTTCCCCAACAGGTGTAAAGTCAAATTTGAAGTCACCTGTATGGACGATGTTACCAGAAGGTGTCTTGACGACGACGCCGAAAGCATCCGGAATACTGTGTGTTGTCCGGAAAAATGATACTGAGGTCTTGCGGAATTTAATGACATCATCTTCGTCAATCGCAATCATTTTTGTTGTTCGTAGTAGACCGTGTTCTTCCAGCTTATTGCGCAATAATCCGAGCGCAAGCTTCCCACCGTATACAGGGACATTGATTTTTTTCAGTAAGTACGGAATGCCTCCGATATGGTCTTCGTGACCATGGGTAATGAATAGACCTTTGACCTTGTCCACATTTCGTTCAAGATACGTGTAATCAGGAATAACGTAATCGATTCCTAGTAACTCGTCATCAGGAAATTTAATGCCGGCATCGATCAAGATGATTTCATCTTGGAATTGCACACCGTATGTGTTTTTACCGATTTCTCCTAGTCCGCCTAAAGCGAAAACGGCTGTTTCATTATTTTTAATCGCTTTCATTTTTAAACCTGCTCGAGCTCGAAATATGGTGCTGCCTGCTCGTGTTCAAGGTGTGCACCTTCAAGAAGTTGGACAAATTCGATACTGTAGTTGCGTGATTTCAACTTCTCGCGGACAGACCTTTCCGAGTCCGCTTCGATGTACATGCTTTGTGTGTTTTCGCGGACAGGTACTTGTAGCATGTTTTCTTGATAATAGACTTTATAAATCATCGTTTGCTCTCCTTTTTACGTTCGATTGAACTGATTCTCTTTATAGTAGCATGACACTTCCTTAAAATAAAGAAAAGCTCACCAATTTGTGGTTGGTGAGCTAAGATATCAGGCGATTGTTTTTTTACCGAGAATGCCATTCAGCCGCTTTAACAGTTTACGTTTAAGGCGTTTGTACATGGCTACATCACTTCCTCGGTTCAATTATACCTTTGTCTAAACTTTCTGTCAAGTTATTTATACCTTGACACATAGGCATTTGTTAATCGCGTTCAAAAGGAATGGCACCTGGAATTTCCTTGAAGGGTGATTTTTTATCGATATGATCATAGAACATGACGCCATTTAAATGATCAAGTTCGTGCTGGAAAGCTATGGCGGCGAGTCCTTTTAACCGTTTTTTGTATTCTTTCCCTTCGAGATCGAATGCTTTAATGGTAATTCTCGCATAGCGGGGTACATAGCCTTCTACATCACGGTCAACAGATAGGCAACCCTCTCCGGCGCTTAGATAAGTCTTTTCGACGGAGTGGCTGACAATTTTGGGATTAATGGCGATGATGCTCAGTGGCTCACGATTTTCCTCTGTAATATGTAGTGCAAATATTTTTTTTGATTTATCCACTTGCGGTGCGGCTAAGCCGATTCCAGGGCGCAGGCCATATTGATCACAAATAAGTTCGTTTTGGCTGTTTTGGACATAATTCATTAAATCCTCGGCTAACTTCCGGTCTGCCTCGGATAGTGGAAATGTTACTACTTCTGCAACTTTGCGAAGGGCAGGGTGTCCTTCACGAACGATATGTTCCATTAAAATCATCGTACAAACTTCCTTTCGGGTATACTTATTCTAAATAGTATAATCGAATTGGAAAAACGGGGCAAAGAAATGCAGCGCAAACTTGAATATAGAAATGTGAAAAGCTATAGTTTAAGGGGAATCGAGGGGATTATTTTGAAGGGAATTTTGACGGGATTCGTATTCACGGCAGTGCTGATGCTAACTGGCTGTAATATCGAATCATCAATTGAAAAACAATTAGCAGATACGATGACAGTGATGAATAGTGCAGAAAAAGATTATCGGCTGGCTCAAGACGAATTGACAGAACTTGAGAAAACCGAACAACAACTATTCAATGAAACTATGAAATTGACGCAACAACAGCAGGAGGAACTGACGCTTAAAGTGACTGAGCTTGAAGCATTACTTGGTCAACGACTTGATAGGCTCCAAAAGGAGGAGGCGGCGATAGACAAAGCGAAGGCTACCGCTACTGACTTTGATGCAATTATTAAAGAAGCTGATGAACAAGAAAAAGGTACAATCCAGAGATTGAAGGTTGCTGTAGATGAGCGCTACGCATATCACGCTGAATTTATAGCGGCGTATAAAAAACTAGCGGCACTGCAGGAAGAATTGTACAAAATGTTAAGTACGGACGGTACTCAATTATGGGAGTTAACTGAACAAGTCGATAAAGTGAATTCACAAAATGTGACAGTCCAGGCTGTAGTCACTACTTTTAATGAGTCGACTGAAAAGGTTAATATCGTAAAAGAGGATGTTTTTACAATTTTACAGACTGATAAATGAGGAAACCAAAGGGCGGAGGCACGTTTTTCTGCTCTTTTTTGTTTATTTGAAAAGGTAAATTTTTCAGTATTCTATTATACTACAGATATATTATTGTGCTAATACAGTTCGATACTTACTACCAATTCCGACATTGGCGGCAGACAATAAGGCATGCGAATCCTATGATTGACCATTGTGTTTTGATTCAGTATACTGAGAAGTGAAATATTGTACTAATCGATACATCGCTGATTCATAATACAGTTATAAAGGAGAGTTGCCGAAATGGCTGCAAAAACAGACAAGCAGTTCGATCCGGTGAAGACACTTCACACGATTGAAGATCAGTTTGAAATGTTCCAGATTTTGAATGAAGAAGGCAAAATCGTCAATGAGGAAGCTAATCCGAATTTATCTGACGATGAACTTGTTGAATTAATGACACGCATGGTATATACAAGAATTTTGGATCAACGTTCTATTTCGTTGAACCGTCAAGGTCGTTTAGGATTCTATGCACCAACAGCGGGACAGGAAGCTTCCCAACTAGCTTCTCACTTTGCACTTGAAAAAGAGGATTTCATCCTTCCAGGATACCGTGATGTTCCTCAAATGCTTTTCCATGGTCTACCACTAACTAAGGCATTCTTATGGTCACGTGGGCATTACGAGGGTGGAGCGATTCCAGAGGGTGTCAACGTATTCCCGCCTCAAATTATTATCGGTGCACAATATATTCAAGCAGCAGGTATTGCGCTTGGCTTCCAGAAACGTGGAACGAAAGCGGTTGCAATGACGTATACAGGTGATGGTGGTACTTCACAAGGTGATTTCTATGAAGGTATCAACTTTGCCGGAGCTTATCGTTCTCCTGCAATCTTCATTATTCAAAATAACCAATTTGCGATATCTACACCTCGTGGATTACAAACAGCGGCGAAAACACTTGCACAAAAAGGGATTGCAGCGGGTATTCCAAGCATCCTAGTTGACGGCATGGATCCACTAGCTGTGTATGCGGTTACACGCGACGCAAGAGAGCGCGCAATCAACGGTGAAGGACCAACGCTTATAGAGACAATGTGTTATCGTTACGGACCACATACAATGGCAGGAGACGATCCGACACGTTACCGTACATCAGATACGGATAATGAGTGGGAAAAACGTGATCCGCTTATCCGTTTCCGTACATATCTTGAAGGAAAAGGTATTTGGAATGAAGAGAAAGAAAACGAAGTCATTGAACGTGCTAAGGAAGAAATCAAAGTTGCTATCAAAGAAGCAGATGCAGCACCTAAGCAAAAAGTAAGTGATTTCATTAACATTATGTACAAAGGTGAGCTTCCATATAACTTACAGGAACAGCTTGCGATCTACACGGAAAAGGAGTCGAAGTAACCGATGGCACAAATGACGATGATTCAAGCCATAACCGATGCAATGCGCACGGAGCTAAAAAATGATGAAAACGTTCTCGTCTTCGGTGAAGACGTTGGAAATAACGGCGGAGTATTCCGCGCAACAGAAGGTTTACAAAAAGAATTCGGTGAAGACCGTGTATTCGATACGCCACTTGCGGAATCTGGAATCGGTGGGCTTGCAATTGGACTTGCTTTTACAGGATTCCGTCCAGTAATGGAAATCCAGTTCTTTGGTTTCCTTTACGAAGTCATTGACTCTGTAAGCGGACAACTTGCTCGTATGCAGTTCCGTAGTGCAGGACGATTTAATGCGCCTGTTACGATTCGTTCACCATTTGGTGGAGGCGTTGCGACACCTGAGATGCATGCTGATAGCCTCGAAGGTCTTGTAGCTTCTCAGCCTGGTTTGAAAGTAGTTATTCCTTCTACTCCATACGATGCGAAAGGACTTCTTATTTCCGCTATCCGCGATGAAAATCCAGTAATTTTCCTTGAGCATATGAAACTTTACCGTTCATTCAGACAGGAAGTTCCGGAAGAAGAGTATTCAATTCCATTGGGTAAAGCGGATGTGAAGCGTGAAGGAACAGACCTTACGGTTATCACATATGGTGCAATGGTTCATGAAAGCTTAAAAGCAGCTGAAGAGCTTGAAAAAGAAGGCTATTCACTGGAAGTTATCGATTTGCGCACAATCCAACCGCTTGATATTGAAACAATCATTGCATCTGTTGAAAAAACAAACCGTGCAATTGTTGTCCAAGAAGCGCAAAAACAAGCGGGAATTGCAGCAAACGTTGTGGCTGAAATCACAGAACGTGCAATTCTTAGCCTAGAAGCACCAGTACTTCGTGTTGCAGCACCGGATACAATCTATCCGTTTGCTCAAGGCGAGAATGCATGGCTACCAGGTGCAAAAGACATTATCGAAACAGCTAAAAAAGTTTTGACATTCTAATATTATTGATCGATAGAAAAAGAAAGGGTGAATCACGTGGCATTTGAATTCCGTTTACCAGATATCGGGGAAGGAATCCATGAAGGTGAAATCGTTAAGTGGTTTGTTGCTAAGGGCGATAAAATCAATGAAGACGATACACTTCTTGAAATCCAGAACGATAAGTCAGTTGTAGAAATACCTTCGCCAGTAACAGGTACAGTCAATGAAATCTTCGTTACAGAAGGCACAGTTTCAATCGTAGGAGACTTATTGATTACTTTTGATGCGCCGGGCTATGAAAACGTTGGGGGCGAGCAACAGGCTGAAACTGAAGCGCAAGTCCAAGCGACGGCTGAAGCAGGCCAATCGATTGTAAAAGAGGAAGCACCTAAAGAAACTGGAGCTCCAGTAGCTAACGTTCAAGCACAAGTTGACGTTGATCCAAATCGTCGAATTATCGCAATGCCGTCTGTGCGCAAAATTGCACGCGAGCAAGGTGTTGATATCCGTCTGGTTGCAGGTACTGGTAAAAATGGTCGCGTGTTGAAGGAGGATATCCAAACCTTCCTAAATGGCGGACAAGCGCAAGTGGAAACAGCGACACCTGCTGTATCTCAAGAAATTGAGCAAACAGACAGCGCTGTTCAAGAAACACCAGCTCAGGCTCCAGTGTATCTTGAAGGTGATTTCCCAGAAACGCGTGAAAAAATGTCAGGAATTCGAAAAGCGATTGCCAAGGCAATGGTCCATTCGAAACAAACTGCGCCGCACGTTACATTGATCGATGAAGTTGATGTGACAGAACTTGTTGCACATCGTAAAAAGTTCAAAGACATCGCAGCTGAAAGAGATATTAAGTTGACGTATTTACCGTATGTTGTGAAGGCGCTTGTCTCCACATTACGTGAATTCCCAGCGCTGAACACGTCACTTGACGATGCAACGCAGGAAATTATTCAAAAACATTATTACAATATCGGAATTGCGGCAGATACAGAGCGTGGACTACTTGTGCCTGTTATCAAGCACGCAGACCGTAAATCTGTATTCGCAATTTCAGATGAAATTAATAGCCTTGCAGTGAAAGCGCGTGACGGTAAATTGTCGGCTGCGGAAATGAAGGGCGCATCATGTTCTATCACGAATATCGGCTCTGCAGGAGGACAGTGGTTTACGCCAATTATTAACCATCCTGAAGTGGCAATTTTGGGAATTGGCCGCATTGCAGAAAAACCTATCGTAAAAAATGGTGAAATTGTAGCGGCACCTATGTTAGCATTGTCATTGGTGTTTGATCACCGAGTGATTGATGGTGCAACGGGCCAACAAGCATTGAATCATCTGAAGAAATTGCTCGGCAATCCAGAATTACTATTAATGGAGGCGTGAACAAATGGTAGTAGGAGATTTTCCAATCGAAGTTGATACACTTGTCGTAGGGTCAGGACCTGGAGGCTATGTTGCAGCAATTCGTGCAGCGCAATTGGGTCAAAAAGTTATAGTTGTTGAAAAAGGAACTGTTGGTGGCGTGTGTTTGAACGTAGGATGTATTCCTTCGAAAGCACTAATCGCTGTCGGACATCGCTATGCAAATGCTAAAAACTCTGATTCAATGGGTATTACAACGACTGGAGTTAAACTAGATTTCGCAAAAGCGCAAGCGTTCAAAGACGGTGTCGTTAGCAAGTTGACGGGCGGGGTTTCAGGCCTTCTTAAGGGAAATAAAGTTGACTATGTTGAAGGTGAAGCATACTTCGTCGATAGCAACACAGTTCGTGTTATCAAGGAAGATTCTGCACAAACATACAAATTCAAAAACGCAATTCTTGCTACGGGATCACGTCCTGTTGAAATTCCGACTTTCAAGTATACAAAACGTGTTATTAACTCAACAGGCGCATTGAGCCTTTCTGAAGTTCCAGCTAAACTTGTTGTCATCGGTGGCGGTTATATCGGTACTGAACTAGGGTCTGCTTTTGCAAACCTTGGATCAGAAGTAACTATTATCGAAGGCGGCAATGATATTCTTGCGGGCTTTGAAAAGCAAATGACGCAAATCGTTAAAAAAGGCTTGAAGAAAAAAGGCGTAGAGATTGCTGTTAAAGCATCTGCAAAAGGTGTTGAAGAAACGGACACTGGCGTTACGGTTACATACGAAGTTGGCGGCGAAGAGAAAAAAGTCGAAGCTGATTATGTTCTTGTGACAGTTGGTCGTCGTCCGAATACGGATGAAATCGGTCTAGAAGAGATGGGTATCAAGTTCCTTGAACGTGGTCTTATCGAAGTCGATAAACAATGCCGTACAAGTATTCCGAACATCTATGCAATTGGTGATATCGTTCCAGGTCTTCAACTTGCACATAAAGCTTCTTATGAAGCAAAAGTGGCTGCTGAAGCGATTTCAGGTGAAAAATCTGAGGTTGATTACTTGGCGATTCCGGCTGTTTGTTTCACAGATCCTGAACTTGCGTCTGTTGGCTTGAACGAACAACAAGCGAAAGACGAAGGGTATGACGTTGTAGCAGGGAAATTCCCGTTTGCTGCGAACGGACGTGCACTTGCACTTGATGCGACAGAAGGATTTGTTAAAGTTGTATCACGTAAAGAAGACGGTCTTCTTCTTGGTGCGCAAATCGTCGGTGAAAATGCATCTGATATGATTGCTGAACTTGGTCTTGCAATTGAAGCGGGAATGACGCTTGAAGATATCGCTATGACAATTCACGCGCATCCAACATTGGGAGAAATCTCAATGGAAGCAGCGGAAGTTGCATTGGGTAAACCAATTCATATGATTGTAAAATAAGTTAATACTATAAGAGATTATGACCGTCTATGGGGGAGCGAGGCTACCCTGTAGGCGGTTTTTTATGTTAGTCGCGTCATTATTCGCCGATAAGTTGTTCCCGAGCACCAATACTTGGGTGATGAACGCCGATTTCGTGCTACTATTACAGGTAGAGAAATGATACATATGGGGGTGCCTGATTGATGATATGGAAAACAAGGGTAACGGAGCTACTTGGTATTCAGTATCCAATTATACAGGGGGGATTGGCCTATCTGGCGTATGCCGAACTAGCTACGGCTGTGTCAAAGGCGGGTGGACTGGGACAGATTACGGCTATGAGTCTGGAATCACCAGATGCATTGCGTGCGGAAATCCGCAAAGTGCAAGCGATGACAGATAAACCGTTTGGTGTGAATTTTGCAATTGGCCAGCATGGGCGTCCGTATGCCCATATGGTGGAGGCTGCGCTTGAGGAGGGAGTCAAAGTGATGTCGGTGACAGGTGGAAATCCCGCGCCGTTTTTTGCTCAACTTGCACATACAGATGTGAAAACACTCGTCCTCGTTGCTGCGAAACGCCAGGCGCAAAAAGCGGAAGAATTAGGTGCGGATGCTGTAATGGTTGTGGGTCAGGAAGGTGGAGGCCATTTGGGACGCGATGATATCGGCACGATGGTATTAGTGCCGCAGGTTGTCGATGCTGTTTCGATTCCGGTCATTGCTTCAGGGGGGATTGGAGATGGTCGTGGCTGGATGGCTGCGCATGCGCTTGGTGCGGAGGGGATTGAGATGGGCACACGCTTCATCGCTACAGCAGAGTGTGTTCACGCTTCACAAGCTTATAAGGATGCGCTGTTAGCTAGTGGTGAGATGGATACGACAGTCATTAAGCGAACGCTTGGAGCTCCAGCACGCGCACTTGCGGGGAATTGGACGGAAAAGATACTTGAGATGGAAGTGCAGCAAGCGACATACGAAACGTTGAAAGATTATATTAGTGGGGATGCGAATCGACGTTTTATTCATGATGGGGATGTCGACAATGGTTTTGGGTGGGCAGGACAAGTGATAGGACTAATCGATGATGTTCCGACAGTATCGGACTTATTCGAACGAATGGTAACGGAGGCGGCTGCAATTCGCGCTAGCTGGAATTTCGAAAAATGAAGGGAGAAGTTGTAAGTGGATTATAATTATCCGATTAGACATGACTGGACAACTGCGGAAATGATTACAGTTGTGGCGTTTTACGAGGCAGTGGAAAAAGCGTATGAATCAGGTATTTTGAAAGAACAGTTGATGGATGCCTATCGTAGTTTCAAAAAAGTAGTTCCTTCTATGGCTGAAGAAAAGACGCTAGACAAGGAGTTCGAGGAAGTCAGTGGTTATGTGATTTACCGTGTTATAAAGACAGCTAAAGGGGCTGTTGATGGTGAAATGATAAGAGGAGTGCGGCGTTAAGCTGCACTCCTTTTTTGTGTTTTGCCGTATTAAAAAATTTTGATTTTGGATAAACTATTCGATAATCCAAAATCTCCGCAGTAGCTTATTTTCTACCGATCAAGACATCATAAACCGAAAGTAGTTGGTCAAATGTCTCCTCGGCAAATACCATAAACTCATCGTTAGATAGGGCGGCGGCGTCTTCGCGTGATAAGTGACGTCCAACAAGAAATTCTGCTTTTTTGACGGTTTGGAGTCTGTCTAGCAGAACGTGAAGTCCGTCTGCTCCAGTTTCGGCAATACTTACAGCTTCAGGCTTCATATGATCGCCAGATACAATATAACTTGCTGGTAATGAAGTAAGGACATCTAATTGGCCGCTTAAACGTTCCGCAATTCCCTTTTTGTCGGGATTTTCATAAATAACGGCTAAAATAATAAAAAGATGTGTCCCCCATAAACCGATTTGAAAGTGAGGAAGTGCCTTGTAGCCACGTTTTGCTGGCGCAAATGCTACCCAGCTATCCCTTGGCGGATTTACGGTTCTTCTCGCATGTTTCGCAACATGTGGATAAAATTCATCTGTACCATGCGCGGAAAGGCGATCTGCAAAATGTCTACCTAGTATTGTAAATTTCGGTTGAATTTTATTTTGGAGGGCCTCCATTCTGTTCTCAAGCCCTGCAATTGAAAATACATCAAAATCATCTATTACCCAAAAATGGTTCTTCAAAGTCAATCCCCCAATTAGATATTCACGTTTATCTTAACAGAAAACGGGGAACAATCTTTAGTAACAAGGCTTATAACTAATGCAGATTTAAACTGCGGCATATTGTAATTATAACTAACGGAAAATTTGGACTATATCCAGGAGATGGGGTGTTGATTATGAAACAAGTTGTCCATGTCATTCGAAAGGCGGATGTTGAGAAAGAATATGTCAGGCTACTAAACCTTGAATTGGATTATGAATTGGCTACGTTGTTTGATGCTTTACAGCAAAATGATGCAAAGCAGAAAACGAAAAGTAAACGTAGGCTCATGGAGATTCGTCACGAATTGGAGATCTTAAATGGCTTTGCATAATCAGCATCGGTTTACCAAAAAGGACATCCCGTCACATCCTTCGGAAACGAAGAATGTGTAATGGGGTGTTTTTTTCGTTATACTATGATTAAGAGGTTTTACTTGAATCAGCAGATGCCTAAATTCCCTGTTTGCCTGAGCCATCGGCAACCATTGTAGGGAATTTAGGAGGGCTGTCTTAGGTTGCGGCGTCCTGTTGCAATGACTGCATAACCTACAAGGGAGGATGTGGTTCGCCTATAGGATTCAAGCGCAATTCAAATTTTGGCCGCGGTTACGCCAAGGTGTAACCGATAGTGGGGAGTGATGATGCCATGAACTGGGGAAATATTGATCGTTATGCGAAGTCTTTGATCAAAGAAGCGGGTCATATAATCCGTAATTCTTTTTTTAACCAGATTGACATTGACTCAAAAGCAGATGTCAATGATCTGGTCACAAATATTGATCGGGAAGTAGAGCAGTTTTTTATCAGTAGGATTAAACGAGATTTTCCGGAGCATCGAATTTTAGGTGAAGAAGGATTTGGAGATGTTGTTCAAACGCTAGATGGTGTTATTTGGATGCTGGATCCAATTGATGGGACGATGAATTTTGTTCATCAAAAACGAAATTTCGCAATATCGCTTGGCATTTACGCAGATGGGGTCGGAATGCTTGGTTACATATACGATGTGATGAGGGATGACTTTTACAGTGCGGCAAAAGGTGAAGGGGCATACTTAAATGATGAGCGGCTACCGCAGCTAGAGATTACACCCCTTGAGCAAGCTGTTATTGGGATTAGTGCAAGTTGGTTAGCCCCGAATCGCTATGTGGACAATGAAAAAATCATGGAGCTAGTCCAACATTGCAGGGGAACAAGATCGTATGGCTCTGCTGCGATTGAACTGGCTTATGTTTCGGCTGGCCGAATCGATTCGTATATATCTATGCGATTATCGCCTTGGGATATTGCTGGAGGTATGGTAATTGCAAGGGAGGTGGGTGCAGTCGCAAGTAATATGCAAGGGGAAGCACCACATTTGCTTGGTCAAGAACCATTCATTGTTGCGAGACCAGGGCTGCATCATGACATCTTAACGAATTATATTCGGATGAAAGAATAAGAAGAGCGTAAACGCCTAGGCGCTGGAGTCTAGACACGACTCCAAGTTAAAAAGCGTATACTTTCTTTGCTCTAAAAAAAGAACTGCCCATAGTGCCGGTTTTTCCGGTTACTTGGCAGTTCTTCAGAAGTGAATAAGACTAGAGAGCACCTTGCTCGCGCATTCTTTTTTTTGTTTTGAATCCATTGCCCATTATCAGGATAAGCGCAAGGATAGCAAGCAGAGCAATGGGTATGCTACGCATAGCAACGGCTACACCGATTGCGCACATAGATGCAATTGCGGCGATGGAATAAAAGACGAAAATCCATTTGATGTTTTTCAAAAAAATCCCTCTATCCGTAGAAAATGTTTTTGTATTGTGTCATCATGTGTTATGATAACACAGTTAATCACCTGAAAAAAGAATAATGGAGTGAAATCATGACTAAAACACGCAATGATTTACGTAACATAGCAATTATCGCTCACGTCGACCACGGAAAAACGACGTTAGTCGATCAACTTTTGAAACAATCGGGCATTTTCCGTTCTAACGAACAAGTAGATGAACGTGCCATGGACTCGAATGAAATTGAACGCGAACGCGGAATTACAATTCTTGCAAAGAATACAGCAATTGAATACAAAGATACAAAAATCAACATTTTAGATACACCTGGTCACGCTGACTTTGGTGGCGAAGTGGAACGGATTTTGAAAATGGTTGACGGCGTTATTCTCGTTGTCGATTCATACGAAGGCTGTATGCCACAAACGCGTTTTGTACTAAAAAAAGCGCTTGAAGAAAACATTAAGCCGATCGTTGTTGTTAACAAAATCGACCGCGAATTTGCACGTCCAGAAGAAGTTGTCGATGAAGTACTTGAGTTGTTCATCGAACTAGACGCTAATGATGAGCAATTAGATTTCCCAGTTGTTTATGCATCTGGATTTAACGGTACAGCGAGCTTGTCTCCAGACCCAACTTCACAGGAAGATACGCTACGTGTGCTTTATGATGCAATTATTGAGCATATTCCAGCGCCAATCGACAATAGTGAAGAACCATTACAATTCCAAGTGTCACTTCTTGACTACAGTGACTATGTTGGACGGATCGGTATTGGACGTGTGTTCCGCGGAACGATGAATGTTGGTCAACAAGTTTCTGTATTGAAACGTGATGGCTCTGTGAAGAACTTCCGTGTAACAAAAATGTCAGGGTTCCTTGGCTTGAAACGAATAGATATTCAAGAAGCTAAAGCAGGCGATTTGATTGCGGTATCTGGTATGGAAGATATCGACGTTGGTGAAACGATTTGTCCGGTAGATCATCCAGAGGCGCTACCTGAACTATTCATCGATGAGCCGACGCTTCAAATGACATTCTTGGTCAACAACAGTCCATTTGCAGGAAAAGAAGGTAAATGGGTAACTTCGAGAAAAATCGAAGAACGTCTTGAAGCGCAATTGCAAACAGATGTCTCACTTCGTGTAGATCCAACGGATTCACCAGATGTGTGGACAGTTTCAGGACGCGGGGAGCTTCACTTGTCGATTTTGATTGAAAACATGCGTCGTGAAGGATTCGAACTACAAGTTTCGAAACCATCTGTTATCGTAAAAGAAATCGACGGTATTCGTTCGGAGCCAGTTGAGCGTGTGCAAATCGATATTCCAGAAGAGCATACGGGTTCAATCATCGAATCGATGGGTGAGCGTAAAGGTGAAATGATCGATATGGTCAACAATGGTAACGGACAAGTTCGACTTACTTTCAATGTACCGGCCCGTGGATTAATTGGTTATTCAACTGAATTCTTGACGTTGACTAGAGGGTACGGAATTTTGAATCACACATTCGATTCTTACCAGCCAATGGCAAAAGGAAAAGTTGGAGGACGTAGAAATGGTGTACTTGTTTCTATGGAGAACGGAACAGCTACACCTTACAGTATCATGCAGCTAGAAGACCGTGGTACTATGTTCGTTGCCGCTGGAACTGATATCTATGCAGGAATGATCGTCGGTGAAAATACACGCGAAAACGATTTGACAATCAACTTAACAAAAGCTAAACAAGCGACAAACGTCCGTTCAGCTACGAAAGATCAAACTGTTACAGTGAAAAAACCACGTATTATGTCACTTGAAGAAGCATTACAATACTTGGATGATGATGAGTATTGCGAAATCACACCAGTTTCAATTCGACTTCGTAAGAAGATACTTGATAAAAATGAGCGTGAGCGTTCGCAGAAGAAGAAATAATACAATTATCCGGAAAGGTATTACCTTTCTGGATAATGTTATTACTTCCGGTGTATTTGAAGATGTGCACTATAGAAGGGACTGTGTTGAATGAGTGTTGGGGAAACGGAACTCGTAATGGGACGGATGTCGGGTATTGCAAGGTTCATTTATGAAGTGATGCCTTCTGACGATGCAGCTGGTTACGTGCTTTTAGCCCTTGTCTTTCTCATGTCGGCAATTGTTTATAAACTTGGGTTTGCTCAGAAACTACCACTGTTAAAAAATATAATAATCTATATATCTTTGTTCATTGGTTGTTTAGTATTGACGTTTTTAGCATTATTCCTTCCAATCGTAGAAGGACTAATTGTAGCGGCTTTGATTTTAATCATCTACCGCGTCCGCAGAATGAATGAATATAAAAAAGAAGACTCTGTTGCATAATCGCAACAGAGTCTTCTTTTTTTAAAAATTGTTTTCGATAGAGTGCGAGCTGCGCCGGAAAACAAAATTTCCGGTCGCGATACGAGCAATTGTTTTATCGGCAATTCGCTCGTTGCACTGATCACACATATACGTATGAATAGGACGGTTCCTCAGTGTTTTGGCTAAAGGTGCATCGTCTGGGAGTTGTCCAACTTCATCGCAAATGACACATTTAACGCGCATTGGAAGTCCTCCTTTTAGTCGATTCTAATCGCGGTGACATCTCGAATTGGTGAGTCTGTATTTGAACCATCTTTCAAGAGGACGTGTACCAGACCATCATTGATAAGTGGTTTGCCATCTTCACTAAATTTGAAGATGAATTCTTCTGCCTCTGCAATTGGAAACGAGTGGCTTGTACCATCGACTATTTCAAAAGTAAGTGTGGTGGCATCTTTAGCGGGCTCGGCGATTTTTAAAAAATGATTGAGTAGAATGCCATAGGTACCTGTTAACACTTTTGTTTTTTCAAATTTCTTTTCTGTTTTCAATGTGGGTGGAAATGTTGCACCCTCCATAATTTCGCGTGACCAATGCTTACCCATTTCTTTTTTATATTCTTCAAGATCGTCTTTTTCAATATGACTATCAGTAAAGAAAGTTTTCAAATCAATCCGGCGATCATCAAAAATCCAAACGCCTGGATCGAGTGTTATTGCATAACGCACATTACCTTTAATCGGAATTATTGCTTCCAAGTCCATATCCTCCTACTATTAAAAAAGCTTTTTCATCTAGTATAACGCTTTAATGGCCTTTGGAAAAGGAATACAGACTTGTTGTGAAGAGTTAAAGGGGAAACACTTGCATTTTTCTGTTTCAAAAGTTACAATTTATTCATAATAACCGTTAAGAAATAAAAGGTTGATGGGGGCGTCCTCATGGAGATAGACTTACAAGAAACCTATCAGGAAAAGGCATTGAAGCAACTTCAAGCCGATGCTGATAAGATTGCACAACTTATCAAAGTGCAAATGGACCATTTGACGATGCCGCAATGCCCTCTATACGAAGAAGTGCTAGACACACAGATGTATGGGTTGGCCCGTGAAATTGATTTTGCAGTAAAGCTAGACCTGATTGATCGTCAGGGCGGGAATGAAATCCTTTCTTTACTTGAGAAGGAAATGACAGTCTTGCACGAACTATATACGAAAAAATAAGCTGAAAACTCAAACTGACATAAAGGTTTGGGTTTTTTGTTTAATGATAATGAGGTCATGACGATGAAAACATATATGAAACGAATATTACGGAATTTTGACTTCCCGCTATTCTTTGTCTATCTGCTACTTTGTTTGTTTGGCCTTGTGGCAATTTATAGCGCTAGTATGGTCTGGGCTGTTAGCGAATATGGATATGAACCAGACCATTTTTATATTGGACAACTGCGTAATCTAGCCCTTGCCATTCCTGCTTTTTTTCTTGCGTCCTTATTTCCTTATCAAAACTATAAGAGAAAAGGGGTAATGGCTTCAGCTTTAATTGTTATGTTTTTGTTCTTATTCCTCGTTCATGTTATTGGATTTGGTGGAGATGTTGGTGCCCAAAGTTGGATTGCCCTTCCAATTGGTAATATTCAACCGTCTGAATTAGCGAAACTAGTAATCATTGTATACTTTGCTAGTGTCTTCGCTAAGAAGTATGAAGCTGGGACGATTGACAACCTTAACCAAGCGATTGTGCCACCCGTTATTATTCTGGCCATAGCGGTAGCGTCAATTATGACAGAGACAGATATTGGGGCATCGATCATCATCATAGCGGCTGCCTTGTCTGTATTAGCGGCTAGTGGGATTAAAAAGCAAACCTTTATAAAAATGATCGGAATCGTTTCTATAGCTCTCGTTCCGGTAGTCATCGGTATGTATTTTGCGTGGGATTTCATAATGACAGATAGTAGGAAAGGTCGTCTTCTTGCGTATTTAAATCCCTTTGATTATGCCTTAGGTTCGGGGTTTCAGGTTACCAATGGATATATTGCTATCGGTAATGGGGGCCTCCAAGGTCTTGGATTAGGCAACTCCGTTCAAAAGCTTGGGTATTTACCTGAACCACATACCGACGTCATCATGGCGGTCATTTCTGAAGAAATGGGATTAATCGGAGCGATTATTGTGATAGGTGGACTAGGCTTCATCGTTATGAGGGCTTTATGGATTGCACTTCAGGCAAGAGATCCGCATGCTCGAATGCTAGCTGCCGGAGTTGGTAGTTTAATTGGCATTCAATCATTCGTCAATTTAGGTGGTTTGACGGGACTAATTCCACTTACGGGGGTAACCTTGCCGTTTATTAGCTATGGCGGAACTTCAATTATTCTGTTATCTTTAAGTTTAGGAATATTGATGAATGTCTCAATGTTCGTAAAATATGAAAAAAACAAATAGAAAAGGAAGTGCCTTGTGATGGATAAGATTAAGAAAATCCTAGTTGCTAACCGCGGGGAGATTGCTATCCGTATTTTTCGTGCTTGTACGGAGCTGAATATTCCTACAGTAGGGATCTATTCAACAGAAGACAGTGGGTCATTCCATCGCTACAAGGCAGATGAGTCATACCTTGTGGGGAAAGGGAAAAAACCCATCGATGCTTACCTGGATATTGAAGGGATTATCGCACTAGCCAAAGACTCCGGCGCAAACGCTATACACCCGGGCTATGGTTTTCTTGCTGAAAATGTAGACTTTGCACGACGCCTTGAAGAAGAGGGAATTATTTTTATCGGTCCGACTTCGAAGCATCTTGATATGTTTGGAGATAAAGTGAAAGCTAGAGAGCAGGCAATCAAAGCAGGAATTCCTGTGATACCTGGTACTGATGGCCCCGTTACTTCCGTTGAAGAGGTCACTGCTTTTGGGGATACGAATGGCTATCCGATTATTATTAAGGCATCTCTCGGTGGTGGCGGACGTGGAATGCGGATTGTCAATGCTGCTGACGAAGTTCTTGAGGCATTTGAACGTGCTCGGTCAGAAGCGAAGTCAGCATTTGGTTCTGACGAAGTATATGTTGAAAAATATGTTTTTGAACCAAAACATATCGAAGTACAAATACTTGGAGATACATACGGTAATGTCGTCCATCTGTACGAACGAGACTGTTCGATTCAACGTCGCCATCAGAAAGTGGTGGAGATTGCACCTTCCATCTCACTTGAGGATGGACTGCGTGAACAAATTTGCGATGCTGCCGTAAAATTAGCGGAAAATGTCGGATATATCAATGCGGGTACTATGGAATTCCTCGTTGCTGATGGCCGCTTTTATTTCATCGAAGTAAATCCTCGTATCCAAGTTGAACATACGATTACAGAAATGGTAACGGGAATTGATATTGTTCACTCACAAATCCATATTGCCGATGGAAAAAATCTTCATGAAGGCGAAGCGAGTATCCCGGCACAAGATAAGATTCCTTTATTCGGATACGCCATTCAATCTCGTGTAACGACAGAAGACCCACTAAATGACTTCATGCCGGATACAGGTAAGTTAATGGTTTATCGATCTGGTGGTGGATTTGGAGTCCGACTGGATGCGGGTA
This sequence comes from Sporosarcina sp. NPDC096371, assembly GCF_044762865.1. Classification (NCBI taxonomy): domain Bacteria; kingdom Bacillati; phylum Bacillota; class Bacilli; order Caryophanales; family Caryophanaceae; genus Sporosarcina; species Sporosarcina sp. NPDC096371. The sequence goes on from NZ_JBIWFE010000001.1 coordinate 320,959, forward strand.
ATGGTTTCCAAGGGGCTGTCATTACACCGTACTATGATTCTTTGCTTGTTAAAGTATCTACGTGGGGAATGACATTCCGTGAAGCTGCATCTAAAATGGACAGAAATTTGCAGGAATTCAGGATTCGTGGTATTAAGACGAACATTCCGTTCCTTGAAAATGTAGTGAAACATAACAATTTCCTAACGGGGAACTATAATACAAGTTTTATTGATTCAACGCCAGAGCTGTTTTTGTTCCCGAATCGAAAAGACCGTGGAACAAAAATGTTGAATTATATCGGGAATGTCACGATTAATGGATTCCCTGGGATTGGGAAACAATCGAAGCCTGTATTCCATCCTGTCAGAAAACCAGTAGTGGACCTGTTAACACCACCAACACCTGGGACGAAGCAAATATTGGATGAACGGGGTGCAGAAGGGCTCGTCAAGTGGATCAAAGAACAAGATGATGTTCTATTAACTGATACAACGTTCCGTGATGCGCACCAATCTCTACTGGCGACTCGCGTACGAACTTCTGATATGACGTCGATTGCCGCGGAATCTGCTAGACTAATGCCAGATTTATTTTCGTATGAAATGTGGGGCGGCGCAACATTCGATGTTTCTTACAGATTCTTGAAAGAAAGTCCATGGGACAGGCTATTGAAACTGCGTGAACAAATTCCTAATGTGCTGTTCCAAATGCTATTCCGTGGTGCCAACGCTGTCGGTTACACGAATTATCCTGACAATGTCATTCGCGAATTCGTTAAAAAGTCGGCCGAAGCAGGGATTGATGTATTTAGGATATTCGATAGCTTGAACTGGATTAAAGGAATGGAAGTTGCCATTGATGCGACACGTGACGCTGGTAAAGTCGCGGAAGCTGCCATCTGTTATACAGGGGATATCCTTGATGATTCACGAGCGAAATACACGGTTGGCTACTATAAGGATATGGCAAAGCAACTGGAAGCAGCCGGTGCTCATATTTTAGCAATCAAAGATATGGCCGGATTGTTGAAACCGGAAGCTGCATATCGACTAATTTCCGAATTGAAAGATACTGTGGATTTGCCAATACATCTGCATTCGCATGATACAAGCGGTAATGGAATTTATATGTATGCTAAAGCGATTGAGGCGGGTGTAGACATTGTTGACACGGCCTTAGGATCAATGGCGGGTCTAACGTCACAACCTTCAGCAGGCTCACTTCATTATGCGCTACAAGGCGGTAAACGCGGTGTCCGTGCAAATGTTAAATCACTTGAGGATTTATCCTATTACTGGGAAGATGTCAGAAAGTATTATCAACACTTTGAAAGTGGCATGATGAGTCCGCATTCGGAGATCTATGTGCATGAAATGCCTGGCGGCCAGTATTCGAACTTGCAACAACAAGCTAAAGCAGTAGGCTTAGGCGAACGTTGGGAAGAAGTGAAGGATATGTACTCTCGCGTCAATTTACTATTTGGTGATGTTGTGAAAGTGACTCCTTCATCTAAAATAGTTGGCGATATGGCATTATTTATGGTTCAAAACGATCTTGATGAAAAATCAGTCCTGGTTCGCGGGAAAACAATTGATTTCCCAGAATCAGTCATTGAATTTTTTGAGGGTTATATTGGTCAGCCGTATGGTGGATTCCCAGAGGAACTACAAAAGGTCATCTTGAAAGAGCGTGAAGCAATCACTGTGCGCCCTGGGGAGTTGCTAGAGGCAGTCGATTTCGAACAGTTAAGGAATGAACTGAATGGTAAGTTGGAACGTCCAGTGACAAGCCATGAAGTACTTTCATACGCATTGTATCCAAAAGTATTCGATGAGTATTCTCAGACGAATAATGAGTTTGGCGATGTATCGGTGATTGATACGCCTGAATTCTTATACGGAATGCGTCTTGGTGAAGAAATTGAAGTAGAGATTGAAAAAGGAAAAACGTTAATCGTTAAGCTAGTGTCGATTGGCGAACCACAATCAGATGCAACAAGAGTGCTCTATTTTGAAATGAATGGTCAACCACGTGAAGTTATTATTGAGGATCTGAGCGTGGAGTCTGTTACCGTTCGGAAGCAGAAGGCAGATTCGTCAAATGATGCACATATTGCGGCAACAATGCCTGGTACTGTTTTGAAAGTGGCAGTTTCAAAAGGGGCTAAAGTAAAGAGAGGCGAACATCTTCTCATTACGGAAGCCATGAAAATGGAGACAACGATTCAAGCACCATTTGATGGTACGGTAAAAGAGATTTATGCCGTTGCGGGGGAATCCATTGCGACGGGCGATTTGCTTATTGAATTGGAGCACTGATTTGACGGAAGCACTCGGAGAATTATTTCGAGTGCTTTTGTTATGATGCAAGATAAACAGGGTATGGTATAAAAGTAGGGAATAGTTAACCTAACCTATTGAAATGAGTTTGAAGGGGAATTGAATTCTTCCGTACTAGTGTATGGCTAGTGGGGCGGGATTCTTTGGATATTTTTTTGGAACAAAAAAGGACTGTTCCAAAAATAGCAGACAGCCCTTCAATGTTTACTTTTTAATCTTACTTCTTGAAACAAGTAAAATCATATACGTTAGTAAGCCAAATAATAATGTGATGAATAGTGAATGGAGCAAAGCAATATAGAGATTAAGTCTTGTGAGGACTACCAGCATACCTGTAGATGCTTGAAGAACTACAATCGTAAATGCAATAATCCAGCCCCAGTAGATGACGCGCTGATTTTTGTAATTTCGAATGGCATGAATCATAATGATTCCCAACCAAACAACGATCAATGCTGCGGCTGTTCGGTGACCCATCTGTACCCACTCGTACATATTTTGAGGAAGCTGAAAAGATTCATTGCGGCATAGTGGCCAGTCTGCGCAAGCAAGGCCAGATTCAGTATGACGGACAAGCGCACCAGTATAGACAACAATATAGGAGTATACGGATACACCGATTGTATGCCATTTCAATTTTGTACCTACTCGTAACTTATCAGCATCAAATTTTTTGTCTACTTCGAAGATAAGAAGTGTTAATAAAAATACTGATGCAAAGGAAATGAGTGAAATACCAAAGTGGAGTGCAAGTATAAAATCACCTTGTCCCCATAACACTTGGGCAGCTCCGATTAATGCTTGTAAAATAAGAAAGAATACGGCCATTGAAGCTAAAAATTTGGTTTCACGAATATGTCCAATGGACTTCCATGACCAAACAGCTAATATGACGATAAAGATTCCGACTGATCCGGTGACAAGTCGGTGTGAAAATTCAATGAGCACTTCAGCTGTAATTTCATCGGGAATAAGTTGTCCATTACAACCAGGCCAATGCCTACCGCAGCCCATACCGCTATCGGTTTTTGTTACGAGGGCTCCGCCTAGAAGAATTAGTAGCATGCCGATAGTTGAAGCGACTGCAAACCATTTTAAATACTTGTTATATCGCAAAAGTTAGACACCTTCTTTATAATTGTTGACCATCGTGGAAAAGGTCCCTGCTTTTTTGATGATAACGAAGAAATGGCGAAAAAACAACGGCAATCGATTAGAAATAGGTCAGTAGTAGCCCTTTTCACAAATTGTTCATAAAAAAGACGTTTTTACTTCACAAAAGGTAGGTAGAAATGATTTACTATAAGAAGTGGAATGTAATACATATGAAGATATTCTAGCAAAAAGCGTGGAATTTCGTTTTAGTATAGAAATATTACTTAAGTTTCGATATAGTTAAGCATGACGGTCTTCGCCGGCAACTTTGAAAGGAGGGGAAGTATGTCGAACGATCGAACAATTTCTACAGCTACTGAGTCGGATATTGAAACGGTATCAGTGCTGAAGGATTTTTTAGCACTCATTAAAATAGGCATTGTCAATTCTAATATGATTACGGCGTTCACTGGTTTATTCTTAGCATTTCAATTCTCAGGCAAGAACTTTCTCCAACATATAGATTTACTCATATATGCCCTTGGGGGATCGGGATTGATTATTGCCGGATCTGCCGCACTCAACAACCTGATTGATCGTGATATTGATCCAATCATGTCTAGAACTAAGTCAAGACCGACAGTTACCGGACGATTCAAAGCATCCACTGTCTGGGCAATTGCGTTCACATTTATTATTGCAGGTGAAGCCCTATTGTTTGCCGCATCACCAGCAGCCGGTCTTTGGGGGCTTGCGGGTATCTTCAGTTATGTTGTACTCTATTCGATGTGGTCGAAACGGAGACATGTCAGTAACACAATTGTCGGAAGTATTTCAGGGGCAATTCCACCTTTAATTGGATGGGCTGCCGTGGAACCAGCACTAGGTGCAGGTGCATGGGCATTATTTTTAATTATGTTCATTTGGCAACCGCCGCATTTTTATGCACTTGCGATGCGTAGGACTGAAGAATATCGTGCTGCAAACATTCCGATGCTACCTGTTGTAAAAGGCTTTGCAAGAACGAAGAAATCGATGTTGGTTTGGGTGTTGTTGTTATTCCCATTACCGTTCCTTCTAACGGAACTTGGGATTAGTTTCATCGTACTCGCAACCGTATTGAATATCGGGTGGCTGTATCTTGCACTGAAAGGCTTCAAAGCAAAAGATGATTTGAAATGGGCATCAGCTATGTTCATTTATTCGCTAAATTATATGACAATCTTATTTGTTGCGATGATCATTTTTTCGATATTTATTTAATACCCGGAATTCTTTCTTTTAACAGGAATTCATATAGAGAGGTCAGCAGTCCTCATAAGTAAAAAAACAATTTTTTAGAAAGAGAGGTATCATTAAGCTATGATGAAAGGACTTAAAAAGTGGCGTCTCTTTTCTCTATTGGCAGCTCTAACTGTGTTCCTGGCAGGGTGTGGTCAAGAAGAGCTATCTACGCTTCTTCCGGCTGGTCAAGTCGGAAAGGATCAATTCAAATTGCTGATGTTAACATCGGTAATCATGCTTCTGGTAATCATTGTAGTTGTACTCATCTATGTCATTGCAATTGTCCGTTTTAGACGTTCAAAATTAGGTGAAGACCATATTCCTAAGCAAGTTGAAGGAAGTCATACACTTGAATTGATTTGGACAGTAATTCCAGTAATTCTTGTAATAATTCTTGCTGTTCCAACTGTTTATTACACATATAAATTTGGTGATGTATCGGCAATGGATGCTGTCGACGAGGATGGTAATGCAGAGAACCTAATCGTTGATGTAACAGCGAAACTTTACTGGTGGGAGTTTGAATATCCTGATCTTGGAATCGTCACTGCACAGGAACTTGTCGTTCCAACGGGCGAAAAAGTGTACTTCAACCTACTTGCTGCAGACGTAAAGCACTCATTTTGGATTCCAGCAGTTGGTGGGAAGCTCGATACCAACGTTGAAAACGTTAATAAATTCTATTTGGAATTTGAAAAAGAATCACAAAATCTAAAAGATGGCGTGTTCTACGGTAAATGTGCTGAGCTTTGTGGTCCTTCACACGCACTTATGGACTTCAAAGTGAAAACAATGCCACGTCCGGAATTTAACGAGTGGGTAGCAGCAATGCAGGCAACAGATACTCGTGTTTCAGACCCGGCTACTAGTCAAGGTGAAGAATTATTTGCACAAAATAGCTGTATCGGATGTCACGCGACATCAGCTGTAGGCGAAACGGGTGCACAGGGGCCAAACTTAGCAACATTTGGTGACCGTAACCGTGTAGCTGGATTTTTGGACCATTCGAAAGAAGACTTAAAAAAGTGGATTGTTGATCCTCAGAAATACAAACCGGGGAACAAGATGCCAGCATCTACACACTTTACTGATGCGGAACTCGACGCACTTGCAGAGTACCTCATGGGACTTAAAGTCGAAAAATAATTGTTGCATAAGAATTTGAATGTGATTTTGAAGGGGAGGTAAACAAATTGAGTTCAGTTGCTCAAAAAAGAAGTTTTGGCGCAACGCTGTGGGACTGGATGACGACAGTTGACCATAAGAAGATTGGTATCCTTTATCTCCTTGGTGGAGGATTCTTCTTTGTGCTCGGCGGTATCGAAGCATTAATGATTCGGATTCAGCTTCTCAAGCCAAACAGTGATTTCATCAGTGCGGGACTTTTTAACGAAGTTATTACCATGCACGGGACCACGATGATTTTCCTAGCAGCCATGCCAATATTATTCGGATTTATGAATGCCATCATGCCACTCCAAATTGGAGCGCGTGACGTTGCATTCCCATTCATCAACTCATTAGGTTTTTGGATGTTCTTCTTCGGTGGTTTGTTCTTGAACGTTTCTTGGTTTTTCGGTCAAGTACCAGATGCTGGTTGGACATCTTACGCTTCACTGTCCCTTGCTTCAGAAGGACACGGCGTTGACTTTTATGCAATCGGACTTCAAATAGCCGGTGGTGGTACGTTAATGGGTGGGATTAACTTCCTTGTTACAATCATTAACATGCGTGCTCCGGGGATGACATACATGCGTATGCCGCTGTTTACGTGGACTACATTTGTTGCGTCAGCTATGATTCTTTTTGCATTCCCTCCACTTACGGTTGGACTTTTCTTCCTTACATTCGATCGAATGTTTGGTGGTAACTTCTTTGACCATACAATGGGCGGAAATACGATTATCTGGGAGCATATATTCTGGATATTTGGTCACCCTGAAGTATATATCTTGATTTTACCGGCTTTCGGTATTTTCTCAGAGATATTCTCGATTTTCGCACGAAAACGTCTATTTGGTTATTCGGCAATGGTTTTTGCCACTGTTTTAATTGGATTCCTTGGGTTCATGGTTTGGGCTCACCATATGTTTACAGTAGGTCTTGGGCCAACAGCAAACGCAATATTCGCTGTAGCAACAATGACAATCGCTATTCCAACTGGTGTGAAAATCTTTAACTGGTTGCTCACCATTTGGGGCGGAAATATCAAAGTTACAACACCTATGCTTTATGCACTTGGTTTTATCCCATCATTTGTTATGGGTGGAGTAACGGGAATTATGGCTGGTACAGCACCACTTGACTATCAGTTACATGATACGTACTTTATCGTAGCTCACTTCCACTATGTAATTGTTGGAGGGGTTGTCCTTGCGATTTTAGCAGGTGTTCATTTCTGGTGGCCAAAAATGTTTGGAACAATGTTGAGTGAAACACTTGGAAAGATTACTTTCTGGTTCTTCTTCATCGGTTTCCATCTAACATTCCTAATTCAACACTGGTTAGGACTATGGGGTATGCCACGCCGTGTCTGGACATATATGGACGGCCAAGGTTGGAACACAGCGAACTATATCAGTTCAGTCGGTGCTCTATTCATGGCAATCGGTGTAATTGTACTTGTTATTAATATTATTAAGACAACAATTAAAAACGAACGTGTTGGAAACGATCCATGGGAAGATGGACGTACGCTTGAATGGGCAATTCCGTCACCACCACCATTCTATAACTTTGCTCAAACTCCATTAGTACGTGGACTTGATACGTACTGGATTGAGAAAATGGAAGGTAATAAATCTGGAATTACACCGGCTGAGCCTGTCACAGACATTCACATGCCACATGGTTCAATAATTCCATTCTTCATGAGTTTAGGTTTGTTCATCGCTGGATTTGGTGCAATGTTCCGCCTTGACTATCCATGGGGTCTTCCAGTTCTTATCATTGGTCTAGTTTGGACATTCATCGCAATGGCGCTTCGTTCTGTGAAGGATGACTTGGGTTACCATGTTAAGAAAGAAGATATCTTAAAAGATTTAAAACGTAAAGGGGGTCAAAACTAATGGATTTGAATAAAAAATTCACCCCTGAAACGTGGCCGGAACATCCGGAAAAAGCAACGTTGGAAGCGAAGAATAAGTTTGTTGGTTTCTGGCTTTTCCTTGGTGGAGAAACGATTCTTTTCGCTACGCTCTTTGCAACATATCTTGCACTGAAAAACAAAGGCCCAAGTGGTTTTGGTTTTTCAACACAAGAGTTATATCAATTACCGCTTGTTTTAGTGATGACGATGCTTTTGCTTACATCTTCATTAACAAGTGTATATGCGATGTATCATTTGAAAAACTATAACTTCAAGAAAATGCAATTATGGCTTGCCATTACTGCGTTACTTGGACTTGGATTCCTTATGCTTGAAGTGTATGAATTCGTACACTATGTACATGAAGGTTTCACGTTCGGTAATAGTGCATTCAGTTCTTCATTCTATACGCTTGTAGGGACTCACGGTTTCCACGTAGCCATCGGACTTGTTTGGATTACGCTACTTATATTCCGTAACGCGAAGCGTGGATTGAACTTGTATAATGCGTCTAAGTATTATACGTTCTCGCTATACTGGCACTTTATTGACGTTGTTTGGGTATTCATCTTCACTGTAGTCTACTTGATGGGAGTGATAGGTTAATATGGCGGACATTCCAGTTTACAAAAAATCACCTGCGGAATTTGAGCTCGGTAAAAGACGTGCGAAAAGTGCAATGCGCAATCAGGTCATGATGTTTTCGTTAATGATTTTCCTGACGCTGATCTCATTCACAATGGTTACAGCTTTTCAAAATGACGTTGCCGGATTCTCGAAGTACTTCATTTTCCCGATGTTACTGTTGTTAGCAGCAGTTCAAGTTGGTTTACAATTGTATTACTTCATGCATATGAGCGAAAAAGGGCACGGTATCCCACAAATGTTTATGTTTACGGGTGCATTGCTTGCGTTCACAGTTGTGTTGACATTCTTCACAATCGTATGGTGGTAATCAAACAGTCGAAAAAGCCTGTGGAGATTTAATCTTCTACAGGCTTTTTCTTTGCTTAGTAAATCATAAAATCTCGAGCTGCGGTTAAATTGCGACATATAGATTTTGCGTCTTGGCTCCAGTGCTTTTTGCTCGTTTTTTTGATGAAATGTCATAGTTCGTACATTGAGTTACAGCCCTATTCGTTTTATAATAAAGGATAGAGAGCTTATGGAAGGAGCAATGGCAATGATGCCTTTAAGCATATTTGGTTTTCGTGCACTATGGAGTCCGTGGTTTTTAGTAACCCTCCTAATCGTCATCGCGTTGTATATATTTCTTACAACCAAAATGCGTCATCGATTTGAAGGGAGCGAACCACTTGCTCGCAAGCAATTAATTTTTTTCCTCTTATCGATGGTTTTGCTTTATATCGTGAAAGGGTCGCCTGTAGATTTATTGGGTCATATTTTATTTACAATGCATATGGTCCAAATGGCGCTATTATTATTATTAGTTGCCCCACTACTTATTATGGGTATCCCAAATTGGATGTGGCAAAAGGTATTCGATATCAAAAAAATTGAACGTATTATCAATTTCTTTACTAAACCGGTTATTGCCATCACATTATTTATAGGTATGTTTTCGATTTATCACATTCCAATTATATTGGATAATGTGAAACTAAGTGCACCGTTACATTCCATTTTTACGATAACTTTGTTTTTTGCAGCTATGTTTTTTTGGTGGCCAGTCGTCAATACATTGAAGGGGCAGCCGCAACTTCATGGATTGAAAAAAATTGGTTATATCATATTGAGTGCGATTTTTTTCACGCCTGCGTGTTCACTGATCATCTTTGTAGATGTGCCTGTATACGAAACGTATCAAAGTGGAGAGGCCTGGTTAAAAGCAATGGCGCTGTGTGTGCCTGCTGGAACACTTGCAGGACTTTCCGGATTAGGAATTTCTGGCCCAGAGTTGTTTACGACTATGCCCACTTTGGTCGATCAACAACTAGGTGGAATTCTTATGAAGATTATTCAAGAAGTTATTTATATTGTATTTATCGGTAAAGTCTTCATTAAGTGGTACAAGGATGAACAAGATAATGCGGACGAAATTACGCAGAAGGCCCTAGTGGAGCGACAAAGATTATCGATACACCAACAATAAATAAAGTAGGATTTAAGAAAAGGGGAACTTAGGAATGACTGTACCATTACTGCCTACAATTAGTACATTTTTGATTGTCCTATCGGCTATTTTTGTAGCGGTTGGCTGGAATCTTATTCGAAAAAAGAAAGTAGAAGCGCATAAGAAAATGATGTTAGCAGCGGCGGTATCGGCACTTCTTTTTCTAATCATTTATATATCGCGTAGTATATTTGTTGGCAATACTGCGTTTGGTGGTCCGGATCATTTAAAAGTATATTATACGACGTTCCTTGTTTTTCATATCTGTCTTGCGATGACAGGTGCAGTACTTGGAACTGTGGCCATTTACACCGGATTGAAGAATAAATTGGTCAAGCATCGAAAAATAGGTCCCATAACAGCTGTGATTTGGCTCTTTACAGCGATTACTGGTGTTGCGGTCTATCTTCTCCTTTATGTATTCTACAAGGGTGGAGAAACGACGTCGGTCTTCAAGGCAATCTTTGGTTTCTAAATAAAAACACGCAGTCCACATGTATATTGTGTGGACTGCGTGTTTTTTTTACGGCTGTTGTTTAGACAAAAATAACCAAACACCTAGTACTACGTGAATAGTTCTTTTTGTAATGTTTTGGATTGAACGATTTCTATACGATTACCGGGGTGCCTTAGATCTGTAGGGGTGCGACCAAGTAGCAGCCCTACAGTGTTTTCGGTAATCGAACGGTGTTCGTTCAAACGTCGGTATCCCAAAATACGCATTCACGAAGTACAAATACTTTATGGAAACAAGGGAATAGAGGATTTCTTACTTGGTGAAAAGCGGCCAAAGATACAATTTTGTCCGCTGATGCTCTTCTGTCATGATACGATCTATTGTTATTTCTGGAAATGTCACTATCTATTCAGAGTTACATGATGAGAAGTAAGGGAAAAACTCATTGTACAATGTGCAAAAGTGCCCGAAATTATATCTTCGGGCACTTCCAATCCACACTAGTCTTCAATTCCTTTTAACTATCGTGAATCTATGACCGAAAGCGGACCGAAAATGAACGAGTGAGAAAGAAGGTACTTAATTTAAATTCTAAAGTTGACTTTGATGATTCCTGCTTCGCGTGCTGTTGTGAACAAGATAACTAGGAGTGGACCGACAAAAAAACCGAGAAATCCCATTAGTTTCAATCCGATGAACATAGCAATCAGCGTTGGAAGTGGTGATAAGCCAATTTGGGAACCCATCACTTTTGGTTCAACAGTTCGGCGTATGATGAGTAAAATCGCCGCTAGAATGGCTAATTTTGTAGCGGTAGCGACATCCCCACTTATGAACAAATACAGTGACCAAGGGGCAAGGACAATGATGGAGCCGAGAATAGGGATGACATCGATAATCCAAATGACAAGCGACATCACGATTGCATACTTAGGTGTGATTAACAGTAGACCGACAAATGTGACGGCAAGGATGATAAGGCTAACCAATAGCTGGGCTTTCATGAAACCAAAAATAACGGAATTAAGTTTGGTGATCATATAGCGAACTTTTTCTGCAGTTGCTGTGGTCAAGTGTCTGAAAAGGATTTTTTTTAGCTCTGGTAATTCGAGCATAAAAAGGAATAAAGCAATTAAAAAAACAATAAAACTAACAAGGAAGTTTGGAATTTCCGTCATTAGACCCAGTACTTTTTCATAATTGAGTAAACTCAGAATGGATTCGCGCATGGATTCGAATATATCTTTGAATTCTTTACGGATGGGTTTAATAACTTCCTCAGGGAATACGGAAGTATATTGAAACAATTTACTTTGACTATCTATCCATATACCGGATAATGAATTTAAATAATCAGGTGCGGCTTTCGTGAACTTAATAATCTTTCCGATTAATTGAGTAACCGTATAATACAGTATGGATGTGATAATGGTAAGGACAAAAATAAAAACAGACATGGCCGATAGTTTTCGGTTCCACTTAAATTTTTTTTCGGTTAGCCGAACAAGCGGGTCGATCATTATTGCGGTAAGGAGTGCAAAAATGAGGGGTAGTGAAACAGGAATAATAAAGATTAAAATTAAAATTGTAATGATTATAGTTACTGTTATAATAAAATTACGTTTTGTGAGCCATTTCGTCAACAGTCATTCCCCCAAAGTTTTCACTTGATAAGTGTTGATAAAGAGAGTCCCTTCGAATTAGCTTTGGTACCTAAAAAGGCCAACCTTCAAAAGCATAGCCACTTCAGCTATCATTTGAAGGATGTTTGCGCCCAAACTACATAGTTGTCCATATAGTTCAATTATAACCAAGATATAGACGATTCAATAGTCAGTAGATAGAAAAGACAGAGCTGAGGATGGAGGATAGAAAAAACCGGAGAACTTTAAGGTCTCCGGCATTCCGTTACTCGATTATTTTTTAAGATTATAAGGAAGTAGTTCAGCGTGTACTGCTTTTAATGTTGCAACACAGTCTTTGACCAGGCTTGCAGGGAAATGTTCGCCTTCGCCATATTCTACACCATGCGGATAGTAGTACTTACCGATGACTGGCTTTTTAAGGATCATTTCTGCATGACGTGAATCTACATTACCATCAATTGTGTAACTGAAGACACGTAGATAGTATGTACCTTCTTTGATTTCGTATTTCTTATCGAAAGTCGCTCTTTCATAGTCCCACTGACCTCCGCGGATAAGGTCGTGCTTTAGCATAATTTCATCAAGTAGTGATAAGTCGGCAACAATATTTTCGATGCCTGTATCTTCAATATACATAGTTCATATCCTCCTTATAAATCGTTCAGCCAATTCCCTATACCTATTTATAATAGAGCAAATTGCCTGTAGTTGCAATGACAAGATTGTGTCATTGCCTTAACTCGATTATTGTAGGGAATAAGACATTCCTCAACATTTTTATCTACTTGCCGAAGTATAATAAAAAGAGGGAATCATGTACCTGCATTCCAGAGGAACCCCTTCATCTATAAATAACTAAATTTTGTAAATTATCCAGGCGGTGTAACAGATGTTAACTTGCCTTAACAAATTCATTGTGAAAGTGGTGTGGAAAATGAAAGTACTTTGGAAAATAGTACTTCTACTGATTATCGTCCTTGTACTTTTTTATATTCTGGATGATCGTGTTAAGGAGAATAAGCCGCTCGAATCTCCGGTGAAACATGGTACAGCAATACCGGTACCGGGAACTGGAGATGGATTGACAACAGCACATCCCGCTAGACCCGAAGCTGGTCTATCGCTATTTGTTGGGCAATCAGTCGATAAGCTAATTGACGAGATGGGGAAGCCAGATAGGGTTGAACCGTCTGATTATGGTTATGATTGGTGGATTTATACTGCAGATTTGGAATTCATGGTAGGTGTATCCGACGAGCGAGTGAATCAAATTTACACAGCGAATTTATCGTCTGATATTGCTCCGTTTACAATTGGTCAGGAGGTACAAGACATTTATCGATTTACGATTGTGGAAACCGAGGTAGCTGTGGAAGTGGATGATAGTGTCTACACGTTCACGTTGAATGGAGATGACCTGAAATCTAGATTATTGATTGAATATGACGGAGTCTACGCACAGCTGTATATTGACACTGTTGATGAGATGTTGGAGGCGGTTCGTTACATTGACCCTATTACACTTGTTCTTCATCAACCCTATGATATGGCCTACATGGGTGAAATCGTTAACCCCCAACGCCCTTCGTCTTCGATGCAAATGGAGGTCGATCGGGCGATGGAACGTCAAATTTTTGAATTGACGAATATCTACCGCGAGAAGCACGGTTTGGACAAGGTTTTCAGTGATTATTATTTGGGAGAAATAGCACGTAAACATAGTGAAGATATGGCATTGCAAAATTACTTCTCTCATGAATCGCCTGTGACCGGAAGCTTTGCGGATAGATTAAAAGAGGCGGGAATTGAACATCGTAAGGCAGGAGAAAATATCGCATCCAACTATGTAGATGCGATAGAGGCAGTTCATGGGTGGCTCAATTCTACAGCACATCGTGATGTTTTACTTGATAAGGATTTCACACATCTTGGTACAGGTGCATATAGCAAGTATTATACACAGAACTTTGTTCGTATGACGATAGAGGAAAAGAGGCAGCGATAAATGACATCACTGCCTAGGGGATAATCCATGTGCCGGATTCTGAGCTAGCGATACCTCGTATATAAAGAGGTGTCGCTGTTTGTATGGCATGAATCGCAGCCCGTTTTTGGATAATGGGTCTGTCACAATCAAGTAGAACAAGGAATTCTTCCATTTCTAACAGGTCCAGCTTGTTGCAATTCTCGACTTCACGAGGATCATGCGTCATGACGCCAGGTACGTCTTTAAAGAATTCCACATGCGAGGCATCCAATGCCCCTGCAAGTGCAATGGCTGTAAGGTCACTGCCGCCTCTTCCAAGTGTCATCACGTGACCCGCTTCATCTATCCCCTGAAAACCCGGAATGATAACACAGTGGGTTTGCTCAAGACTTTCGAGAATTGACGAAGTATCGATACGACTAATAGAACCGTCCCCGAAATCCCCATCAGTCCATATCCCTGCCTTAACACCGTGGAGGATGGTGTTTTCGACGCCTGCACGAGCTAACTCTGCAGATAATACCGCTGCCGCAATGAGTTCCCCACATGACGCCACAAGATCACTTGCCGCTGTAGAAGACGAGAAGGCATCAGTGACTTGTAGAAGGCTGTCCGTAGAATAGGGGTCACCGAAGCGTCCGATAGCGGAAACAACAACGACAACCTCCCCGAATTCATGAAGTCCTTCTTTTATATGATTAATACAATTCGATCTCATCATTTCATCCTTCATTGCAACCCCACCGAATTTCTGGATAATCATAAATGCTCCCAACTTTCTTCGTGACGTTCATTGCACTTTCTTCATACGATAAAGTATGTTCGCTCTCAATATATTCGCTGTCTCAGAAAATGTTCGGGAAGGGGAGAGTGGTGCTGCTTTTAACGGAGCTATTAAAAGACTGGCCTTGCACAGTTAGTGGAGGCGAAATTAGATCACCAGTCACGGGGATTACTGAGAATTCTTCACGAGTAAAGAATGGGTTTGTTTTTGTTGCAAGAAAAGGCGGGCATAGCGATGGAACGCTACTTATTCAACAAGCGATTGAACAGGGAGCTGTAGCAATTGTTGTCGATCGTACTGATTTAACCAATCTGCCGACCAACGTGCCCGTCGTCACCGTACCAGATTGTAGAGTGTTCATGGCTCACGCAAGTGCTCGATTTGCTGGTTATCCCGCAAGGCGACTAAAAGTAATTGCGGTAACAGGAACAAATGGAAAGACAACAGTCACGCATTTTATTGGTCAATTATTGAATTGTTTTGGTAATCACGCAGCTGTCATCGGCACAACTGGGGTTTTTATAGACGGCATGAAGATGGAGTATGATAGCCCGAAAATGACGACGTTACCCGCAGAATACCTTCATCCTTTGTTGAAGAAATGTGAAGACCAAGGCGTGACGCATATTGTGCTGGAAGCCTCTTCACTTGGATTGTCTTCAAATCGTTTGGCACATTGCGAAATTGACATTGGGATTCTTATGAATATCGGAACGGACCATTATGAAGAACATGGAGGAAAGCTAGCTTATATTCTTGCGAAAAAGCGTTTAAGTCAGATGGTAAAAACGATGATTGTCAATGGGGAAGATGAACAATGTGTGGAAATGGTTAAAGATGCAACCGTTCCAGTGGTTTATTTTGGGGTAGATTCGTTAGCGGGTATCCAAGTGCCAGATTTTGAAAAAAAGTTTGTGATTCCGGGGAATTATAATCGGATGAATGCATTGGCAGCAATAGGTGCACTTGTCGTACTTGGTTATCGTTTAGATGATATCTTGCAGTATTGTAGCCAATTACAGCTACCGGAAGGCAGATTGCAGCAATTGGAGCGTGATGGTGTAAGTGTTTATATCGACTATGCGCACACACCAGATGCGCTCCAGGCGGTCTTATGTACGTTGGCAAATTCGTGTTACGGTAAACTGATCACTGTTTTTGGCTGTGGCGGTGAACGCGATAAAGGAAAAAGGGCAGATATGGGGGAACTTGCTGTTTTCTATTCAGCGAATGTCATTGTAACATCAGATAATCCAAGAAATGAGGATCCGTTGGCAATTATCGAGGATATACTGGAAGGGTTTGGTGGTGATTGTTCAGCAGTCGAAGTGGTGTTGGACCGAAAACATGCCATTCGGAAGGCGATTTTTAGTGCGGCACCAGGAGATATTGTGCTTATTGCTGGGAAAGGTCACGAAAAAACGCAACATACGGCAGATGGATTGCTTCCTTTTTCTGATTTCGAAGAAGCAGAGCGAGCACTTTTCGAGAAAACCTTTTTGGATTTTAATGAAATAAATCATCCGTAGGTGCATGTAGACTCTCTCATCTGGTATGATAAGCAATGATGGGAGGGGATCATTATATGATGATGACTGGCGAGTGGATCACCATCATTGAGCAGGCTGAAGGGCTAGCGGATATGCTGCTTTCTTCAGATGTGGTAGATGAGTATCGCAAAGCTTATGATGCTGTCTATACAGATGCTGTGCTGGTCACAGAAATCCAGGCATTTACAGCTATGAAAGAACGATATGAGGAAGTTCAACGATTCGGAAGATATCATCCGGATTATAATATAGTGATGAAAAGCATTCGTGTTCAGAAACGCAATCTTGATGTGAATGAACGGGTAGCGGCACTTCGATTGGCAGAGAATGATGTTCAATATTTATTTGACCAAGTCGGCTCAATTGTTGCCAAATCAGTTTCAGATACGGTCAAAGTACCGGCGGAAAGTGCATTCTTTTCGGGTTCATCTTGCGGGGATGGATGCGGAACGGGCGGAAGTTGCTCGTGTTCTGCTTAAAATCAAGCGTAATCTGCTGAAGCAAATTAAAAACAGGTTGCATGTGTGTCGGAAAGTCGACATGACATGCAACCTGTTTTTATTATTCACCTATATGTTCTTGGATAATTTCCATTGCTAAAGTCGGGCGATCGGTGATGAAACCACTTGCGCCAATCGATAATAACTTGATGAATGTCTCTTTGTCATGGACATCTTCAAAGTAAACAACGACATTCAATTGTTTAAGAAAATGGATAAAACTTTCGGTGCCTAGCGGGAAGACGCCAAGTTTTTCTGAAATTCTAAACAAATCGGCACGGGGACTGTAAAGATGTCCTAATTTACTTGTGAAAGCGGCGTAAGCTTTTTTCACTTCATTATCTCCAGCACCAGTTGCTACACGATTTTGAGCATATAAGTTGAATCGATCGGTCTGCTCATCATAGGGCCCTGTCACAGCGACACGATCCCAAGCACCGAGCTCATCAAGAAGTCTCCAAAGCTTCGATGGCATCAAACTTCCCTCGTATGTGTCGGGGGAATCTTTTAGATTGATGGCAATTAACATATGTGGAAAACTTTCTAATAGTTCACGTAGGGTTAGGATGACTTCTCCTGTTCCGCGATAGGGAAAGTCGCCGGCTTCATCTTCAAAACGATAGCCTGCATCCGCTTTTTTCAATTCGTCAAGTGTGTATTCGGCAGTTCGTCCGGAGAAATCGGTTGTCCGATCGGTGAATTCGTCGTGAAAGACAATAATTTCTTCATCTTTTGTTAACCGAATATCGACTGCAAATCCATGTACGCCGAGTTCAGCCGCTTTAGAGAATGCGGCTTGTGTGTTCTCAGGTGCTTCGGAATGACCGCCCCGATGAGCTAGAATAACTGGTTTTTGAAAGTTGAGTGCTTCTTTACCTTCACGCGGAATCGGTTTTGCGACAACTTTGGAAGCTGCCCATGCTGCAACTCCTGCAGCGCCTACCGTAAGGGCAACTTTTGTTTTTCTACCCATTAAGGATCCTCCTTATCAATTACATGTGCTTTTTTCATTATAAGTCAAAAGAATGATGCTGTCAGCAATGTTCAGTGTCTATGTAAGCGCCTTCTGCTTTTCAATTGTCTAGCTCCAGCACCTAGGAGCGACAGGCGTAAGTCAGACCAGCTATGCGGCAAAAGGCACCGCGTCGCTGTTCCGCCTTACGCCCCTACCAAGGTGCTTCCGCTTTTCTTATGTTGCAGGTTTTTTCATTCCTATGGTATTGTATGGGATAAGGAAAGAGGGGAAATCTATGGTCGAACGTCAAGGAATTATCGTCTATCTGCAACATTTGAAGCAGGCAAAATCGTTTCGGAAATATGGTCACGTCCATTATATATCACGCAAAATGAAGTATGTCGTCCTTTATTGCGATAAGGAGGACGTTGACACGGTCATGAGTAAAATTGAACGTCTTCCTTCCGTGAAAAAGGTGTTGCCATCTTATCGTCCATACGTGAAAACGGAATACGAAAATGCAAAACCGGATAAAGCGAAAGAATATGACTATAAAGCTGGATTATAATATTTATTTTAATGGCGGTAACAAATGATTGAGACGTAGAATACCTGTCACATATTGAAAGAAAAGGTCTCGTTCAGCGAATTCCGAGGAGTGTTTCAACTCGATATAAACAGGTGTGCTGCCGGCTTTTTCGGCAGCTTGTTCAAAGAGCAGTCTGCGTTTCGATTTTTGCTCATCAAGCTGAATAATACCTTCTCTACAAATATAGACAGGCATGAAGTAGCCGCCATTTGCGGGTTCGAACGCCACGGCAAGTGATAGAGCATGGCCTGAGGACGTTGGTGAAGCTAGGATAAAAGTTCTGTGTAAACGACTAGTATTGGTATTGATCAATTCACATAATTCGTAGACATCCCCATAGCCTTCACCAAGTTCTATAAAGTTTTGATTTAAAATCATACATAACACTACCTTTCTAAATTACGTCAATTATAACACGCTTAAGGGGTGTAGAACTTGAAATTTATCGCAAGAACTGTTGCAATCCTACTTGTTGTAAATTTATTACTTATTTATATGCATTATAAACAGGCAGAGGATGTCATTGCAAAAGAACCTGAAACGCTGATGTATCATCAGGAAATTGAAGTGATTAACCGTCAAGATGCATTGTATGTCCGTCATCATTTTAGTGGTTTGCCTCAAAGGCGCCTTGAAATTGTTTGGCCGGAAGTAAGTGTGGAACGTTCGTGTTATCCCGTAACTGCAACTTCCTGCGATTATTTGGATGACAATTTGACAGCTTTTCTAGATGAAAACAATGGGCAGCAATCTCTTTCATATAAAATATCGAAAGAGGGGTCTATGCAACAGGCCGCTTTGTTCCTTGAGCCATTTGCTAGCCTACATGGAGCTACAGCCACCTCTACATTATTTCATATGACTGATGAAACGGGGATTGGTGGGATGTGGGTAAATGGTTTAGAGCAGGTTGGCGCTAAAAAAATGGATCTCATAGACTATGCATTCTTCAACGGTTCGGGAGAGGTTAAGGACCTTTATTGGCAGCAAAATAGTGTGCCACTTCTTTACGAAGGGGAACGGCTAACTGTTTATGGAGAAAAAGGCGATGCTGGGCGATTCAAAGCGTTTGATAAAGTACTTAAAGATATTGGAGCCAGTCATTTGACAATCGTCATGGATCATACGAATATAGCTGTCCAGTCACAGCGATTTGTCGTTACAGGAAATGAGGATATCGATCAAGTAATCGATCAATCTTTCAGGTCTGCCATGCATGCTCATTTTTCAATACCGCAAAATGAACGGCTGATAGCTGAAGTTATGGCGTCCATTTTAGGAAATAAGGCGACAGGCACGGAGCAATCGCGTCAAGCTTATGAGAAGCTTATTGCGGCGCTTACTGTTGAAGAACTGGAACGGCTGAAAGAGTCACTAAGCCATAAGTCGGGGCAAAAAATGAATGCGTCTGTTTTGGACGATATGATAGGCAAAGTAGTGGGGTTGAAGACTTCATTTTTCACGACGACTTTGCAGGATGAAGTAGCAGATTATCCGTTTCTTTTCGAGGATACCCGGGAATTTCAAGTAGATGGGACAAGTCAAGCAGGCATTCGAATCATTGTGAAAGACGGAAAAGTGCTGTATCCCGCGAAGGCCATTTTAAGCCTTGCGGATTATTCGTTTACAACGAACGAGCAATCGATCTACATTGTGAATGATAGTAGACAGTTTAGATTTCCAAAAAAAGAGTTGTTTTATGTATATAATGATCGGAAATTTGATGTCATCACAGCTCCGTTTGAAGTAATAGCCGGGGAAGTTTATTTTGAGGAGAATTGGTTTAAGCGCTTGTTCTTGTTCAAAATTGAGAAGACGGCAGATACTATAGATATTGTTAATTTAACTTAATTCAGCATAAGTCCCCCACTACCATAAATGGCGGTATGAATGATAAGATGCCTATAAATCAGTGAGGGGGCAAATTCTTTGCTGAATAAGGAGGAATGAATTTCAATTCATCCCTGTTAAGCCTCCGGCGGATGTTACAAATTTTGAAGGGAGTAAATTGCGCAAGCGCAGTTCGAAATTTGAACGCAATTACGCCGAGGCGCAATTGATTAAAAAGTGGTAGAGGAGGCCGTTCAATGAGGGTTGTTGCAGGGTCAAGAAAAGGTATTCCGTTAAAATCATTACAAGGTACGGACACGCGTCCGACATCCGATAAAGTAAAAGAATCTATTTTTAATATCATTGGCCCTTATTTTGATGGAGGCGTTGCTGTTGAATTGTTTGGTGGCAGTGGTTCCCTTTCCTTAGAGGCATTATCAAGGGGAGTAGATGAGGCATTTATTTTTGAAAAAAATGCAAAAGCCTGTGCCATTATTAAGGCAAATGCGGAAAAATGCCGATTCACTGAAGAATTACGGATCCACCGGGCAGATGCACGGAATGCAGAGAAAGTGTTACAAGCAACGCAAAAAAAGGTCAAGCTACTTTTTATTGACCCTCCTTACGCGGAAATAGCGTTCTATGATTTGGCGAGGGATTTTGCGGAAGCGGATTTGTTGACGGACAATGCTGTCATCGTCTGTGAGCATGACAAACAATTGGTATTACCGGAATCGTATGCTTCCTATCACAAAATTAAAAGTTCAGTCTATGGAAATAGCGCTGTATCTATTTATGAGAAATGAGGTTTCACTATTGTCTAAAATTGCGGTTGTGCCGGGAAGTTTTGATCCGTTGACAAATGGACATCTGGATATTATCAAACGGGCGGCACGGGTTTTTGACGAAGTCAATGTTGTTGTAATGAATAACTCAGCAAAAAATTCGCTGTTTACTGCCGAAGAGCGAATAGAATTGATCCGGGCTGTAACAGCTACAATTCCGAATGTGCGCGTTGCAAGTTCTGATGGACTGATGATAGATTATGCCAAAAGCATCGGTGCAACTGCAGTTGTCCGTGGTCTAAGGGCTGTCACAGACTTTGAGTACGAAATGCAAATTACGTCGATGAACCGAGTCCTAGATGAAAGTATCGAAACGTTTTTCATCATGACAAACAATCAATACTCATTTCTTAGTTCAAGTATTGTC
Organism: Sporosarcina sp. NPDC096371; assembly: GCF_044762865.1. Lineage (NCBI taxonomy): Bacteria > Bacillati > Bacillota > Bacilli > Caryophanales > Caryophanaceae > Sporosarcina > Sporosarcina sp. NPDC096371. Next base: position 342,391 of record NZ_JBIWFE010000001.1, read on the forward strand.
AAAGAAGTTGCAAAGTATGGCGGGGCTATTTCAGAACTCGTGCCGAAGCAAGTTGAAGATGCGTTGAAAAAGAAATTCAAATCGTAAAGTGTAGAAAGTGGTTATGGTGAAAAAAGCTTTTCATCATAACCATTTTTGTCTCAAAAAATAAAGTAAAAGATAATAGGAACAAGAATGACACTCCATATTCGCCCAATTACATAAGGGGTCATCGGGATGCGGCAGGTTTTCGCGATAACAAAAACTTGCATATGGATACTGAGCCCATTAAGTGAAAGGATTGCAGCGATGAGAAAAGGGAATATGGGAAGATCATAGAAATGATCTGTTGCCGATTTAACGCCTGACGTCATTTCGAAAAAAGATAGTGCAATGGTTTTTGCAATGCCTGTATCGACCGAAAAAGCGGCGGTGCCGATTGTTGACAGGACCGTCCCGAGTGAGGAAAAGAAAATGACGGTAGTGGCGACAAGAATGATCACCGCCGAACTTTCTTTAATGGCATCAAGTAGCGGCATTCCAGCGTCTTTTTTTGTAGGTTGAAACTGATCGATGTTAGTGTCGCTTTCTCGAGTTAGGAGTAACAGTGAAATCAAAAAAAATAGGATATTCGCGATATGAATGGCCGCAAGTAATTTCCATCCTGTGCTGACGTTACCGAAGAGTTCTGTGCCGACGAAACCAATGATGAACATGGGTCCGGGAGCATGGCATGCGGCCAGTAACAAGCCGCTTTGTCGATGTGATAACTCACCGTTTTTCACCATCTCTGTGACGGTGACGGCTCCGACAGGAAATCCGCCGAATGATCCAAGTACGTATGCTTTGAAAAAGCGACGCCATTTAGATTTTTTCTGTGAACGGGTTGGCATTTTTAACAGCCATTGTGTCAAAATGATATAAGGCAGTAAATAGGGGAGCAGCGCTTGGACGAATAGTTGTGCACCAGCTACTGCTCCGGCGTGTGCGATGCCGGGTTGTAGGATAAATAGGATGATGAGCCCCCAAATGACTGCAATATTTATCGTGTAAGAAACGCGTGTATGTATCCCGTTATCCATGTATGTTGCTCCTTTCAATTACTGGCATAGTGAAAATAAAACCAGTAGAATATCATTTGACCGTCCTTTTCGATGCTACACTCATATATATGTTAAGAAAGTACAGGCTATTAACGGAGGTGCACTAAATTGAAAAAGAAAAGACTTGGTTTGGTGGGCGTTGTGCTTGTCATTCTAGCAGTTTTGCTTGTTTATCCGATGGATACTTATATATCGCAACCAGGAGGAGCGTATAATTTAGATCCGCTTGTTGAGGTGGTAGGTGGGGATGACGATGATGTTGGGACGTTCAGTCTCATGACGATTTCCGTTTCCAAGGCAACACCATTTTCTTATGCTTTGGCGAAGTTTTCGGATAAAAAGAAAATCCTTCCGGCTAATAAAGTAAGAAGAGACGGCGAAGATGACGAGGAATATAATATTCGTCAGAAGAAAATGATGTCCGATTCACAATTCAATGCCATCACAGTTGCCTTTGGCAAGGCGGGCTTGCCCGTCGATATTCAGTTTGACGGCGTTTTCGTAGTACAGGTACTTGATGGAGGCGCATCGGCTGGAATTTTGGAAGCGGGAGATAAAATTCGTGCGACCGACGGGGTTCCTCTTGTGGAACCGGGTCAATTCTTTACGCTCATTGGCGGGAAGAAGTTAGGCGATGAAGTGGAGCTATCAGTGGAAAGGGATGGTAAGTTAAGGGATGTAACCATTGCTTTGAAGGAGATTCCGGACAGTGAAGGACGCGCGGGACTGGGTGTTCAGTTTCAAGAGGACCGGGAACTCTCGACAGATCCTAAAGTTGATTTTCTAACCTCTAATATCGGAGGACCTTCTGCGGGACTGATGTTCACACTTGAAATTATGAATCAATTACTCGACGAAGACCTAACTAAAGGCTACAATATCGCCGGAACTGGTGAAATGTTGGAAGATGGAACTGTCGGGCGTATCGGCGGGGCAGATTTTAAGGTTATTGCTGCAGATCGTAAAGACGTAGAAATATTTTTTGCTCCTGCCGACGATCTGCCTGAGGAAGTAAAAGCAGCAAATCCAGGAATCCTAACTAACTATGAAGAAGCAGTAAAAACGGCAGAAAAAATTGGCACGACTATGAAAATCGTGCCGGTCACAACAATTGATGATGCATTGGATTATTTGGCATCCCTAGAAGATAAGCCATCCGTTTCTAAGTGATGATAATGGGGTGTGTATCGTAATCTGTATGAATGCGGCAATGGGGATCCCCGTTGCCGATGCCAAGCGCGTACATATTCGCGGCATGTATATCCATTTGAAGTGATGAACTTGAAAAGGCGGCTGCTTTGCTAACAACAGGCAGCTTTAGCCTTTTTTTGTGTTCATTCAAATAAAGTCTCCCTGCCTGTGACATGCCAAGTAATCGCAGGTAGGAGGGGGTGGTCATGTCGCTACGCATAGCGTATGTGAAGCCGGTAAAAATATGTGTCAGCATACGCTGAATGCGTGTCCATGTGTACCTTTTGGATTTGACTGCATTCATGAATCCTTCAAAGGTTCCGTGAGTGGTTGCAGCGCGGTATAACAGGTTCTCGATGCCTTCTGTGACGTCAGCAATCGTTCGAAGGCGTTCGGGTCCTTCGCGTAAGATTGTGAAGCGTAGCAGCGGGTAGAAAGATGCCCAATTGCCGAATGAATTATGTGCAGACTGCCAGTCGAAAAGGGCGTCCTGAGTGGCATCCGGGATAAAGTCCGTAATGTCTGTAAGGACGGCCGATTCGAAAAATGACTTTCTAATTCCAGTGGCACTTGCGATTGGGTTGCCCTTAATGACATCATCATGGTACCCGGCCTCAACACGGGGGATGGTTGTGGCTGTCATTGTTGAATGAATGGCAGCGGCCGCCTCCATATAATGGAATCCTAATATATTATTTGGTTTTGACAAATCTGCAAGTGTTCCTTTGATTTTTGAGGAGTTTGTAGCGGCAACATAGGCCTCATTTAAAGCTTTTGGGTAACTTATCCCCAGTCTGACGGATTCTTTTATCGTTTGTTCATAGGTATTGCCTGCCTGTTGGATGAGGTGGAGACTTCTTTCAAGCGGTCCGATTTCTCCGTCTTCACTGCCAAAGCAAAAAGCGCTGCACTGAGCGGCGTCTAATAGCTGAATAGCGCCTTTGGCGAAGATTGGGGCTGTAGCTGTAGCAAATGCGTAAGGAAGCTCAAAAACGATGTCAACGCTATTAGACAGTGCCATTTTTGTGCGCGACCATTTATCGACAAATGCGGGCTCACCTCGTTGTAGAAAATTGCCGCTCATAACGGCAATGACAACATCTGCCTCAGTTGTTTTTTTTGCTTGTAATACATGGTGTAGATGCCCGTTGTGGAACGGATTATATTCAACAACAATTCCTGTTGCTTTCAAAGTTGTCACTCCTCTGCTACAATGTATTGTAATTATACCTATGCGGTTGATGAAGTGACAAGAAAATATCTTGACATCCCTTTTCACCCATTATATAATCAACATTGTTGTCTTGAGGTGATAGACATGAAATGGTCAATCCATCAATTACAGAAATACAGGCAAGGCGCGATGCCGCTTGACGAAGCTGTCGACCTTGAATCCGTTAAGAAACGGAATCCGGAAATCCGGAATATTACGCCTGTCCGTGTGACCGGAAGTTGTACAATCGGTTCTAAGAAATTGACCTGCCGATTCCGGCTCGAAGGTACAATGACATTGCCTTGTTCCCGTACATGGGAAGACGTCGAACTGCCATTTATAATCGAAGCTGACGAACAGTTCAGCTGGGATGAAGAAGTGCTGGCGACAGACGATGAAATCCATCCTGTTGTGGGAGAAGTCATCGATCCGACCCCTGTCTTTGAGGAGCTCGTCCTCCTTGAAGTGCCGTTACAAATATTCAGCCCTAATGCTGATGACATGAAACAGGCTGAAGGACAAGGCTGGTCATATACAACTGACGAGGCGTACAATGCCAAACTCCGTGAGGAAATGGCAACGAAAGTGGATCCTAGACTTGCCGGTTTGGCAAAATTCTTTGAATCCGAGGACAAATAAGGCGAACGTAAGGAGGTGCCCCAGATGGCAGTACCAAAAAGAAGAACATCCAAAACAGTTAAAAACAAGCGCCGTACGCATTATAAATTGCAAGTACCGGGAATGACTACTTGTACTAACTGTGGCGAAATCAAATTGGCTCACCACATTTGTAAATCATGTGGTCAATACAAAGGAAAAGAAGTAGTAGGCGAATAAGTAAGATTTGCCTATAAAGGAAGGCTACCGTGAGACCATGGATCTCGGTAGCCTTTTTCTGTACAGAAAAGCAGAAGGCGCCGTTTAGCCCTGACAAGGAGGAAGGATGTAGTTCAATCCTTCCCTGCTGGAGGCCTTAAAGAGAAAGGTGTACTTTGCCTTTCTCTTTAAGGCTGAAGCGACTCGAGGGGCTTCAGCCTGGAGCTGGTTAAAGAAAAGCGGAAGCGGCCCGATTAGATGGGAAAGGCACTGGAGGGCTTGAAAATAAAGGTGCTTTTTGCCTTTATTAGCAAGACCGAAGTGACCCGAGCATCTGGCCGCTGGAGCTGGTCAAAGAAAAGCGGAAGCAACCGTTTTACAGAACGCAACCTAAGATCGCCGCGCCCTGGGGTAAGTTGTACATAAAATGTGATGAAATGTGAGGGAATGGACATGTCTTACAATATTCATATCGAAAATCAAATCGCGACGTTTACCATCAATCGCCCGGAAATGCGCAATGCAGTCAATTATGCAGTTATGGAAGGACTTGAACAATTTCTTGATCAAATCGAGGATAATCCCGCTGTCGCTTTTGCTGTGATAACAGGGGCGGGCGACCGAGCATTTTGCTCTGGAGGAGACTTAGCTGAATTTCACGGTTTTCGCACAGCGGATGAAGCGTTCCCGATGTTAAGTAAAATGGCAGGTCTGTTGTTTCGAGTAGCCACGCTACCTATGCCTGTTATTGCTGTTGTCAATGGTGCGGCTGTGGGTGGGGGATGTGAAATTGCCACAGCATGTGACTACCGGATTGTTGCATCACAGGTGAAAGCGGGATTCATACAGGGGACGCTAGCGATAACAACGGGCTGGGGCGGCGCGACATTACTGTTTGAAAAAGACGGTAAGCATGATCGTGTGCTCCGCCTGTTAGCGGAAGCGGAAATACATACCGCTGAACAGTTGTTAGATGCTGGGTGGGCGACGGAACTTTATGAGGGAAGTGCTGAAGAAGGGCTAAAGCATTTCTTGACTAAAATGTCTGCAATCCATCCATCTGTTCATCGTGCTTATAAGACTATCGCTATCCGGAAATGGACGGCCGATTTCTTACGGGATCGCATGATGGAGGAAGCACGTCAATGTTCTATCTTGTGGGAAAGTGAAGCACACCATGAGGCGGTAGAACGGTTTTTATCAAAAAAATAATTAGATGTGTAGGCTGTTTCGCGTTTTTTACTGCGAAACAGTTTTTCTTTTTTGAAATGAATTATGTGTGGATCATTAACGTTTGCTCCGCGTAAATATAAAGTAAACATCCCCTATTCCTTCTCGATGATTCGTCGGAATGCAGTGAAAAGATGTTTTTTTCAGACAAGGGGTTGAAAACGGTTTCATTCATCGTTTACACTAAAGGGGGAAGGAAGTTCACGTTCACATGTAAGGGGGATAAATATGCATAAAGTGTTAATTGCGAATCGTGGGGAGATCGCACTTAGAATTATTAAGACTTGTCAGCGTCTTGGCATTCAAACTGTCGCCGTTTACTCGGAAGTAGATGTGGATATGCCATTCGTAAAAGAAGCGGACGAAGCGTTTTTGATAGGACCTGCTCAAGTGCAGCAATCCTATTTAAAAGCGAGCGATATCATTGAAATTGCGATTCGTGTGGGGGCGAACGCTATTCATCCTGGCTATGGCCTATTATCGGAAAACGCGGAATTTGCACGTCAAGTCCAGCAGGCGGGTATGGTGTTCATCGGACCTGATGCAGATACGATTGATAAAATGGGTGATAAAATTGGTTCGCGTGTGACGATGCAAACGGCTGGGGTGCCGGTCGTTCCGGGAACTGATGGGGGAATCGTATCTTTAGAAGAAGCAACACGCGCTGCGACCGAAATAGGCTATCCTATTATGTTGAAAGCCAGTGCGGGGGGCGGCGGCATAGGCATGGTGCGCTGTGAAAATGAACAAGCGCTCACTCACCACTTTGAGTCTGTTAAATCCCGTGCTAAAGCCTATTTTGGTGACGATGTGGTTTTCCTTGAGAAGTTCATTGCCAATGCACGTCATATCGAAGTGCAGATTTTTGGTGACAATCATGGAAATGTCGTTCACCTGTACGAACGCAATTGTTCTGTACAACGACGCAATCAAAAAGTTATTGAGGAATCACCTTCGCCACATTTGCCAGAAGAAGCGAGACAACGTCTGTTGCAAGCGGCGGTCAATGCAGCGAAGGCGGTTGGCTATAAAAATGCAGGAACCGTCGAATTTATTGTTGATGACAATAATCATATCTACTTTCTCGAAATGAATACAAGGCTTCAAGTCGAGCATCCAGTGACAGAACAAGTGACGGGCTACGACCTTGTCGAATGGCAAATTGAAGTCGCCAAAGGCAATGAGCTACCGGTGAAAGTTCAGGCGGAAATTCAATCGATGGGTCATGCAATTGAATTTCGAATCTACGCGGAAGATCCAGTTAAATTCATGCCATCACCTGGAACCATTGCCAAGCTTGACTGGGGGGAGACGGCGGATGTTCGTATTGATACGGGCTATGTCGAGGGAGGCAAAGTCACGCCTTTTTATGATCCGCTTATTTCAAAAGTTATTGTGCATGCCATGACCCGTGATGAAGCGATTCAGAAATCGCGGGCGTTTCTTGCGCAGGTGGAGATTGCCGGTTTAAAAACGAACATTCCACTGTTCAATGAATTCTTAACAGCAGACGAATTCAAAACAGGTGATTATACAACAGCAGTACTAGCAACTTGGTTGGAAAAACAAAAGGGGGAAAAATAATGACACATGTAAAAGCGACGATGGCGGGTACAGTCTTTACGGTGAATGTAGGAATTGGGGAAGAAGTAGTAGCCGGGCAAGTTGTCATGGTATTGGAATCCATGAAAATGGAAATTCCGATTGAAGCGGAAACGGCTGGTAAAGTGACAGTCGTTAATGCGCAAGTGGGCGATTTCGTTAACGAGGAAGACGTTCTACTGACAATCGAAGCTTAACGGGGAATAGGGAGGGGGAATGGGTATGACTGCGTACAATGAGAAACTTGAAGAGAATCTGAAAGCGATTTTTGCAGGTGGGCACCCGAAGTATCACGACAAAATGAAGGAACAGCACAAACTTTTTGTCCGTGAGCGACTGGCATTGCTTTTTGATGATGGGCACTATACAGAAGATGGACGGTTTGCTAACTGTGAAGCGGGGGACTTACCTGCTGATGGTGTCGTTACAGCAATGGGGAAAGTGGATGGTCAAACGGTTTGCGTGATGGCAAACGATTCGACAGTTAAAGCAGGATCGTGGGGATCGCGTACGGTTGAGAAAATCATTCGTATTCAAGAAATAGCTGAGAAGAATCGTGTACCTATGCTCTATCTTGTCGATTCAGCGGGTGCTCGTATTACGGATCAATTGGATATGTTCCCGAATCGCCGTGGCGCAGGGAAGATATTTCACAACCAAGTAAGATTATCCGGGTTTATACCCCAGATTTGTATTCTATTTGGGCCTTCTGCTGCGGGTGGCGCGTACATTCCAGCATTTTGCGATATTGTCATTATGGTGGAAGGCAATGCGTCTATGTATTTAGGTTCGCCTCGTATGGCTGAAAAAGTGATTGGGGAAAAGGTGACACTTGAAGAAATGGGTGGTGCGCGTATGCACTGTTCGGTCAGTGGTTGTGGGGATGTGCTAGTGTCCAGTGAGCAAGAAGCTATTGAGGAAGCCCGCCGTTACCTTCTGTACTTCCCGGCGAACTTTACGGAGAAACCTGCTCTACGGGGTGTCGTGGAGGCAAAAGTTGGCAAATCACTAGAAGCTATCATCCCGGAAAACCAAAATGCACCATTCGATATGTATGAAGCGATAGATGCGTTGATTGACGAAGGTAGTTTCTTCGACATTAAGAAGTTGTTTGCACCTGAACTAATTACTGGTTTTGCGCGGATTGAAGGGCAATCGGTTGGAATCATTGCGAATCAACCAAAAGTGAAGGGCGGCGTGTTGTTCGTTGATTCGGCAGACAAGGCGACGAAATTCATTACGTTATGTGATGCGTTTTCGATTCCTTTGTTGTTCTTGGCTGATGTACCGGGCTTCATGATAGGAACAAAAGTCGAGCGTGCGGGTATCATCCGTCACGGAGCGAAGTTGATCATGGCGATGAGTTCCGCATCAGTACCGAAAATTTCCGTTATTGTACGAAAAGCGTACGGCGCGGGTCTTTATGCAATGGCGGGGCCAGCATTTGAACCGGATGTTTGTATTGCACTGCCTACTGCGCAAATTGCGGTGATGGGGCCAGAAGCAGCTGTCAATGCGGTCTATTCGAATAAGATTGAAGCGATTGAAGATCCAAAAGAACGGATTGCATTTGTTCAGGAAAAACATAAGGAATACAAAGAAGAAATTGATATTTATAAATTGGCATCGGAACTGATTATCGATGAAATCGTTGCCCCTTCAAGCTTAAGGAGTGTGTTGGCGGATCGATTCCGATTTTATAGTACCAAAGATATTCCGCAACCACCGAGAAAACATCCCGTATATCCTGTATAATCGAATAACGAGATAAAGGTCCGCCGACGTTTAGGTGGACCTTTTCAAATGACAAAGTATTGGGCGCATGAAGACAGGCGCTTGAGCTTTTTTTATATAGGAGGGAATAGATGATGAATGTTGTCATTGCGGGGGCGGGTTCAATTGGACTATTACTTGGGTCGTTTTTAGCTGAGGCGGGGATGGCTGTGACATTTTTCGTTAGAAGAGAGGAACAGGCCGCGCTAATTCAACATCGAGGGATACAACGCATTAATCAGGACGCTACAACAAGTACTTACCATGTGGAGGCAACAACGGATATTGCGTGTTTACCGACGCCATCATTGTGGATTGTTGCGGTTAAATTCACTGGCATGCGTGATCTTCTGTCGGAGATGCAGCAAGCGAAGGTAGATAATCCCATGCTATTTGTCCAAAATGGACTCGCTCATCTTGAGTTAGTGCAAAACGCAGCCATGCCGCATGTCGCTTTTGCAACGGTGGAGCATGGCGCTCGTAGGGTGGATGATCGGAGTGTTAGCCATAATGGAGTGGGCAGGTTGACAATTGCCCCTGCATGGGGAGATAGTCATTTATTTGAAAAGGTTGGACAGGCCCATTCGGCTGTATTCCCTGTGGGCTATCATGATGATGCAGAACAAATTTTGATGCGCAAAGTCTTCATCAATTGTATGATCAATCCGTTGACAGCCATTTTACAAATGAAAAATGGTGAGCTGTTGACGAATACTCATAGCCGTGAACTTTTCGATACCTTGTTTAGCGAATTAATGACTGCTTTTCCGGAGATGCTGACAGTCCTTCCCTACGAAGCTGTAGCGGAAGTTTGTAGAAAAACGGCAAACAATCAATCATCGATGTTGACGGATCGTTTGGCAGGGCGCCCAATGGAAATTGAGACAATTGTTACCGCAATTATTCGCAAAGCGAACGAGCGTAATCAGTCAGTACAACTTTTAACGATGCTCGAAACGATGCTGTATGCCATAGATGGGGCAAGGGAAGAATGATGGGTGGGGTAATTACAATATTTTTCGGGGGACTCATCTTATTTCCTTACATTATCACGCTACTATTCCTTGTCGTTATGAGAAAAATGGGTAAGGCGCCCGCATCGATTGTTGGACTGGCTGCAGATGTGACAACACCTTTTCTGTTCCTGACGGTTTATATAGTCTCCCGTACGATAATAGGAGAAGGAGCAGGTATCTATATAGCGGGAATGGCTATACTGATTGCGATTGTTCGTATTGTCATTGAACGGGTTAAGGTCAAAGAATTTCAAATCATGCGTCTGCTACGAAAAACGTGGAGGTTGTATTTTATTGTTTTGACTGTTAGTTATATCCTGCTTCTAATTGGCGGTATTATCTTAAAAGTTGTGGAATACTCGGCTTGAAGTGTGCGAAGTGTAGTCCTTGTTAATTGGAGTGCTTTGTTGAATTGGTATTTCAAGTTTTCTGTCTAAGCGTTTATTTTTCAATCCTAGGGCCTGAAATGCTATACTCTGTTCATACTTAAAGTGACAAAGGGGCATGAATAATGAAATTGGACGTATTGGCATTGCAGGGGAACAATAAGGTGATGCAATCATATAACAACGATAAGGAATTTTTACATACGTTTTTTGATTATGGCAATGAAAGCAGTTCTTATCCTAAAAGGGTGGAAGAGCTTAAGGGTCGTCCGTTTGAAAGAAGTCAGCTAGCGGAAACCGTTCGTTCTTTCATGGAACCTTTTGGTATATCGCCAAATACGGACAAGCATCTTAAAGAACTTGCAGAAAATGCGGTTGTTGTCATTGGTGGTCAACAAGCAGGCGTACTGACGGGACCTCTATACTCGGTTCATAAAGCGATTACTGTCATCTTACTCGCAAGGGAGCAACGCAAGGCGCTTGATGTACCTGTTGTCCCTGTGTTCTGGGTTGCAGGTGAAGACCATGATCTTAATGAAATTAATCATACCTATACAGAACTAAATGGCCGTGCCATGAAACAGCAATATCGTGAAACATTTGTCTTGAAACTAATGGCATCCGATGCGACATATGATAGTGTGCAGATGACGTCGTTTATCAAAGATGTTTTCAGCAAATACGGTGAAACGTCTTATACGAAAGACCTTAAGGATGAAGTGCTGGAAGCGGTACAGCAGGAAGAGACATTCACAGGTTTCTTTGTCCGACTAATGAATGGACTATTCCGAGAGGAAGGTCTGTTGTTCATCGACTCAGCATATAAACCGTTACGTCAACTTGAAGCGAGTTATTTTATACGGATGATTGAAGAGTCCGAACAACTTGCGGCTAAAGTAGTGGACAAGGAAAAACGGTTTGCCGCGCAAGGATTTGGCGAGCCGATTAGTGCCGAAATGGATGCCGCAAACTTATTTTACGTCCATGAAACAGGACGTGTTTTACTATCTAGAAAAGATGGTTATTTTGTCAACGATAGTTTGGGTCTTCGGTTTACAACGGCCGAAATGCTACAAATTGCTGGGGAACAGCCGTGGTTGTTGAGTAATAATGTTGCAACAAGACCCATCATGCAGGACCTAGTCTTTCCGGTGCTTGCTTTCGTAGGTGGTCCAGGGGAAATTGCTTATTGGGCATTGTTGAAAGAGGCATTTCATCTTTTCGGTCTAAAAATGCCAATTATCGTCCCGCGCATATCGATCACACTAGTCACACCGCAAGTGAAACAGCTGTTGGACAAGAACTCCTTCACTGTTGGTGATGTCATGTCTGGACAGGTCTTTACTGCACGGGAGCAATTCGTCGAAGGATTACAAGACGAAGACTTTAATGCGGTTTTGGATGAAACTGAACAAATACTGCGTGTGCAGTATGAAAAAATTGCAGAGTTGTCAGAACAGCGCGGGACAGTTATGCAAGAATTGCTGCAAAAAAATCTTTCGTTGCATACGAAGCAGTTAGATTATTTAAAGGGAAAAGCGGATGATGCACTTTTGTTAAAACACGATGCTGTACTCCGCGCATTTAGTACGATGGAAGGCGAGCTATTCCCGGAAGGTTCGTTGCAAGAAAGGCTTTATGCACCCTATGCTTATTTGAATAGTTACGGTCCGACGCTTATTAAGGACCTGTTACAATTACCTTTTGAAATGGATGGAACGCATAAAGTCGTTTACTTATAAAAGTAGACGCATGTAAAACTCTTACCTACACAATTGTGTGGGTAAGAGTTTTTTAGTGAAGGCTGGTCTACATCATTCAATTTGTAAAACGCTTGTTATCCATGAGTTTTCAGAATAGTCTCACTGGAACAAGTACTATTGACACATTTTTAACTAAAATTACGATGAAAGTTAAGTTATCGGTGGAGGAAAGTGGGGGGATGTGGTACATTTATTTCATATAGTGGGGTGAAGAGTATGTTCATGGGCGAATATCAGCATACTATCGATACAAAAGGTCGTCTGATCGTTCCCTCGAAATTCCGGGAGCATCTTGGTGATGGATTTGTGTTGACTCGCGGATTGGACAACTGTCTCTTCGGTTACCCTATGGATGAATGGAAACGACTTGAAGAAAAATTAAAAGCATTGCCCGTTACAAAGAAAGACGCACGTGCATTTACACGTTTTTTCTTTTCTGGTGCAACGGAAGTTGAACTGGACAAACAGGGACGCGTCAATATTCCATCATCATTGCTTCAATATGCGAAAGTTGAAAAAGAGTGTGTAGTTCTCGGAGTTTCGGGAAGAATTGAAATTTGGGCTAAATCGTTATGGGATGCTTATTACGATGAATCCGAACAATCATTTAACGAAATCGCGGAAAACATTATTGATTTTGATTTCTAACTTAATTCATCAAATTTGATTTAAAAAAAGTTTAAGGAAGTGGGCGGTTTCAATGTTCAACCACACAACTGTATTACTTCACGAAGCCGTCGAAGGTCTAGATATAAAAAGTGATGGTATCTACGTCGACTGTACGCTTGGTGGAGCTGGGCATAGCAAGGAAATTGTTAAACAATTATCGCCGCAAGGCAGGCTTATTTGTTTTGATCAGGATACAACGGCGATAGAAGTTGCCAAAGAGCGACTGAAGGATTATCTTCCGCAGGTGACGTTTGTCCATTCGAATTTCAGAAACTTGAAATCTGAATTGGCTAAAATTGGCGTCCCGTTTGTCGATGGAATCCTTTATGATTTAGGAGTGTCATCGCCGCAGCTCGATACACCTGAGCGTGGATTTAGCTATAATCATGATGCTCCGCTTGATATGCGGATGGATATGGATGCTCCGTTAACAGCGTACGATGTTGTGAATGACTGGTCTTATGAAGATTTAGTACGTATCTTTTTTAGATATGGCGAAGAGAAATTCTCGAAAAGCATTGTACGTAAAATTGAGGCTGCAAGAGAACAAGCTCCAATTCGTACAACTGCTGAACTTGCCGAACTTATTAAAGCTGGAATTCCAGCGGCTAAAAGACGGACAGGCGGTCATCCTGCGAAAAGAGTATTCCAGGCAATTCGAATAGCTGTAAATGATGAACTTGGCGCAGCTGAGGAGTCTTTGGAAGATGCAATTACATTGCTAAATCCAGGTGGACGACTTAGCGTTATTACGTTTCATTCGTTAGAGGATCGACTATGTAAAACCATCTTCAAAGAGGCATCATCCTACCCGGAATTACCGCCGAACTTGCCGGTCATACCAGAGGGAATGGAACCTATATTAAAACTGGTGACAAGGAAGCCGATTGTGCCAGATGACAAAGAGATAGAAGAAAATAAGCGGTCTAGATCGGCAAAACTTAGAATTGCCGAAAAAAGATGAAGGGGGAAGTTGATTAATGGCACTAGAACAGAGGAAATTTCAAACGTCATATGTACGAGAGCTTGAAGTACCAGAAGTACCTAAAAAGCAACCGCAAATACGACCTACACGAAAAGTCTTTTCTGTTGGGGAAAAATTCTTAATGGTGCTGTTTGCAACGTCTCTCGTGCTTTTCTCAACTATGATCTTACATACGCAATCCCAAATTAACGGTACGAATAAGGAAGTGCAATTGATAGGGAAAGATATTGCGGAAACAGCCAAACAGAATATGGAATTGTCCATCCAAGTGAAAGAAAGATCCACATATGAACGGATATGGGAGAAAGCGAAGGAGCTCGGCTTGAATCCGAACGAGAACAACGTAAAGGTTGTGCCAGGACGATGAAAAAGAAATTTCGATTTCAATGGGGAGCCTTTCTGATGTTTATGCTATACGGAGGGCTCTTTTTCCTTTTGTTTGGAAGAATGCTTTTTATTCAAGTGACGGGGCAAGCAGAAGGGCGAGCGATGGCAGCGCTTGCGGAAGCGAAATATGCAAGAGAATCGGTGTTGAAGGCAGAACGGGGAACGATTGTTGATCGCAATGGTGCGTTGATTGCTGCCGATACTTTAAGTTATAAAATGATTGTTATATTGGACAAAAAGGCGTCTAAAGGGTCCAAAACGCCTCGTCATGTCAAGAAGGCGAATTATGACGCAACGGCAGAAGTATTGTCCAAGCATATACCGCTTGAAAAAGCGGATATACTCGCTCGCATTACGGATTATGCGAGTCGGGGGAAATATCAATTAGAACTTGGAAAGGCGGGGCGTGATATTAGCCATGAAACGGTCCTTGCCATCCGAGAAGAACTTAAAGAGAAAGAGTTATCAGGTATTCAATTCCTAGAAGATCAAAAAAGATTTTATCCGAATGGTGTTTTTGCTTCTTATTTGGTTGGATTTGCAATGAGAGAAGAAGATGAAGATGGAAACTTAACTACGGTTGGGAAGATGGGACTTGAGAAAACGTACGATAAAGAGTTGACGGGAACGGATGGTAAAATGAATTTCCGTTCAGATGGATGGGGTTTCAAATTACCAAAAGCAGATGAAGTGGTTACACCTGCTCAAGATGGTCATGACATTCAGCTAACGATTGATAAAACGATTCAAAGTTTCGTAGAAGATGCCATGACTCGTGTGGAAAGTGAATATTCACCTAAAAAGATGTTGGTAGTTGTCGCGAACCCAAAAACGGGAGAAATACTTGCGATGAGTCAGCGTCCGTCGTTCCACCCGGCTACACGAGAAGGTCTAACGGAAAACTGGTTGAACGAAGCGCTTGAAACAACGATTGAGCCAGGATCGACGATGAAAATGTTTACACTAGCTGCTGCCATCGAAGAAAAAAAGTGGGATCCAAACGCTTGGTTCCAATCGGGTCAATATAAGATTTTCGATCGAATCATCGGGGATGTTAACAACCGTAAAGGGTGGGGAACAATCACCTATTTGGAAGGATTCCAAAGATCGTCCAACGTTGCTATGGCGTATCTACTGGAACGGCTAGGAGATAAGACGTTCATAGAATATATTCGTAAATTTGGCTTTGGAGAAAAGACTGGGATTGATTTGCCGAATGAGGCACCAGGGGTGATTTTGGATACGTATCCTTCGGAAAGGTTGACAACTTCCTATGGACAAGGTTCAACTGTGACGGCGATGCAGATGATCCAGGCTGCGACAGCGATTGCGAACAATGGGGTCATGATGAAGCCTTATGTGATTGACAAAATTACGAATCCTAACACAGATGAAGTCGTAAAGAATCAACAGCCGGAAGAACATGATAGTCCTATATCGGCGGCAACTGCTAAAGAAGTAAGGGAAGTACTTGCCTCGACAATTACGGGGGAACATGGCTCGGGTAAGAAGTTTGCTTTGAATGGGTATACAGTTGCTGGGAAAACGGGAACCGCGGAGATACCAGGACCAAATGGGCGTTATTTAAAAGGTGGTAGTAACTACCTCTATTCATTTCTTGGTATGGCACCTGTAGAAGATCCACAACTCATTACGTATGTTTTTGTGCAACAGCCTGAGCTAAAGGAAGGGAAGCATGGTTCAATTCCGGTTGCAGAACTGTTCACTTCCATTATGGAGAATAGTTTACGGTATATGAATATCCTTCCGAACGGGGAAGATGTGGTAGAGGCGACTGTTGTACGTGAGACGGTCGATAAGGATTCTACTGAAGTTATTGCGCAACTGAAGAAAGATGGATTCGATCCCGTTATAGTCGGCGAGGGAGGACGGATTGAACGCCAATATCCTTCTGCTGGCACAAAGCTTACGGAAGGATCAGTTGTCTTGTTACAGACAGCAGGTGCGACAACATTGCCTGATTTCACAGGATGGTCGAAAAAAATGGTTCTAAGCTTTAAAATGTTATCTGGGCTTGATATACGCATCAACGGGGATGGCTATGTAACGGAGCAGAGTTTGTCTAAAGGGACGGTTATTGAACCAAATGAACCTGTTGTTGTGCAACTAAAATCGCCTGTCGATATCTATAAACCTGAAAAAGAAATCCCAGAAGAAGAGAGTATTGTTGGTGGTTAACGAATAGCAGTCCGCAATGCATCATACGCTTATAGAAAAACAAGAGGTGTAGGCACTGCGGACTTTTATCGGTTTACAATCTAAAAAAAGATTAAGAGCAGTCTTTGTTATCTTTATCATTTTGCTTATAATGGTCGTCGGTAAACTATTCCATGTACAAATTATTAGGCATGAATTACTGAAAGGACGTGCAGAAGAAAACTGGGATCGTGAAATTCCGTTTGGCGGGATGCGCGGGGATATTGTGGATCGAAAAGGGAATCTTATTGTTGGAAGTAGGTTAGCACCAACTTTATATTTCATGCCCGCACAAAATCCTGAGGTAGCCAGTGCGGCAGCGCAATTGGCGCCCATTCTTGGTATGGATGCGGCAAAATTAGAAGAGAAGATGGACAAAGCGGATTATATGGTGAAATTGGCGCCTGAAGGAAAAAATATTACTAAAGAGCAAGCCGATGAGATTGCACTTTTACAAATCGATGGGTTGTATACAGGGGTAGATTTTGTTAGGAATTATCCAAATGGTGAGTTGTTATCACGGCTGATTGGCTTTACCGGATATGACAATGATGGATTGGCGGGTATCGAATACGCATACAATCAAATATTGAGCGGAACGGGCGATAAAATCCGTTTGTATACAGATGCCAAAGGAATCCCGCTACCACATGTCGACGATGGTTTTAAGACAGGTGGCAAGGGCGCGAACGTTGGGTTGACAATTGACTTAGGGATGCAGAGAGTCTTGGAGCGCGAATTGTTACAGGCGATGGAAAAGTACGATGCTACCCAAGCGCTTGGGATAATCATGAATCCGAAAACGGGAGAAATACTGTCGCTTGCCTCAGCGCCGACTTTTGATCCTGCTCATTATCAAAATGTGGATCCAAGTATTTACAATCGAAATTTACCTGTTTGGATGACGTTTGAGCCAGGTTCAACATTTAAAATTATTACGCTTGCGGCGGGACTTGAAGAAAAGGTCGTTGATCTCCAACATGATCAATTTTATGATCCGGGTTATGTGAAGGTTGCCAATGCGAGGCTTCGTTGTTGGAAAAGGGCAGGACATAAGGATCAAACATTCCTCCAAGTTGTCGAGAATTCATGTAACCCAGGATTTGTGGAAATTGGTCAGCGTTTAGGCCCCGAAAAACTGAATAAATATATCCGTGACTTCGGTTTTGGACAATCGACAGGGTCGGGAATTGCCGGAGAATCAAAAGGAATTCTTTTTACTGAAAAGAACTTTGGTCCTGTAGAACAGGCAACAACTTCATTTGGCCAAGGGATTTCGGTAACGCCGATTCAACAAGTGCAAGCGGTCGCAGCGGCAATAAACGGTGGTTACTTATATCGTCCGTATATTGTCAAAGAAATAACAGATGATAAAGGCAAGACGCTTCAATTATTCGAACCAGAGATGCAAAGGCGAGTCGTTAGTGACGAAACTTCCAAGCAAGTAAGGGAAGCGCTGGAATCGGTTGTTGCCAATGGCTCTGGCGGTAAAGCTTTTGTTGATGGGTTACGGGTTGGAGGAAAGACGGGGACTGCACAGAAGGTTGTTGATGGGAAATATAAAGACGGGGATTATATTGTGTCATTTATAGGTTTTGCCCCGGCAGATGATCCCGAATTACTTGTCTATGTCGCTGTTGACAGTCCGAAAAATGCAACACAATTTGGTGGCGTTATTGCAGCCCCTATTGTCGGTCGAATCATGGAAGAAATAGCCCCACTAGCAGGCATTACAAAGCGGGAAGATCAACTTGAAAAGTTATACAAATGGGGCGATGAGATGACTCATCGGGCACCTGATTTGACAGGTATGACCAAAAAGCAAATCACGGGTACATTATATACGTACCGTCTGGAATGGCATGGTTCTGGGGAAAAAGTAAAATTCCAAATACCTGCTGCTGACACACTCATTACGGTCGATGATGTTATTCACGTATATACAGAGTAAAATTTCCAAATGAAGAGTCTGGGGCAGTTTATAAAAGCTGTTTTGGGAGATAGAAGGAGAAAAAAGTATGACACTCGTCACAATTCTAACGGCCATTGCCGTTGCATTCATTATTTCAGCACTACTGGGATTTGTTATCATCCCTGCCCTCAGAAGATTGAAGTTTGGGCAAAGCATTCGCGAGGAAGGACCGAAAACCCATCAGAAAAAAGCGGGTACACCTACGATGGGGGGGCTTATTTTTATCGGTTCCATCATTATTTCCACGCTTGCCCTTTCATACATATACGATGTTATGACAACTCAAACGATCGTGCTTTTGCTCGTTCTCGTTGGTTTTGGCATCATTGGTTTTCTAGATGATTTCATAATCGTCGTATTAAAACGGAATCTAGGATTGACCTCAATCCAAAAGCTAATCGGTCAGATTATCGTTGCCGTCATCGCATTCTTCCTTCTGAAATTAGGACCTTTTGACACGGCAGTACAAATTCCATTCACGAGTTTTGAAATGGAATTGGGTGTGTTTTACGTTGGCTTTCTTATTTTCTGGCTTGTTGGTTTCTCCAATGCTGTAAATTTGACAGACGGATTGGATGGGCTTGTTGGAGGTTCGTCGTCAATTGCTTTCGGTGCATTTGGTGTTCTTGCATTGCTTTATGGTCAGCATGATATCGCATTATTTGCTTTTGTCGTTTCGGGCGCAATGCTTGGTTTTCTTATTTTTAATGTCAAACCAGCAAAAGTATTTATGGGGGATACCGGATCATTGGCACTTGGCGGTACACTCGCCATGTTATCAGTATTGATCAAACAGGAATTCCTTTTACTTCTTATTGGGATCGTCTATGTAATCGAAACGCTTTCTGTCATTATTCAGGTGATTAGTTTTAAAACGACTGGTAAGCGGGTTTTCAAAATGACCCCAATTCACCATCATTTCGAATTATCGCGTTGGTCAGAGTGGAAAATTGTGATTGTTTTTTGGGGAATTGCGCTTTTGGCAGCTATTATCCCTGTCTTGTTGGAGGTGATGTAAGTGAAAAATGTCGATCAGTTCAACGGAATGAAAGTGCTTGTACTTGGTCTTGCGAAAAGTGGTTTCGCTGCATCCAAACTGTTACATAGCGCTGGGGCGCATGTGACAGTAAATGATGCTTCACCGGATGAAGGTAATGAAGAAGCTGCCGCTCTACGCTTAGAAGGAATTCAAGTCATCTGCGGTGGTCATCCTTCGGGAATTCTCGATGAAGGCTTTGATCTTGTCGTGAAGAACCCAGGAATCCCATACAGCAATCTGGTTGTTGCAGAAGCACTTAAGAAAAAAATTCCTGTATGGACAGAAATAGAACTCACATCCAGGATCAGTGAAGCGCCAATCATAGCGATTACAGGATCTAATGGTAAAACGACGACGACAACATTGCTGTACCATATGCTAAATATTGGTGGTAAGCATCCGCTAATTGCTGGAAACATTGGTACAGTATCATGTGCAGTTGCCGAAGAAGCGACGAGAGATAATATTATCGTATTAGAAGCTTCGTCGTTTCAACTAATGGGAACAGAGACGTTCCGACCTAGTATCGCCATTTGGACGAATTTGTATGATGCTCATCTGGATTATCACGGATCGTCTGAGGCGTATGCTCTTGCAAAGTCTGCAATATCGAGCAATCAAACTCCAGAGGATTACTTTATTTACAATGATGATCAGCCTGAACTTCGAAATTATGCACTTCGTTCTGATGCTAAAAAAGTTCCTTTTTCACTTACTGGCATGAAAACACACGGTATATCGGCAGATGATGAGCAAATATACTGGAATGGGGAACCTTATGTAAATCGATCCGTCATCAAGTTACCGGGTCTGCATAATTTAG
This sequence comes from Sporosarcina sp. NPDC096371, assembly GCF_044762865.1. Classification (NCBI taxonomy): domain Bacteria; kingdom Bacillati; phylum Bacillota; class Bacilli; order Caryophanales; family Caryophanaceae; genus Sporosarcina; species Sporosarcina sp. NPDC096371. The sequence goes on from NZ_JBIWFE010000001.1 coordinate 362,555, forward strand.
AAAATATTCTTGCCGCAACTGCAGCTGCAATCCTTTCGGGCTGTGACAAAACAGCAATCGAAAATGTACTCAGTTCCTTTACGGGTGTTCGACATCGAATGCAATTCGTTAAAGAATTGAAAGGCCGTAAGTTTTACAATGATTCAAAAGCAACGAACACGCTCGCTACAAAAAGTGCATTGGCAGCGTTCAATGTGCCGACAATTCTTCTTGCGGGTGGACTGGATCGTGGGCAATCCTTTGAGGAATTAAGACCCTATATGGCTAACAGCAAAGCTGTAGTTGTACTTGGTGAGACCGCTGAGAAATTTGCCACCTTTGCTGAATCCTGCGGAATTCAAAAAATAATACGGGCCGATAATGTCACGGATGCCGTGCAGAAGGCGTATCCACTTACGGAGTCAGGGGATATTATCTTATTGTCGCCGGCTTGCGCAAGTTGGGATCAGTACCCTAGTTTTGAGGCGCGAGGGGATCAATTCATAGAGGCAGTCATGCAGCTATAAAGTAAGTGTTGGCAAATTTTTACCAATATATACAATTAAGCAAATTTGCGGAAGGATGCGTTCACTGGAAGGTAAGTTGAAAACGTTATTTATCGTTTCGGCCGTGGCGCTGTCATTCATAGGATTGGCCTTTGTCCATTCGGCGGGTTCGTATTGGGGTGCTGTCCATTATACGGATTCTTTGCCGTTCATCGTGAAACAAGGCATTTATATGGCAGTATCGATTGGGATTGCGGTTGTCATTATGACAAGTCCGCTGACATCGAACCCCAAAATGTGGACGTTGTTCTATTACGCGGCAATTCTGTTGCTTGTGGCAGTTCTTATACCGGGCATTGGTGCGGTACGGAATGGGTCACAGAGTTGGATTGCCTTAGGGCCTTTTAGTATACAGCCCGCTGAATTCATTAAAGTTGCACTTATTGGGAAACTGGCATGTAGCATGAATACCACAAGTGGAAAAGGGATCTTCCGGTTTAGTCATTTCGGACTCATTCTTCTGCCATTTGGTTTAATCATGCTACAACCTGATTTGGGCTCGGCGGTTATTATGATTGTCTCTGCTTTTGTCATTTTGTTCATTGCCGGTTATCCACTGAAATTTTTTGCATTTCTCGGAGCGGGGGGGCTTGCGGCTTTTGTCGCACTGATCGCGTCAGCACCTTACCGATTGGACCGTATTAAATCCTATATCGATCCTTGGAGTGACCCGCTCGGTAAAGGCTTCCAAGGGATTCAGTCGCTGTTTGCTATCGCGCCAGGCGGTTTGTTGGGGCATGGTTACGGCAATAGTCGTCAGAAGTATTTATATTTGCCAGAGCCCCAAAATGATTTCATCTTTTCAATTATTGCGGAAGAAACAGGATTTGTTGGAGCAACGGTGGTCATATTGTTATTCGCCGTGTTGTTGTTGACCACATTCGGCATTGCGATTCGAACAAAAGGACGTTATGCGTTTCTTATGGTGGCAGGTATGGGATCAATGATTATCTTTCAAACATTTCTAAATGTCGGTGTAGTATCGGGGCTTTTGCCCGTAACGGGTGTTACATTGCCTTTTATCAGTTATGGAGGTTCATCGTTGATGACGACGTGGATGGCAGCCGGAACCATTATGCACTTTACAACGCGTCATCATTCAAGTTGAGAGAGGGGGAGCCAAAATGGACAAAGTCATTGATATTGAGGAGCGGATTCCTTCTATGCGCGAGAAGCGTCGTAGAAGGACGAATAAGAAATTCCTGTTCATGTTGACTGTGTTTGTTGTTGCGCTCCTCGCTATCCTCTATTTCCAATCACCATTTAGTAAAATAGGGGAAGTTACTGTGAGCGGTGCGAATCTCCATGAGACGTCATTTTACAAAGAACAGAGTGGCCTTACAGCGGACAGCCCCCTATGGAGTTTTCGGACAGCGAAAATCGAAGAAACAATGAGTGCCATTAATGGGGTACAACATGTAGAGGTTTCGCGGAAGTGGTTGCGGAATATCGAAATTGTCATCACAGAATGGGAGACGGTCGCTTATATAGAAAAGGCTGGCCAATATAACTTACTGCTGGAAAATGGTAAGATATTTCCGGTCGAGATGTTACCATTGGATGCGGAAGTCCCTATATTAAATAATTTTAGTGACGAAGCTAGTCGAAAACGAATCACTGCGCAGTTATTGAAAATGGAAGACAATGTCTATCAAATAGTATCTGAAATCATTTTTGATGGGACGGCAGAAGATACAGATCGCATCACGGTTTATATGGATGATGGGTTTGAGGTACGAGCGGTCATTTCCACTTTTGCAGAAAAAATGGACTTCTATCCAGAGATCACCGCTCAATTGAAAGGGTATGAAAAAGGTGTGATTGATATGGAGGTCGGGACATTCTTTATTCCATTTAGTAAAGAATACGGACTTGTGGAAGAGGAGGCTGAATCGGTTGACGAAGAAGTCGAATGAGGAATACAAGAAGAGAGGAAGGCATATTCTTTTTTCTGTCGTCTTTCTCGTGCTCGGTTTCATCCTCGCGTTCTCCTATCGCACACTCGGTGGTACGCATGAGGAAATGGATGGCGCGCAATTCCAGACGTCTTTAAACGAAGAAAAGTATCGAGAAAATTTAATAAGGCAACAAGAGCGAAATAAGGAGTTAACTGATGAAATCGCCGCCAAGCAGGAGGAGATACGTACGTATGAACGTTCTTTTTCCACAAGAGAGGAAGATCATGCTGATCTCGTTGAAGAAGCACAAGACCTTCGCTTGCTGCTTGGTGTAATCCCAGCTGTCGGACAAGGCGTCAAAATTACCTTGAAAGATGCTGATTATGATCCGGTGGAACAAAATCCAAATGATTACATTGTTCATGAAAGCCATATTTTTCGGGTTGTTAATGAACTAAGAATCTCCGGAGCGCAAGGATTAGCGATCAATGGACAAAGAATAACGTCTAATTCGTATATAAAATGTACAGGCCCTGTGATTACGATTGACGGTAAGACTTTCCCAGCGCCATTTGTGATTGAGGCGATTGGGGATATGCATGTATTGTCTTCTGCTCTGAGTTTAAAGGGTGGGGTAATTGATAGCTTGGTCCGGGATAACATCGTTGTGACAACTGAACAACTGAAGGAAATCCATTTATCTGCATTGAGGACCGAGGGCTGAAAAATGGATAGGGGGCAGAGTGGATGAAAAAAGTTATACATTGGAAGTTCACATTTATCTTGCTAATCGTCGGGTTTATGATAGCGATCCAATATAATTCCATGAAAACCCCCGAGGAACGTGATACGCGAGATATTTGGACGATTCGCCATGAACTTTCAACGGAAAAGCAGTTTCACTCCGAACTACTATCCGAAATTCGTGAACTAGATAAAACCATCAATACCTATAAATCGCTAAGTGATGAGAATACAGGAAAAGCACTTGCTGAAACGGTGGACAACCTTTATCGGCAAGCGGGTATGACAGATGTTGAAGGACCGGGAATTGTGATTGAGGTACGGCCCTCAGCAGAAAGTGTTGCATTTGGTACGCCCATTACTGGTATTTCTCCGGATCTCCTGACACGTTTCGTGAATGAAGTGAATCGTTACAATGGTTTCACCCTTGAAATTGATGGTAAACGATTTACAACGTTGAGTTCGATAAGAGATATTAATGGCATAACGACGGTTAATGGATTGAATGTATCGACACCGCCTTTCACGATGAAAATTATTTCCGCTTCGTTAACGGAAAGTGAAAAGATGTACAATTATTTAGCGGCCTCGCCAATTCATGATGATTTTTATCTTGATAATCTTCTTCTTGATATTAGAAAACCGGAAGCGTCAATTGAGATCCGCGGCTTTCCAGAAAAATTATACAATCAATATTTAAAGGAATTGCCGAAAGGGGAATAACTATGTGGTTGCCATTACTCGGGCTTATACTCGGGATTTCACTTGGTTTATTATCGGATATACAAATTCCACAAATATATGGCAATTACTTATCGATTGCTGTACTCGCCGCCCTCGATACATTGTTTGGAGGTATCAGGGCTCATTTACAGCAAGTGTACGATGATAAGGTGTTCGTGACGGGATTCTTCTTCAACATCGTCCTAGCGGCTGTCCTGGCGTTCCTAGGGGTGCATCTGGGAGTCGACTTGTATCTAGCGGCGGTATTCGCATTTGGCGTCAGGTTATTCCAAAATATCGCCGTTATTCGAAGGATTTTACTTTCGAAATGGGCGGAGCGGGGTAAACATTCCAATACAAATCCGTCAGAATAGAGGATTTGAGCAATGGATGTCGAAAATATTTAGACAATGCACCTGTGATACAATAGAATAAGAGATAAGTGTTATTAAAGTATTATGCAAGAGTTGCAATGGGAGGTGCTAGCTTGAGCCAATCAGAATTATATGTATCACTTGATATAGGTTCTTCGACAGTTAAAGTATTAATCGGTGAAGTGGATAGTGGATCCTTGCACGTGATTGGAGTCGGCAATGTCCAATCAGCTGGGATTCGAAAAGGAACGATCATCGATATTGACGCAACAGTTCAATCCATTCGTAAGGCGGTTGACCAAGCAGAGCGGATGATTGGGATGCAAATTCGCGAAGTTATTCTTGGTATCCCTGCAAATGGTATTTCATTGCAAGACGTGAAAGGTGTCGTGGCGGTCAACTCGGAAAACCGTGAAATTACAGACGATGACTTGGAACGCGTCATGAAATCAGCACAAGTAATGTCCGTGCCACCCGAACGGGAAATCGTCAATATTATTCCAAAACAATTTATTGTGGATGATTATGATGAGATTACGGATCCGCGCGGCATGATTGGTGTTCGTCTAGAGATGGATGGAACGCTAATTACTACATCTAAAACGTTAGTTCACAATATTTTACGATGTGTTGAACGGGCAGGTCTAACCATTCGTGAAATTTATCTGCAACCGCTGGCGGCGGGAACATTTGCTTTGACGAATGATGAAAAAAATCATGGGACAGCATTCATCGATATTGGTGGTGGTTCTACGACGATTGCCATATTCGGTGAAAATCGTCTTATGGCGACGGCAGTCATTCCTGTTGGCGGGGATCATATTACAAAAGATTTATCGATCATATTAAAAACGCCAACCGAACAGGCTAGAAAAATCAAACATCAATATGGCCATGCTTATTCGGATGATGCTTCCGATGATGAATTATTTGAAGTACCTGTCATTGGTGCGGATTCAAAGGATCAGTACAGCCAACGATACATATCGGAAATCATCGGTGTTCGGCTAGAAGAACTTTTCGATCTTATCTTGGAGGAGTTCTACCGGATGGGTATACGCGATTTACCAGGTGGTGTCGTCCTAACTGGAGGCATTACGAAGCTCGATGGTATTTTGCAGCTTGCTAGACATGTATTGAAAACTAGAGTCCGTATCCACACACCAGAATATATCGGTGTTCGGGAGCCAATGTACACGACGGCGGTAGGTCTGATACGCTACGCACATATGCAAGATGCCTATTTTGGACATGTATCGGAATCCGAAACAGTAGCAGCACTTGACAATCATGTACCAGCCCAAAGTAATAAGAAAAAGCCAGTTGAACAAAGTAAGGAAAAGAAGCCTGGTCTTTTCGATAAAGCGAAGAAAGTGTTTGATAATTTCTTTGAGTGATAGGATAAATAACAGTTTTGTAGGTTAATTGGATGAGGAGGAGAGACGATGCTGGAATTTGATACGAATGTCGACGACCTTGCGGTTATCAAAGTAATCGGTGTTGGCGGCGGTGGTAATAATGCTGTAAATCGGATGATTGAACATGGTGTACGGGGTGTAGAGTTTATTGCAGTCAATACAGATGCACAAGCTCTCAACCTATCAAGTGCTGAAGTGAAATTGCAAATTGGCGGTAAACTGACGCGCGGACTTGGAGCGGGTGCAAATCCGGAAGTTGGTAAAAAAGCTGCTGAAGAAAGTAAAGAGCAGCTAGAAGAAGTTTTACGTGGAGCAGATATGGTATTTGTGACTGCTGGCATGGGCGGTGGAACTGGAACTGGCGCCGCTCCTGTTATCTCACAAATTGCAAAGGATCTTGGAGCATTGACTGTAGGTGTTGTGACAAAACCGTTTACATTTGAAGGACGTAAACGTTCTACACAGGCAATTGGTGGAATCACTGCGATGAAAGAGTCTGTGGACACGTTAATCGTTATTCCGAATGATAAATTACTAGAAATTGTAGATAAAAACACGCCGATGCTAGAAGCGTTCCGTGAAGCGGATAATGTCCTTCGTCAAGGGGTTCAAGGCATTTCTGATTTAATAGCGACTCCGGGTCTCATTAACTTGGATTTTGCTGATGTAAAGACTATTATGTCGAACAAAGGTTCTGCGCTTATGGGGATTGGGATGTCTACGGGAGAAAGCCGAGCAGCTGAAGCAGCGAAGAAAGCTATATCGAGCCCGTTGTTAGAAACATCAATTGACGGTGCAAAAGGTGTAATCATGAATATAACAGGCGGTTCAAATTTAAGTTTGTTTGAAGTTCAGGAAGCAGCCGATATTGTAGCTTCTGCATCTGATGAAGATGTGAATATGATCTTCGGTTCTATCATCAATGACGATTTGAAAGATGAGATTATTGTCACAGTTATTGCAACAGGCTTTAGCGAGGTACAGCTAATGTCAGCACGACCTTCAAGAGGCACAGGCCTTGGGACAAGCCGTTCGCAACCTGAACAGCCTGCATCACCTATACGTGAACGCAGAGAAGAAGCACCACAGTTCCAACAACCAGAACCGGCGCGTCAGCAACAGAGTACCCAACAAGATGATGCGCTTGATATCCCGACGTTTTTGCGTAATCGTCGTCGATAACGATAAAGAACAATTAAAAGCTTTCCAAAAGTGTATGTATACTTTTGGAAAGCTTTTTTTATTGCTTATAAAATCCCGATATATAGACTTTGCGTCTATGCTCCAGCGCTATTGTTCTATTATGCATCGAATACTGTCGATTTCTTTTTTTTTTATGGCCTTCGTTCCGACAAACATTGCGACAGATAGATGCTATCGTAGGTTGCAAGGAGGACGGTCTATGTACGGGGAACTCATTGTTGGAGTAAATATGCTGTTTAATTATGCTATCTTATCATTTGCTAACAAAGTGGGAAACGTTCAAGCCGCCCGCGGACGCTTATTGTTCGCCTCCTTTGTAGGTGCATTGCCTGTCACCATTTTTCCATCGTCCGCCATCGCTGTTGTGTTGTCTTTTATGGGCATGACGCTCTGCGCATTTGGCAAAGCTTTTGAACCATGGAAGAAATCTGCGGCAATGGTATTGGTTGGAGCAGTATTTGCTGGCGGATTATTAACTGCGTTCCACTTTCGTATTCAGACGGTCAGTTCGTCGCTAAACGTCCTAAGCTATGCGGTGGTGGCGTATGTTGCCCTCTATTTCATGAACAAGAAATGGTTGGATGTGAGGACAGCACGTCATGTTTCAGAACTGAAATCGTCATCCACCCTCCATATTTTTGGAGGGGATATCCCGATAGATGTATTCATTGACTCGGGCAATAGCTGTACTGAGCCGTTATCAGGCGCACCAGTCCATTTTATAGCACTAAAGGCGGTGGAAAAGCATTTGCCAGAGGATTTGAAGGAATCAATGCTTGCCTGGGATCCGCAGGGCACTCCTTCGCTAGCGGGGTTTCCTGATAACTATCAGAGATCAATCCGGTTAATACGTTTAATGACGATTCAAGGACGGTCGTGGGCGGTAGGTTTAAAATTCGATCAATGGACAATTGGAGCAGGCAATACGCTACAACCCGGTTATATTGTACTGACCAAAAATGACCGTCGTTATCCAGACGGTGCAGAAGCCATTTTACATGTATCTGCAATGGAATCACTACATGATTTACGCCCCGGCGCAGTTCAAAATTTGTGACTTCCGCCGCAGGCAAACATGCTTAAGCAGAAGAAATGCAAGTTAAGAAAGGGGAGCTGTACATGCTACGTGAGTTGAAGAAATGGGTGTCGGTACTTGCCAGTTTTTTTAAACAGAAAAATGGCACATACTATATCGGAGGCCACGAATCACTGCCGAAACCATTAACGCGTGAAGAAGAAGCAAAAACGATTCATGCTTTTATGGAAGGTGACATGAATGCACGTGACACGCTCATTGAAAAAAATCTCCGCTTAGTTGTTTACATCGCTCGCCGTTTTGATAATACCAATACACATATCGAAGACTTAATCAGTATCGGTGCAATCGGGTTAATCAAAGCAATTGAGACATTCAAAATCGATAAAAATATTAAATTGGCTACGTATGCATCTCGTTGTATTGAAAATGAAATTCTTATGCATTTGAGAAAAACAAACAGAACTCGATCGGAAATTTCTTTTGACGAACCGCTAAATTCTGATGCCGATGGCAATGAATTACTACTATCCGATATTCTAGGTACAGATGAACATATAATTATTGATGATGTTGAAAAGAAAATTGAACGTCAACATATGATTGAGGCAATCGGTACGCTTGACGAACGTGAGCGTTATATCATGGAGTGTCGCTTTGGTTTGACAGGACAAGTGGAAATGACGCAAAAAGAAGTTGCGGAATTACTAGGCATTTCCCAGTCCTATATTTCACGACTTGAAAAGAAAATTATTATGGATTTACGAGAAAGATTAAATCATTCGATTGTGTGATGGTTGAAATTGGAGAACCGGTTTTTCGCATATTCTGGACGACTGCGGACACACTACTTTTTACAGTCATCTACAGAATGCGGAGGAAGAGCGAATGGTGCGTACAAGAGTAGAAATATGCGGAATCGATACGTCCGAATTGCCATTACTCACGAATGAAGTGATGAAAGCAACGTTTATCAGGCTACAAAGTGGAGATCATTCCGCAAGGGAAGAGCTTGTGATTGGCAATTTACGACTTGTCTTAAGTTTAGTGCAAAGATTTGCGTACAGGGGCGAACAAGCGGATGATTTATTTCAAGTCGGTTGCATCGGCTTACTGAAATCGATTGACAACTTTGATTTGAAACATAATGTACGGTTTTCAACGTATGCAGTCCCAATGATTGTCGGGGAAATTAAACGACATCTACGTGATCATCATTCAATACGCGTATCAAGATCACTGCGGGATATTGCGTATAAGGCAATCAGGGCAAAAGAACAGTTTATCAATGACAATCAGAAAGAACCACGCATTTCAGATTTGTCGGAAGCGACCGGAATACCTGCGGATGACATTTTGTTTGCGTTGGATGCAATTCAAGATCCAATGTCCCTTCACGAACCGATTAACAGTGACGGTGGGGATCCCGTCTATATGATGGATCAACTGCAAGATAAAACGGTCTCAGAAGAACGTTGGTTGACGTATGTTTCTGTGAAGGAGACTGTTTCTGAAATGGACGAACGGCAACAGACGATTCTTTCTAAACGATTTTATTTAGGACAAACGCAGACGGAGATTGCTAAAGAATTAGGTATCTCACAGGCACAAATTTCAAGGTTAGAGAAAAATGCGGTGAAAATCATTCGTGATGGAATGGATCAGAAAGTGTAAACAATGTTTTGGTGTAACAGCTAATTTGAATAAAAAACGAGATGCCATAAAGGTATCTCGTTTTTGTTTTAATGAAAGCCGTCTAAAATCGAGACGTCTACATACCTGCATACCCGCATCTAGCAGGCACATATAATCATTCTAAGGGAGGGTGTCGTATGAGGTTTTCGGAAATTCAAAAGAAAGAAGTTATTGATGCAACGAAAGGGTCATTCCTCGGATTTGTGCAAGATGCGACTATTGATATTAAGAATGGTAAAGTTGAATCATTACATGTCGGCGGTGGGGAACGCACTCTTTTCTTTGATGCCAAAGAGAAAGATTCTAAAAGAGTTCGTTTGGAAGACATTACAACAATCGGAAAAGATATTGTACTTGTAGGTAAAAAAGGCGACGAAAAATGACTTATTATTGATATGTATCCGTCCACTTGTTACAATGAATGTTAAGAAACGTGAAAAGTAGTGATAATTATGTATAATCTACAACAGCGAATTGAAAAAATTGAATATGATATACAAGAAACTTGTGACCGTATAGGTCGGGATCGATCGGACATTACTGTGATAGCTGTCACCAAAGAAGTTTCGGTTGCAAGGGCTTCTGAGCTGCTGGAAGCGGGTTTTGAGCATCTTGGTGAAAACCGTCCAGAAGTACTTCTAGAAAAGCAGGAAACGATTCAGAGTGGCGCTGTTTGGCACTTTATCGGCAATATTCAAAGCAGAAAAGTAAAAGATATCATCAATCAAATTGACTATTTGCATTCCATTGATCGAATAAGTGTCGCAAAAGAAATCCAGAAGCGGGCAGATCAACCAATTGATTGCTTTGTTCAAGTGAATGTTTCTGGTGAAGCAAGTAAATCGGGTGTTACACCTGCTGAACTCAACCTTTTTATTGAACAAGCGGGGGCTTACGATAAAGTACGAATTGTCGGTTTGATGACGATGGCCCCTTTCACAGAAGATAAGGACTTGATTCGTTCGGTCTTCCGCTCATTGCGGGAACTTCGCGACGAGATAGCCATACAAGAATTGCCACATGCTCCGTGTACACAATTGTCTATGGGCATGTCAAATGACTTCATAATCGCAATCGAAGAAGGTGCAACTCATGTCAGAATCGGGACTGCACTTGTCGGAGCAGAAAGCGGGGAGGACGCATGAGCATCAAAAACAAGTTTGAAAAATGGTTTTACTTGGACGATGAAGAGGACGATGTACAAGAAAAGCAGCAGCAGCAGCAGCCACGTCGACAAGAACAACGCGCTGTAAAAGAGCCACCGGCAATGACACCGACACCGGCACCACCGCGCAAGCCACAAGCGCGAAGGCAGCCGCAACAACCAATGGGGGAGCCACAACAAGCTGGAACAGTCGTTAGCCTGCAAAGCATTCAGAAATCCTCTAAAGTTATCTTAATTGAACCGCGTGTCTATGCCGAAGCGCAAGATATTTCTGAACACCTGAAAAATAAACGTGCAGTTGTCGTCAATTTGCAGCGAATTGAGCGTGACCAAGGGATCCGCATCGTGGACTTCCTAAGTGGTACGGTCTTTGCGCTTGGTGGGGACATCCAGCGAATAGGAACGGATATTTTCCTTTGCACGCCTGAAAATGTGGAAGTTGCTGGCGCAATTTCCGATTACTTTGAACGATAGAATTTGAATGAGGTGTACGAACTAGCATGTCAGATAATCTAATTTATTTAATTTTTAAGGGTGTAGAAAAAGCTTTTCAAATTTATTCCATTCTCCTAGTCATTTATATTTTAATGTCGTGGGTACCGTCCATGCGAGAAACAAAGTTTGGTCAAATCCTTGCAAAAATAACAGAGCCGTATTTAGGATTCTTTAGGAAGTTCATACCGCCACTTGGCATGATTGATATATCCCCAATTGTTGCGTTATTTGCGTTGAACTTAATTTCAGCGGGTGTTTTTTCAGTACTGAAAATCATATTTCTTTAAGCTGAAGTGGAAGGATGAAGGTCAATCCTTCCCTCTTGTTAGCACAACCTCCAGCGGATGTCCGATGTATGGACATAATTGATTAAGGATAATGTCCTCACCTCGGTGGGGATTTTTCTATAAGGGGAGCAAAAATAATGGAAACTATATTTCAGCATTTTCGGAAAGACGAGCAGCCGTTCATCGAAATGGCGATTGGCTGGATACGTGAAGTTGAGGATAGCTATGCTCCTAAATTGACGGGGTTTTTAGACCCAAGGCAACAGTTTATTGTAGAATCGTTGGCTCGAAACTCCATGCTTTTGGTTGGCTCATATGGGGCTTTTGTTGAGGCGGAGCGCAAGCGGATTCTTATCTATCCGGATTATTATGTACCGGAAAAGGATGATTATCAAATTTCCATGTTCAATGTAAAATACGCTTCAAAATTCTTGAAACTTGAGCATAAAGATATCCTTGGCTCGATGATGTCACTCGGTATCGATCGTTCAAAATTTGGTGATATTCGTGTCGGTGATGATGAGGTGCAATTTACAGTAGCTCATGAGTTGAAAGACTACATGACCGCCAATTTTTTATCCATTGGTAAAGCAAAAGTAACGGTTGAAGAAAGTAATCGGCCAGAAGACTGGATTGCTGCCACGGATAGTTGGACAGAGGAAATGCATATCGTAAGTTCATTGCGATTAGATACCGTTATTGCAGCACTTGCCAACATTTCGCGTCAAAAAGCAGCATCACTGATCCATGGCGACAAAGTGAAAGTGAACTGGGTTGTTCGAGATCAACCCGCATTTGAATTGCAAGAATTGGACATGTTATCCATTCGAGGGTCAGGTCGATTTAAAATGACAGCGATTGAAGGAAGAACGAGAAAAGACAAAATTCGTCTAATCATCGGAAAGTTAGAATGATTTTTCAGATAATAGTTTTCGAAAAATGATGTTTTCCAAGCCCCTAATATGTATAATAGAATATAAATGATGTTGTAGGGGGATACTTTAAATGGCTCTGTCACCAATTGATATACATAATAAGGAATTCACTAGCAAGTTCCGCGGCTATGATGAAGATGAAGTCAATGAGTTTTTGGAGCAAATCATGAAGGACTTTGAAAATATTCTTGAAGAAAACAAAGCGTTGAAAAGTAACTTGAAACAATCGAATGAACAGGTTTCTCATTTTAATTCGATTGAACAGACATTGCAAAAGTCGATTCTTACTGCACAGGAAGCTGCGGAGGATGTCCGTCGCAACTCGATGAAGGAATCACAACTGATTATTAAAGAAGCGGAAAAGAATGCAGACCGAATCGTCAATGAAGCTCTTTCCCGTTCGCGAAAGATTTCAATGGAAATTGAAGATTTGAAAAAACAGTCGAAAGTATTCCGTACACGTTTCAAAATGCTGATTGAAGCACAGCTTGATCTTATCCAGTCAGATGACTGGGACCATTTACTTGAGTATGAAATGAATACAGAACTGCTGGAAGCAGCGGCAGATAAAGAGTAAACTTGACTTTTTTCAGAATGCTCACCTATAATAGTGTGCATATATGTAACTTGAATTAGCGGGTACTTAAACTCCTCGCTAATTTAAGTTCCGCTGAGGCGTAATTGATAAAAACAGGCATTGAAAGAGAAAGTACTTTCCAAATTTGTGTTTAGCGAGCCGGGGGTGGTGAAAGCCTGGTCAACAGATTGGAGACGAAGATCACTCCTGAGCCGGATTGCGGATATTGTACGCAGTCCCGGAAACACCCCGTTATGGTGTCTGAGTGGTAGCAAATTCGTTTGCTGCAAGTAGGGTGGTAACGCGAGATTAATTCTTCGTCCCTTTTTAAGGGGCGGGGGATTTTTTTGTTTTTACGAATGAAAACAGCGAAGGAGCCTTAACGGGATAGCCGAAACTATAAGACTGACGGCCAAACTGTCTGGCTTATAGCGGGAGGCCTCCCCCAGCGCTTTCAAAATTAAAAGGAGGAATACAAGATGGAATACAAAGATACATTACTAATGCCGAAAACAGACTTCCCAATGCGTGGAGGTTTACCGACAAACGAGCCGAAAATGCAAGAGAAATGGGAACAGATGGACATTTACAAATTAGTGCAGGAACGGACAGCAGGTCGCCCTCACTTCATCCTTCATGATGGACCTCCTTATGCAAATGGCGATCTTCATATGGGTCACGCACTTAACAAAGTACTTAAAGATATGATTATCCGTCACAAATCAATGACGGGCTTCCATGCACCGTATGTCCCAGGTTGGGATACACATGGTTTGCCAATCGAGCAAGCGCTTGTCAATAAAGGCGTCAAACGCAAAGAGCACACACTTGCTGAATTCCGTAAAATGTGTGAAGACTATGCGTATAGTCAAATCGACAGTCAGCGTTCACAATTTAAGCGTATTGGTGTACGCGGCGATTGGGATAATCCTTATATTACGTTGAAGCCATCTTTTGAAGCTCGTCAAATTAAAGTATTTGGCGATATGGCGAAAAAAGGCTACATCTACAAAGGTTTGAAGCCGGTTTACTGGTCACCATCAAGTGAATCTGCACTGGCAGAAGCAGAAATTGAATACCAAGACAAAAAGTCAGCATCAATCTACGTTGGGTTCCCTGTTAAAGACGGTTTAGGCGTCATTGATGCAGATGTCCAATTCCTAATTTGGACGACGACTCCTTGGACGATTCCTGCAAACCTTGGGATTTCAGTTCACCCAGAATTCACATATGCAATTGTGAAGGTGGGAGAAGAGAAGTTTTTAATTGCCAAAGATCTTCTTGCTTTCGTAGCAACGGAAATTGGTTGGGAAGACTATGCGGTTGAACGTGAACTAAAAGGTTCTGAGTTGGATCGAGTTGTGGGGAAGCACCCATTATATGACCGTGATTCACTCGTTATGCTAGGTGAACATGTTACAGCAGAAGCAGGTACTGGATGTGTCCATACGGCGCCTGGACACGGGGAAGATGACTTCTATATCTCAAAATCATACGGTCTGGATGTGCTCTCTCCTGTCGATGATCGTGGTGTGATGACGGACGAAGCACCTGGTTTTGAAGGACTATTTTACGAAGATGCAAATAAAGCCATTACTGAAGCACTCGAAAAAGTAGGTGCGTTGAAAAAGTTATCATTCATCACGCACTCGTATCCGCATGATTGGCGCACGAAAAAGCCGGTTATTTACCGTGCGACTGCACAATGGTTCGCTTCAATCGAATCATTCCGTACAGAATTGCTTGATGCCATCAACAATACGAAATTCACGCCATCATGGGGTGAAACACGCCTATATAATATGGTTCGTGATCGCGGCGATTGGTGTATTTCACGTCAACGTGTTTGGGGTGTTCCAATTCCTGTGTTCTACGCAGAAAATGGCGAGCCAATCATTACTGATGAGACGATTGATAATGTATCTGCATTGTTCCGTGAGCATGGCTCTAATATATGGTTTGAACGCGAAGCTAAGGATCTTCTTCCAGCAGGCTTTACGCACGAAGGAAGTCCGAATGGAGAATTCACAAAGGAAACAGATATTATGGACGTATGGTTTGATTCTGGTACAACGCATCAAGGTGTACTTGTCGAAAGAGACGACCTTGTATACCCAGCTGATTTGTATTTAGAAGGATCTGACCAATATCGTGGTTGGTTCAACTCATCCCTAACGACAAGTGTTGCGATTAATGGCCATGCACCTTACAAAGGTTTACTAAGCCACGGTTTCACACTGGATGGCGAAGGACGTAAAATGAGTAAATCAATCGGTAACGTTATCGTTCCTGCGAAAGTGATGAATCAGCTTGGAGCTGACATCCTACGTCTATGGGTTTCTTCTGTTGATTACACGGCGGATGTGCGGGTTTCGGATTCGAACTTCAAGCAAGTTTCTGAAGTGTATCGTAAAATCCGTAACACACTGCGTTTCTTACACGGTAATACATCGGACTTCAATCCAGCGACAGATGCGGTTGCATTCGCAGATATGCGTCCAGTAGACCAATTTGTCTTTGTAAAATTACAGGATTTGATCAAAGAAGTGCGTGAAGCATATGACAACTATGAATTCGCAACGGTTTACCATGCAGTGAATAACTTCTGTACAGGTGAATTGAGCTCATTCTACTTGGATATTGCAAAAGATGTTGTCTATATCGAAGGTGCCGACCATCTACATCGTCGTGCGATGCAAACGGTTATGTATGATACATTGATGGCATTGTTGAAATTGCTGACGCCAATCGTGCCACATACAACTGATGAGATGTGGGCTTATATCGAGCATAAGGATGAAGTGAGTATCCAGCTAACGGATATGCCGGAAGCTCAGGATCTTGGAGAGCAAGCACAAGCGCTACGTGAACGTTTTGCAACGCTCATGCTTGTCCGCGATGATGTCTTGAAAGCACTTGAGGAAGCGCGCAATAGCAAAGTTATCGGTAAATCACTTGAAGCAAAAGTGACAGTTGCGGTTCCTGAAAACTTACAAGGCATCTTCGCAGCAGAGGATATTGACTTCGCTCAATTCTTCATTGTCTCGAAATTTGCGGAAGGCGATGTTGCCAACATGCCTGAAGGAACATTGAAGCTAGATACAGTAAGCGTCCTTGTTGAATCAGCAGACGGTGAAAAATGTGAGCGTTGCTGGACAATTTCCGAAACAGTTGGCCAGGATGATACACATGCAACACTATGCACACGTTGTGCGGAAGTTGTGAAAAAGCACTACGCTTAATTTTTTCAACTTAGAAGTGGCTGTGACAGTCTTCCTGAAAGACTTGTCACAGCTGTTTTTTATTGCAATAGTTATTTTTATCTAATCTCCAGCGAAGGCGCCTTACTGGGGGAGCCTCTCGCGATAAGCCTCGGGGAAGGATGCAGTTCAATCCTTCCTTAAGCGCCAAGCGGATTTGAAAAGAATCTCAACGTCAGCTTACTAGTTACTGACACCACTCCCCTTTAATGTGGTAAAATAATACGTAACCTGTTGGACGGAGGTAGTATATTGTTAATTTATTATGGATTGGCAGCATTCATCATCCTTTTAGATCAGTTGACGAAATGGCTCGTCGTTAAAAACATGGACCTATATGAAAGAATCAGTATCGTGGATCCCTATTTAGGCTTGCTTTCTCATCGTAACAAGGGAGCGGCGTGGGGAATGCTTGAAGGGCAAATGTGGTTATTTTATATCGTCACAGTGCTGGTCGTGGCGGGCATCATCTATTTCTTTCATAAAGAAGCAAAAGGCTCTGTCCTTTTCGGATTTAGTTTAATGTTTCTTCTTGGAGGTGCGATTGGTAATTTCATCGATCGTCTGTGGCGCAAAGAAGTCGTCGATTTTGTCGACGTCCTCATTCCAGTTATCAACTATGATTTCCCGATTTTCAATGTAGCGGATGCTGCATTGACCGTTGGTGTAGTCATGATCATCATTCATGTCATTATGGATGAAAAAAAGAATAAGAAAAAGGTGTCCTAATGGATAAGTTTGAAATTGTAATAACAGAAGAACACGCAAATAATCGTATTGACAAAGCATTGACGATGGTTAACCCTGACTGGTCACGAACGCAAGTCCAGCAATGGTTGAAGGATGGCTTAGTCCTAGTAGGCGGCGTCCAAGTCAAACCCAATTATAAAGTGAAGCAAGGCGATACAATAGCGGTTGACGAACCTATACCGGAAGAACTAGACGTCGTCGCTGAGGACCTGGACCTTGATATCATCTATGAAGATAAAGATGTCCTTGTTGTCAATAAACCGCGCGGCATTGTCGTCCACCCAGCACCAGGACATGCGACAGGAACAGTTGTGAATGGTCTTATGCATCATTGCAAGGACTTGTCGGGCATTAATGGTGTGCTACGCCCTGGTATTGTTCACCGTACCGATAAAGACACATCTGGCTTATTAATGGTTGCCAAAAATGATCAGGCGCATGTGTCCTTAGTGAACCAGCTTGTTGCCAAATCTGTCACACGCGTTTACCAAGCACTTGTTCATGGTCATATACCACACGATAATGGGACGATTGATGCGCCGATTGGTCGCGATCAACGGGACCGTCAAAGTATGGCAATTGTCGATAAAGGGAAACATGCTGTGACACATTTTAAAGTGCTTGAACGATTCGGCGATTATACGCTCGTTGAGTGTAGGTTAGAAACGGGAAGAACACACCAAATTCGTGTTCATATGAAATATATCGGTTATCCACTTGTAGGAGATCCTAAATATGGGCCGAAAAAGACGATTGAATTCGGCGGACAAGTGTTACACGCAGGGACGCTAGGCTTTAATCATCCTGCAACTGGGGAGTATATGGAGTTTTCAAGTCCCC
Organism: Sporosarcina sp. NPDC096371; assembly: GCF_044762865.1. Lineage (NCBI taxonomy): Bacteria > Bacillati > Bacillota > Bacilli > Caryophanales > Caryophanaceae > Sporosarcina > Sporosarcina sp. NPDC096371. The sequence continues at coordinate 380,500 of NZ_JBIWFE010000001.1, forward strand.
AGCCGGCTGATTTTCAGGCATTAATCGAAAAACTACGAAAAAGCGTTGACAAGATAGATCAGTAAAGGCTATACTAAAAAAAGAAATTGAATAGCGATACCTTTAAAATCAGTCCAGAGAGGCTGGGAAGGTTGCACGGAAGTACAACAGGCTGCTGCGCGCAGTTTATTTGTACAGTTTATTCTGCATGTGTACCCTCCCGCCGTCTAAGGCAGGAGGGTTTTTTATTTTAAAAAACTTCACTTCCTTAGACTGAAGTGTAGAAATGGAGGATGGATCAATGGTGGAGAAAGCAAGTATTTTAGATGAACAGGCGATTGGCAGGGCGGTAACACGAATTGCCCATGAAATTATCGAACATAACAAAGGAATTGACGACTGTATTCTTGTCGGTATTAAAACAAGAGGTGCTTTTCTTGCCGAAAGACTTGCTCATAAAATCGAGCAAATCGAAGGGAAACCTATTAAAACAGGGGAACTTGATATTACGTTATACCGCGATGATCTAATGCTGAAACATGAAAACGAAGAGCCGCTTGTTCAACAAGTAGACATTAAGCATGACGTATCAGACAAAAAAGTGATTCTTGTCGACGATGTGTTGTATACAGGCAGAACCGTACGGGCTGCAATGGATGCCGTTATGGATTTGGGAAGACCAGCATCGATTCAACTAGCGGTACTCGTCGATCGAGGTCACAGAGAATTACCGATTCGCCCCGATTACGTTGGGAAGAACATTCCAACATCGAATGAGGAACGTGTAGTTGTAAGTGTGCAAGAAACGGATGGCAAAGACGGCGTCACTATCCACTCGAAGTAAATTAAGTATCAGACACGGAGGAAATTGACAATGACTGGAAAAGTGTTGGATGTCCATGAAAAACCAAAAGCAGGTAAATGGCTCATCCTTAGTTTGCAACATATGTTTGCCATGTTTGGTGCAACGATTTTAGTTCCCCAACTTGTGGGTCTAAGTCCGGCAATTGCCCTGCTGACAAGTGGAATTGCAACTATCGTTTTTATTATTGTCACGCGCTTCCAAGTACCGGCATACTTAGGTTCGTCTTTCGCCTTTATCATTCCGATTCAGGTGGCAACTAAAGAGGGCGGTATCGGAAGTGCAATGATGGGCAGCATGTTTGTAGCACTTGTGTACGGTATCGTTTCACTCATCATCTGGAAAACGGGTTACAAGTGGATTATGAAAGTGCTGCCTCCGATTGTTGTGGCACCTGTCATCATTGTCATTGGTCTGGCATTGTCGCCAACTGCAATTAAAATGGCGAGTATCATCGAGGTTGGTGGAGAGCCCGTCTATAGTATGTTGCACTTTTCAGCAGCGCTTGTCACACTGGCAACAGCCATTATCTGTCTGATGTTTTTCAAAGGTATGATTAGTTTAATGCCAATCTTAATCGGTATCATTGTTGGCTATACCTACTCAGCATTCATCGGCATACTAGATTTTACAGAAGTGGTGGAAGCGAAGTGGTTTAAGTTCCCTGAAATGCTTATCCCAGGGATCGATTATGACTTTGTGATCACACCGGCACTACTTTTCATCATGGTGCCAATCGCGATTGTCACAATTTCAGAGCATATCGGACACCAACTCGTTCTTGGTCGCATTGTTGATAGAGATTACATAAAAAATCCCGGGTTAAATCGATCACTTCTTGGTGATGGACTCGGTACACTCATCAGTGGATTTGTCGGTGGTCCACCGAAAACGACCTACGGTGAAAATATCGGTGTTCTTGCACTTACGCGAGTATATAGTGTGTATGTCATTTTAGGGGCAGCAGTGTTTGCCATCGCCTTCTCCTTCTTAGGAAAAGTGATGGCGCTCATTGCGACGATTCCAACGGCGGTGCTCGGAGGTGTGTCGATTCTGTTATTCGGAATTATCGCTTCTTCCGGATTACGTATGCTGGTCGATCATAAAATTGATTTTGGCCATCAGCGTAACCTGGTCATTGCCTCTGTCATCTTGGTCATCGGCATCGGTGGTGCTTCCATTGAAATCAGCGAAACATTCAAAATTGAAGGAATGGCATTGGCAGCAATCGTTGGTGTACTACTGAATCTGGTGTTACCTGGAAGAACAGACGACAGTTTAGTTGACAAAAAAAAATAATTACCTTTTAAGATTGTCCAGAGAGGCAAAGAAAGGTTCGTTTGACACCCGTTCTTTACATGTACGTAAAGAATGTGGATTGTCATGTGTAGCGAGCCTTTCCGCCAATCGGAAAGGCTCGTTTTTGATAGAAATCATAAGCGAAGGGGTATTACAAAGGGCAGCCGGAATAGGTTCAAAGGTTACCTAACGCAACGCACATTAAAGGAGGAAGCATAATGGATCACCTAGTATCGATGAAGCAACTGACAGAAGAAGAAATTATGGCACTTCTTGAACGAGCAGAAACGTTAAAAAAATTAGGTATACGTGAATTTCCCGGGAAATATACGGTGAGTAACTTGTTTTTCGAACCAAGCACCCGAACGAAAATGAGCTTCGAAATGGCAGAACGTAAACTAGGACTCGAAGTGTTACCGTTTGAATCCAGTTTCTCTAGCGCGCTAAAAGGAGAAACGCTGTATGATACGGTAAAAACGTTGGAAGCAATCGGTGTCGATGCACTAGTCGTTCGCCATCCTGAGGATGGCTACTATGAGGAGCTTGTCGGTCGGACAAGCGTGTCCATTATAAATGGCGGGGACGGTTCAGGTCAGCACCCGACACAATCATTATTAGACCTGTTTACTATAAAGGAAGAATTTGGTTCGTTCGAAGGATTGAATGTTCTAATTGCAGGAGATATTGCTCATAGCCGAGTGGCGCGTTCCAACGCGGATGCCCTCACTAAATTAGGAGCAAATGTAACATACCTTTGTCCGACAGAATGGGCAGGTGAGTTTCACAGCGTCGATTCATGGGATGAAGTGATTGGAACGAGTGACGTTGTCATGCTCCTGCGTGTCCAACACGAAAGGCATGAAGGCGAAGAGCTCTTTACAAAAGAAAGCTATCATGAACAATATGGATTAACAGAGCAACGAGCACTACAAATGAAGAAAAATGCGATCATAATGCATCCAGGCCCATTTAATCGGGGTGTTGAAATTGCAGACAGTTTAATAGAAACTGCACAATCAAGAATCTTTAAGCAAATGGAAAATGGTGTATATATACGGGCAGCCGTATTGGAAGAAATTTTGAAAGGGAGGCATTGACATGGAGAAAATTATTCAAGGGGTTCAAATGTTAAATGAAACAGGGGAATTGATTACAGGGGATGTAAAAATCACAGGTGATACAATTTCAGCAATCGGTAATAATTTTGAAAAAGGCAATGCAGAGACAATCGACGGTAAAGGCCTATTCCTATCACCGGGCTTCATCGATGTACACGTGCATTTGCGTGAGCCGGGTGGCGAGCACAAGGAAACGATTGAAAGTGGTACACATGCAGCGGCAAAAGGTGGTTACACGACAATTTGTGCGATGCCGAATACACGTCCAGTACCTGATACGAAAGAAAACTTAACACTTGTCAATAACTTGATCGAAAAAAGCTCTCGAATCCGTGTTCTTCCTTACGCTTCCATTACAATCCGCGAAGCGGGCAAAGAGCGGACGAATCTTGCCGAACTGAAAGAGCATGGCGCATTTGCTTTCACGGATGACGGTGTTGGTGTTCAACAGGCGGGTATGATGTACGAAACCATGCAAGACGCAGCGAAAATCGGAATGCCAATTGTTGCCCATTGTGAAGACAATACATTGATTTACGGCGGTGCGATGCATGAAGGAAAGCGCAATAAAGAACTTGGTTTGCCAGGTATTCCTTCTATAGCAGAATCAGTACATATCGCACGTGATATTTTGCTAGCGGAAGCAGCGGGCGCGCATTATCATGTGTGTCATGTGAGTACGAAAGAATCAGTCCGAGTGATTCGAGATGCGAAAAAAGCAGGTATTCATGTGACTGGAGAAGTTAGTCCACACCACCTCCTACTATCTGAAAATGATATCCCGGGTGACGATGCGGATTGGAAAATGAACCCACCGCTTCGTGGGCAAGAGGATCTTGAGGCACTACGCGCGGGCTTGCTTGACGGAACACTTGATTTTATCGCAACAGACCACGCGCCTCATACAGCGGAAGAAAAAGCAGTAGGCATGAAGACCGCACCATTTGGTATCACGGGCTTTGAAACGGCATTTCCACTTCTTTTCACGAACTTCGTAAAGAAAGGGACTTGGACATTGAAGCAGCTCATCGATTGGATGACGAAAAAACCTGCTGACGTATTCGGCTTGCCATATGGCAGACTCGAAGTCGGTGCACCGGCGGATCTTGTGTTAATTGATTTAACGAAAGAACAAGCAATTGATCGTACAACATTTGTATCAAATGGTAAGAACACACCGTTTGATGGTTGGAAATGTGCAGGCTGGCCTGTAACAACAATTTACGGCGGACAAGTCGTTTGGGAGGATGGACAATGATGAAGAAACGTATGCTCATATTAGAAGATGGTACGATTTTTGAAGGGATTGCATTTGGTTCTGACGCAGCTTCAATTGGTGAAACGATTTTTACAACAGGAATGACAGGTTACCAAGAAACAATATCAAATCCATCGGGTTGTGGACAAATCATCGTAATGACCTACCCATTGATTGGGAACTACGGTATTAACCGAGATGACTATGAGTCTATTGAGCCTGTAGCAAGCGGCGTTGTCGTTCGGGAACTAGAGGACGAACCTTCTAACTTCCGCAGCGGCATGACACTTTGTGAATTGTTAACATTGAAAGGCATTCCGGGTATTCAAGGCATCGACACACGAAAGTTAACTCGTTTACTGCGCGACAAAGGCCCGCTAAAAGGCATATTAACAGCGGCTGGAGAAGAAGTGAACGTTGATAAAACGGTTGAAGAACTTGTTGCATATACATTGCCAACAGATCTTGTTGCACGCGTATCGACGAAAAAACCGTATCCGAGCCCTGGTAGCGAAGAGCGTGTTGTGCTAATTGACTACGGTATGAAACACGGTATTTTACGCGAATTGAATAAACGCAACTGTGACGTTATCGTTGTACCTTATAACACACCTACGAAAGACATTCTTGCGCTATTCCCAGACGGGATTGTGCTATCCAACGGACCAGGGAATCCTGAAGATGTTGAGCGAGCGGTCGAAACTATTAAAGAATTGCTAGGCACAGCACCGATATTCGGAATTGGGCTTGGTCATCAGCTACTTGCTCTTGCTTGCGGAGCGCGCACAGAGAAGTTGAAAAATGGTCACTACGGTGGTAACCATCCTGTTAAGGACTTGACGACTGGTCGTACGGAATTGACTTCTCAAGGTCATAGCTACGCAGTTGTGGAAGCATCGCTTGAAGGAACCAATCTTGTAGTCACACATAAAGCGCTTAACGACAGTTCAGTCGAAGGGCTTAAAAATACAGCATTCGAAGCGTTTTCCGTCCAGTTTCATCCAGAAGCTGCACCAGGACCAGAAGATTCGAATCACCTGTTTGATCGCTTCACAAATGTTATGAAAACGAGCAGCCGAAAGGAGAATTTCAATGCCTAAACGTCAAGATATTGAAACTATATTAGTAATCGGGTCAGGTCCAATTGTCATCGGGCAGGCCGCAGAGTTTGACTATGCAGGAACACAAGCATGTCTATCATTAAAAGAAGAGGGCTACCGTGTTATTCTCATTAACTCGAACCCTGCGACGATTATGACAGATACAGAAGTTGCGGATAAAGTGTATATTGAACCGATTACACTTGAATTCGTCAGTCGCATCATTCGGAAAGAGCGTCCTGATGCATTACTGCCAACACTTGGTGGACAAACAGGTCTGAATATGGCCATCGAATTGCATGAATCAGGTATTTTAGACGAGCTCAACATTGAAATTCTTGGAACAAAGCTCGATGCAATCCATAAAGCAGAAGACCGTGATCTATTCCGGACATTGATGAATGAACTTGGTGAACCTGTTCCGGAAAGTGATATCATTCATAATCTAGAAGAAGCTCATGCATTCGTTGAACGAATCGGTTATCCAGTAATCGTTCGCCCTGCATTCACGCTTGGTGGTACAGGTGGCGGAATTTGTAATGACGATAAAGAACTTGAGGAAATCGTCACAGGCGGCTTGAAATATAGCCCGGTTACACAATGTCTACTGGAAAAATCCATTGCCGGCTACAAGGAAATCGAATATGAAGTAATGCGTGACTCTGCAGACAATGCGATTGTTGTGTGTAACATGGAAAACTTCGATCCTGTCGGCATTCATACAGGTGATTCGATTGTAGCCGCACCATGTCAAACGATGACAGATCGGGAAAACCAAATGCTACGCAATGTGTCATTGAAAATTATCCGTGCACTTGGAATTGAAGGTGGCTGTAACGTCCAGCTTGCACTCGATCCACATAGCTTCAACTACTACATCATTGAAGTTAACCCACGGGTTAGTCGTTCTTCTGCACTTGCATCGAAAGCGACGGGCTATCCGATTGCGAAATTGGCTGCGAAGATTGCGGTAGGTTTGACGCTTGACGAAATGATGAACCCGGTCACTGGGAACACATACGCTTGCTTCGAACCAACACTGGATTACATCGTGACAAAAATTCCACGCTGGCCGTTCGATAAATTCGAAGCTGCGAAACGGAACCTTGGTACGCAAATGAAGGCGACCGGTGAAGTGATGGCGATGGGCCGAACATTTGAAGAGTCCATCTTGAAAGCGGTACGCTCACTCGAAATGGGACAATTCGATTTATCCTTGAAAAATGGTGCCGACATGACGGATGAATGGATTGAAAAGCGGATTCGTCGTGCAGGCGATGAGCGATTGTTCTTCATCGGTGAAGCACTCCGCAGAGGGGTAACAATTGCAACGATTAATGAATGGAGTCAGATTGACGTTTTCTTCCTTCGTAAGCTTGAAAAGATCGTTCAATTTGAAACTGTGCTAAAAGCGAATCCGTTTGACTATGCTACATTGCGCACTGCGAAACGTATGGGCTTCTCTGACGTGACCGTCGCAGCACTGTGGAACACAGATGAACGTAAAGTATACGATTGGCGTAAAGAGCATGGCCTAGTCCCTGTCTATAAAAAAGTTGATACATGTGCCGGTGAATTTGAATCGGATACACCGTATTTTTACGGAACGTATGAAGATGAGAATGAATCGATTAAAACAGACAAGAAAAGCGTGATTGTTCTAGGTTCTGGCCCAATCCGCATCGGACAAGGTGTCGAGTTCGACTATGCGACTGTACACTCTGTCTGGGCAATTCAACAAGCGGGTTACGAAGCAATCATCATCAACAACAACCCAGAAACAGTATCAACGGACTTCTCCATTTCCGACAAATTATACTTTGAGCCACTCACAATTGAAGATGTCATGCACATCATTGATCTTGAGCAGCCAGAGGGCGTTATCGTTCAGTTCGGTGGACAAACAGCCATCAACTTGGCGGATGGACTTGAAGCGCGCGGCGTGAAAATTTTAGGAACAACTTTGGAAGACATTGACCGTGCAGAAAACCGTAATAAGTTCGAGAGTGCCCTACGCGAAATCGGCATTCCACAACCACTTGGGAAAACAGCTATGTCAGTAGAAGAAGCTGTTGTCATTGCGAACGAAATCGGTTATCCCGTACTTGTAAGACCGTCTTATGTACTTGGAGGACGCGCGATGGAAATTGTGTATCGCGAAGAAGAGTTACTTCATTATATGGAACATGCAGTAGAGACAAGTCCGGATCATCCGATTTTAGTTGACCGTTATTTAACGGGTATTGAAATTGAAGTCGACGGTATCTGTGACGGGGAAAATGTATTGATCCCGGGTATCATGGAGCATATTGAGCGCGCGGGTGTTCACTCTGGGGATTCGATTGCAGTCTATCCACCACAAAACTTGTCAGCTTCACAAATAGAGACCATTACGGATTACACGACACGCTTAGCAAAAGGCCTTAAAATCGTAGGGTTGCTGAATATCCAGTTCGTTATTTCTGAAGGGCAAGTGTACGTGATCGAAGTGAACCCACGTTCAAGCCGAACAGTGCCATTCCTAAGTAAAATCACGGATATCCCGATGGCTAACATTGCGACAAAAGCCATTCTTGGACAGTCGATTATCGAACAAGGTTACCAAAACGGACTTGCGGAAGCACCTGCAGGCGTTTACGTCAAAGTACCGGTGTTCTCATTCGCGAAATTACGCCGAGTAGACATTACACTCGGACCTGAAATGAAATCGACTGGGGAAGTCATGGGGAAAGATACGACACTTGAAAAAGCGTTGTACAAAGGCCTTGTGGCAGCCGGTATGGAAATTAAAGAATACGGTTCGGTACTAATGACTGTATCTGATAAAGATAAAGAAGAAATGGTTGGGATTGCAAGACGCTTTACAGAAATCGGCTATCGTGTCTTGGCGACGGAAGGTACTGCGAAAGTATTGAAAAATGCGGGAATCCGCGTGAAAGTTGTCGATAAAATCGGCTCTGAAGGCCCGACACTCCTTGATGTGATTCAAAAAGGAGAAGCGCAAGTGGTCATCAATACGCTAACAAAAGGGAAACAGCCTGAGCGTGATGGCTTTAGAATTCGACGTGAATCCGTTGAAAATGGTGTTCCTTGCTTCACTTCACTCGATACAGCAGATGCAATGCTACGCGTTATCGAATCAATGACGTTCCAAACGGAGGAAATGGGGAAACAGCTTTGATTATCCAAGATCGCATGCAGGTCCTATCACAGCGGCAAATTGCCCACAACATATTTGAAATGACATTGGCTGGAAAATTGGTCGGGGAAATTACTTCCCCTGGCCAGTTTGTCCACATTCGAGTGGCAGATTCGTTTGAACCACTATTAAGACGTCCGATATCCATCGCTTCCATTGATCAACAAGCAGGTCAAATGACCATCATTTATCGTGCAGAAGGGCGAGGTACTACGCTGCTGTCGCAAAAACGTGCAGATGATGAGGTTGATGTACTAGGTCCACTTGGTAATGGTTTTCCAGTTGAAGAAACGGCATCGGGTGAGACGGCAATCTTAATTGGTGGCGGAATTGGTGTACCTCCACTTTATGAGCTGTCGAAGCAGCTGACGGCAAAAGGCGTGAAATGTATCCATGTGCTAGGATTCCAATCGGAGAACGTTGTGTTTTACGAAGAAAAGTTTGCTGAACTTGGAGATACGCATATCGTGACGGTTGATGGAACAGCAGGAACTGCAGGATTTGTCACAACTGTCATGGAGACTCTTGGTAATGACTTTGGAACGTATTATAGCTGTGGTCCAATGCCAATGTTGAATGCTGTACAAACAATGTACGAAGGTAAAAAAGGCTTCTTGTCATTCGAAGAACGGATGGGCTGTGGCATTGGTGCTTGTTTCGCATGTGTCTGTCAAACGACGGAAGGGAACGACAAGGCGTACGTAAAAGTATGTTCTGACGGTCCGGTCTTCCCAGCAGGGGTGGTAGCAATATGAATAGATTAGCGATTGACTTACCCGGTTTACAGTTGAAAAACCCGATTATGCCGGCATCAGGTTGTTTTGGATTCGGCAAAGAATACGGTGGGCTATATGATTTATCGCTACTAGGTGCGATTATGATTAAAGCAACGACGTTGGAAACACGTATGGGTAACCCGACGCCGCGTGTGGCGGAAACAGCTTCAGGTATGCTCAATGCGATTGGGCTACAAAATCCAGGGCTAACGGGCGTATTAGAAGGCGAACTGCCATGGCTCGAACAGTTTGATGTGCCGATTATTGCGAACGTTGCAGGAACGGAAACAGCCGACTATGTCGAAGTGGCGAAAGAAGTGTCAAAAGCACCGAACGTCAAAGCGTTAGAATTGAATATCTCTTGCCCGAACGTCAAATGTGGTGGTATCACTTTCGGAACAGACCCTGAAGTGGCGAAAGAACTAACGAGGGCCGTGAAAGAAGTTTCCCAAGTACCGGTTTATGTGAAGTTATCACCGAATGTTACCGATATCGTGGCAATTGCCAAAGCGGTGGAAGCCGGTGGGGCAGACGGTATCACGATGATCAACACACTAGTTGGTATGCGCTTGGATCAGAAAACGGGGCGTCCAGTCATTGCAAACGGTACAGGTGGTTTGTCTGGGCCAGCAGTGAAACCAGTGGCGATTCGAATGGTTTATGAAGTGAGTAAAGCGGTTAATATCCCGATTATTGGAATGGGTGGCATTTCGGAAACAGCCGATGTGATTGACTTTCTATCAGCTGGAGCAAGTGCGGTTGCAGTAGGAACGGCAAACTTCGTAGATCCATTCATCTGTCCAAAAATCATTGAAGAGTTACCGGCGAAGTTGGACGAGCTAGGGATTCATCATATTTCAGAGTTAATTGGAAGGAGTCACCGACTATGAAAACTTCACCAATCATTGCACTAGATTTTGATTCGGCTGAAAAAACATTCGACTTTCTTCGCGCTTTTGACGGAGACGTCAACGTGAAAGTCGGCATGCAGCTCTATTACAAAGAAGGACCAGCCATTGTGGCTCGTTTGAAAGAACTAGGCTATGACATTTTCCTAGACTTGAAATTGCATGATATTCCAAACACCGTGAAGTCGGCGATGGAAGTACTTGCAGGATTCGGCGTTGATCTTGTCAATGTGCATGCGGCAGGTAATAAAACGATGATGGAGGCGGCGCTAGAAGGTTTGGATAAAGGAACGCCATCCGGAATTGCACGTCCTTCACTGATTGCTGTTACGCAATTGACGTCGACAGATGAGCGCCAAGTACGTGAAGAGCAATTGATTGGCGCTTCTTTGCAGGAGTCTGTCATTCAGTACGCCAAGCTGACGAAAGAGGCTGGACTGGACGGAGTGGTATGTTCGGTTCATGAATCCGCAGCGATTGCAGAGGCATGTGGAAAAGAATTTTTCAAAGTAACACCGGGCATTCGCTTTGCGGATGGCGGCGCACATGACCAAAAACGCATTGCTACGCCAGTAGAAGCACGCCTTGCAGGTTCAACTCATATCGTTGTTGGACGTGCGATTACAGGAGCAACGGATCCGAAGACGGCTTATGAACAAATCAATGCATTGTGGAAGGGGACAGTATGATGACAGAGAAAAAAGAAATCGCCAAAATCCTATTAAACGTAGGGGCAGTTGAACTAAGTCCAAATGAGCCATTCACATGGGCATCGGGTATTGAATCCCCGATTTATTGTGATAATCGTCTGACGATGTCAGATCCGGTTGGACGGAAACAGATTGCACAAGGGCTGGCAGATGTCATTCGTGAAAAATATCCGGAAACAACAGTGATTGCAGGTACAGCGACAGCGGGAATTCCACACGCTGCATGGGTAGCAGACATTCTAGGATTACCAATGGTCTACATCCGTTCGAAAGCAAAAGGACATGGACGTAGCCGTCAAATCGAAGGGAAAATTAATGCCGATGATAAAGCGATTATCATTGAAGATTTAATCTCTACAGGCGGTAGCAGCTTGAATGCGGCGGAAGCACTTCGTTCTGAAGACATCGAAGTAACAGGAGTCGTTTCCATCTTTACATATGAACTTCAAAGCGCTGACGAAACGTTCGCGTCTGCAGGGCTGACATACACGAGCCTGACTGATTTCGGCGCACTTGCTGAAGCAGCGCAGGAAAGCGGTGCAATTAGTGAAGAATCCATCAGCAGTTTGCTGGATTGGCATGGTAAATTGAAGGCCGGTTTGTTGAAATAAAGAGAAAAGCGATTTCACAGGTATTCATGCCTGGGAAATCGCTTTTATTATGCGTAGGAATGTAGCCCTGAAATAATCAAGTTCACAAACACCTGGTTGAAAATAATGATGCCGAAGCCGATAATGGCCATCCAAGCCGTTTTCTCGCCTTCCCATCCCTTGCCGATACGCAGATGAAGCATGCCGGCGTAAAATAAAAAGGTAATGAGGGCCCAAACTTCTTTCGGATCCCATCCCCAGAAACGGCTCCATGCATAATGCGCCCAAATCATTGCGAATAACAGACCGCCAAGCGCGAATAATGGAAAGCCAATGACGACCGAACGATACGTAATTTCATCCATAGTATCCGCATGTACTTTGCTAGTAAGCGGTTTAAGTAATGCAATTATTTTGCGTCTAGTTACAAGTCGAATGAGCATATAGAGTATCGTTCCTGCTAAAAATGACCAAATAATTGTATTTAATTTCTGTGAATGAATGGTGTTGGGAATTTCAATGAGACCACTTTGTGGGTTCGTTCCTTCAGTTGATTCCACAACAATTGCGTTTGTAGGAACTGTAATCGCGGGCAACTTGTAGGTATACACTTCCATCTCAGAGGTACGGTTTTCAAATTGCAGGCTTTTCGTATAGCCCATCACGCTAAATGTGCTAGTCATTGTAATGAAACCCAATACAACAAACATGAAATACATGACAAGTTCTAAAAAGAATGTCTGTTTACCTTTGTGACTCGGATTTACTGTTTTCAACAAAAATATAATGCCTGTGACAAAGGAGATAGACAAGACTGCGCTGGAAAAAGCAACCGTGATGACGTGAATAGTTAACCATTCACTTTGTAGTGCTGGAATCAGCGGTGCAACATCTTTTGAAAAGGCGTTTGCAAAGCCAAGGATGAGCAAAGCAATTGGCAAAGCAAAAAGTCCAATGACACTTTGCCGATATAAAAAATACATAATCAGAAAACTACCGATAAGCATAATACCGAAAAATGTCATGAATTCATACATATTGCTGACAGGAGCATGTCCGGCAACATACCATCTCGTTGCAAAATAAACGAGTTGTAGCACAAAGCCAATAGTTGTAAGTGTGATACCTACTGCTGAAAAAATCTTCTTTTTTGACTTCACTGATAAACCGAATGGGATGATGGCAATTAAGTACGTAAGAAAAGAAATATAGAGTGCTGTACTACTTAAACTTAGTAAAGACTGTGAAGACATGAAAATCCTCCTTAATGTTAATTATCCCCAATATACCATCATAAATTAGAATAATGGAATCAATACTGTGACAATTACATGACTTAACCCACTTTTCCAATTTTAACTTACTTCTATATTTGGGGAGGAGTGCAAAATAACCATTCAAAGCAGTAGGGGTTTAAACTTGTGCTGAAACAAGTTAAGTGCAGGTTTTGAAAGGGCTGCCCCATAGGAGACAGCCCTTTGCTTGTCGATCATATTCCATAGATGTGTCGCGACGTAACTACAGATTTCAAACCAGATTTGTCAATTTCTCTAATCGTTTCGTTAATCGCTCTCGCCAATCCTCAGCCAGTTCATGAACAGCTAGCACTTGTTGGATACCTTCAATATCCTTTGGTCTGTGGAAGTAAACTTGGTTGGCAAAAAGGATGGAAACTTGCTGTGGATGTGATTCCAATAAGGTAATGGTCGAGTCTTTTCGTACCGTTCCTTCTTCCAACACACGACATAAATAACCCGTGAATCCCGTATCTACCATTCTTTTGAGAAGGGCAGGCAGATCGGTTCTTTTGGTGATTGTGCTGCATGGGATTCTCCCTTGCGTTACTTGGATAACAGCATCTCCAAGGCGGTAAATGTTCCCAATATGAACGTCTTGCTCTAACATATTAGTTACGGTTATATTTTCGCCGAAAGTTGAACGGGGTAAAGTACTTTTGAGCTCCTGCTCCCAAAGCGTATAATGCTCATACGGGTAAACACAAACAGCGCGATCAAGACCTCCATGATGGCGTAAGTCCGCAACACCATCTCCCTGAAATCCATCTCTTGATAAAAAGGCTTCCTCGATTGTTTCTTTACAAATGGCAGTTTCCATTTCCTTATCAGTACCATAGTTCATTTTTTTCGGCAATCCGATTGAAAAGTTTTTCACTTCAATAGTAGTAGTCATTTTCTGAATGTACCCGCTTTCTATTAGTGGTGATAGCTAGTGGCATTGCTCATCTGAATATTATAATTAAAACACAGTGAAAGACTGTTATCAAAATATTAAAAGAGAAATAGTCGTGAATTGTATGAAATGAAAACCCATCTATTCCAAGCTAAAGAATCGGTACGTACTGAAATGGGCATGATAAATGGGAAGCTTACAGCAAACGGGGGGGCGATGCCATGAAAGAATTCAAAGTAACGTACTTTTTTAGTGAAGATCACTACATCAGAAGATTTATTCATATGGTGTCCGAAGAAAACGCGGAAGAATTGATTCGAAACGAGCGCGATCAATATATTTCGTTTCGGGATAGTAGAGGTATCTATCACGAGTTGAATACCCGAGATGTTCGGGTTGTGCAACTATCCGAGTATTTTAGAATTGACAAAAGTAAAGGAGGAAAAAAAGAAGACGATCGTACAGAAAAATAAAAATAGCTGCTGACTCCAACTTTGTGGAATCAACAGCTGATTTTTTACTTCCTAAGCTTCATCACAAGATCTTCATCAGGCGTCACAAAAATGGTTTTCTGCTCAAAATAAATTACAAATCCAGGCTTTGAACCATTCGGCTTTTTAACATGTCGGACTTCCGTATAATCGACAGGGACAGATGATGAACCACGCGCTTTACTGAAGTAAGCGGATAGCGTTGCTGCTTCGCGAATCGTTTCTTCATCAGGATTGGCCTCGTGAATGACAACGTGTGATCCTGGAATATCTTTCGTATGAAGCCAAGTTTGATCTCGTGAAGCAATTTTGAACGTTAAATAGTCATTTTGTTTATTATTTTTACCGACTGAAATTTTCGCGCCGGCAGAGGATACATACGTTTCCGGTGCTGGTTTTTTCGGCTTGCTTTTCTTTTTCAGCTTGCGCGCCTTCAAAAATCCAAGTTCCGCGAGCTCTTCACGTATTTCTTCGATGTCTTCAGGGGATGCTTGCATAACTTGCTGTTTAATCATTTCAAAGTATGCGATATCCTCAGCGGCTTTTTCCAGCTGTTCTGCAATCATGATGAGCGCCGTTTTCGCTTTTGTATAGCGTGAATAATAACGTTGTGCATTATCGATGGGTGTTTTTCTCGGATCGAGTGGGATGGTTACCGTCGTTCCTTCTTCATAATAATTGTCGACGACCGCTTCCGTCATCCCTTTTTGGATGGCGTAGCTATTGGCAGTTAGCAACTCGCCGTAAAGTTGGAACGTATCTAGTTTTCCGGCAGCCTCCCGTTCTTTCGACAGCTTTTTAACTTTCAAATTCAGTTTGGCAATTTCGTTATCAAGCCAACGTTCAAGATCCGCAGCTTGAGATTTGACGCGCTCCCTTTCTGCCCGGGCAAAATAGACTTTGTCTAGCAGATTGCCAAGTGTGTCATAGGATGCAATGGCTTTATCTGCATGCGATAAGGCAGTCACAGAGAACACTGTTTTTGTCCCGATTTCGGCAATGTTAGGATTACTTGCTATCCCTTTAAATGAAGAAAGGAATGTTGTAAACACTGCAAAAGTTTCATTCGCAGAGACGTCTTTCAATCGATACAGTAATTCTTCCGCGTTAACTGGTGAAAACCCTGAAAACGCTCCAACGACTTCGCGGGCACTTGTCAACTGTGGTAAAAGTGCAGCGAATTGTAGCTCTGTTACAGTAAATGGATCCGCTTTGTCTTGAGGCGGAGCAGGTATGAAAGGCTGCCCTGGTAACACTGTTCGGTAACTGTTTACCGAAGGTGGTAAATGTTTCATACTGTCAATGATGATGTCACGAGTCGGATCGACGATTAGTAAGTTACTATGGCGACCCATAATTTCTACAACTAATTTTCTGCTAATGTCGTCGCCGATTTCATTTTTTGCTTGAATGTCAAACGTAATAATTCGATCCGATTCAAATTGATCGACAGCTGTTATCATCCCGCCTTCTAGATGTTTGCGCAATACCATGCAAAACATCGGAGGTTCGGAAGGGTTGACAATCGCTTCTTCTGTTAGTTGGACACGTGAATAGGATGAATGAATGGAAATAAGAAGTTTATGATTTTTTCCGCCTGAGCGGATCAAGAACACGACTTCTTGTGCGTTCGGCTGATGAATTTTAGAAATGCGTCCATTCTTCAGAACTTGCAATTCCTGCACCATCGCCGTGGTGAATAAACCGTCAAATGCCATACTGATTCCTCTTTCAATTCGTTTTTTCTATTTTACCACTCTATGCATGAGGTATGGTATAATACGAACAGATTGTTTTAACTTCGTTCGGCAAATGTTTTTGTACTGAAAGTGAAGTGTCAGCTACAGAAGTCTCCCTTACTGATAAGTGGAGAGTGTTTGTTGGAGGTAAATACGGCAATGTGCAATTGTGTGAACAATAATGGTGCCGACCCAAATCGTGGTCTGGCCCTAAGGTAAAGTAAACTAGATAAGAAGAGGGATTGCATGTACAAAAAACGTGGGCTTTTGATTGTTCTTTCCGGCCCTTCTGGCGTTGGGAAAGGGACAGTTCGCAAAGAGCTTTTTTCTCAACCTGATACGAATTATGAATATTCCATATCAATGACGACAAGAAGTCCGCGAGAAGGTGAAGTAGACGGCTCCGATTATTTCTTCAAGTCAAGAGCTGAGTTTGAGCAACTGATTGAAGAAGGAAAGTTGCTGGAATACGCGGAATATGTGGGCAATTATTACGGTACGCCACTCGATTATGTCAATGCAACACTGGATGCAGGGAGAGATGTATTCCTGGAAATCGAAGTGGTTGGGGCAGCGCAGGTCCGTGCCAAAGTTCCGGACGGACTTTTCATTTTCCTTGCACCTCCAAGTTTGTCGGAATTGGAAGATCGCCTTGTTGGTAGAGGTACTGAGGAAGCAGATGTCATCGCTACTCGAATCGCGAAAGCGCGTGAAGAGCTTGAAATGATGAATTTGTACGATTATGTTGTGGAAAATGACGAAGTTTCAAATGCCTGTGATCGGGTCAATGCGATTGTCTTAGCGGAACATTGTCGTAGAGAACGTGTAGAAAAACGCTACTTACTTATGTTGAAAGGGGAATAAACTATGTTAACACCATCACTGGATTCATTAAAAGAAAAGATCGATTCAAAATACACACTTGTTACACTTGCTTCAAAACGGGCACGCCAAATGCAAGAGGAAAAAACAAAGCTACTGGTTACCTACAAATCACACAAGAATGTTGGTAAAGCACTTGAAGAAGTAGCGGCAGGTGTCTTGTCGAAAGAAAAGCAGGACGATTCAATTATTTACGAGGATGAAGTGTAATAGGGATTTCCGACGTACGGGACGCACTAGTGCCGTTGTTGCCACAGGACGTGGCGAACTTAGTTGGCCAGCACTTTTCGAATTAAAATAGGTATATGTCATACTCCCTTAGAAACGATTTTTCTTTGGGAGTTTGTCATTTTAGAAAGGATGAGGACAGTGTTGTTGAACAAAAAAATCCTCCTTTGTGTAACCGGTGGAATCGCGGTCTATAAAGCTGTAGCACTTGTTAGTAAGTTATCGCAGGCGGGGGCAGAGGTGAAGGTCATTATGACGGAGTCGGCACAGCAATTTGTCACACCCCTGACTTTCCAAGCGATGTCCCGCAATGATGTATTTGTTGATACATTCGACGAAAAAGACTCTCGTGTGATCGCACATATCGATCTGGCCGACTGGGCGGATTTAGTCGTTGTGGCCCCTGCTACAGCGAATGTGATTGGTAAACTTGCGAATGGTATTGCTGATGATATGGTCACGACGACACTTTTAGCCACGACAGCAGAAGTGTGGATTGCACCTGCTATGAACGTCCATATGTATGAAAATAAAGCTGTTATCCGAAATATGACTACATTGCACGAGGATGGTTATCAATTCATTGAACCGTCTGAGGGCTTTTTGGCATGCGGTTATATAGGAAAAGGACGTTTGGAAGAACCAGAAAAAATTGTGGAATTGATAGCACAACGATTCACATCATCGAAAAATCTTCCGCTTTCAGGAAAAAAAGTCGTGATCACTGCAGGTCCGACCCGTGAACGGATTGACCCTGTACGCTATGTGTCGAATTTTTCGAGTGGTAAAATGGGCTATGCGATGGCGGAAGCTGCTGCTGCATTAGGAGCAGAAACCATACTTATTTCCGGTCCTGTTGGACTCGATAAGCCCGTTGGTATGACGGTGATTGATGTAGAAAGTGCGGCAGAGATGCTGGAAGCAGTGCGTACACACTTCGATGACGCAGATATCGTTGTCAAGTCAGCTGCTGTTGCGGATTATCGTCCGAAAGACATTCATCCGGAGAAGATGAAAAAGCAAGCAGGTGATTCAGTGATTGAACTTGAACGAACGACGGATATTTTAAGAACAATGGGTGGTATGAAGACCCACCAAATTCTTGTTGGCTTTGCCGCGGAAACGAACAATGCCGTTGGCTACGGAATGGGCAAATTAGAAAGTAAAAACTTAGATTATGTCATTGTCAATGATGTCACGGATCCAGCTGGAGGATTTGGCAGTGATACAAATGTTGTGACACTGCTATCCAAACGCGGCACGCATCAGCCTTTCCAAGCGATGGCGAAAACAGCATTGGCGAAAGTGCTATTTGAGGCCATTATTCAAGAAGAAAGTGAACAACTCAATGATCGCTGAGGTTATTGTTGATGTATCCGCGTATCCGATTGATCGGCCGTTCGATTATCTTGTTCCTGAAACAATGGCAGCGGTCATCGAGCGGGGTATCCGTGTGAAAGTACCTTTTGGGCCGAGAAAAGTATTGGGCTATGTAACGGCATTAAAAGAAGAGAGCGGACTTGATGTAGCCAAATTGAAGTCAATTGATGAATTGATTGATCTTGAGCCAGTGATTTCTGCTGAATTGCTGACCTTATCACGCTGGCTCGCAGTTCAGACACTGGCTTATGAAATTGATGCGCTCCAAGTCATGTTGCCGGCTGCGATGCGTGCGAAATATGAAAAGTTCATCGTTGTGGATGAACCGGAGAACATAGATGATGAGGATTTTCTTCGATTTCTGGCAGGACGACAACGGGTTTCGTTGAAAGAAGCCGATACGTTAGGTCTGTTGAACACAGTGAAACGTTTCGCTAAACAAGGCATTCTAACAGTCGACACGGCCGTCAATCAGAAAACAGCTGTGAAAAAAGTTCGGATGATTCAAATCGCAACCGAAGAGACGCTTCAAGCGTTACTCGATTCCATACAGTCCAATGCGAAAAAGCAAATTGAATTATTGCATTGGATGAAAGATCGTGCAGGTCAATCGATACTTGCCAAACAACTGATGGAGCAATCGGGCATCCAGACTGCTGTGCTAAAATCGGTGATTGAAAGAGGAGCTGCGACGGAAGAATACACCGAGGTGTACCGTGAACCGGAAGCTCCAAAGTTAAAAGATACAGCCATTCCAGTAGCATTAACTGGAGAACAACAAGTCGCCCTCGATGCAGTGAGACATGCTACGGATAACCGGAAAGCGGAAACGTTTCTCCTTCACGGCATAACGGGGAGTGGGAAAACAGAAGTGTATTTGCGGGCTATTAAACATGTGTTGGATCAAGGGCAGGAAGCCATCGTCCTTGTGCCAGAAATTTCGTTGACACCGCAAATGACGTCACGTTTTAAAGAACGCTTCGGTCCACTCGTCGCGGTGATGCACAGTGGGTTATCGGCTGGAGAGAAATACGATGAATGGCGAAAAATTCAACGGGGTGAAGTCAAGGTGGTCGTTGGTGCAAGATCAGCGATATTTGCCCCATTTGAAAATGTCGGCATCATTATTCTAGATGAAGAGCATGAATCGACTTATAAACAAGAAGATACGCCACGGTACCATGCGAGGGACGTTGCCATTAAGCGCTCGGAATACTATGGTTGTCCCGTTATTTTAGGCAGTGCTACGCCGTCATTGGAATCCTATGCAAGGGCTTCTAAAGGGGTCTATACATTGCTGACCTTGACAAGAAGGGCGAAAGACCAGGAACTTCCCGCAGTAACGGTCGTTGATATGCGCGAAGAATTAAAGAATGGGAATCGTTCGATGTTTTCTTTGCCATTGGCGGAAGCAGTTCGTATCCGCTTGGAGAAAGGAGAACAGACGGTTTTATTTCTCAATAAGCGTGGGTTTTCGTCATTCGTCTTGTGTAGGGACTGTGGAACGGTTGTTGAATGTCCGAACTGCGATATTTCCTTGACGTACCATCGTGCTAATGAACGGCTGAAATGTCATTATTGTGGCCATGAAGAACATGTACCCCTAGAATGTCCACAATGTGAAAGTGACTATATTCGATTCTTTGGAACAGGTACTCAAAAAGCACAAGAGGAAATTGCTAAACTGTTTCCGGAGGCACGTGTTATTCGGATGGATGTCGATACGACCAGACAAAAAGGTTCTCATGAGCGGCTGCTCAGGCAGTTCAGTGAAGGGAAAGCGGATATTTTACTCGGGACGCAAATGATTGCCAAAGGGCTGGATTTCCCGAACATTACGCTTGTCGGCGTACTGGCAGCAGATACAACGCTTCATCTGGCTGATTTCCGTGCTGCGGAAAAAACGTTTCAACTCATGACGCAAGTGAGTGGACGAGCGGGTCGTCACGAGTTGCCAGGTGAGGTGTTCATCCAAACCTATTCTCCAGAACATTACGCAATTGAGCTGGCAAAAGATCAGCATTATGAACCGTTCTACAATCTGGAGATGGCGGCGAGAAGACAATTTGGTTACCCACCATTTTACTTTGTGACACTTGTCCAGTTCACACATGAAGACTTGCTGAAAGTTGCTGACTTTGCGGATAAAGGAGCAAGGTTCTTAAAAGGGAACTTATCGCCGAACACGGTCATCATCGGCCCAACTGCGGCGGCCATTAGCCGTGTGAATAATAGATATCGTTACCAATGTTTGATAAAATACAAAAAAGAGCCGAAGTTGACAGAGACATTACAACAGCTCATTAAGTATTACCGGACGGACTGGATCAAAGCAGGTTTAACCATGACCGTTGATATGGAACCAGCGTCGATTTATTAATAATAAAATATATATTGGACGATTGATTCTATTTACTTTCCGGGGAAGGATGCAGTTCAATCCTTCCTTAAGCGCCGGGCGTTGTTGTAAGGATTCTTTAGTCCAATATATATAAGTAGAAGAAAAGAGGAATTGAATTGGCAATACGTAAAATCGTGGAGCATCCGGCACCGGTGCTCAAACAAATGTGTAAAGAAGTAGTGAAATTTGATAAGAAGCTTGCGAAGCTTTTGGATGATATGCATGACACAATGGTTGCGGCGGACGGCATTGGTCTCGCAGCACCGCAAATCGGCGAAGCAATCCGTGTCGCCATTGTCGATATGGGTGAAGGACAAGATGTCATTGAATTGGTCAACCCTGTCGTTACTGCCGTTGGAGGTTCTGAAATTGAAGTGGAAGGCTGTCTCAGTTTCCCAGGAATCTATGGTGAAGTAGAAAGACCATTTTTTGTTCGGGTGGAAGCACAAGAACGCGACGGTTCGTTGTACCAAATTGAAGCGGAAGATTATGAAGCCCGTGCCATTTTGCATGAAATTGATCATTTAAATGGCGTGTTATTCGATTCGAAAATTATCCGTATGGTAGATCCGTCTGAATTCGAAGAAATAGATGAAGAAGAGACGGTGAGTGACCATGACTAATATCGTCTTTATGGGGACGCCTGAATTTTCGGTGTCAGTCCTGACGATGCTACATAATGAAGGCCATACCATTTCAGCAGTCGTCACGCAACCGGACAGACCAGTCGGACGCAAGCGTGTTTTGACGCCTCCTCCAGTAAAAGTAGAGGCTCTTCGACTTGGTTTACCCATTATTCAGCCGGAAAAACTGAAGGGTTCTGCTGAACTAGAAGAAATTATTGCACTTAAACCAGATTTGATTGTGACTGCGGCATTCGGTCAGATTTTACCTAAGGCATTGTTAGAGGTTCCACGACTGGGTTGCATTAATGTTCATGCTTCCCTATTGCCAAAATACCGTGGCGGTGCACCTATCCATCAATCGATCATGGATGGGGAAAAGGAAACGGGCGTTACGATTATGTATATGGTTGAAAAACTGGATGCAGGCGACATTATTTCACAAATAGTTGTGCCGATCGAGGATACGGATCATACGGGACTTATGTTTGATGCATTGTCCGTGGCAGGAACACAGCTGCTAAAAGAAACACTTCCTTCTATACTAGATGGTACAAATCAGCAAATTGTTCAGGATGAATCACTCGTAACATTTGCTCGTAATATTTCACGTGAACAAGAACGGATTGATTGGTCAAAAGGCGGCAAGGCGATCTATGATCAAATTCGTGGACTGCATCCTTGGCCAGTGGCCTATACGTCCATTCAAGGTGAAAACGTCAAAGTATGGTGGGGCGAAAAGGTCGCTTCGCAGGAAAATGCAGAACCAGGTACGATTATTAAGATTGAACAAGACCGAATCATTGTCCAAGCGGGTGATGACGTCGCTATAGCCATAACTGATCTCCAACCAGCCGGGAAAAAGCGGATGCCGGCGGATGTATTTGTTCGTGGAACCGGATCGAAATGGAACGAAGGAGACCGATTTGAATGAATACTAGACCGAAAAAGAAAATCTGGAACGGCAATGTCCGTGACGCAGCACTATCCATTTTGATGGAAATCAATAATAACCAAGCATATAGCAATTTATTGCTTCACCGAACGATTGAAAAATATGGTATTGAAACGAAAGACCGTGGTTTATTGACGGAATTGACGTACGGTACGTTGCAACATCGCATGGCGCTCGATTATTATCTTGAACCTTTTGTTCGTGGTAAATTGGACGGTTGGGTACGGGAATTACTGAGAATGTCACTGTATCAGATTGTTTACCTAACGAAAATCCCGCCGCATGCCGTAGTTCATGAAGCGGTAGAAATTGCGAAAAGACGAGGGCATAAACGCATTGCGCCAACGGTCAACGGAATTCTTCGTTCTGTATTGCGCAAAGGTGTTCGTTCACTGGACGACATGGCGGATGGTATAGCCAAGACGGCTATTGAAACGAGTCATCCGGAATGGCTTATAAAGCGTTGGAGCGAGCAGTTCGGTGTAGAGGAAGCGACAATTATGGCGCATGAGAACAATAATCCGCCAGCGATGACAGTTCGCGTCAACACGTCAAAAGCGACAGTAGCTGAAGTGATAGCTTCTCTTGAATCGGAAGGTATCGAAGTAAGGGTTGGGGAAGTTGTTCCGGAGTGCATCATTTCCATAAACAGCAATCCAGCGAGCACAGCAGCCTATAAAAAAGGACTTATTACCATACAAGATGAAAGCTCCATGCTTCCGGTATTGGCATTGGATGTACTGCCTGGTATGAAAGTACTTGATATGTGTGCAGCTCCAGGCGGGAAAACGACCCATATTGCCGAGAAGATGAACAATACAGGTGAAGTGTTTGCGCATGATATTCATGAACATAAACTGGCGCTTATTGAATCGAATGCGACCCGCCTTGGTCTGACATCTATTCAAGCAAAAAGTGGGGATAGCCGGAAGTTGACGGAACTGTACGCTACGGCATCCTTCGATCGTATTCTTGTTGATGCACCATGTAGTGGTCTTGGTGTTATTCGTCGGAAACCTGAGATTAAATACAATAAAACGGAAGCCGATTTTACTGGTCTGACAAAAATTCAATCAGATCTTCTTGACACAGCACGTGAATTGATCAAACCAGACGGTATTATCGTCTATAGTACCTGTACAGTGGAGTATACTGAAAATCGCGGGATGGTGGAACAGTTTCTAGCACGTCATGAGGATATGGAAAAGATTCCTTTGGCGCAATTGGAAAAACTGGATAAATTGGCGATTGAGAACGACACGCTTCAAGTGCTACCACAACATTTTGGAGGCGATGGCTTTTTTGTCGCAGCATTTCGTAAAAAACACTAAATTGACTATGTGTATATGTTGAGCGAGGCACCTTAAAAGAGGGGCCTCCCACGGTAGTGGGTTCAATAAATCATTTTATTTTTACTTATTTCTTAGAAGATTTGAAGCAAACAAGGGGGGATGGACGTTGCGATTCGAAATCTTATCGGATGTGGGTAGGAAAAGGACGGTCAATGAAGATAGTGCAGCCGTTTTTACACTTCCAAATGGTATCATCCTTGCAGTCATTGCAGATGGTATGGGTGGGCATCTTGGAGGAGATTATGCAAGTTCGACAGCCATTCAAGTGATTGGTGAACATTTTATGGAGTTGAATAGTGCCGACTTTGAGGAAGAGCAGCACTGGGCAGAATGGCTTCGGGAGGTTGTCAATCACGTCAACAGACTACTTTATACGGAAGCTAATGAAAATGAAGACCTAAAGGGAATGGGCACGACATTAGAGGCGGCACTTATTAGGGGGCGCACATGTTTGGTTTCCCATACAGGCGATAGCCGCGTCTATGCAATCAATGACAATGGAATTCGCCAAGTTACGCGTGATCATTCCTACGTTAATGTACTGCTAGACAGTGGGGAAATTACTGAGGAAGAAGCGGCAGTTCATCCCCAACGGAATTGGATTATGAAGGCGATTGGATCTGAAAAGACCATTGAACCTGATCTATATTCCATTGAGTTAAATGATCGATCCTATTTGCTATTATGCACAGATGGTCTGAGTAATAAGGTCGACCAGCAGCTTATGCGTGAAGTGGTCCTATCGGATGCAGCATTACATGATAAGGCAAAGCAACTTGTGGATTTAGCAAATAAAATGGGTGGGGAAGATAATATTTCCGTTATTTTGATAGATTCTACCGAAGTGGAGGTGAAGAATCCGTGATTGGAAGTAGAATCGGAGAACGTTACGAAATACTTAAAAGCATTGGTGACGGGGGAATGTCGAAGGTCTATCTGGCGCATGACATGATCCTGAATCGTGATGTAGCGATTAAAGTCCTGAACTATGACTTTGCTAATGAAGAAGAGTTGAAGCGTAGATTTCAAAGGGAAGCGCTATCTGCAACAAGTCTAACACATCCGCATATCGTCGATATTTTCGATGTCGGTGAAGAGGGTGAACTTCTTTATCTGGTTATGGAGTATGTGGAAGGACAGACGTTGAAAAAGTTCATTCAATCGCATGGCCCATTAGCACCGAAACAAGCATTACCGATTATGAGACAGCTCGTTTCGGCTATTTCAAATGCGCATCATAATGGGATTGTTCACCGCGATATTAAACCGCAGAATATTTTAATGGATGCAGATGGGAATTTGAAAATTACTGATTTCGGGATTGCGATGGCCTTGAGTGCGACGGCTCATACGAAAACAAACTCAGTGATTGGTACGGTTCATTATTTATCGCCTGAACAGGCACGCGGTGGAATGGCGACGAAGAAGTCGGATATCTATTCACTAGGTATTGTTTTTTACGAATTGTTGACGGGAGAGTTGCCGTTTTCGGCAGAAACAGCTGTTGCGATTGCGTTGAAACATTTACAGGAAGAAACGCCTTCAGTTCGAGAACTATTCCCGTCGGTTCCGCAAAGTGTTGAAAACATCATTTTGAAGGCGACGGCGAAAGATGCTACACATCGTTACCGTTCGGCGGATGAGATGTATGAAGATTTACTGACAGCGCTGTCACAGGAACGGGTAAATGAAAAGAAATTCAGCGTGCCATACGATGATGATCGGACGCGTAGTATACCAATTGTCAAAAATACAGCCAAATTCGACAACGTTGAACCACCAAAGAAAGAACCGATTGTTGTTGAACCACCGCAAGCACCCGTTAAAAAACGTAAGAAGTGGCCATTCATTGTAGGTGGAATCGCTGGTGTGGTCGTCTTAATCCTTCTTTTGTTGCTATTGCCAATTCTATTAGGCCCTAAAAAAGAAGTCGTTCCGGATGTTGCGGGAGAAGATGTTACAAAAGCGGTAGATATGCTAGTAGAAAAAGGATTTAAGGTGGAAGAAACAAAAGAAGAGCCATCTGAAGAATTTGAGAGTGGGAAAGTCATTCGCACAGTCCCAGAAGCGGAAAAGAAACGAGATGTCGGTTCTCCTATCACGATATATGTGAGTTCGGGGAAAGATACGGTAGAGTTTAACGGTTATATGGACAGGGATTATGAGCAAGTGGCAGACTTCCTGGCCAACCAAGGTTTCAATGTGATGGAACCAATTGAAAAGTTTTCGGATAAAGATCCTGGCACCATTTTGGATCAGGATCCGACAGAGGGTACTGAAGTTGTACCGGAAGAAACCGATGTCTTATTTACGGTAAGTAAAGGAAAAGCCCCGCAGAAACTTGGTAATCTAAGAGGGTTCAATAAAGAAGAACTTGATAACTATGCAGCCACATCTGGTATCGACATCAGAATTGTCAGTGAAGAATTTTCATCTACCGTAGCCGCCGGGGAAGTGATTCGGCAAAAACCTAGACAGGGGACCGACATGAAGGCTGGTGAACATGTCGAGGTTACTGTGTCAAAAGGGGAAGAGAAAAAACCTGATAAGGTCTTTTTCCATACTGTGACAATCGAATATAAACCTGAAGTGATAAATAGTGATGGCGATGAAGTGGATGAGGATGGAAATTGGGTACAACCGGAACCACCTGTGCTAGTCCCTCAAGAGATCAAAATTTATGTTCAGGATAAGTCGAATTCGATTGATAAACCTGTTGAAGAGTTCACCATTACGGAGAACGCGGTGAAAACGATCAAGGTTGAACTGGAAGATGGGCAGTCCGGAGCCTATATGATTAAGAGAGATGGCAAAATAATTGCCGAGGTACCGGTTAAATACAGTGACGCCAACTAGAAAGAAGGTATTGGATGCCAGAGGGACAAATTAGAAAAGCGATTAGTGGATTTTATTATGTGGAACAAGATGGGGAATTGATTCAATGTAAGAGTCGGGGGGTATTCAGAAACCGTGGGATTCACCCCCTTGTTGGAGATTTTGTGACCTTTGTACCTGATGGCGATAATGATGCGCTGATTACGGTTGTCCATGAACGGCGCAATGAGCTTGTGCGCCCGCCGATTTCTAATATTGACCAGGCGCTGCTGGTATTTTCGATGGTAGAGCCTGCATTTAGCCCGCATTTATTGGATCGATTTCTTGTAGTTGTTGAATCGTATGGTGTGACACCGGTGATTTGCCTGACAAAGAAAGATCTCGCGAATGACAAGGAATTAGAGAAAGTAGCAGAAGCAGCTGCTTATTACAAAAAAATCGGGTATGATGTTATCGAAACATTTATTGATGATGATTCTCTATCTGATACGCTCCAACCGTATTTGGAGGGCAAGACAACTGTTTTAGCGGGGCAGTCGGGTGTCGGTAAATCGACTATGCTAAACACTGTGCTGCCGAAGCTGGCATTGAAAACCGGTGTGATTTCGGAAGCCCTTGGTCGTGGAAAGCACACAACACGCCATGTGGAACTACTTGAGGTTGCTGGGGGATTGGTTGCGGATACACCGGGATTTAGTTCGCTCGAATTCGATCATATCGAGAAGGAACAATTGTCTCATTACTTCATTGATATGGATGAGGCGTCTGCGGGGTGTAAGTTCCGGGGATGTCTTCATATGAAAGAACCAAAGTGTGCGGTGAAAGAGCAAGTGGAGACCGGCGAAATGCCGCGTCACCGCTATGAGAACTACTTGCAATTTATGCAAGAAATACTAGACAGGAAGCCGAGGTATAATAAACATGATTAAAATAGCACCTTCCATTTTAGCAGCAGATTTTTCAAAACTTGCCGACGAGGTAAGAGAAGTAGAAGCAGCGGGAGCTGAACTCATTCATATCGACGTGATGGATGGCCATTTCGTTCCGAATATTACAATGGGACCAATTGTTGTTGAAGCACTTAGACCAGTGACAAAATTACCGTTAGATGTCCATTTGATGATTAGCAACCCTGATGCCTATATTGAACAGTTTGCGAAGGCTGGGGCAGATTATATCACGGTTCACGTTGAAGCTTGCCCGCATTTACACCGTACACTGCAATTGATTAAATCATTTGGTGTAAAATCAGGTGTTGTGTTGAACCCGCATACACCGATTGAAACGATCCAACACGTTCTTGAGGAAGTAGACATGGTGTTGTTTATGACGGTAAATCCTGGATTTGGTGGTCAGAAATTCATCCATTCGGTTCTTCCAAAAGTGAAACAACTTTCGGATATTATTCGTGAACGTAATTTGCCGATTGAAATTGAAATTGATGGTGGCGTCAACGAAGAAACAATTATTCCTTGTGTTGAAGCAGGGGCAACAATCCTTGTTGCTGGATCGGCTGTTTTCAATGCACCAGACCGTGCGGAAGCTTTACAGCGCATTAAGTTAGCTGGTGAAGGTGCGCTAGTAAAATGACGCTTGCCGTCATTTGTGCAGGGGGACCAAAATCGGAAATTGTGGATATGACGGAATTTCTACAAGACGACACGGTTTTCATTGGTGCGGACAGAGGGGCCTTACACCTGTTGCAACAAGGAATTACCCCGCATGAAGCTGTCGGTGATTTCGATTCGGTTACAATGAGTGAATACGATCAAATTGCGGCAGTGGTTCGTAAAGTTGGACGGTTTCGTTCAGAAAAAAATGAAACCGACACAGAACTTGCTGTCGACTGTGCGCTTGCGTATCATCCTGATCGAGTGATTTTAACAGGAGTAACAGGAGGAAGGCTGGATCATATGGAATCCGCCCTTCACCTGTTGTACCGGCTTCAAATGACCCATCATCAGACGGCATTTTCGATACGTAATACGTCAAATGAGTTATCCATCCTTCCTCCAGGTGTACATGAGTGTGTACGGAACGAACGTTTCCCTTATGTATCTTTTTTTCCTTTCGGTGGGGATGTTTGCGGGTTAACTCTTTCCGGTTTTAAATACGAAACGGTAGATGCTTCGCTAAAAACAGGAATGACTCGATTCACAAGTAATGAACCTGCTGCAGAAGTCTGTACTATCTCCTTCCATACCGGCATATGCTTAATGGTAAGGAGTTCAGATTCCTGAAAGGAGTGGGGAATTGCGCGTTTATACATTTACGATGCCGAAAGTTGTGAGTGGTCTTGTCCGGAAGTGTTTGGTTGTTTTTCAAAAAGAGGGGCCGTCAAAAGCGACGGCAAGTAATAGTAGTAGTAGAACCAAGAAAAAGAAAAAAGAAAAAACACCAGGCTGAAGCAATTTCAGCCTGGTGTTTTATTTCTCGTTCATATCTAGCTGTAAGACTCTAAAAAAGTTTCTTACAGTTATCAAGAATTAAACGCGTTGAACTTTACCAGATTTAAGGGCTCTTGCAGAAACCCATACACGTTTAGGTTTGCCGTCAACGAGAATACGGACTTTTTGAAGGTTCGCACCCCATGTACGTTTGCTTGAGTTCATTGCGTGTGAACGGTTGTTTCCCGCACGGGCTTTGCGTCCTGAAATAACACATACTTTAGCCATAGTTAGTACCTCCTTGCGAATGATGATTAAGCGATTTACTTGTTATTCGCATACCATAATAATGTATCATATGATAAACTGTGTTGCAACCTTTTTTACGACATCTTTCAAGGTAATTACCTTTACACGTTTTTTATTGTATAGGAAATTATAAAATTTCGTGCTGTGGATAAGTTACGACACAGGGATTTTGCGTCTAGGCTCCGGCACTTTTATTCTTCAATACGATATTGAAGTGTATATGTTTGATTGAAGGAATGCTTTCTTTTATTATTATTGCAGATATAGTACAATAGGTGTAAGTGTGAAAAGATGCAAGGGGGATCTACTCATGTCAATTGAAGTGAAAAATGAATACGGCAAAATCGATATTACAAATGACGTTATTGCTCAAGTAGTTGGCGAAGCGGCGATTGAATGTTACGGGATTGTTGGCATGGCTTCAAGACATCAGATTCGGGATGGACTTACGGAAATTCTTCGAAAAGAAAGCTTTTCCCGCGGAGTTATCGTTCGTAACGTTGGGGAAGATACACATATCGATATGTATGTTGTTGTAGGATACGGTACTAAGATCTCAGAAGTAGCTTACCAAGTTCAATCAAAGGTCAAGTATACATTAAAAAAGACAGTTGGTATGACTGTCAAATCTATCAATATTTTCGTCCAGGGAGTCCGAGTGACCAACCTGTAGAAGGAGGAAGTAATTTTAATGAAGTCCATTGATGGTTTAAAGTTTGCTGAAATGATAAAGATGGGTGCTCACCACCTTTACCAAAATGCCGACTATGTCGATTCGTTGAACGTTTTTCCAGTGCCAGATGGTGATACAGGTACAAATATGAATTTGTCCATGTCATCAGGTGCTAAGGAAACGGAAGAAAACGCTGTTGCCCACTTGGGTCAGACTGCGCACGCATTATCGAAAGGTTTGCTGATGGGGGCGCGTGGTAATTCAGGTGTCATCCTTTCACAGCTATTCCGTGGATTTGGGAAATCAGTCGAAGATGAGGCTATTGTAGATGGTAAGCAATTTGCAGCCGCTTTAAAATATGGTGTAGAAACGGCTTATAAAGCGGTTATGAAGCCAGTTGAAGGAACAATATTAACGGTTGCGAAGGATGCTGCAAATGTCGGTGTAGAAAAAGCTACGACGACCGATGATATCATCGAAGTCTTGGAAGCGATAGTAGAAGAATCGAAAGCCTCACTTGAACGGACTCCGGACTTATTGGCTGTCTTAAAAGAAGTTGGCGTTGTCGATAGTGGTGGTCAAGGTCTCGTTTATGTATACGAGGGCTTTTTAGCATGCCTAAAAGGTGAGGAACTCCCGGAAAGAACAATTGTCGGATCAATGGATGATCTTGTGAACGCTGAGCACCACCGTAGCGTACAAGGATTTATGAATACGGAAGATATTGAATTTGGCTATTGCACAGAATTCATGGTGCAATTCGAAGCTGATAAATTAGCAACAAATCCATATGATGAATCTAATTTCCGCCAGGCTTTGAGTCAATTTGGTGATTCGCTACTTGTCATTTCTGATGAGGAAGTTGCAAAAGTACATATTCATACAGAAGAACCGGGTGATGCACTGAATTACGGTCAACAATTCGGTTCACTTATCAAGATTAAAATTGAAAATATGCGTGAACAACATATTGAAATCGTCGGTGAAAATTATTCGACACAAAACACGACGAAAAAAGAAGTTGTTACACACCCATATGCAGTTGTCACAGTTGCGATGGGGGCTGGCATTGCTGATTTGTTGAGAAGTGTTGGCGCATCTGCCGTTATTGAGGGCGGACAAACCATGAATCCATCAACTGAGGATATCGTCAAGGCGATTAAGGAAGTCGGCGCAGAACGCGTCCTAATCTTGCCGAATAATAAAAACATCATCATGGCTGCTGAACAAGCGGCTGAAGTGGTCGGAATTGAAGCGGCTGTTGTGCCTACTAAGACTGTACCGGAAGGACTCGCGGCTATCTTGGCATTCAACCCGGAAGCTGAAGTGACTGCGAATGCTAGTGCAATGACGGAAGCGGCATCGTTTGTCAAAACCGGACAAGTTACGCATGCTGTGCGAGATACGTCTATTGATGGCGTAGACATTAAAAAAGATGACTTCATGGGTATTTCAGGCGGCAAGATTATGATTTCAACGCCTTCACTTGATGAAGCGATGAAGACACTACTTGCATCCCTCATTGATGAAGACGATGAAATTGTCACGATTTTATATGGTGAAGATGTAAGCAAAGAACAAGCATCCTCTATGGTGAATTATGTAGAGAATAATTTCAGCCATGCAGAGGTTGAATTGTATAACGGGAAACAGCCGTTATATCCCTATATCATTTCAGTCGAATAATCGTTATGTCAGCAGTACGCCGTGTTTTCGGTGTACTGCTTCTTTTATAATGAAATTGGAAAACAACATTTTTTGTTTTAAAGTATTTATTCGTGTAAAATGAATAAGAGCATTACTTCATCTTAAAGGGGATATTCACTATGAAATATAGATCCGTTTTTGAAATCATTGGGCCTGTCATGATAGGACCGTCTTCTTCACATACTGCCGGCGCAGCGCGCATTGGCCGTGTCGCACGGACACTTTTTGGACGACAACCAGAATGGGCTCGGATACATCTCTATGGTTCATTCGCAGAAACGTATAAAGGTCATGGGACAGATGTTGCAATCATCGGGGGATTGCTAGACTATGATACTTTCGATGAACGTATCAAAACGGCGTTTACTGAAGCAAAGCAGCTTGGCATGACTTTTGAATTTATTGCAGAAGAGGAAGAAGCAATCCATCCGAACACGGCGCGACTTGTCATTGGAGACAGCCAAGGGACGATGGAACTGACTGGGATTTCGATCGGTGGGGGAACGATGGAAGTTGTCGATTTAAATGGTTTCCCGTTAAGATTGTCAGGGCATTATCCTGCACTTCTCGTTGTTCACGATGACCGTTCTGGTGTTATTGCAAACGTTTCCAATGTGATTGCGATGCAGGGTATGAACATCGCGCATATGGAAGTGGGGCGGAAAGAAAAAGGGGAAATGGCACTGATGGTGATTGAAGTCGATCAGATGATTGATGAAACGTTACTTAATGAATTGCAAGCATTGCCCCATGTTACACAAGTTTCAACGTTAGCGAATTAAGGAGGAACACATACATGGATATTCTATTTGGTACGGTTAAAGAACTTGTAGCATTAGCAGAGTCACAACAGAAACCCATTTCAGAAATCATGATCGAACAAGAAATGCTGATTACGAAGCGGTCGCGGGAAGATATTATCGCACAGATGGATAACAATTTGACTGTGATGGAAAATGCGATTGAAAGAGGTCTAGAAGGTGTTCAATCGACATCCGGTTTAACGGGTGGGGACGCGGTACTTCTTCAAAACTATATAGCGACAGGAAAAGGTTTATCGGGCGATTTGCTGTTGGATGCTGTGAGTAAAGCGGTTGCCACAAATGAAGTGAATGCAGCGATGGGCACGATTTGTGCGACACCGACTGCGGGAGCTGCAGGTATTGTACCTGGCACATTGTTTGCTGTGAAAAATAAATTACACCCAACACGGGAACAAATGATTAACTATCTGTTTACGTCAGGTGCATTCGGTTTTATCGTTGCGAATAATGCATCCATTTCAGGCGCGGCAGGTGGTTGCCAGGCTGAAACAGGATCAGCAGGTTCAATGGCAGCAGCCGCTATTGTTGAAATGGCAGGCGGTACACCCCAACAAAGTGCAGAAGCGTTTTCCATTGTTATGAAAAATATGCTTGGGCTTGTGTGTGATCCAGTTGCGGGTCTCGTCGAAGTGCCTTGTGTTAAACGTAATGCAATGGGGGCGGCTAAGGCGCTCGTTGGAGCAGATATGGCGCTTGCGGGTGTTGTGAGTCGTATTCCGACAGATGAAGTGATTGAAGCGATGCATAAAATTGGTCAATCAATGCCTTCTGCGTTACGGGAAACAGCAAAAGGCGGTCTAGCTGCGACACCAACAGGAAAAGCGCTTGAGGCTAAAATTTTCGGTAAGGACAAGGCTGATCGTGACATCGTCACTTCATGATGCTGTCACGACGATAAAAGGAGTTGGGAAGTCGACGGGTGAACAGCTCGAAGCACTCGGCATCTCGACAATTCACGACTTTGTCATGACGTTCCCGTATCGTCATGAAGATTTTAGATTGAAAGATTTGACTGAAACACCACATAACGAACGGGTTACGATTGAAGGAAGGGTCGAAAGTGAGCCTTCCGTTCTTTTTTTAGGTAAAAGTAGGTCTCGTCTACAAGTCCGTCTTCTTGCCGGTAGGCATCTTGTGAAGGCGGTTTTTTTCAATCAGCACTATTTAAAAGATCGCCTCGCGCCTGGCATGATTGTTACGGTCACAGGGAAGTGGGATCGTGGTCGACAAGTGATTAATGTTAGCAATTTCAAAGATGGTCCAAAGACGGAACAAGCTGATTTTGAACCGGTTTACAGTTTGAAAGCTGTTATGCATCAAAAGACGTTTCGTCGTTTCATGCGCAACGCTTTGGACGCGGTTGCTGGACAACATGAAGAATCACTACCGGTAGATTTGCGTGAAGTCTATCGATTGCCTGGAATCGAAGAAGCGCTTGAAAAAATCCATTTCCCAACAAGTCCCCAAGACGTCAAGCATGCGAGAAGACGTTTTGTCTATGAAGAATTACTGATGTTTCAACTGAAAATGTTGGGTATGAAAAAAGCGCGTAAAGAAGCAGAACAAGGTGTTGCCGTTGATTATGATCTGGCTAAGGTGAAAGCATTCATTGAAAGTTTGCCATTTGAACTAACGGGCGCTCAAAAAAGAGTCGTGAATGAATTATGTGCAGAATTGAAGAGTCCAACTCGTATGAATCGCCTGTTGCAAGGAGATGTTGGTTCGGGTAAAACGGTTGTTGCGGCTATTGCTTTATACGCAGCCATCACAGCAGGTTTCCAGGGGGCACTGATGGCTCCGACAGAAATCCTTGCCGAGCAGCATGCGACTTCACTTGCGGAATGGTTGGAACCTCATGGGGTTACAGTTGCATTTTTGGCGGGTTCAACCAAAGCGAAAGCAAGAAGAGCTTTGCTTGAACAGCTAGAATTGGGCGAGATTGACTTGTTAATTGGCACGCACGCACTGATTCAACCAGATGTTATTTTTAGCAATCCAGGATTAGTGATAACGGACGAACAGCATCGTTTTGGTGTCGAACAACGGCGGATTTTACGGGATAAAGGATTAAATCCGGATGTCCTATTTATGACTGCAACGCCTATTCCGAGGACGCTTGCCATCACTGCGTTTGGTGAAATGGATGTGTCGATTCTCGATGAATTACCTGCTGGAAGGAAGAAAATCGAGACGCATTGGCTGAAGGAAGATTCGCTTCTTCCCGTTTTACGCAAGATGGAAAATGAGCTAAGTGCGGGACGACAAGCCTATGTGATTTGTCCGTTAATAGAGGAGTCCGATAAATTGGATGTTCAAAATGCGGTCGATGTTCATGGGCAATTGTCCACTCATTTCGCTGGTAGATACACGGTTGGCCTTATGCATGGCCGTCTTCATGCAGATGATAAAGATGACATTATGCGGGAGTTTAGCGATGGAAACATCAATATCCTTGTCTCAACAACTGTTGTAGAAGTCGGTGTTAACGTACCGAATGCGACATTTATGCTTATCTATGATGCGACGCGGTTTGGTCTAGCTCAGCTCCATCAACTTAGGGGGCGTGTAGGACGTGGGGCAGATCAATCCTATTGTGTTTTGCTGGCTGATCCGAAAACGGAGGAAGGCAAAGAACGGATGCAAATCATGACAGAAACGAATGATGGTTTTGTCTTGGCGGAAAAGGATTTGGAATTAAGGGGAACGGGCGACTTCTTTGGCAGAAAGCAAAGTGGAATGCCGGAATTCAAAATAGCAGATCCTGTTCACGATTATAGGGCTCTTGAAACCGCGAGGAAAGACGCAGAGCGATTATTAGCGTCTAATCATTTCTGGGAAGATTCGGAGTATGTTACGCTCAGGTCGCAACTTGAATTGTCGGGTGCTCTAAGTATGGAGAGATTGGATTAATAGAGTTGTACCGAGTGTGGAATTCTTCTCTGGGAGCATCTAAATGGCGCCTTCCGCATTTTTATTGTGTCTAGCTGTAAGGCGCCAGATGCTCGGGTCATAAGCTGTTTTGGCTGTGCGGCAAAAGGCGCCGCTTCGCCAAAACATCTTATGCCTGTCGCGGGCCTACAGGATGTAGGTTACGAAACCGTTGCCGCAGGACGCGGCGAGTTTAGGTTTCGTTCCATAAAACGGTCGTCTCCGCATTTCTATGCTGTCTAGCTCCAGGCGCCAGATGCTCGGACATAAGCCATCTCGCCCATGAGGCAAAGTACGCCTCGAAAGGCAATTTGTCTTATGTCTGCCGCAGGCCTACAGGATGTAGGTCACGAAACCGTTGCCGCAGGACGTGGCGAGTTTAGGTTTCGTTCCATAAAACGGCGCCTTCCGCATTTCAATTGTGTCTAGCTCCAGCGGCCAGATGCTCGGGTCACTTCGGTCTTGCTAATAAAGGCAAAAAGCGCCTTTATTTTCAAGCCCTCCAGTGCCTGTCGCATCTATTCAGGCCGCTTCCGCATTTCTATGCTTGCATTCTCTTTTCGGTCTTTATATACTACTATTAGTACCAAGTGCTAATCCGGAAGGTGAAATGATTGAGAATGCCTAAAAAGGAACGGCAACGACAGCTTGGATTGTTGCTCGAAGAAAACCCATTCTTGACGGATGGGGAATTATCGGAACATTTTACCGTAAGTGTGCAAACGATTCGATTGGATCGACTTGAAGGTGGCATACCCGAACTAAGGGAACGGTTAAAAACAGTTGCAACGCGTACGATGAAAGAAGAAGTGAAGTCACTTCATTCCGATGAGGTTATTGGGGACATAATAGACATTGAACTTGATAAAAAAGCGTTATCCATTTTTGATGTTACGAAAGATCATGTTTTCCAACGCAATGGCATCACGCGTGGTCATCATCTTTTTGCCCAAGCGAATTCACTGGCAGTTGCTGTGATGGATGATGATTTGGCTTTGACTGTGAAATCGACTATCCATTTCTTGAAACCTGTCAAAGCAGGGGACAGGGTCGTGGCGCGCGCTGAAGTGAAAAAAGAAAGTTTATTGGAAAAAAGGACGCTCGTTGAAGTTGTTTCGACAGTCGGTGATGAAACGGTATTCACGGGAGAGTTTTATATGTACCGGACGACGGATAGGAAGCGAGTGGAATCCATATGATTATTGCGCTAGATGGAATGGGCGGCGATCATGCGCCGGGTGAAATTATTGCCGGGGCGTTAGAAAGTCTTGCTGCATTTGATGATATTTATATACATATTTTTGGTGATGAGCAGGCGATGTCACCTTTTCTACAACAACATGAACGCCTAAAAGTTATTCATTGTACAGAAAAAATTGAAGCGGACGATGAGCCGGTTCGTGCAATCCGTCGAAAAAAAGACGCATCTATGGTTAGGATGGCGCAAGCAGTTAAAGATGGCGAAGCGGCGGCGTGCGTATCAGCGGGTAACACGGGTGCGCTAATGGCGGCAGGTTTGTTCGTCGTAGGTAGGATTGACGGCATTGAGCGCCCTGCTCTTGCCCCGACACTCCCGACGGTTGATGGACAAGGGTTCGTCATGCTAGACCTTGGTGCTAATGCAGATGCCAAACCCTCACAACTTGGGCAATATGCGGTGATGGGAAGCATTTACGCTGAAAAAGTACGGGGCATCGACAATCCTCGTGTGGGCTTACTGAATATTGGAACTGAAGAAGGTAAAGGTAATGACCTGACGAAGGCAGCATTTACCGTTCTTTCGGAAGCTCCGATTAACTTTATCGGCAATGTAGAATCACGTGATTTATTGACCGGCGTGGCAGACGTTGTGGTTACAGATGGATTTACGGGGAATATGGTTTTGAAAACGATTGAGGGGACCGCGCTTGCTTTCTTCACGATGCTGAAAGAAGTGTATGGTACTTCATTGAAAACAAAATTAGCTGCGGGACTTGTGAAAGATGAATTGCGCGGATTGAAAACAAAAATGGATTACACGGAATACGGTGGAGCGGGGTTATTTGGCTTGAATTCCCCGGTGATTAAAGCGCATGGATCTTCGAATGCCAATGCCATTTTGAATGCAATTCGGCAAGCAAGAACGATGGCGCAATACGATGTTTGCGGAACAATCCGCGAAACGGTAAGAAAGGCGGACAGTCAATGACGAAAGTGGCATTTATCTTCCCTGGACAAGGCTCACAAACTGTTGGTATGGGGAAAGAATTGGCGGCAACTGATGGCAACAGTAACCTTTTTTTAGAACAAGCAGATAGCGTCCTTGATTTTCAACTAAGCGAACTCATTATGGAGGGACCACAAGATGAATTGACGCTAACTTATAACGCGCAGCCTGCGCTACTTACGGTTGGATCGATGATTTCGGCGAGATTAGTTGAAGCGGGGATTACGCCGGATTATACTGCTGGTCATAGTCTTGGCGAGTACACGGCATTAGTTGCCTCAGGCGTCCTATCATTTGCAGATGGCGTGTCCGTTGTTCGGAAGCGTGGATTGTATATGAACGAAGCTGTTCCAGCGGGCGAAGGAGCAATGGCGGCTATTTTGGGGCTTGATGGTGATAAGTTGAAAGCAGTGACGGATTCGATTACGGCGGAAGGCTTTGCCGTTCAACCAGCTAATTTGAACTGTCCTGGACAAATTGTTATTTCGGGTACGAAAGCAGGCGTCGAAAAGGCATGTGTCCAGTTAAAAGAAGCGGGTGCGAAACGGGCTATTCCTCTCGATGTTAGTGGGCCGTTCCATTCATCGCTCATGAAGCCAGCTGCAGAGAAGCTACGAGCAGCATTGGATGATGTGACGATGCAAGAAGCAAGTATTCCGGTCATAGCCAATGTCAATGCATCGGCAGTCACTCATTCCAATGACATAAAAGATTTACTTGTTGAACAACTGTATTCTCCAGTTCTATGGGAAGATTCGGTTCGTACATTGCTTGAACTAGGCGTCACGCATTTCATCGAATGTGGCCCGGGTAAAGTACTGAGCGGACTTGTTAAAAAGATTGATCGTAGTGCGACAATCCTACCAGTTTATGATGAAGAGACATTACAAACTGTCATCGAAGCGTCGAAGGAGTGGTCATAATGGGGAAGTTTGAAGGGAAAGCGGCAATCGTCACAGGTGCGTCACGCGGAATTGGTCGTGAAATTGCGTTACTTCTTGCGAAGGAAGGCGCACGTGTTGCAGTTAATTATAGTGGTAGTAAGGACAAGGCTGATGAAGTCGTCAATCTTATTGTGGAGTCAGGCGGTGAAGCATTCGCCATCCAAGCGGACGTTTCGAATGCTGACAGCGTAAAAGCTATGGTTGATCAAACGTTAGAGACATTTGGTTCGATTGATATTCTCGTAAACAATGCGGGGATTACAAGAGATAATTTGCTTATGCGGATGAAGGATGACGAGTGGGATGATGTGATCAGCATTAATTTAAAAGGTGTCTTCCTTTGTACGAAAGGTGTCACGCGCCAAATGATGAGACAGCGTGCTGGTAAAATTGTCAATGTGGCATCGATCGTCGGAGTGTCTGGCAACGCGGGGCAAGCGAATTATGTCGCGGCAAAAGCGGGTGTTATCGGCTTTACGAAGACGGTTGCCAAAGAGCTTGCTTCACGTAACATCAACGTCAATGCAGTGGCACCTGGCTTTATTACAACGGATATGACAGATGCGTTGAATGAAGATGTGAAAGGTCAGATGCTATCGACTATTCCCCTCGGTAAGTTGGGAAGTCCAGCAGATGTAGCAAAAACAGTTCTGTTTTTATTGTCAGATGATGCAGCTTATATTACAGGACAGACTATCCATGTTGATGGTGGAATGGTAATGTAATAAAGGTAGTTGCATTTATGGTGTTCAGCTCCGGGCGCCAGCTCCTCGGGTCATAAGCCGTTTTGCTGTGGGGGCTGAAGAACGCCATCCTCGCAAACCGTCTTATGCCTGTCGGAGCTAGACGGCGCCCTACGCATTTCTCTTGAAGGGAGGTGACAAATTTGTCAACAGTACTTGAACGTGTAACGAAAGTAATCGTCGATCGCCTTGGTGTCGACGAGAGTGAAGTTAAATTAGAAGCTTCTTTCCGTGATGATCTAGGCGCTGATTCATTGGACGTCGTAGAACTTGTTATGGAATTAGAAGATGAATTCGAAATGGAAATTTCTGATGATGATGCTGAAAAGGTGACGACTGTAGGAGATACAGTTTCGTATATCGAATCAAAAATCAATTAATAGACATTCCACTTGAGGCGTTTTCATCCTTTCGTTATTGAAAGGATGAAAACGTCTCTTTTCGGGTTGACTTCGGCGAATGTCATAGATTTTAAGAAAGTTAATTGGGCAAGCTTAATTCGAAATGTGTACACAAAAACGTATTGGCGAATTTAAACATAAATCTTTTTTGCACAAAGCACGTGAAAAGGGTAAAATTATATGTATTATGGACTGAAAGGCAGAATCGGTTATGAACACTAGACGAAATAATGGAAGAACTAGTACGGCAACACTCCCGATTGCAATTCGCAATAAATTTGATGAGCTGCAAAATCGGTTGGATATACCCTTCAAAAATCATGCATTACTGTACAATGCCTTCACGCATTCATCTTATGTGAATGAGCATCGAAGAAAAAATTTCACTGATAATGAAAGACTTGAGTTTTTAGGAGATGCAGTACTCGAACTGGGCGTGTCGCGGTTCCTTTATTCAACTGAACCGGGCATGAGCGAAGGAGAACTGACGAAATTGAGGGCTGCAATTGTTTGCGAACCTTCCCTTGTGAAGTTTTCTAGCGAGCTCGAATTTGGGAATTATATCCTCCTAGGGAAAGGCGAGGAACAAACAGGTGGACGGATGCGCCCAGCACTTCTAGCGGACGTATTTGAGGCATTCATTGGTGCACTGTACATAGACCAAGGAATGGAAGCCGTCGTCCCTTTTCTTGAAAAAGTTGTTTTCCCAAAAATCAGTCTCGGTGCTTTTTCGCATGTGATGGATTATAAAAGTCGTCTACAGGAAATTGTTCAGCAGAAGAATAATGGGCAATTGCAATATGAAATTATTGAAGAAAAAGGCCCCGCACACGCGAAAAAATTCGTGACGGTCGTTCGTCTTGGAGAGACTGAGCTTGGAACAGGTCTTGGGAAGTCGAAAAAGGAAGCCGAACAGGAAGCAGCTCGTCATGCGATTCAAGAACTGAAGAGTCGACAAGCTGAAGGAGAGAACTGATTGTGTTTCTAAAAAGACTTGAAATTATGGGATTTAAATCGTTCGCTGAACGGGTTGGCGTAGATTTTGTTCCAGGTGTAACAGCAGTTGTCGGTCCGAATGGTAGTGGAAAAAGTAATATTACAGATGCCATCCGTTGGGTGCTTGGCGAACAGTCTGCCAAATCGCTTCGTGGTGCGAAGATGGAAGATGTTATATTTGCGGGCAGTGATACTCGAAAACCGCTAAATTTTGCAGAGGTTACGCTTATTCTTGATAATAGCAAAGGACTTTTCCCTCTTGATTACACAGAAATCAGTGTCAGTAGACGCGTGTTCCGATCAGGGGATAGTGCATATTTGTTAAACGGCCAACAATGCCGCTTAAAAGATGTCAATGATGTCTTTATGGATTCGGGTCTTGGAAAAGAAGCCTTTTCGATTATTTCACAAGGTCGTGTCGATGAGATTCTGAATAGCCGTCCGGAAGACAGAAGAAGTATTTTTGATGAAGCGGCTGGCGTACTGAAGTATAAAACTAGAAAAAAGAAAGCGGAGCATAAGCTGTTTGAGACGGAAGATAACTTGGACCGTATTCTCGATATTTTGAAAGAGCTTGATTCTAGGATGGCTCCGTTACAGAAAAGTGCGGAAGCAGCCAAGCAACATCAAGTGCTTTCGGAAGAAATACGTGAGACGGACGTTTTCTTACTCAACTACGATGCACAAAATCTTCGAAATGCCATCGTTCGTAAATCAACAGAGGCTGAAAAGTTCCAAAAGGACTCTAGTAGCCTTGAAACTCAAACGAAGATTGCGGAGGAAGAATCCGCAAGTTTAACCCAACAGCTCGCGGTAATCGATGATCAACTGGATGTCTTGCAGAAGAAACTCGTTGAAGCGAGTGCGGAGACGGAGAAGTGGGAAGGTAGGCGTCTACTCTCGCTAGAGAAACGCCGTAATACTGACCAACAGCTTGAAAGAATTCAACAAGAGCTTGCTGAAGCTGCTAAGGACAAGTTGGCGCTTGCGGTAAAACTTTCGGCAGCTCGTGGGAAATTAATTGCATCAGAAACGGCTTATCAACAAGTGTCTGTTGAAATGGATGGCATTTCCCAAATTTTAAAGCGCTCTGTCACAGAGACGGAACAGGAAATTGAAGAGCTAAAATCAACCTATATCGATCGTTTAAACGAGGAAGCAACTATCCGCAATGATTTGAAGCATATCGAGGAGCGTCTTGAAGGGGAAAGAACTTCATCTGAAAAAATTTCACAACAGACTTCCATTTTGAAAGAGAGATTTCAAGAACTAAAGAAAGAAAAATCGGTCAAAGTGGCTGCGTTAGCTGTGTTGAAACAGCAATTAACGCAGGCTGACTCGTCTTATCGTGAAATGACTTCAGCCTTACGGAAAGCAGAGGATGACCTTCAGGTACAGCAAGAACTCGTGCAAAAAGCGCTTAATAAGCAACATGAGATGCGTGGTAGAGTACATGCGCTTGAAAGTATGGAAGCGGATTTTTCTGGTTTTTATTCCGGTGTAAAAGAAATTCTTGTGGCAAAAAAAGCCGGTAAATTAGCGGGTATTGATGGGGCGGTGGCGGAACTCATTTCCGTCGACAAAGGCTATATTAAGGCGGTAGAAACAGCACTTGGTGGCGCTATGCAACATATCGTAACAGCGACTGAGCTGGAAGCGAGAAAAGCGATTGCTTATTTAAAGGCGAAGAATGCTGGTCGAGCGACGTTCTTACCGAGAGATGTCATGAAATCTCGGAAAATCCAACCGTCATCTTTGCATGCTGTGGAACAACACCCGGAATTCCTAGGTACTGCGGACCGTCTGGTGCAGACTGATGCCGCCTATGCAATCATTACTGAAAACTTACTGGGCAATACGATTGTTGCCAAAACGCTTGCAGGCGCATCTGCTATCGCGAAAGCACTTGGTTATCGTTTCCGTGTCGTAACGATTGATGGAGATATTGTCAACGCTGGCGGTTCACTTACGGGGGGCGGTGTCAAAGGACAAGCATCCGTTTTCACACGAAAAGCCGAGCTCGAAACGCTGCAGAAGCAACTTGCACAGATGGCCGAGTCAATCAATTCTGCCACAACGACCATTGGTGATACGAAAATGGCTGTTGCGAAAAAGTTACATGAAGCCGATCAACTACGGAAAATAACGGATGGCCTACAAATCGACATCGCGACAGCAGAGTCAAGTGTACGTGAGACAGAAATTGCTATTAAATCAGTTGAAGCCGATCTTGCATCGACTGATTTAGGGAGACGTGGTGCTGAACATACCGGCTCCGAATTATTAGATAGAAAATCGATGTTGCTAGAAAATCATGCGCGAGTAAAAAATAACTTGGACATGATTCAGTCAGAAGTGACCACGCTAGAACGTCTCGCCTCCAATTGGAGGAACGAAGAAGCAACCTTGACAAGTCGTTATAATGAATTTCGGGAACAGGCGGCTATTTTACGTGAACAGAAAACACATCAGCAATTATCTATTGATGAACTGGAACGTACTTCTAGTCAAGTTGAGCATAAGATTGTGTCGTTAGAAGAACAAATACAATATTTTGCAGGTGATGAAGAAGGCCGCGAGCTGACGGCTGAAGAAATTGTTGAGCATATTGAAAAGGCATCTTCCGATAAGGTTACGGTTGAAACGGCCATTGTGACGGGGAGAGAAACTCGTTCGGTACTCTCCAGTCAACTAGAGGAAAAAGCTCTACACCTTCGACAGCTCAGAGAACAGTCGGGAGAAGCTGTATCTGTATTGAACGGCCTATCTGTAGAAATCTCGCGCCTGGAAGTGAAATATGAGGCGGTTACACAACGTCTGTTAAGTGACTATGGTCTGTATCCAGATGAGGTCATTGCAACTGATTTTGATGAACAGGGTACAAGGGAAACGGTCGAGGATTTGAAACGGCGACTGGCGGCCCTAGGTCCTGTCAATCCCGGTGCTATTGAAGAGTTTACAGAAGTATCTGAGCGGCATACGTTCTTGGATGAGCAACGTAACGACTTGATTGAGGCCAAAAATACGTTACATGAAGCGATGTCCGAGATGGATCTCGAAATGACGATGCGCTTCTCAACAACATTCAACGCCGTTCAAAGTCGTTTTAGGCAAGTGTTCAAGGAGATGTTTGGGGGAGGCGATGCAGATTTAGTCCTCACGCAACCCAATAATCTACTAGAAACAGGTGTAGAAATCGTTGCACGTCCACCTGGTAAGAAGCTGCAAAACTTGAGTCTGTTGTCAGGTGGCGAACGAGCATTGACTGCGATTGCTTTGCTGTTCTCCATTATCGAAGTTCGGCCAGTGCCATTTTGTATTCTGGATGAAGTGGAAGCAGCACTCGATGAAGCCAATGTCATCCGTTACAGTAAATATCTGAAGAAATCTT
The DNA here is from genome assembly GCF_044762865.1 of Sporosarcina sp. NPDC096371. Classification (NCBI taxonomy): domain Bacteria; kingdom Bacillati; phylum Bacillota; class Bacilli; order Caryophanales; family Caryophanaceae; genus Sporosarcina; species Sporosarcina sp. NPDC096371. The sequence goes on from NZ_JBIWFE010000001.1 coordinate 424,884, forward strand.
CGGAGAAAACGCAGTTCATCGTCATTACACATCGTAAAGGGACGATGGAAGGGGCTGACGTACTTTATGGAATCACAATGCAAGAATCAGGCGTATCCAGACTTATTTCGGTTAAACTGTCTGAGGTGCCGGAAGAAGCAATGATGTAACTTCTTTTAATTGCAATCCTCCGTTGCGCAAGTGCAATTCAAAATTAAGTTGCATTTGCGCTGGAGCTTAATCGATAAGGAGCGGATTATCATGTCATTTTTCAAGAAATTAAAAGAGAAAATCACGGGTACAAACGAAGCGGTAACAGAGAAGTTTAAAGACGGATTGGCGAAGACGCGCGATACGTTTACCTCAAAAGTGAATGACCTGGTTGCTCGTTTTCGTGTAGTAGACGAGGAGTTCTTTGAGGAGCTAGAAGAATTGCTGTTGCAAGCGGATGTTGGTTTTGAAACGGTTATGGAACTGATTGATCAACTGAAGCTTGAAGTGCAACGGAAAAATATTAAGGATACGGCAGGTATTCAATCGGTTATTTCGGAAAAACTTGTCGAAATTTACGAAGCTGGAGAAAAAATTGACAGCAGCCTTAATATTCAGGAAAACGAACTATCTGTCGTGTTAATGGTTGGAGTGAATGGTGTCGGTAAAACAACAACGATTGGGAAGTTGGCGGCACGGCTGATGGCAGAAGGTAAAACGGTTATGCTGGCAGCTGGCGATACGTTCCGGGCAGGCGCTATCGATCAGCTCGTTGTTTGGGGCGAGCGTGCAGGTGTCGAGGTGATTCGGCAATCGGAAGGTTCTGATCCGGCTGCAGTGATGTACGACGCCATTCGCGCAGCGAAAAACCGCAGCGTTGATGTCTTGATTTGTGATACGGCAGGAAGGCTTCAAAACAAAGTAAACTTGATGAATGAGCTTGAAAAAGTGCATCGGGTCATCAGTAAGGAAGTGCCGGGCGCCCCGCATGAAGTGTTACTGGCTCTTGATGCGACGACAGGACAGAATGCATTGGTCCAAGCACAAACATTCAAAGAAGCGACAAACGTTACAGGTATCGTCTTGACGAAACTGGACGGCACGGCGAAAGGCGGTATCGTTCTAGCCATTCGTAATAAATTGAATATCCCTGTAAAATTTGTTGGCCTTGGTGAGGGTGTAGACGATCTACAGCCGTTTGATCCAGAAAAGTACGTCTACGGCCTTTTTGCTGATGGTTTAGAATTAGAAGAGCAGAATGATGAAGACAAGTAATTTAGCTTGACAGTATACAACTGTCATACTATGATGACATAGGAAGAAACAAGCGGAGGAGGCAAGACTATCGTGCTTGCAAAAACGACACGCATTAACTTCCTCTTTGATTTTTATCAGTCATTATTGACGGATAAACAGAGACTTTATATGCAATTATATTACTTGGAAGATCTTTCGCTCGGCGAGATTGCAGGAGAATACGGCGTATCACGACAAGCTGTCTATGATAATGTGCGTAGGACTGAAGCGATGCTCGAAGACTATGAAATGAAGTTAAACTTGTTTTCGAAGTTTCAAAAGCGGTTGGAAATTGTAGATCGTTTGGAACAGCTCATATCCGATACGGATGAACAATCGACAACGATAAAAGAACTGTTGATTGAACTAAAAGATCATGAGTAGAGGAGGCTCTGTGCATGGCATTTGAAGGTTTAGCCCAGCGCCTACAAGGGACGCTACAGAAAATAACGGGCAAAGGTAAAATCAGCGAAACAGATGTCAAGGAAATGATGCGTGAAGTGCGCTTCGCACTCATTGAAGCCGACGTCAATTTAAAAGTTGTTAAAACATTTGTTAAAACAGTAAGTGAACGAGCTGTCGGTCAAGACGTTATGAAAAGTTTGACACCTGGTCAACAGGTTGTCAAAATCGTTAAAGATGAACTAACGAACTTGATGGGCGGCGAACAGAATCCTATTCAGTTTGCCCGAAAATCTCCGACAGTCATTATGATGGTCGGGTTACAAGGTGCAGGGAAAACGACAACAACTGGGAAATTGGCAACCGTTCTTCGTAAACGGCACAACAAAAATCCACTTCTTGTAGCGGCGGACGTTTATAGACCAGCAGCAATACAACAATTGGAAACACTTGGGAAACAGTTAACGGTGCCAGTCTTTGCGCTTGGAACTGACGTATCTCCTGTTGAGATTGTTCGTCAGGCACTAGCGGAGGCGGAAAGAGAACATAACGACGTTGTCATTATTGACACCGCAGGGCGACTTCACGTTGATGAGGTGCTTATGCAGGAACTTCAGGATATCCGGGACCTCAGTAAGCCGGAAGAAGTGTTCCTTGTCGTAGATGCAATGACAGGACAAGATGCAGTAAACGTCGCGCAGAGTTTCAATGAAACCGTTGGTATCACGGGCGTTGTCCTAACTAAACTGGATGGAGATACTCGAGGCGGTGCCGCACTATCGATACGTTCGGTCACTGAAAAGCCTATTAAGTTTGTTGGGATGGGCGAGAAAATGGATGCGCTTGAACCGTTCCATCCGGAGCGCATGGCATCCAGAATTCTTGGGATGGGCGATGTGATGTCGCTGATCGAGAAAGCGCAAGAAAATGTTGATGAAGAAAAGGCAAAAGAACTTGAACAAAAGTTCCGAACGCAATCATTTACGCTCGATGACTTCCTTGATCAGCTCCAGCAAGTGAAAAAAATGGGGCCGCTCGATGAATTATTGAAGATGATGCCGGGTGCCAATAAAATCAAAGGGCTCGAAAATGCCAAAGTTGACGAAGGACAGATGGGGCGCGTCGAAGCAGTCATCCGATCGATGACAACGGCGGAGCGCACTACACCTGAAATCATCAACTCAAATCGCCGTAAGCGAATTGCTAAAGGGTCAGGGACGTCCATTCAGGAAGTCAACCGACTACTGAAGCAATTTGAGGATATGAAAAAAATGGTTAAGCAAATGTCTAACATGCAACAAAAAGGCAAAAAGAAAAATAAAATGCCTGGATTTGATTCGTTTTTTAGATAAAAACCACGTTTTCTAAAAGAAATTCAAGGTGTTAAGAAAAAACACTTTACAAACATCAAAAAGCTTGATAATATACTATCTTGTGTGAAACTATTCGGAGGTGCAAGAAAAAATGTCAGTAAAAATTCGTCTTAAACGTATGGGAGCAAAGAAAACTCCTTTCTATCGTATTGTTGTAGCAGATTCACGTTCACCACGTGATGGTCGTCAAATCGAAACAGTTGGTACTTACAACCCACTTACAAAACCAGCGGAAGTAAAAATCAACGAAGAACTAGCACTTAAATGGCTTCAGGATGGTGCTAAACCTTCTGATACAGTCCGTAACCTGTTTTCTGACCAAGGTATCATGGAGAAATTCCATAACGCTAAACACGGTAAATAATCAGGAGGGGTGTCCATGAAGCAGCTGATTGAAACAATCGTTCAACCGTTAGTCGATTATCCCGGGGATGTCCGGGTTGCAATGGATGAGCACGATAATCGTGTCATCTACAAACTATCCGTAAATCCTGATGATATGGGGAAAGTAATCGGAAAGCAGGGGCGTGTAGCGAAAGCGATACGCACAATTGTTTATTCGGCAGCAGGCAGTCACCACGGTAAAAAAGTGTATATTGATATTATAGATTGAAAGGGAGGGAGCTTATGTTCCTTCCCTTTTGTCTATGATTAGGGAATAATAAAATCCCGAACTGAGGGTAAGTTGATATTGAGCTAGTTCACGTCTAGGCTTCTTGCGCCGGACGCTTGGGTCATAAGCCGTTTTGGCTTTGAGGCACTAGCGCCTCGTAGGCCTACAGGTCGCTGCAGGACGCGGCGACCTTAGACTACCTTCCTTTATCCGTCTTATACCTATCACCGGCCTACAGGATGTAGGTCGCATAGCCGTTGCCACACGACGTGGCGAAATTAGGCTTTGTTCACTTCCAGGCGCCCTGCGCTTATGCTCATTAAAAATAAAGGATGGTGTAAATATGCAATGGTTTAACGTAGGAACAATCGTCAATACACATGGTATCCGCGGAGAAGTTCGCGTGATCTCACGTACGCATTTCCCGGAAGAACGTTATACGGTAGGCAACAAGCTGTCCCTTTTCATGCCAGATAGCAAAACACCAATTTATTTAGTAGTGGCGAGCCATCGTCAACATAAGAACTTCGATTTATTGACGTTTGAAAATCACTTTAATGTCAACGATGTTGAAAAGTATCGCAATGGCGTTTTCAAAATCGCGGAAACTGAACTTGGTGAACTAGATGAAAATGAATTTTACTACCATGAAATCATTGGTTGCACAGTTGTTACAACCGAAGGTGTCGATATCGGTAAGGTGACAGATATTCTTGAAACGGGTGCTAATGATGTCTGGACAGTAACGCCAGAAAAAGGAAAGCCTCATTACATTCCTTATATTGAAGATATCGTTAAAGAAATCGATATTGACACAAAGAGAATTGTCATCGACCCAATGGAAGGCCTTCTGTCATGATGAAAATCGATGTATTATCATTGTTTCCGGAAATGTTTGAAGGGGTGCTTCATTCATCCATTATGAAGAAAGCACAAGCAAATGACGCGGTGACTTTCGAGGTCACTGATTTCCGTGACTATTCTACGGACAAGCATCACAAGGTAGATGATTACCCGTATGGCGGTGGTGCAGGTATGGTACTCAAACCAGAACCGCTCTTCGCGGCTGTAGAAGCATTGTCGGAGGGGCTTGAAAAGAAACCACGTGTCATTCTGATGTGTCCACAAGGTGAACGGTTTACACAGAAGAAAGCTGAAGAACTTTCTGCTGAAGAACATGTCATCTTCATTTGCGGTCATTATGAGGGCTACGACGAGAGGATACGTCAGCATCTAGTGACGGATGAATTATCGATTGGTGACTTCGTGCTAACAGGTGGAGAGATTGCGTCGATGGCTGTCATTGATAGTGTTGTTCGTTTGTTGCCGAATGTACTGGGCAATGCAGATTCGCCTGTCCTCGATTCGTTTTCAACGGGATTACTCGAACATCCGCAATACACACGACCGGCCTCTTTTAACGGCTTGGAAGTGCCGGAGATATTATTGTCTGGCAATCATGCTAAAATCGAACAATGGCGTGAAGAACAATCGCTTCTTCGGACGTTTGAACGGAGAAAAGACTTGCTTGAGGATGCACCGTTAACTGATCATCAGCGTAAATTGCTCCAGCAATTAAATCAATAAAAAGAAATTGGATAGCCTTGCACCACTTTGCCCTTTGTGATATTATCTAGTATGTACTTCAAAATGGGGTACATACTGACTGATGTTCCGCTGCAAAGGCAAGAGATGTAAGAACGTCTGTGGAGAAGGAGAGAAAAAATATGCAACAACTAATTGCAGATATTACAAAAGATCAGCTTCGTGCAGATCATCCATCATTCCGTGCGGGAGACACAGTTCGTTTGCACGTGAAAATTGTAGAGGGAACGCGTGAGCGTATCCAGCTATTTGAAGGCGTCGTTATCAAGCGTCGTGGAGGCGGAATCAGTGAAACTTTCACAGTCCGTAAAATCTCTAACGGTGTAGGCGTTGAACGTACATTCCCTGTACACACACCAAAAATTACATTACTTGAAGTTGTTCGTCGTGGTAAAGTACGTCGTGCGAAATTGTACTACCTTCGCAGTCTACGCGGAAAAGCTGCACGTATCAAAGAACTTCGATAATACAAAGATGCGGGAGGCCTTTCAAACGGCCTCCTTTCTTTTTGCCTCAAAAATGAATAGACTGTACAATAAGAGGATAAGTATGTGGGGGGCTTAGTCTATGAATGAACAGAAGAAGAAAAATGAAACATGGGAATGGACGAAGGCGCTGTTAATCGCGTTCGGTCTTGCAGCTATCATTCGTGTATTCCTTTTTACGCCGATTGTCGTCGATGGAGAATCGATGATGCCGACGCTTGAAAATGGCGACAAAATGATTGTCAACAAAATCGGTTACACAATAGGGAAGCCAGATCGCTTTGATATCGTTGTGTTCCATGCGCCTGAAAAGAAGGATTACATCAAACGGGTCATTGGACTTCCGGGGGATCATGTCGAGTATCGCAATGATGTTTTGTACATTAATGGGGAGCCGTTTGAAGAGCCGTATCTAGATCAGTACAAAGCGGAAATTGCGGACAGTACGCTAACCGAGGACTTTACGCTTGAAGAGAAAATCCAAAGTGCGACGGTCCCGGAAGGGCATGTATTTGTCCTTGGGGATAATAGAAGAAAAAGTAAAGACTCCAGACATATTGGAGCCGTAGCAATTGATGAAATCATTGGCAATACAAATTTTGTATTTTGGCCAATCAAAGATTTTGGAATTGTTGACTGAGAAAGGTGCTAATGGTATGACGATTCAATGGTTTCCAGGCCATATGGCGAAAGCACGCCGAGAAGTAACAGAACAGCTAAAGCTAGTAGATATCGTTTTTGAATTGATTGATGCAAGGCTTCCGCTGTCATCTAGGAATCCGATGATTGACGAGGTCATCCATCAGAAACCGAGATTACTCATTTTGAATAAAATGGACCTCGCAGATGAAACGGAGACTGCGCGTTGGATTCGCTATTTTGAAATGCAAGGAATGCGTGCAGTTGCTATTAATTCATTTGAAGGGAAAGGTCTTCAGACGGTTATAAAGGCTGCGAAAGAAATTTTGGAACCGAAGCTAGAGAGAATGCGCAAAAGAGGCATCCGTCCAGGTGCAATCCGAGCAATGATTGTCGGGATTCCAAACGTAGGAAAGTCTACTCTAATCAATCGACTTGCCAAGAAAAACGTTGCTAAAACAGGAAACACGCCAGGTGTTACTAGAGCCCAACAATGGATTAAGTTTGAAAAAGAACTTGAGCTATTAGATACACCAGGGATTCTTTGGCCGAAATTTGAAGACAAAGAAGCAGGTTATAAGCTGGCACTTACAGGTGCTATCAAAGACTCAATCGTGAATATGGAAGACTTGGCCGTCTACGGACTACGTTTTCTAGAGACGAATTATCCCGATCGATTATCGGAAAGATATGGCCTAACAACAGTGGGTGACGATATCCTTCAAGTTTTCAATCAAATCGGTTCACGACGCAAGGTATATACAACGGGTGGGGAAGTTGAATATGACAAAGTAGCAGAGTTGATCGTCCGCGATATACGCAACGAATACCTCGGTAAACTAACATTTGACTTCACGGCCGACCAACTTCAAAATGACTAAGCCGATGCCGATGCGGATATTTTCCGTGGCAATCGGCTTTTCTATATATAGGGGTCTAAAACGGATTGGACTAGCCGATATATGAAGTAGAAGTACATGAAATCGAGTGCTGGAAGGTGACCCAATTGACAACAATTAAAGAGATTGTAGAGAAATTGAAGATGGCTGAAGAGGCTGAACCGTGGATGGAGGAACTTGCGCAAGATTCCCGCGCGGGTGTAAAAAACGCATTGGCTAGATGGCAGCGTCAATACGACAAGCGAAAAATAATCCTTCAGGAACATATGGCGAAAATAGCGTTTGACAGGTCGTTTGCGCCGTTTGAAGGAGCGCTGGTTGCTGGGGTTGATGAAGCGGGTAGAGGCCCATTAGCGGGTCCTGTAGTCACAGCAGCAGTCATTTTGCCGCAAGAAGTCCCGGAGTTAGTTGGGCTAGATGATTCAAAGAATATCTCGAAGACGGAACGACAACGCCTTGCGGAAATCATCCGCAACGTCGCGATTGCTTATTCAACACATATCCAATCAGCTCGTCGCATTGATGAACTAAATATCTACGCTGCGACAAGAGAGTCCATGGAGCAAGCGGTAAAAACACTTGAGACCAAACCTGCCTTTGTCATTGTTGACGCGATGTCCCTCAATGTGGATTGCCCCACTGAGTCCGTTATCAAGGGTGATGCTCAGAGTCTAGCTGTTGCGGCAGCCTCCATCATCGCGAAAACAACAAGGGACGCGATGATGGATGATTTACATAATGACTTCCCCGTTTATCACTTTGGGAAAAATGCAGGGTACGGCACAGCTGAGCATGTTGAAGCCCTTCAGGAGCATGGTCCATGCGAACACCATCGTACAAGTTTTGAACCAGTCAAATCGATGATAGCGGAAGGGAGAAGTGGCCGATGAACTTTCAAACGACAGCATTAGCCGGACAAATGGCGGCAAGTGCTGTCCAGAGCAAACCCCTTATCATGAATGAAGGACAGATGTTTCACGGGCAGATCAAACAACTTTTCCCAGGACAAATGGCAGAAGTGCAAATTGGTAACCAAAAATTAATTGCCAAACTCGAAGTGCCGATGAAAGCGGGCGACTCGTATTACTTTCAAGTGAATGCGATGAAACCAGAACTTCAGTTGAAGATTATCTCGGGACCAACCAAAGCGTCAGAAGGGCAAGCGCGTCAGTTAAGTAGTCTGATGGATGCGATGCAATTACCGAAAACAGCCGAAATGCAATCATTACTTGCATTTGTCGTGAAAAATAAAATACCGATGACTAGGGAGAATCTGATAGAAGCAGAAAGGATGCTCAAAAGTGTTTCGGCAGCCGCTAGGAATGAGGCGCTTGCCTCGATACAGAAAATGGTGGATTTAAAATTACCGTTTACCGACACTATTTTCCGCTCGTTGTTAGGGGTTGAAAATAAAGAAGGATTACACACTGTTCTGCTAGCGCTCAAAAATGTATTGGCTACCGATACGAGCATTTCATCCCAGGCGAGGAACGCTATACTAACTGCACTTGATAAGATGGAGAAACCTTTGGCGCAGGCAACAGGAGGCGCCCTCCTCGGACAATCACTGGTGACCCTTCTTGATGATGCAGAACGTCCAGAAAACAAGTTTTCTATTCTGCAACTGTTAAAAAACGGGGATATTTTACCACGACAAACATCGCTTGCGAACTTACAACAAATCTTGACTTCAATATTGACGAACAGCGGGGCAGCGCGCCCAGGGGCTATCGCGCAAGCATCGCAATCGATGCAAGAAATAGCGAGTACCCTTAAACAAGTGGAACAGACATCGCCGGGACAGTTAAAAGGGACAATCGAAACATTAAAAACGCTTCTTTCGGCTGAACAATCGATGAATAGTGCGCAAAAATCTTCACTAATGACAATTCTTGACCGTCCTATTGGTTCGCAACCAGCTACTGAAACGGCAACGAAATTGGCTCAAGAGTTAAGTCAGGCGCTCGTGCGGGTGGCGGCTGGAAATGCAGTTACTATGCCGTTACAGACGAATACCTTATCGCAGGGCACTACAGATCAATTGCTTACGTTACTGGGTCAACCTGTACAGGAGCAAAGATCTGAAAAGTTGTCGACTTTGCTAAGAACCGCTGAACAATCTAATAACGTCGCTATTCATAAAGCATTACAAGTAGCTGAAGCAGCCGTTGCATCCGCAGTTGACGGAAAAGCGATGAAAGAGGCATTGCAAACGGTTATTCGCTCGTTTGGACTCAATTACGAGGCAGGGCTTCTTGGTAAAGAGGCCGATGTTGGACGTCTTGCGGAATCATTGAAGCCGCAATTACTTGCATTAATGCAAGACCTTTCTGTATCGCCAGCTCTACGTGAAGCTGCGGAAACGGTCGTTATGCGGATGAATGGACCACTTTTGCAATCAGGTGAAAATGGTGTTCAACACCAGATCGTCATGCAAGTACCGCTCGAATTTTTCGGCAAGCGCATAGAAGCAACATTACAGTGGAATAGTCGCATGAAAGACGATGGTAAAATCGATCCCGGTTTTGCCCGAATTCTCTTTTATCTTGATCTTGAATCTATTGAAAAGACAGTGATTGACATGCAAGTTCAGAACCGTGTCGTGTCGGTGACGATTTTTAATGCGAATGACACGCTTAAGACGGTCGGCGCACCGCTCCAGCACAGGTTAAAAGAAGGGCTTGAGTCTGTTGGCTATAAATTGTCAGCAGTATTCTTCAAAAACTTCGTCGAAGAAGAAAAAAATGTATTGAATAAAAACAAAAATATTACAACGGATAAACAAGGAGTTGATTTTCGTATATGACTCTTGGGAAGCAGGTCCGAAAAGAAGCAGTAGCTCTTTCTTATGATCCGAATTCGGCTAATGCACCGAAAGTAGTGGCGGCAGGGAAAGGGAAAATTGCTGAGAATATCGTGGAAAAGGCAAAAGCGCATGATATACCCATACAGGAGGATTCTAGTCTTGTTGAAATCTTAGGGCAATTGAACATTAATGAATCGATTCCAGAGGAGTTATATCTAGCAGTTTCTGAAGTTTTTGCTTACGTTTATCAAATCGATCGCCAACATGGATTGAAAATGAAAAAAGAATTTTGACTTTAGGCTTATTCAGCATAATCTCGGGCTAAATAAGCTTAAAGGTATCCCTAGGCATAAGATGTATATTTTACCAATAAATTTCTGTCGAGTAAAATCGGAAAAAAACGCGGGATGAAAACATCAAGATATATCTAAATATTACAAATCACTTTATTCGAAATTCAGTTGTGGACATTGTATGACATGTTTACTACAATGATGAAGGCAAGTAAATTATGATATACAAGTTCGATTGGAGGACATAAGATGAATATCCATGAATATCAAGGTAAACAGCTACTTAGAGAATATGGTGTAGCTGTTTCTAAAGGTCTTGTTGCTTTCACTCCTGAAGAGGCAGTTGAAGCAGCGAAAGAGCTCGGTACGGACGTCATCGTTGTAAAAGCACAAATCCACGCAGGTGGCCGCGGGAAAGCGGGCGGCGTTAAGATTGCAAAAACTCTTGACGAAGTAAGTGCTTATGCAAAAGAATTGATCGGCAAAACGCTTGTAACACACCAAACAGGTCCAGAAGGTAAAGAAGTGAAACGTCTTCTTATTGAAGAAGGATCTGACATTAAGAAAGAATACTATCTTGGACTTGTTCTTGACAGTGGAACAAGCCGTGTAACTCTAATGGGTTCTGAAGAAGGCGGAATGGACATCGAGGAAGTTGCGGAAGCAACACCTGAAAAGATTTTCAAAGAAGTCATCGACCCAGTAGTAGGATTGACTGGATTCCAAGCGCGCCGCATGGCATTCAACATGAATATCCCTACACATCTTATTAATAAAGCAGCGAAATTCATGCTTGGATTGTATCAAGTATTCGTAGAAAAAGACGCATCTATCGTTGAAATTAACCCACTTGTTGTAACAGCTGGGGATGACGTACTTGCGCTTGACGCGAAATTTAACTTTGATGACAGCGCTCTATACCGTCACAAAGACATCCAAGAACTTCGCGACTTTGATGAAGAAGATTCAAAAGAAATCGAAGCTTCAAAGCATGGCCTAAGCTACATTTCCCTTGATGGAAGCGTTGGTTGTATGGTTAACGGTGCAGGTCTTGCAATGGCTACAATGGATACAATCAATTACTTCGGTGGTTCACCAGCTAACTTCCTTGACGTTGGTGGTAGTGCAACGGCTGAAAAAGTTACAGAAGCATTCAAAATCATCCTTTCAGATTCAAACGTTAAAGGAATCTTTGTAAACATTTTCGGTGGCATCATGAAGTGTGACGTTATCGCTGAAGGTGTTATAGCTGCGTCTAAAGAGGTAGGTCTACAAGTGCCACTAGTTGTTCGTTTGGAAGGTACAAATGTCGACAAAGGTAAAGCTCTATTGAACGAATCAGGCTTGAACATCATCGCTGCTGATACAATGGCAGACGGTGCTAAAAAGATTGTTGAACTCGTAGGTTAAGAAAGGCAGGGACAAACGATGAGTATTTTTATTAACAAAGATACAAAAGTAATCGTACAAGGAATTACAGGTGCTACAGCACTTTTCCATACACAACAAATGCTTGAATACGGCACGAAAATCGTCGGTGGTGTTACGCCAGGTAAAGGCGGAACAGAAGCGGCAGGAGTACCTGTTTTCAACACAGTTGAAGAAGCTGTCAAAGCAACAGGCGCAAACGTTTCAGTTATTTATGTACCTGCTCCATTTGCAGCAGATGCAATCCTTGAAGCTGTAGACGCTGAATTGGAAATGACAATCTGTATTACAGAGCATATTCCAGTATTGGATATGGTCAAAGTTAAGCGTTATATGGAAGGCAAGAATACACGTCTTGTCGGCCCGAACTGCCCTGGTGTTATTACAGCAGACGAATGTAAAATCGGCATCATGCCTGGTTACATTCATACAAAAGGTCATGTTGGCGTCGTTTCACGTTCAGGTACATTGACGTATGAAGCAACACACCAATTGAGCCAAGCAGGAATCGGTCAAACGACTGCTGTAGGTATCGGTGGAGACCCAGTAAATGGGACAAACTTTATCGATGTATTGAAAGCATTCAACGAAGATCCTGAAACATATGCAGTTGTCATGATCGGTGAAATCGGTGGAACTGGTGAAGAAGAAGCCGCTGAATGGATCAAAGCAAACATGACGAAGCCTGTAGTTGGCTTCATCGGTGGACAAACAGCTCCTGAAGGAAAACGTATGGGCCACGCTGGTGCCATCATTTCTGGCGGTAAAGGAACCGCTGCTGAAAAAATCAAAGCACTTAACGCTGCTGGCGTTGAAGTTGCAGACACACCATCTGTTATTGGTGAAACACTTATCAAAGTTATTAAAGAAAAAGGTCTATACGAAAAGTGTAAAACACATTAATATGAAAGGTGCAGCGTGTATTTAAACGCGCTGCACCTTTTTTATATATACAAAAGGAGGAGTTGGATGGAACTAACGGACACAGAAAAACGTCTCCTGGCGCTGCACTATGTATTTCCGGTACCGTTGAACAGATTGAATCGGCTTTACGAGAAAGACCCCAATCTCGAAAAGTTGTACACGTACCGCGCGAAAGAGTTGGTCGACTTGCTTAATATATCATTAGCCAAGGCTATTCAATTGAAGGAAAACTTGCAGCAAAATATCATGACCCCATATGATAAACTATATGAACGGCATGCAATTACCCCTATCCCGTTCTCAAATCCCTACTACCCTGATAAGTTACGCGTACTCATTGATCCACCAGCCGTCCTGTATACGAAAGGTGATCAGCGTTTACTGATAGAACCGATTAAGATTGCCATTATTGGCTCGCGGAAAGCGACAGCTTATTCCGAACGAGCTATGTCACTTATTGTGCCGCCTCTCGTGCAAAATGAGATTGTTATCGTTTCTGGACTGGCAAAAGGCGCAGACACGATAGCGCATAAGTCAGCTATTGAATTTGGCGGTAAAACCATTGCTGTCCTTGGACATGGGCTATTCCATCTTTATCCGAAAGAGAATCAGGGTCTTGCAAAAGAAATGGCAAAGAATCAGCTGTTACTAACGGAATATCCGCCGTATGTAAAGCCGGAACGTTGGACTTTTCCGATGCGAAATCGCATCATAAGTGGTTTGTCGGATGCTGTCGTAATTACTGAATCGGCAGATAAAAGCGGCACAATGAGCACGGTCGAACATGCACTCGACCATGGAAAAGATATTTTTGCAGTTCCGGGGCCCATCACATCTGAACTATCCGCGGGACCAAACAAATTGCTAGATGAGGGTGCAAAGCCTGTTTGGAATGGTTTTCAAATTGTCGAAACGCTCTTTTCCTACTACTAATTAAAACGCCTTCTTATTGAAAAGGTTGCTTTTATTTGAGATCTGTTATACATTTTGCAACAGATATTCTTTTGTTGAATAAATATGGAACCTCTTTAAGGAGGCACACAAATAATGGCAGATTACTTAGTAATCGTGGAATCACCTGCAAAGGCGAAAACGATTGAACGCTATCTCGGGAAAAAATATAAAGTGCGTGCATCACTCGGTCATTTACGCGATCTTCCGCGTAGTCAGATGGGTGTCGATACTGAAAATAATTATGAACCGAAATACATTACGATACGTGGTAAAGGTCCGATACTTCAAGACTTAAAAAAAGAAGCAAAAAAATCAAAAAAAATATTTCTCGCGGCTGACCCCGACAGAGAAGGGGAAGCAATTGCGTGGCACTTGGCACATCAGCTTGGCGTGGACATCGAATCAGATTGTCGAGTTGTATTCAACGAAATAACGAAAGAAGCGATTAAGGAATCATTTAAGAATCCGAGGCCGATCGATATGGATCTAGTCGATGCCCAACAGGCACGCCGCATACTGGATCGACTTGTAGGTTATAACATTAGCCCGATTCTATGGAAAAAAGTAAAGAAGGGTCTTTCTGCTGGACGGGTTCAATCCGTCGCCCTACGACTTATCATTGATCGCGAAAATGAAATTCAATCATTTGTGCCTGAAGAATATTGGAGCATCACTAACCAATTTCAAAAAGGGAACAAAGAATTTGAAGCAACGTTCTACGGTGATGCAAACAAAAAAGTGAAACTGACGAACAAGGAGCAGGTAGATGAGATTCTTGCTCGAGTTGACGGCGATGAATTTGAAATTGCGAGTGTTGTAAAAAAGGAACGCAAGCGTAATCCTGCGCTGCCGTTTACAACGTCTTCATTACAACAAGAAGCTGCACGTAAGTTAAACTTCCGAGCGAAGAAAACGATGATGCTATCCCAACAACTCTATGAAGGGATTAACCTTGGAAAAGAAGGAAGCGTTGGTCTCATTACCTATATGAGAACGGATTCGACTAGAATTGCAGATAGTGCGAAAGAGGAAGCGAGATCGTTTATCGAAACCATGTATGGCAAAGAGTTTGTTACGACATCGAAAATAGTGAAGAAAGAGACTGCGAAGACGCAGGATGCGCACGAAGCAGTGCGACCGACATCTGTCATGCGACCACCGGCGGCTATGAAAGCGGTTTTATCACGTGATCAATTACGTTTATATAAACTTATCTGGGAAAGATTTGTTGCCAGTCAAATGGCTCCAGCGGTACTAGATACAGTGACGGTCGATCTTGTAAACAATGATATTCGTTTCAGGGCGAACGGTTCCCAAGTGAAATTCCAGGGATTTATGAAAGTGTATGTGGAAGGTAATGACGATAAGGAAGAAGAGAAAGATCGTATTTTACCACCGTTAGAGGAAGGCGAAAAAATAAAATATAGCGATATTGATCCAAAGCAACACTTTACACAGCCGCCACCGAGGTACTCGGAAGCGAGGTTGGTCAAAACGTTAGAAGAACTAGGTATAGGTCGACCTTCAACGTTTGCACCGACGCTCGATACGATACAAAGGCGTGGTTATGTAACACTGGATGCAAAACGCTTTATCCCGACGGAGTTGGGTGAAATTGTTCATCAAGCAGTCAATCAATATTTCCCGGATATTATTAACGTAGAATTTACGGCGCATATGGAAAAAGGACTTGATAATGTCGAGGAAGGCAATATCAAATGGGTAGAGGTTATTGATGACTTCTATCAGGACTTTGAAAAGCATGTGCAAGTTGCTGACGCTGAGATGGAGAAAATTGAAATTAAAGACGAGCCTGCAGGGGAAGATTGTGAAAACTGCGGTTTACCAATGGTGTTCAAACTTGGTCGTTACGGCAAGTTCATGGCGTGCTCGGGCTTTCCGGATTGCCGGAATACCAAAGCAATTATCAAACCAATCGGCGTAACGTGTCCAACTTGTAAGGAAGGACAAGTAGTCGAACGAAAAAGTAAGACTAAGCGAATTTTTTACGGCTGCGATCGCTATCCGGAATGCGAATATGTATCGTGGGATAAGCCAGTAGCAAGACCGTGTCCAAAATGTGAGCATACACTTGTTGAAAAGAAATTGAAAAAAGGCGTACAAATCCAATGTACAGAATGTGATTATAAAGAAGATACACAATAACGAAAAGAGGAAGCGCCAGTTAAGCCCCGACAAGCGCTGGAAGTTTTGAAGATAAAGGCGTCCTTTTGCCTTTATCAGCGAGACTGAAGCGACTCGAGGGGCTGGGCGCTGGAGCTAGACAATAACAAAAGGAACGTAGCCTAAGGTCGCGACGTCCTGTCGCAACAAAGAGGGATGTAGTTCAATCCCTCTCCGCTACATGACCCACTTCGTGTGTGCCCAAGCGGATGCGCCTGTTCAGCCCTGACAAGGAGGAAGGATGCAGTTCAAGCCTTCCCTGCTGGAAGGCTTGAAGATAAAGGCGCCCTATTGCCTTTATCAGCAAGACTGAAGCGATTCGAGGGGCTGGGCGCTGAATCTAGACAATAACGAAAAGCGGAGGGTGCCGTTTAGATGCGACAGGAATAAGACGGCCAAGCGACGCGACGAACGTTGCCACATAGCTAGGCTGACTTATGACCCCAGCATCTGGCACCTGGAGCGGGACAATAATGAAAATTGGAATCGCCTGTTCAGTGGCGGCAGTAAAGAAAAAAGAAAGTAGGTGGCTGGGATGACACCCATCGTAAATGTAATAGGCGCAGGACTTGCTGGAAGTGAGGCTGCGTGGCAAATTGCCAATCGTGGGGTGAATGTTCGTTTATTTGAAATGAGACCGGTAAAACAGACGCCAGCGCATCATACGGACAAGTTTGCTGAACTCGTGTGCAGTAATTCACTGCGCGCCAATAATTTAACGAATGCAGTTGGCATTATAAAAGAAGAAATGAGAAAACTTGATTCGCTTATTATACGTTCTGCAGACGCCTGTGCGGTTCCGGCAGGGGGAGCTTTGGCGGTTGACCGTCATGAATTTGCAGGGAATGTAACTGACAATATTCGGAACCACCCACTTATTGAAATTGTTAACGAAGAGGTGACCGAGCTTCCTGAGGGCATTACGATTATTGCGACAGGCCCACTAACGTCGCCGGCTCTTGCTGAACAAATCCGTAAACTAACGGGTGAAGAATATTTATATTTCTATGATGCGGCTGCACCAATCATTGAAAAAGATTCCATTGATATGGACAAGGTATATTTAAAGTCACGTTATGATAAAGGCGAGGCAGCCTATTTAAATTGTCCGATGAATGAAGAGGAATTTGAACGTTTCCATAACGCCCTTGTTGCAGCAGAGGTTGTGCCTTTAAAAGAATTTGAAAAAGAGATTTACTTTGAGGGCTGTATGCCGGTAGAAGTACTTGCACAGCGTGGTGAAAAGACACTATTATTCGGGGCGCTTAAACCAGTCGGTCTAGAGCATCCGGAAACAGGTAAACGTGCAAAAGCGGTTGTTCAACTTCGTCAGGATGATGCGGCAGGTACGTTGTACAATATCGTCGGTTTTCAAACGCATATGAAATGGGGAGCACAAAAAGAAGTCATTAACCTGATTCCTGGCCTTGAAAATGTCGAAATCGTACGCTACGGAGTGATGCACCGAAACACGTTTATCAATTCGCCACGTGTGCTAGACGCGACCTATCAGTTGAAAGCAAATCCAAACGTATTCTTTGCTGGACAGATGACGGGTGTTGAAGGTTATGTTGAATCAGCGGGTTCAGGTCTGATTGCAGGCATCAATGCTGCTAATCTAGCGCTTGGCAAAGATCCAGTTCTGTTCCCTAAAGAAACCGCATTGGGGAGTATGGCAAGATACATTACCGAAGCTGATCCGAAAAACTTCCAGCCGATGAACGTTAATTTTGGATTGTTCCCGGAACTTGGTGAACGCGTGAAATCAAAAGTTGAACGTGCAGAAAAACATGCAGATCGTGCATTGAAGGCAATTGAATTATTTCAACCAATAGTTTTACATTAAAAGTAAACGGGTATAGGGGAAGAAGCTAGGGGAATCGTCCTTGGCTTCTTCCTTTTTGTTAGATATGAACAAAATGTGTCCAGAAGTAAAATAAAATGCAGGACGTCAGACTTCTTAAGAAAAGATAGTTGCTTGACGATTGTCATGTAATGTATAGTGAATCGTGGATGACTTTGGAATTACCGAATTAGTCGCCATTTTGTGGTCAATCTTTTCCAGAACCTTATGTCATTCGTTGGGAAGTGTGTTTCACTATTCAAACGACTTTAAATTTTGTTATAATAGTAAAGGCTTTTCATTCTGAGGAGTGAAGTGTGTGATTATACAACCTACTATCGTTCGTGATGAATACATTACTTTTGTACGCTTGGAAAAAAACTATTCGCCTTATACGGTATTAGAATATGAAAAGGATATCGAGACATTTCTGGCGTTCCTTGAAGTTGAAGGAATAACCGATTTGAATGATGTCGCATATTCTGAAGCGAGGCTATATGTGACGGGCCTATACGACAATGGGTTATCGAGAGCTTCGATTTCCAGAAAAATTTCCTCGGTCCGTTCTTTTTTCAAATTTGCCAACGCTCGATACGATATTAATGACAATGCATTTCGATCGTTACATCATCCAAAGAAGGAAGAACGACTTCCGGCTTTTTTTTATGAAGAGGAAATGGAATTGTTATTTTCTTCCTGTGAAGGGCAAGATAAGAAATCTTTACGGGATTACGCACTCTTGGAGTTACTTTACGCAACAGGCATACGGGTTAGCGAACTGATTGCAATTAGAATGCAGGACGTCGATGACCACCTGGGTATCGTACTGGTCATGGGGAAAGGTCGTAAAGAGCGGTATGTGCCATTCGGTAGTTTTGCGCAATCCGCACTCGACGCATACAGGGAAAAAAGTAGAGTAAAACTGATGAAACAGAAAGAGCATGACATGTTATTCGTCAATTTGCGTGGTGACCCACTAACCGATAGGGGAGTGCGCCATATACTAAGCAAGATGATGGAACAGGCATCTCTCCACTCCAAAATCTATCCGCATATGATTCGCCACTCTTTTGCAACACATCTGTTGGCAGGTGGTGCAGACATGAGGACTGTCCAGGAGCTCCTTGGGCATAGTCATTTATCTTCAACGCAAGTGTATACACATATTACGAAAGAGCATTTACGGAAAACGTATATGAATACGCATCCGCGAGCATAGGAGGATGATTAGATGGAAGTTCATGCAACAACGATTTTTGCGATTCGCCATGAAGGGTCTTGTGCTATGTCTGGCGATGGGCAAGTGACGGTAGGGAATTCGGTGGTTATGAAGAATACGGCGAGAAAAGTCCGTAGAATCTTTGGTGGAAAAGTCTTGGCTGGTTTCGCAGGGTCGGTCGCAGATGCGTTTACATTGTTCGAATTATTTGAAGCGAAACTGATGGAATACAATGGTAATCTTGAGCGGGCTTCCGTCGAACTTGCGAAAGAGTGGCGTGGAGATCGAATTCTAAGGAAACTTGAAGCGATGTTACTCGTCATGGATAGTGAGAGATTATTACTTGTGTCGGGTACGGGAGAAGTAATAGAACCGGATGATGGCGTTCTCGCAATTGGTTCTGGTGGCAATTATGCGCTTGCTGCAGGGCGGGCGTTGAAGAAGTATAGTGGGCATGCACTCACTGCGCAAGAGATAGCCAAAGCGGCACTTGAGACGGCTTCAGAAATATGTGTCTACACGAATGACAACATTATTGTGGAGGTACTCGAATGACTAAAAGACAAGAACTGACACCGAAGGAATTGACTGCGCACCTCGATCGATATATCATCGGTCAGGATAATGCTAAGCGAGCTGTGGCTGTGGCAATCCGCAATAGGTACAGAAGAAGTCTTCTTTCTGACGAAGAGAAAAGTGAAATCATTCCGAAAAACATTTTAATGATTGGCCCGACTGGTGTCGGAAAAACTGAAATCGCAAGAAGAATAGCTAAGCTCGTTAATGCGCCTTTTATTAAGGTAGAAGCGACGAAGTTTACTGAAGTGGGCTATGTTGGGCGCGACGTCGAGTCAATGGTCCGAGATTTAACAGAGGTTGGAATCCGCATAGTTCGACAAGAGCAACGTGAAGCTGTGAAAGAGCATGCCATTGTATTAGCAGAAGAGCGATTGCTTGAGTTACTTGTTCCTAATAAGAAAAAAGTGGCTAGTGGGATGCAAAATCCATTTGAAATGCTATTCGGACAAAAAACGGAGCCGGAAGAACCAGATTATGCAGAAGTTGCCGAAGTGAAGCGTAAAAGATCTGAAATTGCGGCAAGCCTAAAAGCAGGGAAACTGGAAGAGCAAATGGTTACAATCGAAGTCTCTGCACAGCAACCATCCATGTTTGACGCGTTGCAAGGGTCAGGAATGGAACAGATGGGAGCGAGCATGCAAGATGCACTTTCCTCTTTTATGCCTAAAAAGTCAGTGAAGCGTAAGATGAAGGTAAGGGATGCGCGTAAGGCGCTAGAAGCAGAAGAAGCCGACAAACTCATTGATCATGAAGAAATTGCAAGACGTGCCATCGAATTGACGGAGCAGTCAGGAATCATTTTTATTGACGAAATGGATAAGATTGCGAGTCGCGACGGCGCAGGTTCTTCGGCAGATGTATCAAGGGAAGGTGTCCAACGGGATATATTACCAATCGTTGAAGGTTCAACTGTCACGACAAAGTATGGTACAGTAAAGACTGATTTCATCCTGTTCATTGCAGCTGGTGCTTTTCACACGGCTAAACCTTCAGATATTATTCCTGAATTGCAAGGTCGTTTTCCGATTCGTGTTGAACTCGAAAAACTGTCCAAAGAGGATTTCGAGCGCATTTTAAAAGAACCAGACTTTTCACTCATCCGCCAATATGAAAAATTGCTGGAAATGGAAAACGTCGTTTTGGATTTTACTGACGATGCAATTAGAAGGCTTGCGGAAATTGCTTTTGAGGTAAATGATAATACTGAAAATATTGGTGCAAGACGATTGCACACGATTTTGGAGAAGCTTCTTGAAGAATTGTCATTTGAAGCTGCTGAAATAGGTCCTGCGACAATTAAAATAACGCCGGCTTATGTCGATGAAAAGCTAAAAACCATCGCGAAAAACAAAGATTTATCACAGTTTATCCTGTAATTGAAACGTATTAGTTTATTTAATGATTGAAAACCTTTAGAATATTCTTTAAACGTTCAAACAAACAAACAAACAACTACCCCAAGGAGGAAGAAACAAATGTCACTATTAATAAAAACACGAGAAATCAATGCAATGCTACAAAGATCAGCAGGTAAACCAGTTAACTTTAAGGAAATGGCTGAAAAGCTTAGCTCTGTCATTGACTGTAATGCGTTCATCGTTAGCAGAAAAGGTAAATTGTTAGGTCTAGAAATTCATCATCAAATCGAAAATGACCGCATGAAAAAAATGTTCGAAGACCGCAAATTCCCGGAAGAATATACAAACAGGTTGTTTGAGGTAAGAGAAACGTCATCTAACTTGGATGTGAATAGCGATCACACAGTATTCCCGATTGAAAACCGTGAGTTGTTCAAAGATGGTTTGACAACGATTGTTCCGATCATCGGTGGTGGAGAGCGTTTAGGTACACTTATCTTGGCGAGACTGAAGGAAGAGTTCCAAGAAGATGATTTAATTCTTGCGGAGTACGGTGCAACTGTTGTTGGTATGGAAATCCTACGTGAGAAATCGGAACAAATTGAAATAGAAGCACGAAGCAAAGCGGTTGTTCAAATGGCAATCAATTCACTTTCTTATAGTGAACACGAAGCAATTGAACACATCTTCAACGAGCTTGATGGTAACGAAGGCTTACTAGTTGCGTCTAAAATTGCTGACCGCGTTGGTATCACACGCTCAGTTATCGTCAATGCATTACGTAAACTTGAAAGTGCCGGAGTTATCGAATCCCGTTCACTTGGGATGAAAGGTACGTATATCAAAGTATTGAATGGTAAATTCCTTGAAGAGCTTGAAAAGCAAAAATCATAATTGAATAAGCTGGGTAATTGGACACTTCTTTCGAATTCGGAAAGAAGTGTTTTTTTTATTTTTCGGGTATATAAATATGCAGGTAACCAGGAAATTTAAGTTACCTATGTTCGTTAGTGGGATTATAGTCCTAATCGATTTGATATCCAAAAATAACTAAAAAGAAAAAGGTTGTTTAGGACTAAAGGATATCGCTCGTATTCCATAGACAAGATTCGCTAATATCCGATACAATATGATTAAGAGTTTGATAAGTAGGGTAAAGGAATAAACGGCAATAAAAGGATTTGAATAATCGTATTTAGGTCCATAAATCAAGGGAATATGGGGTGTAAGGATGAATCTCTTCGGAGGGACGATATCACATTTAGAGCGAGGATTGGATTTTTCTGCAACAAAAGGGAAAGCGATCTCGCAAAATATAGCAAATGTCGACACGCCGAATTATAAAGCGAAAAATGTTAGTTTCCAGGAAATATTTGCGGATGTCAAAACAAAATCACTAGAGGCTTACCGAACTGATAATAGGCATATAGACTTTTCATCTGTAGGAGGTAGTGTAGGTACTTTTAATTATTCGAATTTACGCTACCGTCATGATGGTAACGGTGTCGATATGGATAAGGAACAAGCGGATCTTGCAGCAAATCAAATTTACTATAATGCATTGGTCGACCGTATCAACGGAAAGTTCAGTTCGTTACAAAATGTGATTAAAGGAGGCCGCTAACGTTGACGATATTTCATAGTTTTAATACATCTGCATCTGCCTTGACTTCCCAACGGGTACGTATGGATGTTATCTCGTCTAATATGGCAAATGTCGATACAACTCGCGGGAAAATGGTTGATGGTGAATGGCAGCCGTATCGTCGTAAGACAGTTACGCTTCAACCGCAAGAAGGACAATTCTCCTCTATGCTCAATAATGCAATGGGCAAATCCATAAAAGGGTCAGCAGGTTATGGCGTAGCGGTGTCAAGCATCAAGGAAGATACCGAAACGCCATTTAAACTTGTTTTTGACCCTACCCATCCTGATTCGAATGCCGAGGGATATGTGGAAATGCCGAATGTTGATCCGCTACGAGAAATGATTGATCTTATGTCAGCCACACGTTCATATGAGGCGAATATCACGGTATTAAATGCTAATAAATCCATGTTGATGAAAGCACTTGAAATCGGAAAATAATGAATTTGGAAAGGAAGTAACATTATGGCTATACAATCGATTTATAATACAGCGCCGTTGGCAGGGCTATCGAAGTTGGATGCGCAAGTGAAACCGACGCCTTATGAAGCGCAACAAAGTTTCGGTAGTTTTTTAAAAGCCGCAATTCAGGATGTCAACGCCAAGCAACACGAATCAGATGTAATGACACAAAAGCTTGTACTTGGTCAAGATGTCGAACTGCATGATGTCATGATTTCAGCTCAAAAGGCTTCAATTGCATTGAATGCAACAATGGAAGTTCGGAACAAAATGGTGGAAGCATACCAAGAAATTATTAGGATGCCTGTCTGATTGGCACATCGTTTGAGCTTGTTTGGATTGTTGAATTACGAAAGCTGACCGGGGGATTACAATGAATGAACGATTGGCGAAAATCAGAACGGACGTAAAGGAGTTCTGGTCAGGTCGCACGAAAAAACAAAAAACTACATATATCGTTTCGGCGGTGGCTACTGTTATCATTGCTGCTTTCTTGACTTTCTATCTGTCTAAGACGGATTATGTGCCACTTTATAAGGATGTATCACGAGCGGAAATCGGCCGTATTAAAGAACAACTAGATAGCCAAGGTATATCGAATAAAGTCGCACCTGGCGGAACATCGATCCTTGTGCCACGCGAGCGTGTAGATGAATTGCTTGTGACGCTAGCAGCAGAAGGATTTCCGAATTCAGGGTCGCCTGGCTACGCCTTCTTCTCTGAAAACGCTGGATTTGGATCGACAGATAACGAGTTTGATATGCAAAAGCTAAATGCCATGCAAACGGAGCTTGCCAATTTACTCAAAGGAATTGAGGGTGTCAAAGACGCAAGCGTGATGATTACCTTGCCAAAGCAAGGTGTTTTCGTGAGTGATAGTACACAGCAGGCAACGGCGGCAGTCATGTTGAAGACCAATCCGGGTCATCAGTTTACGGAGCCACAAATTAACGCACTTTATAATCTAGTGTCGAAAAGTGTATCGAATTTATCGAAAGACGACATTGTCATTATGAATCAGTACTCTGAGTATTTTGAATTAGGAACTACTACTAATTCATATGGAACAAGTATCACGGATCAAATGACAGTTAAAAAGACAATTGAACGTGACTTGCAGCGACAAATACAGATGATGCTAGGCACTATGCTGGGGCAAGACAAGGTAGTCGTGTCTGTCACAACAGATATCGATTTTAAACTTGAAAACCGTGAAGAGAATCTTGTATTGCCTGTAGATAAGGAAAGTATGGAAGGTATTGCACTAAGTGTTCAACGAATTACTGAATCATTTACAGGGAATAATCCCCTTGCTGGTGGTGCACCGGAAGGAGAGGATCCAACGGACAATCGTACAGGGTACGTAGAAGGAACAATGTCTAATGGTGACTATGAGCGACTTGAAGAAACAGTAAACAATGAAGTAAATCGAATTCGAAGTGAAATTGTTGAAAGTCCTTATAAGATAAGAGATATCGGGATTCAAGTGATGGTAGATGATAGTGGTGAAGCAATACCAGCAGACTTGAAAAGTGAAATCGAAAACATACTGAAAACAATTATTCGCACATCAGTCGATAAAGAAGCTGCTGGAGAGCAGTTTGAAGATACCTTGGATAACAAAATCATCGTTTCTGCTCAACAGTTCAAAGAACAGTCGGAAATCACAACTAAACCTATAATTCCATTGTGGGTCTATATTGTTGGGGGTGCGTTACTTTTAATTATCGGGCTTCTTATTTACATGTTCTTCCGAAGCAAACGGAAAGCAAGGGAATTGGAAGACGAAATGATTATTGAAGAACAGCTTGCAACATTTAACGTGGATGACATTAATGAAGAGCTTGAAACGGAAGGGACTGTCCGTAGAAAACAACTTGAAAAAATGGCGAAAGAAAAGCCGGAAGAATTTGCGAAGCTTTTACGTACATGGATTGCCGAGGAATGATGGAGGGATGAACTTTGGTTAAGAAAGTAAAAGAAATGACTGGTAAACAAAAAGCGGCACTCCTGCTCATTTCACTCGGCCCGGAAGTGTCGGCGACGATTTATAAGCATTTGAGTGAAGATGAAATTGAACGCCTTACCCTTGAAATTTCAGGTGTAAAAAAGGTCGATGCCACTGTTAAAGAGGGGATTATTGAAGAGTTTCATAATATTGCACTTGCCCAGGATTATATTTCGCAAGGTGGAATTGGCTATGCGAAGACGGTTCTTGAAAAAGCATTAGGTAAGGATCATGCGCAAGCCATTATCAATCGTCTAACATCATCCTTACAAGTAAGGCCTTTTGACTTTGCTAGACAGGCTGACCCATCACAGATTTTAAACTTTATCCAAAATGAGCATCCTCAAACGATTGCGTTAATCTTGTCTTATTTGGAAGCAGAACAAGCAGGGATGATTTTGTCGGCTTTACCGCAGGAAATGCAGGCGGATATTGCAAAAAGAATTGCAACGATGGATTCAACTTCACCAGAAGTCATCAGTGAGGTAGAGGCAGTCCTTGAGCGCAAACTTTCTTCGACCGTCACGCAGGACTTCACGGAAACAGGGGGGGTCGATGCAGTCGTCGAAGTATTGAATGGTGTTGACAGGGCGACAGAGAAAACAATCTTGGATGCGCTTGAAATTCAGGATCCAGACCTGGCAGAAGAAATACGGAAGCGGATGTTTGTGTTCGAAGACATCGTTACACTGGACAACCGTTCGATCCAGAGGATTGTTCGTGATTGTGAAAATGAGGATTTAATACTTTCTCTCAAAGTTTCTAGTGAAGAAGTGAAAGCAGTTTTGTATCGCAACATGTCACAACGGATGGCGGAATCCTTCCAGGAAGAAATGGATGTTATGGGACCTGTTCGCTTACGTGATGTGGAAGAAGCGCAAAGTCGTATCGTTGGCATTATTAGAAGGCTAGAAGACTCTGGTGAAATCATCATCGCACGCGGCGGAGGGGATGATATCATTGTCTAACGTTTTCCGTTCTTACAATACGATTGTAGAAGATGGCACGACGAGAAAAATCTCGATTCGCAGTCTTGCCAACCCACAGGATGTAGGCTCGGAAGTGGAGTTATCGTTAGATATTGTTCTTGCGGAACGGGATCGTATGTTAAAAGAAGCCAAAAGGACAATCGAGCAAGAAGAAGCCAATATCGAACAGATGCGGCAAACGGCTACAGAAGACATATCTGCCATGCAAATAGCCTGGCAGGATGAAAAAATAGCGCTCCAGCAGCAAGCTTATGAGGAAGGCTTTCAAGTAGGTTATGAAGAAGGGCGCAATAAAGTGTTAGCGGATATGGCAAACGCCATTCAAATAGCAAATGAAGCAACGGAGCAATCATATAGAAATGCTGAGCAATATCTTGTTAATCAAGAGCGGGTCATTCTTGAACTTGCCTTACGTACAGCGGAACGCATTATTGGACAAACACTGCAAGATGACGAAGCAAGCTATTTATCGGTAGTGAAGAGGGCATTGAAAGAAGCACGGGAAATGAAAGAGATTAAATTGTATGTTTCTCTCAATCATTTTGAACTTATTTCCGAAAACCGTGCGGAGCTTGCAGCTATTTTTCCTCCGGATGTGCCATTTCTTATTTTTGCAAACGATGAGTTTGATTCTGACCAGTGCTACATTGAAACGAACCACGGTCGAATTGTTGTGACAATCGATGAACAATTGAATGTACTTAGGGAGAGTCTTGTTGAAATCATGGAAAGTGGGGATTGACGATGAAAAAAGCGGAAGAACTAACCGACTTTATTCCAAAAGTGAAAACTTTTAAAAAGTTTGGGCGTGTTGTCCGCGTTGTCGGCCTCATGATTGAGTCACAAGGGCCTGAAAGTTCTATTGGAGACGTCTGTCATATCCATTTGAACACGTCTGGAAAAGGCGATTCAATGATAAAGGCAGAGGTTGTTGGGTTTAGGGAAGAGATTGTCATTCTCATGCCGTATATGAACATCCGTGACATATCAAGCGGTTGCCTTGTCGAAGGTACTGGTAAGCCACTTGAAGTGAAAGTGGGCATGAATTTAATAGGAAAAGTACTGGATTCAATGGGTAATCCAATTGATAAAAGTCCGCTTCCAAAAGGATTAACGACTGTCCGGACTGAACAGGATCCGCCGAATGCACTTACTCGTCCACCCATCAATGAAAAGCTATCTGTTGGTGTGAAAGCAATTGATGGGATGTTGACGGTTGGCAATGGTCAACGTGTTGGAATATTCGCTGGGTCTGGTGTTGGGAAGAGTACATTGCTTGGTATGATTGCACGAAATACAACAGCCGATTTGAACGTCATCGCACTTATTGGAGAACGCGGTCGTGAAGTTCGTGAATTCATCGAACGTGATCTTGGACCTGAAGGTATGAAAAATACGATTGTCGTTGCGGCAACGTCGGATCAGCCTGCGCTAATGCGTGTTAAAGGAGCTTACACGGCGACAGCGATTGCTGAGTATTTTAGGGACAAAGGGATGAACGTCATGCTTATGATGGACTCCGTCACACGGATTGCCATGGCACAGCGGGAAATCGGTCTTGCTGTCGGGGAACCGCCAGCTACACGGGGCTATACACCTTCTGTATTTGCGATATTACCGAAAATACTAGAACGTACAGGAACCAATGAGCACGGTGCGATTACAGCATTCTACACAGTTCTTGTCGACGGTGATGATATGAATGAGCCAATTGCCGATGCGGTTCGAGGGATTCTTGACGGACATATTGTTTTGGACCGAACACTGGCTAACAGGGGACAATATCCCGCGATTAATGTTTTGAAAAGTGTTAGTCGTCTTATGAACCATATTGCCGATCCAGAACATGTCAAAGCAGCTGAAAAGTTGCGTGATTTGTATTACACGTATAACAAATCAGAAGATCTTATCAACATCGGTGCTTATAAACGTGGGACATCAAAAGAAATTGATCAAGCGATTGAATACGAACCGCTTATTACAAATTTTTTGAAGCAAGGTTTTAGAGATAATATTCCAATGGAAGATAGCATAGAAGAACTCGTCTCCCTTGGTGCAGAAGGTGGTATGTCATGAAGACGTACCACTATCGCTTTGAAAAAGTGTTGATGTTCCGCGAGCAGGAAAAGACTGAAACTGAAATCGAGTATAAAGGAGCCGTCCAAGCTTTTGAGATTGTCGCTACTCGACTTTATGAACTGTTAAAAAAGAAAGAAGATACACTCGCAGAACAACAGAGAAAAATGGTGACTGGGTTTGCGATCAATGAAATTCATTACTACGCTCGGTACATTGAAAGTTTAGAAAAACGGATTGCAGCTGCGCAACAACAAGTGGTGCAAGCCCGTTCGAAAATGTCGTGGTTCGAGGGTAAACTGTTGGAAAAAACTCTCGAAGTACGAAAGTTTGAAAAGATGAAAGAAAAGGATCATGAACATCATCGTACTGAAATGGAACAGCTGGAGGCAATTCAGCTTGATGAACTAGCGACATTGAAGTTCCGTAGAGGAGAAAACGGGTGGTAATGTGGTGAAAAAAACTAAACAATTGAATACTATGTCTGCAGTGAAAAAAGAAAAACCCATTGGGATATTCCAAATACTAATGCTTTGGATATTCATCCCGTTGCTCTTTGCAACCGCGGTGTTGCTCATCATTGCTACGTTTGCGGATATCAACGTTTTTGACAAAGCAAAAGGGTGGTCAAGTAGTCTTCCTTTCATAAGTGAGAAGAACGAGGAAGATTCTGGAGCAGCGGACCTTGTCCTAGAAGAACGAGTCGTGACGTTGCAGGCTGAAATCCAGGAGAAAGAAGCTAAACTGTTTAAATTACAAAATGACTTTGAAAAATCCACGGATGAAAATGAGAAACTATTAATCGAACAACAAAGGCTTATCGATGAAATTGCACAACTTATTTCGGAAAAAGAGGATACGAAAAAGGACTTTGAGGGAATTGTAACAACATTTGAGAAAATGTCCGCGAAGTCGGTGGCTCCTGTCATTACAAAAATGAGCGATGTGGAAGCGATTCGAATTTTAACAAATCTTAAGTCGGATACACTTGCCGCTGTACTAGAGAAAATGGCACCTGAGGATGCAGCGAAATATACATCACTTATGGCAAGTGATAGTTAAGAATACTTAAAAGTAGTCTGAGGGGAGGTGGAAAAGTGAACATCGCTGCAATACAAGCTATGGTTGCGCCCAATCCAAAAACATCTTCAATTAATGCGCAGACATCCAGCGGAACATTTGGATCGGTTTTTAGTAGTGTAACCGCAAAGGGCGCGGCACCTACAATCCAGCAGTCAGCTAGTGAAACTTCTGATAAGTCGATTCAAGCGATTTTGAATGCAAAGTCAATGGAAGAATTGGCGACTGTATTACAAGGGATAGACAGTGAACAACTTACAAGTTTGGGCGGATTGGAAGAGATTGCGGGATTACTAGATTTAGAACCAGATCAACTGATTGATAGTATCCTGTCGCTGTTAGAGAAGGCGGGTCTAAGTGAGGATGAACTTTCAGAAGTTGCCTATTCAAATGACCTGTGGGTTGTATTAAACGCTATTGACGAAGTGGCACCACAGTTTTTCAATCAAATGTCGGATGCTCTGGCCGATAAAGGTGACCTTTCAAAACAACAGGCTGTCAATCTATTAACCGTATTAAAAGTGGCAGAACTAGTCGCACCTAAAACGGATTTACTGTTAAAGCAAGAACAGCAAGTCTTTTCATTACAAAGCCATCTTATAACAATGGGTGAGCAATTCGAAGAGGGATTAAAATCTAACAGTTCCGCCAAGCAGGGCATCATAGAGTTGATGGAATCAAGATCTGCTGTACGAATTGTCGTTCAATCGAATAATGCGCAAGCGATGACAGATGATGAAACCGCGAAAAAAAGCACTGAATCATCTCAACAAGCCGTAACTGGACTGGCGGGTAATGTTGCAGTCACAAAAGGTGAATTTACAATTACTGAAGCAGAAAACCGTAATAATGCTCGTAATGAAGCGTTAATTCGAGAAATGCAAAACGTCTTCAAGCGTTCCAATTTTGGTCAAACAGGTGGAACAAATCGTCTATTAATCAAACTGTATCCAGAACATCTTGGGCAAGTACGTATTGAATTGTTACAGGTAAATGGGATTATGACCGCAAGAATTCTTGCATCGACGGCACAAGGTAAAGAAATGCTTGATAGTCAACTGAACCAGCTTCGACAAGCGTTCTTACAGCAAAATTTACAAGTAGAGCGAATCGATATTTCTCAAACATTGCAAGACACATCCAGAAATGATCGAGAGAAAGCTTTTAATCAGCATTTCGAAAATGATGGACAAGAAGCGGAAAGTCAGCAAAAGCAAAACGACGAGGAACAATTGTCGTTTCAAGAATATTTGATTGAGTTGGAGGTGTAACGATGGCTATTGAAGGACAAAAACCGATTTCAGGAACAGATTATCTCATTAATAAACAGCGTGATGAACGTAAAACAGGCGATGGAACTTTGGGGAAAGATGATTTCATGAAGTTGCTTATCACTCAATTGCAAAATCAGGACCCGACAAACCCGATGAAAGACAATGAGTTTATTGCCCAGATGGCGCAGTTTTCGGCACTGGAGCAAACGATGAACTTAGCTAAATCATTCGAAAAGTTTGCGGATGCACAAACACAGTCACAAATGATCCAGTACACGAGTTTTGTTGGAAAAAGTGTCACATGGCACGAATTAAAACTAGATGACGCGGGAAATCCCATTACAGGGGAAGACGGTAAGCTCGTAGTCGAGGAAGGCACCAATGTGATTGTGTCTATTAAGTATGAAAATGGCGAGGTCAAATTCGTATTAGATAATGATAAAGTCGTAACGCCTGGTAACATTTCTGAAGTGAAGACTTCTAATCCTAGTGGAACAAGCAGCCTCGTTGAAGCGAGCATGCTGATTGGTAAATATGTTGGCTATATAGATGGTGAAGAAGAGAAATCAGGTAAAGTCGTATCGGTTTCAAACAAAGATGGTAAACTTCAATACATTTTAGAAGATGGAACTCGAATGGATGGTAAAGATTTCACCTCGATAAGTGATAAAGAACTACCCGATTACGTCAAGCCTACGGAGTGATGATATGAACGAATTAAATTTCCATCGCATCCCATCCCGCCCGCTAATAGGTCAAGGACAATCACCTAAAGTGATACAAAGTCCAAAACAATCGTTTTTGGAACACTTGAACAATGCGATACAGCCAGCCACCCTTAAAATCAGTAAACACGCAGCTGAACGATTGACTGAGCGTAATATTCATATATCAGAAGCAGAGTGGGCACATGTAACGAATAAGGTCAATGAGGCGAAAACAAAAGGAATAAAAGAATCGCTAGTGTTAATGGATCAAGCTGCTCTAATTGTGAGTGCGAAGAATTCAACGGTTATCACGGCGATGGATCGAACGGAAGCGAAAGATCAATTATTTACCAATATCGACGGCACGATTGTACTGAGCTAGAACACTTTGGCAGGACCGTAAAGGATGCCAACAGCCATTGACTGATTGATATGGCTAACTTACAAACCGAGAGGGGAAATTATTTAATGTTACGTTCAATGTACTCAGGTATCTCAGGTCTCAAAAACTTTCAAACGAAACTGGACGTTATTGGTAACAATATCGCCAACGTAAATACGTATGGCTTTAAAAAAGGACGTACGGTTTTTAAAGATTTGATTTCACAAACAGTGGCAGGGGCTTCAGCACCTGGTGAGAATCGTGGTGGGGTTAACCCGAAGCAAGTAGGACTAGGTTCACAAATCGCTGCAATTGATACGCTTCATACAGGTGGATCTACGCAGTTTACAGGTAATACATTAGACCTTGCAGTTGCGGGAGATGGATTTTTCCAAGTAATGAATGGTAATGAAACTTTGTATACAAGAGCAGGGAACTTCTATATGGATAACAATGGTGACATCGTTGATGGTGACGGAAGATATGTCAAAGGTGAACTGGGCAAAATTACGATACCTACCACTGCATCCTCTATGTCAGTAGGTCAAGATGGAACGGTTTACTTTGTGGATTTGCCGCCGGGTGCTGCAGAAGCGATTGCAGCCGCAGAAAAATTGTTTGGACCAATTGAAAAGGCATTTAAAGCAGCTGAAACTGCTTTTAATAAAGCCAAAGAAGATCTAAAAGCAGGTCAGAAAGATTTGGCAACAGCTGAAAAGGCTTTGGAAAAGGCTAATGCAGAATTGGTCAAAGCTAATGCTCTACCTGCGGGAGCTGAAAAAACAGCAGCATTAGCAGCTGCTAATGCTGCAATAGCTAAAGCTAACACTGAAAAAAATAGTGCTGACGCTGCAATAACTAAAGCTAACAATGATATAGGTACTACTCAACCAACTTACATTACAGAGAAAGGGAAATACGATCCAGCTAAAATAAATTTCGACAAAACAATGGCTGACAACAAAGCAACACTTCAAGAAGCGGGACAAATCCAAATGGCTAAATTCTCAAACCCAGGTGGGCTTGAGAAAGTAGGCGGAAACTATTTCCGAGTAACCGCGAACTCTGGTGAGGAAACAATTGGTTTTGCGACTGATCAAGGTTTCGGTAAAACGGAATCAGGCTTCCTAGAAATGTCTAACGTCGACTTATCGGAAGAGTTCACGGAGATGATTGTTGCGCAGCGTGGTTTCCAAGCGAATACGCGTATCATTACAACGTCCGACGAAATTCTACAAGAACTTGTTAACTTGAAACGATAATGTAATTCCGTCAACTAAACTACCATAACTGTTACTAGAAAAGGAGGGTCGGGCCGGCTCTTGACGCCCGGCCCCTTACATATGATTCAAGTTACACGTCTGAATGGTACAGCGTTTACGTTGAACGCAATGTACATAGAAAAGATTGAGTCGTTTCCAGATACTACAATTACGCTTACAACAGGAGCGAAATATGTGGTCCTCGATACGGCTGATGAAATAAATAGCCGAATCATCGATTTTTATAAGGCGGTCCAGTTGCTATCAAATCCGTTTATGCGAGGTGAAGAAAATGAAGAATAAAGTATTAACAATTTCCTTGATCATTTTAGTATGTATAACACTCATTGGAGTGGTGGCACTCGTTCTTGTCATGCAATTGAATAAAGGTGGCGAAGAGAAGGAACCGACAATTGATGAAATCATTGAGAACTCGGTCGATGTGCAAGAAATCACGACAAATTTAGCGGGTAAACAATTCATTCGTATTTCATTAAAAGTCCAAACGGACAATACGAAAGCTGCGGAAGAATTAGCTAAAAGAGAATTCCAAGTGAAAAATATTGTTATCCAGGAATTGTCCGAGATGACCCCACAAGATCTTGAAGGCAAAGTCGGTAAACAAGCCTTTGAGGATTCGATTAGTTCGCATCTGAACCAACTTATGCAAGCAGGTGAAGTTCAAAAAGTATATATAACCTCCTATATTATCCAATGACAATTCAAATAGTAACAACAAACTTTAGTATAAGGAGGTGACCATATGTCTGGAGATATATTGTCTCAAAATGAGATAGACGCACTTTTGTCTGCATTATCGACAGGAGAAATGTCTGCAGAAGACATGAAGAAAGAGGATGAGACGCGAAAGGTCAGAGTATATGATTTCAAACGTGCTCTCCGGTTTTCCAAAGATCAAATTCGAAGTTTGACTCGGATCCACGAGAACTTCGCTAGACTTCTGACAACCTATTTCTCAGCACAGTTACGGACGTATGTTCAGATCAATGTTGCTTCAGTCGATCAAATTCCGTTCGAGGAATTTATTCGTTCCATACCTAATATGACCTTGATCAATATTTTTGAAGTGCCTCCACTCGATGGGAATATCTTGATGGAAGTGAATCCTAACATTGCTTATTCGATGCTCGACCGCCTTATGGGGGGGGCTGGAACAAGTCCAGGGAAAGCCGATAATTTAACTGAAATTGAATCTAAAATCTTGACGAATTTATTTGAAAGATCCTTCGATAACTTACGTGAGGCTTGGTCCGGCATCATCGATATAGATCCGTTCCTAACAGAGATGGAAGTGAATCCGCAGTTTCTTCAAATGATATCTCCCAACGAAACAGTAGTTGTTATTTCATTTAACATCATGATTGGTGAATCAAGTGGAATGATTAACATTTGTATTCCTCATGTTGTGTTAGAGCCAATTGTTCCGAATTTATCGGTCCGTTATTGGATGCAATCCAATAAGAAAGAACCAACACCGGAGCAAAGTGTTGTGCTTGAAAAACGCTTAAGGCAAGCCACATTGCCTGTAGTAGCTGAGCTTGGGCAAGGGAAGATGTCGGTTGAAGATTTCCTTTATCTACAACTAGGGGATGTTATCCCGCTGGAGAGTAAAATTGATGCCCCGCTCGTCGTGAAAATTGGCGATATCCCGAAATTCACAGCGCAACCGGGTCATTTAAAGAGTCGGATGGCTGTGCAGATAATAGACACATTGATAGGAGGGGATGAGGATGATGAGTGATAATATCCTTTCGCAGGAAGAAATCGAAGCTTTATTACGCGGTGAGCCCGTTGAACCTGTCGGGACTGAAGAAACTAGCGACTCGTCCACCGATAGCATAAAAACTGCTGATTACTTGGACGAGTTAGAACGGGACGCACTTGGAGAAATTGGAAATATTTCATTCGGAAGTGCGGCAACAGCATTGTCTGCATTACTTGGGCAAAAGGTTGATATCACAACACCGACCATTACGGTTGTGAACAGAAAAGAACTAGAGGAAGAATTTATCCATCCGTATGTAGCTGTAAAGGTGAAATATACGGAAGGGCTAAGCGGGATGAATCTATTTGTCATCAAGCAAAGTGATGCAGCAATTATTGCGGATCTTATGCTTGGTGGTGAAGGAACACAGCCCGATATGAACCTTGGAGAAATCCATTTAAGTGCAGTGCAAGAGGCTATGAATCAGATGATGGGTTCTGCAGCAACATCGATGTCAACGATGTTCAACAAAAAAGTAGATATATCACCACCTTCAATTGATTTATTGGATATGGATTCCGGTAGAGGTCGTGAACTAATCCCGCAAGAGGAGTTATCGATAAAGGTATCATTTGCACTTAAAGTAGGTGAGTTAATTGATTCGAATATCATGCAACTCCTACCACTTGTTTTTGGGCAAGAGTTAGTAGCTACCCTTCTTGGGGGAAGTGCGATGAGCGAGACAGCAGCCGTTGTCGAAGTGGCGCCAACGCTTGAAAAACAACAACCGACTATGCAACAGCCGCCACAACAAATGTACGAGCAAAGTGTTCCAACCCAAGGCATGCAACAACCTGCACCGCCACAACAACAAATGTATGTGCGACAACCGCAAGTAAATGTCCAACAAGCACAGTTTGCGAGCTTTGAAAGTCCACCTTTGGAGCAGGTCGAGACCAATAACTTGAATATGCTTCTCGATATTCCGTTGCAGGTGACTGTTGAACTAGGAAGAACAAAGCGTTCTGTTAAGGAAATATTAGAGATGTCAAGCGGTTCTATCATTGAACTTGATAAGCTCGCGGGTGAGCCGGTCGATATACTGGTCAACAATCGTCATATTGCCAAAGGTGAAGTGGTTGTTATCGATGAAAACTTCGGTGTACGCATCACGGATATTTTAAGCCAAACAGACCGTTTAAATAATCTACGCTAAATAACAGGAGGTAATACAGAATGGGTAAACGTATTTTAATAGTGGATGACGCAGCTTTTATGCGCATGATGATTAAGGATATTTTGACGAAAAATAATTTCGAAGTTGTCGGTGAAGCGGCTGATGGGGCACAAGCTGTTGAGAAATATGAAGAATTGAAGCCGGATCTTGTCACAATGGATATTACAATGCCTGAAATGGATGGAATCGCTGCACTAAAAGCGATTAAAGAAAAACATCCATCTGCAACAATCATTATGTGTTCAGCGATGGGGCAACAAGCGATGGTTATCGATGCGATTCAAGCTGGAGCGAAGGACTTTATCGTTAAGCCTTTCCAAGCAGACCGCGTGATTGAAGCAATCGAAAAAGCTTTAGGATAATAACGGGATGAAATTAGCCACAGTACAAAAATATTTGTCAGCATTCATTTTGATGCTTCTGTTAGTAGGACAGTTGTCGTATGTATACGCCTTAGCAGACGAGGATTCAAACAAGCCTGTATCGGATTACTTCAGTACTGAAGAAGACAATGATACGGAAAAAAAAGAACTTGAACCTGACACCAACGAACCAACCGCCGACCGTACATCTGAGGGGAAGGCGGTTGGTTCATCGGCAGGTGATTATATAAAGGTTATGTTCGCATTACTGTTTGTTGTTGGATTATTATTTGGACTATTAAAATTGGTCAATCGAAAAAATCGGCTATACGATAAAAATCGATTCATGAAAAATATGGGCGGTATCTCGCTAGGACAGCATAAATCGATTCAATTAGTAACTATTGGCGAATCGTACTACCTAATTGGTGTAGGGGACGATATTCGGCTATTGAAAGAAATTACGGAGCCCGAGGAGATTGACAAACTTGTACAGTTTTACGAGGGAGACAATGGGGAACTGGCAACTGGCATGCTCAACCGTGTGCTCATGAAAATGACTGGTCAATTGAAAAAAGGTCAAATGCATCAATCGAAAGAGTCAGCTGACTTTGGTGAACTGTTCAAATCCAGACTCGATGAGATGAAAGAGGAAAGGAATCGGCAAATTGGCCGATTGACAGAAAAGGAGCGAAACCTAGATGAATGATTTCGTTCAATTCTTTTCGGACAGTGAGGCGTCCAACGTATCGACATCTATTAAAATGATGCTCCTTTTGACGGTCTTGTCTCTTGCACCAGCGATTCTTATTTTGATGACTTCGTTCGCGCGAATTGTGATCGTTCTGTCATTCGTCAGAACAGCACTTGCAACGCAACAAATGCCGCCGAATCAAGTAATCGTTGGACTTGCCCTTTTCTTAACATTTTTCATTATGGCACCGACATTTCAACAGGTAAATGAACAAGCACTAACACCATTGTTTGAAGACGAAATAACACTTGAAGAAGCTTATGAAAAGGCTAGCATGCCGTTAAAAGAATTTATGAGTAAACATACAAGGCAGAAGGATTTGGAATTATTCCTTCATTATAACCAAGCGGATCGACCTGACTCTCTTGAAGACATATCACTCACGATGCTCGTACCTGCATTTGCGCTCAGTGAAATCAAAACTGCATTCCAAATGGGCTTCATGATCTTCATACCGTTTCTTGTAATCGATATGATTGTCGCGAGTATTTTGATGTCGATGGGGATGATGATGTTACCACCAGTTATGATTTCATTACCTTTTAAAATCTTGTTATTTATACTTGTCGATGGTTGGTACCTCATTATTAAATCATTGTTACAAAGTTTCTAGGAGGGGTTTACATGACGATGGAAATGGTTGTAGGCATAGCTGAGAGTGCAATCTGGGTCATTCTTTTGGCATCAGGCCCCCTCCTTCTCATTGCACTTGGAACAGGTCTTGCTGTCAGTATTTTTCAGGCTACAACGCAAATACAGGAACAAACACTTGCGTTTGTCCCTAAAATTGTTGCTGTACT
This sequence comes from Sporosarcina sp. NPDC096371, assembly GCF_044762865.1. NCBI lineage: Bacteria > Bacillati > Bacillota > Bacilli > Caryophanales > Caryophanaceae > Sporosarcina > Sporosarcina sp. NPDC096371. The sequence continues at coordinate 462,520 of NZ_JBIWFE010000001.1, forward strand.
TGTCGGCATTGTTGTTTTTGGTCCGTGGATGTTAGCGAAGGTAACATCCTTCTCATCCGATATTTTTGAAAATCTAATTAGGTATATCGGGTGATAAGATGGAAGATTTAATACCCTCATTCGCCGCATACTTACTTATTTTAACTCGGGTTACTGCATTTTTTGTGACAGTACCATTGTTTTCTTATCGTGCTATTCCAACCACTCTACGAATCATTTTTGGAGCCTTACTCGCATGGATGCTTGTTTATTCGATTGATGTGCCAGATTTAGAGATTGATGGGACATACCTTCTACTTGTTGTGAAAGAGGTAATTACGGGATTAGCCATAGGCATGATTGCGTACATCATCATGGCGGCGATTCAAATTGCTGGAGGTTTCATCGACTTTCAGATGGGTTTTGCTATCGCAAACGTGATTGATCCGCAAACGGGAGCGCAATCTCCACTACTCGGTCAATTCTTCAATTCACTTGCGATTTTGCTATTGTTGGTATTGAATGGCCACCATATGTTGTTGGATGGAATTTTTTATAGCTACCAATTCATACCTATGGATCAATTATGGCCGTCCTTAGGTGAGGAGCGCTTAGCTGAATTCGTTGTTAGGATATTTGCGACATCCTTCGGGATTGCTTTTCAAATGTCAATACCAATTGTTGCAACGTTGTTCCTTGTTGATTTGGCACTTGGGATTACGGCTAGAGCTGTACCGCAAATGAACATTTTCGTCGTCGGTTTTCCAATCAAGATTGGCGTTAGTTTTCTTGTGTTAGCTATCATGATGGGCGTCATGGTTCAAATGATGAAAAAGTTATTCGAAGTGATGATAATTGGTATGCGGGATTTGATGGTCCTACTTGGGGGTGGCTAACAAGATGTTACGGCTTAATCTGCAGTTTTTTGCAGGGGAAAAAACCGAAAAAGCTACTCCGAAAAAGCGTCAAGATTCCCGAAAAAAAGGGCAAGTGTTAAAAAGCCAGGATGTGACAAGTGCAATTGTCCTGCTTACCGTGTTCCTTTTCCTGTTCTTTGCCGCAGGGTTCATGAGGGACCGTTTTTTCATGTTTTTCACTCAAGCATTTACAGAGTATGTTCCGCTCACGAACTTTAATGAGGGGAAGGCAATGCTCATTTATTCTGAAGTCTTAATTCAAGTGGCATTCATTTTGCTACCAATCATGCTTGTTGCGGTTGTTGCGGGCTTGGCGGGAAACTTATTTCAGTTTGGTTTGCTCTTTACGACGGAACCATTAAAACTCGATTTGAAGAAAATCGATCCAATTAAAGGACTTAAACGAATTTTTTCCATTCGAGCAATTGTTGAATTAATGAAATCTATACTGAAAATATCATTCATTGGTACGACAACTGTGATTATCCTTATGTTGAATCTCGACAAAGTACTTGCGTTGGCTTTTAAAAGTCCTTGGGATACGCTAACAACTGTCGGACAACTTGCAGCTATTATGGGAATCACGGCGGCATTTGTGCTGTTATTCATTTCAATTCTTGATTTTTTCTATCAGAAATTTGACTACGAAAAAAATCTCCGAATGTCCAAACAGGATATTAAGGATGAACATAAAAACGTTGAAGGGGACCCCATTATCAAATCACGTATTAAGCAACGTCAGCGCGAAATGGCTATGCGACGCATGATGCAAGAAGTTCCGCATGCAGATGTTGTCATTACAAATCCAACGCACTATGCCATTGCACTCAAGTATGACGATGGCGATATGGATGCACCGGTTGTTGTGGCAAAAGGTGTCGATTTTGTAGCCCAGAAGATAAAAATGATTGCCAAAGAGCATGATATCACGATGGTTGAAAATCGACCGTTGGCAAGAGCTATGTACGATGATGTGGAAGTTGGGGGACGAATCCCAGAAGAATTTTTTAAAGCTGTTGCAGAAATCCTAGCGTATGTTTATCGTATACAACGCAAAATTTGATTACAAGAAAGTAGGGATGACATGAAATTTAGAGATATAGGCGTGCTTGCGGCGGTCATCATGATTGTCGCTATGCTTGTCATCCCGCTTCCGACTTGGCTTCTAAGCTTCCTGATTATCGTCAATATTACACTTGGTTTAATGGTGTTAATGACATCTATGAATATGAAGGAAGCATTGGAGTTTTCTATTTTCCCAACGCTAGTACTACTTCTGACATTGTTCCGACTTGGTTTGAATGTATCCACAACGCGAGCCATTTTATCGAATGGAGATGCAGGTGGGGTTGTAGAAACGTTCGGGACATTCGTAACAGGTGGAAACGTTGTCGTCGGACTTGTTGTCTTTACGATTCTGGTTCTTATCCAGTTCATCGTTATTACAAAAGGGGCGGAGCGGGTATCGGAAGTTGCTGCTCGCTTTACACTCGACGCGATGCCAGGTAAGCAGATGAGTATCGATGCTGATTTGAATGCAGGGATGATTTCTGAGACGGAAGCGCGTGCGCGACGTGAAAAAGTAAGTAATGAAGCTGACTTTTATGGCGCGATGGATGGGGCAACGAAGTTCGTTAAAGGGGACGCGATTGCAGGGATTATCATGGTCATTATAAACCTACTCGTCGGAATGATTATCGGAGTCGTCCAAATGGGGCTTCCGTTTGGAGAAGCGGCCACGCTCTTTTCACAACTGACGGTCGGTGACGGGATTGTTTCTCAAATTCCAGCTCTGCTAATTTCGACCGCAACTGGAATTGTTGTCACACGAGCAACGTCTGAAGGGAATTTAGGCGCGGACATTACCAAGCAACTACTTGGCCAAACGAAACTGCTTTATGTGGGTGCTGCGACGATTCTGTTACTTGGACTTGCCACACCTATCAACGACGTGCTAACGATTCCAATTGCCGCTGCACTTGCCATTTCTGCATTTATGATGTCACGTAAAGTGGAAGAGGACCCTAAGGAATTGTTAGAAATGGAAGAAGAGACTGAAGCTGAGGGTATGAAGAGCCCGGAGAATGTCGTCAATCTTCTTAATATCGATCCCATCGAATTTGAATTTGGCTATGGATTAATCCCGCTCGTTGACGCAACGCAAGGGGGGGATCTTCTCGATCGAGTCGTTATGATTCGTAGACAGTTGGCCATCGAACTTGGGCTAGTTATTCCAGTTGTTCGTATTCGGGATAACATTCAATTACAGCCAAATGAGTACAGAATCAAGATTAAGGGAAGTGAGTTAGCAAGGGGAGAACTTTTGCTTGACCACTATCTTGCGATGAGCCCTGGAGGTGATGATTCGATCGAGGGGATTGATACGATTGAGCCATCATTCGGACTGCCGGCTAAATGGATTGCCGAAGATGTCAAAGAAGATGCAGAAATCTTGGGTTACACCGTTGTCGATCCACCAAGCGTTGTGTCTACACATTTGACGGAAGTTATTCGTGCGAATGCTTCGGCTTTGATTGGTCGCCAGGAAACGAAGCAACTTGTCGATCATGTGCGTGAAACATTCCCGATTCTTGTGGATGAACTAACACCAACACCGCTATCAATTGGCGAGATTCAAAAAGTGTTGGCTAAATTATTGAACGAGCATGTCTCAGTTCGAAATTTGCCAATAATCTTTGAAACGCTTGCGGATTATTCGAAATATACATCGGATGTAGATGTTTTGACGGAATACGTTAGGCAAGGTCTTGCAAGGCAAATTACCAATCAGTACGTGACGGCAGGACAATCTCTAAAAGTACTGACTGTGTCTGGCAAAATCGAGAAAATGATAGCAGATAATATACAGCAAACAGAACAAGGAAATTACTTATCCATTGATCCAGGACATTCGCAAGAAATTCTTGAATCGATTGCAGGGGAAGTAGAACGTGTAGCATTGATGGATCAGTCGCCAGTCGTTCTTTGTTCACCAGCAATTCGGATGTATCTCCGACAGATTACAGAGAGGTATTTCCCTCAAATTCCAGTATTATCCTATAACGAATTAGAAGCATCGATTGAAGTTCAAAGCGTTGGGGTGGTTGATATTTGATGAAAATGAAAAAGTATACAGCGGAAACCATGGTTGATGCAATGAAAAAAGTGCGTGCTGATTTTGGGGATGATGCGCTGATTCTTAGTTCAAACGTCGTCAAGTCGAAAGGATTTCTTGGTTTTTTTAAAAAGAAATCTGTAGAAGTTGTCGCGGGCTTTGATGAACCGACTTTGAAAATGGAAGAACCGGTTCTTCCGTTTCTATCGCCAAGTTTTGAAAGTACTGACAAGACCTCTATTGAACTGAAGAAAGAAATGTTTGAGATGAAAACTATGTTGAAGGAAATGCAGCAATCTGCTAATCATTCAAGGTTACCTGAAAACGTGAAACCATTACTGACACATCTTGAGAAGCAGGGTTTATCTGCAGAGTTTATTACACAAATCGGGGAAGAGATTTTCGATCGGATGAAAGCTGAGAAAAAAGACTTCACCCATGAAGAGCAATATCTCATCGCTAAAGATTTTCTAGAAAGAACAATGAGGGATTTGCCGTTCGGGGGCGTTTCTTTCAATAAAAAATACATTAATGTACTTGGGCCAACTGGTGTTGGTAAAACGACCACGATTGCCAAGATTGCGGCGCGGGCTCTCCTTGAGAAAAAGAAAAAAATAGGTTTTATTACAACGGATACATACCGAATTGCGGCAATCGAGCAACTTCGAACTTATGCGAATTTACTACAAGCTCCTGTAGAAGTTGCCTACAATAGCCAGGACTTTGAAAAGGCTATCGCTAAACTTGCAGATCGGGATCTCATTTTCATTGATACAGCGGGACGAAATTACAAAGAGGTAAAGTTTGTGGAAGATTTGACAAAGCTGATTGATTTTTCGCTAGATATGGAATCATTCCTAGTTCTTTCTATGACATCGAAAGAACAGGATATGAAGATAATCGTGGAACAGTTCAAGGCATTTTCAATTGAAAAGTTTATTTTCACTAAAATGGATGAAACAAGCTCAATCGGACCTATGTTCAATTTGATGAAGGATCACAGTATTGGGACTGCTTATTATACGGATGGTCAAGAAGTGCCAGAAGATATTACAGAGGCAGATTATCAAACATTAATTACTTTGCTGTTGAAGGGTGCTTACGATGCGTGATCAGGCGGAAACACTCAGACTCAAGATGCTGAAGTCTCAAGGGGAACTATCTAGATCGATTGCTATAGTCAGTGGAAAAGGCGGCGTTGGGAAATCCAATTTCTCTACAAATTTTGCCCATGCACTTCTTTCAAAAGGTAAGAAAGTGATTATCGTGGATATGGATATTGGCATGGGGAATATCCATATCCTTCTTGGTAAGACGCCGATATTTAGTTTAAAAGATTATCTACAAGGTACGGAAGAGATTGACGCAGTCATTAATGAGACGGAGGAAGGTTTGCGTTTTATCTCTGGAGGGTCGGGCTTAGACGATGTGTTGGAGTGGTCAAAAGAAGTGTTTGATCGTTTAGTTTTAGCATTTGAGTACTTGCAAACAGAATACGATTTCATATTGTTTGATATGGGGGCAGGGGCGACCCAGCGATCAATCGAATTGATTGTGGCGGTCGACGAGATCATCGTTATCTCGACGACGGAGCCAACGTCGATTACAGACGCGTACTCTATGATGAAGTTCATTTGTATACAAGATCCTGATAAGACCTTTCACTTGGTGAGTAATCGCGTTTCAAAAAATGATGAAGATAATGATGCTGTATTAAGACTTCAGTATGCTATGCGGAAATTTTTGAATAAAGAGACTACGGTTCTTGGTTTTCTTCCCGAAGATCCAACTGTCCATAAGGCGGTTATTGCACAGCAACCATTTATGCTTCTTTTTCCAAATTCTCCTATTTCAAAAAGGATGATGTTAATCGCGGATACGTTTGCCGGAACAAATTCCGGTGTAGTGTCTAAGCAAGGAGACGGGTTCCTCGGGAAATTGAGATACATATTTACGAAAGGGCGTGGATGATTTGGATACAGGCAATCGAAAGAAAGCGCTTGTTGTGGATGATTCGGCGTTTATGCGTAAGCTCATTACTGACTTTCTTTCAGGGCATCCAGAAATTGATGTGATTGGAACTGCACGTAATGGGAAAGAGGCTGTAGAAAAAGTACGAACATTAAGGCCAGATGTTGTCACAATGGATATCGAAATGCCCATTATGAATGGCCTAGAAGCGTTGAAGGAAATTATGGAGAAGCACCCAGTACCCGTAGTCATGTTATCAAGCACGACGAAAATAGGCGCAGAAAATACGATGCTTGCCATGGAATATGGGGCTGTTGATTTTGTCGCAAAGCCAGGGGGAGCAATTTCTTTAAATCTTCATGAAGTGAAGGAAGAGATACTGAAAAAAGTAATGGCTGCTGTTGGCGTACGTATGTCTACGCTGACACGAACGATACCTAGTACGCCTGTGACAAGTCTACTCGTTTCGAAATCAACCCGTTATTCGTCCGAATCAAAAAATGAATTATTCTCCACAGCGAATCTACAAAATCGGGTGTCATTCAGGTCAAAAAACAAGATGTTTAAATCAGGTAAGACGTTCGTTTTAGTAGGGACTTCAACAGGGGGACCTAGAGCGCTTCAGGAAGTGTTAACAAAATTGCCTGCTACGATTGGTGTTCCTATCCTCGTTGTTCAGCATATGCCACCAGGATTTACGAAGTCTCTTGCGGACAGACTGAACGGACTCTGCAATATAACTGTCAAGGAAGCGGAAGATGGCGAGATTCTTGAAAGTGGGACTGCTTATATTGCACCAGGAGGTAAGCATCTCAAAATGATGAAAAAGGGGTTGGACTATTTCGTCAGACTAGATGCTGAGGAACCTCCGCGAATAGGCCACCGTCCGTCTGTGGATGTCCTTCTGGAGTCAGCGGCAGAACATGCAGATGTTAACTTTTTGACTGTCATCATGACGGGTATGGGATATGACGGAAAAGTGGGTATGGAAGTACTACGGAAAAATGGAAGAACGATGACGATTGCAGAGTCTGCGAAGACATCTGTTGTCTATGGCATGCCAAAGGCGATAAAGGAAGCTGGACTTGCCGATGAAGTAGTGGACTTACAAAATATATCAGAATCGATTTTGGAAATCATAAAGTCGTAGAGGGGGCGTCACAATGGATACAAATCAATATTTGGAAATGTTTATTGACGAAAGTAAAGAGCACCTTCAATCGTGTAATGAACATCTGTTAGAACTTGAAAAAAATCCGCAAGATCTTGGCATTGTAAATGAAATATTCCGATCTGCCCATACGTTAAAAGGGATGTCTGCAACAATGGGCTACGAAGACATTGCTGACTTAACACATATGATGGAAAATGTTTTGGATGCAATTCGCAACTCTAAAATACCTGTCACAACTGAAATTTTGGATGTTGTCCTTCAAGCTGTTGATTATCTTGAAGAAATGGTCATGGATATAGCTTCTGGTGGCGAAGGTAAAAAAGATGTCCGTGAACTTGTGGAATCACTAAATCGCATTGAGGCTGGTGGCTCTGCAGATATCCTAGCAATCGCCGAAACTGCGGCAACTGCTGTAATAGAGAATGGAAACGGTCAACAAGCTGCACTTCATTACGATGATTATGAAATGACGGTCATTAGCCAATCGTTCGAGCAAGGATTTAATGCATTGGAGATCACTGTGCAATTGAGGGAAGACTGTGTGTTAAAAGCGGCAAGGGTATTCATGGTATTTGGCCTACTTGAAAAAGCTGGTGAAATCATTAAATCTGAGCCGAAAGTTGAACAACTTGAAAATGAAGAATTTGGCGAAATATTTTCTGTGGCATTGATTACGAAAGAACACGCGGACACATTGCAGGCTCAAGTGATGAAAGTATCCGAAGTGGAATCTGTAACCGTTACTATACTGACTGATGATTATTTAATAAATGGTAAACGCTACAATGATGAAGAAGTGGCTACATCTCAAGAGACTGTAGTAGCAATTCAAAAATCGCCGACTATCACTACGGAACAAACTGAACCTCAAGGAAAACGCAATACGGGGGTACAGTCAGGTGGCAAGACCATCCGTGTCAATATTGATCGGCTCGATATTCTTATGAATTTATTCGAAGAGCTTGTGATCGATCGTGGCAGACTCCAATCCATTGCGGGTGAGCTCAATAACCCGGAATTGAATGAAACTGTTGAACGGATGACGCGGGTATCTGGTGATTTGCAAAGCATCATTTTGAATATGCGAATGATACCGGTCGAAACAGTCTTCAATCGTTTCCCGAAAATGGTCAGGCAACTGGCACGTGATTTGAACAAGAAAGTTTCGCTAGAGATTATCGGTGCTGAAACTGAACTAGATCGAACTGTTATTGATGAAATCGGTGATCCGCTTGTCCATTTGATCCGTAATGCACTTGATCATGGGGTTGAGAGTCCAGCAGAGCGACTTGCGAAAGGTAAGCCTGAAGAAGGTACGGTCACGTTGCGCGCTTACCATTCAGGTAATCACGTATTCATTGAACTTGAAGACGATGGGGCTGGCGTAAATCGTGAGCGCGTAGTTGCCAAAGCCATCAAAAATGGACTCATCACTGAAGAAGTTGCACAAACAATGACGGACCGTCAAGTGGCCGAACTCATTTTGGCATCAGGTTTCTCAACGGCTGAGAAAATTTCGGATGTATCCGGTCGAGGTGTAGGGTTGGATGTTGTTAAAAACACGATTGAGTCGCTTGGAGGCTATATTTCTATCGAGTCAACAGAGGGACAAGGCTCTCTATTCCAAGTCCAACTGCCATTAACATTGTCCATCATTTCAGTAATGCTGGTGGAGTTGGAGAAAGAAGTGTATGCCATTCCATTGTCATCTATTATTGAAACGGCCATTATTCAGACATCAGATATTTTACATGCGCATAACCAAAAAGTGATTGATTTCCGTGGGAATATCGTACCGCTTGTCTACCTAAAAGAAATTTTCGAAATGCCTGAACAGCATGATGAGTCCGATGGGTTCCAGTCAGTCGTTATCGTTCGTAAAGGCGAAAGACTTGCGGGATTAGTTGTCGATTCATTCATCGGTCAACAGGAGATAGTGTTGAAGTCTCTTGGTAATTACTTGCAAAGCGTTTTTGCAATATCTGGTGCAACCATTCTTGGAAATGGACAAGTTGCGCTCATTGTTGATTGCAACTCACTGATCAAATAGGCGGGAGTGAAAGATCATGACTGAAATACTCAATCAAAAAGATATGAAAGTTATTGTTTTCCAGTTGATGGATAAGGAATATGCAATTGGTGTCGACGTCGTTCAGTCGATCGAGAAAATGTTGTCCATTTCACGGGTTCCGAAAACTCCGTCTTATGTAAAAGGAGTTCTTAATCTGGCGGGCGTAGTGACACCAATCGTTGACTTGCGCGCTCGATTTGGCTTGGATGTCAAAGAGGCGGATGAACATACAAGAATTATTATTGTCACGCTTGAAGACTATGATGTGGGGCTAATCGTTGATGCGGCGAACGATATACTAGATATTCCAGTGGAGTCAATTGAACCGCAACCAGAAGTGATTGGTTCTGTCGAAGTGGATTTCATCTCAGGTGTAGCTAAAGTGGAAAAGCGTTTGCTCGTTATGCTTAATTTGGCGAAAGTTCTAGAGCCCATTAAGCGGGTGACTTCAGATGACCTCTGAAAATGCCATAACGGAAATGCATCTCGATGTTTTGAGAGAAATTGGTAATATTGGCGCTGCGCACGCGGCAACGTCTTTGTCACAATTACTAGATTGCAAAATCGAGATGTATGTACCGAATGTCAAGCTTGTTTCATTTGATGAAATGTTTGACCTCGCGGGAGGGGCGGAAGCGATTGTAGCAGGTATTTTCCTTCGGATTGAGGGAGACTTATCGGGTAGTATGTTTTTCGTTCTTTCCGTGGAATCTGCCAATCACTTCATTAAAAGGTTGTTAAATGATGAGACGTTTGATTTTGGTGCCTCTAATCTTCCTGAGATTGGCGTATCCGCTATGCAGGAACTTGGTAATATTCTTTCAGGATCTTATTTGTCGGCACTGTCCGATTTTACGGGATTGAAAATCTATCCGACAGTGCCTTCTTTGAGCGTGGATATGGTTGGCGCAATCGTTAGTTTTGGACTGATTGAAGTCTCTCATTTTAGCGATGAAGTTATTGTTATTGACACGCAGATTCAGGCAGAAGGTGAGAATGGCAGTACAAGTATTGACGGTCACTTTTTCTTGCTTCCAGATCCAACCTCTTATATAACGATTTTTCGTTCGTTAGGCGTGATGTAACATGGTGCTCAAAGAGGTGGTTCGGGTCGGGATTGCAGATATGAATATAGTCAAGGAACCGCAGACAATCCGTACATCTGGGCTTGGTTCATGTGTGGGGGTTGTGTTGTATGATGAATTGCGGAAGGTGGCCGGTTTGTTACATATCATGCTTCCGGATTCTACGCTTGGCAAATCCAATCAGTTGAATGCAGCAAAATTTGCAGATACAGGTATTTATGCATTGATGGAAATGCTAAAAGCGGAGGGGGTTAGACCGATGTCTTTAAAAGCGAAGATTGCGGGTGGCTCTCAGATGTTTCAATTTGGTTCTGGTGACACAGTTCGTATCGGTCCAAGAAATGTTGAGGCCGTAAAAACAGAATTGAGACGCTTGTCCATTCCTATAATCGCTGAAGACACGGGGGGATCCAGTGGTCGTACGATTGAATTCGATCCAGCAACATCTATCCTCAATGTTAGAACGGTAAATCAGGGAACGAAAGAACTTTGAGCAACGAGAGTGGCTTGCACGATCTGTGACTAGAAGGCATAATGCCTAGCCTAGCCGCTGTTTTCGCGATTATTTGCTATATAGATAGTAAGTAATTGTGACGGAATCATCATGGAGAGTGAGGGATTCGATGTCAAAACAGGATTTGATGGAAGAAGATGCATGTTGGGACCTTTGGATTCGTAATCGCGATCCTGATGCGGGGGATATCCTTGTTCAACGATACACTCCACTTGTCACCTATCACGTACAACGGATTAGCTCAGGGTTACCAAAGAACGTGTCTCGTGACGATATTATGAGTCTAGGACTACATGGCTTATTTGATGCTTTGACTAAATTTGATCCGGGTAGGGATTTGAAATTCGATACGTATGCTTCTTTCCGGATTAGGGGAACGATTATCGATGGGTTAAGGAAAGAAGACTGGTTACCGCGTTCTTCTCGGGAGAAATCAAAGAAGATGGAAGATGAAATTTCCAAGTTGGAACAAAAGTTATTGCGTCATGTGACACCAGAAGAAGTTGCTGACCATTTGGGTATGAGTGTTGATGATGTCTACCAGACTGTCCATGAGCATTACTTTTCAAATGTCCTCTCTATTGATGAGAAAATGGATGATGACGAAGATGATAGTCAAAAATCGTTTATCATACAGGACCAAGTATCAAAATCCCCTGAACAGCGAACGATGATGAGTGAATTGATAGGTGACTTGGTCAATACAATCAAAGAACTAAATAAAAATGAGCAACTTGTGCTAAGTCTTTTCTATACGGAAGAAATGACGTTGACGGAGATTGGTGAAATACTAAGCTTATCCACTTCCCGCATTTCTCAGATTCACTCCAAAGCATTATTTAAACTTCGCAAGCTATTATCACCTGAAATAATAGATGGAGGGATCTTATGAGCCTGAAAGGGATTGAACTGCAAATTGCGATCCCGAAGACGTTCGATGCGGGAAAGATTGCGGAACAGAAACATCTGCAGACGCAATTGAATCAGGATCAGGCAAAGACCCGCATGGAACAGCAAATGGTGAAAAATAGTGAGACCGTTTTGGAGTCGGAGAAGTACGCTAAAATGGACGCAGACGCGGATCAACATGAAAAAGAACGTGCGCATGAAAAAGAACAGCAACGGCTACAAAAAGAAGAAGAGGAGAAGAATACGAGGCATCCTTATAAAGGTTCATTCGTTGACTTCACAGGGTAATAGACATAATGGTATGGATGGCTTTAGTTTTTTTGTTTATAGTACAAATAATTGGTTTTTACTTTCTTGTCTTGCTGTACACAAAGGTTTCGAAATTTGACGACCTTGAAAAAAAACAACGCAAGCTTATGACGGAGATGGATGATTCCATAGGTGCGTATTTGTCCGAGTTGAAAGATGAAAATGAACGACTAATTGAACGCCTTGCTGCACGGGATAGAGTGGTTATTGCTCCTAAAGTGGACAGTCAGAAGAACAGCAAAGAAGTCGCTGTCGCTTTGGAGCAGCCTAAGCCTGTCATACGTGCCAAAAAACCTGTTATACCCGTCAATCTTGCTCTCAAGTCTTATAATAGTATATCGACTGCGCAAGAACCTTCAGTGGAAGCGGATGACGCTCGTACACAAGCATTTAAACTACATGATGCAGGGCAATCTATCGAGCAAATTGCCAAAGTACTAGGTAAGGGGCGAACGGAAGTAGAACTTATCTTGAAATTTAGATGAAGTGGTTGCAAAAAAAAACATATCGTGGTATATTATCAAATGGTATTACTACACACGTGCACGGACGATAGATACGGTGCCGAAAGGTCGCTCTACCGGATGAAGCGCACGGCGGAATCTAACCAAACAGGAGGAAAAACAAATGTCAGTAATCTCAATGAAACAACTGCTTGAAGCAGGAGTACACTTCGGTCACCAAACACGTCGTTGGAACCCGAAAATGAAGAAATTTATCTTCGTAGAACGTAACGGTATTTACATCATCGACCTTCAAAAAACGGTGAAAAAACTAGAAGAAGCATATGCATTCATGCGCCAAGTTGGTGCTGACGGTGGTAAAGTTCTATTCGTTGGTACAAAAAAACAAGCACAAGATGCGATTAAAGAAGAAGCTGAACGCGCTGGAATGTACTACATCAACCAACGCTGGCTCGGTGGAACACTTACAAACTTCGGCACGATTCAAAAACGTGTTGCTCGTATGAAACAAATCGAGAAAATGGAAGAAGACGGTACGTTTGACGTGCTTCCTAAAAAAGAAGTTGGACAACTTAAAAAACAACACGAACGCCTTGTTAAATTCCTTGGCGGAATCCGTGATATGAAAGCTATTCCTGACGTTATGTTCGTTGTTGACCCACGCAAAGAACGTATCGCGGTAGCAGAAGCAATCAAATTAAATATTCCATTAGTTGGAATCGTTGATACAAACTGTGATCCAGACGAAATCGATTACATCATTCCTGCGAATGATGACGCGATCCGTGCAGTACGTCTATTAACAGGTAAAATGGCTGATGCTTTGCTTGAAGCAAGACAAGGCGAAGACGAAGAAACGACTGAAGAAGCAGCAGTAGCTGCAGAGTAAATCCAGTACATGAAAAGACGATAAGCGGCTTATACCCTTATCGTCTTTTTTAGGAATTGTCTAGGATCCAGCTGCTTAACGCTCGGGATAAAAATCGACATATCCGCTATTCTTAGGAATTGATGACGTAATATTAGGAGGAAAATAAAATGGCAATTACAGCTCAAATGGTAAAAGAACTACGTGAAAAAACAGGTGCAGGTATGATGGACTGCAAAAAAGCACTTACAGAAGTAAACGGTGATATGGATGCAGCAATCGACTTTCTTCGTGAAAAAGGACTTTCTAGTGCGGCTAAAAAAGCTGACCGTATCGCAGCGGAAGGTACAACATCTATCTATGTAAACGGAAACGAAGCAATCCTTCTTGAAGTGAATGCTGAAACTGATTTCGTTGCTAAAAACGAAGGTTTCCAAGTACTTGTACAAGAGCTTGCTGAGCATCTTCTTGCTACAAAACCTGCTTCAGTTGAAGAGGCACTTGAAACAAAAATGGCAAGTGGTCTATCAGTTGCTGACCACATTTCAAACGCTGTTGCGAAAATCGGTGAGAAGTTATCACTTCGTCGCTTCGAAATTCGTACAAAAACAGACGCAGACGCATTTGGTCCATACCTTCATATGGGTGGCCGTATTGGTGTTCTTACTGTTCTTGAAGGTTCAACAGATGTTGAAGCGGCGAAAGACGTTGCAATGCACGTTGCGGCATTGAACCCTAAATACGTTTCACGTGACCAAGTTTCTGCTGAAGAAGTTGAGCATGAGCGTAAAATTCTAACTGAACAAGCATTAAACGAAGGAAAACCTGAGAATATTGTAGCGAAAATGGTCGAAGGCCGTATCGGTAAATATTTTGAAGAAATTTGTGTGCTTGATCAAGCGTTCGTTAAAAACTCTGATCAAAAAGTCGGTGACTTCGTAAATTCAACTGGCGGTACGTTGGTAGAATTTATCCGTTATGCTGTTGGTGAAGGAATCGAAAAACGTGAAGACAACTTTGCTGAAGAAGTAATGAGCCAAGTTAAAGGTAACTGATTTATCATAAGAATAACTAATGGGGAACACATGCGTGTGTTCCCTATTTTCGAGAATACGAAATAGTTGGAGGGTACAAATGAGCGTCCAAGAGTACAAACGAATCGTCTTGAAGTTAAGTGGAGAAGCACTTGCTGGTGATAAAGGTTTTGGGCTATCACCCGAGATCATTAAAACGGTTGCAGAACAGGTAAAAGAAGTTGTTGATCTTGATGTTGAGGTGGCAGTTGTTGTCGGTGGCGGCAATATTTGGCGCGGTAAGATTGGTAGCGAAATGGGTATGGACCGAGCGACAGCAGACTATATGGGTATGCTTGCAACAGTTATGAATTCTCTTGCTTTGCAGGATTCACTTGAGAAACTTGGTGTTGAAACGCGTGTATCATCTTCGATTGAAATGAGACAAGTGGCGGAACCATACATACGCCGTAAAGCGATCCGACACCTTGAAAAGAAACGGGTTGTCATTTTCGCAGCAGGTACTGGAAATCCTTATTTTTCGACAGATACGACAGCGGCATTACGCGCAGCGGAAATCGAAGCAGATGTCATTCTTATGGCGAAAAATAATGTGGATGGTGTCTACTCTGCCGATCCGATGAAAGATAAAAATGCAGTTAAATACAAAGAACTTACGTACCTAGACGTGATTAGCCAGGGTCTTGAAGTAATGGATTCTACAGCTTCAACCCTTTGTATGGACAATGATATCCCGCTCGTAGTATTCTCAATTATGGAAAATGGAAATATAAAAAGAGCCGTCCTCGGTGAACCGATTGGGACGGTTGTCAGGAGGAATTTATAATGCCGAACACAGTAATGGATCAAACAAAAGAGCGTATGGAAAAAGCGATTGGTGCGTTTACAAGAGAATTAGCATCAATTCGTGCAGGGCGTGCCAATGCTTCCCTGCTTGACAGAATTTCTGTCGAGTACTACGGAGCACCTACTCCCCTTAGCCAAATGGCAGCAATCTCAGTTCCTGAAGCTCGCCTACTTGTCATTCAACCGTATGATAAAACGACGATTGGTGATATTGAAAAGGCAATTATGAAATCGGATATTGGAATTACGCCATCTAGTGATGGGACGTTAATCCGCCTTGCGATTCCATTGTTGACGGAAGATCGCCGCAAAGAGCTCGTTAAATTGGTGAAAAAAGAAGCAGAAGATGCAAAGATTGCAGTACGTAACATTCGCCGTGATGCCAATGATGATTTCAAAAAACTTGAAAAAAGTAGCGACATCACAGAAGATGAATTACGCCGTAATGGTGAAGTAATCCAGAAGTTGACGGATTCTACAATTGAAAAAGTCGATTCAATTGCAAAAGATAAAGAAAACGAAATCATGGAAATCTGATAAAAGAACTTTCTATATTCCGGGACGTCCTAATTCCAGGACGTCTTTTTTTAACTTCATTGAGCATAAGTTTAAATATCCGCTAAATGAGTTAAACCTCCGGCGCATGCCACAGGTTTTGAATGGAAGTCAAGGAAGGCAGTCTAAGTTCGCGACGTCCTGTCGCAACAAGGAAGGATGCAGTTCAATCCTTCCCCCTGTAGGCCTCAAGCTCCATTCAAAATCTAGACGCATTGTTCTTCGCGACGAGAGCGAAGTAACAGTTGTGAATGCGCAGAGGTGTATTTAATATATATAAAATGAAATTTATCGTCTAATTTGTTACGATAGAGTAGGTACTTGCTCTGAAAAGTAGCTGAGTGGAGGAAACAACATGCTGGAAAAACTTTTGCGTAAAAAAACTGCGGCGCCAGATCGCTCAATAACCGAACGGATTGCAGCCGTCAAAAGCAAGCAAGTCCCTGCCCATGTCGCGATTATTATGGACGGTAACGGCAGATGGGCGAAGCGACGTAATTTGCCTAGGATAGCTGGCCATCATGAAGGGATGAAGACGGTTCGTAAAATTACGCGTATCGCAAATGAACTCGGCATAAAAGTGCTTACACTTTACGCTTTCTCCACGGAAAACTGGAAACGACCGAAAATGGAAATAGATTTCCTAATGAAATTGCCTGGAGAATTTCTTAGTACATACCTCCCTGAGCTGGTCGAACAGAATGTGAAAGTTGAAATGATTGGCAACTTCGAAATGTTGCCGGATCATACAAAACATGCGATTCAGAGGGCAATGGAGGCTACCGCAGATAATGATGGTCTAACCTTGAATTTTGCCATGAACTATGGCAGTAGACTAGAACTCGTCGAGTCTTTTAAAGAAATTGCGACGCTGATTGCAGATGGTTCTATCTCTGTGGAAGATATTGACGAATCACTCATCGGGTCTCATCTAATGACCGCGCATTTACCGGAACCAGATTTACTTATCCGCACAAGTGGTGAAGTAAGACTCTCCAACTTCATGTTGTGGCAAGTTGCCTATGCAGAATTTTCGTTTACAGATGTACTTTGGCCTGATTTTAATGCATCATGCATGTTGAGTGCAATCGAAGATTTCCAATTACGTAATAGACGCTTTGGAAGCCTGGAAGGAGACGGGAACGTTTGAAACAAAGAATACTGACGGCAATTGTTGCGTTTGCCTTATTCGTTCCGCTAGTTATAGTAGGAGGCTTGCCCTTTACAATTGCCGTATATTTAATCGCAACAGTCGGTTTATATGAGCTTTTGAGGATGAGGGATATACACCTATTGTCAGTAGAAGGATTGCTGGCGTGGGTTGCGCTTGCAGTGTTACTTATGCCGGCTGCTTGGGAGGGCAATGTCCTTCAGGCGCTTGGCTATACGAAAATTGAAATGGCGTTTGCCACTGTTCTTATTTTGTTGACGTATACTGTAATTGTCAAAAATCGATTTACGTTCGATCATGCAGCTTTTGCTGTATTGGCGGCATTATATGTTGGCATCGGCTTTTATTATTTAATTGAAACGAGACTGTACGGCATTGAATATGTGGTATATGCCTTACTTGTCATATGGACAACCGACTCGGGCGCTTATTTCGTTGGTAGGAAAATCGGTAAGCGTAAGCTATGGCCAGAAATATCTCCGAATAAAACCGTAGAAGGATTTGTTGGTGGTGTTGTATTGGCTGTTGTTTTTGCACTCGTCTTCCAGTATTTCTATCCAATTGCTTCTACATATACGATCCTGATCGCTGTAACGATTGTGGCATCGATTGTTGGACAAATGGGCGATCTCGTGGAATCGGCGCTTAAAAGGCATTATGCGGTCAAAGATTCAGGAAAGCTGTTACCGGGTCATGGTGGAATTCTAGACAGGTTCGACAGCCTCCTTTTCGTGTTACCGCTACTTCATTTTCTACATTTTGTAGGTTAACGGAAAGATAGGTGTCATGATGACAAAGAAAATAAGTCTACTTGGAGCAACTGGCTCAATTGGTATACAAACCCTTGATATCATCGAGTCGAATCCAGATAAATTTACGCTAGTATCTTTTTCAGCTGGTATGAATATCGATGGAGTGAGAGAAATTGCTTCTAAGCATCAGCCGCAAACGGTATCATTGATTAGGCGTGAAGATGCAGAAAGATTACAAACTGAATTCCCGGCTATCCGTTTTGTGCACGGCGAAGAAGGCCTTGTTGAGGTGGCTGCCCATACAAACGCAGATGTCCTGGTCAATGCAGTGATTGGTAGTGTGGGGCTAAAGCCGACGCTTGAGGCGATCCGTGCAGGCATCACCATTGCGATCGCCAACAAGGAAACGCTTGTTGCGGCAGGGGATATCGTCATGGCGGAAGCCCGTAAATACGGTGTGCCTCTATTGCCTGTCGATAGTGAACATTCGGCACTTTTTCAGGCATTGAATGGAGAAAATCCGAAACGTATTTCCCGACTGATTTTGACTGCATCAGGGGGGAGTTTTAGGGACCTGTCAAGGGAAGAACTATCAGCTGTGACAGTGGAACAGGCGCTAGCTCATCCGAACTGGTCGATGGGCAATAAATTAACGATTGACTCTGCCACGATGATGAACAAAGGACTCGAAGTGATTGAAGCACATCATCTTTTCGGTATGCCGTATGATCAAATCGATTGCCTGCTCCACAAGGAAAGTATCATCCACTCAATGGTTGAGTTTGAAGATACGAGTGTTATGGCACAGCTGGGTTCACCAGATATGCGGGTACCCATTCAATATGCATTAACGTATCCAGATCGTATCCCGATGCAAAACGCCAAGCCGCTTCGTCTGGAAGACATCGGGAAGTTGCATTTTGAAAAAATGGATCTTGTCCGTTTTAAGGCATTAGGACTTGCTTATGCTGCTGGAAGAGAGGGAGGCACGATGCCAACGGCTATGAATGCAGCGAATGAAGTTGCTGTGGCACTGTTCATGGCGGGGCGTATCCCGTTTATTCAAATCGAGGACATGATCGAGAGAGTTATGGATGCACATCGAACAAGCTCCGTACCAGATCTTGAGACGATTTTGGAAGTAGATTCACTTGCTAGAAAAATGGTATACGCTATGGTAGAATGAGTTAATTTAAGAATCGACCAAAATGGTCAGTGAAGGTGGTTTTTCATGGAAACCGTTATTGCTTTTATCATCATATTCGGTTCACTGGTCTTTTTTCATGAACTGGGACATTTTCTGTTCGCAAAAAAGGCAGGGATTATGGTACGCGAATTCGCAATTGGATTCGGACCTAAAATTATTGGTATTCAAAAAGGTGAGACACTCTATACAATCCGTCTGTTACCACTTGGTGGGTATGTTAGAATGGCGGGAGAAGATTTTGATACGGTTGAATTACAGCCGGGTTATCGTGTAGGTTTATTAATCAATGCTGCGGACGAAGTGGAAAAAATCTATTTGAATCGTAATGTTGCGAATCCAGACGTGCTGTTTCTAGAAACAGAATCATCCGATTTGGAAAAAGAATTGTTCATTGAAGGCTATGATGATGAAGGTCAGCTAGTCCGATACAATGTGTCGAGGCAAGCGGTTATCTATGAGAAAGGCCAGAAAACGCTTATCGCGCCTTATGATCGACAATTCGAATCGAAATCTGTGGGTAGCCGAGCGATGGCTATTTTTGCGGGTCCACTATTTAACTTCATTCTTTCGTTTTTCATCTTCCTAGCGCTTGGACTTATGCAAGGGATTCCGATTGATGACCCCATTATTTCTGAGGTGCAAAGTGATAGCGTTGCTTTAGCGGCAGGGATGAAGTCGGGGGACATTGTAAAAGAAGTCGATGGTCAGTCGATTAGCACTTGGGATGAATTTGTGAAAATCGTCCAAGCTAGTCCGGGCGCTCCGTTGCAGTTTGTTGTAGAGCGTGATGGATCATTGGTAAAACTAAACATCACTCCATCGACGATAAAAGATAAACAAGGTCAAAAATACGGGCAACTTGGTGTTACCCGACCGCTGGAAAAAAATCCGGTGAAGGCAGTTGTGTATGGTGCGGAACAAACCGTCAATTGGATTAAGGAAATATTAGGATTGCTTGGGAAGTTGGTAACAGGTCAATTTACGCTTGACGCATTATCTGGACCAGTTGGGATTTACAAGGCGACAGAGACTGTTGCGCAGTATGGGGTCTACAATCTCATGAACTGGGCCGCCATTTTGAGCATTAACCTTGGTATTATGAACTTGCTGCCACTTCCGGCATTAGATGGTGGAAGACTGCTGTTCTTCTTATTTGAAGCAGTTCGTGGTAAGCCAATCGACAAGCAAAAAGAAGGAATGGTTCATTTTGTTGGGATTGTCCTTCTCATGTTGCTGATGTTAGTGGTTACATGGAACGACATTCAACAGTTTTTCTTTTCATAATTCTATAGACTGAACATATAATTGATGATCGCGAACTAAGCGGAGGCGCCTTCCAAGGGAGGTGCCGAAGCGGATGTAAAGCGATTTTCTATTTAACGGAAATACGCTTAAAACTTTACTTGAGGTGGGAACTAAGATGAAACAATCACGTACATTTATCCCTACAATGCGTGAAGTACCTTCTGATGCGGATATTACATCCCACCAGTTACTTTTACGTGCAGGGTTTATCCGACAAAATACGAGCGGAATATATTCCTTCCTACCACTTGGTAAGAAAGTTCTTCAGAAAATCGAGACGATTATTCGTGAAGAAATGGAAGCCATCGATGCAGTGGAAGTGTTGATGCCGGCTATGCAACAGGCGGAGCTTTGGCAGGAAACGGGAAGATGGAATGCATATGGTCCGGAACTTTTCCGTATGAAAGATCGGCATAACAGGGAGTTTGCGCTTGGCGCAACACACGAAGAAGTCATTACTTCTCTCGTTCGTGATGAAGTGAAATCGTATAAAAAGTTACCACTGACCATGTTCCAAATTCAGACGAAGTTTAGGGACGAGCAACGCCCACGTTTTGGACTTCTTCGTGGCCGCGAGTTCATCATGAAGGATGCCTATTCCTTCCACGCTACAGAAGACAGTCTACATGAAAAATATATGGATATGATGCAGGCGTATACGAATATCTTTACGAGACTTGGTCTTGATTTTCGTGCAGTCATTGCAGACGGTGGTTCGATTGGTGGAACGGGGACGCATGAATTTATGGCGTTATCCGACATCGGTGAAGATACGATTGCTTATAGTGATTCATCTTCTTATGCGGCGAATATTGAAATGGCTGAAGTGAATATGACTTATGAAAAATCAGGTGAGTCGTTGAAAGAAGTGGACAAAGTTGCAACACCAAATCAACGGACAATCGAAGAAGTTGTGACATTCCTTGAAGTGGATGCAACCCGCCTTATCAAGACACTCATATTCAAAGCAGACGATGAACTGGTGATTGTACTGAGTCGTGGCGATCATGAGATCAATGATATTAAGCTTAAAAATGCGCTGGGTGCGACTGTCGTTGATTTAGCACATGCAACAGATGTACTTGAACTACTGTCTTGTGAAGTGGGATCGATTGGACCTGTTAAATTGCCATTAGGTCTAAAAGTCATTGCTGATCATGCGGTTGCTTCGATTGTCAATGGTGTTTGTGGGGCGAATGAAGATGGTTTCCACTTGAGGAATGTTAATCCGGAGCGTGATTTTGCCATAGATCGCTATGAAGATCTGCGGTTTATCCGTGAAGGTGACGCTTCACCAGATGGCAATGGAACGATTAAGTTTGCTAAAGGGATTGAAGTTGGGCATATCTTCAAATTAGGCACAACGTATAGCGAGTCGATGGAAGCGACATTCTTAGATGATAATGGGAAAGCAAAACCGTTCATCATGGGCTGTTATGGAATCGGTGTATCGAGGATTTTGGCAGCTGTCGCAGAACAATATAATGATGACAGTGGTTTAAAATGGCCGACGAAGTTAGCACCTTTCGATGTGCATCTGATTGCAGTGAATGTCAAGGATGACAGTCAAGTTGGGTTGGCCGACGAACTGTATAACGTTTTGAAATCTTATCGCTATGATGTTCTTTATGATGATCGTCCTGAGCGGGCTGGGGTTAAATTTGCTGATTCGGATCTTATCGGTTTACCGGTCCGCATTACAGTCGGTAAAAAGGCTTCGGAAGGGATTGTTGAAGTTAAATTCAGACAAACCGGAGAATCAATTGAATGGCGAAAAGAAGAACTTACTGAAAAATTGCAAGCGTTTTTTGGTGCATAATGCGTATCGGGAAGGGAAGGCCGTCAGTCGGTGCTTCCCTTCTTTTTCACTTGTAAACTGATCGAATGTATTCCCTTGCGCCGAGCCGTAAGGGATGAAATAGAAGGGTGTGGCTTATGGACGCGATAAACAAGCTGTATATTTTGTTACAGCAAATAGGGATGACGGATGACCAATATGCCATCCACTTTGAACGGGCAGAGTTGAACCGGGTGAATATCCACCGGAAATCGCGACTATGGCAATTTAATTTAACGCTTAAACAACCGTTACCCGCTACTGTCTATCGAGAGTTTTCCAAGCGGGTCAACGAGGCATTTTCGGCGATTGCGACGGTGCGTTTAGAAATGACTTGTCACACGACTGAAGTGGACGAAACGTTACTGATAGATTACTGGCCGTTTATTATCGAAGAGTTGAGTGATATGTCGCCCCCTATACGGGAACGACTAATGAGTCAACAACCGGTGATGACGGGAGGAAAACTTACGCTCCTTTGTACAAATGATATGGAGTTGCAAACCATGAAAGGCAAGTACGGCGATTTGATTGCGAATGTCTATAGTTCGTTCGGATTTGCACGACCGTTTGTCGATTTCAAATTAACAGAGGAGGATAGTGGGGCGGAAGCAGCTCGTCTCGCATTTCTTGCACAACGGACGGCGGAAGAAGAAGCACTTGGTCAAAAAGCGCTAACGGATATGATGCAACGTGAAACGACCAAGAAAGATAGTGGAAACACTGTGTCTGGACCTTTCCGTCTGGGTACACCTATCAAACAGGATGAGCAAATTATGGAAATTCAACATATCCAGGATGAGGAACGCCGCGTAACCATTGAAGGCTATGTGTTTGATACGGAAGTGCGCGAATTACGAAGTGGTCGATCGCTGTTGACCATTAAAGTGACGGACTATACTGATTCGATTCTTGTGAAAATGTTCTCGCGGGACAATGAAGATGCAGAAATGATGAAGATGTTGAAAAAAGGGACCTGGGTTCGCGCACGCGGGGGTATCCAGAACGATACATTCGTTCGCGACCTCATTATGATGGCGCAAGATGTGATGGAAGTATCACCAATTATCCGTCAAGACAAGGCACCGGCAGATCGCAAACGGATTGAGTTACATGCTCATACGACGATGAGTCAGATGGATGCAGTTGTTTCGGCATCGAAACTGGTTGGACAGGCAGCCAAATGGGGGCATCCTGCCATTGCCATTACAGATCATGCCAATGTTCAATCGTTCCCGGAAGCCTATGCAGAGGGGAAGAAACAAGGCGTAAAAGTCATTTTTGGACTAGAAGCCAATTTAGTAGATGATGGCGTACCGATTGTGTTTGATGAGCAACACCGCAAGCTTGAAGAGGATACGTATGTTGTCTTTGACGTGGAGACGACGGGGCTTTCTGCCGTATACGATACGATAATTGAGCTCGCTGCGGTTCGATTAAAAAATGGTGAAATTATTGAGACGTTTGAACGTTTTGCTAATCCTCATCATCCGTTATCTTCGACGACGACGGAGTTAACTGGGATTACGGACGATATGGTAAAAGACGCACCTGAAGTAGCGGATGTGGTGAAAGATTTCAGTGACTTCATCGGCGATTCGATATTAGTGGCCCATAATGCCAAATTCGATATGGGGTTCTTTTACGAAGCATCTAAGAAGGCTGGATTGCCGGCTGTTGCCTATCCTGTTATCGATACGCTCGAACTGGCTCGCTTCATTCATCCTGAAATGAGAAATCACCGTCTGAATACATTAGCGAAAAAGTATAATATCGAATTGACGCAACATCACCGTGCGATTTACGATACCGAAGCTACGGCGCATCTATTCTTACGGCTATTGAAAGAGTCAGAAGAGAGAGGGATTGTCTACCTCGATGACTTTAACCAGCGGATAGGGGAAGGGGATGCCTATAAACGGTCACGTCCATCACATTGTACGCTACTAGCAGTGGATGATGAGGGGTTGAAAAATCTTTTCAAACTCGTTTCCTATTCGCATATGGATTACTTTTATCGGGTTCCGCGTATCCCTCGTTCGTTGCTTGTGAAGCATCGAAAAGGGCTACTCGTCGGCTCGGGATGTGATAAAGGGGAAGTATTTGAAGGGCTTATGCAAAAGTCCCTGGATGAGGTTGAGGAAATTGCGAAGTTTTATGATTACCTTGAGATTCATCCGAAACCCGTCTATTCACATCTTATCGAACTGGAATTGATTCGCGATGAATGGAATCTGGAAGATATCATGCGTAAAATGGTGAAGCTTGGGAAAAAAGTTGACCTACCGGTTTGTGCTACAGGCAACGTCCATTATATCGATGAAACAGATGCGACATTCCGTAAAGTGCTTGTCCGTTCGCAAGGCGGTGCCAATCCAATGAATCGTTATACGCTACCGGCGGTCCATTTCCGTACAACGGATGAAATGTTGGCGGAGTTCTCATTCCTCGGAGAGAAAGTGGCAGAAGAGATTGTCATTGATAATCCGCATGCAATTTTGGAAAGAATAGGCGACGTCAAGCCGATTAAAGACGATTTATATCCGCCGACAATTGAAGGCGCTGATGAGGAAGTAAGAGAGTTGACGTATTCGATGGCTCATAAAATTTATGGTGAGCAATTGCCAGAAATTATCGAGGCACGGATTACGAAAGAATTGAAGTCGATTATTGGACATGGTTTCGCGGTTATTTATCTTATCTCCCATAAACTAGTTAAGAGGTCGCTGGATGACGGTTATCTCGTCGGGTCGCGTGGTTCGGTAGGGTCATCACTTGTCGCCACGATGATGGAGATTACTGAAGTCAATCCGTTGCCGCCACATTATGTGTGTCCTGCATGTAAAACGTCGGAGTTTTTCGATGATGGATCTGTTAACTCGGGTTATGACCTTCCGGATAAAGATTGTCCTTCTTGTGAAACGAAATTCAAAAAAGATGGACAAGATATCCCGTTTGAAACATTTTTAGGATTTAAAGGAGATAAGGTACCCGATATCGATCTCAACTTCAGCGGTGATTACCAAGCGCATGCGCATAATTATACGAAGGATTTGTTTGGTGAGGACTACGTGTACCGGGCGGGAACGATTGGGACCGTTGCGGAGAAGACGGCGTATGGTTATGTTCGCGGGTATATGAATGATAATAATTATACCTTCCGTGGGGCTGAAATTGATCGGCTTGTTCAAGGATGTTCAGGTGTTAAGCGTAATACTGGGCAACACCCCGGCGGGATTATCGTTGTACCGGATAATATGGAAATATTTGATTTTACACCGATTCAGTTTCCAGCCGATGATACGAATTCGAGTTGGAAGACGACGCATTTCGACTTCCATTCCATCGATAATAACTTGTTGAAACTCGATATTCTTGGACACGATGATCCAACGATGATTAAAATGTTACAAGACCTTTCCGGTATTGATCCACTCACGATTCCACCTGATGACAAGGGCGTCATGGAACTATTCAGTGGGACATCGTCGCTTGGCGTGACGGAAGAACAAATTGGCTGTAAGACAGGAACACTTGGTGTACCGGAGTTTGGGACGCGGTTCGTTCGTCAGATGCTTGAAGAAACGAAACCGTCTACATTTTCGGAGCTGATTCAGATTTCTGGCTTATCTCATGGTACGGACGTTTGGCTCGGTAATGCACAGGAATTGATTCAGAATAAAACATGTCAACTGTCCGATGTTATCGGTTGTCGGGATGATATTATGGTGTATTTGATCTACCAAGGATTGGATCCATCCATGGCGTTTAAAATCATGGAGTCTGTTCGAAAAGGTAAAGGTTTGACACCGGAATTCGAAGAGGAAATGAAGGCACAAGGCGTACCAAATTGGTATATCGAATCATGTAAAAAGATTAAATACATGTTCCCGAAAGCACACGCAGCTGCCTATGTTCTAATGGCTCTTCGAATTGCATATTTTAAAGTACATCATCCGATTTTATATTATGCGACGTATTTCACTGTACGGGCAACGGATTATGATCTCCTGACGATGACTAAAGGCTCGGCGTCCATGCGCGCACAAATTAAAGAAATCAACGCCAAAGGGCTTGATGCTTTACCAAAAGAAAAAAGTTTACTGACGGTGCTTGAGATTGCACTTGAGATGAGTGAACGCGGTTTTTCCATTATGAAGCCAGACTTGTACAAATCGGATGCAACGGAGTTTTTGATTGATGGCGATACACTTATCCCGCCATTCAATTCGATTCCGTCTCTTGGGACAAACGTTGCCAATACGATTGTGGAAGCAAGAAAAGATGGCGAGTTTCTATCGAAAGAAGACCTTCAACAGCGTGGCCGTGTTTCGAAAACGGTTGTGGAGTATATGACGACGCTAGGCTGTCTTGAAGGGATGCCAGAGGCCAATCAACTATCGCTGTTCTAACACATTATTTGCGTGCCACTATAACGTATGGTATGATTGGAACAACTTTTGTAATAGTCTTGCGCAAAAAGAGTGGGATTTCCCGCTCTTTTCTGTTGTTCTATACTGTTTTTTTAACTTACTTCAGCAGAAGTCCCCACTTCCATAAGTGGCTAGATGGTTGATTACGCCTAGGCGTAAGTAATCTCTATGCAGTGTGGAGTCAAGACTCACGCGACATAAAGTTAGCCTCCGGCACAAATACGCCGAGGCGTATTTGATAAAGATTCTTGGAGGGATAAGATGAGTAAAATTACAGAAGAAATCGAGAAACTCGTCAGTCCAATTTTAGAAGAACTAAAATTGGAACTGGTTGACGTCGAATTTCTGAAGGAAGGCAGAGACTGGTTCCTTCGGGTTTATATTGACACACCTGAGGGAAGTATCGATATCGATCAATGTGCTCAAGTCAGTGAAAAACTGAGTGAGGAATTGGATCGAACGGACCCAATTACGCAAAATTACTTTCTCGAAGTCTCTTCACCTGGTGCAGAACGCCCGTTGAAGAAAGAAGAGGATTTTGAAAAAGCGATTGGTCAGTTTGTATTTATCAAGACGTATGAACCGATCGATGGTATGAAGGAATTCGAAGGCTATTTACTAGCAAACGGACCAGACACTGCAGAGGTTGAAATGCGCATCAAGACAAGAAAAGTGACTGTTGTGATTAACAAGGACAAAATCGCACTCGCCCGTTTGGCAATCGATTTTTCCGCATAATTGAATGTAGGAGTGATTAACATGAGTAGTGATCTACTCGATGCATTGACAGCCCTTGAAAAGCAAAAAGGCATTTCTCGGGACGTTTTGGTAGAAGCAATCGAAGCAGCACTTGTAACTGCATATAAACGCAATTTCAATCAAGCGCAAAACGTGCGAGTTGATTTAAACCTTGCTAAAGGGACAATGAAAGTTTATTCCCGCAAAGATGTCGTCGAGGAGGTTGAGGATGATCGTTTGTATATCTCGCTTGAAGATGCGCAAAAGATTAACCCAGCTTATGAACTTGCAGATATCGTCGAGCAAGAAGTAACACCACGTGATTTCGGGCGTATCGCAGCACAAACTGCTAAGCAAGTTGTGACGCAACGCGTGAGAGAAGCTGAACGAGGAATCATTTATGAAGAGTATGTCGATAGAGAAGATGATATCGTCAACGGTATTATTGAGCGTCTTGACGCACGTAATTTATATGTAGGACTCGGGAAAGTTGAAGCTGTTTTACCGGTAGGGGAACAGATTCCAACTGAATCATATCAACCGCATGACCGCATCAAAGTGTATATTACAAAGGTTGAGCGCACATCACGTGGTCCGCAAGTGTTTGTATCAAGAACTCACCCAGGACTTCTGCGCAGATTATTTGAAGTCGAAGTGCCAGAAATATTTGAAGGCATCGTCGAAATCAAATCCATCGCACGTGAAGCAGGCGACCGATCTAAAATTTCTGTTCATACGAATAACGAAGATGTGGATCCAGTCGGCTCTTGTGTAGGTGCAAGAGGTGCGCGTGTTCAGACGATCTCTAATGAATTGAATGGCGAGAAAATCGATATTGTTGAATGGTCTGAGGATCCGGCTATATTTGTAGCCAATGCTCTAAGTCCGTCGAAAGTCATTGATGTTCAAGTCAACGAAGAAGAAAGATCGACACGAGTGGTTGTACCAGATTATCAATTATCGCTTGCAATTGGGAAACGCGGACAGAATGCAAGGCTTGCGGCTAAACTAACTGGTTGGAAGATTGACATTAAGAGTGAAACGGATGCACGTGAATTGGGCATCTATCCACCCGTTTTTGAAGAGTCAGTTGTAGAAGGCCAATTAGAAGAGCCAGCAAACGATAGCGATCCTTATTTTGTTGAAGAAGCGACAGATGAGGTAGATCATACATCCATCGACTTGTATTCGGATGACGAAGACTGAGGAGAAAGGATGACCACACATGACAAACATGAAAAAAGTTCCTTTGCGTAAATGTGCGGCAACGGGTAAGATGTTTCCGAAAAAGGAAATGATCCGCATCGTTCGCCCGAAAGAAGGAGAAGTTTCAGTTGATCTCACAGGCAAGAAATCGGGCCGCGGGACATATGTGTCAAAATCCGAAGAGGCAGTTGAAGTGGCGCGTCGTAATCGATCGATTGAAAGCCAACTTGGAACTGCTGTACCTGAACAGGTATTTGAAGATCTTCTCCATGCAATCCGCCGGGAGGCATTGAAATGAATGAGCAGAAAAAGATCTTTCAATTGCTTGGTATGGCTGCGCGGGCAAGGATGATCATTACGGGCGAAGAACTGGTCGTACGTGAAGTACGTGCTGGAACTGCGCATCTTGTTATTGTTGCCGAAGATGCATCTAACAATACCATGAAAAAATTAACTGATAAATGTCTGTATTACAACGTTGAGAAGCATGCTTTTGGGAATCGCGAAGATCTCGGGCATGCAATCGGAAAAGAGTCGCGAGTTGTACTTGCGCTTACGGACGCAGGGTTTGCTCGCAAACTGTCCGGGCTCCTCAACGAATTTAACCGGGGGTGGGCTAATGACGAAAATACGTGTACACGAATACGCGAAACAGGTGAATCGGTCGAGTAAGGAAGTTATCGATGAGCTTGGAAAAATGAATGTGAATGTAGCAAACCATATGTCAACAATTGACAAAGAGTCGATTACGAAGCTTGACAGTAAATTTGGTGGGAATAAAGGCAGTCAGCAAGCGCCTACAACTGGCGTGAAAAATGCTGGACAACAAAGCAAGCCAACATCTGCTCGTCCTGCTAATACGTCGAATGCAGGACAGAAGAATACGCAACAAGGTGGCAACCGTCCAGCACAAAGTGGACAAAACCGCCCAGCACAAGGAACACAAGGTGGCAACCGTCCGGCTCAAGGTGGACAAAATCGTCCAGCACAAGGAACACAAGGTGGCAACCGTCCGGCTCAAGGTGGACAAAATCGTCCAGCACAAGGAACACAGGGTGGCAACCGTCCGGCTCAAGGTGGGCAAAATCGTCCAGCACAAGGAACGGCAACACCAGCAGGCAATCGTCCAGCACAAGGTGGACAAAGCCGTCCTACTGGAGGTCGTCCAAGTGGAGGCGGTGCGCGCGGTGGACGTCCACCAGCACGTGGTATTAACCAAGGACGCAGAAGATACCGTCCGGCTCCACAACCGAAAGTAGAATTGCCGTTACCGGAAAAAATTACATTTTACGAGTCATTATCTGTAGCTGAACTTGGACAAAAACTACATCGTGAACCATCTGAAATCATCAAAAAATTGTTCATGCTTGGTGTCATGGCAACAATTAACCAAGAACTAGATAAGGATGCAATTGAACTTATCTGTGCAGATTACGAAGTGGAAGTAGAAGAGGAAATTCGTGTTGACGTAACAGATCTTGAAATTTATTTTGAGGAATCTGAAGAAACTATAGCTGAATCTACTCCAATCGAACGTCCTGCAGTTGTTACAATCATGGGGCACGTTGACCACGGTAAAACAACGCTTTTGGACTCGATTCGAAATACAAAAGTAACACAAGGCGAAGCGGGTGGTATCACTCAGCATATCGGTGCTTACCAGATCCAAGAAAAAGGGAAGAAAATTACGTTCCTAGATACACCAGGACACGCAGCGTTCACAACAATGCGTGCACGTGGAGCAAAAGTAACCGACCTTACCATTCTTGTTGTCGCAGCAGACGATGGTGTTATGCCACAAACAATTGAAGCGATTAACCATGCAAAAGCAGCAGAAGTTCCAATCATTGTCGCTGTGAATAAAATGGATAAACCGTCAGCAAACCCTGATCGTGTGATGCAAGAATTGACTGAACACGGCCTTGTAGCTGAAGCATGGGGTGGAGATGCAATCTTTGTACCAATCTCAGCATTAAAAGGTGAAGGGATTGACCAATTGCTTGAAATGGTTCTTCTAGTTGCCGAAGTAGGCGAACTAAAAGCAGATCCAAACATTCGGGCACGTGGAACAGTTATCGAAGCGCAATTGGACCGTGGTCGCGGTTCGGTAGCAACTCTCCTTGTACAAGATGGAACACTTCATGTAGGTGATCCAATCGTTGTTGGGAATACCTTTGGACGAGTGCGTGCGATGATCAATGATGTCGGTCGTCGTGTCAAAGAAGCGGGCCCATCAACTCCGGTTGAAATTACGGGTCTTAGTGATGTACCGCAAGCGGGTGACCGTTTTGTCGTCTTCGAAGATGAGAAAACAGCACGCCAAATCGGTGAAACTAGAGCTAGCGAAGCGCAACAAGTGCAACGTGTTGAGAAAACACGCATTACGCTTGATAACTTGTTTGATCAGATGAAACAAGGCGAAATGAAAGAGTTGAACTTGATCGTTAAAGCAGACGTGCAAGGTACGGTTGAAGCGATGGCTGCCTCATTGATGAAAATCGAAGTTGAAGGCGTTAACGTGAAAATCATCCATACGGGTGCCGGTGCAATCAACGAATCTGATATCTCTCTTGCTTCTGCATCAAATGCAATTGTTATTGGTTTCAACGTTCGTCCAGATACTAACGCGAAACGTGCGGCGGATGAAGAGGGTGTCGATATTCGACTACACCGCGTCATCTATAAAGTGATCGAAGAAATCGAATTGGCAATGAAAGGTATGCTTGATCCTGAATACGAGGAAAAAGTAATCGGCCAAGCTGAAGTACGCGCAACAATTAAAGTGTCTAAAATTGGTACGATTGCGGGAAGCTATGTAACAGAAGGTAAAATCACTCGTGATTCAAGCGTCCGCATCTTACGTGATAATATCGTTATCTTCGAAGGTGAATTAGATACATTGAAACGCTTTAAAGATGATGCAAAAGAAGTTGCAAAGGGCTATGAATGTGGAATTACGATTAAGAAATTCGATGACATTCATGAAGGCGACATTATTGAAGCTTTCGTTATGGAAGAAATTAAACGAGTATGATTGTTTATGCGGAATGTTGTTTCTTTATCTCAGAGGCGGCTTCTTTGAAAGACAAGCGGTCTGTTTTAAAACGTATGACAGACCGGGTGAAAAACTCGTATAATGTTTCCATCGCGGAAATTGATCATCAAGATTTATGGCAGCGAACGACTATCGCGCTCGTTGCCATTGCCTCATCAAAAGATGCGGCTGAGCGTGAAGTCAGACGGGCAATTGGATTTCTGGAGTCTAATCCAGAATGGCAAATGTCCGATATGACGCTCAACTATTACTGATACGGAATCGGGGTGACCATCCATGTCAATGCGTGCTAACCGTGTCGCAGAACAGATGAAAAAAGAACTTGGCGATATCATCGGTAACAAAGTAAAAGATCCGCGAATTGGTTTTATGACAGTAACTGATGTCGAGGTGACTGGTGATCTTCAACAAGCAACGATTTACATCTCAGTTCTTGGGAAAGATTCGGAAAAAGAAGATACGTTGAAAGGTCTCAACAAGGCGAAAGGTTTTATTCGCACAGAGATCGGCCGACGAATCAGACTCCGCATAACACCTGAGATCATGTTCGAATTCGATGAATCCGTTGCATACGGTAATCGAATCGATTCACTTCTTAGACAAGTGAAAGACGGACAGGATGACTAAGAAAAGCGTAAGCGCCTGATCAGGGGTGACAGGCATAAAACGGATTGGCGAAGAGGCGCACTTTGCCTCGTAGCCAAGCTGGCTTATGACCCGAGCCCCTAGGCGCTGAAGCTAGACACTAAGAAAAGCGTAGGGTGCCTGTATAGACGCCTTATGTCTACACAATGACAAAATGGAGGAAGTCGGTGTCCACAAGGACTTTCCGGCTTCCTCTATTTACATATAAAAGGAGAATGCACATGAACGGAATTCTTCCTCTTTGGAAAGAAAAAGGAATGACCTCACACGATTGTGTCTTTAAATTGCGTAAAATTCTTGGGACAAAGAAAGTTGGGCATACAGGGACACTGGATCCAAGTGTAGAAGGTGTGCTGCCGATTTGTATTGGACAAGCAACGAAAGTGGCTGAATACGTGACGGATTCTGGCAAGGAGTACGTTGCAGTCGTGTCAATCGGGACGGCAACTGAAACAGAAGATGCTGACGGTGAGGTTGTAGCTTCTGATGTGTCGGCAAAGCAAATTACGCGAAGTCAAATCGAAGAAGTGCTTGCCCAGCTGACGGGTGAAATCGTTCAAATTCCACCGATGTATTCTGCTGTAAAAGTGAACGGCCGTAGATTATATGAATACGCTCGCAAGGGGATTGAAGTGGAACGCCCAGAGCGTAAAGTCATGATTCATGACATTGAGTTGCTAGACCCTGTACAATTGTACGAAGGGACGGAAGTTACTTTTCGTATCCGAGTCGCTTGTGGCAAAGGGACGTATATTCGAACACTTGCGGTGCAGATTGGTGAGTTACTTGGTTATCCGGCCCATATGGCTTCTCTCGTTAGGACTGTTTCGGGAACATATAGACAAGCGGATTGCCGCACGTTGGATGGAGTAAGGAAACTGCAAGAAGAAGGTAATATCGCAGAAATCTTGCGTCCCCTTGAAGATGCCCTGGTTGATTTCCCACGCGTTGAAATTAGCGAGGATCTTTATGAAAAAGTAATGAACGGCCAAGTGTTGCCTGAGCATCCACAGCTACAAAGTGTTGAGTCTATCGTTTATGTGTCGGAAGGTAAGGCGATTGCAGTGTATAAGAAACATCCTACAAAGCCAGGTTTAATGAAGCCTGAAAAGATGTTTCCGTTGAACATGCTTCAGCAGAAGTCCCCCACTTCTATAAGTGATGGGATGAATGCAGAATAACCATTTGATTCAGTGGGGGTTCAAACCCCTGCTGAATCAAGTTAGCCTCCGGCGGATGTCACAAATTTTGTAGGGAGTTAATGAGGGCAGTCTAAGGTCGCGACGTCCTGTCGCAACGACTGCATGACCTACATCCTGTAGGCCTCAAGCGCAATTCAAAATTTGGACGCAATTACGCCGAGGCGTAATTGATTATGTAAGGAGGAACAACAATGGATATTTTTAAATTACATTATCCAGGAACGGTTGACATAGACAACGCAGAATCGTATTCACTGGCTGTTGGTTTTTTTGACGGCTTGCATAAAGGTCACCAAACCGTGATTGCCGAAGCAAAGAGGAGAGCTGAAGAGCTAGGGATTCGTTCCGCTGTTATGACATTCGACCCGCATCCATCGCATTTGTTTGGCGAGGGTAAAGATAAGGTAGGTTACATAACACAATTTCCTGAGAAAGTTAGAGTACTCGAATCGATGGGCGTTGATGCATTGTTCGTCGTGACGTTCGACTGGGCACTTGCATCACTTTCGCCAGAGCAGTTTGTGGATATTTTCATAAAAGGGCTTCGTGTTATGCATGTCACGGCAGGCTTTGATTTCACGTTTGGATCAAAGGGGGCTGGCACTATGGAACATATGGCGATGTTGGCGGACGGTGCTTTTGGCACGACAGTAATTGACAAAGTAACAGATCGTGATGAGAAAATTTCATCGACGCGTATTCGTCAACTGTTAGCGGAAGGAAATGTTGAGGAGACGGCGACGCTTCTAAATAGACCATTTCGAACAGTAGGTATTGTTGTCCATGGTGAAAAACGTGGGCGACAACTTGGCTTTCCTACAGCGAATGTCTTGCCAGATGATGATACAGTTTTGCCGGCTAACGGTGTCTACGCTGTGCGCTTTATGACGGACGGCATCACGCGTAATGGCGTATGTAGTGTCGGTGTGAAACCGACTTTCCATGAATCAGGAATCCCACCTATTGTGGAAGTGAATGTCCTGGACTTTGATGGCGATTTATATGGCAAAGAAGTAGCTGTTGACTGGGTTAAATATCTTCGCAAAGAAGAAAAGTTTGATTCGGTGGATGCATTGATTGAACAGATGGTCATAGATAAACAACAAGCACGAGATATTTTGACGGCATAAAGCTGAGTATTGCAATTCAAAAATAGACATGGTACTATGAATAAGTGCAAATACGCGCAAACCATTCCTTGGCAACACGAATCACCAACGTTTGCTCGGGAACCGGGGATATTTCAATTATTGGAGGTGAAAAGGATGGCTATTACACAAGAACGTAAAAACGAATTGATCAACGAATTCAAAATTCACGATACTGACACTGGATCTGCAGATGTTCAGATCGCTGTCCTTACTGAAGAGATCAATAACCTAACGGAACATTTCCGTCTTCACAAGAAAGACCACCACTCACGTCGCGGTCTTTACAAAATGATCGGAACACGTCGTCGTCTTCTTCGTTTCCTTCGTGAAACAGAAGTACAACGTTACCGTGATCTTATTGCTAAACTCGGCCTACGCCGTTAATAAGATAACTTGGAAAAGCGAGCCTAGTGCTCGCTTTTTTGTTTTTTCAAGTTTGCCCATCGTTTAATCAGCAAAGCCTTTGGCGTATTTGTTCTTGATTTCCCTACAAAAAAATCAAAACCCCAATAAATATGGCTATCCTATATTAGAATCCGCAAAAAAGTGGTATACTGTACAAATGTGCCATGATGTCGGTTATTGATGATAAAACTTGTATTCACTGAGCGCTATCACTTACACTATTATTAATACATATAACGTATACAGTTCAGGCTGGAATATGGAGAGGAGTTCTATAATGACAGAAAAAAAAGTCTACACACTTGATTGGGCAGGACGACCGTTAACGATTGAAACGGGGCAACTTGCGAAACAAGCGAACGGTGCAGTACTCGTTCGTTACGGAGATACAACAGTACTTTCAACAGCAACAACTTCAAAAAATTCACGGGGGTTGGATTTCTTCCCACTTACGGTGAACTACGAAGAGCGTATGTACGCAGTTGGGAAAATCCCAGGGGGCTTCCTTAAGCGTGAGGGACGTCCTTCTGATAAGGCTGTTTTAACAAGCCGTCTAATTGACCGTCCTATCCGTCCTTTGTTTGCTGATGGTTTCCGTAATGATGTTCAGGTTATTTCACTTGTGATGTCAGTCGACCAGGACTGTTCATCTGAGATGGCTGCAATGCTTGGTTCTTCTTTAGCATTGTCGGTTTCTGATATTCCGTTTGAAGGACCAATTGCGGGTGTTCAAATTGGTCGTGTTGATGGGAAGTTCATTGTCAACCCGACACCAGCACAATTGGACAAGAGTGACCTTGACCTTGTAGTTGCAGGTACGAAAGATGCGATTAACATGGTTGAAGCGGGTGCGAAAGAAGTTGCGGAAGACATTGTTCTGGAAGCAATTATGTTCGGACATGAAGAAATCATTAAGCTAATTGAATTCCAAGAGAAAATTGTTGCTGAAATTGGTAAAGCGAAGCTTGATATTCCGTTGTTCCAATTGGATGAAGAAATCTTAGCGGCTATTAAAAATAGCTGTGAAACGGACCTCGTAAATGCGATCCAAACACAGGAGAAGCATGCGCGTGAAGAAGCCATCAATGCGGTAAGAAATGCAGTGATTGATCGCTACACGGAAGAGGAAGCAGACGAAGCAACGATGAAACAAGTGAAAAATATCTTGGATCATCTTGTCAAAGAAGAAGTACGTCGTTTGATTACGGATGAAAAAATCCGTCCTGATGGCCGTGGCTTGGATGAAATCCGCCCACTTGCTTCTGAAGTTGGTATTTTGCCACGTACGCACGGTTCAGGTCTCTTTACACGTGGACAAACACAGGCGCTTAGCGTTTGTACTCTTGGGGCTCTAGGTGAAGTACAAATCATCGATGGTCTTGGGATTGAAGAATCGAAACGCTTTATGCACCATTATAATTTCCCGAACTTCAGCGTCGGGGAAACAGGTCCGATTCGTGGACCAGGTCGTCGTGAAATCGGTCACGGAGCGCTTGGGGAACGTGCGTTGTCAGCTGTACTCCCAAATGAAACGGAATTCCCGTACACAATGCGTCTAGTGGCAGAAGTACTGGAATCGAATGGTTCGTCTTCACAGGCTTCAATCTGTGCGTCGACGATGGCGATGATGGATGCAGGTGTTCCGCTAAAAGCGCCGGTTGCAGGTATTGCAATGGGGCTTGTGAAAAAAGGGGACAACTACTCTGTACTATCTGATATTCAAGGGATGGAAGATCATCTTGGCGATATGGACTTTAAAGTGGCTGGGACTGAACAAGGAATCACTGCACTTCAAATGGACATTAAAATCGACGGCCTTTCCCGCCAGATTTTAGAAGAAGCATTGGCGCAAGCGAAAGTGGGCCGTTTGAAAATCTTGAACCACATGATGACAGCAATCAGTACACCACGTACAGAGCTTTCGGAATTTGCTCCGAAAATCATCATGATTAAGATCAATCCAGACAAAATCCGCGATGTTATTGGACCGGGCGGAAAAGTCATTAACAAAATTATTGAAGAGACGAATGTTAAAATCGATACGGAACAAGATGGTACGATTTACATTTCATCACCAAATAATGACATGAACGACAAAGCGAAAGCGATGATTGAAAATATCGTCCGTGAAGCTAAAGTCGGCGAATATTATATGGCGAAAGTGAAACGCATTGAGAAATTCGGTGCTTTCCTTGAACTATTCCCAGGTAAAGACGGACTGCTCCACATTTCTGAAATTGCGGAAGAACGGATAAAAGCGGTTGAAGATGTCTTGAAAATGGACGATGTATTGTTCGTAAAAGTAACTGAAATCGATAACCAAGGACGGGTTAACTTGTCTAGAAAAACCGTTTTGAAAGAAGAAAAAGAAGCGGCTGAAAAAGAAAAAAACTGAATTTGAAGGATCAATAAGATGGAAAGCCCCTCTCTGTAAGTTGGAGTTGGAGGCTTTTTGTCTTACTACAACTTGATTCAGCAGCAGTTCGTTATTTCCTGTTAGTAGGGGGAGCGGTACCGCAATACATATGGAGCAGGGGGGAAACCCCTGATTCAAGGTGTGTCCCAGGCGGCTATCAAAAATGAGATAAGCGTACGTCGGGGCTTAATAGATACAAAAGGGGGAATTCTTAGATGATAGAAAAACATATTTGTTCGAATGGTGTAAGAATTGTTCATGAAAAAATGCCACATTTAC
Organism: Sporosarcina sp. NPDC096371; assembly: GCF_044762865.1. Lineage (NCBI taxonomy): Bacteria > Bacillati > Bacillota > Bacilli > Caryophanales > Caryophanaceae > Sporosarcina > Sporosarcina sp. NPDC096371. Next base: position 500,133 of record NZ_JBIWFE010000001.1, read on the forward strand.
GCTCAGTGGCAATTGGCATATGGGTCGGAGCAGGTTCGGGGGATGAAAGCAAGTCCGAAGCGGGGATTGCGCATTTTATCGAACATATGTTATTTAAAGGCACGGCTACGAGAAATGCACGGACGATTGCAGAAGAATTTGACCGCATTGGGGGAGATGTCAATGCATTCACGTCGAAAGAAATGACTTGTTACTATACGACTGTCCTCGGGCATCATGCACCGCGTGCTTTAACAATTTTAGCGGATATGTTTTTCAACTCAGCATTCGACCAAGCAGAAATGGAGAAAGAGAAATCGATTGTTCTCGATGAGATTGCTGCGGTTGAGGACACACCAGATGATGATGTGGATGAGCGTTTATGGGGTGTGATGTATCCGGATCAAGCGATCGGTAAACCTGTTTTGGGCGATGAACAAACAATTGCTACGTTCGATAAAAAGATGATTGAACAATTTATGGAGCGCATGTACAGACCTGAAAAAATCGTCATTTCCATTGCGGGAAATTATGATGATCGACTGATCCAGCTTATCGACGTACAATTTGGTTCGTTTAAACGGGAGAAGCAGGTTGAACAGCCGATAGCCATCCAAACGCCTGAATTCCATGCAGGGCACACGGTAAAAGCGAAAGACATCGAGCAAGCGCATATCTGTATCGGTTATCCGGGGCTTGCAGTGAATGACGAACGCATTCACGATTTGATCATTTTAGATAGCATCCTTGGCGGCACGATGTCTTCTCGTCTGTTCCAAGAAGTGCGGGAAGAACGTGGCCTGGCTTACTCCATCTGCTCTTATTATTCGTCGTACAATACGACAGGTGTATTCGCCATCTACGGAGGAACCTCGCCAGAAAATTTAGGAAAATTAACCGACACAATAGACGAGGTCATCCAGTCCATTTTGCATCAGGGAATCACAGAAAACGAATTGCATAATGCTAAAGAACAGCTAAAAGGCGCCTTCTTGTTGGGGCTCGAAAGTTCGGAGTCTAGAATGCATCGCAACGGCAAAAACGAACTTATTTTACAAGGGCATAAGACGATTGATGAGGTCGTAGCACTGATTGACGGTGTTCAAGTAGCCAATGTGTACAGAATGGCCAATGATTTATTCACGAAACAACGGGCAACGTCAATTATTGCACCTGAAGATGTAGTGGAAGCCCTCTCCATTTGAGTGTCCGATAGTCGTTAAACGAGTGGTAGTGTAAATAAACATAGCGTGGAACTTCGGACCCTAAATGGATTCGAAGGAATTCTTTATCGCAATTTCGCTAGTAGCAGTCAGCTTTCCAGCCCCCAATTCATATGATGGATGGAGACAATGGAGAGGAGAATGACAATGCTACTTTCAGAACTTGCGCAGAAAGAGCTTATTCAAGTAGAGGACGGGGTTCGGTATGGCTTTTTGGCGGATACCGACCTTGTTTTTGATGGTAAAACAGGAGCTATTATTGGATTTGAAGTGAAGAAGAAACTTGGACGATTTTCGTTTAAAAATCGTCAAGAACATTCGGATGAGTTTATACCATGGAGTGAAATTGTGTTGATTGGGGAACATCGAATCCTTTTTGGGAAAACACACAGCATGGATGGGTTGGATATCGATGAAAGATAATAAATGGCTCATGATTGGGACGGATCAACGGCTAGCGACTTGTTGCGATATACTGACTGCGAAAGGATATCGTTGCCAACATATTGCAACGAATGACTATTCGGAACAACTAGGTGAAGTCATTGCGGAATGGTCACCGAAGTATATCATTTTTCCTATTCAGCAAATGAAAGGGACCATTCCTCCGACCTTACTAGCAAAAGGAACGGAGCTATATACGGGCGTTGCATCGGCCGAGTGGTTGAAGCCTTTCAAGGATGCAGGGTTACAGGTTCGATCCTATGTAAAGGATGAATCATTCATCTGGCATAATGCGCTATTGACGGCGGAGGCATTTGTCCATGAGTATTATGCACGCGTAAAACGTCAACTGTTAGGGAACCATTTCCACGTGGCTGGTTTTGGTAAGGTTGGTAAGATGACGGCGCATGTTCTGGCATCACTTGGGTCGGAGGTGACCGTTGTAGCGCGGTCTATTACACAATTAAGTGAAGCAACGGCATTAGGCTATAAAACGGAACAATTGACGGCTGATTTCGATATGACGGAAGGAAATTTGGTCAATACAATTCCTGCAAAATGGCTAGCTGTCAATGGTAATCCTCATCTTCATGTCTTTGATTTAGCATCTGCGCCCGGTTGCCTAAAGGAACCACTTTCGCCCGAATACTATACAGTACTCCTCGGATTACCGGGAAAACATTTTCCTATTGATGCGGCAATTGTTTTGGCAAATGCTGTCGAGGGGATGTCTAAAGAATGAGAGGGGATCTCGATGCTACAGGGTAAAAGGATCGGCCTTGGTATTACGGCGTCACATTGTACGTACGAAGCCATTATACCGGTCATTGATTCGCTAAAGGACGCAGGAGCAACGGTTGTTCCAATCATTACACATTCGGTGTTGACGGCTGCAACGCGTTTTGGAACAGGTGAAGAGTGGATTGCGCGCATAGAGGAAGCGACGGGCGAAAAAGTGATTTCGACGATTGTTGGTGCAGAGCCATTTGGACCGAAAACGCCTGTTGATTGTATGATTATTGCGCCGATGACAGGAAATTCAATTAGTAAGTTTGCTAATGCAGCAACAGATTCACCTGTTTTAATGGCAGCAAAAGCAACGTTGCGCAATGGGAGTCCAGTTGTGATTGGTATCTCAACAAATGATGCGCTCGGCTTGAATTCGATGAACATTATGAAGTTATTAAATATGAAAAATGTATATTTTATACCGTTCGGACAGGATGATCCATTCAATAAACCAAACTCCCTGATCGCTGATTTTACACTTATGGTACCTACCGCAGCAGCAGCCCTCGAAAACAGCCAACTCCAACCATTATTGATTATTCATGAAAAAATATAAAAATACAGCACAGAATATTCGTAGATATGATATAATTCCACCAATGAACTGCTAACGGTGTAAAGGACTAAAGTTTTTCTTCGGATCATGCTTTTCGACGTGAAACGACAGAGAACTGTATAGTCCTAGTTATTTTCATATCCGTTAAGGCTGAAAGGGAGATAGAGATGAAAAAAGTGAATGTTGCAATCGTCGGTGCTACGGGAGCTGTCGGTACAAAAATTCTTGAAAAATTGATAGAACGTAATTTTCCATTTGAATCCATCAAACTACTTGCATCGAAACGATCTGCTGGGACAGAAATTACGGTAGGTGGGTCTAACTATATTGTTGAAGAAACTGTGCCGGAATCATTTGAAGGCATCGATATCGCGTTTTTTAGTGCAGGTGGCTCTATTTCGGAAAAGTTTGCACCTGAAGCTGTAAAAAGAGGGGCGGTCGTGGTTGATAATACTAGTGCATTCCGCATGGTAGAACATATACCGTTGGTCGTTCCAGAAGTGAATGCACAGGCGCTAAGCAACCATACGGGCATCATCGCAAATCCGAATTGCTCAACGATTCAAATGGTAACGGCGCTTCAGCCTGTCAAAGAAAAGTTCGGTCTTAGCCGTATTATTGTGTCAACGTACCAGGCGGTTTCTGGGGCAGGTGCAGAGGCGATTGATGAACTAGGCAGTCAAAGTCAACAATTTGAAGGGCGTGTGGCAAACGAAGCAGCGATTTTACCATCTGCGTCAGCAGAGAAGCATTATCCGATTGCTTTCAATGCCATCCCTCAAATCGATTCATTTGATGCTTCGGGTTACACACTTGAGGAATTGAAAATGATGAATGAGACGAAAAAGATTTTTGGCGATTACGATATGTCTGTAACGGCAACTTGTGTCCGATTGCCTGTTGTAACAGGTCATTCCGAGTCGGTTTATATCGAAGTCGACAACGAGGATGTAACGGTGGAAGACATCCGAGCAAGTATGGAAGGTGCGCCAGGTGTCGTCATCCAAGATAATCCGGAGCAACAATTGTACCCAATGCCGTTATTTGCGGAAGGGAAAGACGAAGTATTCGTTGGCCGTATCCGTAAAGATCCGAATCATGCAGGAGGCTTCCATATGTGGATTGTCTCAGATAATCTGCTAAAAGGAGCCGCGCTGAATTCGGTTCAAATTGCAGAACAATTGATTCGACAATAATACGCTAAAGGATTGATCATAATGGATCTTGGACAAATAGGTACGGCAATGGTAACTCCTTTTTCAGAAACAGGCACTATTGATTTCAAGCGAGCTAAAAAATTGATTGAGCATTTGATTGCAAATGGAACGGATACATTGATTGTCAATGGCACGACAGGTGAGTCACCAACTGTGACGGCGCAGGAAAAGAGGGCGTTACTGTCGTTCGCGGTCAAGCAGGTTAATAAACGCATTCCTGTAATTGCGGGGACAGGAACAAATAGTACTGCTGAATCTGTCTTGTTAACACAGCAAGCGGAGAAGCTCGGAGCAGACGGTATTATGCTTGTGACGCCTTATTATAATAAGCCAGACCAAAGAGGCATGTACGCACACTTTGCACATATTGCGGCGGAAACGAAATTGCCGATTTTGCTATACAACATTCCAGGTCGTTCGGTGGTCAACCTGCTACCTGAAACGGTTATCGAACTGTCTAAAATAAAAAATATCCGTGCGGTGAAGGAAGCGAGCGGAAGTCTTGAACAAATGGCTACAATTATTGATGGTACGGACGATGGATTTTCTGTCTACAGTGGTGACGACGCATTGACATTACCACTTCTAGCGATAGGTGGTCAGGGTGTCATTTCGGTCGCATCACATGTTGCTGGTAACGAAATGCAACAGATGATTAATGCATTCAAAAGCGGGCGGACAGAAGAAGCTGCAGCGATGCATCGTGCATTGCTACCGCTATTCCGTGCGATATTCTCCGCTCCAAATCCAGTACCAGTAAAATATGCGCTTGAAAAAATAGGGCTTGAAGTGGGCGGCGTGAGATTGCCGTTAGTTGATTTTGGCGAGGGCCAAACTGCTTTCGATCAAGTATGGGAAAACTATCAGAAAAACCAGCTTATTTTCAACTAATTAAGTTGCGCCTGTGTATAACTATCAGCCACAGCGTAGCAGATTCAGTGAAATAACTCTTTTTAATTAAAGCCGGTAGCGAATACCGGCTTTTTTTGTTTGTGCAGAAAGGTTCTGTCCCGTATAATGAAACATAGTCGTGATGAACGGGAATGAGTCATAGGAGGAAAAAATGTGGTAAAAACTAAAAATGAACTTATAAGAATCATCCCTCTCGGAGGAGTCGGGGAGATTGGGAAAGCCATGTACGTCGTCGAAATCGATGAAGAACTATTCGTTGTTGATGCGGGGCTTATGTTCCCAGAAGGGGAAATGCTTGGAATCGACATCGTTATTCCAGATATATCCTATATTGAAGAAAACAAAGAGCGAGTGAAAGGGATTTTCCTAACACATGGTCATGAAGATGCAATCGGATCAATTGCTTACTTATTACAAAAAGTGCAAGCGCCCGTTTATGGCTCTAAATTGACAATTGCTCTAGCAAAAGAACATTTAAAAGAGATGCCGGCACCCCCGAGCGTCAAGTTTTTTGAAGTGACAAACAAAAGCCGGATGAATTTCAAAAGCACACGCGTGACATTTTTCCATACAACGCATAGCATCCCAGATTCTCTTGGAATTGTATTCCATACGAGTGAAGGAGCAATCGTTCATACGGGCGAATTCAAATTCGATCAGTCTGCGAAAGGGAAATACCGTCCAGATATTTCGAAGATGGCGGCGCTTGGAGAAGAAGGTGTCTTTATCCTGATGTCAGATTCATCTGAGGCGGAGCGCCCAGGTTATACCACTTCTGAATCAGTCATCGAAAACAGCTTATCCAAAACGTTTCACGGGGCGGAAGGACGTATTCTTGTTGCACTGTATGCATCGAACTTCATCCGTATCCAGCAAGTGTTTGACAAAGCGTTTGAAAACGGTAAAAAAGTTGCGGTTGTTGGAAAGAGTCTAGAAAGTTACTTTGAAGTCGGTGTCAAATTAGGTTATTTGACCATCAAAGATGATGTCGTCATACCTGTTAAAGAAATCGACAAATACGATGACAGCCAAATTGTGATTATTGTCACGGGCAATAAAGGCGAGCCCCTAGATGCGCTTGAGCGAATTGTACGTAAACATCATAAAGACATCCGCATCAAAGAGACAGATACGGTATTGATTACCTTCACACCATCACCTGGTATGGAAGTGTCGATGTACCAAACGATGAATGACCTTGCAAAAGCGGGTGCAACGGTGTTGACATCTAGTAAGAATGTTCACGTATCAGGTCATGGTAGTCAAGAAGACTTGAAGTTGATGCTTAACTTGATGCAACCGAAGTATTTCATCCCAATTCAAGGGGAATACCGGATGCTAATTGCGCACTCCAAGCTTGCACAGGAGATTGGCCTTCAAAAGTCGCAAGTATTTATCGCCGATAAAGGGGATATCGTTGAATATAAAAATGACAAAATGCGGATGAGTGGACGCGTTCAAGCGGGGAACATCCTTATTGACGGTATTGGAGTAGGAGATGTAGGGAATATCGTGCTTCGTGACCGTAAATTATTGTCACAGGATGGTATTTTCACAGTCGTCATTACACTGAGCCGCAAACAAAAACGCATTGCTGCTGGACCTGAAATTGTCTCACGCGGATTCGTCTATGTCCGTGAATCGGAAGAGTTATTCGATGAATCTACAAAACTTGTCACAAAAATAGTCGAGAAGTATGTGAATAAAGAGACGTTCGAATGGACAAACATTAAACAAGAGATACGTGATACACTTAGCTCGTACTTGTTCCAACAAACGAAAAGAAGACCGATGATTATTCCGATTATCATGGAATACTAATCGTCTATACGAATAGATAACTTTGTAAAGGACCGATCCGAAGGATTTCCTTGCCGTCTGAGCGGCGGGAAATCCTTTTTCATTGGCGTTATTCGCCTTTGATCTAGAAAGGAAGGGGAAAATGGCTAAGAAAAAAAAGAAATCAGCCGCACGGAAAAAGAAGCCGTCTGGGTTAAACCCATTATTGTATGAAGTGATTGGCTTGGCGATGATTGGGCTTGCCGTCATCATTATCTTTGAGTTTGGAATTGTCGGTAGAGGACTTTCTTCCGTTTCACGCTTCCTGTTAGGAAATTGGCATAGTGCGATTCCACTGTTACTCATCGTACAAGCGCTAATGTTCATGATTAAGCGCAAGGCGGGTGGTTGGAAAAATCGAATTGTTGTCGGGAGCTTGTTTATTTTGGCAAGTCTCGTGCTATTCAGCCATGTCTACTTGTTTAAAGAGTTACACGCAAGTCGTATTTTGATGACAGAATCTGCACTGAAAGAAACGTGGAGAGTACTCGTAACGAATGGTGGCATCACGTCACGGAGTGGTGCACTTGGCGGAGGAATGGCTGGAGCTATTCTGTTTGCGTTATTCCATTCGTTGTTCGACTCGGCAGGTGCGATGGTTGCAGGTGTCTTATTATTACTCATAGGACTTATTCTGATTACTGGAAAAGCACTTGTTCCTTATGTAATCGACTATTTTCCTAAACTTATTAGTTGGGCTACGAATTTATTTGAAAAAAAGGAGAAACCTACTCCTAAGCCTGTCACAGAACCAAGGACAACCCGTTCGAAGAAAACGAGAAGGGCTATTGCTACAGAGGAAACGCCTGTCCCACCGGTAGAGCAGGAAGAAGTCGTATCACAGCCCATTATTTCTGCATTCAGTGAACGGATTGATAAGCCAGTTCGTGAAGAACGAGCTGTGGTGGAAGAACCGCCAGTACAAAAACAGGAACCAGAACAACCGATGACAGAAGAAGTTGTCACCTATGCCAATGTGGCCGAGGAAGAGAATGAATTATATATTTTGCCACCCGCATCGTTACTGAAACAAACGCCAGTTACCGATCAGTCAGACGAATTCGATTCCATTCAAGCAAATGCACAAAAACTTGAACGGACATTCCTGAGTTTCGGTGTCAAAGCAAAAGTGACGCAGGTGCATCTAGGGCCTGCGGTGACGAAATACGAAGTGTTACCGGATACGGGTGTCAAAGTGAGCAGAATTGTGAACTTGGCGGATGATATCGCATTGGCACTTGCCGCAAGCGGTATTCGAATCGAAGCGCCTATTCCAGGTAAATCAGCCATTGGTATTGAAGTGCCGAACAGCTCGGTAGCGATGGTTAGCCTGCGGGAAGTCATTGAAGCGAAGGAAAATAACCGTCCTGACTCGAAACTAATGATTTCGCTTGGTCGTGATGTCACAGGACAGGCGATGCTAGCGGAGTTGAATAAGATGCCGCATGTACTGATCGCGGGTTCGACGGGAAGCGGGAAGAGTGTCTGCATTAACGGCATTATCATTAGTATTTTAATGCGTGCAAAACCACATGAAGTCAAAATGATGATGATTGATCCGAAAATGGTGGAACTAAATGTTTATAATGGGGTTCCACACCTTCTTGCACCTGTTGTAACAGATCCAAGGAAGGCATCTCAAGCACTTAAAAAAGTGGTTTCGGAAATGGAACGTCGCTATGAATTGTTTTCGCATACGGGGACGAGGAATATCGAAGGCTACAACGAACATATAGAAGTATGGAACGAAGAAAATGAAGAAAAACATCCACGCATGCCTTATATTGTCGTCATTGTTGATGAATTGGCCGATTTAATGATGGTTGCATCGAATGACGTAGAAGATTCCATTACGCGGCTTGCACAAATGGCTCGTGCAGCAGGTATTCACCTTATCATTGCCACACAACGTCCAAGCGTCGACGTTATCACAGGGATTATCAAAGCGAATATTCCATCGCGTGTGGCCTTTGCTGTGTCGTCTGCAATTGATTCGCGAACGATTCTCGATAGTGGTGGGGCGGAAAAACTGCTTGGAAGGGGCGATATGCTATTTCTACCGGCAGGTGTGGCAAAACCCGTTCGTATCCAAGGGGCATTTGTATCAGATAGTGAAGTTGAAGCGGTTGTTGATTTTGTGATTGAACAGCAAAAAGCGCAATATCAAGAAGAAATGATTCCTCAAGATATCGAAGAAGTGCCCGCTCATGAAGAAACGGACGAATTATATGATGACGCGGTACAACTTGTCACTGAAATGCAGACGGCTTCTGTTTCAATGTTACAACGTCGTTTTCGCGTCGGTTATTCGAGAGCTGCCAGGATTGTTGACCAGATGGAGATGCGTGGGGTCGTCGGGCCGCCTGAGGGCAGTAAACCGCGCCAAGTCCTAGTTGGTAGGGATGAAGTGGACCCTTATTGAATAATTAGCGTGACAAAATAGGTACATTTCAGCACTTGAAACGAACACATTTATACTTTTTTTTAGAAGGTTGTTTATTTTGGATGACGAAAGTGATATAGTATGGATGATTAGTAGTGATGTTAAACATCTGAGGTCTGACCTCGTTAAGGGGGGGGAGATGGGATGATGGTAAAGGCGGACCAAAGGCATTTGTATGTGCAGGTGATTGAACGTTTGAAACAAGACATCGAATTAGGCATATTCAAAGAGAACGAAAGGTTTCCTTCTGAATTTGAGCTCGCTCGTACATTGGGTGTCAGCCGTGCAACACTACGGGAAGCGCTTCGTGTGCTTGAAGAAGAAAAAGTAATTGTACGAAAACATGGTGTGGGAACATTTGTGAACCCTAGACCGCTGTTTTCTTCCGGCATTGAGCATTTAACAAGTGTCTCTTCCATGATTCGCGATGTTGGCATGGAACCGGGAACAATCTTCATGGATGTTTCGGAAACGGACCTATGTGAAGAAAGTATGGAAAAGTTTAGTTGTGATGAAAAGGATCGTCTTGTAACGATTAAAAGAGTAAGGACAGCGGACGAAGAACCAGTCGTCTATTGTATCGATCAAGTGTTAGCGAAAAATCTTCCGTCTGGTACGGAAAATCTTTTTCATGATTCTATTTTTGATGCAATTGAAAAGTCTGGCACGATCCGTATTGCCCAAGCTGTGACGCATATCGAGCCCGTTGGTTATGATGATGAGGCATCATCTATCCTAAGATGTGGTGTTGATGTTCCACTGCTTGTCCTGCTGCAGCATCATTACAGTGAGGCAGGCGAAATGGTCTTATATTCTAAGAATTATTTCCGGGCTGATAAATTCAGTTTTCATGTTGTACGAAAAAGGGTATAAGACGTTAATACGTCCTACTAATAAGAAGAAAAATAGGAGGTTCCAACAATGAGCAAACGTAAATTTGGTCTTGCTTTATCAATGGTTCTGGCTGCTGGTACAATACTTGGCGCTTGTGGAACGGATAAAGAGAAAGACAATGCAGGTTCTACAGGCGGATCGAAAGAGGATACTTTTTCGATTGCAATGGTAACGGATACAGGCGGTGTTGACGATAAATCCTTCAACACATCAGCTTGGCTTGGTATCCAGGAATACGGAAAAGAGAACAATTTGACAAAAGGTAACGGTGGTTTCGACTACTTGCAGTCTAAAGAAGAATCGGAATACCCATCGAATTTGAACAAGCTTGTTCAACGTGACTTCGATCTAATTTTCGGAATAGGCTACCTTTTGAAAGATGCACTTGAAGAAGTGGCTGAACAACGTCCAGACAGCAAATTCGCATTAGTGGATGAAGTGTCCGAGTCACCAAATATTGCAAGTCTTATGTTCAAAGAGCAAGAAGGAGCATTCCTAGCGGGTGTTGCTGCTGCTCGTATGACAAAGTCTGATAAAATCGGATTTGTTGGCGGTATGGAAATCCCAGTTATTGAACGTTTTGAAGCAGGATTTGTTGCAGGTGTTGCAGCAGTAAGACCAGATATCAAAGTAGATGTTAAGTACACGGGCGATTTTGCAAAAGCTGAACTTGGAAAAGCGCATGCAAACCGTATGTATTCTTCAGGCGTAGATATTATTTTCCACGCTGCTGGTGGTTCAGGTAATGGTGTATTCGCTGAAGCAAAAGAACGTAAAAAAGCAGATCCAAATGCAAATGTATGGGTTATCGGTGTGGACTCTGACCAGTATGAAGAAGGTCGCGTAGATGACAAAACGAACATCACATTGACTTCAATGTTGAAACGCGTTGACATTGCTGTTAAAAATACAGCGGAGCTTGCTGCTAAAGGTGAATTCCCTGGTGGTAAAGTAACAACATTCAGTCTTGCTGACGAAGGAATTGAACTTGCTGATTCACGTGGCGCAATTCCTGAGGAAGTTCTAGCTGAAGTAGATGAATTCACGAAAAAAATCGCAGCTGGTGAAATCGAAGTTCCAGAGTTTACTGAGAAAAAGAAATAAGAACAATGCGGGATCATGAAGGCCGGATTATTTTGGTCTTCATGATTTCCCTTTTAATTAACAGACGAAAGGATTCCATGTAGGGATTCTTTTCTTGTGTTAACTTAAAATAATACAAGACAAGTTGAATAAATGGATAGCCGTTGGTGCTGTGTCAAAGAGCTTTATAAAAAGAAGATTTAGTAGAGGCATCGATGGTATTTATTTGTTAACTTGCTTCTTAACCATAACGTACATATGCGAATACGAGGGAGTGAACCTAGTGGAATATGTAATTGAGATGCTGAACATCCGTAAGGAATTCGGTAATTTTGTTGCAAATGATAATATTACACTTCAGCTGAAAAAGGGCGAAATTCACGCGCTTTTAGGTGAGAATGGTGCGGGTAAATCTACGTTGATGAACGTGTTATTCGGACTGTATCAGCCTGAAGCTGGAGAAATAAAAGTACGAGGAAAAGTAACGGCAATTACAGATCCTAACGTCGCTAACGAACTTGGCATCGGCATGGTTCATCAACATTTCATGCTCGTTGAAAATTTGACGGTGACAGAAAATATCATTCTCGGTAATGAACCTAAAAAAAGAGGTATGATCAATATTAAGGATGCAGCTAAAAAAGTAGCTGACATTTCAAAGTTATATGGCCTCGAAGTAGATCCTTATGCCAAAATTGAAGACATTTCAGTGGGGATGCAACAACGGGTAGAAATTTTGAAAACGCTTTATAGGGGAGCCGAGATTCTCATTTTCGATGAACCGACAGCCTCGTTAACACCACAAGAAATCGATGAACTGATTTCAATTATGAGGAAATTAGTGGATGAAGGTAAATCTATTATTATTATTACCCATAAGCTTCAAGAAATTATGGACGTCTCTGATCGCGTGACAGTAATCCGCAAAGGGCAAGGGATTGGAACAGTCATTACGGACGAAACAAATCCTGAAGAGCTTGCTACGTTAATGGTTGGACGTCAAGTGACGTTCAAAACAGAAAAAGGGCCTTCTTATCCAAAAGAGGAAGTTCTTCGCGTAGAAAATCTTGTTGTCGATGATTACCGTGGGATTCCAAAAGTGAAAGGGTTAAATCTTTCCGTACGCAAAGGAGAGATTGTTGGGATTGCGGGTATTGACGGCAATGGTCAATCTGAATTAATCGAAGCGATTGCGGGTCTCCGTAAAGTGAAGAGTGGGAAAATCTTTTTGGACTCGAAAGATATTACGGGTAGAAAACCACGTGAGATAACAGAAACGGGTCTCGGTCACATTCCACAAGACCGTCATAAACACGGCTTGGTGCTCGACTTTTCGGTAGGTTATAATGTGGCGTTGCAAACGTATTACCAGGCACCTATATCTAAAAACGGTATCATTAATTATAAACTGATATCTGAAAAGGCCAATGACATCATTAAAACGTATGATGTACGGACGCAGGGTGAGCATGAGCCGGTCCGAGCATTGTCGGGTGGTAACCAGCAAAAACTGATTATCGGTCGTGAAGTGGATCGTAATCCAGATTTACTAATTGCGGCACTACCGACACGTGGGCTTGATGTGGGAGCCATCGAATTTATTCATAAAAGACTGATTGAACAACGCGATAATGGAAAAGCTGTTTTGCTCATTTCGTTTGAGCTGGATGAAGTGATGAATGTTTCGGATCGTATTGCGGTTATTTACGACGGCACGATCGTTGACACAGTGATTCCAACGGAGACGAATGAACAGGAGCTAGGCCTTCTGATGGCAGGGCAAACGAAAGAAGAAGTTGCACGGAAAGAAGGTGAAGAGCACGATGTCAAATAGAGTTCTCAATCTATTAGTACCAATTATTTCTATTATTCTCGGATTGCTTGTAGGAGCAGTCGTTATGTTGTTAAGCGGTCATGATCCGGTTGCAGGCTATACTGCGCTATGGAACGGGATTTTCGGTAGTTCGTACTCTATAGGTGAAACAATTCGACAAATAAGTCCTTATATCTTAGCGGGTCTTGCAGTTGCTTTTGCTTTCCGCACGGGACTATTCAACATTGGGGTAGAAGGTCAACTGATTGTGGGTTGGTTCGCTGCAGCCTATGTGGGTATGGCGTTTGAGTTACCTAAGATTATTCATTTGCCACTGGCACTTCTTGCGGCAGCGGCGGCAGGAGCACTGTGGGGACTCATCCCTGGAATATTGAAGGCAAAACTACATGTTCATGAAGTAATCGTTACGATTATGATGAACTATATTGCTCTTCATACGGTCAATGCACTTATTAAAGCCGTTTCAGATGGTAGTTATAAGACCGAAAAAATCCATGAGACAGCCTCTCTGCGATCAGAATTTTTAGCTAATTTAACGGATTTCTCTACGTTACATTATGGAATTCTTGTTGCACTAGCAATGGTTGCTGTGATGTGGTTTATGTTAGAAAAAACGAAAATGGGTTATGAACTTAAATCGGTTGGATTTAATGAACATGCTTCACAATATGCGGGGATGAATGTTAAGAAAAACATTGTCCTATCGATGGTTATATCGGGTGCATTTGCCGGTCTTGCTGGGGCTATGGAGGCGCTAGGGACATTCGGTAATATGGTGTCGCGTGGTGCCTTTACGGGTATTGGGTTTGACGGTATCGCCGTTGCCCTACTTGGTGCCAATACACCACTCGGAATTATTTTTGGGGCTACTCTTTTCGGCTCGTTAAAATATGGTGCGAATAATATGCCGAACGAAGCTGGCGTCCCGATTGAGATTGTCTCCATCGTTATTGCACTCATCATCTTCTTTGTGGCATCGGGTTATATTATCCGGGTGTTACTCAGCAAGATGAAGAAGAAAAAGGAGGCAAAGTGATATGAGTTTTCTCGAAGTACTGTATTTCGTCATTCCGTTGACAATTTCATATGCCGCCCCTCTTATTTTTACAGCAATCGGTGGTTTGTTCTCCGAACGCTCAGGTGTCGTGAACATCGGATTAGAAGGTCTAATGGTGATGGGTGCTTTTATCGGTATTCTCTTTAACCTGTTTTACGCAGACGTGTTCGGTGCTTGGACACCGTGGCTTGCGTTGGTTGCGGCGATGCTCGTTGCGGCGATCTTCTCTATTATGCACGCTGTTGCGTCGATCTCATTCCGAGCAGACCAGGTTGTATCAGGGGTTGCTATTAATATGCTGGGGATTGCGATTGCGCTATTCTCGGTAAAATTGATTTTTGATAAAGGGCAAACAGACTTTATCCAATATAGTATTCCACGTTTTAACGTGCCATTTTTACATGAGATTCCGTTTATCGGACCTTTATTTTTTAAAGGGGTCTACGGTTCATCATTTTTAGCAATCGGGCTGGCATTCCTGACTTGGTTTATCGTCTTTAAAACGCCATTTGGTCTCCGTCTTCGTTCGGTTGGGGAACATCCAATGGCTGCGGATACAATGGGGATCAATGTCACGAAAATCCGTTACATTGCAGTCATTATTTCAGGTGGACTTGCTGGTATCGGTGGGGCGATCTATTCTCAAACGATGACGAATGATTTTAGTCACTCGACGATTAATGGGCAAGGATTCATGGCGCTTGCGGCGCTAATCTTCGGGAAATGGCATCCGATTGGTGCGATGGGTGCTGCTCTATTCTTCGGATTTGCACAGGCGCTGGCCATCAGTGCGTCTAGCATTAGTTTTTTACAAAATGTACCTTCCGTCTATTTGCATATTCTTCCATACGTTCTGACGATTCTTGCACTTGCAGGATTTATCGGCAAAGCGAATGCACCAAAAGCAACTGGGCAACCATATATTAAAGGACAGCGTTAACCATATAGCTGCCCGGAAGTCTGGTTTTGCAGATTTCGGGCAGCTTTTTGAATGTTGTCTAGCTCCAGGCGCTGTTCATTATTATTTGCTTATTCGGACAAACGGAATGTATAGTGAGGTTAGGATTCCGCATATTAACGAAAACAGAGGTGTTTGTATGTTCAAAAAAGTTGAGCTTCAAAATGGCGTCACATTATATATCCGCAAGTCGGATCAATTCAAAACGGTCAATTTCTCCGTGAAATGGAAAACGGACCTCGATGAAAAGAAATCAGCACAACGCGCAGTATTGTCGAATGTCCTACAAGATTCTAACGGGCGTTACCGGACACAAACGGCGTTTCGCAATACATTAGACGAATTATATGGCGCAGTCCTTTACACGGATGTTGCCAAACGTGGCAACACACATATTTTTTCTCTGTATGCTGAGTGCGTGAATGACGAGTATTTATCAGAAGGCGGCGTTTTGGATGAAGTGCTAGGGCTAATCCAAACCACAATCTTTGAACCGAATCTTGTGGATGGTCAATTCGATGAAGCCATTGTTGCCCGTGAAAAACGTTCTGTTATCGAACGAATTCGTTCCCTCTATGACGATAAAACAAGATATGCCCAAAAACGGATGCTGGAGCTTATTCGACCGAATCAAGCTGCATCTGCGTCTTCATATGGAACAGAAGCAGATGTCCAGGCAATAACATCAGCCGAATTATTTGCGTCTTATGAAGACATGCTAGACAAAGATGAAATTGACCTGTACATCGTAGGGGATATTGACGCCGACGTCATGATTGAGAAAGTGAAAAAGATGTTCACATTCAAAGCGCGTCCAACACGTGAACGTCAGCTAGGAACGCAGGTTCCAGCCGATCAAACAGTGGCTGTTCAACATGTCGGGGAACAACAGGATATGAAACAAGGGAAATTACATCTAGGTTTTAGCACACCTATCACATTCAAACATCCAGATTATGCAAAAATGCAAGTGACAAACGGAGTTTTCGGAGGGTTTGCGCATAGTAAGCTATTTATGAACGTTCGTGAAAAGGAAAGCATGGCGTATTACGCATCCAGTGCTTATGCTTCTCACTACGGCTTGATCTATGTCATGGCAGGTATTGATGCGGATCTTGAAGAGAAGGCTGTAAACCTGATTAAAGAGCAGCTTGTGGCACTTCAGCAAGGGGATATCACAGCGCTAGAGCTCGACCAGACGAAAGCGTTACTTGCCAATGGCATTAAAAGTGCATTTGATTCGGCGAGAGGACAGATTGAAGTGTTCGATCAATATAAAGAACAAGATGAACATTTCACAGCAGAAAAACTAATTGCGGGATGGCAAGCTGTTACAAAAGAGGACGTCCAACAGATGGCTTCTGAAATCACGCTGGAAATTGTTTATCTGTTATCCGGCAAGGAGGCCGTAAAATGAAAAAGATTGAATTTGATAATTTACAGGAAACATTATATAACGAGAAACTGTCCAATGGGCTCGATGTCTACATTTTACCGAAACGTGGATTTTCAAAAACTTTTGTAACGTTTACAACAAAATATGGTTCTGTCGATCGGACGTTTATTCCTCGTGGCAAGAAGGAAGAAGTCACCGTGCCAGATGGTATTGCCCATTTCCTAGAGCATAAATTATTTGAAAAAGAAGATGGCGATGTCTTTCAAAAGTTTAGTGTGAACGGGGCTTCTGCCAATGCCTTTACGTCGTTTACACGAACTGCTTATTTATTCTCTGCTACAGATAAGCTTTACGACAATACGGAAATTCTTCTCGACTTCGTACAAGAACCGTACTTCACGGAAAAGACGGTTGATAAGGAAAAGGGGATTATTGCCCAGGAAATTACGATGTATGATGATGAGCCCGATTGGAGGCTTTATTTCGGGACGATTGAAAATATGTATCATGAACATCCGGTGAAAATTGATATCGCGGGAACGGTTGAATCCATTCAAGATATTACAGCGGAACATTTATATGAATGCTATGAAACGTTCTATCATCCGTCGAATATGGTGCTGTTCGTTGTCGGGTCGGTTGATCCAGATGAGATGATGACCTTCATCAAAAAGAATCAAGATGCAAAAACATTTGATGAGCCAGCAGACATTGCTCGAATTTTCCCGGCTGAACTGGATGCCACTGCAATTAGCGAAAGAACACTTGCAATGGATATTTCTAAGCCGAAATTTAATATGGGCTTGAAGTGTAACAAGACGGATGTAGAGGGAGAAGAAATGCTGATTCAGGAACTGTCGTCAGGTCTTGTATTGGATCTTTTGTTTGGCAGAACATCTCCGTTCTATACAGCTGCTTATGAAGAGGGTCTGATTGATGAATCATTCTCCTATGACTTCACGCTTGAAAACGGATTTGGTTTCGCTATGGTCGGGTCTGATACGGACCAACCTGAACAACTGGAAAGTGCTATCCGCAAAACACTTCAGGACGCCGTAGAGAAATGGCCGATTACCCCTGTGGAACTTGATCGGATGCGCAAGAAGAAAATTGGGCAATTCATGCGTTCATTGAACTCACCAGAATTTATTGCCAACCAATTCACTCGCTATACTTTCAATAAGATGAACTTGTTCGATGTTGTTCCAACACTTGAAAAATTGACGGTTGACAACCTGCAAGCTGCTTTCCAAACATTTGCTGATGCTAGCGGGCATACCGTTTATTCAGTTGTTCCGGCTGACAAGGGTCAATGATTGAGCGGACATACTGCGTCGTCCTTGGCGCTTCTGGTGGGATTGGAGAAGTAATAAGTCGCACGTTAGCTGCTGCAGGTTGGTCGTTACATCTCCATTACCATGAAAATAGCCTACAAGCGGATCGATTGCGGAGTGAATTGAGTGCTGCCTACCCAGAGTCGGACTTTCGAGTCGTGCAGTCCGACTTTGGCAGTGTGAATGGTGCGGAAACGCTTGCGAAACAAGTAGGGCAAGTGAAAGCGATTGTGGTCGCGAATGGGCAGTCGATGCTAAAGTTGTTAACGGAAACAACTGCGGAGGACATGGATGCATTATGGAAAGTCCATGTCCAAAACCCAGCTCGATTTATAAGCCTGGTGTCACCGCAATTACGCGCGTTTGACATGTCATATGTCGTATTTATTGGTTCGATTTGGGGCAATACAGGAGCAGCGGGAGAAGTGATGTATTCCGCTGTAAAAGGGGCACAGCATGCATTTGTCAAGGCGTATGCGAAAGAGGCGGCTTTTTCAGGAATCCGTGTCAATGCTGTGGCACCTGGCTGGATTGATACACGCATGAATGATGCGATTCCATTGGACGAACGGCAAATGGTCATCGACGAAATTCCGTTGCAGACAACTGGTACACCTGAGCATATCGCGGAGGCCGTTCAATTCTTGGTAAGTGGCAAAGCGGATTATATGACTGGTGAGATAATGAAAATTAATGGCGGTTGGTATATTTGACGGGAAAAGGGCGAAGAGGGGCAAATAGTTCCCTTTTTCTTTTTTCCTTTTATTCATAAGTAATTTCCGTTATTATAGAACTATATTGCTTACTGTGCGTCCTACTAGTAACGCATCGAAAATAAAGGGGTGTGTCGGATGGGTGAATGGTATCTTGAATACGAAGTCCAAGTGAATCGACCTGGTCTTTTGGGAGATATTGCTTCGTTACTTGGGATGCTCCGCGTCAACATTGTCACCATCAATGGCGTCGATGGCGGACATCGAGGGATGTTATTACGTACCGACAATGACGACCAAATTCAACGTTTTGCGCAAATCGCTTCGACGATGGATACAATTCAGGTAAAGAAGATTCGTGAGCCGAAGTTGCGCGATATTTTGGCGGTCCGACATGGTCGTTATATTCAACGTGATGTAGATGAGCGGAAAACTTTTCGGTTCCTTCGAAGTGAACTGGGGATTTTGGTTGATTTCATGGCGGAGATCTTTAAACAAGATGGCCATAAACTAATCGGAATTCGTGGGATGCCTCGTGTTGGTAAGACAGAATCGATTGTTGCCGCAAGTGTCTGTGCGAACAAGAAATGGATCTTTCTGTCCTCTACGATGATCAAGCAGACTGTGCGCAATAAGTTGATGGGTGATGAATTTTCCAAAGATAACATATTCATCTTAGATGGTATCGTGACGCGTCGTGCGGAGGATGAGCGTCATATGCAACTGGTCAGGGAAATGATGCGGATGCCATCTATAAAAGTGGTGGAGCATCCAGATATGTTTGTGCAGCATTCGGAATACTCCATCGAAGATTTTGATTACATTATTGAATTAAGAACCGACCCAGATCAGGAAATTACATATGATATAATGGAAAAAAACCATATGATGTCTGACCAGGGGGCAATGGGTGGTTCGGGCTTATTTAACTTCTGAACAGGTAGGTGTTTTGTGTGACCGGATTAGGTGATCGTCTCAAAGAGGCGAGAACGGCAAAAGGATTTACATTGGATGATTTACAGTCCATAACAAAGATACAGAAACGG
Organism: Sporosarcina sp. NPDC096371; assembly: GCF_044762865.1. Classification (NCBI taxonomy): domain Bacteria; kingdom Bacillati; phylum Bacillota; class Bacilli; order Caryophanales; family Caryophanaceae; genus Sporosarcina; species Sporosarcina sp. NPDC096371. The sequence goes on from NZ_JBIWFE010000001.1 coordinate 519,850, forward strand.
TACCTATTGGGTATCGAAAGTGAAGATTATAGCATGATGCCAGGATCCTTCTATGTGCGTGCCTTTATCAAGCAATACGCGGAGGCAGTAGGGCTTAATCCTGACGAAATGTTAGATATGTATAAGGATATGACTCCTACGCTCACATCTGAAGAAGAGGCAAGTCAAATTTCCACGCCAACAATGACGCGGAAAAGAGGGTTAAAAAGCAACACGCAATTAAACGAAATGATGCCAAAATTGATTGTGGCCTTATTTATCATCGTTATTATCGTTGTCTTTTGGTTCCTTTATCAATATGTTGCGTCTAATAAGCCGAAAGAGAACGGAAATGTTCAACAACCGATCACAATGGAAAAGAAACCTGAAGTAGGCAAAGTCGATGTAGTAGATAAAGAAGAGCCGATTGAGGAACCAACGACAGAAGAACCACCGGTAGAAGAGCCCGAAAAGCCGACACAATCCCTGTCGTTTAAAAGTGGTAGCGGAGAAACTTCAATCTATACACTTACCGATGCGGAGACGTTCCAACTGGAAATCCGCACAAACGGAGGTTCATGGATTGGTGTGAAAGATAATACAGGGAAAGAATGGATGACTCCAAAGGCAGATGTGATGAATGCTGGAGAAACCGTTGCATTTGACCTGACGGCAACATCTAAAGTTCGAATCCGTGTGGGGCGCCCAACGTTGACAGAAATCTATGTCAATGGAGAGCTGCTTGAATATGGGGTACCAGCCAAAGATGGCGTTGCACAAAATATTAATATTGAATACAGTAAGGAAAATAGTCATCTGCCTAGATGACTATTTTCTTTGAAAGGATAGGTGTATCGAATGAATTTACCAAACAAAATCACGGTATCCCGTGTGTTGCTTATTCCCGTTTTCATGATTTTTATGCTTGTTGATTTTGGCTTTGGCAGCGTACATGTTGCCGGCACAGAGATTCAGACAGGCCATTTAATTGGCGGACTTATTTTTATTGTTGCTTCTATAACTGACTGGCTTGATGGCTACATTGCAAGGAAATATGGACTCGTTACCAATATGGGGAAATTTTTGGACCCATTGGCAGACAAATTACTCGTTTCAGCCGCATTCATTATTCTTGTTGAATTGGGAACGGCACCTTCATGGATTGTCATTATCATTATTAGCCGTGAATTTGCGGTGACAGGGCTGCGACTCATTCTTGCTGGTGGAGGAGAAGTAGTGGCAGCGAATCAGCTTGGGAAAATAAAAACGGTTGCACAAATTTTGGCAATCACATCATTATTATTGAATAATATCTTTTTTGAATCAATCGGTGTGCCATTCGGCATGATTATGTTGTATATTGCGCTACTATTTACAATTTGGTCAGGTGTCGACTATTTCTATAAAAATAGACGTGTGTTACTGGATTCGATGTAAGGGGGATGTTGAAACATGAAAGCTGAAATTATTGCGGTTGGATCTGAGTTATTACTTGGTCAAATTACCAATACAAACGCTAAGTTCATTTCATCTAAACTTGCAGAAATTGGTATCGATGTATATTATCAAACGGTTGTGGGTGACAATCCAGCCCGATTGGATGAAGTGTTGACCATTGCGCGGCAACGTGCGGATGTGTTGATTTTTACAGGTGGACTGGGACCGACGAAAGATGATATGACAAAAGAAACCATTGTGAAGCATATTGGGACAACATTAGTCAGTGATGACGAGGCACTTGGTTATATTCAAAACTATTTTGAGCGTAGTGGACGCGTGATGACAGACAATAATAAGAAGCAAGCACTTGTTTTTAAAGGCGCTCATGTGTTGCCGAATCGTAAAGGGATGGCGCCTGGCATGGCTGTAGAAAAAGACGGCGTGCAATACATTCTACTACCCGGTCCGCCACATGAAATGGAACCGATGTTCACAGATGCAGCGATTCCCTACTTGTTAGGCGCAACGGGGAACAAAGAAGTGATCACATCGCGTGTGTTGAAGTTTTATGGCATTGGGGAGGCGGATCTCGAATACCGCATCCAAGCGATTTTAGATAAGCAAACGAATCCGACAGTCGCGCCGTTAGCGACTGCTGATGCAGTGACCTTACGCTTGACGGCGAAAGCGCAGTCTACAGATGAGGCATTGGCACTGATTGCCCCTATTGAGGAAGAAATTCGAGCAATTGTTGGGGAATTTATCTATGGAATCGATGATGATACATTATCCTCCAAAGCTGCAGAATTGCTCATTCAAAATGGCTGGACGATTTCCGCAGCCGAGAGTTTAACTGCAGGATTGTTCACGGCGGAACTGGCAGGTGAGCCGGGGATAGGTGCATCACTTGAAGGTGGTGTCATTGTCTATAATGAGAAAGTGAAAATTTCTCAGCTCGGTGTAGATAGTGAATTGTTGGATGAATTTGGCATTGTCAGTGAGGAATGTGCTGCGGCTCTAGCAACAAGTGTTCAACGGAAGTTTGCAACAGATATCGGAGTTGGACTAACGGGTGCAGCAGGCCCGTCGCCTCATGATGGGGAGCCCGTTGGTACGGTGTGGATTGGCATTGCTTACAAAGACGAAGAACCAAAAACATATAAGCTATTCCTATCAGGTTCAAGAAATGCTAATCGACTTAGATCAGCTAGATTTGCGCTTTACTACCTCATTCAATTGCTAACTGAAATAGAAGGTCAAAATTAAAGTTTGGCCCGTATTCTCAATTAAAAATCAAATATCTTCCTTTTTCTCACTTAAAACTAGGATGTTGAAAACTTTTTTAGAATAAATGTTCGCTTTTTGATTGAACATTTCTGAGTAACGGAGTATAGTAGAGATAGATAGAAAAGCGGAAGCGCCTGGGTAGGGGCGCCAGGCATAAGACGAACTAGAGACGTGGCGCTCTTTGCCACATAGGAAGGATGAAGTTCAAACCTTCCCTGCTAGGTTGGCTTATGACCCAAGCCCCTAGGCGCTGGAGCTAGACAGGTAAATAAAACAGAACACACCCTAAGGGAGGAAATAATTTGAGCGATCGTAAAGCCGCTTTAGATATGGCATTAAAACAAATTGAAAAGCAATTCGGTAAAGGGTCTGTTATGAAGTTGGGCGAAAAAACGGGCCTAGAAATTTCAACATCTTCAACGGGTTCTCTTGCACTTGATGCAGCACTAGGAGTAGGTGGCTATCCACGCGGACGTGTCATCGAAATCTATGGACCTGAGAGTTCTGGTAAAACGACAGTATCTCTTCATGCGATTGCAGAAGTACAAGCAAACGGCGGAACAGCCGCATTTATCGATGCAGAGCATGCGCTCGATCCAATTTATGCACGTAAATTAGGTGTAAATATTGATGAGTTACTGCTTTCTCAACCAGATACGGGGGAGCAAGCGCTTGAAATTGCTGAAGCACTTGTCCGAAGTGGAGCTGTTGATATTATTGTTGTCGACTCCGTTGCAGCACTTGTGCCAAAAGCGGAAATCGAAGGGGAGATGGGTGACTCGCACGTTGGGTTACAAGCTCGTCTGATGTCACAAGCCCTACGTAAACTTTCTGGTGCTATTAACAAGTCTAATACGCTAGCCGTATTCATTAACCAGATTCGTGAAAAAGTAGGCGTCATGTTCGGAAGTCCTGAGGTGACACCTGGTGGACGTGCACTAAAATTCTATTCCTCCGTGCGTATAGATGTGCGACGCGGCGAAGCGATTAAACAAGGCAATGATATTGTTGGGAACAAGACCCGAATTCGTGTTGTGAAAAATAAAGTAGCACCACCGTTCCGTACAGCAGAAGTTGATATTATGTATGGTGAAGGGATTTCTAGAGAAGGTGAAGTTATCGATCTTGGTGTTGAAGTCGAGGTTGTTCAGAAGAGTGGATCATGGTATTCATACGAAGGAGAACGACTCGGACAAGGACGCGAGAATTCGAAGCAATTCTTGAAAGAAAATCCTGCTGTCTGTGCAGAGATTTCTAATAAAATCCGTGAGTCTTATGGTCTTGCAAGTGCAAACTATATAATTGCTGGTCATGACGAAGATGATGAAGACGAAGAGTTGGAACTACTTCTTGACGAAAAGTAATCAGCTAATTCAAAAGCCAATTCCCCTACAACGGGCGATTGGCTTTTTTTCTTAAGATTAGTTGAACAAATGATTAGGCATATAAACTGAGCGCAGGCAGTCCCATGAGCCGCGGAGAGTTAAAAGAAATATTAGTGTTCATTGATCAACTAAATACGAGAATGGAAGATATTGATCCCTATTCTGTGTAATAAAACGTAAGGAAGGCTCGTGAAACCTTGACATGTCATTTTCACACGGATACAATTAGAATTGTATAATTAATATCCTAAAATTGATTTTGGCAGTTATGTTGTAAGTAGAAATACGAACCGACTGAAAATGACAAGAACGACAGGAAGAGGTGACCTAAATGTTGTTAGAAATTATCATCTCCGTTTTGGTCGGTCTGCTCGTTGGTGCTGGTGTTACCTATTTGTTTAATAAGAACGTGAATGAGTCAAAAGTGACGGGTGCCAAACACACCGCTGAACAAATCGTCGAAGAGGCGAAGCGTGAAGCAGAGGCTATGAAAAAAGAGGCACTTTTAGAAGCGAAGGATGAAACTCACAAACTGAGAATTGAAGCGGAATCAGAGATCCGGGAAAGAAGAGCGGAACTGCAAAAGCAGGAGAACCGTCTTTTACAACGGGAAGAAAATCATGACCGCAAGGATGATGCTCTAAACAAAAGAGAAGCAGGTCTGGAGCGTAAAGAAGAAACGCTAACCGGAAGACAACAGCATATCGAACAGATGGAACGCAAGGCGGAAGAACTAGTTGCCGTTCAACAAACGGAACTTGAAAGAGTATCGGCATTGACTCGAGATGAAGCGAAAAGGCTTATTCTGGGTGAAGTAGAGCAGGAACTGGCGACAGATATCGCGATTATGACAAAGGAATCAGAACAACGTGCAAAAGAAGAGTCAGATAAGAAATCACGTGAAATCCTTTCCCTTGCCTTGCAACGTTTCGCGGCAGACCATGTCGCAGAAACAACGGTTTCGGTAGTCAATCTACCAAATGATGAGATGAAAGGTCGCATTATCGGGCGCGAAGGACGTAATATCCGAACGCTTGAAACGCTGACGGGTATCGATTTGATTATCGATGATACGCCAGAAGCAGTTATCCTATCAGGCTTTGATCCGGTACGACGGGAAACGGCACGTCTTGCGTTGGAGAAACTTGTGCAAGATGGACGAATTCACCCAGCTCGTATTGAAGAGATGGTCGATAAGTCAAGGCGTGAAGTCGATGAGCTAATCCGGGAGACGGGAGAGCAAACTTCATTTGATATTGGGGTCCACAATTTACACCCAGATCTTATCAAGATCCTTGGTAGATTGCGATTCCGTACAAGCTATGGACAAAATGTCTTGAAGCACTCAACGGAAGTGGCTTATCTTGCTGGACTATTAGCAGCTGAGCTTGGGGAAGATGTTACACTCGCAAGACGTGCTGGACTTCTTCATGATATCGGAAAAGCGATTGACCATGAAGTAGAGGGTAGTCATGTTGAAATCGGTGTGGAACTCGCAACGAAATACAAAGAACATCCGGTAGTCATTAACAGTATCGCATCCCATCATGGGGATACAGAGGCGACATCGGTGATTGCGGTGCTTGTCGCTGCGGCAGATGCATTATCCGCTGCAAGACCAGGTGCACGCAGTGAAACACTTGAAAACTATATCCGTAGATTACAGAAGCTCGAAGAGATTTCAGAATCGTATGACGGAGTAGAGAAATCATTCGCGATTCAAGCTGGTCGTGAGGTTCGAATTATTGTTCGTCCCGATCAAATTGATGATATTACAGCGCATCGCCTGGCGAGAGATATCCGAAAACGGATTGAGGAAGAACTCGATTATCCAGGACATATTAAAGTAACGGTCATCCGTGAAACACGAGCGGTCGAATACGCAAAATAAAGAACAAAAGTTAAAAATGAAAAAAAGGGGCTTCCGTGCACTTCGGTCCGGAAGTCTCTTTTCTATTGGGAGAGAATTGATATGAAAGTATTATTTATTGGCGACATCGTAGGTTCACCGGGACGGGATATGCTGTATGATTATTTACCACGGTTGAAAAGAAAGTATAGTCCGGATGTGATTATTGCCAACGGTGAAAATGCGGCATCTGGAAGAGGGATTACCAAAGCGATTTTCGACGACCTACTGCGTGCAGGGGTGGATGTGGTAACGATGGGTAACCATACATGGGATCACAAAGAAATTTATGATTTTATCGATGAAACGGATTATCTGATTCGTCCCGCGAATTTTTCAGATGAGGCGCCTGGTAGAGGCATGACGTCTATTTCACGCAATGGCGTGACGTTGTCTATTATTAATTTGCACGGACGAACATTTTTACCGCCACACGGGGATCCGTTTGAAAAGGCTGAAAAGTTAGTAGCAGAGGCTAAAGAAATTTCTCCTCTTGTCTTCGTCGATTTCCACGCAGAAGCAACGAGTGAAAAAATTGCGATGGGCTGGCATCTTGATGGTAAGGCTTCTGTCGTCGTAGGAACGCACACGCACGTCCAGACAGCGGATGACCGCATCTTGCCAGGAGGAACCGCCTATTTAACGGACGCTGGTATGACAGGTCCGTATGATGAGATTCTGGGGATGAAGAAAGAAGACGTCATCTACCGTTTCCGTACCAATTTACCGGTTCGTTTTGAAGTGCCTAAAAATGGACGAACACAATTGAACGGTCTTTTCGTTGAACTAGATGACCAAACAGGCAAAGCGTTAGCAATCGAGCGCGTTAGCATCAATGAAGACCGTCCGCTCAAAGGTTGATTCGCGTCTAAACATCACCTCCGTTTCATAGGATAGTTTATGGAGATATCCATTCCATAGACATCGGAAAATAAGGAGGAATAATGGTGAATCCATTGAAGGTATCATCTCGCTCGAATCCGAACTCGGTAGCAGGTGCACTTGTCGCAGTAATCCGGGACCAAGGCTACGCAGAAATGCAAGCAGTAGGCGCAGGTGCATTAAATCAAGCAGTGAAAGCAGTTGCAATTGCGCGGGGATTCGTCGCTCCAAGCGGCTCCGATCTCATATGTGCGCCTGCTTTCACCGATATTGAGATTAATGGTGAAGGGCGTACGGCGTTAAAATTACTTGTTGAAAAGCGAACTCGTTGACTATTAATCGTTAAATAAGTAAAGACCACGGGGGTATCCATTTCCCGTGGTCTTTTATGATTGAAAAAGTCTATGCAACTGTGACAAACAAACAACAAAGCAGCCTTAACTTGTACAGGCACCCTACAATTCAGTATAATAGATGTATATGTTTACATTCCCAAGGGATCGTAGGAAAGGGGACTTTTTCATGAATGAAGAACAGCGCCTGAGTGCGGGGCTTGTAACACCAGGTTTAACAAAACCGGAGGAGAAAGTAGAAAAGGATTATAGTCAATATTTCCAAACTGTCTATACGCCACCTTCATTGAAAGACGCAAAAAAGCGTGGGAAAGAGGAAATCACGTATCATGATGATTTCAACATCGATGAACGCTTCCGTGATATGGGGATGGGTCGGAAATTTTATATACGTACATACGGCTGTCAGATGAATGAACATGACACAGAAGTAATGGCGGGTATTTTTACGGGCCTAGGCTATGAACTGGCGGATACGGTTGAAGATGCCAACGTTATTTTACTGAATACATGTGCGATTCGTGAAAATGCGGAGAACAAGGTGTTTGGTGAACTGGGTCATCTGAAATCGCTTAAGAGACGCAATCCTGACGTGCTCGTTGGGGTATGTGGTTGTATGTCTCAAGAAGAATCTGTGGTCAATAAAATTTTGAAAACCTATGATCAAGTAGATATGATTTTCGGTACACATAATATTCATAGGCTGCCCCATATTTTACATGAAGCGTATTTATCGAAAGAAATGGTTATCGAAGTGTGGTCTAAAGAAGGGGATATCATTGAAAACCTTCCGAAGGTGCGCCACGGTAACATTAAAGCATGGGTCAATATTATGTACGGCTGCGATAAGTTTTGTACGTATTGCATCGTGCCGTATACGCGCGGAAAAGAACGTAGCAGACGACCAGAAGATATTATCCAAGAAGTCCGGCATTTGGCGGCACAAGGTTATCGGGAAATTACCGTACTTGGTCAAAACGTCAATGCGTATGGTAAAGATTTCGATGATGTTGACTACCGTTTTGGTGATTTGATGGATGACCTGCGCAAAATTGATATTGCAAGAATCCGTTTCACAACAAGTCATCCACGTGATTTTGATGATCATTTGATCGAGGTGCTTGCCAAAGGTGGAAATCTAGTCGATCATATTCATCTACCTGTTCAATCGGGTTCCAGTGATATTTTGAAAATCATGTCTAGAAAGTATACACGTGAGCATTACCTTGACCTCGTCCGTAAAATAAAAGAAGCTATCCCAAGTGTCACGTTAACGACGGATATCATCGTAGGCTTCCCGAACGAAACAGACGAGCAGTTCGAAGAGACGATGTCCTTGTATGAGGAAGTCGGCTTTGACATTGCATACACATATATTTATTCCCCACGTGAAGGTACACCGGCTGCCAAAATGGTAGATAATGTGCCGATGGAAGTGAAGAAAGAACGATTGCAGCGACTGAATAAGCTTGTGAATGATGGGTCAGCAGAGGCAATGAAGTCCTATAAAGGCCAAATTGTTGAAGTACTTGTTGAAGGCGAAAGTAAGAAGAATCCAGAAGTACTCGCAGGCTACACGGCGAAGAATAAGCTTGTGAATTTTAAAGCACCGCAATCGGTGATTGGGAAACTAGTTAATGTTAAAATAATAGAGGCCAAAACATGGTCGCTCGACGGTGAATTTATCGGCGTCGCAGAAAAGGAAAAGGTGATTTTTTAATGGAAAAGCTATATACGAAAGATGAGATTGTTGAAAAAGCGAAAGAAATCGCACTAATGATTGCCAATACGGAAGAAGTCGAGTTTTTCAAACGTGCAGAAGCGCAAATTAATGAAAATACGAAAATCCGTGAAAGTATTGCAAGTTTAAAAACTTTACAGAAACAAGCGGTCAATTTCCAACAGTATGGTAAAGAAAAAGCGATGAATCTTGTTGAAGGTAAAATCGATAAAATTCAAACTGAAATTGATGAGGTTCCGATTGTACAAGAATTCAAACAATCACAAATGGATGTCAATGATTTGTTGCAACTCGTTTCAAATGCTATTGCCAACGGCGTGACAGATGAAATCATGAGAGCAACAGGTGGTGATGTAACACGCGGAGAAACGGGTTCTTATATAAAAAGTACGACATATGACAAACTATAAGAGATCGGCAGGGAAAATTTCCTGCCGATTTTTTTCACTTTCTGGGCTTTTGTTGCATACAATGGATTGAAGCGAATGGAGGAGGAATCGAGACTTGAAAAACTTACGTCAGATTGTGGCCAAAACGATTATCGCCAAAGGGAAGCAACGCTCCGAAATGAATGTAACGCTGAAGCCGCCGCATTGCCCAACGAGCATCCTAGGCTGCTGGGTTATCAATCATACGCACACAGCGAAAAAGATTGGTAAATTCATTGAAGTGACGGGTAAATTTGATGTCAACGTGTGGTATTCACATCAGGAGCATTCGAAAACGTCTGTCTTTACGGAATGTGTCACGTACAAAGAACGGATTCGCCTACATTATCGTGATGAGCCAACGTCTGGGCATGAGGAAATTATTGTGAATGTGATTCAGCATCCGAATTGTACGGAAGCTATCATTTCGGAATGTGGTGAGAAGTTCATCATCACAGTGGAACGTGAACTGCTCGCAGAGGTTGTTGGTGAAACTAAAATTTGTGTATTGGTTCAAGAGAGTAACTTTGAGGAAGAATGGCCTTTTAGTGATGAATCATCATCACATAACCATGAACACAATCATAATCACGGACATAGACAGGAAAATCGGGAAGACAACAGGGAAGAAAACCGTAAAGGACCTGGACACGATCACCCGAGAGGAAAAGATGCACCCGCATTTTAAGAGCCGGCAACACTACCGGCTTTTTTTTCGTGTTCCATGTTTGCGGTGAATGTATGGCTTATGAGAACTGAGCGAAGACGTCTGACAAGGGGGAGCCCCCGGCTGTAGCGAGAATGACAGAAACAATTGGTGCCAGTAATTGGACGTGGTGCATTTGGTCTTATTTTGAGGATTAGTTCAACAGATTTCGAGTGAGTACTGGTATAATAATAAAAAAAGTAACTGTAGTGAGGGTAACTAATGACAACGAAACATACACCAATGATGCAACAATATTTACAAGTGAAATCGCAGCATGAGGATGCGTTTTTATTTTTTAGGCTAGGCGATTTTTATGAATTGTTTTTTACAGATGCGACAGAGGCCGCACAAATTCTTGAAATTACGCTGACGAGCCGTGATTCAGCGGGGAGTGAACGTATTCCGATGTGCGGCGTGCCGTATCATTCGGCGGCAGGTTATATTGAAACGTTGGTCCGCAAAGGGCATAAAGTGGCCATTTGTGAGCAAACAGAAGATCCAAAAACCGCGGTTGGAATTGTGAAAAGGGAAGTCGTCAAGATTGTGACACCGGGCACCATGACGGAAGGGAAAACGATTGATGCCAACACGAATCATTTCATCGGTGCCGTAGATAGTTTAGATGATAATCACTATGCTCTCGCTTATCTTGATCTGGCGACAGGTGAGGGGAAAGTGGAACGTGTGGAAGGCGATGAAAGGTCGTTAATCGCTGAAATCGAAGCGTTAGGGATGAAGGAAATCGTCGTCGGCGAAAGGCTCCATATCGCACTCAGCGATAGCATGGCAAAACGTAATATCGTGCTATCGATTGAGCATAGTGAAGAGCGAGTCGAAACAACCGATTTATTTGGCAATATACCGGAAATGGTAATGGAAGCGTGCAGTATGCTCGTAGCCTACATCAAACGGACGCAAAAAACGGCTCTTGACCATATCAGACCCTTTGAATTTATCCGGAAACAAGCGAAATTATCCATCGATGCCAATTCAATGCGTAATCTAGAATTGGTCCAATCAATCCGGAATGGCAGCAAGGAAGGCACGCTCTATTGGTTGCTCGATGAAACGGTAACGGCTATGGGTGCGCGGAAGTTGAAAATGTGGATACATCAGCCACTTGCGGAACAGACGACGATTGAAAATCGATTGAATACCGTATCAGAGCTAATGGAAGAGTTTTTCTTAAGTGATGAGCTGAAAACGAATTTGAAAGAAGTCTATGATTTAGAGCGACTAGCGGGGCGCATCTCGATGGGCAGCGCGAGTGGTAGAGATTTAGCACAATTGCGAAATTCACTGCGCCGTGTTCCAGAAATCAAAAAATTACTGCATGAGTCGGAACGGCCTTTATTGAACGATTTTGCCAAGCGTATTAATGTCTGTGAAGCAGCGTTAGCAACACTCGAAGCAGCTATTGCTGAAAATCCGCCGTTATCGGTTAAAGAGGGCGGCGTCATTAAGGATGGCTTTGATGCGAAACTCGACCAATATCGGGATGCATCGAAGAATGGTAAGGCGTGGCTTGCGGAACTGGAACGAGAAGAACGCGAACGGACAGGCATTAAAACATTAAAAATAGGCTATAACCGCATATTTGGCTACTTTATTGAAATAACGAAATCCAATATCCATCTTGCTGATCTGGAGCGCTATGAACGGAAGCAGACGCTTGCCAATGCGGAACGTTACATAACCCCTGAATTGAAGGAGAAAGAAGACTTGATTCTTAATGCGGAAGCAGAAGGTCAGGAACTTGAATATCGCCTATTCAGTAGCGTTCGAGATGAGATGAAAATGCATATTAGACAAATTCAACATCTCGCAAGTGTTCTGAGTGAATTGGATGTTCTACTAGCATTCGCAACGGTATCAGAGAAACGTAACTATGTGAAGCCGGTATTCCATGAAGGGATTGCCTTAGAAATTAAAAACGGGCGTCATCCAGTCGTAGAAAAGATGATGGATCATTCGCTCTATGTACCGAATAGCTGTAAATTAGCGGAACAAGCGAATATGTTACTCATTACGGGACCCAATATGTCCGGGAAAAGTACGTATATGCGTCAAGTGGCACTAACTGTTGTCATGGCACAAATCGGTTGTTACGTCCCTTGTGAACAGGCCTACTTGCCGGTCACCGATCAAATCTTCACACGGATTGGGGCGGCAGATGATCTTGCTTCTGGTCAAAGTACGTTCATGATGGAAATGATGGAGTCGCAAAATGCAATTGCCAATGCAACGGCGAAAAGCCTTCTGTTGTTCGATGAAATTGGGCGGGGAACCTCTACTTATGATGGCATGGCACTTGCGCAGGCGATGATGGAATATATTCATCATGAAATCGGGGCGAATACGTTATTTTCCACGCATTATCATGAATTGACGAATTTAGATAAAGAACTATCTAGACTTGAAAATGTCCATGTTGCAGCGATGGAACAGGATGGTAAAGTTGTGTTTTTGCATAAAGTGATGGCAGGCCCAGCGGATAAAAGTTATGGGATTTACGTGGCGGAGCTTGCGGGTCTTCCTGCACCTCTTTTAGAACGGGCCAAAACCCTACTGGCAACATTTGAAAGTAGTGAGCAGGTTCATACGAAAGCGGATGAGCCGCAACAACTAAACTTTTTTGATTTGCCAAAAGAGGAACCGCAACAACAACAACAACAGCCACAACAACCTGTTCGTACAACAGGGGAACAGCAAGTACTCGATGCATTAGCGAGTTATGATGTGCTGAACATGACGCCACTTCAGGCATTCCAGTATGTCTATGAGATGAAAGAAAAGCTTAAGGGTTAGAAAGGGTGAGACGGATGGACATCATCAAAGTGATGGACGATATGCTGTCGAATAAAATTGCTGCGGGTGAAGTCGTAGAACGTCCAGCCTCTATCGTCAAAGAACTTGTAGAAAATGCCATAGACGCGGAGAGTAGTGTCATCGAGATTGCACTTGAAGAAGCGGGCCTAACGTCTATTCGCGTCACAGATAACGGTAAAGGCATGACACGTCAAGATGCTGTGCAAGCGTTTGAGCGTCATGCGACAAGTAAAATTAGCAATGAGCATGACCTGTTTCGCATCCGGACGCTTGGTTTTCGCGGAGAAGCACTTGCGAGTATTGCCTCCGTGTCTAAAATCATGCTATGGACGTCTGATGGAGAAACGTCCGGTACGGAAGTGCAAATCGATGGCGGACAAGTCGTCAAGCATGAAAATGCGGCTTTTCGTAAAGGGACAGATATGACCGTGTCCCAATTATTTTTCAATACACCTGCACGTTTAAAATATATGAAGACCATACAAACGGAATTGGGCCACACGATTGACCTCGTCAATCGGTTGGCACTCAGTCATCCGACGATTTCCTTTAAATTGACTCATCATAGTCAAACCTTGTTACAGACATCAGGTAGCGGGGACCAACGGCGCGTGCTGTCGGATATCTATGGGATGGCCGTTGCCAAGAAGATGGTTCCTTTTTCAGGTGCCAATGCCGATTACAGCGTGCAAGGTTATGTCACATTGCCGGAAATGACCCGTGCCTCTCGAAACTATATGACACTGATTGTCAATGGCAGATGGGTGAAAAGTAATGCGGTAAATCATGCCGTACTAGATGCATTCCACACGTACTTGCCGATTGGACGCTCACCCGTTGCCGTCATCAACGTTGAGGGCGACCCCTTCTTAACAGACGTCAATGTCCATCCTTCTAAACAACATATTCGCATGAGTAAGGAAGGTGAACTGATCATTCTGATAAAAGAAGCCGTTCGTGAGGCCATTAAGAAAAGTGTCATCGTGCCGGATGCGATCAAAAAAGAACCAGCTAAGAAAATTCAATCAGAACAAGTGAATATCTGGGATTCATTCAGAACTGTCAAACCTTCATCAGTCCCGGAAAGACCGCCAACGATACAGGAACAACCGGTCTATCGGCCTTATGAGACAACAGAAACGATTGAACCACCGACATGGACGGTCGAGGAAGCGCCAATTGAAGCACCATTTGAATCTGCAATTGAAACGCCAATCGCTTCAGAACAACCACCAAGTGAACCGAAAAAAGCATTTCCATCACTGGTTCCGGTTGGACAAGTACATGGCACGTATATTATTGCGCAAAACGAAGATGGCTTTTTCATGATTGACCAACACGCAGCGCAAGAACGCATAAAATATGAGTTTTTCAGGGATAAGTTAAGTGCGCCAGACCACGGAGAACGACAGTTATTATTGCTGCCATTGATGTTCCACTACGCAGCAAATGAGAAGACAAAAATCGAGGAAAATATGACTCTTCTACAAGATGTCGGCATTTACTTGGAGGAATTTGGACCGTCCTCATATGCAGTCAAGGAATATCCTTCTTGGTTTCCAGCAGGACAAGAGACGGAGATTATCGAAGACCTGATTGAACAAGTATTAGAAAAACGTAAGGTGGATGTTGGGAAACTGCGTGAGGAAGCAGCCATTATGATGAGTTGTAAAAAGTCTATCAAGGCTAATCATTATTTGACAGTCGCGGATATGGAAAGGTTGTTACACGATTTAGCCGAATCTGAAAATCCTTTCACCTGTCCACATGGTCGGCCTGTACTCATTCATTTCACCACATACGAAATTGAAAAGATGTTTAAACGAGTGATGTAAAAAACGAAAGGGTGGTGGCTATCGATGGAGCACTTGGTCTTGGATATGACGGACGGATTTTCAATCTATGCTTTCATTTTACAACCAGAGGGCGAACCAAAAGGGCATATCCATCTGCTGCACGGCATGTCCGAACATATTGGCAGATATGAGGAATTTGCTACCTATCTTATGAAGCAAGGCTATATCGTTTCGGGGCATGATCACCGCGGCCATGGTAAGACGGCCGAAGTGAATGGTAAGAAAGGTCATTTTGCAGATGAGGGCGGTTTTGACCGTGTCGTACAAGATGCCCATGAAATTGTGACGGCTTTACGAGTGCAGTACCCTGCCAATCGATTCCTATTATTTGGTCATAGCATGGGGTCATTTGTTGCACGTAGATATGTTCAATTGCATGGAAATGAGGTTGATCTTGCTGTGTTTTCGGGGACGGGCGGGGACCCAGGCGTTAGTCGCATAGCTGGGCAGGCAGTTGCCTATTTACGTGGTAAAAAGAATGGGTTCGATCAACCCGATCATTTTTTAAATAAGCTTATTTTTGGTGGTTTCAATAAATCTGTTCGTGACCCGAAAACACCTTTCGACTGGTTAGCAAATAATTCTGAGGCCGTCGCAACCTATCTGGCCGATTCAAACTGCGGGCATGTACCGACGACTCGTTTTTTTGCAGATTTATTAGAAGGAATCGGAAAAGTGCATGATACAGATGAAATTAATCGCATTCCGAAACAGTTACCCATCCTTCTATTCTCAGGAAGCGAAGACCCTGTGGGGAACAATGGTAAAGGAGTTTGGAATGCAGCACAACAATATGAACATGCAGGGATTGAAGATGTGACAGTCATGCTGTTTGAAGGTGGTAGACACGAAATGCTAAATGAAAAGAACCGACAGCATGTATTCGAATTTGTGTACAACTGGATGGAAAAACGATGAACAAGATGCCAGAAGTAATTGCAATCGTCGGACCAACGGCGTCGGGAAAAACAGCCCTAAGTGTAGAACTTGCGAAAGCGATTGGTGGCGAAGTCATTAATGGTGATGCGATGCAAGTCTACAAGGAGCTTGATATTGGTACAGCGAAAATTACAATAGAAGAAATGGATGGGATTCCCCATCATTTGTTTGATGTGAAAGAACCGGATGAATCTTTTTCAGTTGCCGAATACCAAACGGCAGTACGACACTGGATCAAAGATATTCAAGAGCGTGGCAAAACACCGATTATAGCGGGGGGAACAGGCCTGTATGTGCAATCGGTGTTGTATGATTTTCGTTTTACTGAAGAGGCGGCGGATCTTGCTGTTAGGGAACGGCTCGAGCAGGAACTAGCGGACAAAGGTGCGGATGTTCTGTATGAACGGCTCGTGTCCATCGATCCGGCAGGTGCTGAAAAGATTCACCCTAATAATCACCGTAGGCTTGTTCGCGCACTTGAAATCATTGAAGTGACTGGAAAAACAAAAGGCGACCACGAAGAAAATGTGGGACATGCTCCTCTTTATGATCATCTTATTGTAGGCCTGGAAATGGACCGTGATGTGCTGTATGAACGAATTGATCGACGTGTGGACATCATGATGGACAAAGGGTTATGGGATGAAGCGCAAGCATTATGGGATGCGGGCATTCGTGACATGCAGTCCGTTCAGGCGATTGGCTACAAAGAACTTCATCAAAGTATCGAGGGTAAGCTATTGCTGGAAGAGGCCGTTGAGTTGATGAAGAAAAACACACGCAATTATGCCAAACGGCAAATGACGTATTTCCGCAATAAGTTGGATGTGGAATGGTTTGACGCGAAATTGGGGACTGCAGAAATTGTTAAGGGAATTTTGGAAATTATGCAGGATTTCGACTATTTAAAGCGAATAAGATAAAGGGAGTAGGAGAAATATTAGCACACCAACAGGAGGATTCTGCGTATGGCACAGGGGAACATGCAAGAAACTTTTTTGAACTCGTTACGAAAGAATAACACATTTGTAACGGTATTTTTACTCAATGGATTTCAATTGAAAGGGCTTATTAAATCGTATGACAATTATACGGTTTTACTTGAATCGGAAGGCAAGCAACAATTGATTTACAAACATGCGATTTCGACATATGTCCCGGCGAAACCAGTGATTTTAAAAGAGGAAGTGTAAGACAGAAAAGCGGAATTAGGAGAAGGACTCCTAGTTCCGTTTTTTTGTTTTTACGATATCAATATATGAGAATTGCTCCAAACGCTATTTTTAAAAAAATAAATTTGATTTTTTCATGCTGGATAATTGCAAAAGGACATTCACCAAAATCGTTAGAGAGTATGAAATCCAATGAAAACCTATTTTTGTTTCCTGCGGTAACGGAATTAATTTAGAAACGGTTAGTTTCTGCCTATACTAATGGAATGAAAAAAGCGGAACAGGGGTAGATTCCTTGTTTCGCTTTAAGATGGCTGGATTTTTCGTAGCGGTAATTTCCAATGAAAAATAAATGACAAAATACGCAAACCCGCAGTGAAAATGAGCAATAAGTAAAGCGCCCAATCTCCGGAAAAAATCCCGAGTCCGACAAGCAGTCCAGCAAGCGCAGCCCAGATGGCATAGATTTCTTCTTGAAAAACAAGAGGCCTCCTACCTGCCAACAAATCGCGGATTACGCCTCCTCCTGCTCCCGTCAGAACGGCTGCAACGATAACAGCATTAAGCGGCATGTCGAGCTGAATGGCCAGCATCGCACCTTGAATCGCGAAGGCAGCCAAACCGACCGCGTCAAAATACGTTCCCCATCTTGTCCAGTGGGTTAGTAGATGCCTTGAAAAGAAGAAAATCGTCACGATTAAAACAGTTGCAACGATAAATAAAAATTGTTGGTCCCATAGAACGGATACAGGAACACCGATTAATAGATTGCGGACAGCTCCTCCACCGAATGCAGTGACTATACCTAATATATAAACGCCAAAAATGTCATATTCCTCTTCCATTGCAATAATCGCGCCAGAAATGGCAAACGCCGCGGTACCTATGAAACTAAATACATCCCACGCCAATACGCTTCCCCCATTCAAACTATCATTCTGCATTCTACCAGATTGGATGTATTTATCAATAAAAAGCTACGTAATCGTTGACCTATGTGGACAGACTGATAAGATAATGAAGTGACTATTTAACGGAATGAGGAATTCAGATGATATTGAATGAACAAGATGAGTTGTTACTAGAGAAGGCGGAAGTGATTGAAGACAAGCTTGCTCCGTTTTTTAAAGATGTTGAAAAAATAGCTTTTTACAATCAACGGAAAGTGCTAGCAGCATTCCGTAAAAATATGGTCAGTGATTTTCATCTAACGGGATCTACAGGGTATGGTTACGATGATAGTGGTCGTGACGTGTTGGAACAGGTCTACGCCGACGTTTTTGGGGCGGAATCTTGCCTAGTGCGCAATCAAATTATTTCGGGAACACATGCCATTTCCATCAGTCTTTTTGGTATTCTTCGCCCTGGTGATGAGCTACTGTATATCACGGGAAAACCGTATGATACTTTGGAATCCATCGTTTCCGGCAAAGGGAAAGACACGGGTTCTTTGCAAGATTACGGCATTTCGTATAAACATATCGATTTGAACGAAGACGGGACGGTCAATTTCGATGAAGTGGTTAAACATATGCATAGTAAGACGAAAATGATTGGCATACAGCGTTCGAAAGGTTACTCGGATCGCCCATCCTTCATGGTCGATGAAATCGGTGAAATGGTCCGTCGCGTGAAGGCCGTCAATCCTGACGTTGTCGTATTTGTCGATAATTGCTACGGGGAATTCGTGGAAGATAAAGAACCGATGGAAGTGGGCGCTGATTTAATGGCGGGCTCACTCATTAAAAATCCAGGGGGCGGGCTTGTGCGTACAGGCGGCTACATCGCAGGGCGTGCTGATCTTGTTGAACAATGCGCTTACCGAATGACGTCGCCTGGACTTGGGGCGGAAGCAGGGGCATCGCTCGATACACTTCTTGAAATGTACCAAGGCTTTTTCCTTGCGCCACACGTCGTCAGCCAAGCGGTGAAAGGTGCATTGTTTACCGCAGCACTGCTCGAAGATTTTGGCCTTCAGACGTCGCCACATTATACGACAAAAAGGACGGATCTGATTCAATCTGTTTCCTTTAAAAATGCCGATCAAATGATTGCTTTCTGTCGGACAATCCAAGCCAATTCGCCTATCAATGCGCATTATGCACCTGAGCCATCGTATATGCCTGGCTATACGGACGATGTCATCATGGCGGCCGGAACATTCATCCAAGGTTCCAGCATCGAATTGACGGCTGATGGCCCTATCAGACCGCCATACACGGCTTATGTCCAAGGTGGACTGACGTACGAACACGTAAAAGCAGCGGTGTTATCCTCTGTTGAGAAACTGGTTCGTGAAAACTTGATTGAACAATAAGTACAAGAACGTTTTCATCCAACTAAAAAAGAGCTGTTCCCATCGCGAAGGGGAACGGCTCTTTTGCATGGATACAATTAGTGAATTAAGCGGTAAACACCGACAACTTTACCAAGAATGGAAACGTTGTCAACGATGATTGGATCCATCGATGAGTTTTCCGGTTGAAGGCGGAAATAGTCTTTTTCTTTGAAGAAACGTTTCACCGTTGCTTCATCGTCTTCTGTCATTGCAACAACGATTTCACCATTGTTCGCCGTTTGCTGCTGCTTGACGACAACATGGTCACCGTTTAGGATTCCAGCTTCAATCATACTACTTCCGACAATTTCAAGCATGAAGAGCTTGTCTTCCGTTGTCCCGAATGATTCTGGCAACGGGAAGTACTCTTCGATATTTTCAATTGCGGTAATTGGCAGACCTGCTGTTACTTTCCCAACAAGCGGTACGTGGAGGACGCCTGGCTTCATCGATTCAAGCCCTTCAGGGTCAAGTACTTCAATGGCTCTTGGTTTCGTTGGATCTCGTCTGATGAACCCTTTGCTTTCCAAACGGGCAAGATGGCCGTGAACGGTCGAACTTGACGCTAGACCTACCGCTTCACCAATTTCCCTCACGGATGGCGGATATCCTTTTTTCTTTACTTCATCTTTAATGAATGCCAGGATGTCTTCCTGCCTCTTCGAAATTTTCTTCAATACATTCACCTCTTAACTAGTATTCTACTATCTTCTAAAAGTCGTGAGAAGATCGAGTTATTTTAATAAGTAGAGTATATCACCTTTACGAACAGATGGCAAACACAGGTTCTAAAAAAACTGTTGACATTTGATTTCTGATTTCCTATACTGGGAACAAGTATTCCGAACAAACATTCTAGAGGGGGAATTCAAATGACTTTTATTAAAAATAACAGCTATATTTTACTACTTATCACTTTATGTATGGGATTTGCACTTATAGGTATCATGAAATCTGGAAAAGAGCAAAATATGACGGAAGTCACAATTATGGAAGGAGATACATTGTGGGATCTTGCTCATCATCATGCTGACAATATGCCTAAAGAAAAGTGGATGAAAGAAGTCATGAGACTAAATGACCTGCCGACTGTTACAATCAAAACAGGAGAAGATTTGATTCTTCCTACACGACACAATCAGGACAATCAAACCATCATACAAATTGCAGGTGATAATCGGTGAATGAACGTAAAAAGAAATGCGTCATCTATTGCCGGGTGAGTACGGAAAAAGATGCGCAGGAACTGTCGCTTGTGCGGCAACAAGAGGAACTTGTGGATTTGGCAGCTGAACTCGGTCTTGAACCTATAGGGACATTCGAGGACAAGCATAGCGGTTTCGATATTGATCGTGAGGGGTTGCTCAGTTTGCTCGATTTCATTCGCGATGAGGAAGTCGATGCGGTGCTCATTCAGGATGAGACCAGACTAGGGCGTGGTAATGCACGAATGGCGGTGTTACATCTGTTGGCGAAAACAGATACAGCTATCTATTCGCGTAATGATAGCGGGCCGATTGCGCTTAACGAAATGGATACGATGTTGCTAGAAATTTTGGCGATTGTCGAAGAATATCAACGCAAATTACATAATGCAAAAATTAAACGTGGCATGAAACGTGCAGTAAGGGAAGGCTATCGTCCTGAACGTAATTTGAAAAATAGAGGTAATGCAGAAGGGCGCGAACGAATTGAAGTACCCATCCATGAAATCGTTGCACTTCGCGACAAAGAACTAACGTTCGAAGAAATTACAAGCGTGTTAAATGGACTTGGACATGATATTAGCAAAGCGACCGTCCATCGTCGATTTAAAGAATATGAATTAGAGCAGGAAGGCTGATTGGTTGCACTTTCTGCTCTTTTTGTATACCTTTTATGTAATCACGAAACAAAATGGAGGAAAACACATGCTTTCACCAGAAAAAATTAAACGAATCAACGAGTTATCGAAAAAATCGAAATCAACAGGCCTTACATTAGAAGAGGCAAAAGAACAAACACTTCTACGTAAAGAGTATCTGGAAACGTTCAGATCATCGATGCGCGGTACAATTGAACACGTTAAAATCATCGACCCGGATGGCAATGATGTGACGCCAGACAAGGTGAAACAGGCGCGCAATAGTAAATACCTAAACTGACCTTTGCATTCACTGCGCGAATTGTCTAAACTAGAGATTGTAGAAAAATAGATTTAATGGGAGAGGAAGTACACAATGACTCAACAGATTGACCAGTTAGCTATTAACACGATCCGTACATTATCTATCGATGCAATTGAAAAAGCGAATTCTGGACACCCGGGATTACCGATGGGTGCTGCACCAATGGCCTACACGCTTTGGACAAAACACATGCACCATAATCCTTCAAATCCACAGTGGTTCAACCGAGATCGCTTCGTCCTCTCCGCTGGACATGGTTCAGCACTTCTTTATAGCCTGCTTCACCTTGCTGGCTATGGTCTTCCTATGGAAGAACTTAAACAGTTTAGACAATGGGGTTCTTTAACACCAGGTCACCCAGAATACGGCCATACAGTTGGCGTTGAAGCAACAACAGGCCCACTAGGACAAGGGATTGGTATGGCAGTTGGTATGGCAATGGCAGAAAAGCACCTTGCCGCTACATACAATCAACCAAGCTTTGACGTTGTCGACCACTATACGTATGCACTTTGTGGAGATGGCGATCTAATGGAAGGTGTTGCAGCAGAAGCGATTTCTCTTGCAGGACACTTACAATTAGATAAACTGATTGTCCTTTACGATAGTAATGACATTTCACTTGACGGCGATTTGGGCATGTCTTTCTCTGAAAACACACGCAAGCGTTTTGAGTCTTACGGCTGGAATTACATCCGTGTAGCAGACGGCAACGACATCGCTGAGGTTTCACAAGCGATTGAAGCGGCTAAAGGCAACACGGGCGGCCCAACAATTATCGAAGTGAAAACAGTTATCGGTTACGGTTCACCAAACCGAGCAGGAAAATCAGATGCACACGGTATGCCGCTTGGCGCTGATGAAATGAAACTGACAAAAGAATACTACAAATGGACATTGGATGAAGATTTCCATGTGCCTGAAGGTGTCTATGAGACATTCCAAGAAGCAGCTGAAACACTAGGTGCTCAAAAGGAACAACAATGGAATGAGCTATTCGCGCAATACGAAACAGAACATGCGGAACTTGCACAGCAGTTGAAAGACGCAATCGACCGTAAACTGCCGGAAGGATTCGAAAATTCCCTACCGACATATGAAACAGGCTCATCACATGCGACACGTTCTGCTTCAGGCGATGCGATTAACGCAATTGCTGAAGTAGTACCATCATTCTTCGGAGGAAGCGCAGACCTTGCTGGTTCAAATAAGACAACCATCAAAGGCGCAGGCGATTTCCTTCCAGCGGATTATGCTGGCCGTAACATTTGGTTTGGTGTACGTGAATTCGCAATGGGTACTGCATTGAATGGTATGGCTCTCCATGGTGGATTGCACGTATTCGGTGGAACATTCTTCGTGTTCAGTGACTACGTTCGTCCGGCTATGAGACTGTCAGCACTTATGGGTGTTCCTGTCACATACGTGTTTACACACGACAGTGTAGCTGTTGGGGAAGACGGTCCGACACACGAACCTGTTGAACACCTTGCATCTCTTCGTGCAATGCCAGGTCTATCAGTTATTCGTCCAGCGGATGCGAATGAAACAGCTGCTGCATGGAATATCGCTGTATCATCTGCAAGTACACCAACTGCACTTGTTCTTTCTCGTCAAAACTTGCCGACACTAGCGAAATCTGCTGAATTGGCAATGGAAGGCGTTAAAAAGGGTGCATACACGGTTTCACCTGCTACAAAAGAACAAGCGGATGCAATCTTGATCGCTACGGGTTCTGAAGTAAGCCTAGCTGTTTCTGCGCAAGCACAACTATTGGCTGAAGGAATCGATGTAGCTGTTGTTTCTATGCCTTCTTGGGATCTATTCGAAAAACAAGACGAAGCATACAAACAAAGTGTCCTGCCGAAAACGGTTAAAAAACGTCTAGGTATTGAAATGGCTGTTTCATTCGGTTGGCATAAATACGTTGGTGACGAAGGTGCTATTATTGCAATCGATACATTCGGTGCAAGTGCGCCTGGCGATACAGTCATCAAGGAATTTGGCTTCACGGAAGAAAATGTCATTGCAACAGTAAAATCATTATTCAATAACTAACTTTCATCATCGGAAGACCTTTGCTGCTGCAAGTTGGTCCTCCGGAGGATGTCACAAATTTTGAATTGCACAAGTGCGATTCAAAATTTGGATGCAATTACGCCAAGGTGTAATTGATTACTAAAATGTTCCATTTGCCTGTTTTGTTAAGGCTAATGGAACATTTTTTTGCATGAAAACATTTTTTTGTAGTTGTGAAACCCCGCCGTTATGCTGTTTTGGGCTTGTCGATTTATTATCGATTTATAATCTATCTTTTCCGACAATAAAAGTGCAGTTCTATTCCGCAATATGACAGCCTTTTCAATTCGAAGGATGTAGGATACTAGTAGGGGGTGGCGAACTTGCGATCATACGGAATTTATAAGGTAAAGGAAATGTACCAGCCATTCGTCATTGGACGTGAACGGCTATTGTATGACCTCTTGAAAGAGGATGGTCAACAGGATGATTGTATGCGAGAAGTGGACTATTTATGTGACAGGCTTGAGGAAGAGTTGATTAATGAAGCTATTCTGACAAACCTTGGAAAAGGCTTCACGTCCATTGAGTGCCGCGAAGGGGAATATAAGCTGACGCACCCTGTTAAAGGGTCTATCCTGATTTCGCGTTCATCGTATTCACTGAATGTGTTTTGCGATGGCTCCCGCATGTTGGACTTGGATTTATTCGTGGCCTTATCGGGCTCGGACGACCGTTTCTTCGCTGTAATGGACGGATACGGCGAGTGGGGATGGTTGAAGCCAGTAAAATATACAGATCTTCGATTGAGGCAAGAAAATGTGTTTCTATGATTATAAATAGAGTCATGTAAAAAGGATCTGCTGGAGAATGATGTAGCAGTCCTTTTTACATGGCTTTTTGCTTTTTTCTACGATAAATTTAACATATTTATTAATTTTGTAACATGCAGGAATACCATAATGAGAATTATTCGTATAGGAGATTGCCATTCACTACCGCTATGCTGTATAATCCATCATGGTGGACTACACTCGAATTACGGAAGTGAAGGAGGTATTAGCGGATGAGCTTGACTTTAGGGATCATTTTGATCATCGTCGCGCTAGCAGCAGGTGTCGCCCTCGGATTTTTCATTGCACGTCAATATATGATGAAATATTTGAAAGATAACCCGCCAATTAATGAAGATATGTTACGAATGATGATGATGCAAATGGGACAAAAACCGTCACAAAAGAAAATCAATCAAATGATGACACAAATGAACAAAGCTAGTGATAAAGCTACGAAAAAGAAATAATCGTTAACGTTGATATGATGCGTTTTTTGAGGAGAAGGCAGTAACAGTTTTTAATGAAAGAGTTGATCTTTTTGTTGAAATTAAACTGCTTTTACTTTGTCCGTCTACGTTATAATGAATAACCACCTTTCCATTAGAAAATTAATGGAGGAGTGGTTTTTTGTTATTATTAGAGGATTTATTAGATGAGTATTTATGTCATTGTTTAGCAAAAGGCTATACAAAAAAGACTATGATAAACAATCGTCAAGAATGTAATCAACTAAATTTTTTTAATTGTCAAACGTGTAATTGCATAAATTGGAAGTATTTCAGTTCATGATTTGCGGGCGAAGATAAATAAGGTGTACTTCAGTAAAATAGGGTATATTATATGTGTTGAATAGATTTTCTTTAAAGACAAGAAAAGTAGGTGAACAATGTGGGGAAATATCAATTGGATTACAAAGGTCAGGCAGCTGTGACAAAGTATCATGAAAAAAACAAGCCTGCCATATTTGATAAAAAGCAGCAACTTGAAAAAATACGTGCGGAGTATTTGAAAAAGAAGCAAAAACAAACAGATAAATAAATTGTTAATAAATCATTTCTGCCTTTAAAATAGACCACTTTCCTGATGAAAGATTAATCAGAGAAGGAGGTCTTTTTGTTGTTGTTAAGCGATTTAGTGGAGAAGTTCAACATACCCCATTCAAAAGGAATCAAATCAATAACACTGATAGAGCTGTTTTAGATAGGATTCGCAGATATTCAGTTAAACATGGTGCGGCCCACTTAAAGCATGAAACCAACTCAAAGGGTGTAGAGAAGTCTGTATCAACCATTAGACGTGCCTTAAAGAAGTTGGAGACTTAGGGTGTCATTAAGAATATCAAGTTCGTTAGGTGTGTTCCGAGCGGTTTTGGAGCTAATATTTATGTTATTCTTCCATTCTATTTTAAGAAGTGGACAGGGGGAAATGAACATGTACAAAGCTCACAGCATCAAGCAAATGAAGTTTGAAATCAATCATACAAGCAAGACCTAACTTTAAGTGGCTATGCTAACATTCATTATTGTTTCGGGAGTTGAGTTTATGAAAGTTGCTCCACATACTTAATCACGCATTACGATTGCGTTCGTCACAACGCTGTCTTCGTTAACGTCGAAGACAAGCCACTCACTATCGATAGAAAGGGATCCAGGCTCATTGCCCAGATAGTACACCAACTGTTTGGATGCTTCGGGATAAGAAGTGTCGGTTTCATTGCCAAGCATAGATTCTATCGTCAACACATCCATTCCAATAAAATCATATTGTTTCAGTAGGTCATCCACCATCCAAACGCGCTCTTCGGGCTTTGCTATCCATTTGCCCATCGTAAAATAAGATTGTTGTTCATGCACCCACATTTGATATAAACCACCTGTACAAATTAATATACATATCACTAGCCCTATACGTGTTGCCCGATTAGTTACTTTCCGTTGCAAAAGGTATAGTACAATCAGTACGACAACAGGTAGCACTAAGGCTGTTATAGTGCCCGCATTAAAACGGCTATGCATTGCACCAATCCACCAGAAATAACCAAAGTATAGAAGAATATATAAAGACATACACATGTTCCACACAGTCTTCACAGCGTAACCTCCTTTTTCACTATTTATGAGTTCCAGAGGAACGGCCCTTTTCTTTAATACGGAATATTAATCATCAAAGCAGATACAAGTAAATAGATCAATTGTTTTTATTCAAAGGTAATACAGGCTCTTCTTCGCTGTATCTTGAGTAAGTCCACCCTTCATTCGAAACATCTGTACAAGATTCGTCGGTACAAGTAAAAATATACGTTTGCTGTTCGGTTTGTACGGAAATTTCATAAAAGAATATAGAAGAAGGGTTAGCGACATTAAATCGACTTACGCCTTGTTTAATCGAATAAATCGTTTCTCTTAAAGCGATATCTTGATATTGTTCGTTTTGAAGTACCATTCTTGTCATTTCCCCTAAAATTACTTGATCATCTAAGTTAGGGGTATATGAACTTTTGATATAACTGGTAATGCCCAAATATAAATTAAGTATTAAGCTAATGAAAAGTAGGATGACGACAAAGCATAACTTTGACTTTTTATGCATTTACACACCTCGCTTTTAATCACTTAATAAATCAAACGAATAAAAAGAAATAAAGTTTCGAATATTAACCTAATTCAACTATACTTACAAATCAGTTTTGAGTATAGTGTAGAAAATTTACAAATGTTGGAATGAGGTAAATGTGTATGTGTAACAAATGCTTATTTCAGCGTGTCAAAAATAGAATACTTCTACTGTAGAAATGCTCAGATGTACATAAAAAAGACCCCATACGAGGTCTCAATTAAAACGAGATTCAACTAATTTGATCAATTTATCGGTTATCTCTGGTGAAAAAGAATAAATGGTGCTTGTATTCTCTGTTTTCATAAATGTACTTCTTTGTCCTCTATCACCTATCCATAAGTATAAACTCTGCTCATTATTCTTATCATAAGCGACATCTAAATAAAATTCAGGGCCAGCTATATCAACTTCGCCATCTTCTTTTACTGCACTTGAAAAGATATTTTGAAAGGAGTTAAGGGATTCTTTATCACCAAAAATAATTTCATCAACGCCTTTTGTTTTTGAAATGCCGATGCTTATAAAATTGCTGTCTATTGAAAGTTTTTTATTGTTTTCTGATTTAGTAGATGGCTTAACTGTGATTTCAGTAGAGATATTCTCTTCCGGTTGACAACCAAAGAGGACCAAAGACATAAAAGCTAAAGATAAAGCCATAAAGATAACTTTTCTCAAAAAATATTACCTCCTAAGTTTTATTATTATCATTCTATTTAGACGATTAAAAACCTCTTAAAGTTTCTAAATATCAATTTTAACACAGGTGTCCCAATCCCTTTCTGGTTCATATACTACTACGAATGACATAGAGGGGAGGAACGGATCTGAATTTCAATAATTTTAATCCGCATGGAAGTAGCTTTCATCCACACAATTATCCAGGATGGCAGCAAGATTATTTTGAACCACCACCGTTTGGCCCACCACCAGCGGCGGCATTTCCTATGGGTCCGCCACCTGGTTTTTCACCGCCCATTCCAGCGCACCAGGTAGGAACCTAGGGGGGTAGGTATTGTCAAAATGGCAACACCTATATCTGTTTATGGAACGGGAGAAGCTGTTAGTTCTTTCCAACATCTGTGGGAAGGCACTCGATTAGGGGATTCCGCTGGCGAAGTAGGTGGGGATGGACACATGATTCGGTTAATCTACACGATATTCGCTCTTACCAGTGTTTCTAGTCATAGCGGAAAGATTCGAATGCGAACAACATCCTTCCATTCACTAGGGGATGCCTAGGCTAAACGCCTATGTTATAATAAAATTCCGACTTTTACGAAGGGGTGGAAACGATGCAAATCATTCAGCAGTGGAATCAGGAAGACAGTGAATATATTCGACAAAAGCTTATTGAATATAATTCGTCCAAATTACCTGAAGAAATAAAGAAGCCAGTGGAAAATATTAGTTTTATGGTTAAAAATGATAAGGGAGAAATACTTGGGGGCATCACAGGAACTATATTTTGGCATCATTTGCATATTAACTTCTTATGGATTGATGAATCGTTAAGAGGTAAAGGTTACGGGAAAAAATTATTGGATTACATAGAAGAAACGGCAAGAGAAAATAAGTGTCGACTGATTCAACTAGACACGTTCAGCTTTCAAGCACCCGATTTTTATCAAAAGTATGGCTATCAAATCGTTGGTATCATTGAAGATCATCCAACGAAAGATTGCCAACAGTATTATTTAGTCAAAAGATTGATGTGACCATCAACAAAACACCCACTCAGCATGCAATACGGAGTGGGTGTTTTCGTTATTGCGAAAAGCCGAAGCGGGCTAAAAAATGCTGCACTATTTGTTCATATTGTTGTGGATTGTCGTTGAATGATTTGGCATGTGCTCCTTTTGGAAACAATTTCAGCATTTTGTCACCCACTTTTGCCTCGTACAATTCTTTGGACATATACGGTAGGATAAAATCATCTTCCATACTATGGATAAACAGCATGGGGATTGTAATATTTTTTACGACCTCCCGTGGTGAAACCAGGTTCGTTGAGTACCCATCACGCATTTTAAGAAATAGATTACCAATTCGAAGTATCATGGCCGAACGTAACGGTGTTTCAGTGCGTAAAACATGTAGAAGTTGCTCGGTAAAATCGGAAAATGGACAGTCGACAACGAGAAAGTCCGCTTCATCCTCATATGTACCTGCGTATAAAATCGTTGTTGCTGCCCCCATGGATTCCCCATGGATTCCGAGTAAAGCCCTTTTGCCGATTCGTTTCCGCACGGCTTGGACAATCGCCTGCAAATCAATTTTTTCATAATAACCAAAACTAGTTGTCTTACCGCCGGAATCCCCGTGTCGTCTGTGATCATACACAACCGAATTAAAACCGAGCCGTTCAAATAGGCGAGCATATTTCATCGAACTGATCTTATTCTCCGTTACCCCATGACAGATAATGACGGTTCTTGTTGTCTGAAGCGGCTTCAAAAAGACCGCTTTTAAACGATAGCCATTTGGGGAATCAATCCACATATCATCCTTGTGAACGGTCTCATACCACTGTTCATCGAACCGTTTGGACAGAATTTCTCGTCTCATAATCAACTCAAACTTCTTGGTCTTTAAAAACATCATTTTGCTTGTTAGGAGAAAGCCAAAAATCGTCAACAACGCCGTGGAAATACCGGAAAGGATACCGGTGATATAAAGAACACGCCGTTTCATCCTCATTCAACTCCTTTTACAATTGCTTGTTTTCGAACAATCTGTACATCCCTGTATCTATAGGCCGTGTTACATGTGGTGCGATCATTTGGACAGCCTCACACACTTTTTTGACATCTACGCCTGTTGTGATACCGAGTGTATCGAGCATATGGACGACATCCTCCGTCGCCACATTGCCCGTCGCACCAGGTGCAAACGGACAGCCACCTAACCCGCCGGCTGACGTATCGAACCGATCCACACCCGCTTGCAGTGCAGCAAAAATATTGGCCATAGCCATCTTTCGCGTATCGTGAAAATGCGCCGTTAGTAGCAAATCAGGTAGTTCCTTTTTCAATGTTGTAAACAGCTGATAACTTTCTTGGGGATTCGCCATGCCAATGGTATCAGCAACACTTAATTCATCCGCCCCAAGAGCTGCGAATCGCCGGCATAATGCAACGACGGCTGTAGGATTTATCTTCCCCTCATATGGGCAATAAAATGCAGTGGAAATGCAGGCGCGAACAAAAAGTCCATCTGCTTTTAAGGCAGCAATCACTGGTTCGAGCGCATCCATACTGTCATCCGTTGTTCGATTAATATTTTTTAAGTTAAATGTATTACTGACCCCTACAAACACAGCGATACTTCGCACATCCGCTGCACGCGCCAATTCGGCACCTTTCGCATTTGGTGCTAAGACGAACTGCCGTCCGATACGCTCCGTTCCAGCAATGATAGCTTCTGCATCCGCCATTTGTGGCACCCACTTTGGCGATACGAATGAAGTAAGCTCCATTTCCGTAATGCCAGCCCCCAGGAGTGCCTTGATGAATGCAAGTTTATGCTGTTCATCAACATGTTTCTTTTCATTTTGTAGCCCATCCCTCGGGCCGACCTCGATAATCGTGACGTTGTTTGGTAAAATGAACATAACATCCCTCCTCTAGTATATTGTACTGAAGGGATGCATATACAGGCAACGTGATTAAGGGAATTGGGGGAAAAATTATGTCAACAGAAGTCGTAATCGTTAGTGCGGTTCGTTCCGCAATCGGATCATTTTTGGGTTCATTGAAAAATGTATCGGCAACAGACCTTGGTGCAGCGGTCATCCAAGAGGCATTGCAGCGCGCTGGGGTGGCGCCTGACAGTGTCGACGAAGTCATCATGGGGAATGTCTTACAAGCGGGGCTTGGTCAAAATCCGGCGCGGCAAGCTGCCATCAAAGCGGGGCTTCCTGAAACCGTTTCGTCCATGACCATTAACAAAGTATGTGGATCTGGATTAAAAGCCGTGCACCTTGCACGTCAAGCCATCGTCGCAGGGGATGCGGACATCATTGTCGCAGGCGGCATGGAAAATATGAGTCAAGCGCCTTTCCTCATGAAAAATGGGCGGGAAGGCTTTAAAATGGGTGATCAGAAAATCATCGATAGTATGATTGCGGATGGGCTGTGGTGTGCATTTAATGATGTCCATATGGGCATTACCGCTGAGAATCTGTGCGATCGCTACGGCATCTCGCGCGAGGAGCAAGATACGTTTTCAGCACACTCCCAACAAAAAGCAGCTACGGCAATCGAAGCTGGCGTATTTACAGAAGAAATTGTTCCGATTGTTATTCCGCAACGGAAAGGCGAGCCCATCATTTTTGCTACAGATGAATACGTCAAAGCGGGAACGACGGCAGATAAGCTAGGGAAACTACGTCCGGCATTCAAAAAAGACGGCAGTGTAACAGCAGGAAATGCTTCCGGCATCAACGACGGCGCAGCAGCGCTTGTCATCATGTCAAAAGCCAAAGCAGATGAGCTCGGCTTAACACCGCTCGCAACGATTGCGGCAAATGGTAGTGCAGGTGTCGATCCATCTGTCATGGGAATTGGTCCCGTACAAGCCGTTAAAAAAGCACTCGATAAAGCCAATCTTCAACTGTCCGATATGGATCTGATTGAAGCGAACGAGGCGTTTGCGGCACAATCGATTGCGGTCGATAAAGAACTTGGATTTGATAAAGAAAAACTGAACGTCAACGGTGGTGCAATCGCACTAGGTCATCCAATCGGCGCAAGTGGAGCACGCATTCTCGTTTCACTTCTACACGAAATGAAGCGTCGTGACGCAAAGGCTGGTCTGGCAACGCTATGCATCGGAGGGGGACAAGGTGTCGCTACCATTGTGACGCGTCCATGAATGAAAGCAGGTGAAACAAATGGCTAAAAAACGAAAACAAGCAGCGCCAGCACGTCCGAAAAAAGTCGAAAATGAAGGCTTAACGTTATCAGATGCACTCGGCGAGGATATACTAGCAAAGTTGAAGGCAGCTAAACAACAATTATCCGCTGCTGAACAAGCGAAAGAAGAAGAGCGACAAGAACAAATTCGTCGTGAACGCAAAGAACGTGAAAAAAATAAAAGCTTCGAAGAACTCCTGAATGAGTATGGAGATGGAGGATCGAAGTTTTGAGGAAAGGAATAAATGACGATGGAACAACGTATCAATGCCGCGCAAGTAGCCCCAGAGGCTTACAAAATCATGCTGCAATTCGAGGCCTATGCTAAGAAAACGGGGTTTGACACGACGTTAATTGAGTTGATTAAAATTCGGGCATCCCAAATTAATGGCTGTGCGTATTGCCTGGATATGCATACGAAAGATGCCCGTGCATTTGGAGAGACAGAACAGCGAATTTACTGTCTTAATGCATGGCGTGAAGCACCTTTTTATAGTGATGCAGAACGAGTCGTGTTGGAATTGACTGAGGCAGTGACACTCGTTGCAACGAGTCGAGTGGACGACGAATTGTACAAAAAAGTACGTGCCCATTTCGATGAAAAACAATATGTAGATTTAGTTTTTTTAATCAACACCATTAATAGTTGGAATCGCTTATCCATCGCAATGAACAATGTGCCCGGCGACTATCAACCAGCTGTAAAGAACTAAAGAGTGAGTGAAAAAACGCTGATCCGCTTATTATGGATTAGCGTTTTTTTCGTTGATTGATTAGAAAAAGATGTGTGATTTCTGATAGATATTCACAGTGTATTCGTTGGTAAGATACTTTATTTTTTGGCTATTTGTTCTTGCGCCATCCGTACCATTTCTTTAACCATACTTCCTCCAATCGGGCCACCGATTTTCCCAGCTTGTTCCGATGTGAGTTTTCCGTTATAGCCTTTCGTCAACGGAATGCCGAGCTCGTCCGCAATTTCGTATTTGACGTTGCCTGGATCTACAGTATCAACCTTGTATCCTTGCGCTTTCATGACATCTGCTTTTAGTTGGTTTAACCCTTCGCGTGCTTCGGGGACTAGAATTTTATTGTTTTTCGACATGTTTACGCCTCCTTAGAGTCGTAGCATTTCCCGAAATGAAAAGTTCATTCGGTGCTTTAGGTTTAAAAAAAGTAGATTCAGTTTGGAAAAGTTGAAGGATTTGCTAAATGAAATACACGTTTTCGATTAAACATGAAAAAACATGGCCCCCGGGGACCATGCTTTTTCTATCCCTTCTAACAGGGATGCGCACTCGGAAAATTTGATGTTTTTTTCAATTACACAAACTGTTCTTCCTGGCGATTATTGAAATGCCGATCTTTGCAGTTTGATTGGGCTGACTGGTTTTTGAATGCCACAAGAGAATAGACGTGATTTTCTTCGTCGTAGTCAGTTATCCATTTGCACTTCAACAAAAAACTTTCATTCTACTACTTGGTTCACGCTTAACTAGTAATACTTACTTACTCAATCCTTGAAAAGTGTACCCATCGCCAGCAAAGCAAATTTTCCGCCAAGGCTGTGCAGTTCATCGTTGGAAGTCATTGTAGGTAGCTCGTCTACAACTTTATCCCTCCGGTAGTTCCGCCTTGTATTCTTTGTATACCCGGATTGGATGTGATTAAACCTTTTTTATAAAAGAAACTATTTTTTCGTCCCGAATGAATTGTTGAAAGAACTTTTTAATGCTGAAACGGGAGGTGGTTATACTCCCAAACAAGTGAAAGTTGGGGATGTCTTTAAAGTTTCGTATGATTTAACAGTAGGGGCATCTGTTTTCTTTTATATGCAGTAATTATCGGCAATATTGGTATTGCCGCAGCAATCGGCTCGATAACGGTGGTTTTTACGGTGCTTGTATTTTTGAAGGTGAATAAATTGCTTAGGGTGCAAGTGAAGTAGATTTGGCAATACAAAGAAAAAGCATGATCCTCAGTCAGAGGGGATCATGTTTTTTCTATTCTTCAATAATGAGGGGATAAGAAGTATCAAATACTAACGTAATTAGGAGTTTAATTAGAAGTAGACACCTGAATTGATACGATTCGACTTTTCTTTATGGTAAATTTGATACAATGGTTCATTGTAGGTAATTAGACTCAATGAAAAGGAGGGAAGTTCAATTGCGCAATCGTACAAAAAAAGAACAAAAACAATTAGATGAGATGATTAGTCTATTAATACTCGTTGCTGGAATCGCGGGATGGTATTTGACTGGAACGCTTAAAGGGGCAGGAATCGTAGCGGGAATTGGTATTGGAATTGTACTTTCATTTAGCATTTGGCGATCACAGCGTTTTAAGAAACGAATGCAACAATCGGGAATATATGATATCGACAAGATGACTGGTAGACAGTTCGAGGAGTATGTCGGTACGCTTTTTGTAAGTCGAGGTTACAAAGTAATATACACGCCTACTACTGGTGACTATGGGGCGGATTTGATATTAAAAAAAGAAAAAGATGTCATTGTTGTTCAAGCGAAACGTTATAAGCAAACGGTTGGGGTTAAAGCTGTGCAGGAAGTGATTCCATCTATGAGGATGTACGATGCAACTGCTGCATGGGTTATCACCAACAGTACATATACAAAGCAAGCGCAGACATTGGCTAAACGTAATCATGTTCGGATGATTGACCGTGAAGAACTGATAAGCATGAGTATTGAGATGAAGGAGCGGTAAGGGGTGTGTAAGTAGATGGGGAGGACCTGTATATATCTATTTGAATGCCAGCTTTACGCAAGTGTTTAATAAGCTCTAGCCCTGAAAAAACAAAGTAAAGTTATTTAGGTAGTTGATTATCAATACGATTTTGGTTTGTCGTATAGTAGGCACCTCTTCTATGTGGTAGTGATTTCTCGATAATCTCACTATCCCAAAAGAATGAGGTGTCTTTATTATTTTCTAAAACTGTCGATATATATAGTATTGGGACTAAAGCCAAGCTAAGCAACCAATAACGCAAATTTATTCGATGCCAAAGTTGAGTTATTAAAATCAGAACGGCTTTATTTACAAAAGTTTGAGAGCAGGGCGCATTTTGAAAAGGAATTAGAAGAATATCTTGAGTATTACAATCACAAGCGAATGAAGGCGAAATTAAATGATCTGAGTCCGGTGGAGTGCTAAAGTTGTATTTTTTAGTTTGTGACAAAAGTAATACTTTTATGTATAATTAATACGTATCATAGGGATATATAACTCCTTATTACATAAAAGAAAAGGAAGTGTTTTGCACTATGGCAACAGAAGGATCTTACACAATGAACGTAAGCATTGCAACGAAAACAATTGATGTGAGGATTGTTGGTCGCTTTTCCCAAGCAAAAGCAGAGGCGTTTATTAAAGATTACCAAAGTAAAGTTGGGTCAATTAAGGCTGATGAATTTACTTTAAAATTGGATTGCGGAGATATGGACATTGTAACACCAGAGATGATACCCGCTCTTGAAAGCTGCTTCCAAATGTATAAAGCATCGGGTTTCAAAAAAGTAGAATTTGGAATTAAGAAAAACCCTGTCATTAAAATGCAAATGGCTCGTTTGGGTCGAGGTGCAGGGATGACAAATTTAGAGATTGCAGAAATCTATTAATAAAACCAAAAGAAGTGAGAATCCTAATTGATTCTTGCTTCTTGCTTCTTTTTTATTTGTCTTTATTCAACAAGTATAGAGTTGTTTTTCATTAATATTATTCTATGGTCTTTGTAAGATAATATTTGCTTGAAAATAATAGATTAATATATTCAAAAGGAGTTATTACAACACCATGACAAACATAAGAATAAATGCGGTAGATGTATATCATCCTAAAAAAATCGTTAAAAATGAATTTTATATTGAACATTTTAAAAAGCAAGGAAAGGATATCGAACACTTCTTAGAAATAATGGGGAGAAAAGAACGATACATAATAGATGGACTTGAAGAAAATTCAATTACAATGGCGATTGAAGCTTCTAAACGTGTACTAAAAAAAGCAGGGTTAGAAGGAAAAGATATGGATATGATTGTATTTTCCACACAAGTTCCTGAAACAACTCTCCCAACGAATGCTGTGTTTGTCCATCAGGCAATAGAGGCTAAAAAGGGTATAGTTATGTATGATTTAAATGCAAATTGTGCAGGAATGACTATCGCTGTGGAACAAGTATCACGATACATGCTGTCAAATCCGCATATTAATAAAGCATTAGTTGTAGGTTCTGATTACTTCTCGTTACTTGCAAATCCTGAAGATTCATTAACTTATCCGAATTTCGGAGATGCTGCTTCCGCAATTATTTTAGAGAAAACGGAAGAAGATACAGGGTTTATTGATGGTCTGTTTGAAGTCCATTCAGAGGGTCTTAATAATGTTTTATATCCAGAAAAGGGTTTGTCACATGCTCTAAGAGGTGATGGGAAAGCAGATTATATTCTATGGAAACCATTCGATGGTTCAGTATCTCTACCTATCTCATATGAACTGATTGAAAAAATATTAGAACGAAATAACTTGGAAATTGAAGATGTAGATAGCTTCTGCTTCTCGCAATTTGGACTTACTAATATTAAAAAATTTGAAGAACGCTTTAATATTTCTCCCGAAAAGCTTGTATATATAGGAGACCGCTATGCGTATACTGGCACAAGTAGCCCATTCGTGGCTCTTCATGAAGCGATTGAAGCTGGTCAGATTAATCGTGGTGACTTGGTTATGTTCTGGACTGTTGGTGTAGGTTACGAGGTTATTGTGATGCTATACAAATATTAAACAAACAAAAAACACTAAGATGAATGTCTTAGTGTTTTTCTTATGAGGATGAGGTTATTCTCATAAGAAAATTAAACGCAAAAATTTACAAAAAACGGCAACACTCTAATCATGAAGTGATTCTTCAGTGAAACAGGCATTGCGTCATTTTTTGAATCGGATTTTTCCGTAGATAAAGATAATAAAACTTTGTTGAAGTACCTATGCAAGAAAGGATCGTGACTATTTAACAATCATGAATTTCCATTACACAGGTACTAAATACGAACAGCTATGCTTTAATTTCATACGTTTCAATGATTTCAATTGAATCAATGACGGATTGTACCATCGAACAATTCTTCATCGTTAACTCGAAGGCTTTCTCCATCTTTGGCTCATCGATTTTTTGACCTTCGATGATAAAATGAAGATGGATTTTTTCAACTCTGTTGGCGATCTCAGCATTCCGACGGACTTCCTTCACTTCAATGGTTATATTGTCGGCGGGCATGCGCATTTTTTCTAGAATGTTTCGTAACACTCCACCACTACAGACCGCAACAGAAGATACAAGAAGTTGGTATGGCCTAAACCCATATTCCTCATTGCCTGAAATGGTTAATTGACCAAATGCCGTCGCTGTCTCAAAACCATTTTCCGTCATTTCAAATTTCATAAATAATCTCCCCCTTTTGCTAGAATTATATACGATTTTCGACAATAAAGCGTAGTGTAAGGTATCCTCAAGTGTTGCTTTCACTGAATCCATGTTTCTTTACGATATAATCGGTAAATTAAAAGCATGTCTAGATTATCTTAAAAGAGAAGGACCTGAAAGAATGACGGATGAGAATGTGTATTACGCTTTTAATAATTTTGTTAATGCCTGGCTTCAGTCATCTTCTACTTCAATCAGGTAAATACGCTCATCAAATCCACCGCGCTGCTTCGCTTTATCCATACGTGTTTTTTCAAGTTCTTCAAAAGTTGTATCATGTAGGGCGGCCGCCGCATGGATCAGTTCAAGTAAGTCTGCAAGTTCTTCGACTGCATCTCCATTTGTCGTAGTGGCTTCATACTCCGCTAATTCTTCGTGCATTTTTTTATTTATTTCACTTCGATATTCATCATCCGTTAATAAGCGAGACGTGAATATTTTGTTAGTGCTTTCGATGATTTCTGGAATGCGATCTCGCACTAGTTTGTTGTAGGTAGGCATTGTTATCATCTCCTTGGGTGAATGAACCAGAATCTTATTATTTATAATAGCATGTCTTACATTAATTGGAGAAAATGTTGGGCGTACCGTACATATCTCGCAATAAGTCCTAGTCCTCTATTTTAAAGTGGGATAAAAATCTTATTCATTCGAATATCCAAACTAGTCCCTACAACCTATTATAGTCTAATAACCATTATTGTTAACCGAAAATTTACATTCCCGTGTTATGCTACCAATGCAGCACTATCATTCTACTAGATTGATAGAGTTGATTCGTATGAAAATACGAAACAAACATGAATAGCAGAGGAGATGGAATGATGTCTTTGTTGAAAAAAGCTGGAATGTGGGTTGCTATTATTGCAGTTACATTCAGTAGTTTGTCGTTTGCAACACAAGCAAGCGCGGCTGCTAAGACGCAAGATGTGACACGCGGTGAATTTATTACTGCGGTTGTCGAAGCACTTGAATTAGAGCTTGGAGACAGCGTTACGACGAAATTTAAGGATGTTAATGAAAAATTGGCACCTTATGTGGAAGCAGCGTTTAAAGCGGGTCTTGTCAAAGGAACAACAGAAGGAGATTTCAGACCTGATCAGAAATTGACACGTGAACATGCATTTATCATCGCATCCCGTGCCATTCAAACGGATAAAACATTCTCAACTGATGTACTGAAGAAATTTAAAGATCACAAATCGTTCAAAACAAACGAATTGAAAGAGCTTGCAAAAAGTGTCGAACTTGGTCTGTTACAAGGATTTGAAGACGGTACAGTCAAACCTCAAAAACTTGTGACAAACGTGCAAGCGATGCAAATTATCGAGCGGATGTTAAAAGTATATAGCCCAGAAATTCCAAAAGATTCGGTTTCACTTCGTATTTTGGGCACAACGGATTTACATACGAACTTTGTGAACTATGATTATTACCAAGACAAAGTGTCGAATGAACTCGGCCTTGCGAAAACGGCTGTTCTGATTGAACAAGCTCGTAAAGAGAATCCGAACAACCTACTGTTCGACAATGGGGATTTGATTCAAGGGACGCCTTTGGCTGGTTATAAAGTAAATGTGAACAAGCTGAAAAAAGGTGAAATTCACCCAGCTATCGCTGCACTTTCATCACTTGATTTTGATGGCGCTACGCTAGGGAATCACGAATTCAATTATGGTCTAGAGTATTTGGACGAAGTGTTGGCTACCTCACCATTTCCAATGCTGAACGCAAACGTCTACGATGCGGTCACGAAGAAGAACCGTTATACGCCGTACGAAATTATTGAAAAAGAAGTTGTCGACGGTCATGGTGCTAAGCATACGGTGAACGTAGGTGTCATCGGTGTTGTTACACCAGGAATCATGCAATGGGACCGCACACTTCTTGAAGGAAAAGTCACTGCAGAAGACGCAGCAGATTCTGTTAAGAAATTTATTCCAGAAATGAAAGAGCAAGGCGCTGACGTTATCGTGGTGTTAGCTCACACTGGACCTGGTAATGAAGTTCACGAAAAAGGTGAAGAGAACGTAGCGTATCAAATTACAGCGCTTGAGGGCGTTGATGCAGTTCTTACTGGGCATAACCACGCGCTATTCCCAGGGGACTTCAAAGATCTGGCAAATGTAAATCAGGCGCAAGGAACAATCAACGGTACGCCTATCGTGATGCCGGGTAAATTTGGTGACCATTTAGGTGTGATTGACCTTGTCTTGAAAAAAGATGGGGAACAATGGTCAGTTGTAAGTGGTAAAGGTGAAGTGCGCCAAATCGATAAAAAATCTGGCGTAGTTGTTCAGAAAGTGATTGATTCGGTAAAAGAAGCACACGAAGGAACTGTTAAGTATGTTCGTAGCCCTGTTGGAAAAACGACAGCGCCTATCAATAGCTACTTTGCTTTGGTACAAGATGATCCTTCTATACAGATTGTCAATAATGCACAAACATGGTACGTGGAGCAACAAGTCAAAAACACGAAGTATGACAAGCTTCCTATTTTGTCAGCCGGAGCACCGTTTAAAGCGGGCGGTCGTATGGGGTCAAGTTATTATACGGAAATAGCTGAAGGCGATATCGCGATTAAAAACGTTGCGGATTTGTATGTCTACGACAATACGATTTTCGCGCTTGTCATGACGGGTGCGGACATCAAAGAATGGCTTGAAATGTCTGCGGGTCAATTTAAACAAATCGATTCAACTTCAACGAAAGAACAAGATTTGATCAATACTGGATTCCCGACGTTTAACTTTGATGTCATTGATGGCGTCACTTACGAATTCGATGTGACACAACCTGCAAAATATGACGGTTCGGGTGAGACGGTTAACGAAAAAGCGAGTCGAGTTGTGAATTTGCAATACGACGGAAAAGCGATTGATCCGAAACAACAATTTATCGTTGTGACGAATAACTACCGTGCAAGTGGAAACTTCCCGGGCGTACGAAATGCAACGGAAAGAATCGATTATGCCTATGAAAACCGTCAAGTTGTTACGGATTACATGGTGAACCTAGGCACAATTGATCCATCTGCGGATGGCAATTGGTCGTTTGCATCATTCGGCAAAAAAGCCAATGTAACTTTTGAAACATCTGGAAAAGCGAAAGACTTTGTTCAACAAGGAAGCGGTATTGAATACCTTGCTCCAGCTGCAGAAGGTTTCGTCAAATATTCATTGAAACAGAAATAATAGTGTAAATAAAAATGCGCAAGGGAAGCCCTTTGCGCATTTTTGTTATTTAGACAACCCTAGTCAATGTATCGACCCAAAAAATCATCTAATTTCATCTTATATTCATCCTGGGCTAACACAAATGATTCACCGTGATTCGCTTTCGGGACAAGAAAGAGTTCCGCATCACTTGCGGTATGCCGATACAAATCCTTAGTCAATTTCGTCGGAACGAATGTATCGCTTTCCCCGTGGATATACAGGATCGGGACTTTCGTTTTCTTCACAGCTTTCAGTGCGCTTGCTTCTCTAAATGAATAACCTGCTCTGATTTTCGTTAATCCGCTCGTGCTATCTAACAACGGAAAGGCTGGCAAGTAAAACATTCGATTCATTTGGTAGGCAAATAATTGATAGACGGACGCATACGGACTGTCTGCTATGATGGCTTTGACCTGGCGGGGAAGTTCTTCTCCACTCGCCATCAAGACAGTTGCCGCCCCCATCGATAACCCATGATAGGCCACTTTCGTATCTTTCCCAAGCTTCTTCACCAAAGCTTCGGTCCAATCAATCAAATCGAGCCGATCGGGCCAGCCGAATCCGTAATAATTCCCCGCGCTTTTTCCATGTCCTCGTGCATCCGGCATGAAAATGTTGTACCCTAAATCGTTATGATAATACTGTCCAAATAGCCCCATTTGTTTGGCATTGCCTAGATAGCCATGTGTTAAAATGACAACCTTATCTGTTGGTTTGGCTGCTGGCAAATAGTAGCCGGACAGTTGGAGTCCATCTCGTGATGTTAACGTAAGCTGTTCAAATGATTGCGCATTGACCCAGTCGATCCAATCCCCATTCACAAACAGTTCCATGGCTTGATCTGACACTTCTAAATCTGCATTATTCTGCAAGAATTCTTTTGGTCCTCGTTTGATGGCCAGCTCATAGAAAAAGAAGCTACCGATGACTTGGATCACCAAGAAGACAGTAGCGAAAAGTACAAGTAGTTTCTTCCAATTAATTCGAATCTTCCTCATGCCCCTTACTTTTCAGACTTGTAGCATGCATGATGCCTCTCAATAGTATAGTAGAAAAACATAGGGATATGTAAGAAAACATTATGATTACATGAAATTACCAAGAGGTCTTAATTTTAGTAAGAATAATAGAAACTGCAGTCAGGTACTAAGACAATTCGGAACTTTATTAAAATCAAGCACCTTAATAGGAATGAAGAATGTATTCCAGTTTTATCTCTATCTTCCCCCATTCTCCCTTGATTTAAATACCACCTAGCTAGCTAGAACTGTTGAGTAAGTGTATGAACATGACCTAATGAACAGTACCACGCCCGAACGCCATGGGGGATTCCCGGTTGAATCCGATCTCTGAAATATGTATACTTCAAAACTCTTTTTTTAACAGCTGCATACGCTAGAAGCAATAGAAAAAAAGGGGAGTCGCAGCGTGAGATTTAGGAAACGTACACGATTTCTAAAGAGCGATGATGAAAAGACAACCACGACTATCATGGGGGCGGAATTGCAAAAGCCACAGTGGAGGCAAAGGGAAATCAACGAAGAGAAAGAAACCAATCCACAGATAGAGGTGGAACAATTCTTTCGTCCATCCAGTCGCTCGATACTGAATCGACGATTATTCGGATACCAATTTTTCGACCCGTATATTAACAAGACGTATGATGAAATCCAGCTTTCCTCGTCTTTGATGGATGCGCCAGAAGGGATGCTCCTCAATTATTTCAGCATTTTGCGAGAGGCTGAAAATCTGACAAATCAGCTCATTGGTGGATGTGGTACGGTAGGCTGGGTAAGGATACCATTTCCAATCGCGTATAACTTCTTCACCAAATCCTATCAACAGAAAACGTCTTATTCCTCCTATCTTTCTTCTTTCGAAGGTGTCGGTCATACCAATCTCATTAAATTATATAAGTTGCAGAATCCTCATAACGTCCAACCGATTCAATTTTTCGTCGAACTTGAAACGATTAATGGGACAGCGACAGGCGCAACTGGTTTCCAATATCATTACGGGATTATTTCGGTCATACAGGAAGATGGGTTATCTAAAATAGATGCCATCACATTGACAGGTGAGGATTTTTTGTGTGCTGCCTATCACGGTTGGCGCCAACAGGGAGAAGGGGTTGTTGATGTCGAGTATGGGAATTGGTGTAAATTAATTAAAAAAAGATTGCCGACAAAAAGGGATGGCTATGTGAAAACCATTGATGTTATCGGTACAGATGGCGATGACTATAGATTTATCTTTATTCAACTAACGAATGACACAGATGTGTTAGTGTCTCAGTTAGTAAAGCGTAAGAAAGGTCAATGGGAAGTCACATATATAGATCCGACCAAATGTACTGAAAAATAAGTAGAATAAAAAGTCATCCCGGAGCGGGGTGGCTTTTTAATTGTATGGTGATAAGCATTCACTAGTGAAAGTGTAAACAATCTTGTTTGTTTCCATAAATGTGTTTATTCGAGGATAAAGTTGGTAACAGTGGAAGTAAACATCAACTTAACAATATCTATGGGGAGGAAAATTGAATGACGAATAAACCACCTGATACAAATACAAAAGAAGGATTAAGCCGGCGCCAGTTCCTTAAAAATAGTGGATTGGTCGCTGGCGGTGTGGTGGGTGGCTCGCTATTTGGAGGGTTGCTGACAAACCAGTTTCAAAAAAAGCCAGCCACGACTACAGGAACAAAGGACGTCGTAAATTTACAAGAAGCCCGGATGTTCTTCAGTCGTAAAGA
The DNA here is from genome assembly GCF_044762865.1 of Sporosarcina sp. NPDC096371. Taxonomy (NCBI): domain Bacteria; kingdom Bacillati; phylum Bacillota; class Bacilli; order Caryophanales; family Caryophanaceae; genus Sporosarcina; species Sporosarcina sp. NPDC096371. The sequence continues at coordinate 563,122 of NZ_JBIWFE010000001.1, forward strand.
AGATTTCGATATTCTATCAGCGGCTACAGAACGGATTTTTCCGAAAAATGATAACGGTCCAGGTGCAATCGAATTGGGTGTCCCTTACTTCATTGATAAACAATTAGCCGGGGCGTGGGGCTTGAATGCGAAAGAGTATATGAAAGGTCCTTTTGTCTTAAACCCTCAAATTCAAGGATTTCAGGATAAAGGCGAGGATCAGAGTAAGCAAGGACCTAATGCCGATACACAGATCCCAACGCCTACCGCAAGATATCAGACGCGTTTGAACCGAAGTGAAATATTCATCACAGGGCTTCGGAAAATGGATAGCGTGTCCCAAGAAAAATTTGGAGCACGGTTTGTGGATGCGGAAGCGGCTCAGCAAGATGAGATTCTTCAAATGTTTGACGATAACAAAGTGGCGTTGTCAGGGGTGGATTCGGCTACCTTCTTCAATTTACTATTGCAAACAACGCTGGAGGGGGCTTATTCAGATCCTGTCTATGGCGGCAACAAAAATATGGCGGGCTGGCGAATGAAAGAATATCCAGGTCCGCGAATGGGTTATTTGGGGCAGATTGGCGAAACGGAATTTATCGTCATGGAACCTGAAAGTCTAAAAAATTACCAAGGACACTAAGGGGAGATGTTGCATATGGCAGTAAAACTAGACAAAGTAGATGTTGTCGTAGTAGGAACGGGATGGGCAGGTGGCATTGTATCAGCCGAGTTGTCTAAGGCAGGTTATAAGGTGGTTGCACTTGAACGTGGAGGAGATCGAACAAGGGAAGACTACACGGAAGTGAAAGATGAGCTCCGTTTTACGGATCGTTATGAAATGATGCAAAATCTGGCACCTGAAACGATTACTTCCCGCAATACGCTTGAGGAAACCGCCCTGCCTGTTCGAACGCGAAGTGAATTTATGGCAGGAACCAATTTGGGGGGCGGCGGTGTCCACTGGGCGGGGGCTACGTATCGATTTATGCCGTATGATTTTGAAATTTATAGTAAGACGGTAGAGCGTTATGGTAAAGGGAAAATTCCGGAGGGCATGACGATACAGGACTGGGGTATTACTTATAAAGAGTTTGAACAATACTATGATCGTTTTGAAAAAACAGCTGGGATTTCCGGTGAACGTGATCCTTTTGGTGAGGAACGTACAAATGATTATCCCAATCCACCGATGCTAGAATCACCAGCTGTGGCGTTGTTCAAAAAGGCCTCGAAAGAGTTGGGTTACCATCCTTATCAAGTACCATCAGGTAACTTGTCACAGGGGTATACAAATCCAGACGGGGAAACGATCAATCAATGCATGTTCTGTTCGTATTGCACGCAGTACGGATGTGATTTTGGTGCGAAATCGGATCCAATGGTCACGGTAATTCCAACAGCTAAAAAAACCGGTAAGTGTGAATTTAGAATGGAGGCCTATGTTCGACGTGTCCTGTACACCGGGAAAAAGGCTACTGGTGTATTGTATGTTGATACAAAAACGGGAATTGAATATGAACAACCAGCTGATGTGGTTGTCTTAGCGGCATTTTCAATTACGAACAATCGCCTACTGATGTTATCAAAGATAGGTCAACAGTATGATCCGAAGACAAGAAAAGGCGTGATTGGCAGAAACTTTAATGGTCAATTTGCTATCACATTCCTTGGTGCTCGTGGCTATTTTAATGAAAAAAAGTTTAATCTTTATATGGGTGCAGGCGCATTAGGCGGAGCATTAAGTGATTTTGCAGGTGATAATTTCGATCATACGGATCTAGATTTCATCAATGGTGGGGGGATTGAATTTAGACAATATGGTCATGCGGCCATTGCCACAAATCATGTCCCAAAAGGTACGCCAAAATGGGGCGCGGAGTTTAAAGAAAAGTCGATTTTCTACTCGAACCGAAATATGGTCGTCTGGTACACCCCTGCCATCATGCCATGGTGGCATAACTATTTAGATTTAGATCCGACGTATACCGATGAGTTTAATGATCCGCTTTTGCGTGTTACGAATAAATACACGGACCAAGATCGTAATATTGCCAAATTCGGCATCGAGAAAACGAGGGGAATCGTAGAGCAGATGGGTGCGGATATAATTGATGATGATGAGATTCCGGAAGAATTCGATCACATCTATGATGGCGGACACTATGCGGGAGGCGTCATTATGGGGGCCGACCCGGCAACATCTGCAGTGAATAACTATTTGCAAATGTGGGATATGGACAACCTCTTTGTTGTAGGGGGTTCTGCATTTCCGCACTTTGGTGGACACCATCCGACTGCAACAATCGGAGCATTGGCGTACCGTGCATCAGAGGGAATTGAGAAATACCTCAAAAATGGCGGCGGGCAATTGGCAGAAGCGAAATCGGAAAGTTTCCAGGTGTAATGGTTTTACGTGGCTGTTAATAATTCAAACGAAAAACATGCAAGCTGACTCCTCAAAGTCGGCTTGCATGTTGTGTTTTTAAGAAAAACACTGGGAATCTATCGATTGAACCTCGACGGATTTCTAGTGTTTTTTGCCGTTCCAATAAATCTTTATAAAATAAATTTACGTCTGATGTATCCCTTCACGTGTTAATTGTCTATCTAAGAAGTAGCAGGGGTAATCAAAAAAGAATAGAAAGCGGGGAATTATTATGGAACAAGGTTGGATAAAAATGCATCGAAAACTTTTAGAAAAGCCCATTTGGACAGAGGCAACAGCTGAGCAAAAAATACTGCTCATCACGTTATTGCTGATGGGCAATCACGAAGAAAAACAATGGGAATGGAAAGGGAAGGTGTTTTCGGCAAGTCCTGGTCAATTCGTAACCTCTTTGTCTTCTCTCGTCCAAAAATGCGGGAAAGGGAGCAGTGTACAGAAGATACGAACGGCTCTCAAAAGATTTGCGAAATACGAATTTCTAACAGACGAATCAACACCCCATAATCGACTGATAACCATTGTAAACTGGGGCGTTTATCAAGGGAGTGAGGAGACAGCAACAGTTCGATCAACAGACGGGCAACAAACGACTAACAGACAGCTAACAACTAACAAGAATGATAAGAATGAAAAGAAAAGTAATTGTCGCAAGCACGTTTACGACGAATCATCTATTTTTTATCAATTCGCTTTTTCACTCTTTGAAAATATAAAAATGAATCATCCACATTTGACTAAACCGAATCTCCAAAAATGGTCCAACGATTTCAGGTTGATCGTCGAACGGGATAAGCGGACAAACGAACAGATTACACATGTGATGAATTGGTCACAACAACATGCGTTTTGGCACACGGTTGTCCTCTCGCCAGCATCCATCAGGCGGAATTGGGATCACATGGTATCCCAGATCAAGCAAGAACATGCAGCGGCTAAGGGACAAGTTCCACATACACCAAAAAAGCGGGTAGAGGAATTCAGGTTAGACCTTGCGAAAGGAGAAGGCGCATGATTGCAGAACAAGCAGTGCTAGGCTCGATGTTAAAAGAAAATTATTTAATCGTCGAATCCAATTTGCTAGCATCACAATTCACAGATCCAACAAATCGCACCATCTTCCAATCCATGATGGAACTGCGAATCGCCGGGAAAGCAGTCGACCTGGTCACATTACTGACGACTTACAGCCCACAAGATTTGGGCGGCGCAAATTATGTCAATGACCTAACCAATTATGCGCATATTGATAAGTTCGATGATCATGTTGGCGTGATGCTGGACATTTGGCGGGAACGTGAAAAGAAAAATGTGTTGCACGTTTCGATGCATGAGGATTGGTCGATTGACCGGATCACAATTGAACTCGCAGCCCTTACGGATCATCGAGTGAGTGATCATTCCGATATCCAATCTATGCTGGTTGACGTCTATGAGGATCCATTTGTTGAAAAAGACATTACAGATGGTGCACCCTCAGGCATTGATAGATTGGATGAAATGACAAATGGTTTTCAGGACGGTGAATTAATCGTTCTGGCAGCAAGACCTTCTATGGGCAAGTCAGACGTGATGCTACATATCGCGAAGCAAGCTGGTTGGAAAGGCTATGTACCGATGATCTTTTCGCTTGAAATGTCAGCGACTAGTTTACGAGATCGCCTCATTGCATCAACAGGCCGTTTTTCAAGAAGTCGCATGAGGGACCCTTACCACATGCTAACGGACCATCAAAAAGAAAATTGGTCAAAAGTGATCGGGTTGGTGAGTGAAACGAAAATTCAAATTTTCGATCGTAGCCGGCAAACTGTTCCAGAAATGCGTATGAAAATACGCAAGATGATGAGTGAACAGAATGGGTTGAAACCACTCATTTTAATTGATTACTTAACTCTCATTCATTCCGATGAAAACAAGCATAATATGCATTTACAAGTGTCTAGCATCACGAAAGAGTTGAAAGCGATGGCACGCGAGTTCAATTGTCCTGTGATTACCTTGGCGCAGCTCAGTCGTGCTGTTGAACAGAGACAGGACAAGCGTCCGATGATGGCAGACTTGCGTGAGTCGGGTTCGATTGAGGAAGATGCGGATGTCATTGTTTTCTTATACCGCGATGCGTATTACTCGAAAGACGACGCTGACAATGGGATGGAGCTCATTGTTGCGAAAAATAGAAATGGTCCAGTTGGAACAGCAATCACTTGCTACAACAAATTCACAGGGGAGGTGTTGAATCGTGAGACAAGCAGTGAAGGAGTTATTGTGTGATGCCATCACATATGACGAACCCTATTTGGCACATGCCATTTATTATGCCGTGCAACAAGGAATGGTGAAGCTTGAAGATCCGGCAACTACGATCCCCTATGCGCAATTGGATTATGAAGCTATTTCGAAAATGCGAGATGAAAATCAATTGATGATGTGCAGAGTCAAGCTATTTATCGTTCCGATGGCCTCCAAACGATTTGCTCTTTATTTGTCGGGAAAAGAGGAGGAAGCGCGAACAGTGCATCAGCGGATGTTTGGTGTACGGCCACATACTATTCTGGACGCCAGTGACAAAATGGACATGGAAACCTATTGCGAGGACACAAAAAGGTGGCAGTCTTTTCGGGACATGAAGCGTCAAGTGCTCCAGTTTCCCTATTATGCTGGTGTTATGTGTGCGAGCGGTGCCAGGTAATAAATACGAGTTTTTGACCATCATTATGGGGAAATGAAGTTGCGGGTAACTCTTTAATAGTGTAAAATACCTATTGTGAGTATAGAAATGGGTGAATGATGTGAAGTGTCACGGTAGGATAGTTGCAGTTGGCTTAGTGTGTTTATTCAATGTCCTTCGATATTTTTATTATCATCAATACTTGGCTCTACCTTTTAAAGCAAACTTTTTTGTAATAACATTTATCTTTTTAATGATTGCCCTATGGTGTGGGAGGCAGTACGATCGCATGCAATACCTCTCTGAAAAAGACCCTTTAACAGATACATACAATCGGCGTACAGTAGAGCAGTATTTCCAAAAAATCTTACAAGCTCGTAAAAAAGAAAATCAAAAGTTAGGGATCATCATGATAGACCTTAACAAATTTAAAGAAATTAACGATACATATGGACATCATACAGGCGATGAATTATTAAGTCATTTTGCTGTGATGTTAAAAAAAACAGTTCAGAAGAATGATAGGGTAGCACGATGGGGGGGAGATGAATTCTTGATTCTCGTGCCTGACATTGCAGAAGATTACGAGACCGTTTATGTTCGGAATCTACAACTGTCAATAGATGGATTTCCTTCTATCAGTGCTTCGCTTGGATTTGCCATTTACCCCGATGATGGAGAAAACTTTCAAGAGTTACTCCAACATGCTGATCGCGCAATGTATGAGGCGAAGGGGACTGTATTAGAAAAACTGAAAGTTGGAATATAAAAGAATCAAGAAAGCCAAGGGAGTTGTAACACTTCCCATGGCTTTTTTGGAGTTAACGAGTACTTTTTACTGACCCTATGCACTCCTTTCCGAGTTCAAAAACAAGAAAACTCATCTCCTAGTTCCATCAGAGGATGAGTTTTATTCATTCTTTATTTAGTTTCTACTGGTTGCACAGCTGGTGTTGTAAAGTCAAAATCGATTTCATTTCTTCCGTTGATTTCGATTTTTCCTTTTTTTCCTTCCAAAGAGCTGTCGGCAGAAAGTTCAACCGTCAATGTGATACGATCTGCAGATAGAGAGCTACCAACAAATTCTAATCCCTTTACTGAACCATTTTTGAAATACGCTTCGATGTAGAACATCTCGGCAAGGTCTGCAGCAGGAAAATCTTTAGGTGCAACTTCTTCCATTTTGATTTCTAAAGTTGTTGGACTCAAGATGGTTGCCGATTCCGCAAATGGCGTATACAAATAGAAGGAGAACATGATGGTATTGTAAAGAAGGTTAGCGAACTCACCACGTTTGATATTATCATTCGTTCCAAATGTAGTTGGCGTCTTCCCGTTTGTGATTCCTGTGCCATATAAAGCTTCAATATGAGGTGTGAATACCCCTACTGCATCTGTAAATGGTGTTGTTTCTGCATAGTCTTCTAATCCGAACCCAAGATTCAAGAATTTGGCCATTGCCCCACGGCTTAGCAGAATATCCGGACCGAACTTGTCTTTCGTAATTCCAGAAACAATTTCTGCTTCAGTTAGTGCGTTTACTGCACCTCTGACACGTGAGTTTAAATCTTTAAAACCAGCGGATGGTGCACTTTCCACATCTAGTTCAAGCACGTTTGCTAAGATGACCGCAGCATCTCCTCTAGTTAGGTTTAAATCTGTTCCAAACAAAGTAGTTGTTTTCCCTTTGATTAGATCGAATTCAAATAAGAAACTTACCGCCTCATCATAATTTGAATTTACATCGATAAATTGGTGTTCCGCGGCTGAAGCAGAGGGAACGATGGCAGATAAAGCAAGAATTGCTACTAAGCTAGTAGCAAAAAACTTCTTAAAACTCTTAAACATTTACTTTTCCTCCTATTACTTGGCAAACTTTAAATATTAGTACATCTCAGTTTACCACACCCATAATCGAGTAGGTAACCCCTTAATGTACCTTCTGAACGTTCTTTTGACCTGCAATTTTCGTATCCATGGTGATTGGGGCGGCGATTGCCTCTAGATTTTCTGTCCCTTTATACCAAAAGTTTAATGAGTCTTGGCAATCCTCATTAAGTTTCTGGAGCCTATTAGCAGTTCCGGCAATTTTACTTCTTCTCCCACTTCTAAAAAACTCAGAAAAGAGTAAAAGCCCTCTATCTATATCTTCATTAGTTAACAAAAATAAAAGGGTAGCATTGTTCATGTTGTTTTTTGGATGTATGGCAGCTATCTTTTATTCGATAACAGCTTGGCTAGCTCCAATCGTACAAGCTACCGGGTTTAGTTATGCTCAATCGGGGATGATATTGACGCTGTTTACAGTTATTCAAATTCCCGTAAGTTTCTTCATTCCCATACTCGTCAGCAAAACGGGAAATTGACAAGCTTGGTTAGTCGTATGTAGTCTTTTCGAATTAATAGGAATTATCCTGTTGTTGTTTCATGTATCTCCGTGGCTAGCGACTGTTTTCCTTGGTATTGGGGCTGGCGGCTTGTTTCCATTGGCGTTACTTCTTCCTTTCCAAGAAGCTGAAAGTACGGAAGAAACGATTTCCTGGTCCGCGATGATGCAATGTGGTGGTTACCTATTTGGGGCACTCGGTCCTGTTATTATGGGATTAACTGTAGATGTGTTTGATAATTTTATTCCTGCGTTGTTCGTACTGGTGATAATAATCTGTATGATGTGTATCGTGGTTTTGAAATTAGGGAACAACATAAAAAAACGCGAAATAAACTAAAAAAAACATAGGAAATTCATTTTGGGGCAACTTAGTCTATAAGCAAAAATTCCGTGAGGTGATGTTTATGATTATTGAAAGGTCGTCTGCGTGGAAAGAAGGCTTTGTCGAACGGTTGGAGGATCGGGAAGCATGGGATAATTGGACATTATACAATATGAGTTACGAGGTAATGAAAACGAACTTGATTGCGGATTTCCATGGTCTTCAATCACCTAAGTATTTACCCAATCTTACGCCCCTTGACCACCAATTGGAGGCGGCGGAAACAGTCATTGAACGGATGAATGGCAAAGCGATTCTTGCCGACGAAGTTGGACTTGGTAAAACGATTGAAGCGGGTTTGATTTTGAAAGAATATTTAATCAGGGGACTTGTGAAAAAAGCACTTATTTTGGCCCCAGCATCCCTGGCCAATCAATGGATTGATGAGCTGAATCAAAAATTTCATATTCCGGCTTTGCTCTATAGAAAAAATTACGATTTAAATCATTGCAATATTGTCGTGATGAGTATAGATATGGCGAAAAGAAGCCCGCACAAAGAAAATATTTATGAGCAGGATTATGATTTGGTCATTATTGATGAAGCCCATAAATTAAAGAATCACAAAACGAAGAATTATGAGTTCGTCCAACATTTAAAGAAAAAGTTTTGTTTGTTGTTGACGGCCACGCCTATTCAAAATAATGTGCTTGAGTTATTTTATCTGATTTCTTTACTAAAACCAGGCCATCTTGGTAATTACGAGACGTTTCAATCCTTGTTTTCGGCAAGTGAAAATAATGAGGAATACGATGAATTTTTGAGAGAATTGGTAAACCAAGTGATGGTCAGAAATCGAAGACAGGATACAGGAATAGAATGGACAAATCGCCACGTTCAAATCATTCCTATCGATTTTACAAAAGAGGAACAAGAAGTATACGATCTGATTTCAGAACTCAAGCATGTTTCGTCAGTTTTTTCAGCTGCCTTCTCTATGATTACTTTACAAAGGGAAATGTGCAGTACGAAGGAAGCGGCATATGAGACCTTGACGAAAATGCGCCAAAGATGCGTGAAACCTGAGGACATTTCCCATGTCGATGCAACGATTCAAAAATTGATGGCACTAGACATAAATTCAAAAGCAGAAAAGGCTTATGAAATTATTGCCGAGGCAAATGATAAGGTTATTATCTTTACCGAATATCGGGCAAGTCAAACCTATTTGCAGGAGTATTTATATTCAAAAGGAATCTCCAGCGTCCTTTTTAATGGAAAGTTCAACAAAGGTAAACGAGAGTGGATGAAACAACTATTTAAAGAACAAGCGCAGGTGTTGATTGCAACAGAATCAGGTAGTGAAGGGATAAACCTGCAATTTTGTCATCATGTCATTAACTACGATTTACCTTGGAATCCCATGAAGTTAGAGCAACGAATTGGTCGTGTCCACCGGTTAGGGCAAGAACATGACGTGCATATTTACAATTTAGCCATTCAGCATACCATCGAGGACCATATATTGGACTTGCTCTATGATAAAATCGGGGTCTTTGAAAAAGTAGTGGGTGAGTTAGATGATATTTTATCTACTTATAAGAAGTCCATTTAGCTTGCTTCAGCGGACCCCTGCAGAAGCAAGTTAAAGCCTCCGGTGGATGTCACAAATTAAAAGGAAGGCAGTCTAAGATCGCGACGTCCTGTCGCAACGACTGCATGACCAACATCCTGTTGGCCTCAGTCGCAATTCAAAATTTGGACGCAATTACACCGAGGCGTAATTGATAGGAGGTTGCTTATGTACCCGCAACAAATTCACAGTTATTTACTACAGTTTTTTCAAGAAAACAATTGCCAAGTCATCACGAATCATGCCCATTACATCGACGTCCAATTAACCATTGAAATGGATAAAAGAATTATGAATCGACCCTATTATTGGAGTTACATTGAAAGTATAAATGAAGTGCCGAATCCAGCAAGGCTGACATTTATCACCGATAAAAATGAGCTTGTGGAAGACGTGAGAGGGGAAGTAGTCCACTTTGGTTCCCCTCGACTTAGTCAATTGTTTCGGGTGACAAAAGAGCTAGGTTCATTTGTACAGATGTATGAACGGATAGTTGAACCCGTTGACACGCAAATCATTTTAACTCCTTGGCTAGGCGTGAATTATAAAATATCGTATTACTGCGATCAAACGAAAGAAACGCTGTATTCGTTAGGCATTAATTTAATGACAGGTCATCTAGTAGAAGGGTTTCAGGAATCTATCGGTGAAGTGGATTTAGCTATGACGATTCAGGCAAATACCTTTCATTTACCGTATATTATAAAGCCGCTTCGTGCCCTAGAACGATTGGATACGTTTATCGATAATCGCATTCAACAAGATGACCACACATGGGCGGAAGAAGCAAAATTGAGGTTGCAAAAAGATCGAAAAGTGTTGGAATACTTCTATCAGGGGGTAGAAGACAGGCCGGATTGTTATGAGACGGAGAAGGAAGCCATGGAACAGCAATACGAAGCGAGGATTAAAATTGACATTGTAAATGGTGGGTTGTTTTATTTGAAGTAATTGTTTGGGGTATACGGGTACCCGTTACGAATCCAAATACCAGACCTTTCGTACGTTCATGGAACATACGAAAGGTCTTTTCTTCGTGGTTTTGGCGTATATGGGTTAAAATATTTAATAATGGAAGTCGATGGCTAACGTATAATAAAAAGAAAAGACGAAGGTGACCTTATGAAAGCATATATTCTAAACGTATCATTTGAAGGCATTACACCACTTATTTGGAGGCGTGTGATTGTACCTGCCGGCGCAACATTTAACCGTTTGCATGAAACCATTCAGAACATCACAAACTTTCAAAGCAGACTTTCTCCGTACCATTCCTTTGGCGTGAGGATTGACGATTATTTTATTACGGATAATGGACTGATTCTAGAGGAGTACAAAGGGAAGGAATATGCTGGGAAGACGGTTAAGCAACCCGCGCGTATTAAAATTGATACATATCTTGAAAAACATGGCCATATCTTATATACCTATGACTTCGGTGATGATTGGCGGATTCGGGTAGAACTTGAAGACACGGTGGAGGATTATTATTTTGGCTATCCCACTTTACTGGCTGGTGAAGGGACGGCGCCGCCTGAGGATGTTGGTGGTCCATCAGAGTACGAAGCGTTTAAAAAAGTGTATCAGGATCCGACACACCCTGATTATTTATCGACCCGTGCATGGGCTGAGAGGCAGGACTATTTGCCACTAGACATGGTCGAGGTGAATGAACGTTTAAAGTATGTGAAATACAAAAAGACAGAATGGGAAAACATAAATCATGAACGCTATCACGTGATTTCTGATAAGTATCGCGGTGCTGATTCGGTGGAACTTGTCGAATTGCCAAACAAAGAGTTAATCATGCAGTATGCGATTGCTTGTACGAATTTATATGGATGGATCGAATATCCGAAGTTTCTAGAGATTTATAATGCTCAAAATGAGCCAGCGCTATCGAGTAGTGAGTTACGCACACTCGTAACAGACTCCGATACTGCAAAAATGCTAGAAAAAGCAGGTGTATTTTCGCGTAATAGCGCGTTGGTTCATGCTGCCTTTAATAAGGGTACGCACCATGTGACATTTTTACAAGCGGTCAAGGGCAAGCCGTTTTATGTACCCGCAAAAGAAGAACTATTACGCTACGTAGATGCTCTGTACTATGAAACGACAAACCATCACGAAATGCTTACAAATATGTTGGCGAAAGACTTTTTTGGTGGTAGTACATTCATGATCAAGGGCGAAATCGATGAATTGATTGGTCAATTACAAGGTGTAGGAATTGATTTCCAAAGCGTATTGCGCGAATTCTTAGCACGTTTTGACTGGAAAGATCGCACGCAACTAAATCTTTATGGACAGGTAGTTACCGTGATTGCGAACACCACACGCATTTGGGAAAATAGAGGCCATACGCCGCATGAACTATTTGAAATGGAAAAATCGCATGTCATGCCGCAACCGAACGCGCCGATTAACGCGATCGATGAGGGCAAGACGGGGCGGAACGAACCTTGTCCATGTGGAAGTGGGAAGAAGTATAAGAAGTGTTGTGGGAAATAAAATCATGACCCCGACGTAGTCTGTAAGTGGGAACCTTGTTAGGAGGACGCCGATTTGTATGATCCAACCATCTTTGAAAATTTAAAAGTAGCGTTCGAAAATCAAGTCTATGACCTTGATAATATAGAGCGAGAAATTGACATTACCAATCGGGTGGATCGAATGGATTTTGCCGTACTGGCAAGAGAGTTTGCGATTCAATTTTCGCTAGCCGATCAACCAGATGTTACAGCAGAGATTGTGTTACAGGCATCTATAAAAGAGTTAGCGGAGGAGATATTGGAGCTACCCGGAAAAAATCCAGGTTGTTCCTTGTCGGTTCGCTTTCACAAACATGTGGACGATATCGCGATCCAGTGCAAGCAAATTGAGCAAGCACTACATGCCATTTGGGAAACTGAATTCCAGTTGACGCAAACACTGAGCTTTGTTTATGCGCAAGAAGCGTCAAGTTATCTAGACATGATTGACGTGAAGTTCACAGTGAAAATGAATGAGGACCATATGGGGGATATTGCTGATTTTCTAGATCATGTGTTAGAATCATTGGCTGTACTGAATCGAATTTGAGGCACCCATATTAATATGAACAAACAAGGCCTGCAGGTATGTATGAATACCTGCAGGCCTTATTTTTGTTTAGGCTGCTTTTTTCCATCGGAATAATCGTTGCGGATAGTACCTTTGATGTATGTTGGCATAGAACCAAATGTTGTAGCAATTATAACTTTTTGTTAATTTCCAGAAAAGTTAAAACGTGGGATGATAAAAATAGCTTTAAAGTTAACTTGTTTCATCCATCATTTTATTAGGAAAAGGAGATAAGTCCATGAAAAATAGAAAAATGAAGGCATGGAAAGTCATGACCACAGCGGCGGTTACTTCTTTATTATTTTCATCACTTACCGTTTTTGCAGAAGATGACGTTACTCCACCTGAGTCGCAAGTAGCTGAAGATTTTTTGGAACAACGAGAACCATTTTTTTTTGATAGGGATAAGATCGAAACAAGTCAAGATGATTCACTATATAAAGACATTGAAAAAGAGGGTTTGGCAAAAGCATATAAACCCAATGATACTGTCCGTTTAATCGTTGAAGTTGAACAGCCAACAGAAAATGAGCAAACAGCCAAAAGCAAAAAAGCTTTATATATACAAAAGCAAGAAAAAGTAATCGAGCAAATGTCAAAAGGAAAAAATTCTAACTTAAAAGCTGCTATTCAAGTGAAGCATCGTTTTTTCAAAGGGTTTAACGGATTCAGTATAGAAACAGAGTTCCAAAATATAAAAGATATCCAGTCTATTCCGGGGGTTACGAATGTCCATATCGCCAGAACCTTCCAGGAGAATATGGCAGCAAGTAAAGAATTAGTACAAGCGCAAAAAGTATGGGAGCAATATGGTTATAAAGGGGAAGGACTATTAGTCGCAGTTATAGATTCCGGGATTGATTACACGCACAAAGATATGACATTAAGTGATGCAGCCAAAGCAAAAGAGAAATGGACTCAAGATAATATTAAACAAAAACTTGGGGAGACCGATGTAAACGAAATTTGGTATTCCGATAAAGTCCCAACAGGGTATGACTGGGCGGACAACGATACGAATGTCATTCCTGGACCAAACGGCGATCCGCATGGTACCCATGTTGCTGGAACCATTGGAGCAAATGGTGACGAAACGAAAGGCGGTGTCGAGGGTGTTGCACCAGGTGTTCAACTACTAGCGGAGAAGGTATTTTCCGATAAGGGCGGCGGTGCCTATGAGGATGATATTATCGCAGGAATTGAGCATGCAGTCACAATGGGTGCAGATGTTATCAACATGAGCTTAGGTATTGATGCAGGCTATGTAAATGAAGAATTTGATCCGATACAAAAAGCAATTCGAGTTGCGACAGAACAAGGTACCCTTGTTGTAACGGCAGCTGGTAATTCAGCCTACAGTACGAAGAATAATATCATTCAATCTTCATTAAGACCCTATGCAGAAAATCCTGATATTGGAACAGTCGGTGCACCGGGTGTAAGTCCATATGCGTTATCGGTTGCTTCTTATGAAAATACTAAACTTCATTTAAATACATTAACAGATGCAAAGGGTTTTTCGGTTCCATTCAAAGATCAAACGCAATTTCCAGCATCGTATAATTTTAAAGTCTCTAAGCTTTTTTCACCAGAGGTCCCTTATGATTTGGTGTATGTTGGGGAAGGAAAGAATGCAGCAAATTATCCGAAAGGCAAGACGGACTATATTGCTGTCGTTAAACTATTAAATTCATATAGTACTGTTTCATCTATTCAGTTCACAGCTAAGAGTGCAGGAGCAAAGGCGATTATTATGATACCACCTGCAAATTGGTCAGACTATACTACTTTACCAGTAACGCCAACTGCAACACCAACCGCGTCAACAAGTAAAGCTGCAGGTGAAGCATTACTGAGAAAAATGATGCACCAGCAAAACGGTCAATATGTAAGTATGAAATTTACAGGTGATACTTGGGCAGATAATCCAGCGAAAGATATGATGTCCGATTTTTCATCAATGGGTACTACGCATACATTAGATTTTAAACCGGAAATCTCGGCCCCTGGAGGAAAGATTTTTTCAACTATACCGGGAAATGAGTATGAAGTGATGAGCGGAACATCCATGGCAACGCCGCATGTGGCAGGCGGTTCAGCGTTGTTACTGCAAGCCTTATATGAAAAAGGTTTATCGTATTCAAAGGACACAGCGTTAAAGGCAAAAATTGCATTGATGAATACAGCACAAGTAGTAGAAAATCCGCATAATAAGGTACCGTACTCACCTCGTGTCCAAGGATCGGGATTAATGCAAATTCAAAATGCGATTAAGACACCTGTTATTGTCACCAGCAAAGATACTCCTCTAGAGCAAGCAGGGGCAGTTGCGTTAAAAGAGATTAAGGGTAACAATACGCACTTCAAGTTGAATGTGGAAGCCCTTAAAAATCTAGATGTAAAAGAATTGGAGTACACAGTGTATGTAGACGTTTTGACGGATGAAACAGAAACAAAAGAATTTGACTTAGACAATGATGGAGCGTTGGACTCCAAAGAGTATTTAACTTTAACAAGTAAGCGTGTAGAAGGGGCTACCTCATTAGTGAACGGGAATGTAGTCACTCATACACAAGGAACGAATATAAAAATTAAACCGGGACAAGAAAAAGACCTGAATGTAACGCTTATATTACCAAGGAAATTAAAGAATGGTTCATTTGTTGAGGGGTATGTTCGCTTAGTCCCAACTGAAAAAAATAGTAATGCAGCAGTTCCAATAACAGTTCCATATATGGGCTTCTATGGAGAATGGGATGAGCTACGAAATATTGATGCACCTGCATGGGAGAAGGAAGCTTTTCTAGGGTATACAGCGCTTTGGGATGAGCATTCAGAAAGTTATCCATTAGGATATAACCCACAAACCGGGAGATTCAGTCTTAACCGAATTGCATTCTCGAAGAACTATATACTCAGTGGGATTCATCCGACATTTCAAGCCTTACGTAATTTAGACAAAGTTGAAATGTTTATTGAAGATCAATCTGGAAATCTCATAAAAGAGTTAGGTGATTTTAGTGAATATACGGGTACTCCATGGAAATTCAGAAAAAATATAATGCCATATGGAGATACACAGTATGATGGATATAAATGGGATGGGAAAGATTCATCGGGACAGTATGTACCTGATGGTGTCTATCAATATGTTGTCAAAACAACATTAGATTATCCAAACGCAAAACCACAAATTGATAAAATGCCAATTACGATAGACTCTGTCAATCCGACTGTTTCAGATATTAAGGTAACACCACAGAATGGAAAATATGAAATTACCTTCAATGCGCAAGACAATGCGAGTGACTACAATTCTGCTATTGTTTATGTAAACGGTCAATACAATGAAGTACCGTTTGAGCGACAATCTCTAATTGTCAACACAGAGCCGAAAGGTATGGTTATCTTAGCAGTGGATTATGCAGGAAATATATCTTGGACTACGTGGGGAGATCAAAGCTATAACAAACAAGGTATGGCCATTCAAACATGGGGGATAACTTCGGGTACTGGCCTTAACCAAAACAAGCCAGCAAATATAGTTGCTTTTGCTTATAGCAAAGTAGATTGGACAATTAATGTTAGAGATGCAAGTGGGGAGATTGTAGATTCATCTACAGTGAAAGATGAACATTCATTAAGAACAAAATGGACACCTGATAAAGACCTTCCAAGTGGTACGTATACGATTTCATTAGATGTTGAAACAAAAGACGGCTTTAAGGTGACATCTACAGCTAAACAAGTAACGGTTCACCAATAATAAACTGAATGCTACCAAGTAAAGGTAATTCACTTGGTAGCACTAGTTCCAAACCGCTAGATGCTTCAACGGTAACGCCGGATAATTATTGGTATACAAACAGGTCTATATTCAAAATTATGACCATATAGAATGAAAATACTATCAAAGGGAGCAATGAATCCTATGAAAAAAACAAAGAAGTTTTTATTAGGAACAACATTAGCAGTTGCATTGGTAGCATCAACTGGATTAGGTACTTATTCTTGGTTCACTTCCGAAACACATGCACAGGGAGATATGGAGAATGGTGTATTACAAATCAATAATGGCAGCGATATCGAAACACCAATCTTCTCAGGAAAGAATTTCGCGCCCTCACAGTTACAATATGGAAATTGGATTACGCTTAACAACAGTGGTGATTTAGACACTCATTTAAAAGCAACGTTTTCTCACTCAGTCGATAAAGCATCATTAGAGGAATATGAAATTGGTTATATTGCGATGAAATACACGACAGCACCGAATGAGGATATTTATGAAGACGCTAAGATCCAATTGGCTAATTTGTTTGAAGGAACGACAAATGAAAGATCTCTTTCCACTGCATTACCAGCAGGCGTTGAGCTTGTTAGCGGTATATTGAAAGGTGACCAAGCAAAAGCAATGATGGCTACCGCCGATAAATCAAGAGAATTTGTGATTGGTGAAGGCGGAGAAGGAGATTCGTTCTGGTCATTAAATGAGGGTCAATATATTGATGTAATGGTAGGAATCAAACTAGGTGAAGACGCAGGTAATGACTATCAAGGTGCAAAATACAACGCCACATTCAAAGTCAACGCTAAACAAACGGATGACGGTGCCCAATACTAAAAAAATAGTATATGATTTGTAAAGAAAAAGGCAGTCTTTTCGAAGGCTGCCTTTATCTTGCGCCTGGAAGTCGAAAATATGAAACTAAAAAAATATATGAACAAACAAGGCCAGCAGGTATGTATGAATACCTGCTGGCCTTGTTGTTCGTTATGCTGCTTTTTTCATAGGAATAATCGTTGCGGATTGTTTTTTCTGGTTTTTTCGATAGACAAATTTGGACAGTAGGACGCTACATTCATATAAAACGAATAAGGGAAGGATCACCAATATATCCGACATAATATCTGGTGGTGTGATGAAAATAGCCACAAGGGTCAGTAAAAAGTAAGACATTTTTCTAGCCTTAGAGAGCAGCGTCGGATTGATGACGCCAATCGAAGTAAGGAACATGACGACGAGTGGTATTTCAAATAAAAATCCAAACGGCAGTGTTAAGTTCATCATGAATTTGAAATACTTTTCGGCCGTAAACATAGCTTCAAACTGACCTTTAGACAAAGCTAATAAAAAGTTTAGAACCATCGGATACACAATGAAATAACCAAAAGATAGCCCGGTGATGAACATCGTAAACAGTCCGGGAATATAGACGAGTGTTGTTTTTCGTTCTTTGTCGGTGAGTGCTGGTTTGACAAATATCCACGTCTGATAAGCAGCAATTGGAATGGTCAGCGCAATCGCAATCACGCCAGAAATACTAAAATAGACCCAGAGAATTTCACTTGGTCCTAATACGACTAAATCACGTTCGAAATCACGAATCAGCCACTCGTAAATGCGCGGTACGTATAGGAATGATCCACATAAAAAAATGATAAAAGCAACTAATGTAATGATTAACCGTTTCCTTAATTCCCCAAGATGTGTCACAAAACGGAGTTCCTGACTTTTCATAGAAGCATCTCCCTTTTGAAAATAAAAAGAAGATGTAAACGCGAGTTTACATCTCCAAAACGCTTACTTTGAAGTATTACTATCTTCTTTTTCCTCTGACATTAAATCTTTTGTCGAGTTTTTAAATTCTCTCAATGTATTGCCAAATGCACGTCCGATTTCAGGCAACTTAGATGGTCCAAATACAATGAGTGCAATGATTAATATGAGAATTAAACCAGGTATCCCTATATTTTGTAACATGCTGACCCCTCCATTATGCTAATTTTTGTGTCATTGGGATGGGCAGGAAATCGCCCATTTCCTTATAAGTGGTTTTCCGTTTATACCTGATTACAATTAGCAAAATGGTAATGGATCAATACTTTGATCGTTTGCAGTTAAATCAATGCCATAGTTCTTAGCGAATACCATATGGGTTTCTTCAAGGACACCTTCCTTCGTTTCATCTAAATTGAAGACCCTTGCCCCACGAAGTCTATTTCGCTCTGCACCTGAAAGGCCATATGTACCAAAGCCTGTATTCCCGGAATAGCCAAGCAGAATGCCATAATAACTACCCACGTAGGTGTTTATGTGGTCATGTCCGCAAAAAACGCCTTTCACATCACCTCGGTCTAACATGGCTGAAAACAAACCGCTGTTGAACGGCCCTGGACATTCATCTTCGTTTCTTTCCCCTACGATATTATGCCTTTTCACTGCAAGATCATGGCCTGCAGCGGTTCGACTATCCACGCTACCATGCCACATAAAACGATATTCCCATAGTGGGATATGGATGAACATCAGTGAAGGTACTTTATAGCCGTTCTGCTGCTCCAGTTTTTTTGATTGCTCCGCATACCAATTTACTTGACTGAATCGAAGCCAGTCCCATGTCGGGTATCCCTTTAGATCTTGTCCAGCAATTGTAGTCGGCGCATATCTCCCGCTATCCAGTAGCCAAAGATTGAAAGCGGCTTTATTCCCTTTGGATTGTTTAATCGTGAGATTCATGTTTCCTGTCCCGGCTATTTCCTTTTCTCCAGGTTCGTTGACATTATATTTATACGTCATATAAAAATTCAGCATATCCTTCTCATTCATCCCGCTTTTGGGTGTCGAGTCTTCATCATGATTACCGAATGTCACTGCCCATTTAATTTTTCTTCTTTCCATTGGTTGAGCCACGTTATTGAGGGCTTGTTGCATCTCTAATTCCGAATTACAACCATCTGTAATATTATCGCCGTTCAAAACAACAAAATCCGGCTTCTCTGAGTCGAGCACTTTCTCCATCAGTTCAAGTGTCCGACGATCAATTCGTTCATCGTCTTGCGTATCGTTAAATTGTACAATTTTAAACTTTCCATCGGGATTGAATTGAAGCTTAGAGTCTGCTACTACTTCTTTTTTTGCTTGTGCAGTATTTGTCAGTAAATCTCCAGGCAATCCAGTACTCGCGAGTGTTAACGCAAGTGTACTCATGCCACCTATTTTGAGAAAACTCCTTCTGTCTAACCCTTTTTCCGGAAACTGATTACTCATTAGATAACCTCCAAATTTTTATTTTTACTTGAAAGAGCTGGTTAATCCCCAAAGGTACACCCATTGTATGTGTTCGATAACGGTTTGTCCTTTTGGCTGATGAACCATAGAGCTAAACAATAAAAAGTAATCGAATGGGAGACAAAGATAAGTAATGTCTATTCATTAACAGGGAGTAGTACTAGTATCTCTGTCAGCCACACTAAAATCTTAGCATGCTACTATTAACCAATTATTATAGAATTGTTAATTGTAGGTAAAATGTGAGAGAGTCATAGTGTTTCGTTCGTTGTAAACGGAGCATCTACATGATGTTTACCTGGTTTCATTTCTATGGGATACTAAAAAGCACAGCATAGAATTGGGGGAATTGGCTACATGTTTTTATTATCAAATTTTCGACGAAAATGCATGGTCACTACGGCAGCGACGATGCTTGTGTTATCAATGGTAATCCCAGTGAAGGCAGCGGTCCCGTCATCGACTGTCTTTACAGATGTCTCCAAGAGATATTCGCAATCAGTAGATTATCTTGTGGCTAACCAGTTTTCCAATGGCATTTCTCCATCGCAATTTGGAACAAATCTTTCCATCACACGTGGGAGTGCTGCCATCATTTTGGCAAATGCACTTGGCATATCGAACGGGGATGCCCCGGCGTCTGGATTTGTAGATGTGCCCAAACGGGGGATGGCTGCTATCAATGCATTGAAAGAAAAGGGCATTATTGGTGGAAAGAGTGCAACGAAATTTGGATTTGATGAGTTGTTAAAACGTGGAGAAGTGGCACTCATGCTCGCGAATGCTTCCTCATATAACTTGAAAGGCAACCAGGAAACACCTACATTCGCTGACGTCAATGCGCGATATCGTGAAGCCGTTGCTGGCTTAGTTGAAAATGGAGTGACGAATGGGAAGACTGAGCACCGTTTTGGGACGGACGATCCTATCAAGCGAGGTGAATATGCTATTTTTATCTATAAGGCTGAAATGATTGGCAAGGAAAACACGCTTCCAGATTCCTATAGTGCATTGCATAAGAGGTTGATGGCCAAAGATGTGTCTACAATTAAATTGCTTGGGGATAGCATTACAGCAGGTGTAGGTGTGAAAAGCTACTACATCGCTCAAGACGGCCGCGTCATTTTTAATGATGGCAAAGGTCAGGTTTACAGGGAAGCTGCTCACACTGCCGAAACATGGGCCAACCAATTACGAACGTATACAAAAAACACAGCGTTTGGCCAAGTAGATGTCATGAATAGTGGAATCAGTGGGAAAACGGCGAAATGGACACTCGAAAATATTGACTACCTACTCAAGCAACAAGAAGATGTCGTTTTTGTTATGATGGGTACAAATGATAGAATCGACAGCAGTTTAAAAGAGTACGAAGTGACCAGTAGAAAACTGCTCGAACTCGTGGACAAACGCTCGAACTATATGGTCGTGATGTCACCTCCACCTTCGATCAATACGATTTATCCTTATCAATTTTCACCAAAAGACATCGATGCAGTGTTGAAGAAAATAAGTAAGGAAAAGGGGTATCCCTTTATTTCACACTTTGATGGCATGAATGACTATCTTGCTGAACATGGTGATGTAACTTATGAGGATTTGATGCAAACGAATAGCCCACACCCTATTGAAGCAGGCTATGAAGTGATGTGGCAGAGGATTAAAGCAGGTTTGGAACTGGAGTAAGTTACTACCCAGATCATGAACTGAAATTATATAAAACAACGGAAGGCAACCCTATCAACATGTGGTTGCCTTTTATTATGTCGGTTGAAATAAAGAATCTTACCAACAACGCTTGGCGCTTAAGAAAGGATTGAACTACATCCTTCCCCGGATGCCTACGCTGGACATCGGATAGAACAATTTATTCGCCATAATTGACGGATGAAGGCATATAGTACAAGAAACACTAATTGAAGTGGGAGGGATTACATTTAAAGGACATTATACATTGTTGGATTGGAGGACCGGGGATGTAAACGGCGATGGTGTGGCAGACACCGTCTATTTATACGGTCAAGTTGATGGATCACCTGGTATCTTTGCTGATCATATTATACTTGTCATTCAAGATGGTCGAACCTTCAAAAGTACAACTGTCCAGTTCAAAAACAATGCGGGCTATAATGCGAGGCTGTTTCTCGGCGATTTTAACAAAGATTCAATACTCGACATCATGGTGAGTATCGACACGGGTGGGAGTGGGGGATATGGCATCTTTTATATCTATTCCTTCAAAGATAATCGTTTACATCAACTGTTTGACGTAGATGACTACAATGACAAACACATATTCCAAGCCCATTATGAGGATTTTTATAAAGTACGCGTGGAAAGTTCTCAGCTGAATGCGTCGTTCATCATAGACATTAGCAACAAAGACCCTGATTATTTATCGCAGTATTACGACAAACAGGGTTTACTCAAACAACCAGTCCAGGGCGGGGTTCTTGCCTTGGGTGCTTTATATCCAATAGTGACAACAAACAAAAACAACTATTATGATCTACTCGCCTCCCAGCGCATTATTGGCACCGTCAATGCAGATACTTTAGGGGTTGTTGAAAATCTTTTGACGTGGGAAGACGGTCGATTTATTTCAAACCGGCTGTCTGTCGCCACTAGCCTTTAATAATAGAATGAAAAACAGACATCTTCATGACGAGTGTCTGTTTTTTGTGTTTTTTTTCGATTAATTGAATGGCTAGCGGTAGACCGAACCTATTTGCCAGTATACCGATCATGTCTTTGTGTTCATTCACTTTTTTCCGCTGCTGTATTCTTCAATATCCCTCTATTTACGCCGATAAAATACCTTTTTTGCATGACAAATAGAAACCCCAAACTTATTCTGTCGATATGTAGAGTTTCAAATAAAACTTTGTTAAATAATGATAAAAGACAATTGGAATGTTTGTTTTTTTATATTTTTATAAAACTTATAAGAGTTTTCTCGAGACAAAACCCCCATTGCTAGTAAATTATGAAAATGATACTTTGTAATTATCATAATGATTACGCCTATCACGAATGTTTGGACGTAATTAAAATTTTTAGGATTATTTGATTGGCTATAAGATGTACGGGAGCGCATGTGTATATTGATCACCCTATCGCACCGTTGGCTGGTCCGCTTTAATTTGAAAAGTAGTTAACACAAATTTTTAAGGAGGGGAATCTATAAAGTACCATTGCACTAAATTTTATCGTGAATATGCACGAACGTTTATACTACAATTGGATGGGAGAATACCAAATGAAAAATAACAATGTAAATAAGTATATTGCGGCTATGATGGCAACGGCTATGATAAGCGTTCCTGCTGTTGATGCATTTGCAAATGATCCGGTTTTGGACAAAGAAAAAGCCCTCGATCTAAAAGATGGTGGCGGAATCTCAGAGGCCACTACAAACCATGTCATTACGCTGATTACAGGCGATGTTGTAACTGTGACAGACATTGCGGATGGAAAGAATGGCATAAGTGTAGAAAATGCTGATGGAACTGATGGTGGGGCACAGATTATGACACTAGGCGAGAATACGTTTGTCATTCCCGCTCAAGCGATGCCCTATCTAGCTTCCGGTCTGCTAGATGAAAATCTGTTCAATATCACAGCTTTAATTGCCGATGGCTATGATGATGAGAAACAATCCACCTTACCAGTGATCGTGCAGTACGCGCCAACGAAGGCACGTTTCGAGGCTGCTTTGCCTGCAACTCTTGCCGGATCTGAACGCACGAATGTGTTGGAAAGTATTGGCGGTGTAGCGGTATCGGCAGACAAGGAGCAGGCTACTTCTTTCTGGGAAGAAATTACGCAAAATGTAACCGCAGCTTCTTCTCAAAAAGCAGGCGTTCAATTGAATGGTGTTATTGAGAAAATTTGGCTTGACGGTCGTGTTGAAGCGAACCTTGAAAAAAGTGTTCCACAGGTGAAGGCACCAGAGACATGGGAATCTGGTTACGATGGGACAGGCGTTACGGTGGCTGTACTTGACACCGGCATAGACAAAGATCATCCAGATTTGTCTGGTCAACTGGATGAGGCAGTGAGTTTTGTTCCTGGAGAAGATTCACTCGACTATCATCATCACGGTACACATGTAGCATCCACAGTACTTGGAACAGGTGCTGCATCTGATGGCCGCAATAAAGGGGTAGCTCCAGGTGCACGCCTACTTGTAGGGAAGGTACTTGCTAATAATGGTTTTGGTCAGGAATCCTGGGTGATCGAGGGGATGGAATGGGCAGCTGAACATGCCAAAGTTGTCAATATGAGTTTAGGCGACTCTATCCCAAGCGATGGGACGGATCCGATGTCTCAGGCTGTAAATGAAATAAGTAAAGAGACAGGTGCATTGTTTGTTATCGCTGCAGGCAATACTGGAGCTGAAGGCATTGGTGCACCTGGGGCTGCTGAGGCTGCACTTACAGTTGGTTCTGTGGACAAGTCGGATAGGCTTTCTTGGTTCTCTTCCAGGGGCTCAGCGATTTCGGGACTAAAGCCGGATTTGGTCGCTCCTGGTGCCGGAATTGTAGCGGCCCGGTCCCAGTACTCAAGGCAGGGTTCAGGTTCTTATCTCACGCTTGATGGTACGTCCATGGCAACACCTCATGTAGCTGGAGCTGCAGCCATTCTTGTGCAGCGCTACCCCGATTGGACAGCAGTACAACTGAAGGATGCCTTGATGAGTACGACGAAGAAGTTAGATTCCATTAAACCGTTTGAAGGAGGAACGGGTCGTCTTGACGTAGCAGCCGCAACATTAGGAACTGTACGTGCGACAGGTGCTTTGGATTTTGGTTTCTTCGATTGGCCACATGAAGGAGACGTTCCGGTTGAAAAGACCGTTACGTATACCAATGAAGGAGACGAGCCTGTTACATTGGATCTCTCATCAACCTTTACAGATAACAGTAAATCTGAGACACCAGAAGGTCTATTAAAATTGTCGGCTAATCAAGTGACGGTACCAGCTAAAGGTAGTGCTGAAGTGATCGTAACCGTTGACCCAGAATCAGCCGTTATCGGAAATCGCTATCAAGGACAACTTTCAGCGATTGTAGGCGGCCAAACGGTTGCGCATACGACATTGGGTATGAGTAAAGAAGATGAGAGGTATACGCTTACCATTAATGCAGTAGATCGGGACGGATCTCCTGCGAGAACTCAAGTTTCCCTCGTTGGGCCGAATTATTATCCTGGTTTCATGATAGTGGAAGGGAAGAAGGAAGTGCGACTTCCAGCCGGAACCTACTCAGTCATGACACTGATGGATGTGGATGCAAATACGGATCAAGCAGGGGTTGCATTACTGGGGAATCCAGAAGTTCAACTGGATGGTCCAAAAACCGTTGATCTTGACGCTCGTAAAGCGCACGAATATACAGTAGACATCCCAGAAGAGAATGAGGCGAGTTTTACAAAATTAGAATATCACCGCACCTTTGGTGGAGAAAATGCAGTAACTGGTGGAATCATGCTGCCAGCAAAAGTCGATAAATTATACGCGGAACCAACTATGGCTGTTAATACTGGTGATTTTTATATGTCCACTCGCTGGCGCCTTATCAAGCCATTCATGACCGTTAACCACGGTGAAACCACGCTAGATGTTATTGCGCAAGCGGGAAGTACGTTGTTTGAAGGGAAACATGAGTTGGCTGCTGTTTATGCGGGTTATGGGGCGGCTAGGGATTATGATGGTCTCGATGTAAAGGATAAGGTTGTTGTGGTTAAACGCAGTACAAAAATCACAGGTCCTCAACGTGCTGCAGCCGCTTATGCAGCAGGTGCTAAACTAGTCATTACCGTCAATGATAGCCCCGAAGAATATATCGAATGGGTTGGAAAAGAAGATCGTTCAGCGGATACTCCTATTGCAGTGGTATCCGTTAGCGGAACAGAGGGGGAAGAGCTGATTGAGGCTGTTCGTTCTGGAAAAGTAATGTTAAACGTTGAAGGGACACCTAATTCACCATATGTATATGATCTTGTCGATGCCCATAAAAACGCTGTTCCGGAGGATTTGAACTATTCTCCTACAGAGAATGAGCTTGTGAAAATTGATACGCAGTATAAATCGGACCGCCCGGCACCAGGCGGAGAATTCCGCTATGATATTCAACCATACAGCACACATGCAGTAGGTTTCCTTCAAAAACTTGCGCTCCCTTCTAAACGCACCGAGTGGGTGTCAACTCAAGGTGGTGTATCTTGGTACCATGAGGCTAACGTGCTTTCTGAGAATTCGAATGAGAAAATTTGGCAAGTAAGAGATGAAACAGTGACTTATAAACCGGGTCAACGCATGGAACAGGAATGGTTTGCTCCGGTTGTACGTCCTAGGTTCGGTGAGGGCTTCTGGCCACCTTTTCGACAAGGAAATAACGTACAAATAAATGTTCCTGCCTGGGCTGATTCAGGAGTTGGACGCACAGGGATTCATACAACTAAAGAGCAAACAATGAAATTATATCAAGGGTCTACGCTTCTTCGTGAGGCAAATGGACAGGCGCTTTATGTATCTAATAATAGTTTGCCAGTGGAAAATATGCAGTATCGCTTGGTGGCTGATGTTTCTCGTGATGCCGAACGGTGGGTTACATCTGTGAGCACACATACAGAGTGGACGTTTTGGTCTAAAGCGCGAGTAGATAAGAAAGCACTTCCACTGATTTCACTTGATTTTAAAGTGGCTACTGACATGAAGGGCAATGCAATTGCAGGCAACACGATTAAGTTAGGATTAAGCACGTCTCAGATAGCTGAAGCATCTGGCAATGGCAAAATAGAGGGTGCCTCTCTTGAAGTTTCGTATAACGAAGGTGAATCGTGGGAAAAGGTAAACGTGGTTCGTGAAGGGGAAGGCTGGACAGCGGAAATTCATAATCCTAAAAAGAGTGGAACCTTTGTCTCTCTTCGTGCAAGTGCATGGGACGATGAAGGCAACCGCATAGACCAAGATATTATGAAGGCATTTGGAGTGTCAGATGCAGATCCTGTAGTGGTTGATTCAGCAGTGATTTATGCACTCGTTGAACGCTTTGAAAAAGAAGGCGAATTCAAGAACGCTCAAGCGGTACGCGCTTTGAAAACTCATTTGAAGGCTGTGGCCCAATATGAAAAGCAAGAAGCGGGCGACAAGGTAATGAAGCATATGAAGGGCTTTAAAGTATTACTTGATCAGCAGAAAGAAAGTAAGTTGATCTCTGATAAGGCGTATAACGCGTTAATGGCTAGTACTGATGAAATGATTAAGAACTGGAAATAAGCTTTGGGAAATCCCTTTTGACAAGTTTACTTTGTCAAAGGGGATTTTAACTATTGTCAGGAAATACGTGGATATTATAGTTGGGGGCGGAAAAGGGTGCTGGTAACAAGTTTGGGTGTCTAATGAACGTGGATACTGACCGTAACTTGAGGGAGACCGACCATATCCCCAAAAAGACCACCCAAATCCCCGCGTTACCTCTATCAAAATACAATTATTTCACACAACTAAAAATAACCCCAAATTCACTCTGTCAATTTGTTGGTTAATTTGTCGATTGTTGTTAAGTTTTGTCGGATGCCACCAATAATGCATTGTTATTGCATAATTTTGTAAAAAATATCGGGGTTTTTCATCAAAATTCCCCCCATCGTCAGTGAATAGGGTGAATGGTATTCTATGACTAACATGATGATTGCGTTTATTATGAATATTTTAATAGCGCATTAGATTTAAGTGGGCACTGGTATGGATTTTATGTGCTTAATTTTACCGTATATCACCTTAGGTCCATCCGCTTTCAAGTGAATAAGTAGGTAACCAAAATAACCTGAAAGTGAAGTCTATAAAGATTCAATGCACTTAAATATATCATAAATATGTACGTAAATTCATAATACAATATGATAGGAGAATGCGTAATGAAAAATAAAAATGCAAATAAATATATTGCGGCTATGATGGCGACGGCAATGTTAAGCGTTCCTGCCGTTGATGCATTTGCGAATGATTCATTTTTAGATAAACAAAAAACCTTCGATATAAATCCGGTAAAGGCGTTAGATAGTAAAAGTAATGGTGAAAGTTCTAAGGCGAGTACAAGCAACCATGTCATTACGCTGATTACAGGGGATGTTGTAACTGTGACAGGCGTGGAAGGTGGAAAGAGTGTCATAAGTGTCGAATATGCTGATCAAGTCGATGGCGGAGCACAGTTTCTGACACTAGGCAAGGATACGTATGTCGTTCCGAATCAAGCGATGCCTTATTTAGCTTCGGGCCTTCTAGATGAAGAATTGTTCAATATCACAGCTTTAATCGCTGATGGCTATGATGATGGGGAACAATCTACCTTACCGGTGATCGTACAATACGCGCCAACAAAGGCTCGCTTCGAGGCAGCTTTACCTGCTGCTCTTGCCGGATCTGAACGGACTAATGTGTTAGAAAGTATTGGCGGTGTGGCGGTATCGGCAGATAAGGAACAGGTTACTTCATTCTGGGATGATATTACGCAAAATGTAGCAGCGGCTTCATCTCAAAAAGCAGGCGTTCAATTGAATGGTGTTATTGAGAAAATTTGGCTGGATGGCCGGGTTGAAGCGAACCTTGCACAAAGTGTTCCAATGATTGGTGCTCCAACTGCATGGGATGCTGGTTTAGATGGAGCGGGCGTTAAAATAGCCGTACTTGACTCGGGGATAGATACAGAACATCCGGATGTGGCTGGACAGATAGATAAGGCAGTGAGCTTCGTTCCTGGGGAAGATGCACTCGATTATCATGGACACGGTACGCATGTAGCATCCACTGTTCTTGGTACAGGTGCTGCTTCTGAAGGTCGCAATAAAGGGGTAGCCCCGGGAGCAAACCTGCTTACAGGAAAAGTTCTTGCTTCAAATGGTTTTGGTCAGGATTCCTGGGTGATTGAAGGGATGGAATGGGCCGCTGAAAATGCAAAAGTTGTCAATATGAGTTTGGGAGATCCTACTCCAAGTGATGGAACTGACCCAATGTCTCAGGCGGTAAATTCACTAAGTAAAGAGACAGGAGCATTGTTTGTTATTGCTTCCGGAAACGCGGGTACTGAAGGGATTGGTTCACCTGGAGCTGCAGATGCTGCACTTACAGTTGGTAATGTAGACAAGTCTGACAATCTTGCGGCAACCTCTACTAGAGGACCTCGCTATATGGAATCAGGATTAAAACCAGATCTTGTTGCACCTGGTACAGATATTACAGCGGCTCGCTCTCATCTAGCGAAACAAGGCATGGGTTCTTATATTACATTGAGCGGTACGTCTATGGCGGCGCCCCATGTAGCTGGAGCGGCAGCCATTCTTTCGCAGCGCTATCCCGAATGGACAGGGGAACAACTGAAGAATGCTTTGATGAGTTCAACAAAGAAGTTGGATCACATTAAACCTTACGAGGGTGGTTCTGGTCGTCTGGACGTTGCAGCTGCAACATCGAATACTATTTTTGCAGGAGGTTCTTTGGATTTTGGCCACTACACCTGGCCACATGATGGAGACGATTCGGTTGAAAAAACCGTTACGTATACGAACGAAAGCGATAGCCCTGTGACATTGGAACTATCAACAACTTTTAAAGATAATAATGGTTCAGAAGCGCCTGATGGTTTAGTTACGTTATCGTCAAATGAGGTTACGGTACCAGCTAAAGGAAGTGCTGATGTCTTCGTGACGGTTGACCCAGAATCAGGTGTCGCCGGAAATCGCTATCAAGGACAGCTTTCTGCCATTGTAGATGGCCAAACCGTTGCACATACGGCAATGGTTATGGGCAAGGAAGAGGAGAAATATGCACTTACAATCAATGCAACTGATCGTGATGGATCTCCCGCCCAAACGCTTATTTCCATAGTTGGTCCGAATAAAGAGCCGGAATTCTTGGCAGTGGTGGGAACAAAGGAATTACGACTTCCACCGGGCGTCTATTCAGTCATGTCACTCATGGATGTTGATATGGATACGGATCACGCAGGTGTTGCACTCCTCGGTAACCCTGAAATTAAGCTGGATGGTCCACAAACGCTTGAACTTGATGCGCGTAATGCACAAGAAATTACAGCGAATGTTCCAGAAAAGACTGAAGCGAGTTTCAGAAAAATGGAATTTCACCGTAGCTTTGGCGAACCGAATGTTGTCATTGGCCAGTACCAGTTGCCACCAACGATGGATAAAATGTATGCGGAACCAGCTGTAGCCGTAACCAACGGAGAGCTTGATATGAATACACGCTGGCGCCTTATTAAGCCATTAATCACCATTAATGATGGTGAAACCGAGCTAGACGTTCTTGCTCAATCAGGCAGCACATTGCTTGAAGGGAAACACCAGTTGGCTGCTGTTTATGCAGGTTATGGGGCAGCTAAAGATTATGTTGGCCTCGATGTAAAAGATAAGGTTGTAGTGGTTAAACGCAGCGCTAAAATCTCAGGCCCTGCACGTGCTGCAGCAGCCTATGCAGCAGGTGCTAAACTAGTCATTACCGTAAACGATAGCCCAACAGAGCTTATCGAATGGGTCGGAAAAGAAGATTATACAGGTGATACGCCTATTGCAGCGGTATCCGTTAGCGGAACAGAGGGAGAACAGCTGATTAAGGCTGTCAGTTCTGGTGAAGTAATGTTAAACATTGAAGGGACAATTGACTCGCCTTATGTATATGATCTTGTCGATGACTACCAAAAGCATATTCCGGAGGATTTGAGCTATTCACCTTCTGAGAATGAGCTTGTAAAAATTGATGCTCAATATAAATCAGACCGCCCGGCACCAGCATCAGAGTTCCGCTATGATATTCCAACATACGCCGAATATGGAGTTGGTAACCAATATAAACTTTCACTCCCTTCTGTCCGCACCGAGTGGGTGTCAGCTTCGAAAGGCGGTACAATCTGGTACCATTCGGCTAGAGTACTTGGCGAATGGGAAGTTCGACAACCAGCAGTGATCTATCAGCCGGGACAGCGGTTGAATGAGGACTGGTTTGCACCAGTTGTGCGTCCTCGCTTCGGTGATGGCTTCTGGGTACCTGAACGTTTTGAAAATGACCTTCAATTCAATGTTCCTCCATTGGCTGATTCAGGCGATGGGCACACGGGGGCGGATATGTCTCGTAGTGGAACGCAAACACTGAAGCTTTATCAAGGATCTGAACTTGTTGAAGAGGCACCAGGGGAGATGATTTTTCTCAATGATGCTCCAGCGGGAAAAACGCAGTATCGGTTAGAGAGTGATATTTCCCGTGATCCGGCGAGATGGAATACATCTGTTAACACACATACAGCATGGACAATTTGGTCTGTAAAGCAAAAAGAATTCCATACATTTCTTCCGATGATTTCACTTGATTATAAAGTGGATACTGATATGTTGGGCAATGCACCTGCAGGCGACACGATTAAGTTAGGCTTGTCCGCGTCACAGATAGATTATGCGTCTGGAAACGGAAACATAGAAGGTGCTTCTCTTGAAGTTTCGTATAACGAAGGCGAGACATGGGAAAAAGTAAACGTGGTTCGTGAAGGGAAAGGCTGGACAGCCGAAATTCGTAATCCTAAAAAGAGTGGAACTTATGTCTCCCTTCGTGCGAGTGCGTGGGATGATGTAGGCAACCGCATAGATCAGGATGTTATCAAGGCTTTCGGGATTTCAGATTCAGCTCCTGCGGTAGTGGATTCGGCGATCATCCGTGCACTTGTTGAACGTTTTGAAAAAGAAGGCGAATTCAAGAACGCTCAGGCGGCACGTGCTTTGAAAACGCATTTGACGGCAGTAGCACAGTATGAAAAGCAAGAAGCAGGTGACAAGGTTATGAAGCATATGAAAGGCTTTAAGGTGTTACTTGACCAACAGAAAGGAAGTAAGTTGATTTCTGATAAGGCTTATAATGCTTTAGTGGCTAGTGCTGATGAAATGATGAAGAACTTGAAATAAGCTTTGGAAAATCCCTTTTGACAAGATTACTTTGTCGAAAGGGATTTTTAATTATTTGTAGAGGAGGATGTTGGTAATAAGTTGGGGAACCGGGTGTATCTTGATACAGACCGACCAAATCCCCCTGTTTCCTCCACCAAAATACATTTATTTTACGCAACGAAAAATTACCCCAATTTTACCTTGTAAATGCATTGGATAATTTATTATTCGTTGTTAATTTTTGTCAGACGAAATCGGAAATGCTTTTGATTTATTTGAATTTATAAACTCTTTCATCAGAATTACCCCTATAGTAGGTTTATAACTGACATGGTAATCTATGGATATGATTGTTGCGTGTATTGTGAATATTTAGATGATGTTTTAACTTTAATAAAGTTATAGAGCACTTAAATTTTTCAATATGTACGTAAATTCATAATACAAATGGATAGGAGAGTGTCTAATGAAGAATAGAAATACAAATAAGTATATTGCAGCTATAATGGCGACGGCAATGTTAAGCGTTCCTGCGGTTGATGCAATTGCGAAGGATTCATTTTTAGATAAACAAAAAGACTTTGATATTAATCCAGAAAAGGCAGTAGAGATAGAAAGTAAGGGTGAAAGTTCTAAAAAGACTACAGGAGACCATGTCATTACGCTGATTACAGGGGATGTTGTAACTGTGTCGAGCGTTGCGGATGGAAAGAGTGTCATCAGTATCGAATATGCTAATCAAGTGGATAGCGGAGCGCAGATCCTAACACTTGGCGAGGATACGTATGTCATTCCCACTCAAGCGATGCCTTATTTAGCTTCGGGCCTTTTGGATGACAACCTGTTCAATGTCACTGCTTTAATTGCCGCTGGGTATGATGACGGGGCACAGTCTGGCCTACCGGTGATTGTACAGTACGCGCCAACAAAGGCCAGTTTCGAGGAAGCTTTGCCTGCTACGCTTAGCGGATCTGAACGCACCAATGTATTGGAAAGTATTAGTGGTGTGGCATTAACAGCAGACAAGGAGCAAGTTACTTCTTTCTGGGATGATATTACGCAAAATGTAACGGCAGCTTCTACGCAAAAAGCGGGCGCTCAATCGAATGGTGTGATTGAGAAAGTCTGGCTCGATGGCCGTGTTGAAGCGAACCTTGAACAAAGTGTTCCACAGATCGGTGCCCCAACTGCATGGGATGCTGGTTTAGATGGAGAAGGCGTTAAAATAGCCGTACTCGACTCGGGGATAGATGCAGAACATCCGGATGTGGCTGATCGGTTAGAAAAGGCAGTGAGTTTCGTTCCTGGGGAAGATGTACTCGACTATAGTGGGCACGGTACGCATGTTGCGGCCACAGCACTTGGTACAGGTGCTGCTTCTCAAGGTCGCAATAAAGGGGTGGCTCCGGGAGCAGACCTACTTGTAGGGAAAGTTCTTAATTCATATGGTATTGGTCAGGATTCCTGGGTGATTGAAGGGATGGAATGGGCTGCTGAAAATGCAAAAGTTGTCAATATGAGTTTAGGCAATCCTACTCCAAGTGATGGAACTGACCCGCTATCTCAGGCGGTAAATGAACTAAGTGAACAGACAGGAGCATTGTTTGTCATCTCTTCTGGAAACTCAGGTGGTGAGGGGATTGGTGCACCTGGAGCTGCAGATGCTGCACTTACAGTTGGTAATGTAGACAAGTCTGACAAGCTTAATAGTACCTCAACTAAAGGACCTCGCTTTATGGATTCAGGTTTAAAACCAGATCTTGTTGCGCCTGGCCAATTTATTACAGCGGCTCGCTCCCAATATTCGAGTCAAGGTACGGGTTCTTATATCTCGATGACTGGTACGTCTATGGCGGCGCCCCATGTAGCTGGTGCGGCAGCGATTCTTTCGCAGCGCTATCCGGAATGGACAGGGGAGCAACTGAAGAATGCCTTGATGAGTTCAACAAAGAAGTTAGATCACATTAAACCTTACGAGGGTGGTTCTGGTCGTCTTGACGTTGCAGCTGCAACATCAAATACTATATTTGCAGGTGGTTCTTTGGATTTTGGCCTCTATACCTGGCCGCATGATGGAGACGATCCAGTTGAAAAGACCGTCACGTATACGAACGAAAGCGATAGTCCTGTCACATTGGAACTGTCAACAACTTTTAAAGATGCTAGTGGTGCAGATGCGCCTGATGGTTTAGTTGAGTTATCGTCAAATGAGGTTACGGTACCGGCTAAAGGAAGTGCTGAAGTGTTCGTAACCGTTGACCCAGAGTCAGGTGTTGTCGGAAGTCGCTACCAAGGACAGCTTACTGCCATTGTAGGTGGACAAACCGTTGCACATACGGCAATGGTTATGGGCAAGGAAGTGGAGCGATACCCACTTGTAATTAATGCAACAGATCGTGATGGAACTCCCGCTGAAGCTGTTGTTACTTTAGTTGGTCCGAATGGACTAGCGGAATACTTGTATGTTGTAGGTAAAGAGGAATTAAGACTTCCACCAGGTACTTATTCAGTCATGTCATTCATGGATGTGGATAAGAATACGGATCACACAGGTGTTGCAATCCTTGGCAACCCTGAATTTAATCTGGATGCACCAACAACGATTGAACTTGATGCGCGTAATGCACAAGAAATTACAGCGAATGTACCAGATAAGACCGAAGCGAATTACAGAAAACTGGAATTTTACCGCAACATGAGTCCAGGTTCTATCGTTGGTCAGTACCAAGTGCCACCAACGATAGATAAAATGTATGCAGAGCCAACTGCAGCTATAACCAAAGGGAAGCTGGATGTAAATACTCGCTGGCGCCTGGTCAAACCAATAACGACCATTACCCACGGTGAAACTGAGCTAGATATTATCACTCAGCCAGGAAGCACGTTTTTAGAAGGGAAACACCAGTTGGCTGCAGTTTATGTTGGTTATGGGGCACCTAAAGATTATGATGGCCTCGATGTAAAAGATAAGGTTGTTTTGGTTAAACGTAGTGATAAATTCTCGGGCTCTGCACGTGCGGAAGCAGCCTATGCAGCAGGTGCAAAACTAGTCATAACAGTTAACGATAGCCCAACAGAATTTAACGAATGGGTTGGAAAAGAAGATGGTTCAGGTGATATTCCGATTGCAGTTGTAGCAGTAAGTGGAACAGAGGGTGAAAAGCTGATTAAAGCTGCCGGTTCTGGTGAAATAACGTTAAACATTGAAGGTACACCTCATTCGCCTTATGTATATGATCTTGTCGATGATCATCAAAATGTTATTCCGAAGGATTTGAGCTATTCGCCTACTGAGAAAGAGCTTGTAAAAATTGATGCTCAATATTACTCAGACCACGATGCGGCAGGATCAGAGTTCCGCTATGATATTCCACCATACGCTGGGTTTGGAATTGGGGTGCAGTATAAACTTCCACTCCCTTCTGTCCGCACCGAGTGGGTGTCAGCTACGAAAGGTGGTACAACCTGGTACCACCAGGCTAGAGTACTGAACGAATGGGAAGTTCGACAACCCGCAGTGATTTATCAGCCGGGTCAGCGATTGAATGAGAAATGGTTTGCACCAGTTGTGCGTCCTCGCTTCGGTGCTGATAACTTCTGGGTACCTGCACGTTTCGGTAATGATTTCCAATTCAATGTTCCTGCAATAGCTGATTCGGGCGTTGGGCACACGGGGGCAGAGATTTCCCGTATTGAAAAGCAACAACTGAAGCTTTATAAAGGAACTGAACTTGTTGAACAGGCACAAGGACAGATGCTTCTTTATGATGATGCTCCAGAGGCAAAAACGCAGTATCGGTTAGAAAGTGTTGTGGCGCGTGATTCGGAGCGTTGGAATACATCTGTTCGCACACATACAGCATGGACAATTTGGTCTGAAAAGACAGCGCGATATGAGGCGGAATTGCCGATGATTTCACTTGATTATAAAGTGGATACTGATATGTTGGGCAAGGCACCTGCAGGCGACACGATTACGTTAGGGTTGTCCGCGTCACAGATAGATGGTGCGGTTGGAAAAGGAAAAATGGAAGGTGCTGCTCTTGAAGTTTCGTATAACGAAGGCGAGACATGGGAGAAGGTAGACGTGGTTCGTGAAGGGACAGGCTGGACAGCTGATATTCCTAATCCTAGAAAGAGTGGAACTTATGTCTCCCTTCGTGCAAGTGCATGGGATGATTTAGGAAATCGCATAGATCAGGATGTTATAAAGGCATTCGGGATTTCGGATTCTGTAGTAGTTGATTCGGCGATCATCCGTGCACTTGTTGAACGTTTTGAAAGAGAAGGCGAATTCAAGAACGCTCAGGCGGCACGTGCATTGAAAACGCATTTGACAGCAGTAGCTCAGTATGAAAAGCAAGAAGCAGGCGATAAGGTTATGAAGCATATGAAAGGCTTTAAGGTATTACTTGATCAGCAGAAAGAAAGTAAGTTGATTTCTGATAAGGCGTATAATGAGTTAATGGCTAGTGCTGATGAAATGATTAAGAACTTGAAATAAGGTGTGTACAATCCCCTGTGGCAAATGTACTTTGTCACAGGGGATTTTTAAATATTCATCGACAATAGATCCTATCTCGTCGCATCAGGCTTAGACATTTAGCGAGTCGAGATAGTGATTCTTACTTACGTTTCGCACCGTAGCCAAAAAACTATAAAAATCTATATGCCTTGTTTGCTTCCTGCTTCATCGTGCCTGCTTTTGCACTGGCTACTCGCATTTGGTTTGACACTCCACAGGCGTAAATTCGGATACAACGAATCCTACATTGTCGAGTTTTCTTGTGAAGTGAAATTCCTCGACTGTTACTATGCTTGGTTTTTGCTTTGTTGCTGTTTGCCCCTAAAAACAGAAGTTACAAGCTACAGTTTCCCCCGAATTGGCTCTTCGAGCAAGGTCCATAGTTGCTCATTACACGACAATAGGATAAAAAGGTATGCAGCATATAAGCTGTTGTGATGTGGGCAAATTGAGCATCAAAGTTCTGGGACTGATATTTCTTACTCGTGGCAGTTGCTTGGCGTCCAGTTCATGTCCGTTAAATGTGGAATTTCCGAAATCCTTTGTCATTGTACAAATGACCTTCATCTCACTGATATTTATTGAGTGTTGGCGAAATTCAGTTTATGGTATAGTGGTACAATAATGCTCCATAAAATTGGGGTAGCATATAAGTTCGACAATGACTTGAATATTTTCAGGTAAAAGTTACATAAAAAAATTAATAGCATAGATCGCTTCATTATGCAGGAGTATCACTAATGTTGCCTGACTACTCTAAAGTAACTAGAAAATCAGAGGTGTATTATGATTGAAGGAAAATTGATTAAATTCTATCGCGAAGAATTAGAATTAACCCAAGGACAACTGGTTAAAGGGATTTGTTCTGTCACTCACCTTAGTAAAATAGAACGTAATATTACTGAGTATTCTCATGACATTATCGATTTACTTGCTGAGAAAATGGGAATAATTATGGAAGATGAACGATCTCGCTATTATCTCTTACAAGAAAAGCTAGCAGATTGGAACAATTCCATCATTATGAATGATTCAAATGAAATTCATCGACTTAAAAGTGAGATAGAAAAAGATTCTTTACGGAATCTAGCTGATTTTAACATGCAATACCATCTGCTATTGGCGAGATATTACATATTTCTAAAAGATTATCCCAAAGCAAAAAAAAATTTAGCAATCATTAAGGCACGGTATTATTCTTTGAACGATTATGAGAAAAATCTTTATAGGCATGTAGATGGAATCTACCTGTTTGGAATCGGAAGCTACAATTCTTGCCTTGAAACGCTAAAGAAAATCGATGAAAATTACCCGAATTTAGAATATAATTATCATTTGGCAGTCGCTTACTTCTTAATTAACTCAGATATCAAAGCGTATTATTATGGACAAAAAGCTCTGAAATACTTCCAAAAAACGTTAAATCTTATAAGAATCGTTGATATAGAAAACATAATTTTAACCCTACTACATTTGAAAGAACCTAATAGTATGGATGAGATCAAACAGCAGTATGAGAAGCTACTGAATGTCTGTAAATCCATTAACGCAGTTGAAAGAGAATCCATAATTTACGGTAATCTAGCATTTGAATATTTTAGAAGAAAAAGATACGTAGAGGCCAAACAGGCATATGAAAGGGCATTGGAAATTGCAAAGGAAGGGGATGCCGATTATTATCGAGTTCTTGACGGGTATATTTCAAGTTGTTATGAAGGGAAATTCCTTTCCAAAGCAGAACTTATCAATCTTTCGATAAAAGGGTTAGAACTAGCACAACAAAATAAATATCTTAGAGGACAGATCTATTTTGAAATGCAACTTCAAAAGATCCGGCAAAATGAAAAGGGATTTTATCAGTATATTGAAAAAAAAGCTTTGCCCTTTTTCAGTGCCTGCGGAGACCAGATTATGAAACAACATTATGAAAAAAAGTTGTTTTTGTATTATATGAAGTCGAATCAACAAGAAAAAGCCTTCTTACTATCATCCGATAAGATGATGAGTGAAATCAGTTATATTGATTTCGAATGAATATACAGGTTTTGGGAAGGTGCTCTATTTACTTGTTGTTTTACACTTGGAGCTGTATTCATATATAATTTTTCACTTTAACTTTTAATTCAAATCTTCATTATTGAGTGATTATGTAATGATGAATATAAAAAGGCCTTTGGGCTGTTTGAGTTTCATAGCAATTTATCGAGAGTTATTTTGCTATGTCATCAAACTGTCCATGGGCCTTTTCTTACGTTCGAGAATGGGTTATTAAAAATCAACTTTAATACTTTGTGCCTGTGCAATAATTTCTTCATCAGTATGTAAAACATCGCTTGTTAACAACTCAATCGATTGAATGTCAGCTGTATTTTCAAGAATAAAACCGATATTTCCTTTTTTGACATCATTCGGTGCGATCTCACCTTGTAATTCTTCGACGTAAATATCATCTTCCCACGTTTTGTGTTCCCCGCTATTCGTGTTTAGGAAAGCAATGGGGTTGAATATGATGGGCTCTTTGGATGAATTGTTGACTTCTACTTCGATTTTTACAAAATCAAATACTTTTTCGTGTGTTTGCGCGTGAAAAAAATCGACCATGCTGTGGGCTGGCGTAAATTGCATCACTTTAATATCATTAATGCTCAGCTTAACAGGGCCTACCTGTATGTCCTGATTAACGATTTTGGATTGTTTTAAGATGAGCCCACCTTTTGAATCGGTTACTGATTCTCCTATTTTTACAAGATTGCGGTCATCGGTTATGTGTGGGCTTGGAACAAAGACATCCTTATTCATTTCTAGGGGAGGTTTTTGTGTCCTGCTTACCGCCGCTTGTTCCTCAGGATTGTTTCCGGTTGAGCATCCAGCTAGTGCTACAAATAATAGAATGAAATACAATTTTCTCAAAGGAATCCTCCTCATTTTTCTAGTACGAAGAAAAGTCCCCGTTGCTTTTTTCAGGCAACGGGGACCTATCGACATTATTTATTACTTTTTCCCTTTGCTTAATATATCAAAAATGATTTTGGCGTGATCTGTATTATCTACTTGTCCTGCGAAAAGCTCTTTAGAAGGGCCAAATGCATATACGGGCACATCTTCACCAGTATGCCCGCCTGTTGTCCAGCCTGTCTGAGAACGCTTATCGAAAATGGCTTCGATTGCGTCAGTGATGTCACTGGCTTTTTTGCCGGCATTTTTTACAGACTGGACTTCAGCAGTTGTCAAAGGTAACAATTTTTGATCAATATGTGTTTTTAACGTTTTCTCTGCATTCATACCCTTGGCAATCTCATCCGCAATAAAGGCTGGAGTACGTTTCGCAGCTTTAATCGGTTCAGTCAACCAGTTATAAACACCATCTGAACCTATCGAAAATCCGCCAGTTGAATGGTCAGCAGTTGCGATTACGAGCGTGTGCTTGTCTTTTTTTGCGAAATCAATGGCAGCTTTAAATGCTTTTTCAAAGTCTTCCATTTCGCTCATAGCACCTACAATATCATTGTCATGGCCAGCCCAGTCAATTTGACTACCCTCAACCATTAGGAAAAACCCATCTTTATCTTTTTGTAAGCGATCGATTGCTGAAGTTGTCATTTCTTCAAGAGATGGGATAGCGTCTGTACGGTCAATGGTTTTCGGAAGACCGCCATCAGCAAACAATCCTAGAATTTGGTCGTTTTTATCCTTTAAAAGTTGTTCTTTATTGGTTACGTAGCTGAATCCGTCTTCTTTGAAGGCTTTGGCCAGATTTAGGTCTGGACGTTCAAAATTCGATTTACCTCCGCCAAGGAGTACGTCCACTTTATGTTCGCCATTTATTAACTCAAAGTAATAGTCTTCTGCAATGGCATTCATGTTTTTACGGTTTTCATCGTGAGCACCGAACGATGCTGGAGTGGCATGCGTAATTTCTGAGGTAGCTACTAGCCCAGTAGC
This sequence comes from Sporosarcina sp. NPDC096371, assembly GCF_044762865.1. NCBI lineage: Bacteria > Bacillati > Bacillota > Bacilli > Caryophanales > Caryophanaceae > Sporosarcina > Sporosarcina sp. NPDC096371. The sequence goes on from NZ_JBIWFE010000001.1 coordinate 603,149, forward strand.
TTTCCCTTTTTCTTTTGCTGCTTCCAGAACAGTCTTTACTCGTTCTTTTTTGTTATCGACAGCAATTGCCGCATTATAGGTTTTCACGCCTGCTGACATGGCAGTAGCTGCAGAGGCAGAATCTGTTATGTTTTCTTTTGGATCTGATGGATAAGTCATTTGTTGTCCGACAAGGTACTTGTCAAACTCGGTTTTTTCCACAATAGGCGTAGTAGGGTCATCTTTAAAATAACGATAAGCAGAAGTATAGGAAGTACCCATACCATCACCAATTAGGAAAATTACATTTTTGATCTCTGCGTTGTTGCCTTTTTCTTCCTTCGCAAAGGCGGATGAATTTCCGAGCACGCTTCCGATTGCTACAGTTGAAAGTACGGCAACTGGAATAATTTTTTTTAACATCTTCTTTTTAAACACTAAGAAAACCTCCTGCTATTTTTATTCTAACAATGCTTAGTATAAAGAGAGATTGTTAAACCAGTATGAAAGAAGTGTAAATGATTGTAAACAATTGTTAGGATTCCGGATTTCCCTTACATTCCGTCGAACTATTGGGCGAAGAAGTCGTCATTGTTCGTAAACAGACCATCGAGCAAGCTAGGTACTTGCGAAGGTACACCTTTATTTATTCTTCAGCAGATTAATTTGCAATGTATTTGTACAACTTTCTAACTATTCCGCAATTAAAATCAAACCGTTTACAGCCTCCCTTCGTTTCCTTTGATAGTACCATTAAAAAACATGTATGAAATGGAGGAAGAATCATGAAGAAGACCGTGTTTCTATCAGTTTTACTGCTCTTTGTCATTACGGTTACCGGATTGTCAGCCTATGCAAAAATGGACCGTAAGCCGGCGCCCCAAGCGACACCGAATTCAAGCCAAGGTGATCATGTCATCCGGGTGTACGGACCAGGCGGACCACTTGGACCGGTGAAGGAAGCAGCTGAACATTTTTCAGCTGAAACGGGAATCAAGGTGGAAGTAACAGCTGGACCAGAGAGCAATTGGATCAGCCAGGCAAAGCAAGATGTAGATATTATTTACGGTGGCTCCGAATATATGCTGCAGGATTTCATCTTTAACCACCCCAAAATGATCGACACTAAATCACGTACGGAGCTTTACCCACGTGCTGCAGGAATATTGGTGAGGAAAGGAAACCCTAAGAAGATTGAAGGCCTGGAGGATTTAACGAAAAAGGGAGTTAAAATAATCGATGTGAATGGGGCTGGCCAGCTTGGCCTGTGGGAAGACCTGGCAGGCAGAAAAGGGCTAATCGAAGGAATTTCCCAAAATATTAACCTTTCTGTAAAGTCGAGTGCTGAAGCCATTGAAAGATGGAAATCGAATTCCAGCCTGGACGCCTGGATTACCTATGAATCGTGGCATTACCGGCTCCAGGATGTGACCGACCTGATCGAGCTGCCCGAAGAAGAAAAGCTCTATCGTGGAACGCCGATTGTCCTGACGAAAATCACCGATCAGAAAAAAGAGGCACAGCAATTTATTGATTATTTAAGAACGGAAGAATCTCACCAAATCTTTCAAAAATGGGGCTGGAAGTAAGAGCGAGCCTTAAATTAAAAAAACGGGGAGGAACATCCATGAAAAAAGGAATTTTTATGCTCACGATGCTTTCGATTATTTTTGCTTTGGCTGCCTGCGGAAAAAGTGCTGAGGAAAAAACAGTGACGGATCAACCCGATCAAGCCCAAACGGAACAAGCCCCGACTGACAGCCTTCAGCTTTTGGAGAATGAAAAAGCTGGAGAGTACTTGGCGGATTCACAGGGAAGGACCCTGTATTACTTTAAAAAGGACGAAGCAGGAAAAAGCAATTGCAGCGGAGACTGCCTGGCAAGCTGGCCGGCATTTACCCAGGAGGATTTCGATGTCGTGGAAGGTTTTAATAAAAAGGATTTCAGTATGATTACAAGAGAAGACAACGGGGAGAAGCAGGTCACGTACAAAGGCTTTCCTCTCTATTATTTTGCAAAAGACCAGCAAGCGGGGGATGTAAACGGACAAGGAATAAAAGATGTATGGTTTGTCGTAAACAGCGAAACAGTATTTGAATAAGCCGGCCTAGGGAACGATCAGTCGTGGTCGTTCCCATCCTTACTTTCAAAATAGTATAATAGCAATATATTTTTATCCAATAGCAGGGAGTGCCATATGAAAGAAAATGACGATGCGGAATTAATGAAATTGGTAAACGAAAAACACGGTCACGCATTAGAGGAGCTATATGATCGATATATAAAGCTTGTTTACGGCTTCGTTATGAAATTTTGTAATGGGGATGAGGATAAGACGAAAGAGATTATTCAGTTAGTCTTTTTGAGGCTATGGACAACAAACAGCCATTACGATCCCACTCAAGGCAACTTTGTAAATTGGCTCCTCACGATTACTCGCAATATTTGCATTGACTACCACCGCAAAGAGAAGAGGCATACGCAACACTGTCAAGAGGATCACGAAGAGATCGCCGACCTTGCCAATGCAATCGAGCAACGGGTAAATACGAATGATATTGTTAGGGCGAAAAACAAATTGCCCAAGGCGCAAAAAAAATTAATCGATATGCTTTATTGGAAAGGGTATTCTCTTTCAGAGATCGCTAAGCTGGAACAAGAGCCGCTCGGCACAATCAAAAGCAGGCTGCACCAGGCACTTAAAGGTTTGAGGAAGCATCTGGAATTGGAGGATATAAAATGAGAAGGGATTGTGATCATTTAATTCCATATATAGCAAATGAGCTCAAGGAGAGCGAACGCATGGCCTTTGTTGAACATTTAAAGAATTGTACGGAGTGTAATAAAGAACATCAGGAATTGTCTCAGGCCTGGCATGCTTTGCCGTTCGATTATACAGAAATCGAGGTACCTGAATTGCTGAAAGGAGAGGTACTGGGGTTTGTTTTTGATCACAAAACGAAAAGCGGTACGGAAACATTCATGGCTAAGATGAGCAAGCTTGCCATGATGCTCAAAAACCATTTCACTCCAGTTTCAACTAGTATCGTGGCCGTCTTGTTGCTCGTGATTATTGGCCTAGGAATAGCGGATGTTCAGGAAAAAAATCGCCATGCCAAAAATATACCTATTGAGATTTTAACGACCATTCCCTTAAAAGCAGCCAATCAAAGCCGCCCAGGAACAAACGGCATCGCATATGTTGTCCAGCAGGGATCAGAGAAAAATTTGGTGGTGCAGGTTCACGAATTACCCGGCGTCGAAGGTTCACAGGTTTACCAGGTTTGGCTGCTGAAAAACGGGACAAGGGAAAATAGCGGCATATTCAAGCCGGATGAAAACGGATCCGGTATACTGACCTACCAGCTCGCCGAAGGGCAGACTTTTGAGCAAATCGGCATCACCGTCGAACCGGACGCCAACAGCAGTCAGCCAAGGGGAGAAAAAATAGTCGGGTCATAGATGGTAACAGAAAAGGACAGATCCATTTAAAATCTCTAGCTAACCTATTACTACGAACGGGTACTGATGTTCAAGAAAATTACCCGATTAAGATCAAATTTTTTCGTGAACATTCGATCTATATTCTATACTGAAGAATCCATTTTGATTGATTTTTTCAAAATGGATTCTTTGAATTTGCCTCAATAAAGTAGGTTCATGCGTTATAAATGAACGGGTATGATTTGATCAAACAGTATGCTGGGAAGAGCTCCACTCAGAAGAACTATTTTCATGTGAACAAAAAAAGAGCCTGAAACCGTAAACGGTTTGGCTCGCCACTACATGGTTCATAGTGAATTACCCTTTGACCCTTAAAAGCCGAAGTGCATTTAAAATAACGATCAGTGCAGCGCCAGTATCACTTAACACAGCGACCCATAGCGTTAACCAGCCTGGGAGTATGAGTAGTAATGCGACGACTTTAACGATTATCGAAAACCATATATTTTGTTTGATAATGGACAATGCTTTTCGACTTAGCTTCATTGTATGTGGTAATTTCTCTAAGTTGTCAGCCATTAAAACAATATCAGCAGTTTCCATTGCCGTATCTGTACCAGCACCGCCCATTGCTATTCCAAGGTCGGCAGTTGCTAATGCAGGGGCGTCGTTTATGCCATCGCCAACCATGGCTACACGATAGCCTTCTGCTTGCAATTGTTTGATCGTATCTACTTTTTCTTCCGGTAATAGTTCAGAGAAATAGCGATTTACACCAGCTTCGTGGGCGATTGCTTTGGCTGTCCCTTCGTTATCACCTGTCAGCATGACAACTTGCTCAACGCCTATTTTTTCTAGATGTGCAAGCGACACTTTCGTTGCTTTTCGGATCGTATCTGACACACAAATGATCCCTAAGATCTGTTCGGCTGTCCCTATAATGATTATGGTTTTTCCTTCATCTTGCAGTCTTAGAATTTCGTCAAGATGATGGTCAATAGGGGTGTTAACCTCTTCAAATAATTTGATGTTTCCTGCGAAGTAGGGGATATGACCGATTGTCGCTTGAATTCCTTTTCCCGCAATGTTCTTAAACGCTGCACCATTCTTTGCTTGAATGTTCTTATCTTTCGCGTAACCCACGATTGTTTTAGCGATGGGATGTGTGGAATATTCCTCTAACGTACGAGCGATTGATAACAGGTTTTCTTCTGTATTATTAAAGACTACGATATCAGTAACGTTTGGTTTTCCTTCTGTCAGTGTTCCAGTTTTGTCAAAGGCGATGGCATTAATCGTTCCCGCATTTTCTAAGAATGTGCCACCTTTAATCAGAACGCCGTTTTTGGCAGCATTTCCAAGGGCTGAGACTATGGCCACTGGCGTTGAGATAACTAGTGCACAAGGACAGGCAATCACTAACAGCGTTAACCCTTTATAGATCCATTCATCCCAAGTGCCAAATCCGAATAATGGGGGAATGAGCATGACTAAAAGAGCAAGTAGGAATACAACAGGTGTATAGATGCGAGCAAATTTATCAATAAACGCTTCTGTAGGCGCCTTTTTCTCTTGTGCTTCTTCCACTAAATGAATGATTTTAGAAATAGTTGTATCCTCGATTAGTTTTGTAACACGAACGCTCAGTGATCCATGTTCATTGATAGAACCTGCATACACGAAACTCCCTATTCCTTTATCGACAGGGATGGATTCACCTGTGATAGCCGCTTGATTGACACTGGATTCGCCTTCTAGCACTTCGCCATCTAATGGGATTCGATCCCCAGGTTTCACGACAATCACGTCGTGAATGGCTATTTCTTCAACGGGCTTTTTGATTAATTCATGGCCAACTTTAACCCAAGCCTCTGGAGGGGTTAACTCCATAAGACCGCGAATTGATTTTCGTGTTTTTTCGATAGCACGATTCTGCAAATTATGCCCTAGTGCAAACAGCCAAACAACGGTGGCCCCTTCAAGCCATTCGCCTAGAAAGGCAGCTCCGATTGCAGCAGCCGACATGAGGACGTTCATGTCTAATGAACGGCTTCTAATCGCATAATAAGCACTCTTCACTGGTTTATACCCGCTGATGATCATGGCAACTGCATACATTGTTATGGATAGATAAGGAGAAATTCCTGTAAACGATCCAATAAAACCTAGCGCAATGAAGATGCCTGAAACAATGACAGCCCCATTTGGATTACTAGAACGTGTGGAGGAGGGAGCCAGCTTATTGTTCGTAATGAGTGACGCTTTAAATCCAGCTTTAGAGACTTCCTTAATAATGTCTTCTGGGCTATTTTCATGTTCGATTTTCATTTTGCCAGTTGAAAAATTCACCTGAACGCGTTTGACGGAAGGACTAGTATTCAAGTGGTTTTCAATTGTTAGCGCACAAGATCCACAATCCATACCTTCGATAACGTAATGCTTCAAGTTACTATTCACTTTAATAGGTTCAACTTCAAAGCCTAGCTTCTTCATATGTTTTTGGATAGATTCAAATTCAAGTTCTTCAGTCGAATGTACCTGCATTTTTCCTGTACTATAGTTCACGTTTACACCATTGATGTTTGGTTGAGTGCTTAAACTTTTGTCAATGGTCACCGCACAAGCTGGGCAATCCATGCCATAAACTCGAAATTCCTCTCTTATTCCCCCACCAAGGTTTATGTTAACCGGATCTAGAGTCTTTCCTGAACCACTGCAACAATCGCTTTGAATACTCGAGTCCTTGCCGGATTCCTGATTGCTACAGCAAGTCGTTATGGTAGTGTTTTCTTTCTCAATCATTGAAGACGACTGACAACAATCATCTTTGACTACCTTATTTATCGGGTTACTACTGCAACAGGTTGTTTGTTCCTCTACTTTTGGGGATTCTACTTTGGATGAACAGCATTTTTTATCCATTTTAAGCACACCCTTAACTTATATGATTTTCACAACAAGCAACTTGGTCTTCAATTTGACCAAGTACGGTATCAAATGTGTCTAACAACTCTTTAATTTGCTGGTTTCGCAATCCATAAAAGACGTATTTTCCTTCTGGCCTTCCTACAATGATTCCGCATCCCTTGAGACAGGCTAGGTGTTGCGAAATATTGGACTGATTACCTTCTATACTTTCAACAATTTGTGATACAGTCTTTTCTTCATATTTGATGCACTCTAATATTTGAATCCTTGTTTTATCTCCGAATGCACGTAAAAACTTCACTTTAAGATCTAAATCAATTTGAGTCATGGAATTACTCCTTTCATATTAGGCGGCACTAATGTGTTTTGTTATTATCATATTATCGATTGCTAATATGTGTGTCAATTATTATCATATTAGTGAAAACTAATATGTGTGTCGATTTTATGTCTACATCTACAGAAGTTGTGAATTAAGCATGTTTTCTCTATAAAAATAGTTTTAATATGTGGGGTTTCTTGTACAATAAATGTGATTGACGTTAATTTTACTGCGTTTGAAAGGAAATGAAAAAATGAAGAAAATTATGAGCGCAACACTGATTTTGTTATTTGCCTTTGCAACGACTGTTTCTGCGCATACGGGTATAACGAGTTCTTCGCCAGCTGATGGGGAAGTCGTAACTGGGGACGTTCATGAAGTTGTTTTGGAATTTAATTCGAAAATCGAGTCAACGAGTACGGTAAAAGTCTTTAACGAAAATGAAGAGGAAGTCGTCGTTAATACTATCCAAGTAGATGGTCAAGTGATGACAGGCGCCTTCATGTCCCCATTGGAGAATGGTACATATACTGTGGACTGGAAGATCATTGGTGCGGACGGGCATCCGATACAGGGGAGCTATTCTTTTGTGATTAATCAACAAGACGGGATGAATCAGGTGGCAGATGAAGAAGTACCAGAAACACCCGCTGATTCGAATGACAAGCCTGCAGAAAAACCAATAGAGCAGCAAGTAGAAGATAAATCAATAATAGCGTCAAATGATGTACTCGTTGTTATTCTTGTGGTTTTATTTACAATCGCTGGCGGGTTTGTTGGCTGGATTATAGGAAGAAGGCAGAAGTAAATGGTCTGGATTTATATTGCTGAAAGTTTATTGTATCTGTGTTTTTCACTTTTAATGGGCGCATTTATCATTCAATTTATTCCGGATCGCCTGAAACCGGAAATACGTATTTCGAAACGACTGATTCAACTAGCGGTGTTAGGTATTGTGTTCTTTTCGGCTGCACCTGTCATTCGAATCGTCCTATTTCTTTATGAAGACATCGGCCTGATGTTGACGTTGCAAAATGTTCTTACCGGGTTTGAAGTTGGCAAGGCATGGAATGTCACTGTCATACTTGCAATTTTCTTTTACCTATTTGTTTCGTTGTTCCCGGTATTGAAAAGCAAAGTGCTGTCTGGGATTTCACTTGTTTTCACGTTCATCCTTATGTTGGCATTGGGATGGGCAAGTCACGCAGCATCACTCACTGAATGGAGCGGGTTTGTTGTTCACTCTTTGCACTTTTTAGCTGTTACGGTTTGGATCGGACTACTCCTTATCGTCGGCTGGTTTTCAAAAAGTCAAGACAATTGGCTTGCTTATTTGAGGTGGTTTACACCTTTGGCAATCGGTTGTTTTCTCACGATTATGGGAACGGGATTCTTTCTGATGACCTTAGTCGTCGATGTAAATGAGTATGGCGACGCCTGGATGTTAACTTATGGACAAGCCTTATTAGTAAAGCATTTGACCATTATTCCTGTGTTGTTTTTTGCTTTTATGAATGGATTTTGGATGAAGCGCAAATTGCAGCGACAAGAGCAAATCAATCCTATACCATGGTTGAAATTCGAAAGCCTGTTACTGTTCTTTACTTTTGTTGCAACGGGCGTCTTGGGGCAACAGGAACCCCCTCATAGTATTGAAATGGCGCTTGCTGGTACTGGACCTTCCGCAATCTTTGATTATTTTTATGCAGGGGTGATTGATCCTTCGATGCATGTACAATTGGGGTTACATACAATTAATACATTGTTTTTTATCGTGGCATTGATCTTCATGTGGCTGATCATAGTCAGCTTTAAGAAACAGGTCCCTGCAGTTGTTCCATTTTTCTTGGGGATGTTCTGTATTCTTTCGCTCTATTTTGGCTTAATGGCTAGCATTCAATAATGGTATAGAAAAATAATAGAGAAGAGGCATTTTATGAACCAGAAAAAGAATTCAACGATGAAAATAGCAGTTGTTTTGACACTCGTAGTCGCGGTACTGGTGGCGGTAATCGCTGTATTTAGCAATAAACAGGAAGCCCTACCAAGTGACATCAAGCAAATTGATGTCACTGGACAACCATCACTTGGCGAGCAAGATGCTCCCGTGAAGATTGTGGAATTCGGTGATTTTAAATGTCCTGCATGTAAAGCGTGGGGAGAAATGATTTATCCGAAATTGGTGGCTGACTATATCGAAACAGGTAAAGTACAATTTTCATTCGTGAACGTATTATTCCACGGTAAAGAATCGACGTTAGGATCGATTGCCGCTGAATCTGTTTTTGAGCGTAACCCAGATGCATATTGGAGCTTCCATCATGCACTGTTTGATGCACAGCCAGTTGAAAATCATGATGGATTATGGATAACACCTGAAAAAATTCTTGAAATTGTAAGTGGATTTCCTGAGATCGATCAGGTTCTATTAAAAGAAGATATGGAACAACAGGCGACTATGGAAAGTGTTAAAAAGGATGAAGATTTAGTAAGAGAAGCCGGTGTTGCAATGACCCCATCCATTGTGATAAACGGGGAAATGATCGAGGATCCATTTGATTATGAAGCCATTCAGGCAGCAATCGAACAAGGATTGAAGGATAAAAACTAATGGGGAATAAAAGAGCGACATCTACACAAGGATTTTTATTATACGGCGCTTGGGTTGTCTCATTAGTGGCTACGTTTGGAAGCTTGTACTTTAGTGAAATAAAAGGATTTATTCCATGTGAACTGTGTTGGTACCAGCGAATTCTTATGTATCCCCTTACTTTGATCTTAGGGATTGGAACGTTCCAGAATGACAGTTCCGTTAAAAAGTTCGTGCTGCCCTTAGCGCTTATTGGAGGAAGCATTTCACTCATGCACTATTTAGAGCAGAAGATACCGGGCTTTGGTGGCATTAAGCCATGTGTGAGTGGTGTACCTTGTAATACCGAGTATATAAATTGGTTTGGGTTTGTGACGATCCCATTTCTAGCGTTAGTCGCATTTGTGATGATTGCTTGTTCCATGATTTTTATCAAATCGAAGAAGTCCATGGAATAAAGAAAAGTGGCGGAAGAGCATAAAGGTCAATTTAGTGTTACAGTTAGAAAGAAAATTTTAAATGTGAGTAGGAGAAAAAAACATGATTGAGGTAAAAACATCTCCAATAAGTGATGGAGAATTCAATAGAGGAATATTTGCGACATGTGATGTCAAAAAAGGGGAGCTTTTACATGAAGCACCCGTGATATCTTATCCTAACGACGAGCATCAATACATTGAGAAAACAATCCTAGGTGACTACGCTTTTGAGTATGGAATCGGTAAATCTGCTATCCTCCTGGGTTATGGCATGTTGTTTAATCATTCGTATGAACCGAATGCAACGTATGACATTAATTTTAAAAATCAAACATTCGACTTCTTTGCTTACACAGATATCAAAGCAGGGGATGAAATTTTTATCAATTATAATGGCGACGTTGATGACAAAGATGAACTGTGGTTTAATCAGGAATAAAATATCTTTACTAACCCCCTATCAGAGTGTCTGATAGGGGGTTATTGTGTTTTTAGGAACAAAATGAAATAACTTTAGGAGAATGGAAGGTACACAATTGTATAGGAACCCGGCTATTTTTGTGTTATAAAAGTCCATTATAACTCGTAGCACGTTCTTTGCGATGCGTACGGTATGCGACGACCGAACAGATTCCTAGGAAAATAACAAAATAAACCAAAATGATCAATAAAGAAATTCCAAGTCCAGCTTGCAATTTGCCGTTGTAATAAAGCATGACCCTCAAGCCATCCACCATATGGCGTGTTGGTAAGAAATTGCTGAACAAGTGGTGGATAAATGGTAATGTTGCGATTGGAACTGCACCGCCGCTGGAGAAGATGCCTAAGAAATTTAAAGGGAACATCACTAGAATTCCCCATTGTCCCAAAAACAACGAAATCATTTTAAATTGGAAGTACATTGTCATGCAACACAAAAAGGTGAATAGAAAAATGAGCCAGATGCTTGTCGAGTGGGAACTTCCGAATACACCAAATACAGCGATCTGCAAAACGGCAGCCACCAGTGCAGATAAAATAACCCCTAATAGCATTCCAGTTCCAAGAACACTTGTGTTACTTAGATGATGTCCATCACTTCTAATACCTGCGCTACTATTTTTAAGATAGGTATTAATCATATTGACACCCATCAGACCCGAAATGGAAGTGATGAGAACCATCATAAAAGGCGTCATTCCGTTATTGGTGTGTTCAGAAAGTCCCAATGCGTTTGTCAGCGTGTAGCGAATCGGATTGTCCATCAGTGTTGCGGTTTTGGGAGACAATTCGATATTTTTGTGGATCAATTCTTCTTTTAGATCGTCGCTGATTTTAGTTGAAGCGGTAGTGGCAATCGTTTCTAGCGCGTTTGTCGCAATCGTTGTTGTCGTTTGGCCTCCACCTTCATTAATAAGTATTTCTAACTGAGCGGGCTTTCCTTCCACTTTTCCGGTCAACAGCACATCTCGCAATTCTAAAATGTCACGAGAATAACTAGCTGGAATGATTAAGGCTCCATATGCTTGGTTGTTCTTTAATTCATTTACTGCAGCTTCCTTGGTCGCAGTCACCCTCCAGCTAAATGTATGCCCGTCTTGTTTTTCAAGAAGATTATTGACAATTTCTTTACCTGTATTGGAAGACGACATGCCTTCATCTTCATCCACGATAATGAGAGGAAAATTGGCTAAGCGTGTACTTATCCCGCCAAATACGGGCAGATAAATACTAATCATGCAGAGCATGAGTATAGCAACCGTCCATATAGGCGTCCAAGTAGTATGGGCTTTTAATAACCTTTTCAAGGTGCAATTCCCCCTAACCCTAGCATAGCGCGAAGCAATTACCCAAACCAATAAGGGTATACCTACAGCATGTGTACGGAGAATGATTTCTATTCGACGGATCCGGTAGAGGTGCCTAGCTCATTTGCAGGAAGATTGAATTCCGGCTTTTTCCTAACTATTAACGATAAGAATATAATAATCAATAAAATAAACAGCAATGCCATAAACGCATAGTTATAGGTGTTTGTAACATCTTTTACGACGCCTACAAGCATAGGTATTACACCACTAATGAGATAACCACCAAATTGAACCATCGCAGTCCATTGACTGGCATCGATTGCGGTAGTGGTTTCGTCTAAAGGGAGAATCATGGCTAATGGAAATAATCCTCCAGCGCCGATTCCCATTAAAACAGCCCCAATCATCGGAGAAATGCTTCCAGTGAGTAATAAGATAATCCCGATGGCAGAACAAGAAGCGGAGAGAATAAGCCAAGGCTTTCGATTCACACTTTTATTGATTAAAATGGGGATGATTAAACTACAAATCATCTGCATGAGGGAAAAAATAGTGACGACTGTTGCCGCATACCCTGCACTAAAACCAATTTCTTGTACTTTGGGAGCTAACCATGTTGCAAGAGAATAGTATACGCCAGATTGAAGGGCGAAAATGATCATCAATAGCCAAGCATATCGATTTTTCCAAGGCAAATGCGTCTTTTGATTGATAGTTTTTCCTGCTTCGTTTTTCTTTTTGGTAGATCGTTTAAGAATCGGAATCCATACGATAATCCCGATGACTGCCAATAACGCCCATATTGCTAAGGCTACGTTCCAAGAATTATGGAAAGTATGCATGACAGGGACGACCAATCCAGCACTTAAAGACGCACCAACCCCCATACCTGCCGAATAAACCCCAATCATAGAAGATGTCGCTTTAGGAAAATGTTTTTTAATGTATCCGGAGATAAGTGGTCCTGTAATTGCAATCCCTATTCCGGCAAATACAGCTGTCATTAATAGCAGCAAAGGGAAGGTTGCAACGAGGCGCAAGGCTGTGGACGCACCAATGACTAAAACTGATAATGCAATCGTCATCTCAAGTCCCCATCGTTCACTCAGCTTTCCAGCGACAGGGGCGAAGATACCCATACAAAAAACAGGAAGGGCAGTAAGTAAACTAATCGAGACGCTAGACATATGCAAATCCGCTTGAATATTTTTTAAAACGGGTGAGATTGACGTAATCGAAGCCCGTAAGTTCATGGATATAATAAATAAAGCAAAAACACTCCAAATCAGATATAGATTTTTCGGTTTTTTCATTGTTAGGAACACTCCTTTTTGTATATCATGAAGATTAACTGATATACTATAGTTAACTTTTTGGTGTTATATATAACTATAATTAACTTGTTTGTATATCATAATATACCTATCGTGGTGTGGTCAATAGGAAAGGTGTGGGAATATGAGTGAGGAAAACATTGACTTATCGAGTCAAGTAGGGATGAACCTAAGAGAAATACGAAAAAATAAAAGGATTAGCATCGAAGAATTAGCGAGTTTTAGCGATGTTAGTAAATTAACATTAGGAAAAATTGAAAGAGGGGAAGCAAACCCGACACTTAATATTCTTTGGAAAATAGCCAGAGGGTTAAATATACCCCTCGCCTCCTTAGTAGATTTCCAAGAAGAAAGCGAAATATATCGATTTGAATCCAATCATCATTTTGCAGGGCAGAATAATGATTGGTTTATCACGCCATTATGTAAAACATTCGGGAGTGTTGAATGGCATCGGGCATGTATTGAACCGAATAGTGCGTACAGTGAGTATCATTTAGCGGGTTCTGAAGAAATCGTCCATGTCTTAAATGGTCAGTTGGAGATGGAGGTAGGAGGTAAAAACCATCAATTAAACAAGTGGGATGTCCTGAAATTTAAAGGTGATGAACTTCATACATACAGAAACCGTTCAGATGAAAAAGTATATTTAATGCTGTCTTTAACTTATATGAATCCGTAAATCAAAAGTGAGACTTCAATTATAGACAGAACTTTCTTGCGGCTATTATTTTGATTTCATCGGTACCGATCTGCTAAAAAATGAACTAAATGTAATTTCAAGTGTAAGCCGTCGTGATAATATCGACGGCTTATCTTTTATGCATGTGATTCTATATTTAAATCCTAGTTGACATTTTCTGAGAAAAGGTTATAGTTATCTATAGTAACAGTTACCCATGATAACTATATTTCGAGGGGATGAATGAAATGGAAGGTTTTTTTCGGCATTTTTTAAGTCTGTATCGCCCATTGATTACTTCGATGAATGAGCTATTAAGCCCATTCGAGCTTTCTTATTCGTTGTGGCAGGTTATTTATTATGTGAAAAAAAATGGACCTTCGACACTTGTCGATATTTCCACTTACTATGAAGTTGAAAAACCTACCATTACGAGAAGGGTTCACCGTTTGGAAGAGCTTCAAATTGTGAAGCAAATACCTGGTACAGATAGACGTGAAAAGATCATTCAGCTAACAGAAGCTGGGGAAGAGATGTATCAAGTGTGTCGTAAAAGGATAACGGACTTAGAGAAGAGTATTGTGGAAGGGATTTCTATGGAAGAGCAATCTGTTATTTTACAAGTGCTTCCTAAAATACGGGAAAACATTCTAACTAAAGAAGGTAGAAATAATGAACAAGCCTAAATTATGGACGAAGGATTTTATCGTTGTATCCTCGATCAATTTCTTGATTACATTAATATTTTATTTATTAATGGTGACGATCGCTGTTTATGCGGTAGATAAATTCAATGCTTCTACGAGCCAAGCGGGACTTGTAACGGGAATCTTTATTATCGGGACATTAATCGGACGTTTGTTTATCGGTCGATATATAGATTCGATTGGCCGCAAGAGAACGTTGTTCATTGGTTTACTCTTTTTTACATTGACCGCCATTTTATATTTTGTGAATCTGGGTCTTACTTTCCTATTGATTAACCGGTTAATCCATGGGGTTGCAATGGGGGTAGCGAGCACGGCGACAGGAACGATTGTTGCACAGACGATTCCAGCTACAAGAAGGGGGGAAGGCATAGGTTACTATAGTATGAGTGCAACACTGGCTACGGCAATCGGACCATTCATCGGGCTATTTATGAGCCAGCATACGAGTTATCAAATGATTTTTGCTTTCTGTCTTGCATTGGGTGTCATCTGTTTACTGATTGCCTTCTTCCTCCGTGTTCCTGCAATGGAAATACCGACTAAAGCTTCTGAAAGAAAAGGATTTAAACTTTCCAACTTCATTGAGCCGAAAGCATTGCCGATCGCCTTTGTTACACTTGCGATTGCTTTCTGTTACTCCAGCGTCCTTTCTTTTATTAATTTCTATGCGATTGAAATCGATTTGGTTGAAATCTCAAGCTTTTTCTTCTTTGTCTACGCAATTGCGGTACTTGTCTCACGCCCATTCACCGGTCGCTTAATGGACCTGAAAGGTGCGAACTTCATCATGTATCCTGCTTTTCTTCTCTTTGCTGCCGGCATACTGCTTCTCAGTGCAGCACATAGCGGCATCATCTTGTTAGTGGCAGGTGCTTTTATCGGTCTTGGCTTCGGGAATATGCAATCGAGTACTCAAGCAATCGCTGTTAAATTGACACCAACTCATCGCTTGGGACTTGCAACATCAACATTCTTTATTTTTCTAGATGCTGGTCTTGGTTTCGGTCCTTATCTCCTTGGATTCCTAATTCCGGTAACCGGATATAGTATGATGTATGTCATTATGGGCATTCTGATCCTCGCAACTACTGTCCTTTACTATTTCCTACATGGGAAGAAAGAGCATGCTGCAACAGAATTATATAATTGAAAATATCAGTGGCTTTGTAATAGCTGAATAACGACATTTCGCGGTGGCAGGTTCATATTGAATTATTTTAGAGCCTGGTATCTTTCACTTATTGTGTTTCTAGGAACAACATACGACAACTTTATTTTCATTACACAAAATCAATCAATAAAATATGTAGCATCCGTTCACCGATCATTTAAATTGGTGAACGGGTGTTTTTTTATGTATCTGAACGCAATCTAGTAAAATCTTTCAATTTACATAACGTTAACATGCACTTCATAATACTCAAATAGTATTCCCTTATACTAGTAAAGGAATAATTTAACTTGGGGGGAATTGCGAATTATGAAGAAGAAATTTATGGTACCTTTTGCGTTGATGAGTAGTTTAACGTTTTCCACGTTAATCGATTCGCCTACCGGGTTATTGCCAAGTGGCCCGACACATGTGGAGGCTGCAACATTTTCTCCAATCCTGATTACGGAATTGTTGCCTAATAGTACTAATGTCGCTGGTTCGTCAACGGATGCTTTTGAGTTTATCGAACTGTATAACAATAGCGGTCAAATGATTAATTTAAAGAATTACAAGTTGGTTTACGGATATCCTGATGGGAAAATGGTAGATTGGACTTTTAAAGAAGACAAAGCCATCGCTCCAGGAGAGACCCTAGTCGTGTGGATCAAAAATAAAGAAAATACGAATCTGACACTGACAGATTTCAATACGGAGTTTAATACGCAGCTAACGGATCACCAATTTACATACATAGAGTCGGATGGAATGACAAACAGTGCTGAGCGAACGTTATCGGTTGCAGATACGTCCAATAATATTTTTACATCAGCAAAATACGGTAAAGATGATGTCGTTGCAAATCAGGGCATTCAATACAAGGTTGGTGAAGACGGGAAAGCGATGGAAATCCTGACAGCTTCTGAAGCGCCAACACCGGGGAGGTTGATCGAAGGACAAGCCCCTGATGGACCTATTGTCGAAGACAAGGAAGCGCCTGTCATTGTACATCAAGCAATCGAAAAAGTGAAGGTCGGTGAAAATTTCAACATTAAGTCCGTGGTAACAGATGAAACAAAACTCGAAACAGTGAAGTTGTTCTACAAACTAACGGAAAACGGCAGCTGGCTTCAAAAAGATATGATTGCTTCTGCAGAAGAAAATACGTTTGAGGCCCAAATTGACCGAGCGGAATTACTGACAGAAAAAGTGATTTACCGCATTGAAGCATTTGATGGACAACAAACAGCCGTTACTGATGAATATGAAGTGGAGATTGAAGGAATGGACTATGATCCACAAAATGTTCCTGCCCTTCTCGTGACAGAACTTGTCCCTGACTCGACGAATGTAGGATCACTGGATGGCTATGAATTTATAGAAGTATATAACAACTCTACAGAAGCCATTAACTTGAAAGATTACAAGATTCGCTACCGTTACCCAGCAGAAGGACCGGAAGCGGACTTGATATGGAAAGCGGACCAAGAGGATATCATCCTACCTAGTGGAAAAACCATCGTTTATTGGATCAAAAATGCGGATAATCAATCAAAGACAGTGGCTGATTTTAACAAATTCTATAACGTGGATTTGACCAAAAATGTAGACATTACGGAAATTCAATCAGGTGGAATGGCCAACTCGAGTCATCGTGGGCTAGCCATCGCAACGAATACAGGTCTCGATAGTTCAGCTGCTTACTATTACGACCAGCCAAATGTAGATGACACGGTTGCCAACAAAGGAATTTTATATACGTTCCCGTCAGATGGCAAATCGAATGTCATGATCAAATACAGTGGTGGCGTGGAACAGGCAACACCAGGAAGCTTGTCACCGATTCAAATACCAAAGGCAAAAGTTACAGTTCCAAAGGATCAAACAGCACCGTCAGTGATCGATTTAACGGAAGCCATCTCGACGTCAGGACACGAAAATCTGGATCTTTCATTCGATGTAACGGATGAGGCTGGCGTTAAAACGGTACGTCTATTCTACAAAACAAATGAACTCGATGAATACCGTATGGTCGATTTAACAAAAACCTACGATTCTACTGTTTATACACATCGAATTCCTTTACCGGATTTAATTGGCAGGGATGACTTGAGTTATTATGTTCAAGTGTCTGATGGCGTTCATGAAGTCACTTCGGATGTGAAGAAAATAGATATTATGTCTGACGACTCAGGTCTGACAGGATTGAACGTGGAAGATGGATCCTATTTAAGTAAAACGGTCTTGCTGAAGGCTTATGACAAGGATGCTCGACTAATGGTCGATAAACAGGACGTTACGGCTGAAACAAAACCATCACTCCCAACACAGGCCTATTTCGCCTTTGATGTGAAAAATGTCAATCTTTACTTTAAAAACGGCGTCACAATCGGAGATGAAACGCTCCACATTTTCGATGATACCATCAACAGCTATACGACCTTGACGATACCTGTAGACCCGGAACATTTCACGCAAGGGGTCGACACAAAAATATCGATTCGTGCAGGTACAAAAGTATCGCCTTTCGATCCGGATTCTGAAGAGAACCGTGATGATTTCTATGTCAAAAATATGCGGTTGGTATTGGCGGATGGCACCACTCTTTACGATCCACTCTACAATCATATCGAAAAAGAGCTTTCAGTTGGAGACAGCGCGAGTGCCAAACCAGTGATCGATTTCAACTTCCGTGTGCCGGATGAGAAATTTACCGCTAAAGCGTTCGCATGGGATACGGCGGCAGTAAATGAAGGGACACATATGATTGAAGCGCTGGATACAAAAGCGGAAGTCATTGTCGATAACAGTGCACCCATCATCACCCCTTCGATTGAAGAAGGAAAAGCGTACAAAGGAGCCTTTACGATTCAAGCTGAGGTCGAGGATACATTCTCTTCAGTCGAAAGCCTGACCGCGTTGCTGGATGGGAAAGAAATCACATTGCCTTTTGAGACGTCTTCCGCCAAATTGACACCAGGTGAACACACGGTATCCTTCACGGCAAAAGATGTTGTCATGAATGAAGTCCAACAAGACGTTCACTTTACGGTATTGGAAGAAAAACCATACATTCCAGAAATCATTTCTCCAGTAGATGGTGCGAAAAATGTACATCCGGATGAAGCGAAACTACTAGTGAAAGTGACGGATCCAACCAAAGACGACTTGAATGTTTCTTTCTATAAAGGCTATAAGTTTGAAGCAGATGCTGAAGAAATCACGGTATTTGAAAATAGCGCAGATCGGGAACCGCCAAAAGAGCTGATTCCTGCAGGTGAATCGATCGTCACAGAAAAAGCCAAAATGGCTAAAGTGGACGGCGAATATATTGAAACTTCTTCGCTGGATAAATTCCCGTATCACAGATTTGAAGTCGCAGTCGGGGAAGAAGTCAATGAAGATGACCAAATTGTACTGAACTGGGAAGGGAAATCTTTGATCGGCCGTAAAGTATCCATGTACGTATGGAATCATGTCAATGCGTTATGGGAACTACAGGAATGGAAAGTGGCAAAAGACGATCAGAACTTCACTTTACATGGTACTGTCAGCGGAAAAGAGTTTGTCAAGGACGGAAAAGTGCAAGTGATGGTACAGGATGAAATTGCATCCACGACGGAATTTGACTACTCCTTCATCTGGATGTCGGATACACAATATTATTCCGAAAGTTATCCACATATCTTCGATAGAATGACAACTTGGATGGCTGAAGAGAAAGAAAACCTGAACTTGAAATACGTTTTCCATACAGGCGATTTAGTCGATAAAGCCGATCAATCGATTCAATGGGAACGTGCTGACACATTCATGGGGACGCTTGACAATGCAGCCATTCCTTACGGCGTATTGGCAGGAAATCATGATGTCGGCCACAAAACAGGGGACTATGATGAATATAGTAAATATTTTGGGGAACAACGGTTCAGCGAAAAAGATTATTATGGTGAATCATATAAAAACAATCGTGGCCATTATGATCTCATCAGTTCAAACGGTAATGATTTCATTATGATGTATATGGGTTGGGGAGTGAACGATGAGGATATCGCATGGATGAATGAAATCCTGGCCAAATATCCTGAAAAGAAAGCCATTCTTTCTTTCCATGAATACTTGTTGGTATCGGGTAACAGAAGTCCAATCGGTGAAAAAATATTCCAAGAAGTCGTCACGACGAATAAAAATGTGATAGCGGTCCTGTCGGGTCATTACCATGATGCTGAAACACTGGTTGACGAAATCGACGATGACATGGACGGAAAAGCTGATCGGAAAGTATACCAAATGTTAGCCGATTACCAAGGGGGACCAGAAGGCGGGCAAGGCTTCCTGCGCGTTATGAAAGTAAAGCCGGTTGAAAACACCATCCAAATGCAAACCTACTCACCCTATTTGGATCAGTATAACTACTACAATCCAGTAGACTATCCTGGAAAAGATGAATTCACGATTGAAACAGATTTGACGCCGAAAGAAAAAGTCGTTGCGACAGATATGTTCAAAGTTGAAGTATTTTCAAATGATCAGATTGGGGAAGTGGAAAACATCACGGATGGTTCCGTTGCGGAAGTGAACTGGAAAAATCTCGAGCGCTCCACTAAATATGGATGGTATGTTCAAGTGGAGGACGCGTTTGAGGGAGAAATGCGCTCTGATGTTTCTGTGTTCACTACAGGTAACCAAGGAATTGAGAACGGTGGAAATGAAGGAAATGAAGGAAATGAAGGAAATGAAGGAAATGAAGGGAATACTGGAAATGATGGTGAGCAAGTCATTCCGCCTGCTCCGCTTCCGCCAGTTACAGGGGAGCAAGTCATTAACGTAACGGATGGTCTCCTAACGAAATCCGAGGAATCTTGGACGGTTAACCAAACACCGACTTCCAACAGTACGAAATGGGTAATCCCAAAACAAGTACTATCTCAGGCAATCGTAGCGGACAAACCACTTCGATTCTTAGCGAAGGATGGTCATGAAATCGTATTGCCAGTGAATGCAGCGAAGCAATTGCAGCAACAGCATCAAGACAACATCTCTATTGTTTCAAATGTGATGGCTGAAAAAGGATCCGCTCTTCCAGCTGGCAACCGATATAGTGAGATTGTGGATATTTCATTACGGGCAGACGATAAAGAAATACAAGCACTCGACTATCCAATCGAACTAAAACTGAAGTTAACGCAAACGGTTAATCACCATATGACGACGGCAATTCTTTACGATGACACGGTGAATGCATGGACTTACGCAGGTGGGAAAGAAGAAAATGGTTATTGGATCGTTTCGACCAAAAATCCATCCCTATTTACAGTCATGTCTGCCAATATTGCATTCAAGGATACGACTAAACACTGGGCTAAAAATGAGATTGACTCCATAGCTGCACGCTTTATCACAGGAGGAAAAACAACTGAATTATTTGCACCGGAACAAAAATTGACGCGCGCTGAATTCACAGTTCTTCTCGTAAGAGCCCTGCAAGTGCCTGTGGAAGACTATAAAGGAACATTCAAGGATGTCCCAGCTTCGAAAAAATGGGCAGCTCAACAAATTGAAGCCGCTTATCGCACAGGTATCGTAAGCGGAAAGGCAAACGGGTCTTTCGATCCGGATGCAGACATTACACGTGAGCAAATGGCAGCCATGATGATGCGTGCTGTTGACTATGCAAATCCAAAACTAACGTCGAATTTGCCTCAACAAGACAAATTCAAGGATGACGCGAAAATTAGCGATTATGCGAAACAACCAGTAAACAACGCAGTCATACTGGGCTTACTCCATGGTCGATCAAACGGAACATTCGACCCTAAAAAGCATACGACAAGAGCAGAAACTGCGGTTGTGCTCTATCGCATGTTGGACAAACTGGACGCTGCTGAAAAATAACAATGTGAAAAGGCTTCTGCAATTGGGAAGCCTTTTTTCTGTGATTTTGGGCATACACTATGGCAATTCCTACACATAAAAAGGGCGGTTACTTCTTCCGAGGTTAATCATCTAAAAAGTGGTTTTGAAAATAGACAATACTAGTACTCTTTTCAAAGTCGCGATAGATAAAAAGCGCGTGATTAATAAAAAACGAAAGAAGATGCCCCCCTAATAATCGAGTATATAGAACGAAAGAAGACCGTTAACACACGTATAATCATGTCCGAAAAAACGTACTCGTACTGAAAATTAAAGTTTACGATATCCACTGTATCCAGAATTTCCAAAACCGATTCACCTGTTGGTCGAAAACTATTTCTGCTCCCGCCCATTTAATCCAGTGGTTCCTTTGAAAAGTCCTTTTTCGTGAAGTCGTACTATTCGAATGATTCTATTGACTGAATTATTTATTAGTGATATGTTGGATATATAACCAGTATTATAAAATATATCCTGATATATGCGGATTTTTAAGGAGGGGGATATGTGGAAGATAGTAATCTACCGTTATATTTGCAGTTGAAGCAGTTTTTGGAGGGCGAGATTAAAAAGGGTGCTTATAAGGCGCATGATCAATTACCTTCAGAGGTTGAATTAGCAAGACAATTTGATGTTAGTCGTATCACCTCGAAGAATGCAATCCTTCAGCTGGTAGAGGAAGGTAAAGTCTATCGAATACCAGGTAAGGGGACATTTGTCACAGATCAAAATGAGGCTAATTTTTCTAAAGAAGTTGGCGCATCCATTTTATCTGGAGGAAGACCCTTCATAGGTTTTATCGTTCCAGAAATAGAGGATTATTTTACAGCGCGAATTTTATCTAGAATTGAAAGCGTTTCCACCCAACTCGGTTATGCGCTAATGGTGCAACAATCTCACCATTATATAGACGTAGAAAAGCAGGCAATACAAACCATGATCAAGGATGGAGCGAAAGGTCTTATCATTTTTCCAGTTGATGATGAGACTTATAATGAAGAAATTCTTCGACTAACACTAGACCATTTTCCGATTGTCTTAGTTGATCGCTATTTGAGTGGGATTGATACGCCGGCTGTCTATTCGGATAATTTGCAAGGGGCCTATCAATTAACGAAATGTTTATTAGAAAAAGGAAAAAGAGTCGCTTTATTTACCGCTCCTAATTTTGAAACAATTACGGTATGTGACCGGATTAAGGGATTTGAGAAAGCTCATGATGAAGAAGATATTCCGATTGATCGGTCGCTGTGGTTTACGGAGTTGCTGCATGAAAATCCCTTAGAACGGGCGATCCGATTTTTGCAGGAACATCCAGATATATCAGGTATATTCGCAATGAATGCCTTCGCAGGAAAAATTGCTTTTCAAGCTTCAAAGTACCTTGGAAAGCGAATGCCGGATGAATTTGAAATTGCATCTTTTGACGAGGAACATGAGCTTGGCGTTTATCCCATTTATACAGCTAGGCAGGATGCAGGTCTGTTGGGAGAGAAAGCAGTTGAACTTTTACATGCACAATTGACACAAAATACTCCGAATAATTTTCAGAGAAAAGTGGTTCTTCCTGTTCAGGTTTCAAGAATACAAGAAGAATCAGTAAATAACTAAGGGGGATATATTCGCGAAACTAAAAATCACAAAAACAAAATTTATAACCTTTTTTTAATAGGGTAACAAAAAAATGCGGACGTAAAGAGTATTAGGGAGTACGCATTAAGCCCTGAAATAAAAGAATAGAATAGGAGAAGTGGGGAAATGAATGTTGAGAAAAAGCACCACTGGTTAAAGGCTGTTTTTTTTGGTTTGTGTTTTATGCTGTTGTGGCCAGGTATCGGTTCAGCGGAGCAACCAGAATCTTCCTATTGGTACCCGGAGCAATTATTGAACTGGTCTCCAAACAACGATCCAAACGCTGTGTTTAACCGTAGCCAAATCCCGTTAGCCGAACGGGAAGTATTATACAAAGTAAATGACAATGCACAATCAAAGAGTAAATTGGTAGCATTGTCCGCACTTAACCCAACTACAAGTGGGGTGCCTTCTCAGGGGGGGAAGGATTTTTATGCGAACACGTTCAGCTATTGGCAATACGTTGATTTGATGGTGTATTGGGCAGGTTCTGCAGGTGAGGGTATCATTGTACCGCCAAGTGCAGATGTGATTGATGCTTCTCATAAAAATGGCGTCCCAATTGTAGGAAACATTTTCTTTCCTCCTGCTGCCTATGGAGGTAAGTTTGAGTGGGTAGATCAAATGTTGACCCAGCGAGAGGACGGTTCCTTTCCAGCGGCTGACAAGCTCCTCGAAGTAGCTGACTATTACGGGTTTGATGGTTGGTTTATCAACCAAGAAACGGCAGGCGGAAATAAACAAACTGCCCAAAAGATGAAGGATTTCCTTGTTTATCTTCAGCAACATAAGCCGGAAGGTATGGAGATCATGTGGTACGATTCGATGACGGATGATGGGTATATCAGTTGGCAAAACCATTTGACAGATAGAAACAAAGGTTTTTTACAAGACAATGGGACACGCGTTTCTGATAGCATGTTTTTAAACTTTTGGTGGAACAATCAGCAATCTTCCTATAACAAAGCTAAGGAACTTGGCAGAAGTCCATATGATTTATATGCTGGGATTGATGTAGAGGCGAATGGTATAAATACAAATATTCCTTGGCAAGGGATCTTTCCTAAGGGTGAAGAACCACTAGCTTCTTTAGGGATTTACCGCCCGGATTGGGCCTTTAAAACCTCTGAAAACATGGAACAGTTTTACCAAAAAGAAAATGAATTTTGGATTGGGAAGTCCGGAAACCCTGCAAAAACAAACGAAAATGGTACTTGGAAGGGAATGGCACATTATTTCACCGCCAAAACGGCTATTGGGAAACTGCCTTTCGTCACTCACTTTAATACCGGAAGCGGAGAGTTTTTCTCTGTTGATGGGAATGTGGTAAGTGAACAGTCTTGGAATAACCGTAGCCTACAGGATATTCTACCAACTTGGCGCTGGCTAATAGAGGGCGGACAAGCTGTAAACGTTGATTTTGATTGGGAAAACGCTTTTTACGGAGGTAATTCTTTAAAGCTTTCTGGTGGAATTGATGCAAATGATCCAACGCATATTAAGCTTTATAAAACCAATCTACCAATTCAGGAGGATACTGAAGTCTCATTGACATACAAAACAGATTTGGAAAATCCAAATCTGAAGCTTGGGGTCAGCTTTACAGACAACCCTGATCAATTTGTCTTTTTCGATGTGAAAAGCGAAGGCCAACATCAGTGGGTAACCGATTCGGTTAAACTGAAGGAGTACAGTGATAAAAAAATTGCAGCCATCTCGCTACTGGTAGATAGTGAACAAGATGTGAAGGATTTTACGACAAATATTGGAGAAATTATGGTTTACAACAAACAAGAGCAAGATAATTTCGTTGATTCTCCGGAAAATGCGGTAAGCGATGTTACATTTACCGAAGGCATCAACGCTGGCATAGCACTTTCCTGGGAGCCATCTGATTCCGAGGTAAGCCACTATGAAATTTACCGAAAATTATCAAACGATAAAAAAGAGTTTGTTGGCGCTACACCAAACCATGTTTACTATATTTCAGATTTAAAACGAGAAGGTAAAGAAAGCAGTACCAATTTGGAAATTGTTGCAGTAAATACAGGGTTTGAACGAAGCAAGCCAGGCATGGTTACTTTTGACTGGCCGGCCTATCCAAAACCGGTAGCTAACTTCCGTGCTGATCAAACGGTGGCTGCACCTGGTGGGGAAATTCAATTTTTCAATGATTCATCGGAGGTAACGGAGGAAGTAGAGTGGCGTTTTGAAGGTGGGACTCCATCTATCAGCTATGAGAACAATCCAATTGTGACGTATGAAAAAGAAGGCGTCTACTCTGTTACCTTGATTGCAAAAAACAGTGAGGGTGAAACTGTTCTTACAAAAGATGCGATGATTACCATTTCTGAAGCAGTTAAAGATATTGAAAATGTTGCTTTGAATAAGGTTGCCACCGCTAGCGGGCAATGTGCCCCAGGTGAAGCTGCAAAATATGCTGTTGATGGTAACGTAAATAGTAAATGGTGTGCGTTAGGAGACGCCCCCCATTGGTTAAAGGTTGATCTTGGCGGTAAATATGCAATTTCAAAATTTGTAGTTCACCATGCACAAGCTGGTGGAGAGCCACAACCGTTTAATACAAGAGCATTTAGAATTGAAATAAGCGATGACGGGGAAAACTGGTCAGAAGCTGTCAAAGTGACTGATAATACAGATGCGGTTACGGATCGCAGCATAAACTTAACTAATGCACGTTATGTAAGATTAATGCTCGACAAGCCTACACAAGGTGGGGACCAAGCCGCAAGAATATATGAATTTGAAATTCATGGGTATCATGATGATAATGTAAAGCTAAAGAATTTAATTCCAATGATAGAGGGACTGAATGAAAAAGGTGATATTGCTGATGGAAAGACTGTTCAGGCTTTGAAATTGCATGTTACCGCAATAGAACATTTTGATAATCAAGAAAAGTGGGATAAAGTAATAAAGCACTTGAATAGTTTTAATGTACTGTTGAACGGTCTGTTGGACAATGAAGAGATTTCAGAAAAGGCACACCAACTTTTAACACAACAGGCTAAAAAATTGATAGCGAAATATCAAGATGAGAAATAATTTGCTTAATAACTTGGTTTAATGTGAGAGTCCAGCGTTTTTAAATGCTGGACTCTTGTGCGCTTGGCAGCGCTTTTTTCTAACGGGTGAAAGTCCTTAACATGCCGTAAGTGGCGGAAATGTAGAGCTGACTGTTAGTGCAGGTATTGTGAGGTTCCGTCCTTTACTATTTCCTACACGGCAAGAAAGAGCGTATTGCAAAAAAAATAATATAATTGAAAATACCAATGGCTATGAAATAGCTGAATAATGATATTTGGGGGTATCAGGTTATTATTGAATTTCGAATTGCTTAGAACCTGATACATTTCTCAACTTTGAATTTGCCTCAACAAGACAAATTTAAGGATGACACAAAAAATTAGCGATTATGCGAAACAACTAGTAAACAATGCAGTCGTACTGGGCTTATTCCATGGTAGATCAAACGGAACATTCGATCCTAAAAAGCATACGACAAGAGTAGAAACTGCGGTTGTGCTCTATCGCATGTTGGACAAACTGGACGCTGCTGAAAAATAACAATGTGAAAAGGCTTCTGCAATTGGGGAAGCCTTTTTGCTGTAATGTATGTCAACCTACTTACGTTGAATGTACCGTATGAGATTAATTTTATAATCACAAATTTGACTTCTTTGCTTATACTAATTCCTTTATTTTTCTATTAAGAATAGATGGTTAGTCGATAAATTCTTAATTATTAACTATTATTATAAATACTTCTCCTTTATAATAATAAATCAATCTACTTTGTTACTAGAAGGAGATTAGAAAGCACCATAAAATAAAGTTAATGGGAGTGGAAGAAATGAAAAAACTTAGAGTCGGTGTCATCGGCGCAGGGTCATTATCAGAAAGTCATTTAGGAGCTTATCAGCAAAATCCTAATGTAGAGTTGGTCGCTATTTGTGATTTGATCGAGGAACGAGCAAAAGCGAAGGCTGAAACTTACAATATTGGGCATGTATATACGGATTATCATGAAATGCTTAAAAATCCTGAGTTAGATGCAATTAGCATTGTTACTTGGAATAATTCACATAAAGAGATTTCTGTAGCAGCGCTGGATGCTGGGAAACATGTTCTCTGCGAAAAGCCGCTATGTATGAATCATGAGGAAGCTTTAGAAATTAAAGCGGCTACAGAACGCAGTGATAAAAAGTTTATGGTAGGGTATGTTCGCCGTCATGCTTCAAATGCAGTCATATTAAAAGACTTTATCGATAAAGGGACTTTAGGTGACATCTATTATGCAAAAGCATCGATTTTAAGAAGACTAGGAAATCCCGGTGGTTGGTTCTCAGATAAGTCACGTTCTGGTGGTGGACCCTTGATTGATATCGGTGTGCATGTCATTGACTTATCATGGTATTTGATGGGTAGACCAAAAGTGAAGTCAGTGAGTGCAAATACATACTCGAAGCTAGGAAACCGCTCGAACATTAAATCATTATCATTTTATAAAGCAGCCGACTATTCCCCGGAAAATGATGTAGAAGATTTAGCAAATGCTTTGATCCGTTTTGACAATGGTGCATCACTTATGGTTGACGTCAGTTTTGCTTTACATTTAAAAAATGATCAAAGTAGTGTGGCGGTTTTTGGTGATAAAGGTGGGGCGGAAGTAGAACCGAAATTAACAATCATTCATGAAGCGAATGATATTATTCTTAATAGCTCTCCGCAGGTAGATCACCCGTCATTTGATTTTTCAGAAGGTTTCCAAAATGAAATCAATCATTTTGTCAACTGCTGTCTGACGGGGGAAGAACCGATTGGTGGCATCGATGATGGTGTTGAAATGATGAAAATATTAACAGCTATTTATGAATCTGCAGAGAAACAACAAGAAATCATGTTTGAATAACGAATAGCTGTTGTAAAAGAAAGAAAGTCAGCTAGTCGACTTTCTTTTCTTTTATAGCTATGAATGATGAGGGGGATGGGAAAAGTGAAGATTGCAGTAATAGGGATAGGGAAGTTGGGACAAAGGCATTTGACGATTTGGTCGCAACTACAAGGTGTTGAAATCGTAGGAATTGTCGGTCGTGATCCAGGGAAATTGCAAGAAGTCTGTGATCGATTTGGAACAGCAGCATTTACAAGTGTTGAAGACTTGCTCTCACAGAAGAATGTAGATGCTTTTGATATTTGTACGCCAACCGACACGCACTTAGAGTTAGTCAACCAAATTGCCCAAGCTCAGAAACATATTATTTGTGCAAAGCCTCTTGCATTAACGAGTCATGATGCAGAGGAAATGATAACTATTTGCCAGCAAAATAACGTCCAATTGCTGGTGAGCCATACGCTCCGGTTCTTTCCGGAATATGCAAATGCGAAAGAACAGGTTGAAAAGGGTGCGATTGGTCGCCCTGGGGTTATTCGGATGTCTAGAGGAGTGCCATATCCATCAAAGGATAGGGGTTGGTATGCAGATGAAAAAAGAAGCGGTGGACTTTTCCTAGATTTAGGCGTTCATGAATTTGAATGGATTCAATCGACGTTTGGGGATGTTCAACGAGTCATGGCTAAGCTTGTGAAACATGCAGATCCAGATGGGAAGTCAGTGGAGTATGGACTTGTAACGTTGAGAATAACGGATGGAACAATTGTTCATATTGAACTTTCTTGGGCGGAAACATCGTTCCGTTCCTCGTTTGAATTAACAGGTGACAAAGGAATGATTACGTATAATCATGCTGAAGCCACACCAGTAAAACTTGAGCGTCATCAGAATGAGTCTACAGATGTACTGCCAAAAAGTATGTTAAAAAGAGACCCCTTTGTACGCCAACTAGAGCATTTTGTCGCTTGTCTTACGGGGAAATTGGATCCCGTTGTTTCCGCTGCGGATGCGGTAGCTGCGATTCGAATTGCAGAAGCTGCCAAGAAATCTGCGATTGAGGGACAACCTATCACGTTGCTGGAAGGGGGAAAAGTGCTATGAAAATTGGAATCATTAGTTTTGCGCATATGCATGCGCTAAGCTATGCAGGAATACTATGCGATCATGCTGATGTAGAATTATCCTTTATTTGGGATGGGGATGAAGCAAGAGGACAAGCCATGGCAGACAAATATGATTGTGAATATATAGCTGATCTAGATGAGTTTTTAAGAAGTGATATAAATGCAGTCGTTATTTGTTCTGAAAATGTGAATCACAAAGAGCATGTGGTCAAAGCGGCAAAGGCTAAAAAACATATCCTCTGCGAAAAACCGATAGCGACTGAAGTGAAAGATGCCGAAGAAATGATTCATGCATGTGAAGAAGCGGGCGTAATTTTACAAATTGCTTATCCGGTCCGGTTTGCACCTGTGATGGAAAATGTAAAATCAATGATTCAAGACGGTGCAATCGGAGACGTCCTTGCCATCAATGCAACAAATAACGGGTTAATGCCTGGAGGCTGGTTTATCGAGAAGGAGCTTTCTGGTGGTGGATCGGCTACTGACCATATTGTGCATATCATGGATGTCATTCGTTGGATTTTCAAAGATGAAGTGAAAAGTGTCTATGCGGAACTTGATACTAGATTTTATGATATCGATGTAGAAGATTGTGGCATGGTCACACTTGAGCTTGAATCTGGGATGATCGTTTCCATTGATCCGAGTTGGTCCAGACCTAAAACATTCCCAACATGGGGGAATGTTGTGATGCACTTTGTTGGGACAAAAGGGAACATAAGTGTCGATGCATTCAAACAACATTCACTTTACTATAATGATCATGAAGAAAAAATACAGGAATTGCCTTGGTCAGAAGATATGGATGAAGGCTTACTTATAGATTTTATTGACTGTGTGAAGTCTAATGGAACTCCATCCATCTCTGGTTTGGATGGGTTGCGAACATTAGAAGTGGTGAAAGCCGCTTATCAATCCAATGAATTAAAAAAGACAATACTGTTAGAGCGTATATAAAAAAATAGTAGACTTAGCAGCACGAAATGATAGGGGCAGAGCTTCCCCTATCATTTTTTATTGGCCTTTTTCAATCAAATAGTCGATTCGCCACGAGTGGCTATCTCCAATATCGCTTCTTTCTCGGCATACTTTGCAAAGTTGTTGAGTGATAATTCATGTGTCATCAGATAAAGCTTCCAATCACCGAGGGTAGGCAAGAACTTCTAAAAATTCTAATTATTCTTGTTGACACACAGTTTTGACATTGCTAATATGTTGTTATTGATCTTGAATTAATAACACCGATGAAGAAAAGAATTGATCCATTCTGTAGATTTTTTTCATAATGTGCTAGTTTACGCTGAAAAACACAGCAGTAGCGCAACTGATTTTTACTAATCCTTAATAGTTATTATGTAAGCGGTAACACATACATATAGGAATTATTGATATTTTACATACATGGAGGTTTATAGATTGAGTGAATTAAAGTATAGACAAGTACATTTAGATTTTCATACGAGTGAATACATTCCTAATGTGGGGAGTGATTTTGATGCCGAGGAGTTTGTGGAAACGTTAAAAGTAGCCAGTGTCGATTCGATTACTTGTTTTGCTAGGTGTCATCACGGGTGGCTCTATTATCCTTCTAAAAATAGACCTGATCTCATTCATCCAAATATTTACAATAAAAATCTCTTGTTAGAACAAATCGATGTTTGCCATAAGAATGATATCAAAGTTCCCATCTATACAACTGTGCAGTGGGATGCCTATGTGATGGAACATCATCCTGAGTGGCTCTCGATTGATGAAAATGGAGAATATATAAATAGCCAAGGAGTTCCTGCTCCGCATTTCTATTATACGATTTGTTTAAACAGCGGCTACCGACAATATTTAAAAGAGCATTTACAAGATATTATCGACGTAGTGGGTAGTGAACGAATCGACGGATTCTTCTTGGATATTTTATTTAAAGTCGATTGTCATTGTGAAAATTGTTTTGAACAAATGCACCTAAAAGGGCTAAATACGGCAATTAAAAAAGATCGAGTTGCATATTCACTCATTATGCTCGATGAGTTTAGAGCAGAAATCAGTGCTTTCATCAATGAAAGAGTGCCGTCAGCTGGTGTTTTTTACAATAGTTCACACATTGGACCGACAGCTAAAAAAAGTTTGGAAAGTTTTTCACATTTAGAGTTGGAATCGTTGCCAAGTGGGGGCTGGGGGTATGATCATTTCCCTGCAACAATGAGGTATTCTCGTAACTTAGGCAAAGATATCATTGGCATGACTGGGAAGTTCCATACGTATTGGGGAGACTTCCATTCTTTGAAAAATAAAGCAGCATTAGAGTTTGAGTGCTTCAATATGCTGGCATTGGGAGCGGCGTGTTCGATTGGAGATCAGCTTCATCCGAATGGGAAATTGTCTGAAGCGGCCTATGATCTCATCGGGCATGTGTATGGCAGAGTTAAAGCTGTAGAAGAGTATTGTAGGAATACAACTACTATATCGGAAATTGGTGTATTAACACCTGAAGAATTTTATATTCCAGGGGAACCAAATCCAGGTATCCATCCTGCGCTAATTGGTGCGGTTAGAATGTTGCAGGAACTGTCTTATCAGTTTGACATTATTGATAGTCAAATGGACTTTGATAAGTATAAGGTCATCGTGTTACCGGATGTCATCGATTACATTCCGCGACTGGAGCAAAAACTCGAAGAATATACGAAGCGTGGCGGGAAAGTGATCGGCACATATGAATCACTAATTGATAAAAACAATGCGGTAAGCAAATTATACGGAAATGAATATATAGGCGACTCCTCATACGATCGAGATTTTGTCCTGCCAAACGACACAATCGGGAAAGACTTATACAAAGAAGAATATGTAATGTATGTAAAAGGTGCAGAGATTGAATCATTAACATCTAAAGTGCTAATGCAGACAGTGAAGCCTTATTTCAATAGGGAAGGGAAGACGTTCTGTTCTCATCAACATGCCCCATCCTCGAAAGAATTCGGGTGTCCGGCTGTTACAAAAAATGAGCATGTGATTTATTTCTCTCATCCAATTTTTACGCTGTATCGAAAAAACAGCCCTGCTTGGTGTAAAGCAATGATGAAAGATGCGATAGAACATCTACTAGATCATAAGCTCGTTCAGCATAATGGTCCCTCTACTCTATTAACGAGTTTGAGAGAAAAAACGGATTCAAATGCAAAAGTTTTACATGCCCTTCACTACATTACTGAAAAGCGTTCAGCAGATATTTATACGATTGAAGATGTTATTCCACTTCATCAGATTGAATTAAAGGTCTTTATTGGAGATGCAAATGTGAAATCTGTAAAAGTCATTCCTGAGTTAACGCCTTTACAATTTGACGTGAAGGACAATTATGTCACCATTACGATTGATAAAATCGAAGGGCATTTCATGCTGTTGATCGAGTGAGTATGGGGACTCAATAGCGAATGTGTTGTTGATAAGACTAGCATAAATGGATTAGGAAATTGTTTGTTTGTATGACAGTCTCCGATTGAATATGTGACCAGAAGCATATTCGGTCGGAGATTCCTTTTGAAAAGTAGAAATGAAGAATGGATGAAAGCCATCAGTCTTCATTGAGGGGACATCCTGTATCCAGCGAGATTAGTCAAGTGAAAGTGGGCATTTGGCTAATCTCGCTAGTTACAGGGGGAGGACAGGTAAATCGGCAAGTAAAAGTGTTTCTACCAATTGAACTGCAACTATTAATGTAACAGTGTGATAGAAATGGCTGTTTCGCCAAGAGAGATAAATAAATCAAACAGAAAAGAGTGTTCTGCATGAGTAAAGTAAGAGTCGGAATAATTGGTGCTGGAGCAATCGCAAGAGATGTACATATCCCTAATTATCTTACGAATGGCAGTAAGGTTGAAATCTCTGCAATCGCAGATGTTGCTGTTGAACGTGCCCGAGAAGTTGCGGAAACATTTAAGATTCCACATGCATTTGTTTCTTATCAGGAGATGCTAGCGGAAGTAGAATTAGATGCTGTCAGCGTTTGTGTGCCAAACAAATTTCATGTGGAAGCGACGATTGCTGCCCTCGAAGCAGGTTGTCATGTGCTATGTGAAAAACCACCCGCGATGACTGTAGAGGAAGCGGAACGGATGATGAGGGCAGCGAAAAAGGCAGGGAGATTTTTAACGTATGGCTTTAACTTCCGTTATAGTTCCGAAGTACAAATCGCGAAGGCGTTTATTGATGCAGGGGAGCTGGGAGAGATTTACTCCGCTCGTGTGCAAGCGATTCGTCGGAGAGGCATTCCAGGGTGGGGTGTTTTTACGAATAAGGAATTACAAGGCGGAGGGCCATTGATCGATATTGGTGTTCATATGTTAGATACCGCACTATATCTCATGGGGTATCCAGAGCCTGCCATCGTCCTGGGGAAAACCCACCAACAAATGGGCCACAAAAAAGGTGTCGGATTGATGGGGGATTGGGACTATGAAAACTACACAGTAGAAGATATGGCTGTAGGCATGGTGGCATTTAAAAACGGGGCTACATTGACATTGGAAGCTGCATTTGCTGCAAATGTTGAAAAGAAAGAAACGATGCAAGTTTCTTTAATGGGAAATGAAGGTGGAGCAGATATTTTCCCCTTAAAAATGTTTCAGGAAAAACACAATACATTAATGGATCTAACTCCAGCATATGTACCACGAGTAGATGGACACAACCGTGAAATAACTGCATTTGTGGATAGTTGTTTGGGAGGTAAACCTCCAATTTGTACACCAGAAGAAGGGCTGATCATCCAAAAAATCGTGAATGCTATTTATGAATCCGCAGAGACGGGGAAAGCCATCCAATTTTAAAAAATGATTAATGGATGAAACCATCACACGAATGAAAATCTTGAACAATATGTAAAGCGCTTTCAAATTCTATGGAATCAACTTTTATAATATGAGTAATGTTATAAATATACTAAATAACAAGTTGACTTGTAATTTTCTCTATTTTATAATATTAATAACTTCAGAGGAGAAACTAACTTAATGCTAGGAATTGCCAGATTGTAGATAGGGTTCCAGATTCTGAGGAATTGACTTGAACGTACGTCGGCATTTTGTGAAAGCGATTAAATTAGGGCGAATTCATTGAAGTGATTCTTGTAAACAAAAGAGGTGCAATAAATGATAAATCCAGTAGTTGTAGAAGAGTATAGAGGTGGAAAAGTAGAGAACGTGCACCAAGGAATTATTTGCGTGATCAATGATCAAAAAGAAGTGATTTATGAAAAAGGAAATATTGAAAGTTATGTGTATTATCGATCTGCGATGAAGCCGATCCAGGCACTACCTGTCTTTATGACTGATATTATTGAAAAACATCAATTGACTCAACAAGAAGCCGCATTGTTCACCGCTTCCCAACGTGGTGAACAGTATCATCAGGAAGCGCTTGAAAGTTTGATGAACAAACTTGGCTTATCAGAGGAATTGCTTGTTTGTGGGGCTAGTTATCCATTGAACGATGAGCCGAAAAAACAGTATTTTTGGGATCGTAAGCCGCAACGTAAATTACTACATAACTGTGCAGGTAAACATTTAGGATTTTTGGCGTACGCACAAGAAAAAGGGCATGAGCTAGGGAACTATGATGACCCGGAACATCTTTTACAAAAGGAAATCCTACGACAAGTTGCCAACTTGTCCGAAACCCCAATCGATAATATCAATCGCGGGATGGATGGATGTGGAGCTCCAGTTTACGGTGTACCACTCAAAAACATGGCGATCTCTTATTTGAAATTTGTGGCACCGGAATTAATCGGAGACCCACAGACAGAACAGGCAGTTATTCAAATAGGTGAAGTAATGAATGCACATCCAGAAATTGTGGCCTCTCATAACTTTATCTGTACGGCATTGTTGGAAGACCCGAACATTATTGCAAAAGGCGGCGCGCAAGGGGTTTATTGTCTTGCACTCAAGAAAGAACGAATGAGTATAGCGCTAAAAGTTTTAAGTGGTTCTGAACTGGTATGGCCTGTATTAGTCGCAGAAATACTGAAAAAATTAAACTATAGTAATCAGGAAACAATTGACCGCTTACTGGCCATTCGTTCAAGTGCCATCTTGAATGACAGCGGTATTCCTATAGGTGAAACAAAAGTACTCTTGTGAAAATCCTAAAGTTAAAGGAGTGATGTGCAACAAATTATAATCAAAAAAATAGTGGAAATAGAAGATGTGTAAACCAGATTCTTAGATAGTTGTCATGAAAACCATCTAAGAAACTTACAACAAAAGGAGGAAACAAATAATGAAACTTTCAAAGAAAACGCTCTTGATCATGCTGGGACTATTGCTAAGTGTATTTGTTGCAGCTTGTTCAAGTGATGACGCAGGAACAGGTAAATCGAATGGCGATTCAGCGAAATCTGGAGACGGTGAAATAGAACAAGTTATTAACTTAACAGCTTCCGCTACAATTCCATCAATGGATTCTGCAAAAGCGACAGACCGTCTTGCAGCACAGTATTTAAATGATACAACTGAAGGTTTATATCGCCTTGGTGAAAATGCGGAATATATGCCAGGAATTGCATTAGATCATGAAATTAGTGCTGACGGTCTAACATGGACATTCAACCTCCGTGAAGATGCAGTTTGGGCAAATGGAGAACCTGTTACAGCTCATGACTTTGTGTATGGCTGGACACGTGCAGTAGATCCTGTCACAGCATCAGTCACTGGTTTGTATACAGTAAGTGAAGTGCTTAAAAATGGTAAGGCTGTAAACGCCGGGGAAATGCCTTTGGGAGAATTGGGTGTAAAAGCTGATGGGGATTATACATTTGTCGTTACACTAGAAAAACCAGTACCATATTTTGAATCATTGATTGTAACAACAGCATTTCTTCCACAGAATCAGAAGTTCGTTGAAGAACATGGCGATAAATTCGCAACTAGCTATGATACTTTACTATCAAACGGACCATTCAAAATGACTGAATGGGACAGTACGGCAAGTTCTTGGACAATGGAGAAAAACGAAGATTACTGGGATGCAGATGTCGTCCAAATTGAAAAAATGACATACAACGTTGTTAAAGATCCACAAGTAGCTGTTGACTTATATGGAAAAGGTAAAATTGACCGTGCAGATATTTCCTCTGATTTAGTGGATGAATATCTTTCACATGATGATTTCACTGCATTTACTGAAAATGCTTTATTTTATTTACGCTTGAACCAAACGCGTAATGAAGCATTAGCAAATCAGAATGTCCGTGCAGCTATTATTAGCGCTTTCGATAAGCAAGCATTGGTTGATAAAATTTTGAACAACGGTTCTAGAGTTTCGTATGGTGCTGTACCAGACAACTATTCAAAACACCCTAAAACTGGTGAAGATTTCCGTGAAATTAACGGAAAATTAGCGGAATACGATGTAGAAGCTGCTAAAGCGTCATGGGAAAAAGGACTTAAAGAATTAGGTACTGACAAGGTTGAAATTGAACTATTAGCGGATGATACTGAAATGTACAAAATTATGACTGAGTATCTTGCAAACCAACTCGAAACTAATCTTGAAGGTTTAAGTATTTCTGTAAGAATGGTTCCATTTGAACAGCGGATTGAACTAGATAAAAACATGGATTATGACATTGAAATTACTGGTGCGGGTGCTTCTTACCTTGATCCATATAGCTGGTTAAATCACTTTGTCACTAATGGTGGAAACAATATGGGTTATTCTAGCGAAAAGTTTGATGAATTGATTGGTCTAGCGATGAATGAGTATGCGTTAGATCCAGTGAAACGCTTCGAAGCTTTCTTAGAAGCTGAAAAAGTTTTAATGGGCGATTCAGCACTTGCGCCAATGTATCAACGTTCAAAAGCTCAATTGATTTCACCGAAATTGAAAGATGTATATCCAATGCCATTTGCTAAGGATTACGAATACAAATGGGCATCTGTTACTGAATAAAAAGTAGTTTAGTTGAAAGCGTAGTGAAGCTTCGATATTAATGGGTTTTCTGCCTTGTGAATCCGATAAGACGAGCTCAAAAATGAAAAATCCTTATAGCTATCCTTTATCTTAAACAGGTCAGTTTAGCCTTACGTTGCTGAACAGGCGCTATCGATTTTAATTTCTAAGAGAGAGTATATATACTCTCTCTTTCCATTACATATAAATTCATTTAGAAATTTAGGAGGTGCAAGTGTGACTCGATATATTTTACAACGATTGATGTATATGGCATTCACGTTATTTTTAATTGCTTCCATCACATTTTTCCTTATGAAAATGTTGCCAGGTAGTCCTCTTAAAGATACGCAAGATCTTTCGAAGGCACAGGAAGAAATGATTCTTGAGAAATACGGATTGAATGATCCTGTTCCAGTCCAGTATCTGAAATACATGGGGGGTCTTGTAAAGGGTGATTTAGGTATTTCATTTCATTTTTCAAACACACCTGTTACGAAAATAATAAAAGATCGAATTGGCCCTTCAATGCAGTTAGGTGCTCAATCATTAGTCATAGGGACATTAATAGGCATAGGGCTTGGCTTAATTGCTGCCGCTTTTCATAATGGAGTCCTTGATTACGGGTCGACAACACTTGCCGTATTAGGTAAATCAGTTCCCTCATTTGTAATTGCTGGTCTATTGCAATGGGTATTTGCGGTAAATCTAGGTTGGTTTCCTGTCGCACTCTGGGGTGGTTTTGAGTATTCCATCTTACCAACGCTCGCTTTAATGATTTTCCCTCTAGCAACTGCTGCCAGATTTACACGAACTGAAATGATCGAGGTACTAGGATCAGACTATATCTTGACTGCAAGAGCAAAAGGAATTAGTGAAAATGCTATTGTTTTTAAACATGGACTTAGGAATGCATTAATTCCGTTGATTACTGTTATTGGTCCTATGGCTGCTAGTTTAATGACTGGAACATTGGTTATTGAACAAATTTTTGCAATACCTGGTTTGGGAGAGCAATTTGTTATGTCTGTCATGGTGAATGATTACCCGACAATAATGGGAACGACATTACTACTCGCTTTCCTGTTCATTGCAATTATCTTAGTCATCGACCTCATGTATGGATTGATTGATCCTCGAATTAGGATTAATGGAGGTGAAGGCTCGTAATGGATAAGAATAATCTACCAAAAAATCTGTTTGAACCCCTTGTGAAAAAGGAAGATAGTAGTGATAGGATTTCAACGCCTAGTCGGACATTTGGACAAAATGCTAGAAGAACATTATTTAAAAATAAAATAGCAATGATTTCGCTATTTATATTAATTGGCTTTGGCTTACTAAGTTTACTTGGGCCTGGAATGAATGAGTACGGCTATGATGATCAAGATTTAAACAGATCTAAAATGCCTCCGCATGTAAAAGCACTTAAGGATGTTTCGTGGTTGGGCTTTAACGGGACGTTAAGTGGAAAGTTTGAAGGGAAAACAGTTGAAGCTGCAACTGCAAAAGCTGTGTTACGTTTTGAAAATCAAGAGGATTTTATTGATATCAAAGTCATCAATGAGGGCAATGGCGATGATATTCCTGCAAAAGTAAAAGCGACCTATCATATTTATGAAGCAAAAGGAATGCAAGATACTTACTTTTGGTTGGGTACGGATAATTTAGGACGTGATCAGTGGACACGCCTCTGGGAAGGGACGCAAATTTCACTGATGATCGCGATTGTGGCGGCGGCCATTGACTTGGTGATTGGTGTTGCGTATGGAGGTATTTCCGCGTTTTATGGCGGTCGTGTTGACACTGTCATGCAACGAATTATCGAGGTCCTTATCGGAATTCCTAACTTGATTGTCATTTTATTAATGGTTGTCATTTTAAAACCGGGTATTATATCAATCATAGTTGCTTTGACAATTACGGGATGGATAGGAATGGCTCGACTTGTCAGGGGAGAAGTTTTAAAGCTGAAGAGTCAAGAATTTGTTTTAGCCGCAAGAACATTAGGGACAGTGAATTTGAAGATTATTACAAAACACTTATTGCCCAACATTAGCGGAATCATCATTATCAATACGATGTTTACAATACCGAGTGCGATATTTTTTGAAGCATTTCTAAGTTTTATCGGTCTTGGTTTAGCGCCACCAGCAGCATCACTCGGAACATTGATTAACGGGGGCTTTGCTTCACTGAGATCATATCCGTACTTACTGTTATATCCTGCGATCGTTATTTCAGTAATCATGATTGCGTTTAATCTTTTAGCTGATGGATTACGTGATGCATTCGATCCGAAAATGCATAAATAGGAAGGCAGTTGTTCGAAAATGAGTAAATTACTTGAAGTAAAGAACCTTAAAGTGTCATTTAACACTTTTAACGGTGAAGTCCAAGCAGTAAGAGGTGTTACATTTGATATCAATAAAGGGGAAACGCTTGCAATTGTTGGTGAGTCAGGTTCAGGGAAGTCTGTCGCTACAAAAGCAATTATGCGCCTTCTCCCATCTCCTCAATCTGTTATCAAAGAAGGACAAATCATTTTCGAAGGTAATGATTTGGTGGAGAAATCACAAAAAGAGATGCGTGAAATTCGTGGAAAAGATATTTCGATGATTTTCCAGGATCCGATGACTTCACTTAATCCGACAATGAAAATTGGTAATCAGATCATGGAAGGGTTAATCGAACATCAAAAAATGAAAAGTAAAGATGCAAAAAGTAAAGCAATAGAGTTACTTGAACTTGTCGGTATATCAGATGCGGAAGAGCGTATTCACCAGTATCCGCACCAATTTTCAGGTGGAATGCGTCAACGTGTGGTCATAGCGATTGCACTTGCTTGTAATCCAAAACTATTAATTGCTGATGAGCCAACAACGGCACTTGATGTAACCATTCAAGCACAAATTTTAGAGTTGATGAAAGACATACAAAAGAAAACAGAGAGTGCGATCATCTTTATTACACACGATCTCGGTGTTGTGGCAAATATAGCAGACAGAGTAGCCGTGATGTATGCAGGAAAGATTGTCGAAATCGGTTTGACTGAAGAGATTTTTTATAATGCAAAGCATCCGTATACATGGGGATTACTAGGTTCAATGCCTTCACTTGATGAAAGTGAAGAAGATTTAGTTACAATTCCAGGAACACCACCAGACATGAAGAATCCACCAAAAGGCGATGCATTTGCACCAAGAAATGCCTACGCATTAAAGATTGATGAAGAACTAGAGCCACCAATGTTCAAAGTGTCAGAGACACATTATGCTGCAACCTGGTTATTGCATGAAAACGCGCCGAAAATGGAACCGCCAGCTGCAGTGAAACAGCGCATGAAAGGCTTGACGCCTACTGGTGCACCTAGGATTGTTAGTGGAGGTGAAGAAGAGTGAATGAAAAATTGTTAGAAGTGAAAGATTTAAAACGTCACTTTAATTCCGGTAGAAAAGGTGTTCTCAAAGCAGTTGACGGCCTGACATTTGATATTTACAAAGGCGAAACATTTGGATTAGTTGGGGAGTCCGGGTGTGGGAAATCAACAACCGGAAGAACAATTATCCGTCTTTATGAAGCGACAAGTGGACAAGTTAAATTCGATGGCGAAGATGTACACGGGAAAAAGTCTACCAGTGAACTCAGAGCATTCAATCGGAAAATGCAAATGATTTTCCAAGATCCTTCTTCATCACTAAATCCACGTATGACTGTACTTGATATTATTGCTGAAGGCTTAGACAATCATAAATTGGTGAATAACGCTAAAGAACGTCAAGCACGTGTAGAGGAACTACTTGAAATTGTTGGCTTAAATAAAGAACATGCAAACCGTTTCCCTCATGAATTTAGTGGTGGGCAAAGGCAACGAATCGGTATTGCTCGTGCATTAGCTGTAGAACCAAAATTTATTATTGCCGATGAACCGATTTCGGCGCTAGATGTATCTATCCAAGCACAAGTTGTCAATCTACTAAAAAAATTACAGCGAGACTTCGGATTAACCTACTTATTTATTGCCCACGATTTATCAATGGTGAAATATTTAAGTGATCGTATTGGTGTCATGTATTTTGGAAACATGGTCGAACTAGCAGATAGTGATGAATTGTATCGAAATCCAATTCACCCATATACGAAATCACTTTTATCTGCGATTCCATTACCAGACCCTATTTATGAAAAAAGCCGTAAAAGAATTGCCTATGATCCTTCGATTCATAATGCAGATGAACCAGCGGAGTTTAGAGAGATTAAACCTAGACACTGGGTAAGATGTACGCCATCTGAGTTCGAGCAATATAAAGCTGAACATGGCGTGTGATGTAGAAAGGTGAAGGTTCACCAGAAACCGATCTGAATATAAAACGATGTTATTTTCGAAGTATCTTGGTCTTCAAATAACGTCCAGACATGACAAAAAACATAAAAGGGAGAATGAAACGATGAAAATTGGATTAAGTACGTATAGCTTATTAAATGCAATTAATGCAGGTGAAATGGATGTACTCGATGTTGTCCAGTGGATTGCTGATAATGGTGGAGAACATATGGAAATTGTGCCATATGGTTTTACATTAGTTGATAATTTAGAACTGGCAGATGCAGTACGTGAGAAAGCAAAAGAAGTTGGCATTGAACTGTCAAATTACTCGTTGCCAGGAAACTTTGTTCACGACACTGAGGAAGAATTTGAGGCTGAAGTTGAACGGCTTAAAGAACATGTTGACCTCATTAACCGAATGGGAATCAAACATATGCGTCATGATGTCATTGCATTTACACTACCACCAGAAAAAAGAACTATTGCCCACTTTGAAAAGAGCTTACCAAAGATTGTTGAAGGTAGCCGCCGAATTGCGGACTATGCAGCACAGTTTGGCATTACGACAACAATTGAAAATCATGGTTCTGCCGTACAACATAGCGATAGAGTCCAGCGCGTCATCGAAGCGGTTGATAGACCTAACTTTAAAACAACATTAGATATTGGTAATTTCCTCTGTGTTGATGAAGATCCAATTGTGGGCGTGAAGAAGAACTTACCGTATGCATCTCTTGTACACTTTAAGGATTTTTATGTCCGTCCATTTTACCAAGATCCTGGTGCTGGGAAATGGTTTAGAACATCAAATGATAACTACCTTCGCGGTTCAATCGTCGGACAAGGTGATATCAATATAAGAGAAATAATCAAGCTCATCAAAGACTCAGGATATGATGGCAATATTACTTTGGAGTTCGAAGGTATGGAAGAATGTCGAGAGGCATCAAAAATAGGGATGGATAATATTAAACGTTTTTGGGCTGAAGCGTAAGAAGTAATGAAAAATCACCTCAGAGATCGCATGATGCGACTCTGAGGTGAAATTTTAAGAATAATAGATGATGAGTAGGATGATTAGTATAATCAGTAACGAAATACCCTGAAATAGGGTGAAACGGTAAAATGATTTGTTGATCATTTCCGAAGGAAGTCGTTGAACTTCAACTTCATGTAGATGATCCTTTTGTTTTGACATGGAGCGTCGGAACCGTCTAAACGAAAATGTGACCCCATCGAAAAAACGACCATTTGCAATA
The DNA here is from genome assembly GCF_044762865.1 of Sporosarcina sp. NPDC096371. Lineage (NCBI taxonomy): Bacteria > Bacillati > Bacillota > Bacilli > Caryophanales > Caryophanaceae > Sporosarcina > Sporosarcina sp. NPDC096371. The sequence continues at coordinate 645,680 of NZ_JBIWFE010000001.1, forward strand.
AAAAGGATAAGGAATACTATTAAATAAACACTACTTACATAAAACAAAATATTAATAAAATGGACTAGATTATACTGTGAAGCAAATATGAAAAATAACATGAGACTCAAGCAGAAATTGAGTATTAAGATAAACCATTTATTTTTAAGTATAGACATGATAACTCACCTTTCGAAAGATTACTAATAATTATATCAAAAAAAGAATAGAGTAGGTGGAATTTTTGATGAATATAGCTATTATTCCTATGAATGACATTGATGCAGATGTTGGATACATTGTTCATGAAGAAATGATTGAATTCGGTGAAATCACGAATATCCAAGTAGAAGGGCAAGTGTATTTAGTTGTTGGTGTAAAGAAGGAACAAATTACATTAGAAAACATTCGCTTCTTGGGTGGAAAGATTAGAAAAGAAGTTCAAAAGTACGCATTATATACAAACGCCACAATCATGTTTGAAGCACTCCATTCATATTGTAGCGATTTTCAAGAAGACGAGGTTGTTACTGCCTTTGTTGAGGGATGGCATCTCGGTGGATATGAATTTTTATCCTATAAAAAAGAAGCTACAAAAACAGCGCCAATTTTACATTTTGAACTTAAAAAATACGGGGCAGCTGCTAGAAAAGGCGAATTAAGAGCGACCGCAGTAGGTGTGGCACGTGATTTCTGTAATGAACCTGCAAACAAACTAACACCTGCAATATATGCCGATAAATTAAAGCGGTTATTCCATGAAACAAATGTTGATGTAGAAATCATCGATACCGATCAGTTAATCCAAAGAGGATTTGAGCCAACTGCAATCGTAGGTGCAGGCAGTAAATACCCACCCAAAGTAGTGATACTAACTCTCAAAAATAAAGATACAAAGCATATCGCATTTGTCGGTAAAGGTATCACATTCGATTCTGGTGGAACAAATGTCAAAACAGGCAGCGATATCGGAGAAATGAAAATGGATATGGGTGGATCAGCTGCAGTCGTAGGAGCGATGAAACTACTGGCAGACTCGGATAGCCCAGTTTATGTCACAGCAATCCTACCACTCGCAACAAATGTGGCAGGAAAAGATTCCTATCTACCATCAGATGTCATAACATATCGAAATGGAATGACGGTAGAAATCGGCAATACAGATGCAGAAGGGCGCTTGGTTTTAGCAGATGGAATTCTCTATGCACAAGAAATCGGCGCAGAAACAATTATCGATATTGCAACGTTAACGGGCACAATTGGGCAAGCATTGGGTCTTAAAACAGCGGGTATATTTAGTAACCATGAAGAAAACTTGTGGGCTTACAAAAAACTCGGCGAACAGATAGGTGATTATGTCTGGCCAATGCCAACGACACTCGACTATCAAACCTATATTGCCAGTCATACAGCGGACGTCAATAATATGAGTACATCCCCATTTGGCGGCGCAATTACCGCTGCAGTATTTCTACAAAATTTTGTGGAGAAGGATAAAAAATGGATTCATATCGACATGGCAAACACAGTACGTCCATGGAAAGTGGAAGGATATTACGTAACTGGTGCATCTGGATTTGGGGTACGATTGCTCGCAGAAATCGTTCACAGTGAAAATAAGTAGTCTGATTTGGTCTAACGCTCCGGTGGCGAGAGCTTGTATTTGGAAAGGGTATCAGATAGGGATACCTAGTAAAATTCCTGTCATTTGCAAATTGACGATGTAGCATAATTGGAATAGTTATCGGAAAAGAGTGATTATTAATCTTATACCTGCTACCATAAAAATATAAGAGGGGTGGGTGTTTGTGTATCATGCAAAAACATGATCAAGATTACATAAGAAGAAAGAATAAAGCCGCTGTTTTTCAGATGATTCGGTCGAGCGCACCAATCTCTCGCGCCGACATTGCAAGGACAACCAAAATGAGTCCAACGACAATTAGTCGCATTGTGCAAGAGTTGAAAGATCAGGGGTTTGTGAAGGAGATGGAATTGCAAACGGCGTCGACTCCTGGGCGGAGAGCCATCTTGCTTGAGCTCGATCAAACTTCCGTTTTGACTGTGGGAATTGAATTAGATAGATCAAAATTTAAAATAGGTATTGTTGATTTCGAAGGACGGATGGTTTTTGTCGGCAACGTGGACCGAGAATTAGTCGGAACGCCAGATGAAACATTGGCGCAAATTGGTAGAGAGTTACAAGCAATCATTGAACAACAGAAAATTGATGCTAAGAAAATTATTGGTATTGGCATCGGAATACCAGGTCTCGTAGATACAAAAAGCGGTGAAGTGATCCTGTCTGCCCAACTAGGATGGAGTCGCATCAACGTTGTGGAAAAACTAAAAAAGATCACGGGTTACGACGTTGCGATTGATAACGAGCTTAAAGTAAAAGCACTAGCAGAGCATAGTTATGGGGCAGCGAAAGGGTCAAGTCGTACGGCTCTGATTGGATTTGGTAGTGGTGTCGGTTCTGCATTAGTGATAAATGGCGAGATTTACCGAGGGGATACGAATAGTGCTGGGGAGATTGGTCATACGATTGTCGATCCAAATGGCGTCTTGTGTGCATGTGGTAAAATTGGCTGTCTTCAAACGTACATTGCCGAGAGTTCTTTAATTAGTGAAGCAAACAAAGTAAGACCGATTTCCTCACTAGATGAATTGTTTGAAGAACGCCGTCAAGGTCAATTATGGGCGGCCACGATTATCGATAGAGCTATTGCTTTTATAGGCATTACAATTGCCAATGTCATTAGCATGTACAATCCAAGCACCGTCATTGTGAGCGGGAATTTGGTTGAGAAGTATGAGGAAATTCGCTCAATCATTGAGCGGGACGAGTTACAGCAATACGTATGGGAACCGTTAAGAGATTCTTATCAACTCGTCTTGTCAAATCTAGGCAGCAATGGTGTTGTAATTGGGGCAAGTTTATTGGCTCAGGATACATTTTTAAGTATTGAAATTTGAGGAATTGGTTGGTTGTATCTGTTGTGAGAAATGCTGTTATTTTATAGAAGGAAGTAGAAATTAAGAATAAAGGGGGTCATAAAGTGAAGTTGGAAATTATTGCAACAAGTGTAGCGGATGCGATTGCTGCAGAGCAGAGTGGTGCTGAAAGGCTGGAACTTTGCGCGGCCTTGTCAGAAGGTGGACTAACGCCAAGTTTAGGACTTATTAAAGCTGTGGTGAGCAGTGTCGATATTCCAGTTCATATCATCGTCCGGCCGCATAGTCGCACTTTTCAATACGATGAGTATGATATCTCCGTAATGTTGGCAGATATTCGCCATATTAAACAGGCTGGAGCTGCTGGAATTGTAATTGGTGTACTAAACGAGGAGAACAAAGTGAATACGGAAGCTCTTTCCCGACTGTTAGAGGAAGCAGGGGATATGAATGTGACTTTCCATCGTGCTTTTGATGAGATTGTTGATCAGCTTGAGGCATTAGAAGTAATCGCTAGTTACCCTCAAATTCAGCGAATTTTAACATCAGGAGGACAAGCGCCTGCACCGGAGGCTGTCGAGCAGCTGAAACAGTTGGTTGAGAAGTCTCAAGACACATCGGTTCGCATTCTAGCTGGTAATGGCATGACTCCCGAATCGCTATCATCATTGGTTTCTGCAACAGGGTTGGAAGAGGTTCATTTTGGATCGGCTGTTCGCTTCAAGCGAAGCTTCATGTATCCGATAGATCCTGCGGTTATTACAGACATAAAACGCAATCTTAAGCAATTGAGCGAATAGATTAGTAGAATTCGAGGAATCAGAAATGACAATAGAAAAGAACATGGAATATGTTGTTGGAGTAGATTTAGGTGGAACGAAAATAGCGACAGCATTACTGGACCGAAATGGAAAGGTATTACGCCGGGTTCGATATGAGACGGCTCCGCTTAAAAGTGCGGCTGAGGTAATTGATTCCTTAGTCGAATCGGTCAATGAAGTACGGGGAGATTTCCCGATTGTAGGAATAGGAGTGGCTTCACCAGGGGCCGTCGATACAGAACGGGGCATTATTTTAAACGGGACCAACTTGCCGGAGTGGGTTGAAATTCCACTCCAGCAAGAAATGGAGACTCGACTAGGGATACCTGTGAAAGTGGCCAATGATGCGAATGTAGCTGCTTGGGGTGAGTATTATGCAGGGGCTGGGAAAAATTCGAAGACCATGGTTTATGTCACAATTAGTACAGGCATCGGTTCCGGGATTGTCTTGGATGGGAAGCTACTAGTGGGCAGCAATGGTTTTGCGGGTGAACTCGGCCATACCATAATAGGCCAAGAGGGACCGCTATGTAGTTGCGGACAGGTTGGTTGTTGGGAAGCCTATGCATCTGGTACTTCCATTGCGAGGCTTGCAGCAGAAGCCGTGGGCAGCAAGAAGTCATTGATGACAGAATTGGCGGCACAAGACGGCACAGCGATTGGAGCGAAACATGTCTTCCAAGCGGCTAGTCTTGGTGATGAGGTTGCCAGTGCAGTAGTGGATGAAGTGACTTCTGCGATTGCTTTAGGATTGAAGAATGTCGTGCATACGTTTAACCCAGACTGTATTGTGATCGGCGGTGGAGTCAGTCTAGCGGGTGATGAATTATTTTCTCCAGTGCTGAAAAAAACAAAAAAACTTGTTATGGAACCTTACCGTGAAACGTTCCGAATAGCTCCAGCAAAGTTAGGCGATGATGTGGGTGTTGTAGGAGCTGCGACGCTGTGCTTTGCTTGAATATCTTGAGTGAACCTTTATGAAAACACATAGTTCAACTTGTGATCGTTAAAACGGTTGATCCTCAGTTCCGATTCTTTTCAGAACTGAGGATTTCTTGTTTTATACATAGAGGATTGCGAGTAGTGGGTGGATGAATGCTAAAATGCCTATAAATCAGTGGAGGTTCAAACTCCTGCTGAGTAAGGAGGAATGTAGCTCAATTCCTTCCCTGTTTTTTGAATCATCCAATGCTAGAGTTTTAAAAACTCAGGCCAAATATGGTCAGGAACACCGATTGGAAAACCTGTTTTCTTTACTTCCTCCGGACAGGTTACAAGCTTCATAGTAATTAATATGCTTAACCAATTGAGGGGAGGTATTCAATTTAACGATTTTTAAAAATAACTAATACTAGTACTCTTTTCAAATTTGCGATAACTAAAAAGCGCGTGATAAAATAAAAAACGAAAACGAAAGGAGAGGGCATCCCCTAATCATCGAGTATGTCAAACGAAAGAAGACTGTTAACACACGTATAATCACGACCGAGAAAAACGTACTCGTACTAAAAAAATGAATAGTGTAAGGGGTTGCCTAAAGTTGATAACGGAGAATAAAGAACAAACGATATTTGATCATGTTGGCAATACAATCAAAACAGATAGAGACATTACTATCATTTCTAAGGTTGAAGAACCATTGGTTGTGGTGTTAGGGAATGTGTTAAGTGATGAAGAATGCGATGAACTGATCAGATTGTCTATTGACAAAATGCAACGTTCAAAAATTGGTGCAACACGTGAAGTAAATGAACTGAGAACAAGTAGTAGCATGTTCCTCGAAGAAAATGAAACCGAATTAGTAGCTAAGGTTGAGAATAGAATTTCCACTATTATGAATATACCGATTGAACACGCAGAAGGTATTCAAATCCTGAAGTATACGCCTGGCCAAGAGTATAAAGCGCATTATGACTTTTTCTCATCAACAAGTAAAGCCGCCAACAATAATAGAATTAGTACGCTAGTGATGTACTTAAATGATGTAGAAGAAGGCGGGGAAACATTTTTCCCTAAACTAAATCTTTCCGTATCTCCACAAAAGGGTATGGCTGTTTATTTTGAGTACTTCTATACTGATACCGAGTTAAATGAGTTAACTTTACATGGTGGGGCACCTGTAATAGCAGGGGAAAAATGGGTCGCCACTCAATGGATGAGAAAACAAAAAGTAAGATGAACCCGAATTGAATTATTTGTATAACTTGAAAAGCGCTCAATTGGGGTGCTTTTTATTTTGCAGAAAAATTCTTGCATTTGTATCTGACTTTCTATATATTAAAAGAGACTAAAAGGTATCTTTTGGAGGATGAAAATGAAAAAAGGTGAGCTAACAAGGCTAAATATTATTCGGAAATCAGCTACGATTTTTAACCAAAAAGGGTATATGACAACAACGATGAGTGACATTATTCAAGAAACCAATATTCAAAAAGGGGGGATATACCGACACTTTAAAGATAAAGAGCAACTGATGCTCGAGTCTTTTCATTTTTCTACTGAAATCATGCGAGATCATTTAGTGACGAATGTTTCACAACATGAGCATGCAGCAGATAAATTAATCGCATTTGTGGAGGCCTTTTTACAATTAAGTGAGGGGGAGCCGATAGTAGGAGGGTGTCCAATTTTTAATGCAGCAATAGAAATGGATGATTTAGAAAGAAATACGTTACTGCCATCGATTAATGACGCAATGGATATGATGATAAATTGGATGGTGAAAATACTTGAGGATGGGATTAGGCATCAGGAGTTAAAGCAGTCAGTACAGCCATACGACACTGCGATCTATATTGTGGCAACACTTGAAGGTGGACTCATGTTAGATCGATTAAAGAAAGATGGACAATTAACGAAGATCCTCATCAATAATTTGAGGCAATATATTTCAATGATTGCGACTGAGCGGCAATAAAGCCGTCTTTTTTACAACTTAAAAGAGACTGGTTAGTATCCTTTGGGGTACCGTTTTTCATTTTATAGCAAGCAATAAGGGGGAAATAGTCGATGAAGTATGTTGATACACTTGTGGTTGGTGCAGGTCCAGGAGGATATGTGGCGGCTATTCGCGCTGCTCAAATGGGGCAACATGTAGCGATTGTGGAGAGAGAGTATGTAGGAGGAGTTTGCTCAAATGTCGGTTGTATCCCATCGAAAGTACTGATTTCAGTGGGTCACCGGTTTGAGCAAGCCAAGCATTCAGATGAGTTGGGTGTGATCGCACAAAAAGTAGAACTTGACTGGACAAAAGTGCAAGCATTCAAAACAGGCGTAGTGTCTAAGTTAGTAGGAGGTGTTAAAGGTCTATTAAAAGGCAACAACATCGACGTTGTGAACGGTGAAGCATATTTCTTAGATGCAAACACAGTACGTGTAATCGATGGAGACAACATACAAACGTATACATTCAAAAATGCCATTCTTGCAACAGGTTCTCGTCCGGTTGAAATTCCGACATTCAAATTCACTGAACGCGTAATCAGCTCAACGGTTGCACTTTCTTTACCAGAAGTACCAGAAAAATTAGTTGTCATTGGTGGTGGTTACATCGGTACTGAGCTAGGCTCTGCTTACGCTAACTTAGGTTCTCAAGTCACCATCATCGAAGGCGGCAAAGACATTTTAGCTGGTTTTGAAAAGCAAATGACGCAAGTTGTGAAAAGGGGCTTAAAGAATAAAGGCGTAGAGGTTATTGTGGGCGCATCAGCTAAAGGTGTAAAAGAACATGACAACCGCGTAGTGGTAACGTATGAAGTTGGCGGAGAAGAAAAAACAGTTGAAGCTAACTATGTATTAGTAACAGTAGGTCGTCGGCCAAATACAGATGAAATCGGTCTTGAAGCAGTAGGCATCGAATTCGCAGAACGAGGTTTACTAAAAGTAGATAAGCAATGCCGTACCTCAGTACCACACATTTATGCGGTGGGTGATATCGTATCTGGTCCCCAACTTGCTCATAAAGCATCGTATGAGGGTAAAGTAGCTGCAGAAGCAATTGCTGGTGAAAAATCAAGCGTAGATTACTTAGCCATCCCCGCAGTATGCTTCACAGATCCAGAACTTGCAACGGTTGGTTACAATGAAGAGCAAGCAAAAGCAGAAGGTATTGAAGTGAAAACAGCGAGAGTTCCTTTCTCAACAAACGGTCGTGCATTAGCTTTAAACGAATCAGAAGGTTTTGTGAAACTTGTTGCACGTAAAGAAGATGGTTTATTAATCGGCGCTCAAATCGTAGGTGCTGGTGCATCTGATATGATTGCTGAAATGGGTCTTGCAATAGAAGCAGGTATGACTGCGGCGGATATTGCATTAACCATCCATGCTCACCCAACTTTAAGTGAGATGACAATGGAAGCTGCTGAAGTAATGATAGGGAGACCCATTCATGTTGTGAAAGCAAGATGATATAATTCAAATGCTGAAATGATTAAACTGTTTTTTTTGTTGCGCCGTTTTATCACTTTGGATAAGGTAATCTAAAGAGATGTTTTTTGCAAGATTATGTATTTCTTCACATACTGGCATCATTCTATAGACGACTATGGAATCGAAATAGAAACAAAAATTAGGGTTAACTTCAGTGAAACATATGCCACTGTTAGGATGAGTGGCAGGTACTGTATGAAAATCTAGTTGTGGAATCAGCCATACTTGCATGGATGGCTGATTTTTTGATGCTCAATAAAAGGTTTTAACTTTACTGTTATTTTACAGAATAAAGTAAACAGGTGTTTACGCCTTAAAAAAACTCACATACTTCACCACCTCAGCTATTCCTACAAATTGAAGGGCTAGTTGGTTGTCCAGATTTTCCAGCGCCAGTTGAAAAGAAGGCGTGTTTGTAATAAAGTCCTGTGTGTCTAAATCGTGCAAAAGCTGATTCATATTGTCAATATAATAAACGGTTTTTCTCAAACTGCTAATCACCAGTATTTTTCGTAATTCAGGAATTGTAAACATTCGATAACCGTTTTCTGGATTCCTTTCTGAATGGACGAGCCCTTCCAGTTCCCAATGTCGAATCGCGGAAGTCTTTACACCTGCTATTTCTGCGACTTCTCCGATGCTCATGTGTTCTTTTACTTTTATATTGTTATATTTCGTGAAATCAGCACTTTGAATCAGGGTAAGTAGTTCTTCCACTCTTTGCTTCTCTGTTTGGATATGGAATTGTTGTTCATTGAGTAACCAACGTGCTTCTTCCAAGTTTGCATTGTTAATCATTCGCATGGCTTCATAGGCAACGGGAATGTCATATCCCTTCAATAAGGCTCTAATGGTAACAAAGGCTTGCAAGTGGATCGCTGTATAATAGCGGTGCTTACTTTTCGTTCTTGGAACGGCAGGCAGAAGTCGTTGTTCTTCATATCTTCGTAAAGTTGTTGTGCTAACCTGCAACATATCCGCAATCTGCTTCGGACTATAGATGTCCATAGTATCACTCCTACCTTCAAGTAAAACCTTCAAGTGCTACGATAACATACCTCTTATGAAAACCCATTAGATAAAGAGAAAAAAGGACAAAACCGAAAGATTGCATGAATGTTATAAGATAGCAGTATAAACTATTTAGGAGTGAGTGGAATGGAGAAATTCATAAAACTGATGGACGGAACTGAATTGAAGGTTGGGTTGGTCGGAAATCCAAACGGTCAAACCATTATGCTGCCAGTTGCCAAAGAATCCGTGTATGGGCAACAAGCTGAAGAGTTAAAGTTGTGGGGAGTAGACCCCGAACTAGGAAGGCATTTTATTGAGGGGTTTGTAGATACAATTCAAGTTTTGTATTTTGACTATGAAGGACATCGTTTAAAGCATCCGAACGCTGAGCATCTCACACCTGATAACATCGTCAATGATCTGTTAGTCATTGCCGATTCAATGAATGTTCAAAACTTTAGTTACTATGGTTACTCCTGGTTAGCGTTAGTTGGCTTACAACTAGCCATTCGAACAAATCGATTGAAAGGCTTAATCATGGGTGGTTTTCCTCCGTTAGAGGGTCCATATAACGAAATGTTAACGGTGACCCAGAAAGCCCACGAACAGGTTGCGGCAAATAAAAGTGCCCTTGTTTATGATGAACAAGACAAGGTAAGACCAGAAGAGTTGGATTGGGATAACATAGAGGTGAACCTCAGCATGGATCAAACAAAACAGTTCTTGACGATGTACAATCATTTGAAGGACTTTGATGATCGAGCTATTCAACAGAAACTAGCAATTCCGAAGTTGGTGTTTGCTGGTGAGAAAGACACCATTGTGTACGGAGAAAACTTTGGCAGTGTGACAGTTGATATTGCTGGTATAGTCCAAAGCAATAAGCAAGAGTTAGAACAGTTCGGATGGGATGTAGAAATCTTAGAAGGAAATGGGATGGATCACACGAAAGCGATGCAGCCTGTGACGGTTCTGCCGGTGATAATGCGTTGGTTGGAAGGAAACAATACGACGCTTACTATATAAATAAGCAGCCTGCTATTCATTTTTCTCCAAGAGCATTGGCACTTCTGCTTTTATGCCTTTGTAGAGCAATGGATCAAAGACCACCATGCGATGACTGTAAAAGTGTGTAGAAACGCGATGAATTCGCATTCCTACACACATCAAGACTTCTCGGTAATGGTAGCGCATGCGTTCAATCAAAAGCAATTGTACACGGTGCGCCAAGTGTTGGATCAAATTATTTATTAGTCATTTTGGTTAGCCAACAAACATGACAACCAAGAATTCAAAGGAATGCTTTCGCACTGGTACGCCTGACAAGGTTAGCTGATAGTAACTTCTGTTTTTAATGATTGATGATGTTAATAAAATTCGTTAAGAACTTTAAATCTGACATCTGCTGGTTGCAGCGTACACTATCGTGGCAAATATAATTTCCTTTTTTCGTGTAAGTTCCATCACCAGAAAATTTCGTTGTAGTTAAAAATAAAGAAACATTTGATATTTCGTTACAAATTGCACAAGCCCCTTTGTGAGTGTTCGGCGACAGTATGCCCGAAAATCCAACGAGCTGTTCATTATGATAGAGAACCATATATTTACGCTGTGTGCCTTTATCGTTCCAACCAAAATAATTAAAATCTCTTAAATCATATTCAGGCCAATTCGGTTGCTTGAACTTTTTAACCTTCTTAAACGATTTAATTAATTGTTTTTCGGATGGCTGCTTAAAAGGGATCACAAATTCTTTTAGTTCGTTTAAAATTTTTTCAGCATTTGTTTTCGTTAATTTCTGATCCATAAACTGGTCAATGATGTGGGAAAACTGACTTTCATCGTTTAAAACCATTTCCACATTTTCGCGTGTAAGTCCTTGTAATGTTTGAATTATACTACTATCATTTACAGACCTATAAGCATTTACGAGGTTTGCTACTTGCTTTTTTACAAATATAAATTCGTATGGATGTATCATTTGTGATGTCATTATATTTTCCTTCTCTCATTCAGAGTAATTTCTACTTTAGAGGAAAATACAATATTCACCTACCAAAGTATTAAAAAATAGATGTCAATACTTTGGATACAGATAATGATGATTTAATCACCCTTATCACCCCCCTTCATTAATAGTAACTGCTATTAAATGAAAGTCAATTACCTAATAAAGCTATCTGAAAACCTATTAAAAAGGGAATAACCTAAGACTTATTCCTATACGATTTGACTTAAGTATCGATGAAATCTCGATATGAATATATGTGACGATTACATTCATCAGTACCTACTTCAATTGAACAAACGAATGATTGATTATGATGTTGTGGATTGAAGTGGCCGAAGCCAAGCCGGCGGAACTCACCTACTTATAGCGGAAATCGGGCTTGACTTAATTTCCCTATAAGAACTCGCCCCACCCCAGTAAAGGAAAACGTAATTACATAATTCAAAACAGAAACCAGGAGGTGATGCTATCGCAAATCTCTTGGTTTCTGTTTTTTTTGATTTTAACAATAATACTGCTTGCAAAATCGGTATATTATGTATATAGTGTGTATATAGTATATATACAATAATCAGTAAAGAGGTAGTTGCATGCAAATTATTATATCAAACAGTTCAAAAGAGCCGATTTATGGGCAGATCTATGCGCAAATTAAAAAGCTGATTTTGACAGGTGACTTGCAGGAAGGACAGTCGCTTCCTTCAATGCGCCAACTCGCGAAAGATATAGAGATTAGTGTCATTACAACGAAACGCGCTTATGAAGAACTTGAGAAAAATGGCTTTATCTATTCCATTGTGGGCAAAGGTTCGTTTGTGGCAGAACAAAACATGGAGATGATGAAGGAAAGAAAAATGAAAGTGATTGAAGAAAAGTTGGGGGTCGCTATTCAAAACGGTAAGGAAATGGGACTGAGCTTAGGCGAGCTTAAAGAAATGCTATCATTTTTGTATACGGAGGATGACTAATGGAAAATGTGATTGAATTAAGCCATGTTCAAAAATCATTTGATGGTTTTCAACTAAAGGATTTTAATCTAACGGTAAAAAAAGGGTTCGTGACGGGGTTTATCGGTGGAAATGGTGTAGGGAAATCAACAACGATTAAACTGATAATGAATTTATTGAAACCCGATAGCGGAACAATTTCGATATTCGGTTTGAATTATCAGGAGCATGAAAAAGAAATCAAACAGCGCATTGGTTTTGTATTCGATGAAAATATTTTTTATGAAAATGTAACGTTAGCGGAAATGAAAGGGATAATAAAACCGTCCTATTCAAATTGGGATGACAATCTATTCAATTATTATGTTCAAACATTTGATCTGCCGCTGAATAAAAAGATTAAGACATTTTCGAAAGGAATGATGATGAAAGCGTCGCTAACCATCGCTTTGTCACATCATGCGGAATTAATCATTATGGATGAACCGACGTCCGGATTAGACCCGGTTTTTCGTAGGGAGTTGTTAGATATCCTACATGAACTTATGCAGGATAGCGAAAAAACAATTTTCTTTTCTACGCATATCACAACTGATTTAGATCGCATTGCTGATTATATTACATTTGTTCATAATGGGGAGCATATTTTTACAAAGGAATTTTATAAAGTTGAAGAAGAGTATGCCATTGTAAAAGGCGGAATGGAGCTATTAGATGCGGATACGGAGCAGGAGTTTATAGGCATTCGAAAATCTGCCCACGGCTTTGTAGCACTAACGGATAACAAGGCACGAATCGAAACTATTTTTGGAGAAATGGCTTTGATTGAGAAGGCAACCCTTGAAGATATTATGTTTTATACAAAGAAAGGGGCTGAACAGTATGCTTAATTTAATACGTAAAGATGTTCTCTTACAAAAAACAACGATAATGTTTTTGTTACCACTTTTAGTTGTTTATTTATTTCTAGAAAATTCATCGATCTGGGGAGGCATTATATTTAGCATCGCAATCATCATGAATGCTTATAGTGTTGATGAAAAAGCCTCAATTCATATGCTGCTCAATTCTTTACCTTATACACGAAAAGAAATTGTCAGTGCAAAATACATGGGTGCATTCGTTTTCATGGGGATTGTTGTTGTCACCATTATTATTGGCAATTTAATCATCCATCGAGAAATAACGATATGGAAAGACGTACTATTTATTGTTAGCCCTGTGATGGTAGGGATCTCATTGATGTTCCCATTCTCGTATAAATTCAAAAGCCAGTATATGCTCATTGGTGCGCTTGTTTCTTTAGTCATTTATATGGTGGTTATTCCTTTAATTATCCCGAACTCGAACGACAAAATTAGGGAGTTTGTACAAGTGGTATTAACGTTACCAACTACTCAGTTCTATTTGCTCATCGCCTTGTCAGTTTTGGTGCTCTATGTAGGTTCCTGGTTGCTGTCGATTCGTATATATGAAAGAAAGGTTTTTTAAGGGGGGAAACTTATGCGAATAGCAACAGTTGTCAGCATTGTGATAGGCATAGGCATGTTAGTTCTGTTAAAAGTATTTCAGGATTCCATCCCGCGAAATAGCGACCCACAGTCGAATGTCCTTATTCTAATAGGCTTTGTCTTGTTTGTAATGATTTATGGTGCATCGCGCCTTCGACAAAATAGAAAATCTAGTAACAAGTGAATAGAAGGAGAAACCCTCGCCGTGAATAGTGGCGAGGGTTTTTTTAGGTGTAATTGTAAGTGTTAAAACGGGGGTGGATTCTATCGGAATACCATCATCTAGTCTAGGAAATCGAGCAAACTATTGGAATGTGCGAGTGATTTAAATTTCTATCCCGAATGGTAGCATACTGAGCTTGGTAACGGAATAGAATTGGTAAAGTGTTAAGTAAGACGTGGAGATACGCAAATTGAATGGTTGACGATGCAAATGAATGCACTACATGCATAAGAAAGGACAAGTCAAAAGGGCCTATTCGATCGCATGATAGTCTACCAAATACACATGGGAAGGGGAATTGAATGTCAGACTATCATCAACAATCAACAGTTGAAGCCATGGACAAGTTGGGCGTAACCCATCAAGGATTGAGTGATCATGACGTCCAAAAGAGACAAGAAATATACGGGTATAATGAATTGGAGGAAGGAAAAAGGACAAGTACATTTGCCGTTTTCTTTGCGCAGTTTAAGGATTTATTAGTTATTATTTTAATGGTTGCTGCTGCCATTTCATTTCTATTAGGGGAAGTAGAAAGTACGATTGTGATTTTGATAGTTATTATTTTAAATTCAATTCTGGGCACTGTCCAGCATGTGAAGGCAGAACAGTCTTTGGATAGTCTGAAAAATTTGACCTCTCCAGTTGCGAAAGTGATGCGCGATAATCAGATTATGGAGATTCCTTCAGATGAAATAGTGGTCGGTGATCTTCTGTATTTGGATGCTGGTGATTATATAAGCGCAGATGGTCGATTAGTGGAAAGTTATAATCTGCATGTCAATGAAAGTTCGCTGACAGGTGAATCGTTGGCTGTCGCTAAATGTATCGAGCCCATCAAAGAGGATCATATCACCATAGGGGATAAAAAGAATATGGTTTTCACTGGCAGCTTTGTCACCAATGGACGTGGCGTTGTCGCTGTTACCGCGATTGGTATGGAAACTGAAATCGGGGAAATCGCCAATCTACTCAATACCGCGAAAGAGAAGAGAACCCCACTACAAGTAAGTCTCGATCAATTTGGTGAAAAACTAGCGTTAGGCATTACGCTGATCTGTTTAGCCATATTCACGATCGATCTCTTCAGGGGACGCGAGTTAGTCGAATCGTTTATGTTTGCTGTTTCGCTTGCAGTGGCAGCCATTCCAGAAGCATTAAGTTCTATTGTCACCATAGTGCTGGCTTTTGGGACGCAAAAAATGGCGAAGGAAAATGCCATTATCCGAAAGCTCTATGCTGTTGAAAGTTTGGGTAGTGTATCTGTTATTTGTTCAGACAAAACGGGAACGTTGACCGAAAATAAAATGGTTGTTCAACACGCTTTTGTCGATCAAAAAGTTATCCCACACGATCAATTGCATCTAGAAAATAATATAGAGAAAAAATTGATCCTACAAGCACTGTTATGTAATGATGCTTTGGAAAGAGACAAAAAAGAAATCGGTGACCCTACCGAAATTGCACTTGTGAAGTTAGGAAAGCAGTACAATTTTGATGAATTAGTCGCTAGAGAACATTATCCAAGATTAGCGGAAATTCCGTTTGATTCAGACAGAAAGCTGATGACGACAGTGAATCGGTTCAATCAGCAAACCATCATGATTACAAAGGGCGCAGTAGATGTTCTACTCCCTAAAATCGTGAAAATCGAAACGTCTACAGGTGTACGTGCGATTACGCAAGAACAGCGTAACAAAATCGAAGAAGTGAATCGTGATTTTTCGATGAATGGTTTAAGAGTATTGGCGATTACTTATAAAGAGATCCCGGCACATCAACCCATCGATACTTGGGGTGAAAGAGATTTAATCTTCCTCGGTTTATTAGCGATGATGGATCCTCCGAGAAAAGAGTCAAAAGCAGCGGTTGAAAGCTGTATAAAAGCGGGCATTAAACCCGTTATGATTACCGGTGACCATAAAATAACAGCAACTGCGATTGCCAGACAAATTGGGATATTAACAGATCCAGCAGAAGCGATTGAAGGATATGAAATTGAAGGGTTAACGGATGAACAGCTACAAGACAAGGTCCAAGATTTCTCCGTCTACGCCCGCGTCACACCCGAGCATAAGATTCGTATCGTGAAAGCGTGGCAGGAAAAAGGTCATGTCGTTGCAATGACAGGAGATGGTGTCAATGATGGCCCTGCCTTAAAACAATCCGATATCGGTGTGGCAATGGGGATAACAGGTACCGAAGTGGCGAAAGATGCATCTTCTATGATCTTAACGGATGATAATTTTTCAACAATTGTCAAAGCGATTTCGAATGGCAGAAGCCTCTATACGAACATTAAAAATGCCATTCTCTTCTTATTATCAGGAAATGCAGGTGCCATTTTTGTAGTTTTATATGCCACGGTAATGGGTTTATCTGTTCCTTTTGCACCCGTGCATTTGCTATTTATCAACTTACTGACCGATAGTTTGCCAGCCATTGCCATCGGTTTAGAGCCACATAATAAAAAAATAATGAAAGATAAACCTAGAGATATTCACACCTCTTTATTAAATAAATCATTTACGACGCAAGTGATACTCGAAGGGGTGTTAATCGCGATTGCCACCATTATTGCCTTTCGAATGGGACTACAGGCGGGGGATGCGCAAACTGCCAGCACAATGGCATTTACCACATTATGCTTGTCCAGATTAATCCATGGTTTCAACTCGAGATCGAAGGAATCAATCTTTACAATTGGAGTCTTTTCCAATAAATATACGTGGTACGCATTTTTAATCGGTTTTGTATGTTTGCATGCCGTATTATTTATGCCATCACTGACCGGTGTATTTGAAGTTGCACCATTAACTGGCACACAATTAGGCTTTATCTACAGCTTGTCCTTCATGCCGTTTTTGGTGAATCAGTGGTATAAAGCTTTGTTTGTGAGACGTAAATGATGCTAGTTTGATGTTGGATTTCAGTTGAAATGAGTGGAAATGGTCAAACCAAAAACTTTAGATTTTTAAAACGGTGCCCAGTTGCAGTCTACTGTGCACCGTCTTTTTTGTGCTTATGGGGCGAGAGAGTGGATAATTTGTATGGAGTTTTCGAGGCTTGTCGACAATTCTAAAAAGAATTGGTTAGTTATCTTTTCTTATTTAATGTACGGGATGTTTTACTTGAAAATCATTGGCCAGCTTATACGGCTTTTTTTGAACTAAGGCGACAGTTTTGTTGAAGATTAGATAAAACTTACATTATTATAGATTTATAATTAAAAAATATCTGAAAGTAGGATTGTGTGATGGACCTACAATTTTTGTTTGAAGAACCGATTAATGAAATTGTTGAATTAAGTCCTGGCTATGAAGACCATGCTAGTGACGTTTGGTCGGTTAAAACAGATAATCAAGAAGTAGTAGTTCGTTCTTCAAGATTGAAAGAAGAATCTAATAATGAGTTCTGGTGGGGATGTAGAAAGCTCTTTGGAATCGACCCAAGACAAGTCCATGAATTAGAACACGTAAATAATAAATTAAGTGATCTTTCATCTATACCAGTTCCTAGAGTGATAAATAAGGGGAAAGCATTCGAAAGAGAATTCGTTGTTGTAGAAAAACTAAAAGGAAAAGTGGTCCAATCATTTATCGATCAGCCCTCTTCGGTGTTACAAAGTTTAGGGGAAGGCTTGGCCAAAATTCATACGTACAATGAAAATTACATAGGCAACCCCTCTGGAAGTTTTAATGTAAGATTGGAAGACTTTCATCAACATGTAAAGGATATAATAGCTGAGTTAGTGTCTATGTTTTACCTTGATCAAGAACGGATAAAAGATAAGCTACTTGAAATAAATGATTTACTAGATAAATTACCAGCTCCTGAATCGTCTACTTTTGTGCTAGTTGATATGGATCCTACACAATTTTTAGCCGACAGTAAAGTAATTACTGGTCTAGTAGATACGGAGGCATATGTTATAGCTCCTAGAGAGTTAGACTTTATCGCGTTAGAATATGTTTTAGATGAAAAAGCTGCAATGAGTTTTAAAGCTGGTTATGAAAGCGTTATGGAAATTCCTAACTTAACATTATGTAGGACAGCTTATCGATACTTATATCGTTTATTATCTGTTCAAGGTAGTGTTGATATAGATGATTGGATAAACCACAAGACATTATTTTAAATATTTCTTACTCGAGTAACGGTGCATTTTAGTCCAGTAAAAAAATAAGCTGACTTCAACATTCTTAAATCTGTACATAGTGACCATACAGCGATTGGCAATATCAATTTTGTTTACAGTTGAATGCAATATTTTCAGCTATAAAGTAACGCATAAGGCATAAACCTTCGATTGGAATAAATCTACAAAAAATTGATGCCTAATACTTTTTATGGTATAGTTTAAAAAAGCCAAAACTTTGCGGGTGATCGTATATGGGGAAAACTTCATTTAAAATCACATATTTTTTACTACCAAAACCTCGACTGCTATCAGTCGAGGTTTTTTGTTGCTTCAAGGAAAGAATCCTAGATGGGAGAATCGACCTATCTAGTTTGAATTGTTCGAGTATGCAGGGAGGGTGAATATGGATAATGAAAAGTACAATGACCTTAAATTAGGTGAGCGTGGAGCAATAATAAGTATCATTGCGTATATATGTCTTTCGATTTTGAAGTTGGCGATTGCGTATATGAGTGATTCTGCTGCACTAAAAGCAGATGGTCTAAATAACACCACTGACATCGTTGCTTCAATTGCAATACTTATTGGACTTAGAATTTCACAAAGACCACCAGATAAAGACCACAGATACGGTCATTGGAAGAGTGAAACGATTGCATCAATGATTGCATCATTTATTATGTTAGCGGTTGGTATACAAGTACTGAATGACGCTGTTAGCTCCATGTTTCAGGGTGGGAAAGAGACTCCTAATATTCTTGCTGCATATGTAGGTGTTTTTTCAGCCATCGTCATGTATTTTGTTTATCGCTATAATAAAAAATTGGCAAATCAAATAAATAGCAAAGCGGTGATGGCAGCTGCAAAAGATAACATATCAGACGCTTGGGTAAGTATTGGGACAGCGGTAGGTATATTCGGATCGCAACTTAATATGCCATGGCTTGATACGCTAACTGCGATTATTGTAGGTTTATTAATTTGTAAAACAGCTTGGGATATCTTTAAAGAAGCTTCTCATGAGCTTTCTGATGGATTCGATGCCAATAAAATTGAGATTTATCGGCATGTTATTTCAAATATAGATGGAATCAAGGGGATTAAAGAAATTAGAGGGAGAAACTACGGTAGTAATGAGGTCATAGATGTTGTCATCCTTGTTAATTCTACGTTAGGTATTAAAGAAGCCCATGACATCGCTACGCATGTTGAAAAAGTCATGATGAAAGATTATGGTGTCTATGATGTTCAGGTACATGTAGAGCCACATTGACTCTTATAGGACTCAGCCTCAGAGTGAGTTGCTAGGTTCTTATTGAACGCTGAATGATTTTAAAACCTTCATCTTCTAATTTTTATTTTTGCACAACTGACTATCGATGACTATTCCCATTGGGAATGGGTTCTGATACACGCATATAGAATGTTTAACTGGCTTATCATTGTTTGGGGAGTTACGCTGATACTAGAGGGGCTTATCTTATTTATCTATATAATTACATCAAAGATAGGATAGTCACTCTATAGGTAAGGGATCCATCTAAACGAACGTAGAGAATAGTTGGGGTTAATTGGGAGCGAATCAATGAGAATTTCTAGCTTGATACAAATATTGATGGTCATGATTGCGTTTGGTGTTTATTTTTATGGTATTGAGCCTGTGATAAAAGATCAGATATTAGTCAAGTACTCGATTTTTGGTCTTATTTTCTTCTCTCTTACCTATTTATCCAAAAAGATTGAAGGTCGTTTTAAAATTGGAAATAAACGGATTGATAATCAATTGAGTGTGTGGATTGTAGTCGGTATGATTTTCATACCATTACTCATGGGCTTATTAAACTAACGGTGCTTAGGTTCAGTCATGAGGCAACATGTGCAGCAATGAATTTTGTCTTAGAAGGATTCTTACCACTTTTGTCGAATGTTGAACAGGGGAGGGGATCATTCATGACGAATGAAGAAAGAAATAACCTATCGGATCTACTGTTACAGAGCCTCTATGATTATCATTTTGCTAATAATGGAGGAAGTTATACATTACCTAAAGCAATGGTAAATGCCGATGTAAAGAGTAAATTAGCGATTGAGTACCTGATCGAAAAAGAATATGCCACAGATAGTGGGCGGGGGTCAGATAATCTAGTTTTAGCGATTACATCGCAAGGCATGGACTATATAAAAAACATGCATTAAACAGTGAATAAAGGGACGTCCACAGCGGGCGTTCTTATTTTGTTTATAGGATTTATAAGGCATTCTTACGGAAAAGGACGAGTAAGGTACAACGCCCTGTTCTTCTTCAGCTATCGAGGCGGTTCAGTATTATAAAAAGCATACAACAGGGGTGGCGGACTATGAAAAAGATTGCATTAATTGGATCAGGTGGTTCAGGGAAATCTACTCTGGCACGAAGATTAGGTAAGAAGTTGAACATAGAAGTTTATCATTTAGATGCATTGTTTTGGAAGCCCAATTGGACGCCAACACCGAAAGACGAACAAAGAAAAGTGCAAAATGAATTGGTGAAAAAAGATAAATGGATCATTGATGGGAATTATAACGGAACAATGGATATAAGACTGAATGCAGTGGATACCATTATTTTCGTTGATATTAATAGGGTCATCTGTATCTATCGAATTGTTAAACGTATGATTCGATACTGGGGAAAATCTAGACCGGATATGGCGGAAGGTGTCAATGAGAGGCTGGACTTTGATTTCCTGAAATGGGTTTGGGATTACCCGAAAACAAAGAAACCTGTTGTTTTAAAGAAATTAGAGCAATTACCCAATGATAAGCAAGTCATTATTTTAACATCTCCAAGGGAAGTACAACTTTTTTTAGATAGAGTTAAAAACGAGATTTAATCTTGTCAAAGAGGGGGAGATTTATTATTAACCAATAGAAAATCCACAAAATAAAAGGAGGAAACATGAGAAAAACATTATTGATTATCCTTACAGTTATTTTTTTGGTTTCCTGTGATAATTCTGCAGCGACAGTTGTGGATGACTATGGTGTGAGTAAATTAAATGTTGATTTTGGTGATAATGAGGCTTATGAAATCGGGGCTAATGTTGATGGAATGCCCATTTTTCAAGATGCTAAGAAGGCGTTAGAACAAGCTAAATTAGATTATAAGGACGGATTTGACGCAATAGCTGTTGAATTTGATTTGGAACCTATCAGTAATCAGAATTTTAATGATAATAAAAAGTTAGGTTGGCAAACTACAGGTAGAGATAGAAATGTTAATCAACAGAGCGCTGAAATATCTAGTTTTTTTGAAATATACGAGAATAGTTTTAAGTGAAGAAGGATACCGAACAGGGACCATAAATAGGTCCTATTATTTTATGAGTAGATGATCATAAATGTTGTTTAACAGAGCTACATATCTATCCAAAATCACCTTGGTGATTATGAAAAACTAGTGACAATCCGCAAAAAAAGCATGCAACCTGCTTGCTATTTTCCGGCTTAGCCTCTACAATCAATTGCAGACATTAAGGGTCTGTAATAGATGTTTGTGCGTAGGGATGAATGTCATATTCAATAGCGTCAAATTATGCTTTGCATATGATGGTCTATTTGACGTTAATGCCGAAGGGTAAATCGGTTGGGGTGGAACAGCTGGTGTGCGTGCAAAAACTGTCCCCACCTGCCGATCATTTAACAATATTAGTGAAGGCAGGACTTGCTACATCGACTATAGACATTGGAAGTCTGGAATATACTTAATTTAAAGGGAGCGGTTAGATGTTGTTGGATTGCGTAATTATTGGTGGAGGACCAGCAGGTTTAAATGCAGCACTTGTTGTGGCGAGGTCTGGAAGAAAGGTCATACTCTTTGATGAAGATAAACCGAGAAACGGTGTCACGCAGGAGTCTCATGGGTTTATAACAAGAGACGGGATCAAACCAGCTGAATTTAAAAAAATTGCGCAAGCAGATTTGATGAAATATCCGAACTTAGCTATTCAAAAGCAACGAGTGATTGATATACAAAAAATAGATGAAGTGTTTGGTATATGGACAATGGACGGGAACACATACCAAGCAAAAAAGGTGATTTTATCGACGGGCCTTACAGATATTATGCCTCAAATCGCGGGCATTCATGAATTCTACGGGACAAGCCTGTTTAATTGTCCGTTTTGTGATGGTTGGGAATTAAAAAACCGTGCAATAGTTGTTATATCAGAAGAGCCGCGCGCATTTCATATGACTAAAATGATTTATAATTGGAGTCAAGATGTGGTCGTTTGTACGAATGGAAAAACCATTCTCTCTCAGGATCAGAAAGAGTTATTAATAAAGAAAAATATAACGGTTATAGAAGATGAAATACTACAATTAGAAGGAGAAGGAGGTTATTTGAAAAAAATTCGATTTAAGAACGGAAAAGAAATCGCAAGAGACGGGGGCTTTGTGACGACTGGTTTACAACAAGCGGCCCAATTCGCGCAAACCTTAGGCTGTAACATGAACAAGATGGGCGGCATCGAAACCGATACATTTGGACGCACGAATATCGCAGGTGTTTATGCCAGTGGAGATAATTCCAATTCTCTCCCTTCTCAATTAATCATTGCTGCAGCTGAAGGAAGTAAAGTGGCAATCGGCGTCATCGGTGATTTGATAAATGAGGAATTTGAAAACTAATATCTCAAATTGAGAGGCTGTCCAGAAAGACTCCCCTCCAATTCTGTAAAGAGCAATACGATCAGCATTAATTTACATGGATAGTAAGTAAGTAAGTAAGTAAGTAAGTAAGTAAGTAAGTAAGTAAGTAAGTAAGTAAGTAAGTAACAGCTCCCTGACTCATGAAGCAAATCGAACAAGTTGACAGTTTATCTATTTCGAGGATATTATAGGTCCTATTAGTCTTTATAGGGGTGGTACTATGAAATTTTCAAAAGCAACGAATTATGCTCTCCATACTATGCTTATGCTTTTTACTGATTCGCAGGCTAAACCGGTCAGAGTCCAGCAGTTGGCAGAATCCCAGGCTGTTTCTCCGACTTATCTTTCCAAAATTTTAACCAAGCTAGTGAAAGCTGGGATGATCGAATCCATTTCAGGAGCCAATGGGGGCTATCGATTATCGTCTAAAAAAGACGACATAACATTTTTAGATATTATCCATGCGATTGAAGGTACAGCCTCGTTATTTGAATGTGATTTTGTCCATGGTGATGAATGTTCCATTCAGGCTATCATGAAAGAGGCGGAAGAGAAAATGCATAGTTATCTTAAAAAAATGAAATTAGCGGATTTGGCTCAACAGCACATGAAAGTGTAAGTTGAGCTACTGTATGTTGATAGAAAAATGATGGTCTGCAGTTGTAAAATCCTTTTGGTTTTATTATAGATATAAATGCTCTTTAATAGCTGTTATATAGAATGGAGCGTCATGATTGTGTTTACGCTGAAAATTGGTATAGCATTTGCTAACAAGGAACCAAAGGACAATAAAGCAGTGGTAGTCTAGGTCTTTCGGGTTCTGTATCTATAAATGCTTATTTTAATAATAAAATTTTATAATGCCCTCCTGCATAAAAAGTGTAGGAAGGCTTTTTTTTATTGAATTCAAACAATTAAACATTGACGATGCGTATACATATGTATACACTATAAAATATAATGATGCGTATACATATGTATACGCAAGGGGGCGGTTCACTATGAGAGAAGAACGTGCGAAGAGAGAAGGGCGCCATCACGGTAGACGCCACGGTGGGGAAGAAGGTTCACATCAAGGTGGTCCCAAGACTTTTAGGCGGGGGAGGGCTCTTGCTTTTTTAGAGCGCATGCATCTGAAGCGTTCAACGATTAAGCAACAGTTAGATCAACCAGAATTTCAATCCATTCAACCCATTTTAGTCGGTGAATTAAAAGCGATTGATATGGTCATCAGTGAGTTTATTCAACTATTTGACATCAATGAGGACGAAATGGTGGAAAGTAAAAAGTCAGTAGATGCTAAAGAAGAAGGGATTGAAATAGATGAAAAAAATTAACGGTTATATCGATACAGTGTTTACAAAGCAAGATGCTTTGTTGGATGAAGTGATTTCGTCCATTGAAGAAAACGGCATGCCAGCCATATCGGTGTCGCCGTCTTCTGGCAAATTATTAACGATGCTGATGACGATTTCAGGAGCGAAAAACGTGCTTGAAATCGGTGCACTTGGCGGCTATAGCGGAATTTGCCTTGCAAGAGGATTCGGTATGGAAGGGAAATTGATGTCCCTTGAATTAGAGGAGAAATACGCAACGTTAGCGGCTAGCAATCTAGCAAAAGCAGGCTTTGGTGAACAAGTGTCCTATCGAACGGGACCTGCATTGCATAGCCTTGAACAATTAGAAGGTGAGGGGCAGAGCTTTGATTTTTTCTTCATTGATGCAGATAAAGAAAACTATGAAAATTATTTAGACGCTTGCCTTCGACTTGCGGAACCGGGTGCGTTAATCGTCATGGATAATGTACTAGCTAGAGGAAGTGTAGCGGATCAGGAAGCGGAACCAAAACGCTATACGGCATTCATGCAAGCATTTAATGAAACAGTAGCGAATCATCCGCAATTGGAATCACTGTTAATTCCTATTGGAGATGGGTTGACGGTTTCAAGAGTGACGAGGTAATGGAACCAATTTTACACGGTATCATTTTAGCATTTGGACTGATTTTACCATTAGGTGTCCAGAACGTTTTTGTGTTTACACAAGGCGTGACGCAACCACATCTGTTAAGAGCTTTTCCTGCGGCGATAACCGCTGCCATTTGTGATACGCTGTTAATTATTTTGGCGATCTTGGGTTTATCGGTGATTGTTTTGCAATTTGAATGGCTTCGATTCGGCTTGTTAGTGTTGGGTATCTTATTTCTCGTCTACATGGGGAAGGTAATCTGGTCTTCTGGCGCGGCGAACATGGAGGGAAAAGAAGCTTTACCTGTTCACAAACAAATCCTTTTTGCTCTGTCCGTATCATTATTGAATCCACATGCGCTATTGGATATCATAGGTGTGATTGGGACGAGCGCAGTGAAGTATAGTGGGCAGGAACAACTGGCCTTTGCGATTACCTGCGTTGTTGTATCCTGGCTTTGGTTTCTTGGCTTAACGATTGCAGGGGCAACATTGAAGAAAATCAAGATAGCGAGTAAAGTCTTCATTGTATTTAATAAATGTTCGGCGCTATTTATATGGGGAACAGCGTTCTATTTGCTTATCAGTTTACTTTAAAGTGAAGATTGTGAACAATGATTGTATATCTAACAAAGGGGATGATGATGTTGGCAGCAATCGAAGATTTTTTGAAATTGGATATACGCGTGGGGACGGTAGTAGAAGCAGAACCATTTGACAAAGCACGGATTCCGGCTATTAAGATGTTAATCGATTTTGGTGAATTCGGCATGAAATACTCTTCAGCGCAAATTACAAAGAGATATGCTCCGGAACAACTGATTGGACAGCAGGTCGTTGCCATCGTCAATTTTCCAGTTAGACGTATTGCAGGTTTTAAATCGGAAGTATTGGTTATCGGCGGCATTCCAGAAGAGGGAGATGTCGTTCTCTTAAAACCAGATCAGCCCGTTGCAAATGGAACGTCAATTGCTTAACAGCCAACAACTTTGAGATATCGGCTGATAAAAAATCTTGTCGAAGTATTATATAATAAGGGAAGTATAGATTGTAAGGAAGGGGACAACTGACTATGACAACATCAAAAAGAAGTTTGCGGACATGCAGCAACGGCCACGAATACTACAAGAGTAGTGAGTGTCCCGTCTGTCCGACATGTGAACAGGAACGGAAGCCTATCGATGGATTCCTTGCAAAACTTTCTGCTCCTGCAAGAAGGGCGTTGGAGCATCATGACATTACGACATTGCAACAATTAGCTACGTTTAGTGAAAAAGAAATTTTACAATTTCACGGTATAGGTCCAGCTTCGATGCCTATACTTAGAGCTTCCTTGGAGGAAAGTGGGCTATCCTTCACGCAGTAATAAGGAACATTCAATGCGGTTAGGGCTATTTGATGCTAAACATCCTTTTAAATAATCTATAGATCATTTAGCAGAAAGAATTCATCTTTTTCAAGATGGATTCTTTTTGCTTTCCATAAAATAAAAGTTACTCCTCTCTTGGAATGACGTAGAGGTAAGTAATAAAATAACGTCACTCACCTGTATGATTAGGGAGCGTTATTACATACTTCAAACAGGATTGCCATACCTCTCGATAATAAAGTCAATAAAACGTCTACTCGCTATCGGAAGCACTTTTTTGTTCTTGTATGCCAAACTGATTGTACGGAAAACAGATGGAGAAATCGTTTTCGTCACAATGTTATATGGGCATCTATTTAAGACAAGTTTAGGTAAAACAGTTAGCCCAAGTCCTTGTTCAACCATAGCCATAATCGAGTAATCATCATGCACCTGGTATTGGATGTTGGGTTGCAGATTGTTATGATTAAAAATGGTTAACGGTTCACTTAGTTCTCCCTCGTCCAAAAGAATGTAGGGATCATTTGTTAATTCTTTCAAGGAGACATTGTCATGCATAGCTAACGGATGATCACTTGGTAAAACAGCGAGCATTTCATCTTCTTGCAGCGGAATGGTTGTCAGATTCGATACAGCTGTTGGATTGACAAAGCCGAAGTCTACGCTACCATCTTTAATCCAATTAGAGATATTCGTATATTCGCCTTGATGTAATTCAAAGTGAACAGCTGGATATTGTTCCTTAAAATCCTTCATCAATCCTGGTAACCAATTGCATGAAACACTTGAAAACGTTCCGATTCGGATAATCCCACTCTGCAGTCCTTGCATCTCATTATGTTTTTCGATCAATTCCTGATGTGAATTACTGATATTTCGAATATAGGGTAAAAACTGCTCGCCATCTGGCGTCAATGTAATCCCTTTACGGGAGCGCAAAATCAGTGTGGTCGAAAGCTCCTTCTCCAAAGAATGGACCATTTGGCTAATGGCGGACTGCGTATAGCCGAGCTCTTCAGCTGCTTTGGTAAAACTGCCTATTTCAATGATTTTGATAAAAGCACCATACGGATTCATCCTCTTTTACCACCTTTACATTAGTAACTCTAATAGTTCCATTATAAATATTCGTTTTATTAATGCAAATGCAGGTGATACGATATAGCTAAGCTTTTGAGAAACAGATGAAAGGGGAGGACCACGCGATTGACACAACGACAAGCAAACCTGATGTTAGCAACGGTTTCATTTGCTTGGGGAGCATCGTATATTTTTATGAAGCTCGCTGTGGATGAGATTCCCCCATTAATGATTATCGCTTTACGATTTGGCATTGCGTTTATCGTTATGGTAGCGATATTCTTCAAAAAAATCATCCGTGTAGATGCTAAGACATTGAAATACAGTGCGATTGTGGGGGCTCTGTTATGTGGGATTCTCATTGCTCTGATGTATGGTGTGAAAAACACGACTGCTTCTACAGCTGGTTTTTTGACGAGTACAACAGTTATCCTCGTTCCCGTGTTACAAACAGTCATCACACGTAAACTGCCAAGTGAAAAAATTGTATGGGGCGTTCTGATTGTCACTACTGGTTTATTATTACTACTAATCGGCGATGATTTTACTGTTGCACCCGGAGCATTGTATTGTTTAGTGGCTGCTCTCCTTTATGCAATCCATATTATCGTTACAAATCGCTTTGTACGTGAGGTTGATGCCTTGCAGCTAGGAATATATCAACTAGGGTTCGCTACGCTGTTTGCAACCGTTGGGACCTTTCTATTTGAGACACCTGTTTTGCCGGCTAGTGCGATTCAGTGGTTCGCGATACTTGGTTTGGCACTCGTCTGCTCTGCTTATGGCTTTGTTATGCAGCCTATTGCTCAGAAGTACACGACACCTGAAAGCGCCGGTTTTCTCTTTGCGCTTGAACCCATTTTTTCAGCCATACTTGCATTCATCTTTCTTCATGAAAACATGGGGGTACAAGGCTATTTTGCCGCTATGCTTATTTTGGCTGGTGTACTCATAGCAAACTCTACATCTAAAAAACAACTGGAAATAGATTTTTGATGAATATAGATTTTTAAATTCTTCATGAAAAAGGTACTTAAACTATAGGAGTTGAAATCATGAATATATTAATTATTTACGCACACCCAGAACCCAAATCATTCAATAGTGCTTTAAAGGACCTTGCCGTTTCAGAATTAACTACTCTAGGTCATCAAGTCAAAGTGTCGGATTTGTATGCGATGAATTTCAAAGCTGTTGCTGACCGGGATGACTTTCAATCGCTTCAAAACGAGAGTTTTTTGAAATATGCAGTGGAACAAAAGCATGCAACGGAGATGAGCAGTTTTTCTCCGGATATTCAAGAAGAGCAAGAAAAACTTCTTTGGGCGGATTTCGTCATTTTCCAATTTCCTTTATGGTGGTATTCTGTTCCTGCCATTTTAAAAGGTTGGTTTGATCGGGTATTTGCTTCAGGTTTTATTTATTCCAAAGATAATCGATATGATACTGGCGGACTTAAAGGTAGGAAAGCAATGTTGTCAGCTACAACAGGATCACCTAAACATGCGTATACGCCGTATGGAATGGATGGTGATATGAATAAGAAGATCCTTTTTCATATTAATCATGGAATGCTTTACTTTGCCGGCTTTGAACCTGTCGAACCATTCGTCGCTTGGACGCCATCACATGATGAAGAAGACCGAAAGCGGTACCTAGAAGAATATAAAAAACGTTTACACAAGCTCTCGGAAATTCCATCTATCCCGTATCATCCAACTTCCCACTATGACGAAAATCATCAATTAAAGAAGGAGTATAGATAGTTCTTACTGGCTTTCCTGCAGTTATCATAAAACCATAAAAAATTGCTTGATATTTTCTTTTAAGCAAAAAATCATAGCTCTGAACATGGTTGGAACTTAATGTTCATGGGACTGAATGAACTAGTAGTGACAGGTAAAGTAAGCTATCAAGGGTAACATTGTATTACCCAGCAATTATAGATTACGAAACATAAATCTGAAGAGGTCATTTTGATGCATTTGTATCGAAATGACTTCTTTTTGTATCTTAATAATGAAGCCGCATTTATGTCCGGTTCATGTCTATACATTCACGGAATATAGTTATGCAAGTGTCAGCGGTTGAAAACTTGATTGCAAATCTAGCCCTATGAATCTATTTCGTGTATAGTTGACATGTATGGAATAATTTGATTTTTATGAATATTATTCCACTATAAAACGAAGGGGCGTGTGTTGTGAAGTGAAAAGATGGAAAAAAGGCTATAGCTGCTGTTTATTTTCGGTATACAATAAACGGCTTCCTTTTAGTTTGTAAGTTGTAAATGCCAAGTTAATTTAATCAGAGGAGGGATAAGTATGAAAAGAAATAATAAGCTACTATCAATACTTTTTACCTTAGTACTAGTGATTAATCTTGGAGTTCCGGCGGTACAAGCCGCCGATAAGAAAGATACTGAATTTGAACCTGAGAATCCAGGGATTAAAGATGAACAAATGGCAGTGGGTGAAAAGGGCATGGTTGTGACAGCGCACCCATTAGCCTCAAAGATAGGAGCAGAAATCCTTGAGCGAGGAGGTAATGCCGTTGATGCAGCTGTTGCGATTCAGTTTGCATTGAATGTTGCTGAGCCTATGATGTCTGGTATTGGCGGAGGCGGATTTTTGATGTACTACGATGCCGCCAAACATGATGTTTCCATTATTGATAGTAGGGAGCGGGCACCAGGTGGAGCTACCCCTGATATGTTTATGGATAAGGGTAACAATGCGGGTAAATCGATTCCTTTCTCCGACAGAGTACAAAGTGGTCTTTCAGTAGGTGTACCAGGTACCCTCAAAGGACTAGAAGTTGCTTTGGAGAAGTGGGGAACGTTCCCGATGAAAGAGCTTATTCAACCTTCAGTTGATATGGCCGAGCAAGGTGTAAAAGTGAATTGGGTACTCGCGGGGGCTATAGAAAGTAATCAGTCGAAACTATCTAAAAGTGTGGCAAAGGAAGTATTTATGCCAGGTGGGAAACCCCTATTAGAAGGGGATCTTCTTGTTCAAAAAGACTTGGCTAATACGTTTAAACTGATTGGGGAAAAAGGTTCCGATGTCTTTTATAAAGGTGAAATAGGAGCTGCAATTGCAGATGTGGTACAAGAGTATAAGGGAAGTATGACAATAGATGATCTCAAGCGCTATGATGTCACACACGATATACCTGTATGGGGAGCGTACAAAGGCTATGATATAGCGACAATGCCACCTCCGAGTTCTGGTGGATTAACAATGCTACAGTTACTGAAGAAGATTGAAATGCTTGATCTTACGAAACATGACGTATCATCTAAGGCGAAATACCACCTAATGGCAGAAGCGATGCATCTCGCCTACGCGGATCGTGGCGCATATATGGGTGATCCAGAACATATTGAAGTACCAGCAAAAGGGTTGCTTGACCCGACTTATCTTCGTAAACGTGTTGATCTGATAGATGAAGAGAAGGCCAATCCAAATGTTCGACCAGGAAAACCTTGGGATTATCAAGATGGTAAATCGTCTGTGACAACAACTCAACTAAAAGACGATAAAATAGATGGCCAAACGACTCATTTTACTGTAGCTGATCAGTGGGGAAATCTTGTTTCATATACTACGACCATTGAACAGTTATTTGGATCAGGTATCATGGCACCGGGAACAGGGATTTTGTTGAACAATGAATTGACTGATTTTGATGCAACTCCAGGTGGAGCAAATGAAGTTCAACCGCATAAACGTCCATTAAGTAGTATGACACCAACCATTGTATTTAAAGATGGCAAACCTTTTATGACAGCGGGTTCACCGGGAGGTTCAACCATTATCACTTCCGTCACACAAGTTATACTAAATGTGATTGGTTATGAAATGGATATTAAAGATGCGATTGAGGAACCACGTATTTACAGTAATAACTATCCAACGATAAGGTGGGAGCAAGGTATTGCGAAAGACGTACGCAATCAATTAGCTCAAGCGGGGCATAAGCTTGAAGAAAAACCTCAAGAAATTGGTAACGTAAATAGTATTCTGATTGATAAAAACGGCGTATATATTGGAGCGGCAGATTCTACTAGAGAAGGTACAGCAATTGGAGTCGCGAAAGTAAAGAAGCCAGTTGACCCTAATCTTCCAGCTATCAAGTTCACGGATATTTCGAATAGCTGGGCGAAAGGTTTTATTGAAAAGGCTGTCGACCAAGGGATTATCAAAGGGTATCCAGATGGAACATTCAAACCGAACAACCATTTAACGCGTGTACAAGCTGCAGCCTTGTTGGTTCGTGCACTCGACTTAAAATCAGATGAGACTGCACCATTTGCAGACATTGATGGCTATTCGGCCGTGACAAAAGCTGAAATAAATGCGGCTTATAAATTTAACATTGTGAAAGGACAAGGCGGTAAATTTAAGCCAGAGGAGCAAGTTACACGTGCACAACTGGCATTAATGATTCATCGTGCGTACGACTATAAAATAGGCAAGAAGTACATCCCATCAAAAAAAGCTCCGTATACTGATTTCGGAAATTATGATGCTGAAACCGTTGCTGCTATATCCATGTTGCACGAACTCGGTATTGCGACAGGTGCAGAGGGCAAATTTAGTCCGAGCAACCCAGCAACCCGAGCAGCTGCAGCTAAAATACTTGTGAATTTCATGGGGAATGTGAAGTAAATAGAAAAGGGACAATTCGTTCAAACGTGAACGAATTGTCCCTTTTTCTTTGGGGATCATGCATGCTGAATGAAGTTAAAACAAATCCACGATGAGACCAAGAATTCCTGTAATATCAAGGAATACGATGATGATGACACAAGGAATAATGTATTTCATGATGAAAAACCAGCTGTTGAATGCGATAGATCCCAAGCGAGAATGCTGAAGAATTTCTTTTCGCAAAGTGCTTTTTTCAATTTTGTGTGAGACGAAAATAGAGATTAACAGCACCCCAACTGGCATTAAAATATTACTCACTAAATAATCGGCTGTATCAAATAAATTCTTTGAGAAAATGAATACATCATCCAAAAGACTATACGATAATGCGGAAGGGACTCCTACTACAAAAATGAGTGCACCTACAATAAATGCATACTTTGTACGCTTCGCATCATTTCCTTTCATAAGTGAAGCAACAATGATTTCGAGCATCGAAAAGGCTGAGGTTAATGTCGCGAATAAAAATAATGCTAAAAATCCTAATAAGAACGCTTCGCCAAAAATAATTTGGTCGAATACAGCAGGCAATACAACAAACAATAAACCAGGACCTTCAGCGGGTTCTAATCCAAGTGAAAAGACTGCTGGGAAGATAGCTAATCCTGCGAGTAAAGCAATTAATAGGTTCATCGACACGATAGAAATTGCTGGTTGAATCAAGCTCTCCTTTTTTGACAAATAAGAACTATAGGTTACCATAACCGATACCCCAACGCTTAAAGAGAAAAAGGCTTGTCCCATCGCGAACAAAACGCTTTGAGAAGTGATATTCGAAAAGTCAGGTGCTAAAAAGAATTTCACACCTTCCATTGCATTATCGAGTGTTAACGAACGTACAATCAGGACAATGAATAACGCGAATAAAGCGGGCATTAATATTTTACTAGCTTTTTCAATGCCATTTTGAACGCCTTTCGCGACTACCAATATAGTAATGACCAAAAAGCCTAATTGAGCAATAATCACTAACAGTGGGTTGCTAATGGTTGTGTTAAAGACCGCTGCGTAATCGGCGCCCTCATGGATAATGCCGCCAAACAATCCTTTGGAGAAATAAATGACAATCCAACCACCAATAACACTGTAAAAAGACAGCAGAAGGAAACAAGTAAATACTCCTAACTTTCCAATCCAATGCCAATTGGTGTTTGGTGCTAAACTACGATAGGCACTGATCGCTTCCTTTTGTGTGCTGCGGCCAATGACGAACTCCGCCAATAATAATGGAAAACCGATAAATAAAGAAAATAAAATAAATAGTAGAAAGAATGCGCCCCCACCGCTTATCCCCGTGACATAAGGAAGTTTCCAAATGGCGCCAACTCCTATGGCAGATCCTGCTGCGGCTAAAATAAAGCCAATCTTCGATGACCATTGCTCTGATGTTTGCATATAATTCCATCCAATCTATTTGTAGTGTGTTCTATGATGAACAAAAAAAGCCACATCTCTATCGTTAACGATAGGGACGTGGCTTTTCACGCGGTACCACCCTAATTGGAAACAGCATATGTGTTTCCCACTTGTTTAAAATAACGGTTTAATCCGTTTTATACTACGTTTTCAATACTGCAGTATAAAAAAAGCTCCAAGAATGAAATTCACCAAGTCTTTGTATCAGTTTGCACCAACCACTGATTCTCTAGTAACAGGGAGACCGGCTTAATAAGGTTCTTTTCAACGCTCGTGTAATCTATTTAGTATAGACGGAACTATAGCATGATTAAATAAAGAGGTCAAGCCCTACTTTTTAAACTTTCCTATTATTTCACCTCATTCCTGCCCGCCGCAGATTATCAGATAGTATGACACAAGACATTTCCAGGGGAATGTTTTTGAAAATGGCTGTGCTCGAATTCACGCAGTATAGACGAGGTATTCCGATTACTTATTCTTTTAAATTTAGGTCATTTGACATGTGTGTTACTTTAACTGGCTCAAACTTGTAGAAAACTTTATCAAAGTATACATATTGTAAACTCCACTGCTTCTCGACAAACCTGCGGCAATGGAAAGTCTTGTGTTGCTAATAAAGCGATCATAAACGAAATACGGTCTCATGTTTTGTCATAGAAAGTACAAATTATTTCTTTGTTGAAGTTGGTCGACCAATTGCGGAACGCTCCGATAATGAAAATTCAAAAATCCTATTATGTCCTAGCGATATTCGGGTAGTGAAGTGGAGCTAATTACAGTCCTAATGAATTCCTCTTTCCGAGAATGGATGGTTTTGCATGTATGTTTTCTTAGTAATGGATGAAAACATATATATTGTAAGCAATTGGACTACTTATAATCAATACATGGTTGGAGAATCAAATAAAAAAAGTAGTGCAACCCAATGGCTTGCACTACTTTTTTGAGATTAAAAGCAGGTTTTGTTCGGCTAAGTATAGTGTGAAATAGTTGGTTGGAATTAGGGTGTCTAAACTGTGGGGAATTATGGATTTTTTATTCACTAAATAATCGTAATCTAGCTCTTGACCTTTGTGTAACAAAAACCTTTATAGTCATTAATAACGCAAGTGTGAATCTTCGAAAGATTTAAATTACTATGGTGAATGGAGGAAGAAGCATGGAGAGACAAACGTTAATTCGAACGCTGACCTTATCTCAAGTTGTCTTTTTGGGGATTGCATGGAATAATCCGATGGTATTTTTCAATACATTTGGGATTGCTACAGTCACTTCGCAAGGTGTCATCATGGGGGCATATATCATCGCCTTTCTTGCAATCCTGTTCACCGCATTTAGTTATGGAAAGATGGCAAAAGCATTTCCAATCGCTGGTTCGGCTTATACATTCACACAAAAGTCGATTAATCCGCAGATAGGGTTTCTTGTCGGCTGGACAATCATGTTGGATTATATGCTGACACCGATGGTTACTTGCTTGATGTCGACTGTTTTTTTACGCGCTGTATTCCCTGAAATCCCTCATGCCCTGTGGATTATTTTGTTAACCGCATCGATTGTTTTACCTAGTATTCTAGGTGTTAAGTTCACAGCATCGACTGGGAAAATCTTCGTGATAGCCCAAATAGTGTTTGTTGGTGTTTTTTGGGTCTTAACGATTAAAAGTTTATTGGCAGGTGTAGGAACAGGTACGCTTTTCTCTCTCCAACCTCTGTTCAATAGCGACATCGAATTGCCTGTCATACTGGCGGGAGCGTCCATTCTTTGTTTCAGCTTTCTTGGCTTTGACTCCCTGACTACATTGTCAGAAGAAACAATCAATCCAGAAAAAACAATTCCTAGAGCAATCATCATTATGCTTGTGACGATTGGTATTCTCTATATCGGGTCAGCTTATTTAGCACAATTGGTCCACCCTGGTTTTTCATTTGCAAACACGGATTCTGCAGCTATGGAAGTAGTTTATTTAGTCGGTGGGAATGTGTTCAAATCCGTATTTGTAACCGCGGTAATTTTAGGTAATTTCTCTTCTGGTGTGGCTTCAACTACTAGCGCATCTCGTGTGTTGTACGCAATGGGGCGGGATTCTGTATTACCTAAAAAAGTATTTGGGCATATCCATTCACGCTTTAAAACTCCATCAACAGGGATTATTGTCATTGGGACCATTTCTTTGTTGGGTATTGTGCTAACCCTTGATCAAGTTATTAAGTTTATTAACTTTGGGGCGCTTATTGCATTCACATCTGTTAATTTGTCTGTCATCTTCCACTATTTTATTAGAAATCGTAGGCGTTCTTCTATTAGCGAACATATGCGTTATCTATTTATGCCTTTACTTGGTGCAGGGTTTACGCTTTGGTTATGGTCGCACTTAGAGTTGGACGCGATGATTCTTGGAGGTATTTGGGTGGCATGTGGTTTGGGTTATCTCCTTCATATGACGAAGTTTTTCAAACAGCAATTACCCGAGTTCAGTTTCGATAAGGAGATTATTCCAGAGGAAGAGATGATCTCTGAGGAAGTCTATATGGAAAAGGTACAATAAAATGTAAGGGCTTTCACGATGTGAGGAGCGGCCCTTGAAAGGGGTGATGCTATTCGAAAAGGTTGGGTTTCGAAAATGAAGTCAGCTGGTTCGGAAAATATAAGGATGGAAACGTTTAAAACGATAGGATAAATAATTTTATTAAAAAACAATTAATAGTAATACGAGAGTTTAATGAAAATATGTAATGTTATTCCACTTCTATCATTCATTGTAGTTGCTCGATTGATGGGAGAGGTTAAATAATAGTTTTAAAAATTCTTCAAAATTAATTAGGGGGTTACTAAATTGCTAGAGTTGAAAATGTTTATTAATGGTGAATGGTTAAATGCTACTGATCAGGAAACATGCACGATTATCAATCCGGCCAATAACGAAGTGATTGCAGAAGCAACAAGGGCAAGTGTGGAAGAAACGCGGGATGCTATTGATGCTGCGCGAAGTGCATTTGATTCCGGAATTTGGTCAGATTTGCCTACTTCTGAACGAGCTTCATATTTATTTAAAATTGCAGATAAACTTGAGGAAAATGCAGCAGAGCTGAGTGCGCTTGAAATGATGAATGTCGGTAAACCTCTACGGGAAGCCGAGTTTGATGTTGCCGATGCCGTCGCTTGTTTTCGTTACTATGGTGACCTTGTCACAAAACCAAGCGATCAAACGTATACAGTTGCCGATCCGGTACAGGGACTGATTGTCCGTGAACCTGTAGGTGTATGCGGCATGATCGCCCCTTGGAACTTCCCGTTATTGACAGGGGCGTGGAAAATTGCGCCAGCACTCGCAGCAGGAAATACGATTGTGTTCAAGCCATCTGAGATAACACCAATTACTACTGTTAAGTTGTTCGAAATTCTTGAAGAAGTAGGCATTCCAGCCGGCGTTGTAAATTTGGTGACAGGTGGAGGTTCGACTGTCGGTAATAAATTGGCCGAGAGTAATAAAGTCGATATGATTTCATTTACTGGCAGCACAGCGACAGGCAGATCCATCATGAAAGCAGCATCAGAAAATATTAAGAAAACGGCACTTGAATTAGGAGGTAAATCACCAAATATCATCTTTGCAGATGCAGACTTTGAGACAGCGGTTGACTATGCACTTTACGGCATATTTGTAAATGCTGGGCAAGTCTGTAATGCAGGATCCCGCTTGCTTCTTGAGGACAGTATTCATGACAAATTCGTTGAAAGCCTGATTCGTAAAGCCAAGGAAATTCAGGTCGGCCGTGGTGACGATCCAGCGACAGACATGGGTGCCCTTGTTAGTGAAGGCCACATGAATACAGTACTGAACTATATCCAAGCCGGCATTGATGAAGGTGCAGAATTGGTTTGTGGTGGTAAACGGATTACAAGTGATGGACTTGAACAGGGGTATTTTGTTGAGCCAACAATATTTATTAATACAACGCCTAACATGCAAATCGTGCGAGAAGAGATCTTTGGTCCTGTACTGGTTATCCAAAGGTTCAAAGATGAAGCAGAGGCTATTGAACTTGCAAACGATACTCCATATGGTCTAGCAGCAGGCGTGTTCTCCCAAGATGATGCTAAAGCATTACGGGTTATTAAAAAAATTAGAGCAGGTATTACATCGATTAATGCCTTCAATCTTGCTTACGCTGAAGCACCTTGGGGAGGCTATAAGCAAAGTGGACTTGGCCGCGGATTGGGCACTTTCGGTTTGGATGAATTTTCGGAAGTGAAGCAAATCAATATTAACTTAGATGTCTGTCCAACAAACTGGTTTGAGGGATCACGAACTGTTCAAAGTAATTGATAGGAAGATATTCACTAGTAAGAATGACTTTAAAAATAGAAAGGGGAAATGCGTTATGAGATGGGAATTTAATTTTAATGTACCGACTTCTATTGAATTTGGAAATGGGACTGTTAACAATGTAGGGAAAAGAGCGAAAGAGCTTGGCGGTGAAAAAGTCCTTATCATTACCGATAAAGGGCTTGCCCAAACGGGGATTTTGGACAGGATCACAGATACTTTGGATCAGGAAGGGGTCTCGTATCTCGTTTATGATGAAATTACACCAAACCCGAAAGACGTCGATTGCGTCAAGGCATACGAAAAGTTCAGAGATGACAATATCGATTTGTTGATAGGCCTTGGTGGCGGAAGCTCCATGGATACAGCTAAAGCGATTGGCGTACTCTTCACACACGATGGGGAGCTGAAAGATTATTATGGTTTTGATAAGCTTGAAAGAAAAATCACACCGCTTATTTGTATCCCAACCACTTCAGGAACAGGAAGTGAAGTAAC
Source organism: Sporosarcina sp. NPDC096371 (assembly GCF_044762865.1). Lineage (NCBI taxonomy): Bacteria > Bacillati > Bacillota > Bacilli > Caryophanales > Caryophanaceae > Sporosarcina > Sporosarcina sp. NPDC096371. The sequence continues at coordinate 683,783 of NZ_JBIWFE010000001.1, forward strand.
GACAGGTTCTGTCATTACGGATACAATCACCAAGCAGAAAGAAGCGATTCTTGATATCCAACTAGCTGCTAAACTAGCAATTGTGGACCCTGAATTGACGCTAACATTGCCGAAGTCGATTACGGCTGCTACTGGGATGGATGCACTTACACATGCGATTGAAGCGTATACAGCTAATGTTGCTGAACCGATTTCTGATGCGCTTAGTCTATATGCAATAGAGTTAATCGCCAAATATCTACCGGTAGCTGTAGAAAACGGTAAGGATATAGAGGCAAGGCAAAACATGCTTGTGGGAAGTATGATTGCGGGTATGGCATTTGACAACGCTGATCTTGGTGCCGTGCATGCAATGGCTGAACCGCTTGGAGGGCTGTATGACACACCGCATGGAGTGGCGAACTCGATTTTCCTCCCGCATGTATTTGAATATAATATTTCTTCCAATCCAGAAAAACATGCGACGGTAGCTGTAAAGCTGGGTGCGAAAGCTGAAGGGAAAACTGTGGAGGAAATTGCCCAAGAAGGTGTTGTTTTGCTGCATGAACTCGCCAGTAGAATTGGCATTCCAAAATTCCGAGATCTTGCTAATGTTAATCCTGAAGATTTCCCATTCCTCGCTGAAGGGGCTTTTAATCATTTATGTACCATTACCAATTCTCGAAAATTATCGAAAGATGACTATTTGACATTGTTCCAAAAAACGTATGGAAAGCAACTTGTGACAGGTATATGAAAAACTTACAGTGCAAAGGTGAATTCCTTGTGCATACGTGAGAATCTAAGCTAGCAAAGGGGTAATAATGATGGTGAGTCTAGATGAGAAACAAGTTTTGAATTTACCGTTCACAGGAATATGTACGTTTGGCAAGTATCCGATTTGCCCAGATTTGGACCAGCTAGATGCCGATGTAGCGGTCATCGGCGTGCCGAATGACATGGGGACCCAATGGAAGTCGGGTGCTAGAATGGGACCACGAGGAATTAGAGAAGGGTCAACGCTATACAGTTTTGGATTAGAGGGTGCGTATGACATTGAAAATGATATTACGTATCTTGGACCAGATTGGAACGTGGTGGATTGCGGCGATGTCGATATGGTGCATGGTGACCTGATGCAATGCCACCACAACACAGAACAAGCAATTCGTAAAATCGTCTCAAAAGGTGCCATGCCAGTCGTGTTAGGTGGAGACCATTCCATCACAGCGGCAGTGGGGAAAGGATTGGAAGACTTAGGTCCGTTTCATGTGATTCAAATTGATGCTCATCTGGATTGGGCGGATCACCGCTCTGGCATGCGCTATGGTCATGGCAACTGTATTCGTCGTTTATCGGAGTTGGATCATGTACAGAAAATATTCCAATTTGGTATCCGTGGCATTAGCAGTAGTAAAAAAGAGGATGTTGATGCTGCAAGAGATTATGGAAGTGTGATTCTATCTCCGCGCCAAATGCGCAAGATGGGGATTGAAGAAGTGCTAGCGCAGCTACCAGCAGGGGAAAAATATTATGTGACTATTGATATCGATGGAATGGATCCGTCAATTGCTCCTGGGACGGGCACACCTTCCCCAGGCGGTCTCCTTTACGATGAAGTAAACGAATTATTAGAAGGAATTGCGAAAAGGGGAGATGTTATTGGTTTCGATTTAGTCGAAGTAGCGCCTCCCTATGATCCTACCGGTATGACAGGGCAAGTAGCAGCTCGTATTATGTTGGATCTACTCAGCTATGTTTTAAAAGAGAAAGAGAATAATTGTTAAGCCGAGATGATTTAGGTTTATTCACTCTTTTGGTTAATCGCAGAAATAGCCTAAAGGATTGTCCTTGACAAATAGTCAGAGTAGATTGCATAGTGTGTATTAAAGGTTCAGTCTGCAAAGTCTTATTCTTCCCACTACTAAGCGATCTACTCCCTTTTGTTTATAGGAGCGTATAACGATAAACTTGGAGATTGGCCTTGGATAGCTATTAATAAGCCTTGTCAATAGGGCGTGTAAATTTGTTTTTTACGAATTTGAAAGAAGTAAGAAAATAATTTAAGTTAAAACTTATCACTTTCTTTTTAGCTTGTTGAGTGTCTAAGAAACTCATCAAACTTAAAAATATTGAAGGCGGTAAGTTTTTTGAAATTCCTAATATAACAAGGTTGATAGTCTATAATTATTGAGGAGGTAAGCTAGTTGAAAGAGAAACTGACCATTGGTGAGATGGCAAAGCTACGCGGGGTAACTGCGGAGGCGTTGCGTCATTATGACCGGATTGACTTGTTCAAGCCGCAATTTGTGGATCCTCACTCTGGCTATCGATATTACTCCATTTTTCAATATGAAATTTTGGGTACCATTAAAGAGCTTCGACAGCTTAGGATGACCACGGATGAAATAAAGGAATACCTTAATGAACGGAATTTTAGTAAATCGTTGGAAATATTGAAAGACAAACATGAAGAACTGGTTGCAAAACTAAACGAATTGAACGAACTAGAAGAAAGCATTAGGGAGAAAATTATTTATCTAGAACGAGTGGAAAAAGAAAGTGATCTTCAACAAGTCGTATTTCGTAAGATAAAAACCAGGCAATTGTTGACTTTGAATGAGAAAATTAATAACAATTTTGAGCTTTGCTATGGTGTCTTAAATTTGGAGAATATGTTAACGGAGAAGACCCCAATTCTTGCTAGTAACAGACTAGGAATCATTATTGAAGAATCAAACCTTAGATTAGAACGCTTTGAAGAGCCGTCTACAATTTTTATTGTGGCAAAAAACAAGGAAAGTATACCAAATACCTATCAGATGACAATTCCTGGCGGAGTGTTTGCATGTATTCGTTATAATGGTGAGTTGTTGTCGAGCCGAAGTGAGAGTTTAAGAAAAATCCTTAATCACCTTGAAACAAACCGTTATCAAATCATTGGTGATGCATTACAAATCATGCATCTAGATATCACGATTACAGATAAACCGAATGAGATCATCTTTGAAATTCAAGTGCCCGTCCGAAAACTATGAGTCAAAAATAAATTGTTAAGATTAGACTGCTTCCTTTAAGAGTTGAAGGTGGTCTTTTTGTTGTTGAAGAATTTTAATGAGCAAAACGTCCAAAACAACAAGCGTTAGCAAGGTTATTCTAATTCATTTACAGTCCCTTCATGATTGAGATTTTTTAGCATACGAATCCGATTTCAACCCCTAGAGCGACCATTGATGCGTAGAAAAGGTATAATCAATTAGTAGAAGCAGACACTAATCGAAGTATCATGAATGATGATGTAAGAAAATGATAAGCAAAAAAGGAGATCCAATGAAAAAGCGAACAGAACCAAACGAAACAGGATGGAACTTGGCGAATAGTTATGCACAACTGCCTGAATCCTTTTTTACAACGATGACGCCAAACCCTGTTCAGTCACCGAAGTTAATCATTCTCAATGAATCCTTAGCAACATCTTTAGGACTGGATATTCAAACGTTACAAAGTGAAGAAGGGATAGCGGTACTTGCCGGGAATCGGATTCCTGAAGGTGCCAAGCCGCTGGCTCAAGCGTATGCGGGGCATCAATTTGGTCATTTTGCGATGCTAGGGGACGGCAGGGCTATGCTGATTGGCGAACAAATCACTCCTTTAGGTGAGCGATTTGATATCCAGCTAAAAGGATCAGGTCGAACGCCTTATTCCCGTGGGGGAGATGGACGGGCGGCACTTGGTCCGATGTTACGCGAATATATTATGAGTGAAGCGATGCATGCGCTTGGTATTCCAACCAGCCGTAGTTTAGCGGTGGTGACAACGGGTGAATCCATAGTTCGCGAAACGTATCTCCCTGGAGCTATTCTGACTCGTGTGGCATCCAGTCATCTACGCTTTGGGACATTTCAATACGTTGCAAAATGGGGCACGGATGACGGGCTCCGTCTACTGGCTGACTATGCATTGCAGCGCCATTTTCCAGACGTTGTGGCGGATGAGAATCGGTACCTTGCGCTGCTTCAAGCAGTGATTAAGCGACAGGCCGCATTGGTGGCAAAATGGCAACTCGTTGGTTTTATCCACGGTGTGATGAATACCGATAATATGACCATTAGTGGAGAGACGATCGATTATGGTCCTTGTGCTTTTATGGATACTTATGACCTGGCAACGGTCTTTAGTTCGATTGACGTTCAAGGTCGCTATGCTTATGGTAATCAACCGTCCATTGTCGGCTGGAATCTCGCACGATTTGCTGAAAGTCTTATATCGCTACTACATGAGGAGTATTCAGAGGGGGCTGAACTGGCCCAAGATGCCCTTTCAGAATTTCCGGAGCAGTTTCACGTAAATTGGCTCAAGGGAATGAGGGAGAAACTGGGAATCATCAACGAAGAGCCACGGGATAAAATCCTTATTGAGGATTTACTTCGCATGATGGAAAAGTATCAGGCAGACTATACCAACACATTCCGTGCATTTACTTTCGATACGTTGGAGGGACAGGACCTATTTGGAGCGCCGGAATTTGTACAGTGGCACGAACTATGGCAAGAAAGGCTAGACAGGCAACCGATAACTAAAGAAGCATCCCGTCAAATTATGCGTGATAGCAATCCAGCAGTGATCCCTCGCAACCATCGGGTGGAAGCTGCACTAGAAGCCGCAGTGGAACACGGAGACTACAGTGTGATGGAGCAGCTACAGGCTGTTCTTTTAAACCCATACGCCCATTCACTGGAGCAGGTAGAGTATTGTACGCCTCCTGCACCTACAGCCAGCCCTTACCAAACGTATTGTGGGACATAATCGGTTGTTATTCGTTTATCTCGAAAGCAATCAAAGAAACCAGACAGTTGGAATCCTGTCTGGTTTTTGGCGTTTTTTATTTATTTTTTAATTAACTTTATCATGTCCGTATGAGGAGCGTATCGTTTCGTAGAAATGAATGAAAGAGAGGGGAATTCCAAGGGACGAGGGACAAACAACGGGGAGCCATAAGCCTGATAGGGAAGTAGTCAGGCTTATGCTGGACGTACCTAGTGCATTAAAGTGAAATAGGGGAATTCATGACTGTCAACATATTGTTAAAAATATCCGTTAATACGAGATTTATCTTTCTCACGGATTTCCTCTTTTAAATTTTTGATTCCTTCTCTACGCTGTGCATTTTTCTCCTGGATGGCAGCCAATTCTTTTCCTTCTGCAAACTCCATAGCTATTTCCGCCTTCTCCATATTATTAACGGTTTTCTTGAGTCTTTCTTCAGCCGAAGCAGAATCGTTCGGCTTTGGGGTGAATTCGGGCATCTGATTTCCTCCTTATTTCATCAAAATACGTTCAGGAAATAGCATGCCCGCATTCATCATAACTATTTATGAATTTGATTGTTGTTTGCCTCGTAATTCATGATGGATTTCTCTTTTCAATTGCATAAACGGTTCGCTTAACAACATACTTTCCGTTCGGGGCCTTGGAAAAGGAACGATGATTTCCCTTCGAATCGATGCTGGTTTATCTGATAAAATTAAAATTCGGTCAGATAAATACAAGGCCTCTTCGATATTATGCGTAATAAAAATAATCGATTTTCGATATTGTTCCCAGATGGACAGTAGCCATTCTTGCATTTCAAAACGAGTGAATTCATCAAGTGCAGAGAATGGTTCGTCTAAACAGATGATGGACTGTGGACTGATAAGACTTCGAATAAAGGCAACACGCTGTTTCATACCACCAGATAGTTGGTGTGGATATGCATGTTCATAGCCACCGAGTCCTGCCTTTTCAATGAGCTCCAATGCTGTTGTTGTATCTTTTTGACCAGCAATTTCCGAACTCAATAATACATTTTGTAAAATGGTTCTCCATGGAAATAGAGAGGGATTTTGCGGCATATAGCTTATGTGGCCACGTGAATGGTTTAGCTTTTTTCCGTCTAGTCTAATTTCCCCTTGATCGGGTGGATATAAGCCTCCAATCAGTTGAAATAACGTGCTTTTTCCACTCCCAGAGGGTCCGACAATCGTGACAAATTCGCCTTCATTGACATGGAAGGACACATCTTGCAGCACGTGGTTTTCACCATAAGACTTTGAAATTTGTTGTAACTGTAATTTACCCATTGGATGAGTCTCCTTCTTGTCGTTGCCAACGAAGTAGCCATTTTTCAATCAGTGCAATGATGGCGAAAAAAGTTAAGCTCATGATCATAATAAGTAAAATTGCAACAAACACGCGATCAGTTTTAAAGGAAGAGGAGGCTAGTGTCATATAGACACCAATTCCTTTATTAGCCCCGAGCCATTCTGAAATAACAGCTCCCATGACACTGTAGGTAGCCGCAATTTTTAAACCCGAAAAGAGGGATGGAAGGGCATAGGGCCATTGCAACTTCCAAAAGATTTGTCGATTTGTTGCGCCTGTCATTTTCATGTAATGCAACAGGTCGCGGTCAGTTTGTCGTAAACCGTCTAGTGTAGCGATTGTAATTGGGAAAAAGCAGACGAGCACAATGACAATGACTTTCGGCAACATGCCAAATCCGAACCAAATGACGAGTAAAGGCGCCAACACGATGACCGGAATATTTTGTGACAAAATGAGTAGGGGATACAGTGCTTCTTGTAAGCCAGGGAGACGGAATAGCCATATGGCAACCAATAACCCTACGATGACACCAATCGCATATCCTGTAAGCGTCAGACGGATCGTGGACAGGATGTGATCGGCGTAATGCGTCCAACCATGGATGGCTTCTTGCCATACTTGCGTGGGAATGGGAAGCAACCATGATGGAATCTCGAACAATCGCCCTGCTATTTCCCATAAAGTAAGCAAAAGGATGATGACCAATGTTGGTCGCCATCCTTTTTTTAATAGATTATTCAACGGTATTTCTCCGTCAACTTGTCCATGGAAGCACCGTCTGGCTTATAAAATATTTTCACTTGAGAAATGATGCTGAGCGAGCCTTTTTCTATCATCCGCTCATTCATTTTTTGCACAATTTCCAGGAGTTCTGTTAAATCACCTTCCATTGTCGTTTCCAGTGGTGATACTTGATAAGGGACGCCAGCTTCGTCAATGACTGCAATGGCGGCATCCACCAAGGGAATCACATCTTCTCCATTGGGCATTTTCGGTATGATTTGAATACTAACAAGCGCGTTTGTCATTGTTGTTCCTCCTTATTTGGGTAGAAATTCATTGGTAAATGCATCTTTAGCGATAAAATCACCGTCAAGTAAGTCGTTTTCTGTCATCCAGTCTGCATAGTCTTGCCAAATCTCAATCTTTTGTTCACCCCAACGAGGTGCATCGTCTTGATATTTAGATGAAATCCATTGCTGACTCGCTTTGACAAGTTCTTCGTCAAGGTCAGGAACAGCCTTCATTAAAATCGATGCTGCCTCATCTGGATTGCTAATGGAGAAGTCATAGCCTTTCGCAACGGCTTTGACAAAAGCACGGACTGTGTCCGGATTGTTCTTAATCATTTTTTCATTGGTCGTAATGACAGGTGTGTAATAGTCGAGTTTATCGGAGAAGTCTTTTAGATATTGCATATTTAAGTCGATGCCACGCAGTTCGGCCTCAATCCCTGTCCAACCATAGTAAATCCATGCGAAGTCAATATCACGTTCAACTGCCGTGAAAAAGTCTGAACTACCGATGTTGATGTGGTCCACTTTTTTAGCATCTGCTTGTTCTTTTTCCATTAGTGAAGTGATAACGGCCTGCTCGACGGGGGCACCCCAACCTCCATACGTTTTTCCTTCATAATCTTTTGGGGATTCAATACCCGCTTTTTTCAAAGACGCAAATCCCGACGTATTATGTTGGAGAATTGCTGCGATAGAAACGAGTGGTATGTCTGCGGCACGTGCTTCTGTTAGGGATTCTTGTGCGCCGATACCAAATTGGGCTTTACCTGCTGCAACGAGCTTGTCAGCACCTGCCTCGCCCGGGAGTATAATTTCCACATCAAGGCCTTGTTCTTTAAAAAAACCTTTTTCCTGTGCTACGTACAGGCCTGTATGGTTTGTATTTGGCGTCCAATCGAGTACAAATTGAATCTTCTCCAATTCGCCTTCTTTTTTAGACTCATTTCCATTATTGGTACTACATGCCGATAGTAATAGGACGCTGAGCATGATGAACAACAAAGCTTTTCTCAATCTTGTTCCTCCCTTTAAATTCAACGCAATTACGAGAGAACGATTGCCTAGAACGCAAAAATGCGTCCTCCGGGCAACCGAAGAACGCATAAACATAGGCATAGCTAATGAATATGTTCCCTCCGCTGGCCTTAACCAGATCAGGTTCTAAGGGTCTATACTTTCTAAGTATATCTCAACCAGCTCGACTGGTACCCCCACATAATTGTAACTGTATGAATTTTTTATGATTAGTACATCTACTACTCTGCCACATTCGGGTGAATGCGTCAAGCGGGCAGAATAAATGGCTTGTACAGATGCTGGAACAGTTGTTACACTTACTGGCAGATTAGTTGAACAACGAGTGGTTAAATAGGATAGATAAAAGGCTGTTTGTAAAAGGAGATACTATGGATAAAAATGAATTTTTTCATTCCCTTGAAGAAATAGTTGTAGACCCTCTATTCATTGGCGGAAGTATGCAAGATTTAGCTAAAAAAACAGCAAATAACACTTGGTCCATTTCAACTAGCCAATGAAATCTTACTGGAAAACTTTACGACCTTTTTTCAAAGAGTAGTGTTGAACAGACGTGAGCAAATCAGCAATTCAAATAATAGAGATGGAATGCTCTTCTATACTTGGCTTGATTAGCAATCGGCACAAATGAAGTTTAGTGTAATATAAGATTTTTACATTAGGCTTCCATTTGAGGTGGTTAGTGATGAAGAAGAGGTAATCGAAGGTGATATAAATGTAAAAGCATTGAAAGTCTATCTCATCAAAATAAATGAATCATTCTTTTTTGAATAATAGGTGGCGTCAGCTGAATACCAAAACGGATTGTCCCAGCAATAGGACAATCCGTTTTGGTGTAAACACTTATGTAAATACGGCACTACTAGGTAAATCCCTAGTCGGATGGGGCGTATGATTATTTTTCACTCTCTGCGCCGAAAGTGCCCATTTACGCGGGACAGAGGAGTGCCGCGTCTCTGTAATTATAGTTTATCCAGTAGCGACAAGAAATATACCATAAAAGGAAAAACCAGGCATAGGAGCCTGGTTTTTCTGCTTTTAAAAATTTCAGAGGTTTATTACTTTCTAATTTTCTTAATTTCGTCAGCAACAAACTGTACGCTTGTTCCGACAATAACTTGAATACTTTGTGATCCGACAACATTGATGCCGGGTACGCCAGTGCTTTTAATCTTCTTTTGATCGACTTTCTTCATATCTTTTACTTCGATACGTAAGCGTGTTGCACAGTGATCAACAGAAGTGACGTTTGCGTCTCCGCCTAAACCATCATAAATTGTTGCTGCCATACCAGAGAATTTATTTCCTCCTGCTGAAGCAACTGCTCCGTTGTCGTCTTGGATATCCTCATCATCTTCACGACCTGGAGTTTTCAGGTTGAATTTGACAATCAAGAAACGGAATAGGACGTAGTAGATGACTGCAAATACTAGACCTTGAACAAGTAACATAAGTGGTAGATTGGCGATAGGTATTTTTAAACTTAATACAAAGTCTACCAATCCAGCACTAAATCCAAATCCTGCTGTCCAGTGGAATGATGCTGCGACAAATAGAGATAGACCTGTTAAAGCAGCGTGGACAACATAAAGAGCTGGTGCTAGGAACATAAATGCGAATTCAAGTGGTTCCGTAACACCTGTGAAGAATGACGCAAATCCTGCAGCTAACATTAAAGAAGCAGCTTGTTTTTTACGTTTTGTTTTAGCAGTATGATACATGGCAAGAGCTGCCGCTGGTAATCCAAACATCATAATTGGGAAGAAACCTGCTTGGTACATACCGGTAACGCCTTTCGTACCTGTACTAGCCCAGAAGTTCTTAATATCGTCGATACCGGCAACGTCAAACCAGAATACAGAGTTTAAGGCATGGTGTAAACCAGTTGGAATCAATAGCCGGTTGAAGAAGCCGTAAAGTCCAGCACCAACAGCACCTAATCCACTAATAGCTTCACCGAAATTAACTAAGCCAGTATAGATAATAGGCCATACAAAGAATAAAACGGCCGAAGCTACTAGCATAGAAGCCGCTGTCATGATCGGAACTAAGCGTTTACCACTAAAGAAGGCCAATGCAGTAGGTAATTGTACATGACTAAATCGATTGTACATGGTTGCTGCAATCAGCCCAGAAATAATACCGATAAATTGATTTTCAATTTTTATGAAAGCAGGATTTACGTCGGCAACATCAATGCCTTGTAGCATAGATACCGTGCCTGTTGACAGTAATGTTGTGACAACTAGGAAACCGACCAAACCACTTAATGCGGACGAGCCATCCTTATCCTTGGACATACCAAGTGCGACCCCGACAGCAAATAGGATAGACATATTATCAATAATCGAGCCGCCGGCCTTAATTAAGAAAGCGGCTGCTACGTTGCCAGAACCCCAACCATCTGAGTCAATCCAGTAACCAATCCCCATCAAAATAGCTGCAGCAGGTAGTACGGCTACCGGCAACATTAAAGAACTTCCAAGTCTTTGGAAAAATTTCATCATGATACATCCACCCCAATTCATAGTTTTTTTAATAATAAAGTAATATAATGACGAATCACGTTGTTCTAAGGCTTTCTTAAACGTTCAATATGAAGTGCGATATAGCCTAACTCTTGTTCAGGTAATTCAACTTCGTGTAATTCAATCAATTCCTTTGCCACCTCGACTGCACAGCTATAGGAAAGCGGAAACTTTTTTTGGATCATGACTAACATTTCCTCGTCCATCGTGTGGAATCCGTATTGATTCATTCGCGTTAAGGTGAAGCGTAGATGCGTGATGAGTCGGTGATAGGATATATCATCATCCTCAATCGTGATGTTTAAGTGTCGCCTGATAGATTGAACCATATCTCGGATAATCGTTGTCTGACGAACTGTATCGTGTAAATCACCTCCTTGTGGTTTCATCGTATGGATATGGAGCGCAATAAATGCGGCTTCGTCTTCAGGCATTTCAACCTGACATTTTTCTTTTATATGTTGGATTGCCCAAAGACCGATTTCAAATTCTCTTCTATAGAGAATCTTGATTTCATGTAATAGTTTATTATTCAAATGAATGCCTTCTCTTACTCTTTCAATAGCGAATGATAGATGATCAGTTAGGACAATATGAATATGGTCATTTAACTTCGTACCCATATGGTCTTCTGCATATGTAATCACTTCTTCAGAGATGATAAAATGCTCTTCTGGAATCCGACTTAACAGTTGTTGCAATTTGTCGTTTTCCCTCATCACAAATATCTTTTCAATTTTTTCACGGTTGACGATATCATTTCGCTTTTTGTTAAAAGCGATTCCTGCACCAATCGCAATTTTCTCTCGTTCATCTTCGAGCACAACGACAGCATTATTATTGAGAATCTTCTTTATCTTCATGGAAATCCACCCCCTTATATAGTAGATTTACCTCTCTTCAGCAGAAGTCATCCCCTGTTGAAGAAAGGTAAAGCCTCAGGTGGAAGTGTATTACTTGTTGGAAACAGTCATTAACACAGTTTCTCCCATGAGGCCATCTGTTGCATCGACACATTGAACATCTTTTTCAGTGCTGTTTGTGATGATGATGGGTGTGACGATACTTTTTGCGTGTTCACCAATATACGCCCAATCGACTTCAATCAGAGACTGTCCGACAGACACGTGGTCACCTGTTTCAACGAATACTGTAAAACCTTTCCCTTGTAATGAAACGGTTTCTAATCCGATATGGATAAGAATTTCTGTTCCATCAGTCGTACGAAGGCCAATCGCGTGCTTTGTATCTGATATCATAACGACAGTACCTTCTACGGGTGCATGGATATTTCCATTATCGGGCATGATGGCAACACCTTCGCCCATCATTTTTTGACTAAAGACAGGATCTGGCACTTGGTCAAGTGGAATGATTTTCCCGTTAACTGGTGCGAAGATTTGTAATTTACGTTTTTTAAATAGGCCTGATAGCATGGATATGAACTCCTTTATACTCTGTGGTGTGAAGATTCCACGAACCATGTACTTATTCTATTGTCCTCAGGACAGGTGCAGAACAGAAAAAGGCATGGGGTAAGAGAAGAATTGAAAAAATTCTTCTGCCGTTTACCACCATGCCTGATCGTATCAGTAACATGTAATCCGCTATTGAACTTCTACTCAGATAATAACACCAAAAAATGTATAACGCAATAGCGAAATATAACATTTTTACTAAAGGCCACTGCGCTTCGGCATAACTACGTCCTATGTCGAAATTTATCTTTTACAGTTTCTTCGTGGCCATTCACAATTCGTTTTAGACTCAGCATGTGTGGGTATGCTAAACGTGTGGTGAAAATGGAGGAGGTTACCGATTCATGTCAATAAGCAAAGAACTACAAGTCCTTAAAGAATTTAAATGTCCGGATCGATGTGTGTTGAGTGCATATGTCAATACCAATCCAGCTGATCCAGATCAGCTAAAAGGCGCGTGGAGAATTCATTTAAAAAGTGGGTTAAAGCGAATAGAGGAGTATATCACGGCTTCGAAAGATGAAAATGAGTTGCAAGCATTTAAAAAATTGAAGGATAAGGTCGTAAAAGAAATTGAAGACCATCAGCATGATTTGCACAAGGGGGTCGTCATTTTTGCTTCTGAGAATCCGGAATTGTGGTCGGTCCACTACGTACAAGTGCATGTGCGAACGAGTTTTCATTGGGAGGATCATCCGGTACTTGAAGAAATGGAATATATGTACAAGGCCTATCCGGAAGCTGGCATTGTATTGCCGAGTTTTGGAGAAGTACGCATACTAGATACTGCAATGGGTTTTCTCAATGATGAGCTAATTTACGATTTCGAACCAAATCTGCAAGGATGGGGAGATCGGAAAAAATCATCTGATGATGATAATCATCCAGCTATAGGAAGTAGTAAAGTAGACGTACTAGAACCCCGACTGAAAGAAAATTTGGGTCGCTTCTATAAAGGGATGGGCGAAATTGTAGAAAAGTTGAAAAAAGAGCGTGGCTGGAAGGAGATTCATGTGGCCGGCGAAGCAGAACTAGCCAAAGCTTTCGCTGAAATCTTGCGTGAAAAGCCGGCAAGTTGCATTCACAAAAATCTGAACAACAGCAAACCTTATGAAGTTCTCCACCAAGTTTTTGAAAAGTAATGATGGTTCAGAAGGCACTAACTATCCCTATTAATAGGGGGTAGTTAGTTTTTTGCGTTCTACATAGAAGTTAAAGTCTTGAACACCCCGCCTACTAGACGAATAACATAGCTATGGGTAGAGAAGTAGGTGCTGATTTTGCCTACTTTAGAGAAGGGATGTGAGTGTAATGCAATTTTTCTATACAGTACGCCCAAGTGATACATTGAATCACATTGCCAAGCGATGGGAGATTCCGGCCAAATCACTCATCGCGGCGAATAATTTGATGGCACCGTATATACTTTCTGTGGGGCAACAATTGTCAATCCCGCCTGGCGTCGATGTGTATCGAGTTCAGACAGGTGACTCCTTGTATCGGATTTCCCACCACTATGGTGTGCCGGTCGCAGTGATTGCGGAAGGCAATCGACTACTGCCGCCGTATCATCTCTATGTTGGTCAATTATTAAGAATTCCACCTGGAGTCCCTTATTATGTCGTTCAGCCCAGTGAGACGTTAAATGATATTGCTCGGCGTTACAATGTGACAACAGATGGTAAAAGTGATCCTGGATTGATTCAGAAGACAAATGGACTTCCATCCCCCGCCATTCAAACGGGGATGAGGTTAGCGATACCTTATACTTTTGTTGGGGACTATGGTTTTATTGCTTATACGTCAGATCGTGGTGGACAGTTCGATATTTGGACCCGTAATTTACGAACAGGCGAGCAGAATCCGTTGACGAATGGATTGGGGGACGAATTATCACAACCGGTTTGGTCCCCTGATAGTAGTAGAATCGCATTTGTTGGGAAAAATAGAGTGCTCTATGTCATCTATCTAAATACCGGACTCATCGCAGGGGTGGATCAGTTAGAAGAAGGGGATGATTTAAGTCTTGATTGGTCTCCAGATAGCTCAAGTGTGGCGTATATGGCGAGGGGAACGATCATGCTGTATAACGCCACGTTACATGCAGCGAAAACAATCGCACAACCTGGTGCATCGGATGTTGGATGGTTTCCAAGCGGCACGGAATTATTATTTCAAGCTCCCGATGACTCCGGCGTAAGCCAGCTATTTCGAATAGCGACAAATGGTACAAATCGACGACAAATCACGAAAAATACGGGCGGTCCTCTCCATGATGCGCGTCTTTCACCGGATGGAACATTTGCCCTCTACACATCGCCAGGTGCTAGTATATCCATCATCTACACAATAGAACTTGCGACGGGTCATGTGTTTGAAATAAAGGGTGGCCCGCTGGCCAAAAATTATTTTCCTGATTGGTCGCCAGAGTCATCGCGGATTGCTTATAGCGCAACGGCTTTTGACGATAGGGGCTATTTCTCGCAACTTAGAACTGTTGAACGACGAGGGGAGGATGACCGAGTTTGGGCGATTTCAAATTGCTTTTCGACACCCGTGACTTGGTCCCCTGACGGCACAACCCTTGCCTATTTATCTGGCTGTGAGGAACGGCAAGCTGCAGATGAAATGTGGGTTGTCGATTTGCGTCATCCCGCTCCTATTCAGCTTATGGAAGGGGAGACCATACTCGCGTTACAGTGGTCACCACAACCTGTTCTAGATTTGGCTCAACAGGAGTTTACGAGTGAGGTTTTAGGTGTTAACTTTCAATTCCCGGCAGCTTGGCACCGTGTCAGTGATGTCAGGTATGAAGGTGATGATGGATTCTTTCAAATTTCAGCCCTTTTTGGCTCACAAAATATCGACGTAGTCTGCCATGCGGAAGCATTCCAACAATCCATGCCCTATGGTTCAACACCCCGTATAATAAAATCGCAAAATCCATATGAACAGGCTTGTACGATTTTGCCGTCAGCAGATCAGCCGGCGGCTTACGAAGGGCAGGCTGCTTTTATTGCGGCTTATCCGAGTCCGATGACAATCGGCGGGATGAACTATAATTATTTTATTTTATGGGCAGATAAAGAGCATATACAGGATATAGCTTCAACGGTAGAGTTTTTACCTTAAATATGAGGAAAGCATGCTCCTATACAAGGACCATGCTTTTTTCATTCCTCAAAAGGAGTGCACTCGAAAAATTTGATTGTTTTTTCAAAGTATTTGTCTAGAAAATCTATCTATGTAAAAATGATGGATAAGGTAGAGTTGATAGAAGGTTCAAAATAGAGCTAAGGGGGAATTAAAGATGGAGCAAATGTTGAAAAAAGAATATGGCATGTATGCAATTCCTGAGGAGGTTATGAAGTTAATCCGACTGGAGGAGGAACTAAACCAAGAAGGTGAGTCGCTTGATACAATCGGCTTTAGGCCTATCGTTCATGA
The DNA here is from genome assembly GCF_044762865.1 of Sporosarcina sp. NPDC096371. Lineage (NCBI taxonomy): Bacteria > Bacillati > Bacillota > Bacilli > Caryophanales > Caryophanaceae > Sporosarcina > Sporosarcina sp. NPDC096371. The sequence continues at coordinate 699,413 of NZ_JBIWFE010000001.1, forward strand.
ATTTGCGTATGCGATAACTCCGCCAGATCTCATTCCGTTTGCGCATACAGGAGGTGGCGGCATACATTTTGGATTTTTAACGGAATTCGACGCAATAAAAGATTTGCATGAAGCGCCAATTGTCTGTGTGTCACCAACCAACGATCCGCCGATTCGATACGTAGCCCGGAACATTCAAGAATTTCTGGACTTGGCATCTTCGGTTCCACATGTCGAAATGATAGAGAGTTTATGGCCGTGCGAAAATACTACTGCTATGGAGACGATACAACAGGAATACGCAAGTGAGTTGGATGTCGAATGGGCTCAAAAAAGGGACAAGATACGCAGGCGTTTTCAAGCGACATTCCATACAAAATTGTTACCTCCCCAACAGTATGTTCAAGAAGTCTTGGAGGAAAGAAGTACTGAAACCGCCATCCCAACTTACGATGGTCTTGGCGTTGTCGGAGCTATCACATCCGACTGGCCAGGTAGACGTTATTCCTTTGATGACCAGCGGCAACAAGATGAGAAGGAACTAGCACGCATGCGTCATTTTTTGGCTAATGCAACGACAAAGGAGCAATTAGCATTTGTGCGAGATGCTTATTATTGGTATATATTGACTCCAGATTATCATCAAGGGGTCTTGAATGTAGTCGTGGAATTGCTGGATTCTCTTCGTTTGACTACTATCGTAAATCGGATCGAGGATAGGGTGTAATAGGAATGTATGGCATATGAAAGGAGCAGGCTATTGACCAGTTTGCTCTTTTTTATGTTTTTCATCTACGTGTACATACGCATAAAAAAATTAAAAGTCGTCCATCCTTACAATGAAAAGATTATTGAGGAGGTCAACCATTGAAAAAAGTTTCAACAATTACCGCAGCGTTATTTCTTATTCTGTCATTGATGGGCTGTGGTGCAAATCGGGATGCCGCAACAAAAGACGATGTTGTGAAAGACAAAGTGGAAAATGAAGTGACGGACCAAACAGGGCCAGACAATCCGACGAACGAAGCGGAGAATCGCTTAGAAGTGGCGGATGAAGCCGCGGACCATGTTGCCGAAATGGAAGAAGTAGAAAGCGCAAACATCATTGTCACTAATAATAATGCCTATGTTGCAGTTGTCTTGAACGAAGGGGTAGAAGGGACAAAACAAGTCGAGGACAAAATTGCGGATGAAGTCAGAGCCGCTAACAAGGATTTTAAAAATGTTTATGTGTCGATGAATCCGGATTTTGTCAAACAAACGACCGACTATGGAGATAAAATCAGAGCAGGTGAACCAGTAGAGGGGTTCTTCGAGGAATTTTCTGATGCGGTAAGAAGAGTTTTTCCAGACGCTCATTAAAAACGTAACCTAAACATTGGGAATCGGCGGGTTTTTTTGTGAAATGTCAACGGTTTTTACTTGTTATTCTAGAATAAATCATTCAAATGTGACAAATTTATGACAAGTAGTTTAACGTCCAATAATCGACAACTTTTTTACGGTAGTTGTTGTACGATAAGCAGGTTGCTTCTGAACAATTTGAGTCATCACAACTAGATTGAAGTAGAATAAACTAATATGGAGGAAGAGTTGTGAAAATCGTTTTAAAGAAAAAGGTATTGTCGATGCGGATTCAAAGTCAAAGGAAAATGATGTATATGAAGGCGGAACAATTCGGTTATACTCATCCTGAAGTTGTCGCGCACAGCCAAGCATTAGATGTTTTACTAAATAGATATCAAGGAATTGTCTCGTAAAAGAATACGAATATGATGGAGAAAGGTCAGATTGTTTTTAGATAACGATCAACAGCTAATGGCTGAATGCCAACATATTCGTGGTGAAAATCGAATGAGCAATGCAGTGCAATGATCTATGTAAGCTGAAAAGACGTGATTTGTTGGATAGACAACAAGTTATGTCTTTTTTTAATGCAATGTTTTGTCGAAAGGTTTGAGAGTTTACCCTTCGTTGTACGGTTTTTGAACCCGACCATTGTCCGCTAAACTGCTATAATAAGAAAAGATATGACAAAGAAAAGGTGTTTATGATGAAAAAATATGTGATTATTGGTGCCGGGATACTAGGTGCATCGACAGCGTATCATTTGGCAAGGGCTGGGGCAGATGTGACTGTTATAGACCGCAAAGATGCGGGACAAGCGACGGATGCTGCGGCCGGAATTATTTGTCCGTGGTTGTCCCAGCGAAGAAATAAATCTTGGTATGCGCTCGCTAAAGGCGGGGCGTCGTATTATCAGTCGCTTATCCAACAACTTGAAGAAGATGGAGAAACGAAAACGGGCTATCGTCAGGTGGGCGCAATTAGCTTGCACACGGATGCTGGTAAACTGGAAAAAATGGCAGTACGTGCGGAGGTGCGACGAGTGGATGCGCCTGAAATCGGAGACATTCGTCAACTAACTACAATGGATACGTCTGCCTTGTTCCCTCCGCTATCACTAGATTATGCATCTGTTCAAGTAAGCGGCGCGGCGCGTGTCAATGGACGTGCCTTGCGCGAGTCTCTGGTCAGTGCGGCTAACAAGCATGGGGCCAAATTTGTGCACGGCTCGGCAGCGCTTGTAGTGACAAACGATCATGTGACGGGTGTCCAAGTAGGTGAACAATTGTTTCATGCAGATACAGTGTTAGTGACGGCGGGGGCCTGGGCGGCTGAATTATTGATGCCGCTCGGAATTGAACTGCAAGTGAGTGCCCAAAAAGCGCAAATCATTCATCTGCAACTAGATCATCAGCAAACGAATGATTGGCCAGTTGTGATGCCACCGACAGATCAATACATTTTGGCGTTTGACGATGGCAAAATCGTCATTGGTGCTACACATGAAGATGATCAGCCTTTTGATCAGCGCGTAACGGCAGGCGGTTTGCATGAAGTGCTGGATAAAGCGCTAAAAGTGGCACCTGGTTTAGCGGATGCCTCTTTCAGTGAAGCGCGCGTTGGCTATCGTCCATTTACGCCTGGGTTTCTCCCGGTTATTGGCGAAGTTCCAGGGGTGAAAGGACTTCTGCTTGCAAATGGACTGGGTGCATCGGGCTTAACAGTCGGACCGTTTTTAGGGAAGCAACTTGCACAGCTGGCGCTAGGTGAACATGTGGATATTGAGTTGGAATTGTATAGCGTTGCGGGGGCTATTGGCACGAAGTTAAACCGTTGATAGCAATTGTTGTTTCATTTGTTTTTCATGATCGAACAATCATAAAAGCTTATACAATCGCATTTATTTGATCAATGAGTAAATTATTGGTTTTTTCAGAAAAATAGTTCATTTTCATAAAGTGTATCCTTTCCATTTTCAGTACATAAGCTATGTGGAGTTTAAGAATGGGAGGGATACGAATGATGAACTTTGCAAATTTACATGCCATTTTGGATGAATATCGTAGGCAGACGAGGCGACAAAGAATGACAAGCGGAGAAAAGCGAGCACTCGCACTACGTAAAGAAGACCAACGACTGAACGGACAAAAGTCCTGACGGTCGTTTTTCCACATTGCTCCGACATGTCACATTCGGTAGTCTGATAATAGAGAATAAAAAAGAGAGGTCGGTTTTTACGATGAAAATGGCATCGTTGAATGTGGGAAAGCCAAAGACTGTACGGTTTAATGGTAAAGATGTAGAAACTGGCTTCTATAAGGAGCCTGTCAACGGTAAACTCTATCTTACTAAGTCGAATTTTGAAGGAGATGGCCAGGCGGATCTTCGTTATCATGGTGGACCAGATAAGGCGGTCTGCGTGTACCCGCTTGAGCATTATACATATTGGGGAAAAGAGTTAAATCGAACATTGCCAGCGGCTGCTTTTGGAGAAAATCTAACGGTGACGGGTATGCTAGAAAAAGATGTACATATTGGAGATGCATTTTTAATTGGAGAAGCGGTTGTGCAAACCACACAGCCACGACGTCCGTGTTTTAAAATAGCGGTACGCCATGATGTCAAAGACCTAACATTGCGTGTTCAAAACACCGGCTACACGGGGTATTATTTTCGTGTCCTCGGAGAAGGGGGTGTAGGGGTAGATTACAAATCGAACGATTGTCTATCCATCCGGCAAAAGTAAACGTCGCTTTTGCTAATGATATTATGTATTACGATACGAAAAATGTTGAAGCGATTCAACAAATTTTATCGATTGATGTGCTGTCTGCAAGCTGGCGGGCGAGGTTCACAGTAAGCCTCGAGAACGTATTAGCTGGTATAGAAAAAAATCAGTAACCCATACTATCTGAAAGATATTTGAAAACCTGGCGAACTACTTGTCAGGTTTTTTGTTGCAATTCCTTAAACAATTGTTTATAATATAAACAAGAGTTCAGAAAGATAGGGAAGGGGGTGGCGGTATTGAATGAAAAGGAAGCGGCAATTGTTGGGCTTCTGCGCAAGAATCCTTTTTTGAGTCAACAGGAAATGGCTGAACAGCTGAATATGTCCCGTCCTGCATTGGCAAATCTAATTTCTGGTTTGACAAGGCGCGGGATTATAACAGGGCGTGCGTATATTTTATCTGACGAAAATGAAGTGGTTTGTATCGGCGGTGCAAACGTGGATCGGAAATTCCATCTGAAGGACGTTGCGCAACTAGGTACGTCGAATCCTTCCGAAATGTCTGTAGCAGTCGGTGGGGTTGCCCGCAATATCGCAGATAACCTAGGGCGGCTTGATCATTCAGTTCGGCTATTAACGGTTGCTGGCAATGATGCAGATTGGCAATTGATTGAACAAGAGTCGGCAGCCTTTATGGATGTGGCGGCGGTCGGATTACTACCTGGCGAATCAACCGGGTCTTACTCGGCGGTGCTTAGTCCAGATGGTGAACTGGTTGTTGCAATGGCGAACATGGATGTGTACGATGCATTATCAGTCGATTATATAGAAGGAAATGATCGATTGATTGCCAATGCAGCGCTAACGATTATGGATTTGAACTGTCCGAAAGAGACGGTTGAATATGTGAAGAGTCGGGCGCAGTTGCATGGCACAGGGTTAGTGATTGTGCCTGTATCTTCTCCGAAAATGGTTCGTATGCCGGACAATTTGGAAGGTGTTACTTGGTTTATTTGTAACCAAGATGAAGCTGAAACCTACACAGGTCAGTCCATCCAAACAGAAGAAGACTGGAATCATGCGGTTCACAAGTTATTCGAAGCGGGTGCCGAAAATGTAGTAGTAACCGGCGGTGCAAAAGGTGTTATGGCAGGGAAACGTGGCGGGGAAGTGACACGATATTCCGCGTTACAAGGTGTGTCTGTGGAAGATGTCACAGGAGCAGGTGATGCATTTGTTTCTGGTGTCCTGCACGGGCATTTGGAAGGTTTGGATACGGGAGAAGCGATCCGTTGCGGGCTGGTCAATGCAGCGAAAACGCTTGAATCATCGTATACAGTACGACCAGAATTATCAAAAGCGCAGCTTACAATCGAATTGGAGGAATACTAATGGAAAAATATCTATCATACTCAGCAGAAGTACAAGAAGCAATGGCACAAGGAAAGCCGGTTGTCGCACTCGAATCGACAATCATTTCACACGGCATGCCTTATCCACAAAACGTTAAAACAGCTCGTGAAGTAGAGCAAATTATCCGTGACAACGGCGCTGTACCTGCAACAATCGCTATCATCGACGGAATGATCAAAATCGGTCTTTCGGATGAAGAGCTTGAAATGTTCGGTAACAGTCAAGGTGTTGCAAAAGTTTCACGTCGTGACATCGGATATTTAATCGCGACAAAACAATTAGGTGCAACAACAGTTGCTGCGACAATGATCTGTGCTGATCTTGCGGGTATCCGCATCTTCGTAACAGGCGGTATTGGCGGTGTGCACCGTGGTGCAGAAACGACAATGGATATTTCTGCTGACCTTGAAGAGCTTGCTCAAACAGATGTTGCAGTTATTTGTGCGGGAGCGAAATCTATTCTTGATATCGGTTTGACACTTGAGTATTTAGAAACAAAAGGTGTACCGGTTGTTGGATATGGTACAGATGTGTTACCAGCTTTCTACACACGTACAAGTGAATTCCCACTTCAAATTCGTGCAGACAAACCTGGAACGGTTGCAGATATGCTTCATGCGAAATGGGATCTTGGATTAAAAGGCGGCGCGGTGATTGCTAACCCAATCCCTGAAGCGGATGCAATGGAAGAAAGTTTCATCAATGACATCATTAAAAAAGCATTGGATGAAGCGAGTGCAAACGGCATTGCAGGTAAAGATGTTACGCCGTTTATGCTTGGTAAAGTGAAAGAATTGACAGATGGCACAAGCTTGGACGCTAATATTGCTTTAGTGAAAAACAACGCTGTTATCGGCGCTCAAATTGCAGTAGCTTTTAACGGACAGTAAAATATATAAAGGAATCATCGTTTCTTCATTGAAGAAACGATGATTCCTTTTTTTATTTTTGGGGTGCAAATTCCCTTGGATATCCGGCGTCAAAGTATGAAGGAAAAAAGGTGTTTGGTTCTGAGAATATTCAGAACCAAACACCTTTTATTTATGTATATTACATTGATAATAATGAAAAACTATGGTAAATTAATATAGAAACTCTATTTATATATTAATTACTATATAATGTTCCTAATTATATTATATTGTATAAAACCTTATTAGTCAACCTCTATTTTTAGTGAAGGAGTGTTTTGTATGAATATGGAAAATTTGCAAGGGCGAGAACAACAACGAGTGGACAACGTAATGGAGACAATCACGGGGCAGATTGGCAAGTTGGAAGAAGAGACGGGTCGACGTCGTAAAGAAGTGGTCCATTTTCGTAAACACTTTTGGGATGACGTCAAGGTTAACACAGATACTTTCGATGATTATCTTGAGACGATCATCGGCTTGAGACAACAGAGTCAAGCCCTGTCCGTAAACGAAGGTAACCATCGACAAGCTTCCAAGCGTTTATCAGAGCTACGTCGCATGCAGGAGATACCATATTTCGGTCGGATTGATGTACTCGAAGAAGGGACTTCTACCGCTGAACGAATTTACATCGGCGTCTCTACGCTCATGGATGAAAGTGGAGAGGACTTCCTAATCTACGACTGGCGTGCACCGATCTCGAGCGTCTACTATGATTACTCGCCTGGTCCGGTTGAATACACCACGCCGGGAGGAGTTATCGGCGGTATGTTGGAGGGGAAATGGCAATATATTATCCGCGGCGGTGTGATTGAATCGATGTTTGATACGAGTCTCACCATTGGAGATGAAATTTTACAACAAGTACTTGGTAAGGGTACAGACAAACATTTGAACAGCATAGTAGCCACCATCCAACAGGAACAAAATCAAATCATCCGGCACGATCAAGGGCGTCTACTTATCGTTCAAGGGGTAGCTGGCAGTGGCAAGACATCGGCGGCCCTGCAACGAATTGCTTATTTGCTCTACAAGTATCGAGATAGACTAAAAGCCGATCAAATCATTCTATTTTCACCTAATGCGATGTTTAACAGCTACGTATCTACGGTGTTGCCTGAACTCGGGGAAGAGAATATGCAACAGGTCACATTCCAAGAATACTTAAATCATCGGCTAAGCGATACATTTCAAGTGGAGAATGCTTACGAACAATTGGAGTTTGTCTTGACTGCATCGGATGAACCGACCTATGAAACTAGGGTTGCGAGCATCCGATTCAAGGCATCCTCTCGTTTTTCTGAGGCTATTCAATCATACAGGCAGTCGCTGGAATTATCCGGCATGATTTTTAAGGGAATCAAATTTAGAGGGAAACCAATTGTCTCGGCGGAACAAATTACGGAAAGATTTTATTGCGAAGACACCTCGATGCGTTTTTATAACAGGGTTGAAAGGTTAACAGAGTGGCTAAACAATCAAATCGATGAAGTGGAGAAAATCGAGCTGACTAAGCAATGGGTACAGGAAGAAATTGAACTTCTCAGCGATGAAGATTACCGAAAGATTCAAAGTCGCTTACAGAAAAAACGCGGATTTAAGGAGGAAGACCTTGATAATTATGAGGGCATGATTAAAGTACTTAGCCGATTAATTGTTCGCAAGAAGTTGAGACCACTGCGCAAAAGGATTCAGGCGCTTCGTTTTATCGACATGAAGGGAATATACAAACAACTTTTCGCCAATCCAACGCAGATTAAACCTTGGTTAGAGGGAAACACACCTGAGAAGTGGGCGGATATTTGTCTGTTGTCAGTACAAATGCTTGATGAAGGCAAACTGTTTTATGAAGATGCGACTCCGTTTTTACTGTTGAAAGAGCTGATTCAAGGTTTTCAGATGAACAGTTCTATCAAACACGTACTTGTAGATGAAGCGCAGGATTATTCTACCTTTCAATTCGAGTTTTTGAAACGTTTATTTCCTATGGCAAAGATGACAGTGCTAGGCGATTTTAATCAGGCGATATTCGCACACGCCAGCGAAACAGTCGATTTCCACACGCTGAATGGTTTATACGGACCGGACAAAACGGAGGCCATAAACTTGACTCGCAGCTATAGATCCACAAAACAAATTGTCGAATTTACACGTGAACTCGTGCCAGACGGTGAACGTATTACAGCTTTTGAGCGCAACGGTGAGAAGCCTGTTCTGACGCAATTGACCAATCGTGCCGAACTACATCGCTGCATTGCTAACAAGATATCGGACTTGCGGAAGCAGAAATATAATACGATTGCAATCATATGCAAATCCGCGGCTGAGAGCGCAGAAGCATATGATGCCCTAAGCGACCAGGAAGAAATGAAACTTGTGAAAAGCAACTCAATGGAATACGAGCAAGGTGTTGTCGTCATACCGGCATATTTAGCGAAAGGAATCGAATTTGACGCTGTCATCATTTATGACGCTTCGGCGCAAGTATACAGTGATGAGAGCCTTCGTAGATTGTTCTATACCGCTTGTACCCGTTCTATGCATCATCTGCAACTTTACAGTGTAGGTGAACCGAGTCCCTTTTTGCTCAATATTGCCCCAGAGCATTTACTTAAGAGTTCGATGTAGCCTGAAGGCCAGAGCATCCAATCAAATTTTTAGTGAAGTGGATTTTACGGGGAACAGCAATAAGATAAACAAAACGTCGGCAAGCCAATGTGGCCGCCGACGTTTTTGTAAGTTCAAACTTAACATCAATAAGCAAGTTAAAAAATAATGCCCATGATTGTACCTGAAATGACCGAAGCAAGCGTTGCCCCCAATAACAGTTTTAAAGCAAACTTCGAAACATAATTACCTTGTTTCTCGCTGATCGATTTGATCGAACCAGACACAATACCTATCGTTCCAAAGTTGGCAAAACTGACTAAATAAACGGAAACAATAGCAATCGTTTTTTCGGAAAGCTCACCTGAAACTGTACCAAATTTCAACATAGCTACAAATTCATTGGTTATCAGTTTTGTAGCCATAATTCCACCTGCTTGTACAGCTTCTGTCCACGGAACCCCCATTAAGAAGGCGACTGGTGCAAAAATATGACCAATAACTGTTTGGAAGGAAATGTGAAATGCGCTTTGGAAAATCACGTTAATCAATTCCATCAAGGCGATAAACCCTAATAGCATAGCAGCGACAACGATCACAATTTTAAATCCATCCATAATACTGTCACCAATCATTTGGAAGAAAGGAACGCGTTCATTTTTTTCGATTTGCACTAAATCGTCTTTTTCGTCTACATCATATGGGTTGATAATGTTTGCAACGATAAGTGCGCTAAATATATTTAACACGACAGCCGTTACAACATATTTTGGCTCCAGCATCGTCATATAAGCCCCAACCATCGCCATACTGATTGCACTCATTGCTGAGGTACAGATGGTGTAAAGTCTTTTTTGTGAGAGATATGGGATTTGCTTGGAAATTGTTAAGAACACTTCTGGCTGTCCGAGTACAGATGTTGATACAGCAAAATAGCTTTCAAGTTTACCCATTCCTGTGACTTTACTTAACAATAAACCCAAATATTTTATGATGAAGGGTAGTACCTTTATGTAGTTCAGTATTCCGATTAAAACGGCCATGAAGACAAGTGGTAATAACGCTACAAAGAAAAACGTTGTTGCACCTTCATTCACCATGCCGCCAAATACAAATTGAATTCCCGCATCGGCGATCGCCAGTAAGTTTTCAAAAAACACGCCTACTTTGGTAATAACAGTAAGACCTATATTCGTATTCATCATGGCGTATACTAACAGTATTTGCACAGCTAACATGATTAGAATGCGTTTATATTTTATGTTTTTCCTATCATTACTAACTAAAAAGGCAATACCGAAAACAAGAAAAACTCCTGTTAGTAAGAAAATAAAGTTCAAGTGAATCCCCCTCGTAAGCGTTTGCATTAGTTGTGTGAAAATTTATTATTTTTGTTTATATCTCAAACATAAGTTTAAGTATACGCTTTCATGCTTGATTGTCAATGGTTTTGATAGCATTTCAACTGGTAATAAAATGAAGACGGACTGCGGTTTTTATTATCTACATCTATGGGTACTTACAAGATCAGTGACATTGAGAAATGATTTCGTTCTTGAAACTCCTTTAAATACAGCAATTGTGAATCGAACTGCTTGTAGTATTCAACCCCAAAGTTGATCCTAATCAAAAAAAAATGCCCCATCCTCCTTATTTTCTCGGAGGGGGCATTTTTCTAATTTATTTTATGCATTTTTCTTTTTAGATAATAATCCATTTCGATTTAGCAATATAGGTAAGCCCATTCCAAGAATAATGATTACGATACCGACAATTTGTAAAGTAGATACAGTCTCACTTAACAATATGACTGAAACCAACACCGCAATTGGCAATTCAATGGAACTCAATATGGAAGACATACCTAATCCAACTTTAGGTACTGCAATCGTGAATAGAAAAACGGGGATAATCATCCCGAATAATCCTAATAACAAACCATAAACCCAAAGGCCTTCGTTAAATAAGGTTCCATTCCAAATCACTTCTGGTGACTGAAAAACAACTGACATCAAAAAAGCAAAGAAAGAAACCAATACTAAGCGATTCGTGGTAGTCATATTTGCAGCGGCCCTACCGTTAGCAAATAAAAATAGGGAGTAACAAAGAGCAGCTGCCAGTCCCCAAAGCCATCCTTGAAAAGGGATTTTGGATACATCAACGTCTATTAAACCAGCGGCTGGTATGGTACCAATAATCAATATGAGTAAAGAAATCGATTCAACTCGGCTTGGAAATTGGCGTTTTGTTATACAAGAAATCACCACGCCTATCCACGTAAATTGGAACAGAAGTACAACAGCCAAAGAAGCAGGCAAATAGTTCAAAGAATGACCGTAAACTATATTTGTCAATCCCGTAAGAACTCCCGCAAAGAGTAGAGGCTTAATGCCGTTCAAACTTAACTTTGTTCTGTTTGTAGCGATGAAAATACATACCGCGATACAAAAACCAAAAAAGAACTGGCTCGTAACGGCTTCAGCAGCCGAGAAACCATGACTCATTGCTAATTTTATAATAGTCGAAACGACACCATAACTACTTGCAGCTATAACGACCAACAAAGGATACAGATACGTTTTCATCATTCTACTCCTCTTCTGTTTTATATGATGTATTGAATGAAGGTTACGATTTTTGAATGTACTTAAAAAAATCATAAGTTCCAATATAAATCACAGGTAGACCTTTTTACAATCTATTTTTTTATTTTTTAAAGATAATTTGTGAATACCGTCAAGTATCAGAGAATAAAATCATCACATTTTTTTTGATAGAACATAATGATTTTCCCCTTGTGCTTTACTCCGTCCAAATGAAAAAAATAGTCATTTATAATACATTAACGGGGAGCAAAGACCCTTCCTGATTTGTTGTTTGACATCTAATTGTTTGGTAATCTGTAGGTATTGGATAGTGGAGGAGTCGTCGTAAATTGAAGTTAATATCATGGAATGTCAACGGCTTACGGGCTTGTGTGCGAAAAGGTTTTTTAGATTACTTTCATGAAGTAAACACAGACATTTTCTGTGTGCAGGAGACAAAGTTACAAGAAGGGCAAATCGATTTGCAACTGGATGGATATCATCAGTACTGGAACTATGCCGAGAAAAAAGGTTATTCAGGGACGGCGGTATTTACGAAACAACAACCTCTGTCAGTGAAATACGGAGTAGGGGATGCGGATGAGGAAGCTGAAGGACGGATTCTCACATTGGAGTTCGAGCGATTTTACTTGGTGAATGTTTACGTACCAAACGCTCAGCGTGACTTGGCACGATTGCCTTTTCGTTTAGAATGGGAAGAAGACATCCGGGCGTACTTGAAGGAGCTCGATCAGCATAAGCCTGTGATTTTATGTGGCGATTTGAATGTTGCTCATGAAGAGATTGATATTCGTAATGTCAAATCGAATATCGGTAACTCAGGGTTTACGGATGAAGAACGCGGAAAAATGACGGCACTCTTAGCGGAAGGATTTGTCGACACGTTCCGGCATTTTCATCCCAATCAAGGAGATGCTTATACATGGTGGTCGTATATGAATAAGGTGAGAGAGCGGAATATTGGCTGGCGCATTGATTATTTCATTGCATCAGAAAGGCTTAAACCTTTACTAAAAGATGCAGCGATTCATCCTCATATTATGGGCAGTGATCATTGTCCAATTGTCTTAGAAATTCAATTATAGGAGGAATAGCTGTGAACCAAAAAATCACAACATTTCTTATGTTCGAAGGAAAAGCTGAGGAGGCGATGAAGTTTTACACATCGGTATTTGCTGACTCAGAAATTAATCGCGTACTCCACCAGTCGGACGGTACCGTTATGCATGCGACTTTTACTATCAAAGGCCAGACATTTATGTGTATCGATAGCGCTATAAGCCATGAATTTACACCTGCCATCTCACTGTTTGTTACCTGTGATACTTCGGAAGAGATTGATGGACTCTTTATAACACTTTCTGAAGGTGGTCAAGTCCTTATGCCATTGTCACCAACACCCGTCAGTGAAAAGTTCGGCTGGGTTGGCGATAAATTCGGAGTTACTTGGCAATTGAATCTGGCGAAGGAGTGATCGAATGCTTGCTGAAATTAAACAACTTGAACAAGGATACATCGCACGTATTGAGCGAACTATCAAACATCCAGTAATGAATGTTTGGGCAATGCTGACGGATAATAAGGAATTGGAAAAATGGTTTCAAGAGTTGCGTGTTGGGGAACTGCGTAAAGGGGGATTCATGGAGTTCGACATGTCGGAGGGACGGTTTGAAAAACTAGAAATCCTAGCATACGCCGAACAGGCAATTTTAGAATTCGATTGGTTTGGGGACGTTGTTCGATTTGAGCTACATCCAAAGCAAGTGGGTTGTCTAGTAATTTTTCAAAAGAACTTTAACGCGATTACTGACCAAGCCATTAAAGATTTAACAGGTTGGCATGTTTGTCTAAATGTGATTGAGTCACTGCTTGATGGTAAGCCAATCCATTCCCGAGCGGATGAATGGAACAAGTGGCATAAAGAATACGAACTAGTTATGCCGATAACTGAATGAGCACAAGAAAAGCTTCCGAGGGAATCGGAAGCTTTTTCATTTGGTTATTTTTATAATGGAAATCAAACTAAGTTTTCAAGGGGCAAATTAGCGCCTCTTTTCATCCAATACAAACACATTTTTCCCTGCCTGCAACCCGGACAGTAAGACAACGATAGTTGCCACTATGAAAATGAACATCGGAATTGTCCAACTGGCTGTAAAATCATGCAGTAAACCGAACAACACGGGTCCAATAGCGGCGAGTGCGTAGCCGAAAGATTGAGCCATGCCTGATAAGTTGGCGGCTTCCTGCGGTGTTTGCGTGCGTAAAGTAAAGAACATCATGGCCAGTCCGAATGCTGCGCCACCTGCCAGTCCAATTAGGATCATCCATAACGCCGCGAGAGAAGTCATGTTCAATAGAACGCCTCCATATCCGATGATATATAATCCAGTGACACCTCCTACAATCATACGCTGGTCCTTCACTTTTCCAGCAATGATGGGGATGATAAAGGTAATCGGCAACTGAGAAAATTGCATAAGGGAGACAAGCCAGCCAGCATTGTCTGCGCTAAATCCTTGTGCTTTCAATACTTCAGGTAGCCATGCGGAAGTTGTATAAAAGAGCATAGATTGGAAGCCCATGAACAAGGTGATACTCCATGCTAACGGTGAGCGCCATAAAGGAAGTTTTACCGTTGTTGCAGTAGGCACGGCTGCCAAGCGTTTATGTTTCAATTGCGGAAACCAAACCAACAAAGCGATGAATGCTAATAGCGCCCACATACCCAGTGCGCCTTGCCAACCGAATGATGCGCTATGAGCCAGTGGAACACTGACACCTACTGAAATAGAAGCCGATAAATTCATCGATACCGAATAAATGCCCGTCATCAGTCCGATTTGCAGTGGGAAACTGAGTTTGATCAAACTGGGCAATAATACATTCCCAAAGGCGATAGCAAGTCCAAGAAGAAACGTTCCAATCAGAAGAGTAGGTGTTGTACCTAGCGAACGAATGACAATGCCTGCTGTCAATAAAATAAGCGAACAAAATAAGGTGATTTCCAATCCGAAGCGTCGCGCTAGCTTCGGCGCAAACGGTGAAATAATGGCAAATGCCAACAGGGGAATGGTTGTTAAGAATCCTGCCAAGACATTCGAAATGCCTAAGCTATCTCTAATAGAAGAAATGAGTGGTCCAACAGCTGTTAATGGTGAGCGCAGCGTCGTAGCTATAAACACGATACCAATCAGGAGGAACCAAGTATTGCGTGTGAATCTTAATTTTCTAGTTGTAGGTTGGTTCGTCATTAGAAAGCCTCCAAAATATATTCAATTTATCTATAGTAACATAACGATTTCGACATGAATATTCATTGAATTGAAGGAATCATTTTTTAACTTTTGAAGCTGTCGAAACATGCTATACTAATAACATTCTAATAAAATTCACTCATATAATAGCGGGGATATGGCCTGCAAGTTTCTACCGATTTGCCGTAAACAAATCGACTATGGGCAGCAACGGATTGAAGGGGGGGGATCTCCTTTTCTTTTCCATTCGACAATAAGCTCGAATGACATTGCTCCACTCATGGTATGAATGGATGCACGGTCATTGGGCTTATTTTTTTAATCATTATCCCTTTGACCGTGAAAACGACAGGGAGGAATAACAACATGAAGTTGCTACAAGAGAAAATCGTTCAAGATGGTAAAGTATTATCGGATCAAGTATTGAAGGTAGATACATTTTTAAATCACCAAATTGACCCACCATTAATGCAGGCAATCGGTGAGGAGTTTGCAACACGATTCAAAGAAGCCGGAATTACTAAAATTCTTACGCTCGAATCGTCCGGTATTGCACCTGCAATGATGGCAGGACTTATATTAGGTGTTCCCGTCGTCTTCGCAAGAAAACGTAAGTCATTAACATTAATTGATCATTTATATACGGCAAGCGTGCATTCATTTACGAAAAAAGAAACGAATGAGATTTCTGTTTCGAAAGATTTTATAACAAATAAAGATACAGTCCTACTTATCGATGATTTCCTAGCGAATGGACAAGCGGTTCTTGGCTTACTTGACATCCTTGAGCAGGCAGATGCCAAGTTAGCAGGTGTCGGTATCGTTATTGAAAAGGGATTCCAGCCAGGTGGCGCACTTATTCGTGATCGTGGTATCCGTGTGGAGTCGTTGGCAATTGTTGCTTCACTTGAAAACGGTGAAGTGACATTTGCTGAGGAGGAAAATCTTAAGTGAATGGCCCGATTAAAGCAACGGCGCTTGGTTTTCAGCATGTGTTAGCGATGTATGCGGGGGCAGTCCTCGTACCGCTAATTGTGGGAGGAAAACTTGGCCTAACTCCTACACAATTGACGTATCTTGTTTCCATCGATATTTTAATGTGTGGAGTTGCAACGATTTTACAAATCATGAACAATCGTTTCTTTGGTATCGGGCTGCCTGTCGTCCTAGGCTGTTCGTTTACGGCGGTGGGGCCGATGATCGCAATTGGCGGCGAATTCGGTATTCCTGCTATTTACGGTGCGATCATCGTGTCAGGACTATTCGTCATCGTGGTCAGTCGATTCTTCGGTAAGCTTGTCCGCTTTTTCCCTCCAGTTGTTACAGGTTCTGTCGTGACAATCATTGGGATTACATTAATTCCCGTAGCCGTTACCAATATGGGTGGGGGACCAGATGCGAGTGATTTTGGATCGATGGCGAATGTGGCGCTATCATTCGGTACATTGCTATTTATCATTTTGGTCTATAAATTTTCTACGGGCTTCATGCGTGCTATTTCCATCTTACTTGGGTTGGTTGCAGGGACTGTTGCAGCGACATTTATGGGAATGGTGGACTTCACAGCTGTTCGTGAAGCGTCTTATTTTCATATGGTAGAGCCGTTTTATTTCGGTCTACCCACGTTTGAATGGTCCGCCATCTTGACGATGTGTTTGGTCGCCATGGTGTCACTGGTTGAATCGACGGGTGTGTACTTTGCACTAGGCGATATTTGTGAGCGAGATATTAAGAAGGAAGATCTTGAAAAGGGGTATCGCGCAGAAGGAATTGCCGTCTTGCTAGGTGGGATTTTCAATGCCTTTCCTTATACAACATTTTCTCAAAATGTCGGCTTGCTTCAAATGTCGGGTGTCAGATCACGCAAGATCATTTTAATTACGGGAATCATGCTGATTACACTTGGATTCGTTCCGAAAATTGCTGCGGTAACCACTATCATTCCAGCATCCGTTTTAGGCGGCGCAATGCTTGCCATGTTTGGGATGGTTGTGTCACAGGGGATTAAAATGTTAAGCAAAATCATTGGCGATTCACAGGAAAATGCGATGATTATTGCTTGTTCAATCGGGCTTGGACTGGGTGTAACAGTCGTACCTGAAATTTTCGAATTGCTCCCGGCGGGTCTGAAAATTTTAACAAGCAATGGCATTGTCGCGGGGAGTGTAACCGCGATCGTGTTGAATATCTTATTTAATATGATCCCTTCACGGAAGAATAATAAGGAACAGTTATCTTAATGACAAGTTTACCAAATCCCTCAGTCTGAAATAGGCTGAGGGATTTGTCTACATACATGTCATTCGAAATGAAGTACAATAAAAATACCCCAACCCGGTAAATGGTTGTGGACATGCCAAAATAGGATTTGCGAAGGCAATGATGATTTTGTAACCTTACAAGATGAAGGACAAACACTTGCATCCAGAGGAGATTGATTGATGAAAAATCAAAAAGGCGTATTGGCAATCCTACTTATGAATTTATTTATCGCATTTCTTGGCATTGGACTCGTTATCCCTGTGTTACCAACGATTATGAACGAGTTGAACATTACTGGTGCAGTCGTAGGGTATATGGTGGCAGCATTTGCAATTACCCAGCTTATCTTCTCGCCGTTTGCGGGACGATGGGCCGATAAATACGGCCGAAAAATTATGATTGTCCTCGGTCTATTTATATTTGGTTTCTCGGAATTTTTATTTGGAGTTGGAAAAACGGTTGAAGTGTTATTTATCTCGCGTATGCTTGGTGGAATCAGTGCGGCGTTTATCATGCCTGCGGTGACGGCCTTTATTGCGGATATCACAACGAGCTCCACAAGATCGAAGGCACTCGGTTATATGTCTGCTGCGATTAGTACAGGCTTTATCATCGGACCAGGGATCGGTGGATTTTTAGCCGAGATTGGGACGCGTGTACCGTTTTATTCTGCAGGGGTATTAGGTGTGTTTGCCGCAATACTGTCATTCATACTGTTAAAAGAACCTGAACGTGTGGCTGAAGAAGCCCCGGCGGTAGGGCAAGTGACGGGGCTCCGTCGCATTTTCATCCCTATGTATTTCATCGCGTTCATTTTAATATTTGTGTCATCATTTGGTCTTGCAGCGTTTGAGTCACTCTTTAGCTTATTCGTCGACCATAAATTCGCTTTCACGCCTAAGGATATCGCCATTGTCATTACGGGAAGTGGGATTGTTGGTGCTATTGCGCAAGTCTTGTTGTTTGACCGTTTAGCAAAGTTGATGGGCGAAATTAACCTGATTCGCTACTGTTTAGGGATTTCTGCAATTCTTGTGCTGCTGATGACCTATGTAAGTTCTTATTTCTCTATTTTATTAACAACATTCGTTTTGTTTATCGGTTTCGATTTAATGCGCCCGGCCATTACATCGTATTTATCGAAAATTGCGGGCAATGAGCAAGGATTTGTCGGTGGCATGAATTCGAGCTTTACAAGTATCGGTAATATTTTCGGTCCAATCATCGGTGGTGTATTATTTGATATTAACTTAAATTACCCTTACTATTTCGCAACGATCGTCTTAATCATTGGGTTGATAATTGCACTGTTTTGGAAAAAGCCAAAGCATGTAACATTATAGGTAAAAGCGACTTTCCAACACGGGAAGTCGCTTTTCAGCATACAGTAAATTGAATGTAGGTGGACAAAGAGTAAGTGAATAGAGGAGAGCGCTATTTTTCTGAAACCTAAATGATTGTGGTGCTTTGGAATGTAGTCCTAGATTGTTTTTGTAAGCAACCGTAGCCAGTACTCATTTTCCTTTTGGACTGCAAATGTTATATGTTTAGCAATACAGGGTCGTTTATTGGGATTTCGTGGAGGGAGTAAGTTTGTTGTTGATTTTTCCTTCATTGTAAATCCACACTCCTTTTACAGTTGTTAACCATAGGATATGCAGATGTTGATACATTAAACTAAAAAAGAGAAGGTAATGTTTTTCACCTTCTCTTTTGCTTATAAAGATCTTTGAATGACGGCGCGGTCTTCTGCTTTCATTCGTCCGATTGAACGTTCCATATTGATGTTTGTTGGTCGCTTGTTTGGATTTCTAGGAGGCACAATTATACGGCATGGGGAAGTTTTTTTAGTCGCTTCTTCCGCTTTTTCAGGCATCTTGACTGACATATCTTCCACGCTCCTTTACTTTTTTATAGTATAGCATATTTCCATGATCATTTCTATTTTCTCCGTTTGGATATTTGTTGACATTATCCCACTTCATGTTGATCTCTATTATCTAGTAAAAGATTATCTTCATTCGCTAGAAGCCACATGTCAAAAGTATACAGTAGGTTTAATAAAAGGGAGGCGTCTGCGCCAGTTACATCTCCACCCTTTTTTGAAGATATGACAAAGAGAAGGTTAAAATACTCGCCGAAGTATGGAAACAGTACATAGGTACATTCATTCCCGATAATCTCAATGTTTTCACCGGCTGCCAGGATAGTAATCACTTGGCTTTTCCTCATGCCAACACCACGGATGCTAAATTTATGATCCCTCCGAATTTTTTCGTAAGTCCATTGGATATTAGAAAAAAAGA
The DNA here is from genome assembly GCF_044762865.1 of Sporosarcina sp. NPDC096371. Lineage (NCBI taxonomy): Bacteria > Bacillati > Bacillota > Bacilli > Caryophanales > Caryophanaceae > Sporosarcina > Sporosarcina sp. NPDC096371. Next base: position 718,834 of record NZ_JBIWFE010000001.1, read on the forward strand.
CACTACTTTCGGCTGAAGACTCTACATAATAGGAAAACAAGTCGAGCTCAAAAGTGGAGGTGAAGGTTTTTAAGTAGGATAGAACGAATTCTTCATACTTTTCATAACTAAAATCAAATTCATCAACTTGCCAAGGGGCATTCGATTTTGGCATTATTTCATTGACTTTAATCAACTTCTCACTTAATTCAATAAAAGTACCCCGATTTTTATTGATGGTTTGAACTAATTCCTCTTGTTTAAATTCCTGGGACATAAATTTAGTTATGTCCGGCGTCTGAAAAACAAATAAATCAACGGCGATGATAGCAATCACTAAGATAATCAACTCATTCATTTCACTGACTGGGGATGAGTTAAATACCCACAGAGAAAAAAACGAAATGACCATAAAACCGTAATAAATCTTTCGAATACCAACCCGATGCTTTAAGTAAAGCTCACGACTCCACATATATAGACCGATACTAAAAGCTAGTCCCAGCAGCAATAATGAGAGAATACATACAGTATACCAAGTGACAGGCAATTTTTTCTCCTCCTTATTCTTGTTTAGTGTCTTGCGTTGGGTATTTGTGTATCTTCGTCGAATAAAAACAGGTTTCCATTTGCCTTATGAACTCGCTGGAATTCGTATGGTTACGGTTGTACCTTCTCCCTGTATACTTTCAATCTCAATCCCATACGGATCACCAAAATAGTATCGAATTTGATCGTGTACGTTTTTGAGACCGATATGATCTTCAGTCAATGTACTGGAAGGCTCTGACAGTCGATTCTGCAAGTACTGAAGCTGCTCATTATCCATACCAACCCCGTTATCCCGCACCTGAATTAGCAAATCTTTGCCTAGCAATGTAGAGGAAACCTCAAGTATCCCAGATCCATATTTACGCTCTAACCCATGAACAATCCCATTTTCAACAAGGGGCTGAAGGGAAAAATGTAATAGTTGCATAGCATCACTAGTAGGCGCTAAGTTTTCCGTGTACTGAATTTTATCGCCGAATCGAATTTGCTGTACTTGAATATAGAGACGAATGTGGGTCAGTTCTTCTTGCAACGTGACTGTTTCTTTTCCACTTTGGATGTTGATGCGAAATAACTGTCCAAGTACACCAATCATTTCTGCTATATCTCGTTGCTTATTTAACACGGCTTTCATTTGAATTGATTCAAGTGCGTTTGCCAGAAAGTGCGGATTGATTTGACTCTTTAGTGCCCGATAATGTGCGAGTTGTTGTTGTGCTTTTAAGATAGAGGATCGCTCAATATAAGCCTGTAAATCTGTCACCATTTTGCCAATCCCCCGATAGAGTCCACCAAATTCATCCTGACGAGTACTCGTTAAGTTCACATCGAACTTTCCTTTACCGATTAATTTCACTTGTTGACTTAAAAAGATAATGGGCTGAGTTACGCGAACATATAAAAGGACCATAAATAACATAGCGGTACCTAGGGAACAGAAAGCTAACCATAAAATGACTCGACGAAGCATTTCTGCGTGTTTAGTCATTTGCTGTTCTTCTATATACTGAATAACTGTCCATCCCGAGTACGGAGAAGTCACAAAGTTAAAGAATGAATCGACCCCACTTACGGGTGCATAAAAGCTTCCAGACTCCTCTTGTAAATCGCTTAGAATTGATTGGATTGCCGGTTTGAAGGCCATCGTTGACTCCGTTTGATGAAGAGCGGATGCATATATTACATTGCTTTTCGGATCAAGAATGACAAAGTTACGATTGCTATTCTCGGATAAATTTAGGATATCACGCAATGAATCCAGACGAATATCAATGAGTAAAACGCCTAATGGTTTCCTTGAACCATTTTTATTAATCACCCTTGCGATTGATATAACAGATTCATTGGAATTGATCCGATTAAATGGTTTATGGGTACCGAATAGGACGATCTTACCTTTTTGCGCAACCGTCTGTTTATACCATTCTTCGCTTGTTAAGTTACTTACATCGTAGACGGATTTTTTAAGAGTGGAGTAAAATACACGGTCATCTTTATAAATTTGGACACTGTCGACATTTTCAATCGTCATTTCAATTGAACTAATAAAGTGCTCAATCGCATTCTCGTACTCTAAACTTTGAATGTAGTCTTGCTTGGAGTCAGTTTCCCCCCAATTCTCAAGTGCATTTTGTAGTTGACCGTCCATCTGTGCAGTAAGGGCTCCGATTTCAATGCTCTGCAAATATTGGTCGAAATTGAATGATAAATTGTTGAGAATTAGATTCGAGCTGTTTTGGTATTCATTTTTAGCGGATTCAATTGAGAAAAGATAAATCATGACGGATAAAATCATTAGCGGAATCGTAATGGTCATGATCATAAGAATAAAAATTTGATGATTGACATGTTTAAAATAAAAGGTTTGGTAGATGCGTTTTACTGAATCTCTCATATCATAACCGCAATTGTTTTCGATAGTCTGTTGGTGTCATTTGGGTAATACTCTTAAATACTTTTACAAAATGTTTGTAACTTTTATATCCGCACATCACAGAAACGTCAGTGACGGAATGTTGCGATACTTCTAGGCATTGAAGGGCATATTTAATCCTAATTTCACTGACAAAAGTCATATAGTTTTTATTTAACTTTGTTTTGAAGAGTCTACTTAAATAAGATGAATTATAAAAAAAATGTTCGGCCACCATATTAAGTGTCAACTCTTGATCTATATGTTGTTTAATATAGGACTCAATTTGAGTGAAAAGTTGTAGGTCTTGATTCTGGTCAGTCAAAGGGACGAGGCCATCGTCATTTTGGATATGCTCCAATGAAGGAATGGTAGTTTGCTGTGCAAGTTGTTGGAGTCTTATTTTCTCTAAACAACTGACAATAATCGATAAACTGCTTTCATATTGTAACGGCTTGAGCAAGTAATCATGAACCCCACCATATTGGATAGCTTTTTGTGCATATTGAAATTCATTATGCCCTGTCAAAATAATAAAAAGGGTATTGGGTAGCTTTGAACGAAGTTGTCCAATCATTTCAAGTCCGTCCATTATTGGCATCCGAATGTCTGTAATGACTAGATCAGGACGTTCGATTAAAGCTGTATCTACGCCGTCTTGCCCATTTTCCGCCTCAACGATTGTATGTACGCCTAACTCGTTCCAATCGAAATACTGCTTTAATCCAGAGCGGATGAGCGGCTCATCCTCAACGATCATTAATGTAAACATTGTATTCCCTCCAATAAGATTGACTAGTAGCTGTAGTTTTAGAGGATTATATCTAATAATTTCTAAGTAATCAGCTATTTCCGATAACTCTTCCTAGTGTACATGAAAAAAACTGTTCCCAAAACCATGAATTTCTTATTTATAATTTAGAATTGATAGATTATTATCCTTTTATGTCAGAATAGGGCCATGGATGTCAAGTCTATGGGGTTGTGAAGAGTAGTGATTGAATTTATGATAAAAACAGGGAATGAAAGCGCTTTATTTACGTTCCGATATTGAAGGTAGGGGGAGATACTATGCGAGGTTTGAAAAAGGGGTCTAGCTTGTTCTTGGCACTGACTCTATTATTGGCAGCGTTTTTGGCTGCTTGTAGTAATGAGAATGAGCAAGGTAGTGAGGGTGGTAAAAATCCTAATAATGAAAAACAGGTGGAAATCACATGGTGGAATTTCCCGAACTTCCAAGCGTTGGACGGGGAAGTTGGAAAGTACGAGAAAGAAATTATCGCTGCTTTTAATGAAAAAAATCCTGATATTAAAGTTAAATTAGAAATGCTAACGTTTGAAGGCGGACCTGAAAAGTTGAATGTAGCAATTGCTACAAACACAGCTCCTGATGTCATTTACGATGCACCGGGGCGAATCATCGACTGGGGGAAAAAAGGTTTACTGGCACCGCTGAATGACATGATGTCAGATGAGGTGAAAAATGATATTTCTCCAGCGTTGATGAAACAATCGATGGTGGGGGATCAAGTTTATATGTATCCATTCAATACAGGGCCATTTATGATGGCTGTTAACAAAACGCTATTTGAAGAAATTGGCGAGCTTGATTTACTTCCATTGGATCGACCAGACAGGACTTGGACTGTTGCAGAATATGAAAAAGCGTTACATGCAGTAAAAGAAAAAGCGCCGGACGTTATCCCTTCTGGCTTCTATGCAAAAAGTGTTGCAGGGGACCAAGGAACGCGTGGTTATATTACGAATCTAGGGACAAGCCGATTTTTGAATGAAGACTACAGTGAAGTTGCAATTAACTCTGACAGCGGTGTAAAAGGGCTTGAATGGGTTGTTCAAGCTTCCAAAGATGGACTAGTGGCGCCGGGTGCTGCTTCATTAGACGCTGGTGATCATAATGATTTATTCTTGCAAGGAAAAATGGCATTTGCAATTAATTATTCAGCAGTATTGAAAGCACTTTTCGAACCAAATAAATCAGAGGATTTTGAAGATGTTTTGCTTCCTTATCCGACGCCAGACGGATCAGATCCAAAGCTTGAGCCATTCCTTGGCGGATTAGCAGTCTTTAACAATGATGACGATGCAAAAGCAGAAGCAGCTAAAAAATTGGTCGACTTCATTGTGAACGATCCTGAATGGGGAGAGAAAAACTTAATCCAAACGGGCGGATTGTCAGCGCGTAATTCGGTTACGGGTTTATATGAAGGATCGGAGTATGAATATTCTGAGCTAGCACGTAAATTCATCACAGATCCACCAACGATTGCGGATGGCTATGCGGAAGTACGTACTTTCTGGTTCCCTGCATTACAGGAAGCTATCCTTGAAACAAAATCTGCTCAAGAAGCATTGGATGAGTTTGCAGAAAAAGCAAATGCTGCCATCGATAAAGCGAAAGCAGCAAATAAATAAATCAATAAATAAAGTAGAAAGGAGCAGCACTGTTCGTAGGCTGCTCTTTTCTATCAAGAATTAGAGTGGGGTGAAAGAGAATTGATAGCAACTATGCGTAAACCAACTAAAAGCAAATTACGTGAGTGGATGATGAGTTATTTATTTTTATTACCGGCGTTAGCGTTTTTCATCGTCTTCGTTGTATATCCCATGTTAAGAGGGATATACATGAGCTTTTTCGATTATAACATTACGAGTTTTGAATTTATCGGATGGGAAAACTATGTCACGCTCTATCACGATAAAACTTTCATCAAATCTCTTGTCAATACCATTGTACTTGTAGCTGTTGCGGTCCCTATCGTAATCGGTTTCTCTATTTTTGTCGCAATGTCTATCTATCAGAAAAGCGAGTTTATCAGATCACTATGCAGAGGGATATTCTATCTACCTGCTGTTACTTCGGTCGTGAGTGTTACGGTTGTATGGGGTTGGATTTATCATCCGAATTTCGGGATTTTGAATTATATTACGGGCCTGTTTGGATTGGAACCTATCTCTTGGCTCGGTGATCCTAAAACCGCATTGATGGCCATCACCGTGATCCTCATTACGACGTCTGTTGGACAGCCCATTATTTTGTATGTCGCTTCTCTTGGTAATATTCCCAAAACCTATATTGAAGCTGCTCAGATTGACCGGGCGACTCCGGGGCAAATTTTCCGGAAAATTATTTGGCCGTTACTGATGCCAACCAGTTTATATGTCATTGTCATCACAACCATAAATTCATTTCAGTGTTTCGCTCTGATTCAATTACTCACTTCTGGAGGACCGATATATAGTACACAGACCGTGATGTATGGCGTCTATCAGCAGGCATTCCTCCTTGGGAATTTTGGTATAGCTTCTGCGATGGGGGTAATTCTAGCGATTGTCATTGGAGTGATCTCTATTATTCAATTTAAATACTTAGGCAATGATGTTGAGTATTAGAAAGAGGGGAACGTCGTGAAAGCACAATCTCAATTAGACATGAAGAAAAAATTCAGCTTTGCACGCAATAAAAAACAGATTCGCGAAGAAGTAAGTGTTGTAAAAATAATCTCTATTCTATTATTGATTCTTTCAGCGCTATTTTTTGTTTTTCCTTTTTACTGGATTATAACGGGGGCATTTAAAGCGCAGGTTGTGGCGATAACGATTCCGCCTGAATGGTTTCCACTAAATCCAGTACTTGATAACTGGGTAACATTATTTAGTAATCCGGTCTGGCGTTGGACTTTCAATAGTTTCTTTATTGCCAGTAGTGAAATGATCGCAGTCTGTTTTGTCAGTGCGACAGCGGGCTTCGTTCTTGCCAAAAAAGAGTTTCCAGGGCGCAAGATTATTTTTGTTGTACTAATCGCTGCTATGGCATTACCTAAACAAGTTATTCTTGTTCCGTTGTTTACAATGCTAGCGGATTTCGGATGGGTGGATACATACAAAGGGTTGATTCTACCGGCAATCGGCTGGCCGTTCGGTGTTTTCCTGATGAAACAGTTTTCACAAACCATTCCCAACGAGCTATTAGAGGCTGCAAGAATGGATGGTTGTGGGGAAATCCGCACGTTTTGGCATATTGTTTTACCGATGCTAAAACCAGCCCTAGGTGCATTAGCAATCTTTACATTCATGTTAAGTTGGAACGATTATTTCAGCCAATTGGTTATTACGCGGTCGACGGATATGATGACATTGCCACTTGGTATCGCTACGATGCAAGGGGAGCATAAGACCGATTATGGGGTCATGATGGCAGGTGCAGCACTTGCATCTATTCCGATGATTATCATCTTTACTTTGTTCCAGAAGTCGTTTACGCAAGGTATTACGATGGGATCTGTTAAATAAACTTTGGGAGCATTTTCAACAACGCTTGGCGCAAGGGAAGGATTGAACTTCATCCTTCCTAAAGGGATGCCTCCCGTTTAGCGAGTTGCTCCATTGCAATTCCTGTATAACTTTTGAAAAGGGCGCAAAAGTTATACAAACCGAACCCTGCGCTGGTGATTACATAAAATCAATAGCACTTTTAATGAAAGAAAAGAGGAGAGAATCGATATGCCACTAGAAAAATATAAAGGAATTATTCCAGCATTCTATGCTTGTTATGATGAAGCAGGGGAGATATCGCCTGAGAGAATTCATGCGTTGGCGCATCACTTGTATGAAAAAGGAGTCAAAGGTCTTTACGTGGGGGGAAGCTCGGGAGAGTGTATTTATCAAAACCTTGAGGAAAGGAAGGCGACGCTAAAATATGTTGCGGAAGTGCTACAAGGCAAACTGACATTAATTGCCCATGTTGGAGCACCGTCCACGAAGGAAAGTGTGGAATTAGCGAAGTATGCGGAAGAACTAGGATATGATGCATTGTCTGCTATCCCGCCGATTTATTTTCAACTTCCTGAAAGTGCGATTGAAAAGTATTGGACGGAAATTATGGATTCGACGGATTTGCCGTTCATTATATACAATATCCCGCAAACGACTGGTTATAATCTTTCCATTAACTTGTTGACGAAGTTATTGCAAAACGACAAGCTTATCGGTGTGAAAAATTCTTCTATGCCAGTTATGGATATTGAAAGGTTTAAAGCAGCAGCTCATAAGGATTTTATCGTCTTTAATGGCCCAGATGAGCAATATGTTTCGGGTAGATTAATTGGCGCGGATAGTGGAATTGGCGGTACATACGGTGTGATGCCAGAGCTATTCTTGCAAGCGGAAGCGTTTGTATCAGCCGGGAACTTCTCAGAGGCAAGAAAAATCCAGCGTGACATCAATGACATGATTATTGAATTATGCTCTTTGAATGGTTCGATGTATTCTGTTATTAAAGAAATCTATAAACGAAGAGGCTTGTATATCGGTAGCGTTAGAGGTCCTTTGGAGCAGGTACATGGGGAAGATCTAGAGAAAATTGAAGGCATAAAAAATAGGATTGATGAAGCGATACTAAAATATAGCGTTTGCATGAAGTGATGGGATGTGTCCAAATGAAACCAATACTATTAAATTCAGAAACAGTATTAGGCGCTATGTCACTCGAAAAGAACGGAGAGTTTATCATTCCGTGGAGGATTTTCTATGAAGAAAAAGATTTTTATACGCCAGATCAGCTGGATGGAACAGTAGAAATACCAGCGGGCGTTCGAATCACATTTGAAACAAATTCCCCAAAACTAACTGTAGAATTGGCTGCATCTGATGCTGAATTAGCATTCGATCTTGTAGTTGATGGGGAATACGTGAAAACAATCCTTGTGAGTCCAGGTGACACATCTTTTACAGTGGATAGACTTTTGGCAAGTCATAAACTTGTTGAAATTTACTTATCGCAACAACAAAAAGTGGCCTTAAGACAAGTTTCAATTGCGGATGATGCAGAGTGGAACGCTTATCCATCCGAGCGGAAAAAGTGGCTAAGTTATGGGAGTTCAATCACGCAATGTCGCGAAGCGGAAAGCCCTTCGAAAACATGGCCGGCCCTTACCGCAGCAAAAATGGATGTAGATTTAACATGCCTGGGTTTCAGTGGGCAATGCCATTATGAAACTATGATAGCTAGAATGATTCGAGATACGCCAGTTGACTTTATATCTCTTTGCGCCGGTATAAATATATACGGGGCAAACAGCTACAATGAACGAACATTTCAAGCAACCATCATCGGATTTATTAAAATTATTCGTGAAAAACAGCGAACAGTTCCCATTGTGTTGAGTTCTCCTATTTACGGAGCGTTTAGAGAAGAAACGCCTAATCTAGTAGGTTTTACACTCATTGAAATGAGACAACAAGTGCAAGAGATTGTAGAGATATTCAGAAAAAATGGGGATGAAAATCTATTCTATGTGAACGGGTTGGATATCTTGGGCCAAGACGATCAGCATTTACTGCCGGACGACCTTCATCCGAATGCAGAAGGCTATCAGTTGATGGGGCGTAAGTATGCTCATGAATATAAGAATTATTTTATCGATGGAGATGAAGACAAGTGAAAACTAAGGAAGAAATTTTCGCATCCATTAAAAACAAACTCATCGTTTCCTGTCAGGCGCTTCCCGAAGAGCCCTTGCATAGCCCGTTTATTATGGGGAGAATGGCATACGCGGCAACGGCGGGCGGCGCTCAAGGCATTAGAGCGAATAGTGTTGAAGATATTCGGGAGATTAAAAAAAACGTCGATGTACCGATCATTGGCATTATCAAAAGTGTTTACATGGGTTCAGATGTATTCATCACACCGACTGTCAAAGAAATCGATGTACTTCTTCAAGAAGGCGTCGATATCATTGCACTAGATGCGACACATCGCGTACGACCTGATGGTAAAACAATCAGCGAAATTTTCCCTGCGATTCGAGAGTCATATCGTCATCAAATATTCATGGCGGATTGTTCTACGTACGAAGAAGCAAAAGAAGCTTATGCATTAGGATTTGATTGCTTGGGTACGACACTAAGTGGATATACCGATTATACAGTAGGTACGAGTTTACCAGATGTACAGCTACTTGAAAGGCTTGTGAACGATTTTCCTATTCCAATTATTGCAGAAGGTGGTATCTGGACACCTGGACAACTTAAGCAGGTGTTTGAATTAGGTGCCTACTCGGCAGTTGTTGGCACAGCCATCACAAGACCTATGGATATTACGAAAAAGTTTGTAGAAGCCATCAATTAAAGAGCGATAAGCCCCCTGATAAATCGTGCTTAATTACTTTGTTTATCAGGGGGAAATTCAACGAATGGTTGCCTATCTTTAATTGATTCGCGTTAGATTAGATTTGCTACTAGATTATCCACTCATATATCTGTTTGCTACCTATTCACCATAAGACAGTCTTCTATTGTATCCACTCGTATAGTTAAACCTACTTAATGAAAGCGCTTTACCGAATAACTTTAAAATAACCAACTATGATCTGCAACCTTTGAAAAACTGCCACAAAACTCTAATGGGAAACGTGCATGAGAACTACCAATTGAGGGGGGTGAAACAGATGGATAAGAAGGGGGAAGGGCAACGAAAACGAATAACCTGGCTGAGCGCTTATATGGAGATTCCCTGAAAAATCTTAAAATGTAAAGGTTCAATGTAAACTTGCGCAAGTAAATTTAAATATGTAGTAGGAGATGAATATAATGAAAAAGTTTGTTTCAATGTTAACTGTTTTTTCAATGATCTTTCTATTATTCACAAATGATGTATCTGTTTATGCAAAGGCCCTTGCGGAAGATGAGCTTAATTTAATATTCCGTGAAGAAAACCACAAAATTGAAAAGAATAACTTTACGAATTTAAATGATAAGGTGGATGATCTGAAGGGACTTGAAGAAGGTACAATTATCGTCAGGTTTCGTTATTACAATAAAAACGATGTGATGTCATTATTTTCACTATCTAATAATACGCAGTCGAACGGCCATTTCCAAATGTATATTACACCGAGCAGCATAGGAAGTGAAAACCGTTTTGAAAAGCCTGGTGAGGCAAGCAGTAATGTTCATGTTAAAGCGAACGTAAATGTAAAGGAAAATGAAGTCCATACTTTGGCAATGGTCATGGACAAGAATGAAGGATATAAATATTTTCTAGATGGAAAACTCGTATTGCATGATAAAAATACAAAGCGCACGTTTATGAATAATATCTATGCACCAAACAGCGCGCAATTAGGGCAAACAGAAAGAGCTGGAAACAGTAACAGATATCACTTTAACGGTGACATTGACTTTGCTGAAGTATATGGAAAACCACTTGCAGATCAAGATTTAATCGATATTACGGGAGTAACTGCGGCAGAGCCTGTAGTGAGTCCGCTACCTGATGGTGCCATGATGACAGATCCTTATTCTGTTTTTTATCCAGGTCTATATGGCTCTAAGGCTTACCGAATTCCTGCATTGTATAATACGATGGATGGAACGTTACTAGCAGGAATTGATAAGCGAATTGACCATGCAGGGGATTCACCTGCCAATATTGATATTATCGTCAGAAGAAGCTTGGACCAAGGAGATACTTGGGAAAAAGACGCTGTGATGGTCAATGATTATCCTGGTTATGCATCAAATATTGACCAACTATTATTGCAAGATAAAGAGACGAAGAGAATATTTTCTCTGGTGCTTGGATTCCCTGAGGGTGGAGGGTACCCAACGGCAGAAAAAGGGACCGGATTTACACTAATTGATGGGAAGCACTATATGACACTTTATGGTGCTGGAGATACAAAATATACCGTAAGAGAAAACGGCGTCGTATTTACAAGTACTCATGAGGCAACGGATTATACGGTTGATAAGTTACGAAATTTATATTTGAATGGCGACAAAGTAAGCAATATATTTCTCCCTAATTCCCCTTTAAAAGTAGCTAGAACGACTTATTTGGAATTATGGCATAGTGATGATGAAGGGCTAACATGGGACGGGCCTGTAGATATGAATCCAGGATTAAAAGAAGAGTGGATGGCATTTCTTGGAGCAGGACCAGGTTCAGGTATCCAGCTAACACAAGGCGAGAATGCAGGTAGACTTGTTTTACCTGTTTACTTCACAAATGAAAACAGACAACAAGCAAGTGCAGTGATCTATAGTGATGACAATGGTGAGACGTGGACACGCGGTGAATCACCTAACCATGGACGAGTTGTCAATGGCGTTACACTTGATGAAAGAACTTTTGTAGGCAATGAACTAACAGAGGCACAAGTTGTAGAGATGCCAGATGGTCAATTAAAAATGTTTATGAGAAACTACTCCGGATTTGCACAAATTGCTACAAGTTTTGATGGTGGAGAAACTTGGGATTCAGAAGTTGTAACTGAGCGAGCTCTAATTGCTCCTTACTCTCAGATGACAGCTATCAGATACGATGGACAGATAGATGGAAAGGAAGCTGTCATTTTTGCGAGTGCAGGTAACTCTTCACAACGAGTGAATGGGACTGTAAGAGCTGGTTTAATCCTCGAAGATGGGACATATAGCAATGGTCGAACGAAATATAAATTCGACTGGAAATACTCTCAATTAGTGAAGGAAGGCGCATATGGATACTCGAGCCTTACGAATCTAGATGATGGCAATATCGGTTTGCTCTATGAAAATAACACAAATATGGATTTCATTAAATTTAATCCAGAGTACCTAAAATGGGATCGAGTAGACGAATTACCTTTACCAAAGTTGAATTCAATCGCTATTGAATCAAATAATGCGGATGGCTATTCTTACGGCGATAAGATTCGCATTAAAGTAGCTTTCGATAAGTATGTGATGTTGAGCGGTGATCGCAGCTTAACGGGTAAAATCGGTGGCAAGGACGTAACATTTACACTAGATCAAAGAAGCCAATCAGGAACGGAATATGTGTTTGAAGGAGCGTTCCCTGAACTGGAAGCTGGCGAACATGAAGTAAGCGTACAGTTTGCTGAAAATCTAGATATACGCAATGTTTTTGGACAAGCGCTAGACAAGTCTCTGGATGTCAATAAGCTTTCAACAACAGTATTGGCTACTGTCGATCTTCCGGCAACCAATGCAGCAGATATGGTAGCACTTGTTAAGCAATTTGAGGAAGCTGGGGAATTCAAAAATGAGCTTGCTGCGCGCACATTGACAACTCATTTGACGGCAGTGTCTCAGTATGAAAAACAACAAGCAGCCGAAAAAGTTGTCAAACATATGCAAAGCTTTAAGTTGTTATTGGATCAGCAGTTAGCTAATCAGTTGATCTCCGACAAAGCATATCAGGCACTTAAAGCGGATGCTGATGCAATAATTCAGAAGTGGTAATCGATTAATAAGAATATTTCCTTATGGCGGGGATGGTATTTCAAGTTGTTAATCTGGAAGCGAGTATTGCAGATATAAAGTGCTTGTTGAACGCTATGAGGATGAAGAAGAATTCAAAAGTGATCATGCTACACGTTCCTTAAAAACGTACTTGGCTGCCCCGAACGCTACGATATGCAAGCGAAAGTCGTAGCGTTTGAAGGGCAGTGCTATAGGCAAGTGTTGGAGATAGATTACAAAAAGGTATATAGATGGGATTAAATAGGATGCGTGAGGTTGAAAACGATGAAAATACTAGCAGTAGATATTGGTGGTACATCCATTAAACTGGGCCTTTTTGATGACAAAGGGACGCTTACTAGGTTTGAGGAATTTGATTCTGATGCTAAAAAAGGTGGTAAGCGGTTAGTTGAAAACCTCATTCAGATCATTACAGAAAACTTTAACGGATACGATGCTATTGGGATTAGTACTGCTGGTCAAGTAAATAGTGAGGAAGGATCTATCAGCTATGCGAATGACAATATCCCAAATTATACGGGTACAAAATTGAGGGCTATTTTTGAGGATACATTTGGGGTTCCTGTGAAGGTTGAAAATGATGTCAATGCAGCTGCATTAGGGGAAAAATATTTTGGTGCGGGTAAGGACTATCAAGATTTCTTGTGCCTGACATTTGGAACGGGTATCGGTGGCGCCATTGTCATCGATTCGAATCTATATAAAGGTTTGAACGGCAATGCGGCGGAATTTGGTCATCTTATTTTGCATCCCGGGGGCAAGAAGTGTAATTGTGGGCATGCGGGCTGCTATGAAGTATATGCATCTACGACTGCTTTAGTGAAAGAGGCAGTAGCGCTCGATGAAAAATATAGCAATGGACGTAAGATATTTGAGGGGCTTGAACAAGGTGATGAGGAACTTGAGACAGTGCTTCATAATTGGATGCTTGAAGTTGCTTATGGCCTTGTTTCCTTTATACATATTTTTAATCCCCCTGTTATTTTGATAGGGGGCGGCGTGATGGAGCAAGAAAGCGTAGTATCGTTGGTCACTAGTAAAGTCAAAGAATTAATGATAGAAAGTTTTTCTGATGTAGAAATCGTGCAGGCTTCCTTAGGGAATAAAGCAGGGTTACTAGGTGCAGTATCCCTTCATTTACAAGAGTAAAAAAAGCATTCCCTCAACCTGAAAATGGGTTGGGGGAATGCTTTTTTTGTCTAATTTGGACGAGATCAAAAACGGGAACTTTCAGTCACCTCCCAACGAAGCGTCTCTTTTTTTGTGTGTCTGAATAGTTGATATCAAGTTTTTATATTTTGGCGAAAATATAGCTACTTTAAATGAAAATGGAGTAAAAACACATTTATGTGGAATACTAATCATTCTTCATAAGGCGCATGAAAAGACTGAATTTTTTTGTCAAGCATTTCTCATTTACTTATTCCATTTCATTTGATAGACTCATCTAGTTGTCTGACGTCAGATGAGTAAAAACAAGTTATACATAGTGCGAATTGACGTAGTAGTAGCAAAAATATAAATGGGAATCTTCCATTAATGAGGTGTTTAGGATGAATATAGTGTGGGGGATTTTCGGGATAATTGTTGTGCTGGGAATTGCATTTCTTTTTTCAACTGGAAAAAAGTCAATCAATTATCGCACGATTATCGGTGGACTGGCAATCCAAGTAATGTTTGCCTTTATCGTTTTGAAATGGGAAGCCGGAAAAGCAGGGTTAATATGGTTTTCTAATAAAGTGCAAAACGTCATTGATTATGCAGGCGAAGGGATTGGATTTCTTTTTGGTCCGGCAGCGGATGTCAATAAATTTGGTTTTGTTTTTGCATTCCAAGTGCTAACTGTCATCATTTTCTTTTCGGCCTTGATTTCCGTGTTGTATTATCTTGGCATTATGCAAGTGGTTATTAAGTTGCTTGGTGGCGGGCTATCCAAGTTGCTAGGGACGAGTAAAGCGGAATCCGTTTCTGCGGCAGCGAATATTTTTGTTGGGCAGACAGAAGCGCCACTCGTTATCCGTCCATTTTTGCCGAATATGACGAAGTCTGAGCTGTTTGCTGTTATGACGGGTGGACTTGCATCTGTTGCAGGTTCTGTACTCGCAGGTTACGCACTGTTAGGCGTGCCACTTGAGTATTTAATAGCGGCGAGTTTTATGGCAGCACCTGCTGGACTAGTGATGGCGAAAATATTCATACCGGAAACGGAAAAATCGGCATTTACGGAATTTAAGATGGAAAAGGACCAAGAGTCTGTAAACGTCATTGACGCAGCGGCGCGGGGGGCAGGAGATGGATTGAAACTTGCACTCAATGTCGGTGCGATGTTACTAGCGTTCATTGCGCTGATTGCGATGCTCAATGGGATGTTAGGCGGGCTCGGTTCATGGCTAGGTTTCAAATCATTGACGATTGAGGCGATTTTAGGTTTTCTGTTTGCACCGCTTGCATTCGCTATCGGAGTTCCGTGGTCAGAGGCGCTTTCAGCGGGAAGTTTCATCGGCCAAAAGATTGTGTTGAATGAATTTGTGGCATACAAGTCATTTGTTCAAGAAATGGTGGCACTTAGTCCTAAAACGGTCATCATCGTCAGCTTCGCGCTGTGCGGTTTTGCAAACTTAAGTTCATTGGCGATTTTAATTGGCGGGTTGGGCGCAATTGCTCCAAGTCGTCGCTCTGACATTGCAAGACTCGGCATGCGTGCAGTCGTTGCAGGGGTTTTAGCATCGTTATTGAGTGCTGCGATTGCGGGAATGTTTATCTGAAATAAATGTAGCGTTAAAAGCACATCCATTGGGTGTGCTTTTTAACATTTGCGGATTTATTTAACGTAAACCCATGACATTTGTCATCTTATGACCATGACATAGTCTACTGATATGGTTTTTATGAACAGCATACAATGAAATGACTACATACGGAGGTGGTTTCATGGACTATGCAGTAGACATTAAACAACTGACAAAGGTTTTTAAGGACAAAAAAGCTGTCGATAACGTTTCTTTTTCGATTAAACGGGGTGAGATTGTTGCGATTCTTGGCCCGAACGGAGCGGGGAAGAGTACAACGATGTTAATGATGCTTGGACTTTTACATCCTACAAACGGGGAATCCAAGCTATTTAACGCAGATGCAAAGGAAAAAAAGGTCCGCGAAAGAATTGGGGTTATGCTGCAGGAAGTTAGTCTAATCGATGGATTGAAGGTCAAGGAAATTCTCCGTTTGTTCAGGAGCTATTACCCGAAGCCATTGTCGATTGACAAGCTCATTAGTTTAACGGGACTGAGTGATGAGGATTTAAATAAACGCACCGACAAGCTGTCTGGTGGGCAAAAGCGCCGAGTTGGCTTTGCATTGGCACTAGCGGGTGATCCGGATCTACTATTTTTCGATGAACCAACAGTCGGGATGGACATATCGGCGCGAAAAGTGTTCTGGGATACAGTGAAGGAGCTTGCTGACAAAGGGAAGACCATCATTTTCTCCACCCATTATTTACAGGAAGCAGACGATGTGGCAGAGCGCATTATTTTATTTAACAAAGGGAAGGTCGTTGCTGATGGCAAGCCGGAAGAGTTGAAAGCGAATTTGTTGAAGCAGTCGGTGTCGTTCGTTGCGGACACTCTTTTTTCAACAGACATGTTTTTGCAAATGCCACAGGTTTCCGATGTATATGTTCAGGGCGGTAGGACGTTCATTGTCACCAATGATACAGATTCGATCCTTGCTAAAATTTTCGCTAAGCAACTGTTTGTGCATGATATAGCGATTGAAAAAGGACGTCTAGAAGAAGCATTTGAACAGCTAACAGTCGAGCAGCGGGAGGCAATGTAAATGACGATTTTTCTAAATCAATGCAAAGCGGAGATGTACCGCATGTTCCGGAATCCGTACTTTATTTTTTGGTCGCTATTTATGCCGATTGTTTTTTACGTGATTTTTACGAAGGTTGTCAATACAGGAGTGGATGATAAAGCACTTTGGGATGCCCATTTCTTAATGTCTGTGACTGCGTTTAGTGTGATGGGAAGTGCGATTATGACATTGGGCATTCGACTAGTACAGGA
Organism: Sporosarcina sp. NPDC096371; assembly: GCF_044762865.1. NCBI lineage: Bacteria > Bacillati > Bacillota > Bacilli > Caryophanales > Caryophanaceae > Sporosarcina > Sporosarcina sp. NPDC096371. The sequence continues at coordinate 735,628 of NZ_JBIWFE010000001.1, forward strand.
ACGTGCGGAAGGCTGGACGACGTTTATGAAAGTAACGCCGCTATCAAGTTTGCAGTATTCTATTGCGAAAATGATTGGGCAGTCTATCGTCCATGTGTTTTCAATTGTCGTGATTTTTATAGCAGGTGTGCTGTTAAATGGGGTTTCATTATCTGCTTATCAATGGCTGTTAAGTGGCTGTTGGATCCTCCTAGGCTCGTTGCCATTCCTTGGTATTGGTGTATTGGTGGGAACTATGAAGCGGGTGGACACGGCGAGTGGAGTTAGTAATGTCCTCTATATGCTCCTTGCGATAACGGGCGGGATGTGGATGCCGATGGAGGTTCTGCCGAAAATGATTCAAGCAATCGGTAAATGGCTTCCAGCCTATAATTATGGAAATGGTGCATGGGAAATAATAAGAGGTGGTACACCAGAGTTGAAAAACATTGCAATTTTGGCAGGTTATCTCATTTTATTCATGGTATTATCAACGTATATACGAAGGAAACAGGAAGCGGTGTAGGTATGAGAAATTTTCAACTTTTTCCAAAGAGATATGGGGTTTTACCCTATATCTTTTTATGTTATTTGGTTATGCCTCTATTTTATGTCATCAATGAATCTGGACTAAAAGCGATCATTGGCTATTTGTTATTACTGCTTTTTTTCATTTCATACAGGCAGCTGTACAGTACAACTTCTGATAAGTGGTTTTCTTTTTGGCTTGCTTTACAAATAATGATTGTAGTCCTCTTTAGTATTGGATTCGACCCGAACAACATATTTATGGGCTTTTTCTCGGCAAACTTTATTGGATGGATTGGATCCCAAAAACATTTTAATTGGGCATTACTATCCTTTGCAGCCGCAATTATTTTTACAGTAATTACGCTGTTTGTGCAGGGAGTAATGGACAATTTTATTTACTTTCTCCCCTTTGCCGTAGTGATGATAGGAGCTCCATTTGGCATACGATCGATGAATGAGAGAATGTCGCTGGAGAAACAGTTAAACCAGGCCAATGACCAAATTAAGGATTTCATTAAACGGGAGGAAAGAGTTCGAATTGCCCGAGATTTACATGATACATTGGGGCATACATTGTCATTGATTACCCTGCAAAGCCAGCTCGTTCAACGAATTGCCGACAAGCATCCAGATTGTGTAAAAGTGGAAGCGAAAGAAATTGAAATGACAGCGCGCTCGGCACTTCAGCAAGTGAGGGAACTTGTCTCTGACATGCGAGCCATAACAATCGTTGAGGAATTAGCGGATGCGGAGCAAATTTTACAAGCAGCAAACATTCAATTTCATATGGCAGATGAAACTGAATTACTAGACCTACCGCCTTTGCAGCAGAATATTGTTGGAATGTGTCTTCGCGAAGTAGCAACAAATATCGTCAAACATAGTCAAGCGCAAAATTGTTTTGTCACTTTTAGGAATACAAGAGGGAACTTCAGCATTTCCGTACAAGATGACGGGATAGGTGTTGCTGAAAATACTTATGAGGGTAATGGATTGTCGGGAATGCGGGAACGTCTGGCACTCGTTGAAGGGAAACTAACAATTGAATCGGGGACAGGTACTATTGTTACGGTAACTGTTCCGGTCATTGTGAAAGAGGAGATGGTCGGCTTATGATACGCATTGTCATTGCGGAAGATCAACGAATTTTGCGGGGGGCTCTTGGTGCATTGCTCGATTTTGAAGAAGATATGGAAGTCGTCGGGCAGGCGGAAAATGGAGAACAGGCGCTGAAGCTTGTCAATCAGCTACAACCGGCTATTTGTCTGATGGATATAGAAATGCCGTTGAAAAGTGGACTGGAAGTAGCGGTCGAATTAAAACAGGGTGGTTCCGCTTGCAAAGTCATCATGTTGACTACCTTTGCGCGTCCCGGTTATTTCGAACGGGCAGTGAAGGCGGGTGTCCATGGCTACTTATTAAAGGACGGATCCATTGATGATCTTGCAGAATCGATTCGTAATGTGATAAAAGGGAAGCATGAATTTGCCCCTGAACTGATTATTAATACATACCACCAAGATAACCAACTGACTGCACGTGAACAGGGGATTTTGAAACTAGCGGCGGAAGGGAAAACATCGAAAGAGATATCAGCGCAATTATTTTTATCAGCTGGTACGGTCCGAAATTATATGTCTGAAATCCTTCAGAAATTGGAAGCCAAAAATAAAATTGAGGCGATAACAATGGCAAAGGATAAGGGATGGATTTGATTGAAAGCCATTTTTGTAGAAGGGTAGTAAACGATTGTTCTTGTCAAAATAGTCCAGAATAACTGTAATAGGTATAAAACACGCACAGATTGTAGTCTGTGCGTGTTTGTATACAAATTAAAGACGGTGCTCCTTGTACGTATGCAATTGGACGGCACGCTTCAACTGAGCGATTTCCGCATCTGTTACTTTTTTGTTGTACGCAATGACGGAATCGAGCAGTTGCTCAGTCGTACTTGCGCCAACGAGGGCAGATGCCACTGTTGGATCATGTAGAGCGTAAGCAATTGCCGCAGCATGCAAGTCATCCGATTGTTCACCTAACGCTTTGACTGTAAGTGCTAGTTCAGTAGCATCGTAGTCGACGAATCCATTTGCCTGCTCTGCCCGCGTCAAACCCTCCGCTGTCAAAAAACCTTTAGCAATGGTCCCTCTTGTAACGACAGATGCGCCAGCCCCCTGTATCATTGGGAACCATTCTTCTGGGCGACGATCAAGTAAACTATATTGCATCATGACGGAAACGGCGGAACTGTTGTCCAAAAATCGTTTAATGACGGTTGGACGAATTGAAGAAATGCCGTATTGGCGGATCAGTCCCTCTTTTTTTAAGCTATCAAATGCATCAATCGTTTCATCAACGTCGTCTTCCATTACACCGCCGTGTAGCTGGTACAAGTCAATATAATCTGTACCAAGGCGCAATAAACTCTTTTTAATGGCCTCCGTAATATGTGCTTTGGAAGCGTCCCACGTCCAGCTAGTGCCGTCTTGGTTCATTTTATTTCCTGCTTTGGTGGCTAGGATTATATCTTGTCGTCTTCCCTTAAGTGCGTGACCAACAAGTTCTTCGTTGCGACCACCATCGTACAAATCAGCTGTATCGAAATAATTGATGCCGGCATGGATGGCGGCGTCGATGATGTTTTTGGATTCGCCCACATCATTTGGTATCGACATGCACCCAAGGCCGATTTCGGACACGTATAGTCCACTTTTCCCTAATTCTCTTTTTTGCACAACTGCACCTCCCTATATTTGTCTATGTTACAATGACGACATTGGAAATTCTAGGAGAAGGGATTGGATCAGATGAATAAATACGAAGAAAAGACAATAACAGGTGAAACGCTCTACGAAGGTAAAATCATTACACTGCGAGTAGAAGAGGTGGAACTACCTGATGGTAATCTGGCAAAACGTGAATTGATCAAACATCCTGGGGCAGTTGCGATCATTCCCATAACTGCGGACGGAAAACTGGTCCTTGTTGAGCAATATCGAAAAGCGTTGGAGCGCTCACTGATTGAAATACCCGCGGGGAAAATCGATCCGGGGGAGGCGCCGGAACTAACGGCAGTCCGGGAATTGGAAGAAGAAACGGGGTATGGCGCGAAGGAATTTAGCTATATTCAATCGTTTGCGACCTCACCGGGCTTTGCGGATGAAATTATCCATCTCTATTTGGCGCAGGGACTTTACACCATCGACAATCCAGCTGCAGGTGATGAGGATGAATTTATCGGATTACTTGAAGTAACAATAGAGCAAGCAGAGGAAATGGTTAGTTCAGGGGAAATATTTGACGCCAAAACGGCATTTGCCGTACTTTATGCAAAAAATCTTCTAGAAAAGTGAGCTAAATTTGAACGGACAGGCATATGTTGGATTAATCGGGCTTTTAGGGGCAGTTGAACCTTATGTAGGAAGGATAGACCTTAATCCTTCCCCAGGTAGGGATTTTCTGTCCGTTCAAGCGGGACAAACTATGCGGAGGTGCAGCCTATGGTCCGTTCCTTATCGTTCATCCACTTATTCATTATTCTTGCAGTCGGTTATATCGGAGGGGCACTTTTGTTTCGGGAGATGTCAGCGACCGCGATAGAACGAGTGATTACGTTCTACGATGCTCGCGTCGTCCAAGGACATGAGGCAGGCTTTATTAGACCAGTAGGGACAGCGGCATTGTTTTTCATCGTTGCGTTTACACTCGCCACGTTTAGAAAAACACGGTTCCTTGTACTGTTTTTCGGTGCTGTGAAATGTGTCCTTTTCGGTCTATCCTCTTCGTACCTTCTTGGATCAGGTGCGAAAATGATGGCGTATTCGGTTTGGTGGTTTCCATTCCAGTTTATTATTTGCTTTTTATTTCTCATGTACTGTGCTATTCTTTGCCCCCCTTACTTTATGAATACAACACTAGGGAAAAAACGCAATACACGTGCGTTACCGACTGTTATTGCCCTGTCAGTGGCGGTACTTGCCATCGAAATTATCGTCTTTCGATTCATTCTCTAGTAGTAACATTTGTCCGTTAATTATCTGTCTGTTCCCTTTCTGTTGTCATAAGGAAAGCCCATTTGGTATAATGGAGGCAGTTTGAGGGGGGCGTCGTATGGAAAGCCGTATCGATCGGATAAAGAAACAATTGCATGGGGCGAGTTATAAGTTAACACCCCAGCGTGAAGCGACGGTTTTGGTCCTCCTTGAGCATGAGGAAGACCACCTAAGTGCTGAAGATGTATTTTTACTAGTTAAAGAGAAAGCACCTGAAATCGGGCTAGCTACTGTATATCGCACGCTAGAATTGCTAACAGATCTTAAAGTAGTCGATAAAATCAATTTTGGTGATGGGGTATCTAGATATGATTTGCGGCAGGAAGGTGCTGCCCATTTCCATCATCATCTTATTTGTATCGAATGTGGAACAGTGGATGAAATTCAGGAGGATCTTCTCGGCGATGTCGAAAAGATTGTTGAAAGCCGTTTTCAATTTGCCATTAAAGATCATTGGTTAACGTTTCATGGTGTTTGTAAAAGATGTACATCGGTTACGGACGATAGTGAAGTTTGAGAAAGGGGATGGCATGCCGCTGTCCCTTTTGTCGTTGGATTTAACTTGCTCCAGCGTTCGGTGCAATTCGCTGAGTTGTAATGGATAGGGGGGAAGGGTTTGTGTAATCAAATTATAGAGAGTAATGGTTTGTCTATTTCCCGTAATGTATGAAAGAAAGTCGATTTGCACTGGAAGATTATATGCACTTTCTCAAAGTGGAACGTCAACTAGCAGTAAATACAATTACTTCTTATAGACGTGACCTCGATGAATATATGGATTGTATGGAACTTGCTGGTTATGCAACGATAGAAGATATCGACCGTCCTGCCATTCTGGATCATCTACGACGCCTAAAAGAGAGTGGGAAATCGTCACGGACTGTGTCGAGGCATATCTCATCAATACGCTCCTTTCACCAATTTCTTTTGCGTGAAAAAGTGACGACACAAGATCCTACGGTACATGTAGAATTGCCGAAACTAGAGCAAAAATTACCTCGCGTTTTGTCACTAGAAGAAGTGGACAGACTGATTGCTATCCCAGATAGTTCAAAGCCGCAAGGTGTAAGGGATCATGCTTTGTTGGAAATTCTATACGGAACGGGGATGCGGGTGAGTGAACTGATAGGGCTAAATATGGACGACATTCATCTATCCATGGGGTTTGTTCGTGTTTTCGGTAAAGGAGGAAAGGAACGGATCATTCCGCTAGGCGGCAAAGCCATTGAGGCTTGTCAAACGTATATAGATGTGGCGCGCCCTGGTTTTATCGTTAAACAGAAAAACGCGGAAGCATTATTTGTCAATATGCGTGGCGCCCGGTTGACAAGGCAAGGTTGTTGGAAGCTGTTGAAAGGGCATGCGTTACAAGCAGGGATCCAAAAAGAACTGACGCCGCATATCCTGCGTCATTCTTTTGCAACTCATCTAATTGAAAACGGAGCGGACCTCCGTGCGGTACAGGAAATGCTGGGTCACGCTGATATTTCCACAACGCAAATCTATACACATGTTAGTCGCTCGAGGTTGAAAGAAGTCTATGTGAAATTCCATCCAAGGGCTTAATAAAATAATCCATCACCAAAGGCTTGATGTCATTCAAAATGGACGACATCCGTCGGAAGTGAGTTGAAGAATATATTTATATGGAGGGTACAACTATGGGAAAACAACAATTTAAACGAGTTCACGTGATCGTCCTCGATTCTGTAGGCATTGGAGAGTCGCCGGATGCACATCTATTTGGTGACGTCGGAGCAAATACACTTGGGCATATTGGAGAAGCGATGGAAGGTTTACATATGCCAAATATGGGCAAATTAGGCCTTGCAAATATTGGTGAAGTGAAAGGGGTTACAAAAGTGGATGAGCCACAAGCCTTTTTCGGAAAAATGGAAGAAGCATCAGTGGGCAAGGACACGATGACAGGGCACTGGGAAATCATGGGCCTGAACATTGACAAACCTTTCAAGGTCTATCCGAACGGCTTTCCACAAGAACTAATTGCCGAATTAGAGCTACGAACAGGTCGCAAAGTCATTTGCAATCAACCCGCGAGCGGTACAGCGGTTATAGATGAATACGGCCCAGAGCATATGGAAACAGGTGCATTAATCGTCTATACGTCTGCGGATCCTGTTCTGCAAATTGCAGCACATGAGGGCATTATTCCGATTGAGGAACAATATCGGATTTGTGAAATTGCCCGCGAACTAACATTAGATCCAAGCTATTTAGTGGGCCGTATCATTGCGCGACCGTTTATTGGGGAGCCGGGCAATTTTACACGTACGACAAATCGTCATGATTACGCATTGAAACCATTTGGTCGGACGGTTATGAATGAGCTAGTAGACGCTGCGAATGAGGTAATTGCAGTTGGTAAGATTGCGGATATTTTTAATGGTGAAGGCATCACGGAGTCGGTCCGTACAGTAAGTAATATGGACGGTGTCGATAAATTGCTTGCGGTCATGGAGAAAGATTTTAAAGGACTTAGCTTTACAAATCTTGTCGATTTTGATGCGTTGTTTGGTCACCGCAGAGATCCGATTGGCTATGGTCATGCGTTGCAAGAATTCGATGCAAGATTACCAGAAATCATGGCATCGCTACGGGAAGATGATCTACTAATCATTACAGCGGATCACGGTAACGATCCTACATACCCTGGGACAGATCATACGCGTGAATATGTGCCGCTTCTGGTATATTCGCCAGCATTCAAACAGGGTGGTGAATTGCCGCAAAGGGAAACGTTCTCGGATATCGGGGCAACCATTGCGGATAACTTTGGCGTGAAATTGCCTGAGTTCGGTACTAGCTTCTTGGGTTTATTAACTGAAAAGGTGTGATGACATTGTTCAGAATGGTCGATGTAATTGAGAAAAAGCGCAATGGCGGAGTACTTTCAAAGGAAGAAATCACATTTTTCGTAAATGGTTATACGAATGAAACCATCCCGGACTATCAAGCGAGCGCTTTCTTGATGGCGATTTACTTCAAAGGAATGACGGCGGAGGAACAAGGCCATTTGACTATGGCAATGGTTGAATCTGGTGATCAGATCGATTTATCGGCTATTGAAGGGATTAAAGTGGATAAGCATTCGACAGGAGGAGTGGGGGATACAACGACACTTATTCTAGTACCCCTTGTCGCAGCCTGTGGTGTCCCTGTTGCGAAGATGAGTGGCAGGGGGCTTGGACATACCGGTGGGACCTTAGACAAGTTAGAAGCGATTGACGGCTTCCACATCGAGTTGACGGAAGGACAATTCGTCAAACAAGTGAATGACTTGAAATTGGCGGTTATTGGTCAAAGCGGGAATTTAACTCCTGCGGATAAAAAACTGTATTCGTTGCGTGATGTGACGGCAACGGTTGACAGTATTCCACTGATTGCTAGTTCAATTATGAGTAAGAAAATCGCGGCGGGCGCAAATGCGATTGTTCTTGATGTTAAAACGGGCGAAGGCGCGTTTATGAAAACGGAAGCGGACGCAAAAGCACTTGCTGAATCGATGGTAGCGATTGGAAAACAGGTCGGCAGACAGACAATGGCAGTCCTCTCCGATATGAGCCAACCACTTGGCTATGCGATTGGTAATTCCCTTGAAGTCATTGAGGCCATTGAGACGCTAAAAGGCAATGGCCCAGAAGATTTGACGGAACTTTGTCTCGTGCTTGGTAGTAAAATGATTGTTGCGGGAGGCAAAGCAGATTCCGTCGATGAAGCTCGTGATATGCTGAAAGCGGTTATCGCTGACGGTTCGGCACTTGAATTGTTTGGCAAATTGATTGCAGCGCAAGGCGGGGATGCGAGCATTATTCACGACACCTCTTCATTACCCACTGCGAAATACCAAATTGAGGTACCGGCTCTCGAATCGGGCTATGTCACGAAGGTTGAGGCGGACGATATTGGAATTGCTGCAATGCTTCTTGGCGCTGGAAGGGCAACGAAGGAAGATGAAATCGATCTGGCCGTCGGGATTGTGTTGCGCAAAAAGATTGGGGATGCGGTGCAAAAAGGTGAACCTCTTGCCATTATCCATGCCAATACAGAGAATGTGGAACGGTCCGCGTCTTTGATTCAACAACATATGGTGATTGGGCAACAAGTGGTGGAAAGCCCGCGTCTCATTGGCGCGATGATAACAGGCTAAGTAGAATAAGTAGGGGCTATCCCATTGATTGGCATTATTACAATCAATGGGATAGCCTTTTTTGCGTAAAGAAAAGAATTTGTTCCTAAAAAATTCCTCGATGCATGTGTAAATCACATCTAACTTGTACATACTTTTCGTAGTTAAGGGTATTGTCGAAAAGAAAGAACCTTTCGCTATCTATGACTAGTTTTGTCAGCTAAGAGGGTTTGCTCGCTCCAATGTGGAATATTCCGCAGCAAGGAGGGGTTTAGCATGGCTGATATCGAAATTTTAGACAATGGCATCTTAATTGCGACATTACGTGGGGAATTGGATAACCATCAGGCGAATCAAGTCAGGACGCACATTTCCACATCTATTTTCACGGGACAAGTGCGGGCAATTATTTGGAATTTGGAGGGTCTTGGCTTTATGGATAGTGCGGGAATCGGTCTCATTCTGGGAAGAATGCGCGATTTAGTCCCTTCAAATGGGGACACGCTTATTTTAAATCCTAGCCCAACAATGGAAAAAATCTTTAACTTTTCTGGTCTAGGGTCAAATATAAGGCATTGTACGGTCGAGAGAGCGATCGGGGAAATCGGAGGGGTTTTACATGAACAATGAAATGACGTTATCATTCGTCGCAATTGAAGAGAATGAAGCACTGGCAAGGATGGCGATGACTTGTTTCATCACGCCCCTTGATCCGACCATTGAGGAAATATCAGAATTTAAGACCATTGTGTCAGAAGCAGTAACGAATGCAATTATCCACGGCTATGAACTTGATGGGAAAAGTCTAGTTACGCTTCACGCAACCATTCAAGACAATAAAGTAACCATGACAGTTAGTGACGAAGGTATGGGGATTTTTGACGTGGAACAAGCGATGGAACCGATGTTTACAACTCGACCATTCATGGAACGTTCTGGAATGGGATTCACGATTATGGAAAGTTTCTCCGACAGCCTATCTGTGGAGTCTGTCATAGGAAGTGGAACCGTTGTCAAGTTCGAAAAAACGTTTTCTCCGGTCACGGAAGTAAGCAGAATGAGGTGACCTATGGACGCATCCGTTGAAGTTCAACCCGCTTTGTTGTCTCAGGAGAAAATGAGGGAACTCATTAAAGTTTCACAGGAAGGCGATAAGGAAGCAAGAAGGATGATGGTGGAGGGCAATACAAGGCTTGTCTGGTCCATCGTTCAACGATTTGCCTCGCGTGGTGCAGACCCGGAGGATTTGTTCCAAATTGGTTGTATAGGTTTGATGAAATCAATTGATAAATTTGACCTGTCCTACGAAGTGAAATTTTCGACCTATGCCGTGCCTATGATTGTCGGTGAAATCCAACGTTTCCTAAGAGATGACGGTATGGTAAAGGTAAGTCGCTCCATTCGAGAACTAAGTTTTAAGATTCGTCATGCAACCGACGACTACATTAAAAAACATGGCAAGTCCCCATCTATTTCAGAAGTCGCGGCAGTTCTAGAAGTATCCGTTGACGATATTATTCTGGCATCGGATGCCTTACGTGACCCTGCATCACTTCATGAGCAATTATATGAAAGTGAAGGGGATAGTTTGACGTTAATGGACCAACTTAGGGATGACCGATCTGAAAGGGTATTTGATCATATTCCCCTTCGCGATGTCATTTCGAAATTAAATAAGCGCGATCAGACGATTATTTACATGCGCTATTATTTGGATTGTACCCAAAGTGATATTGCGGAACGCATCGGGATATCACAGGTACAAGTATCGCGGCTAGAAAAGAAAATTTTAGCCCAACTCAAGTTATGGATGGGTGTTAACGCGGAGGAAGGTATAGCATTAATGGGTAGAGGCCTCCAAGATAAATAAAAACTACTAAAGAGGGATTTCATTTAATCCCTCTTTAGTAGTTTGAAACATGCAGTATAAACATTCGTAATTTGGACACAAATACATCATGACATACTTAATGAAAAGTGAGGACGGATGGAACCCATGAAGAAGTTATTCCGATCGATGCATGAAGGGGAAGAGTGGTTCTATGCCCGTTTTGGCAAGGATCAGACATTTGATGCGACGGCTAGATCGTTGCATCTATGGGATATGCCCACTCTATTACTGTATATTAATGGCCTGATAGACGGCGACACGATTACAACGTTGTTGACGGAAATGCAAGGGAATACGGAAAGACCAGAAATGGAGGAGGACGGGGCGGAACGCTTTCTGTCCTTTTTCCCATATCATGCAGTATCGAACGTCAAAGATGCCGATGAACTGCTGACGGCGATACTTAGTGGTCAAGCAGCGTTTGTGACGCCTGATGGCTATGTGTTTACAATCGATATCAGATCGTATCCTGGCCGACAGCCTCAAGAGCCGGACAATGAGAAAGTTGTAAGAGGGTCAAGGGATGGATTTACAGAAAACCTCATCCAAAACACGGCACTTATCCGGAGGCGTCTGCGGACAGAAGATTTACGCTTTGAAATGCATAAGGTGTCGGTAAGTGGTAAAACAGATATCGCCATCACGTACATGCAAGGAGCGGCAAGTGAAGAACATCTTGATTATATACGAAAAAGACTCGATGAAATCGAGCATGATGGACTGACTATGACTGATAAATCACTGGAAGAATTTTTATTTAAACAGGGTTTTCATCCAATGCCATTTGTGCGTTTCACGGAGAGACCCGATATTTGTGCAGCGCATTTGTTGGAAGGTCATATCGCCATCATTGTCGATACATCTCCTTCTGTCATTCTTGTGCCGACTACGTTGTTTCATCATCTTCAACATGCTGAAGAATATCGCCAAGCACCCCTTTTAGGGACGGCGGTTCGTTTGGTTCGCTTTATAGGGGCAGCGATGAGTCTTGTGCTGTTACCATTTTGGTATTTAATTGCGACGAAACAACAGTATTTACCGGATTTTCTTAGTTATATAGGGCCGAAAGATATAGGGGAAATTCCATTACTCTTACAGCTACTTATTGCGGACGGTGGGATTGAAGTACTCCGAATGGCAGCTATCCATACGCCGACCCCGATGTCGACCGCAATGGGATTGGTTGCTGCCATTGTCATCGGGCAAGTGGCGATTGATGTTGGTTTGTTTACGCCGGAAGTCGTGTTGTATGTAGCCGTAAGTGCTATTTTCACCTTTGCCATCCCATCTTATGAATTAAGTCTTACAACAAAAGTATTTAGAATTTGTATACTCATTTCAACAGGATTGCTTGGCGCTCCCGGATTTTTCATATCCATCGCAGTTCTTTTTTACTATTTATGTTCGCTGAAACCGATGGGGGTTCCCTATCTATGGCCAGCTGTTCCGTTTTTCCCGCGTGCAATGCTTCGCGTGCTCATCAGATTTCCAATGACTGCGGATGTACCACGACCGTATATTACCGATTCTCCGAAAAGGGATCGTATCTGATAGGTGATTGCCACTTCCCACTCTGTTGTGATAAAGTTTTAGGTATATGATTTGGGAGGGGATGGAAGCATGCATTTCTACGGAACACAATCGGTCAATCAGCAAGGCCATTTGACAATCGGTGGCGTCGATGCAATAGATCTTGCTCATACTTATGGAACACCACTTGTCGTCTATGATATCGCCTTATTCCGTGAACGAGCACAGGCTTTTAAAGAAACATTTAAAAATGTTGGCATCCGTGCGCAAGTTGCCTATGCAAGTAAAGCGTTCTCGTCTATTGCAATTTATGAAGTCGCTAAACAAGAAGGACTTTCACTTGATGTTGTTTCTGGGGGAGAATTATTTACTGCAATTGCTGCAGATTTTCCAAGGGAGCGCATTCATTTCCACGGTAACAATAAGAGCTATACCGAATTACAATATGCTTTTGACGAAAAAATAGGGTGTATCGTTATCGATAATTTTTCTGAGATTGCATTGGTAAAGGAAATTGCGGAATCACGTAAGGAAAGCATGAATGTGCTGATCCGTGTGACCCCTGGTGTTGAAGCGCATACACATGATTATATTACGACGGGCCAAGAAGATTCGAAGTTCGGCTTCGATTTGAAAAATGGTCAGACGGATGAAGCATTTTTGAAATTGCATGATCATCCCTACATTAACTTATTGGGGATGCATTGTCATATCGGCTCACAAATATTTGAGACGGATGCTTTTCGTTTTGCTGCAGAAGTGTTGATGGACAAGATGATTTCTTGGCGCGAAAATTATGAATTCATTTGCACGGTGCTGAATTTGGGTGGGGGATTTGGCATTCGTTATACAGAAGAAGATACACCACTTGTGCCTTCTGCCTATATTGAAGAAATGGCGACAGTCGTGCTGTCGATGACCCGTAGTCATAACTATCCGGTACCAGAAATTTGGATAGAACCAGGCAGATCACTTGTTGGGGATGCTGGTACGTCGCTTTACACGACAGGAAGTACTAAAGAAGTACCAGGTGTCCGTACATACATAGCGGTTGACGGTGGAATGTCCGATAATATCCGACCAGCTTTGTATGGTGCAAAGTATACAGCTGTTTCGGCTAGTCGAATGAATGATCCACATGACAAAAAAGTCACGATCGCTGGAAAATGTTGTGAATCAGGCGATAAACTAATTGAAGAAGCATACCTTGCAGATCCGTCTGAAGGGGATGTGCTTGCTGTTTTTTGTACAGGTGCCTATGGGTATTCGATGGCAAGCAATTATAACCGACTCCCTAAACCAGCTATTGTTTTTTGTGAAAATGGAGAACATCAACTTGTTGTCCGTAGAGAGACCTATGAAGACGTTGTCCGACTCGATATCCCGCTACAAACGATAGGTCTGGAGGAGAAGATTTGAAGAAGCGCAACATTCTCCTTTTCTTATTTATCGTAGTTGCGGCAATCGTGTGGGGAGCGGTATACTGGTACTTTGTCATGCCAATTATCGATCCGCGCTAAATGGCAACACTTTCGTTTACAAAGGATTTTTAGAAAAGAAGGGATTCAATTGATGCTTTTACGGTATAAGAAAACGTATGAAAAAATTGCGATGGGGCTACTTTCCTATATGCCTGGCGATAAAAATGCGAAAAAGTTACAGGAAACGATTCACCGATACGAAACAGACGAAAATTGGCAACTCTATTTATTAAAAAAAGAGGATGACTTTATCGGCCTGGTTGGTGTGGAACTGGGTAACGATGACTATACGTTATATCATCTCTCGGTCAATCCATCTTTTCGAGGAGAAGGAGTCGGCAAGGAAATGGTCACAAAATTGCAGGCACTTTTTCCAAATAAGACATGTAAAAGTACCGATGAAACTGAATTATTCATAAAGAAGTGTCAGCTAAAAGGAGAAGGAGCAGATTAATGACGTCTGCCCTTCTTCTTTTCTTCGCGTTCTTGAAGTACACCCGTCCGATCCCGCAATAGATGTTTATGGATCACTGCATCGCTACCCGCGGCGAGTAGTTGCATAGATTGTGTAGCAAGTGTAATATGCGCTTGTAGGTTTACCGAAGTAACCAGTAGGGAAAAGGATTCAAAAGGTGATTCTTTTTCCACTAAATTCACGGCATGACTGACGTTAGAGACCAATTGTTGAATATCGAGTTCTTCTGCAAAATGAGTGGCAAAAGTAGGGAACTTTTTCTCGGCTTTTCGCAAGGTACGAATCGCACCGGTTAGATTTCCTCTACGCCAATGGTACATGCCTGTCGAAAGCAGGATGTATGCGGTTAGCGGATGCTCCTTGTCGCCGTCTGGCAGCGACTTCCAATACTCCTCCAACACTTCATGACATTCAAAATAATCTTGATTGTCGTTAAAATAAACAATAAACTGTACGAATAACGGATGATGATACGGATGCATGAAATCAATCCTTTCTAAATGTGTAAGTGCTTCATGGACAACCTATGCGGATGTAAAGGTATACTTCATGGTAGCTTCGTTTGAAAAAATAGTAGGTAGGTGTCACACAGGATGTCATATAAAGTTAAACTAGAAGCCTTTGAGGGCCCCTTAGATCTATTATTGCATTTAATCAACAGACTTGAAATTGATATCTATGATATTCCGATGGCGGAATTGACAGCGCAATACATAGAACATCTTCACGCGATGCGTGTCCTTCAGTTGGATGAACTGAGTGAATACCTTGTACTTGCTGCAACGTTGATAGAGATTAAGAGTAAAATGCTACTTCCTGTCCATGAGGGAGAAGATTTCGATGATGAAATCGATTTCGATATGGAGGATGATCCGCGTGACGAGCTTGTCGCCCGCTTAATTGAGTACAGGAAATATAAGGAAGCGGCTATCAGTCTGAGGGAATCCGCTGATGAACGATCGGATCATTTTACAAAATCTCCTGAAGATTTATCGGGATTTGGCGAGGTTGTTGCGACCGAATCCGATGAAAGCTTCAATGTTTTCGATTTAATTGGTGCATTTCAAAAGATGCTCGACAGAAAAAGGTTAAAAGCACCGATAACGGCAAATATTACAAAAATGGAACTGTCTATCGGTGAAAAAATGGATGATATTATGGCAATACTTGAAAGAGGCGGCGGGACTTGTGATTTCTATTCGTTATTTGATGAAGGAGATACGCCGGGGCTTGTTGTGACGTTTTTGTCATTGTTGGAATTGATGAAACGGCGGGATATCATCGTTGAGCAGGTCGGTAATTTTGACGAGCTAAGGGTGTCGTTCCGACGGGAGGATGAGTGAGATGGAAATGAAAGAGCGATTGTCGGGAATGATTGAAAGTTTTTTATTCCTAATGGGGGATGAGGGCTTGACGGTGAAACAATTAACCGTCCTAACCGAACGGCAAGAAGCTGAGGTGAACGCTGCGATTGATTGGCTTCGGTTAAGTTATGAGCAGCGTGATGAAAGCGGCATAACGATAAAGCTTTTTGGTGGTGCCTATCGTCTTGTGACGAAAGCAGAATTTGCGGAAGATATTAAACGGTTGCTGGAAAATCCAACGCCGAAGACGATGACGCAAGCATCTCTTGAGGTATTGGCGATTATTGCGTACAGACAGCCGGTGACGCGTGTTGAAATCGATGATCTACGTGGCGTTAAATCGGAAGGGCCAATCAATACACTGATTGCGAAAGGGTTAATCATGGAAAAGGGACGTTCAGAAGGTAGTGGACGCGCCATTCTCTATGGTACGACGGACTTGTTCCTGGATCGATTTGGACTGGAATCTCTCCTTGAATTGCCACCCCTTCAGCAGGAGGAAGATAGTTCTGTAGGAGATACGGACTTGTTTATGACAAAATTCCAAGAAGCATTTGCAATGGACAATGACTAAAGAGGGATCGATTTTTTATCCCTCTCCTAAGGAGGAAACGAATGTTGAAACGGACGATGATTGTTGTCCTGTTTTTTTCACTTTTTCTGGGAGCTGCTCCAAAAGAGGCGGCAGCGGGTGGAAGCTCATGGGCTGTAATTGATGCTGAGACGGGGAGATTATTGGAAGGCTCCAATGAAAATGTTAGATTGCCGATTGCCAGCTTGACGAAGATGTGGACAGCCTTGACCTTTCTTGAAAGTAGTGACATGTCTGATAAGATCAAGATTACGCCCCAAGCTGCATCTGCAGAAGGGTCATCGATTTATTTACAACAAGGGATGACCATTGATGCCGAGTCCTTATTGTATGGTCTAATGCTACGATCAGGAAACGATGCGGCGCATGCGCTTGCCGAACATGCGGGCGGTTCACTGGATGGATTTGTAGATCTTATGAACGAAAAAGCGATGTTATACGGCTTGAAAGACACCGTCTTCACAAACCCGTCTGGTCTGCATGATGATCGCCATCTATCGACTGCATACGAAACAGCACTTATGCTGAAGTATGCGATGGAAAATGACAAGTTCCGTAAAATTGCATCGACAAAAAATTATCGTTACGAGGGAGACGAGCAGATTTACAGCTGGCGTAACAAACATCGTATGATCCATTCTGAGCCAACTGTTATTGCAGGGAAGACAGGATTTACAAAAGCGGCTGGTCGGACACTTGCGACATACTTTGAGAAAGATGGTAAAAAAGTCATCGTCGTCACGCTAAATGACGGTAACGATTGGAACACGCATAAATTTTTAGCTAATAAAGTATTCTCCTCTCATAAATTAGCGACGGTCGCCAAGGAAGGTACGTATGAAATTCTTCCTGGAGTGGAAGGGGAATTGAAACAACCCATTCGTCTGTTGTTGAAAAAAGGGGAAAAGGCGGAATTACAGAATGTGGTGCGCATTCCGCGTGGAAAAAGTAAGCTAAGTACAGGAACTTGGACGGTTTCTTTTGATAATGTACCGCTTATTACGAGTGAAATATTAATTAAGCAATAAGCGCAATCAAAATTTGAGCCAAAAGAGTAAAAACGTACTAAAATGTGACGTTTTTAAGAAGACTGCCATCATAATAGGTCAGTCTTCTTTTAATTTGACGCAAAGTATGACATAATTTTTTCAGAATGAAGAACGAGGTGTCTTGATGGAAAGATTGCAAAAAGTATTGGCGCAAGCGGGTGTTGCATCACGGAGAAAGTCCGAAACACTCATTGTAGAAGGTAAAGTGAAAGTGAACGGAGTCGTTGTAACGGAATTAGGAACAAAAGTTTCGAATTCAGATCGGGTGGAAGTGGAAGGTATTCAGCTCGTAAAAGAGAACTATGTCTATTATCTTTTATATAAACCTAGATCGGTCATTTCGACCGTCCATGATGACAAAGGAAGGAAGACAGTACTCGATCTGTTTCCTTTGGTAGATGAAAGGGTGTTCCCTGTAGGGCGGCTTGACTATGATACTTCTGGTATCATCCTGATGACTAATGATGGAGATTTCTCTTATTTGATGACGCATCCAAAATTCGGCATCAAGAAAAGGTATGTTGCAAAAGTCAAAGGGATTCCAGATCGCGAATCGCTTCGGAAACTGGAACGGGGCATTGACTTGGATGATGGGAAGACGGCTCCCGCGCATGTAAAAATGCAGACCGTCGATAAGAAGGCTGGTACAGCACTCATAGAAATTACGATACACGAAGGAAGAAATCGTCAAGTCCGTCGCATGTTTGATGCGATCGGCTGTCCTGTACTAAAACTTCGAAGAGAATCGTTTGGAACGCTGACAACTCATGGGTTGAATGCAGGAGAAGCACGTGAACTGACTAAGCATGAAGTGAAACAGCTACGTGTTCTTGCGGAAACTGGTAAAATCGGCTAATCCCAACATCCTACGAATGCTTTGCCCGACGGGGAGGAATTGTAGTTGGTTCCTTTTTGGCGGGCAAAACGTTCACAATCCTTTCATTTCTGCGGGGCATCTATAAGAACCCGTTTGTTATAATTGAGGATGGAGCTATCGATTGTTAGGAGGAAATAGGTTTGGCTAAAGTAGATAAAAAAAGAAACCGTCTTATTATAAGGACAATTGTCCTGTTACTTTTTGTAGTGATCGTCGGCTATACCATTGCTTCTAAAGATAAGGTGAAAGTATTGGCGGTCGGTGACAAAGCACCTGATTTTGAACTAGTAGATTTAGATGGCAACAAACAACGGCTTTCCGATTACAAAGGACAAGGCGTATTCTTGAATTTCTGGGGAACTTGGTGCGGCCCATGTAAAAAAGAAATGCCGCATATGGAAAGCCAGTCTGTAGCATTCAAAGGAAAAGGCGTTAATATACTGGCTGTCAATATTGCGGAATCATCGTTGAAGGTCGAAGCGTTTAGAGATCAGTATGGCTTGACGTTTCCTATCGCTATTGACAAAGATAAGAGTGTCAAAGAGGCCTATAATATAGTGCCGCTCCCTACAACATTTTTGATAAACAAAGAAGGTAAAATCGAAAAGATTATCACAAGCGAAATGACTGAGGCTGAAATTATATCCCATATGGAAAGCATTCAACCTTAAGTAAGGAGTACATGCATAATGAGCAAAATCAAATGTCAATGCGGCCATGAGAATCCATTTGGCACGGTACTTTGTGAGCGATGTGGAAGACCGCAGACCGAAGAAGCGAAAAAGAGTGAACTTGTTGACATGCGTTACGAGGGTTCGTCTAGGCGATCACAAACGTATAACAAGTCCATCATCGATAAAACTTGGAATTTCTTTTCAAGTGTCAAGGTTGGAATTTGGATTATTGTTGCTGTTCTCGTTACAGCTGCAATCGGAACCATTTTTCCGCAGAAGTTATATGTGCCAGTATCACCGCTAGCATCTGGAGCTGAATACCTAGCTTATTATGAGCGCTTGTATGGATTTTTTGGCACAGTTTACTACAAACTTGGTTTTTATGATATGTATAATAGTTGGTGGTTCATCACACTGGTAGGAATGCTTGGTTTGTCCATTATCATTGCCAGTGTCGATCGGGTTGTTCCACTCTATAAGTCCTTGAAAAAGCAACGCACTAAACGTCATCCGTCATTCATGAAGAAACAGCGCGTTTATGGGGAAGGCTCTTCAGAAGACCCAATTACTTCACTTAATAAAGCAGAGGAAAAGCTGA
This sequence comes from Sporosarcina sp. NPDC096371, assembly GCF_044762865.1. Classification (NCBI taxonomy): domain Bacteria; kingdom Bacillati; phylum Bacillota; class Bacilli; order Caryophanales; family Caryophanaceae; genus Sporosarcina; species Sporosarcina sp. NPDC096371. The sequence continues at coordinate 754,868 of NZ_JBIWFE010000001.1, forward strand.
AGGAACTTCGTTACAACGTCAAGACAGAAGACGGTGCATTGCTTGCAGAAAAAGGCCGTTTTGCTAGATGGGGCCCTTATGTCAATCATACTGGAATTATCATTTTCTTAATAGGTGTCTTGCTTCGCGGAATCCCTGGCTTTTATGTGGATGAAACGATGTGGATTCGTGAAGGTGAAACACGTTCAATCCCGGGCGCAGAAGGCTATTATTTGGAGAGTAAAGAATTCATTATGGAGACCTATACGAAAGACGACGCCAACGAAGTATTTGGCGAAGCGCTGGATCGTGTGGGGATGATTGCTAGTAACTATCAGACCGATGTTGCGCTCTATAAAATCCCAGATGACGCATTGATAGGCTCTAGTGAATTTGAATTCATCAAGGATTACTCCATCATTGTTAATAAGCCGCTTAAATTCGATGGCTTTAACGTATTCCAAATGGATTACCGCCTAGATGAATTAAAATCCATGACATTTCAATTAATCGAAAAAGCAACAGATAAAGCGTATGGAGAATTCACGGTTGACTTAACTGAACCGACTAAGGATTACGAACTGGAAAACGGGGCACATGTCAAATTGATGGATTATTATCCAGACTTTGTTATGACGGATGGAGTACCAGATACGAAATCGCCAGTTCCGAACAATCCTGCATTCATCTTTGAGATGAAGACGCCGGAAAAACCGGACGGAGAAAGAAGTTTTGTTGCCATTCAACAGACGCTTGAAACGGATCAAAATGATTATAAGGTGAAGTTTGTCAGTGCGGAGACCCGTGATATCTCGGGGCTAACCATCCGTAAGGACAAAACCATATATATTCTTCTTCTTGGAGGAATTATCTTTATGATTGGTGTTGCACAGGGCGCTTATTGGAACCATAGAAGAATCTGGATCCAACAAGGAACTGGCAACGAACTTTTAGTGGCTGGTCATACAAATAAAAACTGGTTCAAGTTGAAACAAGAACTTGATAAAGTGAAAGATTTTGCGGCATTGCCTTCCTATGAAGATAGGCAAGACGAGGAAGCTATTTTGGAAGATAAGGAAGGAGGAAAATCATAATGGAACTTGCGGCGTTAAGCGCTAATTTACTTTTGGTTTCATTTATTGCCTACCTTATTGCAACGGCATTTTTTGGTGGGGCAGTAAAAGGCGCTAAATCAGAAGCTTCTTATAAAAACAACAGATGGGGAAAAATTGCGATAACTATTACTATCATCGGGTTTATTGCCCATCTAGGTTATTTCATTACGCGTTGGATGGCGTCCGGTCATGCACCCGTTAGTAATATGTTTGAATTTACGACAGCATTCGGAATGATGCTTGTCGGATCGTTCATTCTGTTATTTTTCCTGTACCGAACACCATCACTCGGATTGTTTGCGTTGCCGATTGCTGTGATTATCATCGCATATGCGAGCATGTTCCCAAAGGAAATTACGCCACTCATCCCGGCACTCCAAAGCTATTGGTTGACGGTTCACGTGATTACAGCCGCTTTGGGTGAATCGATTCTTGCCATCAGTGCAGTCGCTGGCCTTATTTTCTTGTTGAAAAATGTGGATATGACCAAAAAATCAAAACAGAGTTTCTGGCTAGAAGCAGTTATGTTTACACTTATACTTGTCATCGGTTTCGTATTGTCTTCGACAACTTTTAAACTGACAGGCTATGAAGCGAAATTCACATTTGTCGATAAAAATGAACAAGTTGCAAAAATGGATTATAATTATCCACCGTTATTTGGTATGCATCAATATGAAGCACTTACGCCAGAGGCGATGACACCATGGGTGGAAATGCCAGCTATCGTTAATGCGAAGACATTAACGACGTTTGTTTGGTCGGTTGCAACGGGAATAGTCTTGTACTTCATTCTTAGACTCATTTTCAGACGTCCAATTGCGACGTTGTTCCAACCATTCGCCCAAAAAGCTAATTCTCAATTGATGGACGAAATTGGTTATCGTGCTGTTATTATTGGTTTCCCAGTCTTTACACTGGGGGCGCTCATCTTCGCGATGATCTGGGCACACGAAGCGTGGTCTAGGTTCTGGGGATGGGATCCAAAGGAAGTTTGGGCTCTTATTACATGGCTATTCTATGCAGCATTTCTTCACTTCCGTTTATCACGCGGTTGGGAAGGCAAAAGGTCGGCGTGGCTTGCCGTTATTGGTTTCATCATTATTATGTTTAACTTGATTGCCGTGAACTTAATCATCGCGGGATTGCATTCATACGCTTGACCTGAGATTGCACGGTTGTTCACTAGACGCCGTGCAATTTTTTTTAGGTTACTTAGGAAATTATAAAATCTCGAACTGTGGATTGGTTACGACATAGAGATTTGATGTCTATGCTCCAGCGGGGAAGGATTGAACTGCATCCTTCCTACTTGTCGGGGCTGAACAGGCGCTTGCGCTTTTGTTCTTGTCGTGGTTGCGCATTCTTGTTTCTTTTTTAGAGTTTGACTTGTACAATGAATTTAGATGCACGTTGAAAGGGGCAATTAGCTATGGAAGAAAAAGTGACGTTGTTAGTTGTAGATGACGAGGAAAGAATTCGCCGTCTGTTAAATATGTACCTCACGCGTGAAGGTTATGAAATTGAAGAAGCAGTGGACGGGGCAGAAGCGCTGGAAAAAGCACTTGTCACGCACTATGACTGTATATTGCTGGACTTAATGATGCCTGAAAAAGACGGTTTTGAAGTTTTGCAGGAGTTAAGAGAAAAGAAAATCATGACACCAGTTATTATGCTGACAGCAAAAGGAGAAGAAGCGGATCGGGTAACTGGATTTGAATCAGGCGCCGATGATTACATAGTAAAACCATTCAGTCCACGTGAAGTGGTACTGCGGGTGAAGGCCATTCTTAGAAGGTCTGTGACGTTTCACGGAGCCACATCAGCATCTTCATCGAAAGATCTTGTCGTTTTCCCACAACTAACGATAGATAACGATGCGCATCGTGTGCTAGCTGAGGGCAACGAAGTGAATCTAACGCCGAAAGAATACGAGCTGCTCTATTTCCTTGCGAAATCGCCGGACAAGGTATTCGATCGTGAACAACTACTAAAAGAGGTATGGCATTACGAATTTTTTGGCGATCTGCGCACAGTAGATACGCATGTGAAACGACTCCGCGAAAAGTTAAGTCGTGTGTCTGAGCGTGCAGCAAAAATGATTGTGACCGTTTGGGGCGTCGGCTATAAATTCGAGGTTCCTCATGAATAGAATATGGAGTTCAATCGTCGGGAAGCTATGGGCAACCATATTGCTTCTCGTTTCCTTTGTCCTGTTTATCGTGACTGCTTTGTTACTTGAGTTTCTCGATAATTACCATACGCAACAGGCAGAAGATTCCTTGCGTAGGGATGCGACGACAATTGGAAAAATCGTTGTGGATCATGATAATGAATCCTCGATGGAGCTTATTATCGAAGACATCCTTGGTGAAGAATCGGATGCGATGATTGTGGGACCAGAGGGGCAAATTATGTACTCTTTTCAACAAGCTATGAACAAAGAGAATATTGAGAGCAAAATTTTAGCTGACTTTAATTTTTCATCGAATAATAGAGGTCATAAACCTGTTGTGAAGGAAATGATTCTCCCTTCTATTATGGAAAAAGGGGTAATGGAACAATATCTTGTGCTGGCTTACCCATTCGAGAAAGATCAGCAGATGGTCGGCTCGGTTATTATCTATCAAAGTTTAGAGGCTGTCCATAGAGCCACGAAGGAAACAACAAATATTGTATTCTTGTCAGCGTTTATTGCCTTTATTTTAACAACTGTTTTCGCCTTTTTCTTATCGACAAGAATCACTTCACCCTTACGTGGTATGAGACAAGCCGCATTTGAATTATCGAAAGGTAATTTTGATACACGATTGCCTGCCTTGCAAAACGATGAAATCGGTCAGCTTGCAACTGCATTTAATCAAATGGGTAGACAACTTAAATATCACGTTGAGTTGATTAATCAGGAAAAGGAACAGCTTTCAAGTATATTAACGTCTATGACGGATGCGGTCATCACTTTCAATCGTGATTACACCATTCTACTCAGTAATCCGCAGGCAGAACGGTTATTACAGAACTGGTACTTTAAGAGTGAAGCGCAAGACAAGAATAACACCATTCCCCCAGAGATTTTTCATATGCTCGACCATGTCATCACGTTCGCTGAAGAAGTAGAAGACGAATTGGAACTAGGGGGCCGATTTTACGTGATTTCGATTAGCCCGCTCTATAGTGGGAGAGATATTCGCGGAGCGGTTGCGGTTCTTCGGGATATGACAGACCAACATAAATTGGATAAGCTGCGTTCGGATTTTATCGCAAATGTTTCGCATGAGTTACGGACGCCGATTTCAATGCTACAGGGATATAGTGAAGCGATTATTGACGGTGTTACGTCCAATGACGAAGAACGCAATGAGATGGTGCAAATCATTCATGATGAGTCGAAACGGATGGGCAGACTTGTAACGGATCTGCTAGATCTCGCTAGGATGGAATCGGGCCATATGCGACTATACAAAGATGATCTACCGATGATTCCTTTCCTAGATCGAATTGTCAACAAGTTTATGCAAGTCGCACGTGATGCGCATGTCGAATTGTCATTTGAATTTCCGCAAGGAGAAGAAATTGTCTCGAATGTTGATGAAGATCGGATAGAGCAAGTCTTTACCAATCTAATTGATAACGCGATCCGTCATACGCCTGATGGAGGAAAAGTGATATTGGCTATCGAAAAGTATGCCGATACGATCGAAATTACGGTGACGGATACGGGTGTGGGCATACCGGAAGGGGATTTACCATATATTTTCGAGCGCTTTTATAAAGCGGACAAAGCGAGAACAAGGGGCAAAGGCGGAACAGGTTTGGGTCTTGCGATTGCCAAAAATATTATTGATTCCCATAGTGGTACAATTACGGCAAATAGGGGAGAAAAAACTGGTACCATTTTTAGCTGTACATTACCTTTAAAAATGTTGTAACTATTTAACGTGAAAAACGACTAATTAAAAGAACGGGGGTATTTCATGGACGACTCCGTTTTCCACCGGCTCTATGAACAATACCACCAAGACGTGTTCAAGTTTCTTATCTATTTGACGAGGAATCGTGATCACGCTGAGGATCTTGTGCATGAAGTGTATGTGAGGGTATTGCGAGCATACGGCGGTTTTGAAGGGAAAAGTTCTGAAAAGACGTGGCTTTTTTCCATTGCGAAAAACGTAGCGATTGACCATTTCAGAAAAAATGCTGTCCGCAAGAAGCATCTATTCGATAAATTTGACTGGGAAAAAAGTGAGCTTGTTTCGACGGGGATTCTCCCGGAAGAACTGGTTACACTGAGTGAAGAGATGAAAGAGCTCTTACAGGCGCTTAACAAATGCACAGGTGATCAGAAAATGGTTATCACGATGCGTTATTTCCAGGATCTTTCGATAGCGGAAACGGCTGAAATTCTTGGCTGGACAGAGGGGAAAGTGAAAACAACCCAACACCGGGCAATCAAAGCACTACAAAAGAAATTGAATGCTCTTCCTACAGAAGGGGGGAAACCAAATGACCGATAAAAAATGGGACGACAACAAGATTGACAACCTTCTTGGCAGCATGCCGGATATACAAGATGAGCGCCTAAAGTCGGACATATTGATGCGGCTGAAACAAGACGAAAGGCTACACCCCCCTCGTCGACATACGCAGAAAAAATGGGTGCCGGCTTTAGTGGTGGTGGCTGCACTCCTTATGTTTAGTCTTCTAATCCCTTCCATGTTGAAAAATAATGAAGGTGCGATGGATAAAGCTGTTGAGTCTGTTTCGTTAAAACATCATGAAATGGAAATGTCTACGGACGATGCGACTGAAGACCGTGCTGAGTTGGCGAACAATGTACCAGAAACCAGAGTAGTCGGTGAAGCAAAGCTTTTGATGGATGTTCAAAGTCATGTCTTGTTGCAAGAGGATCTACAAGGATTTCAACCTCTTCAAATAGGGCTTATTGCAGATGATCATATAACTGTTCCAATGACTTTTTTAATTCCGGCGGAAAGAGTGGTTGCTGATTTTTCGAAAGGACAGCCGGATAGTGTGGCCCTTTACAATCAGTATGCTGCAGGGATTCCTGGGAAGGAACTTGGGTTTGCGGAAATGGAGCTAGTTGCTAGGGTAAACCCGCAACCTTATTACAAAATGGTCATGCCTACTGGTCAACAATATCTGACGCCATCTGAATCAGAGAATGTACTGACCGTAGAAAAGGCACTTCTTGTGATGAAGGAATCACATGATAGTGCATTAGAAGAACTTGTTCCAGCAAATCTTCTATATGACGTAGAGGAAAAGCAGGGCGTGGCAGTGATTACGTTTACAGAGCCGCTCGATTTGACAGGAATGGATCAAATCGAGGCAGGTGCAATGATAGAAGGATTCATGCTAACAGCAAAAAGTTTCAATAAACAAGTTCGTTTGGAAAACGTCATACAGGACACATTCTTACGCTACGATTTGACAATCGTATTGCCTGAGCCAGTTGGTGTCAATCCAACCTATTACGTTGAATAATGATAGAAAAAGCGCTTTGTAAACACTTAAGTTTACAAAGCGCTTTTTGATGTATATAATAGGGTGGTAATAAAATATTGATTCATCTTCGGGGCAGGGTGTAATTCCCGACCGGCGGAAATGGAGAGTTTCTCTTCTAGCCCGCGAGCTTAACAGCTGATTCCGGTGTGATTCCGGAGCCGACAGTATAGTCTGGATGGGAGAAGGTGAAGGTGCGGCCGTCTTTTTGTGTTGTCCACAAAAAGGGTGCTTATTTAAATGCGGGTAAAAAAGATAATTCTATCTTTTTTACACGTCTATTTAACGATACCTTTTAACTCCCTAGAGCTTATTAGCTCTGGGGATTTTTTGTAGACATGGATTGACGGAACGGCCTTTCCTCTTTTGAAGTGAATCGCAAAAGGAGAGAGGAACAAATGAATAACAAGAAATTACGAAGGATGATTCTTATTGCAGTCCTTGGGAGCATTGGGACTGTGTTAATGCAGTTCAATTTTCCACTACCGGCTTTACCAGGATTCTTGAAAATCGATTTTGGAGAAATCCCAGCAGTTTTGGCAGTTATGACAATGGGGCCGGTTGCAGGTATCGGGGTCGAACTCATCAAGAATATTTTGCACTGGTTCTTTTCGGGAAGCCCGACTGGAGTTCCGGTTGGGGAAATTGCAAACTTTACAACAGGTATGCTTTTCATCCTGCCAATCTACTTTATTTTCAATAAATTCCGTACAGCAAAAGGGTTGACGGTGGGTCTTATCGCAGGTACAGTCGCGATGGCTGTAGGAATGACCGCATTGAACTATTTCGTATTTTTACCGATGTACACGTACTTTCTTAACTTCCCACCTTATACGGGGAATGCTTTATATACAGTGGTTGTCTTAGGTATTTTACCTTTCAATTTCATTAAAGGCATCATGCTGATGCTTATTTCATTGCTGCTTTTCAAGAGCATGAAAAAATGGATTGCCCAGCAACGAACTCAATTGATGGCGTGATATCCGACGGAGGCTTGGGCCTGCACGACGCAGGTCATGCAGGCGTTGCCACAGGACGTGGCGAACTTAGCCTGCGATCTACTATTCAGATGGAAATGTCACAATTTAGCCAAAAAGAAAGGCCGTCCTGAATGATTTCAGGGCGGCCTTTCAATGTACTAAACGAATAATTAGTCTTCGTATTTTAACGCATCGCCATCAAATGGCGCATCAGCGATTTTGATTGAATCGGTTGGACAACCATCAAATGCATCTTCCAAATCTTCCATTAGTTCTTCTGGAACTTCGGTTGTACCCGTGTTATCATCAAGGATAACGTAAGCAATTCCTTCATCATCGTAATCGTAAATATCCGGAGCAGCAGCTCCACAAGCGCCACATGCAATACATGTATCTTGATCGACGATTGTATATTTAGGCATAGTCTTTCTCTCCTCTTTTCTCCGTACAAACAATTTACTTCACATCTCATTCTAATGATATTGACTACAGTTTTCAACAAAAAGAATTTATTAATTGGAGGAATTCCTCATGAATCTTTCTTTATTACTACTGGCTATCATACAGAAGCTAGATGGTGAGCGGACGATTTATGCCGGGCTTCATTTATTGCGTGGCAAACGTTCAGGGCAAACGCTGCAGGATGTGGAGTACTATAACCTGAAAACATTCTTTGGTATTTTACCTAAGTTAACCGTCGAAGACTATGATGAGGCGGCAAAATTATTGAGTGATGCAGGCTTAATTGAAACGAGAGCTGATTCGTCCGTGATTTTGACGGAAAGTGGACGACTAGCTGCTAAAACTTTACCGGTCTACCAGTTTAATGGTTGGGATTATCGGGGGAGAGAAACGATTTTTTTTGCACGACTATCGCTTGCGATTCAAACTGTGTCGAATGTTAAAGCGGGAGAAAGTTCATTCATGCCGATTCAAAAAGACTATGATATCCAACTGTTTGTAAAAAAACTGCTTCACAAGCAACCTATTAGTGATCCAACCTATGCAAGTTATATTGCTGGAGAGCTTAGTTTATGCATGGAGCGCAGTGGCATGGATGATCAACAAAAAATTATCTTTACGCACCGTTTAAGTGGCTTTGGCTTGACTGGTTGGACGTGGGATCAGCTAGCAGATCATTTAAAACTAAAGCCATTTGTGATTCAACTACTATTTATCGAAAGCCTACATAGGTTACTGGTGGTCATCGAACGTTCACCCGATATGCCATTTTTGACAACAATCGCTGAAAATATCAAAGTAAAGACCTATTTGACCGATTCTTCAAGTAAGACGAAACAACTTTTTGATCGTGGCATGTCGATTGAAGAGATTGCAGCGATGCGACAATTAAAGGTAAGTACCATTGAGGATCATTTTGTCGAACTGTCCATTAATGACCCACAATTTCCACTCACGCAATTTGTCGCAGAGGAGACGGTTCAAGAGGTTGTGGCGAAAGTGAATGATATGGCTTCGCGCAGGCTCCGATTGTTAAAAGCTGAATTTGAAACGTTGTCCTATTTTCAACTTCGACTGATTTTAGGGGCGCGGACCGGGGAGGGGAATTGATGGATATTCACAAAATACTAAAAGAACGATTTGGTTTTGGGCAATTTAGACCCGGGCAAGAAGAAGTGATTCGTAATGTCCTTGCGGGTAAAGACACGCTTGCTATTTTGCCGACCGGAATGGGAAAGTCCTTGTGCTATCAATTGCCAGCCTATCTTTTGGACGGGACCGTGTTGATTGTTTCACCGCTTGTCGCGTTAATGGAGGATCAAGTGGCGATTATGAAGAGAAATGGTGAAAAGCGGGTTGTTGCACTCAATTCATTTTTATCATATACGGAGAAAAAACGTATTCTAACTGAATTAGGGAACTATAAATTCGTTTTTATTTCACCGGAAATGCTAATGCAAAAAAATGTGGTGAAACGTCTTCAAGACATTCGTTTGGCCTTGCTTGTCGTCGATGAAGCGCATTGTATTTCACAATGGGGCTTTGATTTTAGACCGGATTATTTACGGCTTGGAGAATTGTTTGAGGAATTCCATCGGCCAACTATCCTTGCGCTAACGGCAACAGCTGATGATCAGGTAACAACCGATATCATTCAGTATTTGCGGCTCCGATTGCCGGTTATTCTTCGCCAATCGCTAGATCGCCCGAATATTTCATACGCAATCGTCAAGGTCGATGATGAAAGGATGAAAACGGATTGGATTAAGGAGCGGCTAGTGACGACGGCAAGTCCTGGCATCATCTATGTAGCATCGCGAAAACGGGCAGATGAACTCGCAGCCATTCTTCAAGGAGTGGGAGTATCTGTGGCTTCTTATCATGCGGGCAAGGAGCAGGAAGACCGTGCATTCATTCAAGAGCAATTCATCGCAGGTGAAATCAGTTGGATATGCGCGACAAATGCATTTGGTATGGGCATACATAAAAATAATATACGCCAAGTGATTCATGAACACGTTCCGCAAGCAATCGCTAGCTATATTCAAGAAGTTGGACGAGCGGGACGCGATGGCAAACAATCTGCGGCAACTTTACTTTTTTCACCGGCTGATGAAGGAAGAATGCGTTTCATTCTTCAGGAGGATATCCCGCAAGAGTCGGAAATACGTCACTATGCAAGTCTGCTTGCGGAACAGATCCCGGTAGATGTGGCAGCTGGGGAGGCGCGAATTAGCGAAACGAACCAGCGTGTCATAAACTATTACAGGGAACGAATGTCAATCGACGGAGTTATTCAACAAATGGCGCAACAAAAGTACAAAAAAGAAGCCCAACTCCAAAAGATGCTTCGCTTCGTTCATTCGGAAAAATGTCTAAGAGAAGAACTATTGGCTTTTTTCGGTGAGCAATGTGATGTGGTGCCAAATTCCTGTTGTTCAGTCTGCGGAACAGTCGACGAATTATGGGCAGAACCGCTTATGCTCGATAAAAAAATAGTAAGCTGGGAGCAAAGACTTACCCAACTTCTTGGGTAAAAGGTTCACCGTTATGTCGTAAAAGTACGCTAAGGTATATTTGATTTTTACGACAAAATTCGTCATAATGAAGGAATAGCAAGATGTGATAGGAGAATGTAGCGATGAAAAAAGACGATTATAAAACTGAATTTGAAAAACAGCGACAGGAAATTGATTTGGATGAAAATAATGACAATCTTCCATCACGTGCAGCATTGCATGGAAAAGGTCGCAAAGAAAAAAAGAAGTCGGGTAATCTTCTGATTAATATCATTCTTGGATTGTTCACACTGATTCCAGTCATTATTTTGGTCTATGTTGTTACTGATTTTTATAATCCAGGCGCTAATCCTTCTGCCAAAGACACGGATACGGGTATTCGTTATGAAGAAACGCCGAAAAATACCACTGACGGAAAAAATGATGATCCAGATAAGGATATCGCCTTGGGTGAAAAGGCTGATGGTGGTAAAGTAGATAGCAAGGATGTAAAAGAAGAGGAACCGAAAATCGAAATTGACAAGAAGCCGGAAGTTAATACCAAACCAGAAGTCGAAAAAAAACCTGAAGAGAAGCCTGTAACGAAACCGGTTGTAGATGTGAATCCAACTCCGGAAAAGAAACCGGAAGTGACGCCGGAGAAAAAGCCAACAGGCAAAACACATAAAGTGGCAACAGGTGAAACGCTTTACCGGATTTCGGTGAACTACTACGGTTCAGACGTAGGTGTTGAAAAAATCAAAAAAGCTAATGGCTTATCATCGAATAATATTGCGGTTGGGCAGACACTTATTATTCCTTAATAGTTACAAGCAGTAGGCATCATTCAAAATCTATAACAGTTGAACAAGTGTATAGTCTTATAGAGAACGATAGGCTACCATTTATTAGTTCAACCTAACAAGGTGTATAACAAAGTACGGAAAAAAGGCGAAGTATCCTTGCTTTGCCTTTTTTCTTATGAAAGGGGCGCATGATTACGGTCGATAAAATGGTATGGATAGCGCTGTCGTTAACGATTGGTTTGTTCGCCTATATGTTTACGAACGCCAAGCAAAGAAATGTCATCTTGCATGAAGTGAATGTCGGAACAGGGGGGGACCCTGACAAAAAACTAACTGTATTTTTCATCTCTGATATCCATCGACGCAAAATTGGCAAAAAATTATTGACGAAAATTCGTGATGGCAATGAAATTGATGTCGTCATCATCGGTGGGGATCTTGCGGAAAAAGGCGTACCACTAGCACGAATAGCCAAAAATGTTCAGCATCTTTCCCGTCTAGCTCCGCTATTTTTTATTTGGGGCAATAATGATCGTGAGGTTGGTGAACAACAAATCAGAGACATTATTCTTCAGAATGGCGGCAAGATTCTTGATAATGAAAGCGTCAGTATCCCCGGGCATCCTGATTGGGGCATTGGGGGAACCGATGACCCTTCCAGCGGTAATGTCGATATCGGTTCGATGCTTCAGTCGATACAACAGTATGCCCATATGATTATCGCGACACATAACCCCGTGCTATTTCGTAAAATAGAGCAAGTATTTCAGCCGCGTTTGATGGTTGCGGGTCATACACACGGCGGGCAAATTCGGTTAGGGAAGTGGGGCTTACAGGAAAAAGGAGTTTTTCGACGGGGTGAGGGCTGGGCAAAGCTAATTAGCAATGGCTTTGGCACATCTACACTGCCTCTCCGCCTTGGCGCCCCGCCGGAATGTCATATCATTCACGTCAGTTATACGGAAAGTGTACCAAAGGAGTTGTAAGGACAAATGATACGTAAAGATGCAATTGTTGTCGGAGGCGGTCCATGTGGCTTGTCTGCGGCAATTGAATTACAGCAAATGGGACTGGATGTACTTATTATTGAAAAGGGCAACATTGTCAACTCGATTTATAATTATCCCACGCACCAGACGTTTTTCAGTTCTAGCATTAAATTATCCATTGGGGATATCCCATTCATTACCGCGATTGACAAACCCAAGCGCAATGATGCGCTTGTTTATTACCGAAAAGTTGCTGAACTGAAAAAAGTAGTGGTGAACAGTTTTGAAAAAGTGGCAGACGTCAGGAAACAAAGTGAAGGCTTTCATGTCGTGACGGATAAAGGAGACTATTTCGCTACTTATGTTGTCATAGCAACTGGCTATTATGACAATCCAAATCAACTTGATGTTGAAGGCGAAAATTTACCAAATGTTTTTCATTATTTTAAAGAAGCGCATCCTTTTTTCGGGAAAAAAGTGGTCGTGATTGGTGGCAAAAATTCGTCTGTCGATGCCGCGCTTGAATTGGAGCGTGCAGGTGCATCGGTCACTGTTGTTTATCGTGGATCTGACTATTCGCCAAGTGTTAAACCGTGGATTTTACCTGGATTCGATAGCCTCGTTCGGAGCGGAGAAATTGATATGCATTTTAACGCTAACGTCGTTAACATCACGGAATCGACTGTGACGATTGAACAGGCAGGGGCAACATTCGAAGTGGAAAATGATTTTGTCTTTGCGATGATTGGCTATCACCCGGATTATTCTTTCTTGAAGGGGATTGGCATTACCACAGATCAGGCAAGTGGTCGACCTACATTTGATGAAGAGACGATGGAGACGAATGTAGAGGGGCTCTTTATAGCCGGTGTTATCTCTGCTGGCAATAATGCAAATGAAATATTTATCGAAAACGGCAAGTTTCACGGGGGTATGATTGCCCGTGCTATAGCAGCAAAACAGGCTGATATGAAATAATGGAAGGCTGCCTTTTGACCGAACATTGGTTGAAAGGTAGCCTTTTTTCACATCCGTTGAGTAATTAAAACCAACCAGAAAATAATTGAATCAAACACCGAGTGCTACGTGTATGGTATGTTTGGCACTCTTTGGATTGAATGACTACTATGCGATTATCGAGATCCCTACACACTCTTTTCGGTAATCGTATGGTGGTCCTACATCCGGCGCTCTCCAAAAGCACAGACACACGAAGAGCTGAAGCTTTTTGGGACGAAAGAGTAGCTAGCATTAAACATGGAAAGAAGCCACCAAAGATACAATTTTGGCGGCTGAGGCTTTCTATTTGGTTTTTTCTTTATTTATTCTAAAGTAGCGTCACTTTCTATAAGGTATCACAGGGGGAGGAATTGTATTGCATTTCTCCTTAGATTAGATGCATAATCTTTGCTGAAAGTACGAATGAAACCCATTGTACAGCGTGCCAGAGTTCCCGAAATTGAATCTTCGGGAACTTACGATCCCGAAAGAAAGTTATCTAATCTTTTCTTTTAAAGTAACCACATTTTTCACTTGAATGTTGTAGGGACGCGACAGGCAACTAATCGCAACAGGATGACCGAGAAGAGTATGTCTAGCAATGACTTCGTCATTGCTAGACATACTGGGGGTTCCTTTTGGTAAATCTGTCGTGAATATTTCGCCGAAAGCGGACCGGAAACGAACCAGTGAAAATGGAGGTTTTCAAGCCTTTCATACCGGTGTTTATATGAAAGAAAATGGTTAATCAATAGACGTGGCCTTTTTCATGTAGCATAGGGGCTACAATGTGTTTGCGATTTGTTGGACAGTCACGGTTTAGGCCATCCATTTCTTCATCCTACTAAGATCTTCCCGAACAAAGTTCTAGCAGTAGCTTTAGACGTGCTTTTTGACCACTTAGGCCATGCTCGAAACGGACGCCAAGATCTTTTAACATTTTCCCGCCACCTTCATAGGCATAAATGTCTTGTGCGATGCCATTAAAGCAGCGTGAAACGAGAATGACAGGAATATCTTCATCCAATAAATGTTGAATGCCTGTAAGTAAAGCGGGCGGCACATTTCCTTGGCCGAGTCCCTCTAGTACGACGCCGTCATAGCCAAGTGAGGCGGCGGAGTGGAGCATGTCGGATTCCATCCCTGCATAGATTTTGAACATGGCCACCTTTTTACAAATCGACCCCACTGGAAGGAAAATGCGGGATAAAGGAGCATGGTGAAAATGAATAGCCGATTTAGTCACGATACCGATAGGTCCATATTGCGGACTTTGGAAAGTTGAAACGCTACTGGAATGCGTTTTAGTCACGTTTGTCGCCGTGTGAATTTCATCATTCAAGACGACTAGAACGCCTTTATTTGAGGCCTCATCGTCGGCGGCGACCCGTACAGCAGACATTAGGTTATAGACACCATCCGCACCAATTTCATTGGAAGAGCGCATGGCACCTGTTAGGACAATCGGAATCGAGTAGTCTGTCGATAGTTCTAAAAAGTAGGCGGTTTCTTCAAGTGTATCTGTGCCATGCGTAATGACGATACCATCAAAATCACTACTTTCAGTCTGCTGATCAATCATCATTTTCAGTGTAAGCATATGGTGCGGAGTAATATGCGGCGACGGTAAATTGAAAGCCTCCATTTCTGTGATTTTGGCAAATTGTTGAACTTTGTCAATCTCCAGTGCGAGTGGATTTGCAGCGCTCAATATGACGCCGCCTGTTTCCATGTTCAACTGCATCGAAATTGTTCCACCTGTATGGATTAGTAAAATGTTTTTCTTCAACTTGGAACCTCCTATGTAAGGTAATTCATGGTATAATGGTCTGGATTGGGGGCGCGCCTATGTTCATATTGCTAACTGTTGCAATTGCGCCGGGATTGGCGCTCTTCAGCTATTTTTATTTAAGAAAACAGATTGCAAAAGAGCCATCACGTACATTATTCCATACATTCATATATGGCGCTATTATGACATTTCCAATTATGTTCATTCAGCATGTTTTCGAAGAAGAAAATATCTTTACTAACTATTTTACACTCAATGTCATTTTCACAAGTGGTCTTGAGGAATTTTTTAAATGGCTTATTCTGCTCATCGCGATTTACCGGCATTTCGAATTTGAGGATGCCTATGATGGTATTTTATATGGTGCCAGCGTGTCGCTTGGTTTTGCTACAGTCGAAAACATTATTTATCTTCTTGCATTTGGAGCAGACGTTGCATTCGTTCGCGCATTGTTACCTGTTTCAAGCCATGCATTATTTGGTGTTGTAATGGGATATTATTTTGGGCGCGCGAAATTTGCAGTGGAATCAAATATTAATAAGTATTTATTCCTGGCGCTTCTTGCCCCGTACTGCCTTCACTTTATCTATAACGGTATATTTGCTATAAATGCTTTTTCACAGTACTTAATCGTACCGTTTATGCTGTTCCTTTGGTGGTTCGGCTTGACGCGAGTTAAATATGCTCATACGTTCGCGATGCAACAATTTAGACGCAAAGCTAAAACGATGACAAAATGATCCGGCCGCCGCCGGATTTTTTTTTATTGTCAGCAGGTATTTATCGACAAATAAAATGTAGAACTTTGGGCAAGCTGTATAAAAAGGAGGAATGAATGTGAAAAAGTGGTTTATGCGCGTGATGGTAGTTGCTCTTCTTTTTGGAAGTGCATATGCCGTATCACCAGGCCAAATTACAGCGTTCAGTTCGCAGGAGGTGACACGTGGTGCCTTCGGTGATGATGTTATCGAGCTGCAATCGAGACTTCAGTATATCGGTTTTTATACAGGAACGATAGACGGGAAATTTGGCTACGGGACTTATTGGGCGTTGCGTAATTTTCAAGAGAAGTATGGACTCCCTGTCGATGGAGTTGCAGGAGCAAAGACCAAAAAGAAGTTGGCGGACGCTTCATCCTATGACGAGAAATTCGTCAAAGATAATTTGAATAAGGGCAATAAATTTACCCATTATGGTGGCAAGCCTTTATCATCCCAAGTAACGCAAGGAACAGGGAATCAAGGGGCAGGGAATCAAGGGTCGGGGAATAAAGGCGATGTCCAATTACCTGCTAAATATTCGGAAAAAGATCTTCAACTAATGGCAAATGCTGTTTATGGGGAGGCAAGGGGGGAACCATATGAAGGTCAGGTTGCGGTTGCAGCGGTCATTTTGAACCGGGTTGAGCACCCTGATTTTCCTGATACTGTAGGCGGTGTGATTTTTCAGCCGCTTGCCTTTACTGCGGTAGCGGATGGGCAGATCTGGCTGGAGCCAAATGAACGGGCGAAAGAAGCCGTCCTTGATGCGATTAATGGTTGGGATCCATCTGAAAATGCGATCTACTACTTTAATCCAATCACTGCGACAAGTAAATGGATTTGGTCACGTCCGCAAATCAAGAAAATCGGATTGCATATTTTCTGCAACTAATGGGAGTATCAGAAATTGGTGACGAGAGGAGGACAGGCAAAAGTTACTGGAAATGTTAATTGATTCTGGTGATGTTTTGCAGAACTATGAAAAAAGTGATATTTGTCTTAGTGTACTCGTTAGCTGCATTATCGATTTTTTCTATCGGGAAAGCAGCCGAAAACGAACAGCTTGCCATTGCGCTTAGTGGGCAATACGCAAGTAAGATGACAGATGCGTCCGAAAAGCTTGAAGAACTTGATACGGCGGTGAAGAAGACGTTACTGTTCAAAGAATCGGACGGCTCAGAAAAAGCGCGTGAAGATATTTGGCGACTGTCTTCCGACATTAAAAACTCAGTTTCATCATTACCGCTCGATCAGAGCTTCTCTACCTCGTGGTTGAACTATCTCGGGCGACTTGGCAATTATGCCAAAGAAGCAGATCGTGCAGCAGATAATGAAGAGTATCATAAAGTCATGGCGCAAGCTTCAAACAATCTTCGTAAACTGGCGGATGAGTGGGAAGTGGCGACAGTTGGAATGATCAGTGGAAGACTCTCAATGGACGATTGGAGGAACAGGCTAGACTCTACCGACAAAGGGCATGACTGGGCAGGTATGGGGACAGCGGTGAAACAATATACGGAAAGTGATTTTCCGCTGACAGCAAGTGAATCAGATTCGATGAAGAAAAGGGATTTACGAGATTTGTCCGATGAAAAAGTAACAAGTGATGAGGCTGTTGATCGATTCAAACAACTATTTCCTTCTGTTTCCAATGAGATTATTGGTGTTGAATCCAGTAAACCAGGCTCACCATACCCTTTTTATCACATACGATTTGCGGAAAACCAATCCATTGGTTATGTGGATATAACGGAAAAAGGTGGGCATGTCTTATCATTTCTTTCTGAAAGACCTTTTGGTAAGGAAAGTCTTCCCTTTGAAGATATTAAGAAAAAAGCCGAGAAGTTTTTATTGGATGCGGGATATAAAGATCTTGTTTACGAGGAATCCAGGGAAAATAATACGGCCTGGCATTTTGTATACGTGAGAGTAGAGCCTGAGTATAAGGCGAAAATATTTTCTGATGTGATCCATTTGAAAGTCGCGAAAGATAATGGCGGTATTGTTGGATTGGATGCATCTGAATATATCCGGAAAGAGAAGACGAAATCACAGCCCATTACAGAAAAAGATTGGAAGAAGTTTTTCCATTCTGGTGTGACGGTTGTTAAAGAAGAGCTTGCTTATGTGGAAAACGACAGATTAGAGCAAAGGTTAACACATTACCTAACGGTTACAATGGATGAAAATGGGCAAATAGGCACGTACGCGGTCATTATTGATACTGAAACGTCTGAAGTAATTAAAACCGAGAAGTTGCAATAGGTTCAACGTGCTTCAACAAGGTTTATAAAGTGTGAAATACAAAATACCCATTGGAATTCCCAGCCATTCATGACATAATGAATGTGAGAATAGTAGCAGGTTAACCATTAGGTTTAAATACCTAATTTAATGTGTTAGAGGATGATGAAAAAGCGTATATGCAGTTGTTGTTACTACGACACGCTAGCCTTTGACAAGTGCCTGAAACTAGACATTAGACATGGATGGTAGGTGTTTTGGGATGTTACTTTCAATCGGAACAGTCATTGTTATTGACACAAATCTTACAGCGGATAGTGAAAAATATAAAAGTAAAGTGATTGATATGGGCGACGGGTTCGTCATGATTGATTATCCGACTCATACCGAAACGGGAAAAACGGCATTTTTCTTGGATGGAACACAATTGCTAGTGTCTTTCATCGATCATATGAAGATGTCTTATGCTTTCCGAACGGAAGTGAGCGGCCGCCTAAACAAAGGGATTCCTATGCTGAAATTATCCTATCCAGGCGATGAGCAGTTAATCAAAGTTCAAAGACGTCAATTTGTCAGAGTGGAAACACCTATCGATATTGCGGTTGAGAAGGATGGACACTATAGCCATTACGTAGCGGAGGATATAAGTGCGGGCGGCACCGCACTTAATCTTCCTGGAAAAGTTCCGTTTGACGCAGATGAAATCGTGTCTTTGACGATTGTTTTGCCATACATGAACAAGGAAATAAAATATGTCAAATTAAAGGCAAGAATTATTCGGTTATGGGAAAAAGACGGTAGAAAAATTGCCTCGTTACAATTTGAAGATATTGGACCGATTGATAGTCAATCTATCATTCGATTTTGCTTTGAGCGGCAGTTGCAGGTAAGAAACCGGTCGTAGAAATTGTTAGGGGGAAAGTCCGTGCAAATGGGGCTTTTCCCTTTTCCATATGATACAATATTGTCGAATTGACTACGGGGGTAGATGAAATGGCTATAGGGATAAAAATTGCAATCGATGGTCCGGCAGCTGCCGGTAAAAGTACGATTGCCAAAATGACTGCGGAAAAACTAGGGTATACGTACATTGATACAGGTGCAATGTATCGTGCACTTACGCATAAAGCGTTAAGCCAAAGCATAGATACTACTAATGGCGAAGAACTTAAAAGTTTGTTGCAGGAGACTGAAATTGTTCTGTTGCCATCTAAAGAAGGGCAAGCCGTCATTGTGGACGGTATGGATGTATCGGAGGAGATACGGTCGCAACAAGTAACGGCGCATGTATCTGCGGTTGCTATCCATACAGGAGTTCGCGAGTTAATGGTGGAGAAACAACGTCAACTAGCTGAAGGAATGGGTGTTGTCATGGATGGTCGTGATATCGGGACTGCTGTTTTACCGAACGCAGAACTGAAGATTTTCATGACTGCATCTGTTGAAGAACGAGCAATGCGTCGCCATATTGAAAATAGTCGACGTGGCATGATTTCCTCTTTAGACAACTTAAAAGTGGAAATCAGTGAACGTGATCGTGTGGATAGCGAAAGAGAAGTATCTCCACTTAGACAAGCGGAGGATGCTGTACTTATTGATACAACATCGATGTCAATTGAGGATGTAGCAAACCAAATCAGCGAACTCGCCGAAAAGAGGCTTGCCTTATGAACTTATATCCACTAGGAAAATGGTTATGTAGTGCAGTCTTTTATCCACTCTATCGAGTAAAAGTGATTGGCAAGGAAAATTTCCCGAAAGAAGGTGGCGTTCTTCTTTGTACGAACCATATTGCAAATGTTGATCCACCGGTTGTTGGAATCACTTGTCCAAGACCTGTTCATTTCATGGCAAAAGAAGAACTTTTCAATGCGCCCATTTTGAAAAGTGTACTACCTAGTGTCAATGCTTTCCCGGTGAAGCGCGGGATGAGTGATCGGGAAGCGTTTCGCAAAGCATTGAAAATCCTAAAATCCGGGGAAGTCGTTGGCTTATTTCCGGAAGGGACGAGAAGTAAAACTGGTGAATTAGGGGAAGGCCTTGCGGGTGCAGGTTTCTTCGCGTTAAAGGGAGAAGCACAAGTTATGCCTTGTGCGATTATTGGCCCTTATAAACCCTTCAAATCATTAAAGGTTGTTTACGGAAAACCGATTGATGTGACACCTTATCGTGAAAGAAGAGCTTCTTCCGAGGAAGTGACTGAAGTCATCATGAATGAAATCCGAAAATTGATAGAACAGCATAATAATTGAAATAATAAGGGTTAATTTTTGTTTTTATGAGTAGATTCGAATAATATAGAAGTAGAATTCTTTATAGAGGAGGACTACATAATGACTGAAGAGATGAATTTGGAAACGGTGAACAGCTACAATGAAGGTGATCGTGTTACAGGAAAAGTGACAAAGGTTGAAGAGAAATCGGTGACAGTTGAAATTTCGGGAGCACCGTTTGATGGTGTCATTCCAATTAGTGAATTGTCTAGCCTTCACATTGAAAAAGCTGCAGATGCTGTGGCAGAAGGTGATGAACTTGAATTGATCATCATGAAAGTGGAAGATAACGCGTATGTCCTATCAAAACGGAAAGTCGATGCGGAAGACTCATGGGATTCTCTTGAAGAAAAATTTAATAACAAAGTAACAATCGAAACAGAAGTTAAGGACGTCGTCAAAGGTGGACTAGTCGTTGACCTTGGCGTGCGTGGTTTCATCCCAGCGTCACTTGTGGAAGATTATTTCGTCGAAACCTTCGAAGAATACAAAGGCCGTACGATGACATTCAAAATCGTTGAAATGGATAAAGAAAAAAATCGCCTTATCCTATCTCATCGTGCAGTTATTCAGGAAGAGAAAGAATCACAAAAAGGTGTTGTTTTGGAAGGTCTCAAGGAAGGTCAAGTGCTTGAGGGAACTGTCCAGCGTATTGCAACATTCGGCGCATTCGTAGATATCGGTGGAATTGACGGGCTAGTCCATATTTCACAATTGTCACATGATCACATTGACAAAGTATCCGATGTCCTTAAAGAAGGCGATAAAGTGAATGTGAAAATCCTTTCTGTAGACCGCGACTCGGAACGCATCTCACTGTCTATTAAAGACACATTGGCTGGTCCGTGGGAAGGGATTGAAGACAAGGCGCCGAAAGGAACAGTGCTTGAAGGGACTGTAAAACGTCTCGTGTCTTACGGGGCATTTGTTGAAGTACTCCCGGGTGTCGAGGGGCTCGTCCATATTTCACGCATCTCCCACCAACACATCGGCACACCGCATGAAGTGTTGCAGGAAGGTCAAAAAGTGGATGTTAAAGTATTGGAAGTTAACAGTGAAGAGAAACGTTTATCTTTAAGTATCAAAGATCTGATTGAAAAAGAAGATAATAACGCTTATGGAGATTACGAGATGCCTGAAGAAGCATCAGGATTTTCTTTAAGTGATGTGATTGGCGATCAACTCAAGAAATTTTCAAACTAACCACACCATTTTTGATGGTGTGTGAGCAATATGAACAAGTACTTGCATGGATGATGATGCTTTTACGAGCATCATCATTTTTTTGTGTGTCTAGACTGCGGGCGTCAGCCGCTCGAGTTGTTTCGGTCTTGTTGATAAAGGCGAAGGATGTTTTTATCTTCAGGTCTTTTAGCGAATGTCGCGTCTAAGTGGGCGCAATTCGCTTTTTAGTGTATAATATGCAGAAGATAAGCTGGAAGGATGTTTGATTATGACTAAACCAACAGTGGCGATTGTCGGAAGACCGAATGTCGGGAAATCGACAATCTTTAACCGAATCGTTGGAGAACGAATTTCGATTGTAGAAGACGTTGCGGGAGTTACCCGTGACCGCATTTATAGCTCGGCAGACTGGCTCACGCATGATTTTAACCTCATCGACACAGGTGGGATTGATATCGGGGACGAGCCTTTTCTTGAGCAAATCCGTTTACAAGCAGAGATTGCGATTGACGAAGCGGATGTTATTATTTTCCTTGTGAATGGCCGTGAAGGTGTAACCGATGCGGATGAACAAGTAGCTAAAATTTTGTACAAAACGAAAAAACCTGTCGTCCTTGCTGTAAATAAGGTCGATAATCCCGATATGCGAGACATGATTTATGATTTCTATTCCCTTGGATTTGGAGATCCTTATCCAGTTTCGGGCTCTCACGGACTTGGACTTGGTGATTTGCTAGATGCAGTCGCAAAAAGTTTCCCAGAACCAGGTGCTGAACCGATTGAAGACGATGTTATCCGTTTTTCATTAATTGGTAGACCGAATGTCGGAAAATCATCACTCGTCAATGCATTTTTAGGTGAAGAACGGGTCATTGTGAGTAGTATAGCTGGAACAACGGTAGATGCCATTGATACGAGTTATGAATATGACGGACAGAAATATAAGATTATAGATACAGCTGGGATGCGTAAAAAAGGAAAGGTCTATGAAAACGTGGAGAAGTATGCTGTTCTACGTGCGCTAAAAGCGATTGACCGTTCCGATGTCGTTCTGATTGTAATTAATGGCGAAGAAGGCATCCGCGAGATGGACAAGCGAATTGCCGGCTACGCGGAAGACGCAGGTAAAGGAGTTCTATTCGTTGTCAACAAGTGGGATGCTGTCGAAAAAGATGACAAGACGATGAATAAATACATTACTGACATCCGCGATAACTTCCAATTTCTTGATTATGCGCCAATTGCGTTTGTGTCAGCGAAAACGAAGCAACGTGTTACGTCATTGTTTGATAAAGTCAAGTTGATTAGCGAAAATCATGCACTGCGCATCCAATCAAGTGTACTGAATGAAGTCATTGAAGATGCTGTTGCAAGAAACCCGGCACCTTCTGAAAAAGGTCGTCGTCTACGTATTTACTATGCGACACAAGTTGCTGTGAAGCCGCCGACTTTCGTTGTCTTTGTCAATGAACCTGAAATTATGCATTTCTCCTATGAACGCTTTTTACAAAACCGTCTTCGGGATTCATTTGGCTTCGAAGGAACGCCGATTCGACTCATTACACGCGCAAGAAGTTAAGGAGTTCCCAAAGAAAGGATGTATACAATGGAGAAAGTAACTGTTATCGGCGCTGGAAGCTGGGGAACGGCAATTGCCTTTGTCCTTGCTGAAAATGATCATGACTGTCTACTCTGGGCAAGACGCTCTACCCAGTCTGCCGAATTGAATGATGAACATACGAATCATGCTTATTTACCTGGTGTTTCTTTGCCTAGTAATTTAAGGGCGACGTCCGATCTACATGAAGCAGCGATGCACGGTGATATTATCATCATTGCTGTTCCGACAAAAGGGATTCGTCAAGTATGTTCCGAATTGAATGCCATGACGATTGGGCAGAAACTCATCGTCCATGTTTCCAAAGGGATTGAACCTGATTCTTTGAAACGAATATCTGAAATGATTGCGGAAGAATTGGCTCCTGAAAAGGTGGATGCCATTGTAGCACTTTCGGGTCCGAGTCACGCGGAAGAAGTCGTCTATAGACACCCAACAACTGTGACAGCTGCTTCGGTTGATTTAGCGGCGGCAGAGCGGGTACAGGATATGTTCATGAACAATTATTTCCGCGTCTATACGAATCCTGATATTGTTGGCGTAGAAATTGGGGCCGCGCTAAAGAATGTGATTGCGCTTGCTGCTGGGATAACAGATGGCTTAGGCTACGGTGATAACGCGAAAGCTGCGCTGATTACACGAGGCTTGGCGGAAATTTCAAGACTAGGTGCCAAGATGGGAGCAAATCCTTTAACATTTTCAGGTTTAACGGGTCTTGGTGATTTAATTGTGACATGCACAAGCGTGCATTCGCGTAACTGGAAAGCGGGCAACATGCTTGGTAAAGGGAATAGCCTTGAAGAAGTCGTTTCAGGTATGGGCATGGTCATAGAAGGCGTTAGAACTGCTAAAGCAGCTCACCAGTTGGCAGCCCTCCATAAAGTCTCTATGCCGCTTACAGAAGCACTTTACTCGGTGTTATTTGAAGATGTTCCACCGAAAAAGGCAGTCGATCAATTGATGAACCGCATGAAAAAACAAGAAGTTGAAGATTTATTTGACCAACGTTGATTGAATTTTATTCTGCATACCATTGCCGAATAAAGTTGAAATCTTTGATGGGTGCCCCAGATTTTGAAAGGATTGGAAAGGTAAACCGAATTTGCCGCAACTGAGAAGGATATAGTTAAATCCTTTTCAGTTGCAGACCTACTTTCAGCTAGTACAAGCTTAATTCAAAATCTGGGCGCAAATAAGCCGAGGTGTATTTGAACTTTAAGAAAGGGTGACTTATCTTGTCCTCAATGGATAAAATGTGGCTTTCTTTTTATGCAATGGGATTCATGGTTATTTCCATGGGTCTTATTTATGCGAGCAGACATAAGCTTCAAAATAAAATACTTAAATTATTATTTGCAATCATTGCGTACGCTTTACTTATTTTCTCATTTTTGGCGATGATTTACCTTGTGTTTAATGGTCCGACGGGAGGAGCAGCATGATGGTGAATATGAAAAGAATAGGGATTGTTCTCTTCTCATCTATTATTTTGATACTTACTGGTTGTAGTATGTACCCAGATGATGAAAAGGTGACTCGAGAGACTCCTTACGCGGATCAGTTAGAGACGATTCAAAAAGCTGTTGACGCCTACCAGGAAAGCACTGGCGGCTTATTGCCGATCAAAACAAGAGATGCTGAAACGGATATCTATATCAAATATCCGATTGAATTTGCCCAAATAATTCCCACTTATACGGAAAAACCGCCTTCAAATAGCTATGAAACAGGCGGGATATATCAATATGTCCTCATGGATGTTGAGAATAATCCGACAGTTAAGTTAGTCGATTTGCGATCAGCGGAGCGGATTCGTGAATTGAATCTACGGAAGCAGATCAATGGCCGCGTGCCGTTCAATGATGCTGTTGGTGAAAATGTGTATACAGTTGATTTTAAGGCGATGGGTTTCAAAGAACCTTTGACAGTACCGAGTCCTTATTCAGATACTTTTTTGCCGATTGTGATTGCTGGGGATGGGAAGTTTTATATTGATTATTCGATTGACTTAAATCGAATATTGAAAGAACAACAGCCTGATGTCAAAGAAGGAGAAGATATCCGTTACTTATTGGCGGATAATTATCCGGTGTTACCGGCTTATTCACGACCTTATACAGTGAATGATCAGAACGAACCTATCTTCATGACAGAAATAAAATAAAAAACGTTTCATGCTACGCGCATGAAACGTTTTTTCTATACATAAACTAATATGCGAAGAAAAGGAGGGCGATGGATTGAAAGAGGAACTATATGAAAATCTAGCTAGGCGTACTGACGGTGACATTTACATCGGAGTTGTTGGCCCTGTGCGTGTTGGGAAATCTACATTCGTGAAAAGGGTAATGGAGGAAGTCGTCATTCCGAACATGACGGAAGCGTCGGATCGGATTCGAGCACAGGACGAACTTCCCCAAAGTTCACCAGGGCCCATTATTATGACATCGGAACCTAAATTTGTACCTGCACAAGGAACTTCGGTTGCTGTGGGGGATGGGGAGTTGAAATTCCAGATTCGGCTTGCTGATTGTGTAGGCTATGTAATTGATGGTGTAAAGGGGTACGAAGACGAGGATGGTCCTAAATACGTCCACACACCATGGCATAACGAACCGATACCGTTCGAAGAGGCGGCCCGCATTGGCACGGACAAAGTCATTCGGGACCACTCCACTATAGGTATTCTGGTGACAACGGATGGAACCGTCAACAATATTCCACGGGCCGCAGCAGAAGTTGCAGAAGAAGAGATTATTAGCAAGTTGAAAGACATTGGCAAACCGTTTGTCATCGTTTTGAACTCTAAAATGCCGGCAAATGAGCGAACGGTGGCTTTGAAACAAAGCCTTCATGAAAGGTATGAAGTACCTGTTATTGCGATTAGTGCGGATCAGTTAAATGCACAGGAGATCCAACTCATCTTAAAAGAAGCTCTTTATGAGTTCCCGATTACTGATATCGACGTCCAGAAGCCGGATTGGATGGATGTACTTGGTAGCGAGCATGAGTTGAATGCCAATATTGATAGGGTAGTGAATGAAGGCTTTCTAGGAGCATCAAAGATTCGTAAAGTACAGGAACTTGCAGAAAGACTGAAAGATGAAAAGTATGTTAGAAATGCTGAAGTTATTGAAGTAGACGCGGGTAAAGGCAGAGCAATTGTGAAGATTGACATGGATGAACAGGCATTCCGTGAAATTTGTGAGAACATTACAGGGCAGGAAATTGGTACAAAGAAAGATTGGTTATTATTTGTGCAAGAAGCCTCGAAAGCGAAGAAGTCTTATAATATGTACGCAGAAGCGATTGATACAGCTAGAAAACAAGGGTACGGAGTCGCATTGCCGACGATTGAGGATTTCAATCCTACTGCCCCAGAATTGATTAAGCAGAATAACTTTTTTGGTGTTCGGATGAAAGCGACGGCGCCGTCACTTCACATTATTCGGGTTGATATGGAAGCGGAATTTTCTCCTTTAATTGGGTCAGAATTCCATAGTCATCATCTATTAAAAGAATTGAAGAATGCATATTTACATGACAGAGAGGCGCTCTGGGAAACACAACTTTTTGGTACTCCACTCCATGAAGTTATGAAGGAAAGTATTCGATTTAAAACAGCTTCTGTACCACAAAATGCACGAAAACGTCTGCGTGAAACCATTGAACAAATGGTGAACGATGGAAATAAAGGCATGATAACATTTATCGTTTAAAGGAGAAAGATCCGTCAAAAACGGATCTTTTTCTGCGTTTTTAAGAGGAAAGTGCATGATAATGGGGAAATGGCGATAATATTGTTGCGTCATGGTTTTGGTTGTGATACTCTTTTTACAGTATTGATAGGTTATTGATTTCCTTTGAGGGGAGGTGAATGGTGTGAATAAAACAGAATTGATTAACTCTGTGGCCGAGGCAGCAGGTCTAACGAAGAAAGATGCTACAAAAGCTGTTGAAGCTGTATTCGATACGATCCAGTCTACTCTTGCAAAAGGTGAGAAAGTACAATTGATTGGTTTCGGAAACTTTGAAGTTCGTGAGCGTGCAGCTCGTAAAGGACGTAACCCACAATCTGGGGAAGAGATCGATATCGCAGCAAGCAAAGTTCCTGCTTTTAAAGCAGGTAAAGCGCTTAAAGACGCGGTGAAATAATCTTTAAGTTTACATAGAAGTCCGTCCGGCGTATCTGATTATCAGATACTTTGGTCGGGCTTCTTTACTTTCTTGGTGCCAGCGGCTGGCACCAAGAAAGTAAAGAAGCATGTGAACTGTACGGAAATGAGGGAGTATGCTACTATTTCTGTTGGAATAGCTTTATTTCCGATTGAGGGGGATTTTATGATGAATGATGTCGATTATAGGAAAATAGAGAAGGCGGTTACAATGATCCTTGAAGCGATCGGTGAAAATCCGGAACGTGAAGGTCTGATCGACACTCCGAAGCGGGTTGCGAAAATGTATGCCGAGGTATTTGAAGGATTAAATAAAGATCCAAAAGATTATTTTAAAACGGTTTTCCATGAAAATCATGACGAGGTTGTACTGGTCAAAGATATACCGTTCCACTCCATGTGTGAGCATCACCTTGTTCCGTTTTACGGCCATGCACATATCGCTTATATCCCTCGTGATGGCGTCGTTGCCGGACTCAGTAAATTGGCAAGGGCTGTTGAAACAACTGCGAGAAGACCACAATTACAAGAAAGAATAACATCGACCGTCGCTGAAACGATGATGGAGATGTTGAATCCTATCGGTGTCTATGTTGTGATTGAGGCAGAGCATATGTGTATGACAATGCGAGGCATTAAGAAACCAGGAGCGAAAACAGTAACGACAGTAGCACGGGGCATCTATGAACATGACGATATAAAACGGGCTGAAATTTTATCGCTCATAAAAATGTCTTGAGGTCTTTGCGGGTAACTCCTTCTTTATGATATGATTGAGCTGTATATAACTGACGGGAGAGATACAGTTGACACAACCAGACTATATTGTTATTAAAGCACAAGAGGATGGCGTGAACGTCATCGGACTGACAAGAGGCAATGATACAAAGTTTCACCATACGGAAAAATTAGATCGTGGTGAAGTGATGATTGCACAGTTCACTGAACATACGTCAGCGATGAAAATACGGGGCAAAGCCGACGTTCATACCGCATATGGTGTCGTGTCAAGCGAAGCGAAGGAATAATTCGCTCCAAGACACACTCTTCCGGAGACGTCTTTGAATGGAGATCCGACGATGGAAAGACAAATAATTAAACGACAAATTGAAAATTATATAGCAGAGTTGAAGCATGTCCTTCACGAGCCAGTCGTGGAGAGAGATGTTGGACAGGCACCGATTGATCCGACGAAGGTCTTCTTCCTTTTGTTACCGATGTTGAACGGAGAGAAGTGGACGGAGCACTTAAACACGTCGGCCCTCGCAGTGGGGGCGGTGCATGCAGCATTTGATGCGCATGATACAATTGATGTCTCGGATGCCACATCAAAGCAACAACAGCTTTCTGTATTATCAGGTGATCATTTTAGTGGTGTCTATTATCGACTACTTGCGTCGATTCCGGAATTGGGCTTCATTCAATCATTGTCGGGTACAATTGGGCAAATTAATGAGGTGAAGACAACCCTTCATCAACAATTTCCAGATGAGCCAACACAATTGGTTGAGTCCATCCGAATCGTCGAAGCGGGATGTATAGCAGACTTTTTACATACATTCGGTTTTTCACAATATGCTACACTGGCCAATACTGTATTGCCACTTCTCCGATTGGAGCGTGGATGGTATAACCGAAATACAAAAGCTATTCATGTTGACCAGGCGATAGCTCAGCTCCATTCCGAAGTGCAACAGGCGGTTCAGGCAGCTAGTTTTCTGAAGCCATCTTTACAACAAGAAATTGGCAGTCTTGCGGTACCGCTTCTTGGTAAACTGATCTAAAGAAACGAGGTATGACACTTGGCGACACTAAAAGAACAAAAGGTCCATAAAGTCTTTGAAAAAATATCTGTCGATTACGATAAGATGAATTCTGTCATTAGTTTTAACCAACATAAAAAATGGCGTGATGACATTATGAAACGGATGAATGTTCACGAGGGAGCGAAAGCACTAGACGTCTGTTGCGGGACGGCGGATTGGACGATTGCACTAGCGGAAGCAGCTGGAACGACGGGCCATGTAACTGGACTGGATTTTAGTGAAGGAATGCTAGAAGCGGGTCGTCCTAAAACTGCAAAGTATCCTAACATTACACTTGTACAGGGAAATGCAATGGAATTACCTTTCCCGGATAATTCATTTGATTACGTGACAATTGGTTTTGGTTTGCGTAATGTACCGGATTATTTAACTGTATTGAAAGAGATGAATCGTGTCCTAAAGCCAGGCGGTATGATTGCTTGCTTGGAAACATCGCAAACTGAATTACCGGGCTATAGACAGCTGTTCCGCTTTTATTTCAAGTTTGTCATGCCTGTACTTGGAAAAGTGTTTGCAAAAAGTTATAAGGAATATTCATGGCTGCAAGAATCTGCGGATGATTTTCCGGGGATGAAAGAGCTTGCCCAGCTATTCACTGATGCAGGCTTTACAACCGTGTCTTATAAATCATATAGCGGTGGTGCGGCGGCGGGCCATGTAGGATATAAATAATAAAGACCGCAGGGGAAGGTAATCGTTTTGGAGAAATTGAAGTTAATGACACTTTATGCCGATTTCCGAAAGGACATCGCCTATATAGAAAAGGAACTTGAACGATCCGTCAATTCATCTTCCCCGATCATTCAGCAAGCCTCACTTCACTTACTTCGTGCGGGTGGGAAAAGAATCCGGCCAATCTTTGTGATTCTTGCATCTAAATTTGGCTCGTACTCTTTGGAGGATGTGGCAAAGGTTGCTGTCTCTCTTGAGCTCGTCCATATGGCGTCTCTCGTCCATGATGATGTCATTGATGATGCAGATATGCGCCGGGGGTTTGAGACGGTGAAGGCACGTTGGGATAATCGGATTGCGATGTATACGGGGGATTTCATCTTTTCGCGTGCGCTGACATCCATTGGTGAAATTAAATTGCCTGCAGTCCACCAACTGCTTGCAGAAACTATGCTTGAAATTTGCAAAGGCGAAATTATACAGATTGATCATCAGCGAAAAACGGATCAGACCATCCGAGATTATTTGCGCCGCATAAAACGGAAGACAGCACTTCTGTTGTCATCCAGTTGTGAACTAGGCGCCCTCGTTTCACAAGCCGATCCCACGGTTGTGAGGAAGATGCGTCGTTTCGGTTATTACGCAGGAATGGCTTTTCAAATTGTGGATGATATTCTTGATATTACATCGACAGACGAACAACTTGGAAAACCAGCAGGTAGTGATTTGTTGAATGGCCATCTGACATTACCAATCCTATACATAAAAGATGACCCTGTATTTCAACCCTATATGGAGCGTTCATTTGATGGGACGTTGACGGGGGCGGACCGTGAAGAAATGCTGATATATATTCGGGGGACAGGCGCGATTGAAAAAGCGCAACAAGTGAGCGATTTATATTTACAAAAAGCGCTCGATGAATTAAACGATCTCCCCAAAGGCAGTGCGAAAAAAGCATTCGTGCAAATTGCTGAATTTATTGGGAAACGAAATTACTAACCTTACTAAGTAAGGTTAAAAGGCCACCGCCAGATATCTGAACGAATTTGCGCAATCTAACAGTTGAAAGATTGTGCATCTGGTGGTACGATCGACAAGGAGAAATCCAGCTACATACAAGAAGGAGTGTTTACACATGGAAAGAACATTTTTAATGGTTAAACCTGACGGCGTACAACGTAATCTAATCGGAGAAATCGTTGGTCGTTTTGAAAGCAAAGGATTTAAACTTGCAGGCGCTAAACTTATGCAAATCACACCAGAACTTGCTGCACAACATTACGCTGAACATAAAGAGCGTCCATTTTTCGGCGAGCTTGTTGACTTCATCACTTCAGGTCCTGTTTTTGCAATGGTATGGGAAGGCGAAAACGTTATCTCTGTAGGTCGTCTAATGACAGGAGCAACAAACCCGAAAGAATCTGCACCAGGAACAATCCGTGGTGACTTCGCAGTTACTGTTGGTAAAAACATCATTCACGGTTCTGATGCACCAGAATCTGCAGTTCGTGAAATCGGTCTTTTCTTCAAAGAAGAAGAACTTGTCTCTTATGACAAAACGATGAACAACTGGATTAACTAATAGTTGATAAACAGCCTTGCATTCGTGCTTGGCTGTTTTTTGTTATTCCGTAATTGTTCCCAATCGGCTATACTTGAAAGAACATATGAACGGGAGGGGTTACATTGCCGGATTATGCTGTATTTATAGAGAATATAAAAAAGAAAACGGGAATTGATTTGTCACTTTACAAAGAAGCCCAGATGAAAAGAAGACTGACGTCCCTTTATGAAAAGAAAGGGTATCGAAATTTTAAGGATTATTTCGATGCGATACATAATGATAAAGAACTACTTGAGGAATTTCTCGACAGGATGACCATTAACGTCTCTGAATTTTATCGTAACGCCCAGCGGTGGGACGTGCTTGAAAAAAAGATTTTTCCGAAGTTGCTTGCCCAAAATAAAAAACTGAAGATTTGGAGTGCGGCGTGTTCCACAGGGGAAGAACCTTATTCCCTTGCCATGGTATTAGCCACACATGTGCCCATTCGTGATATCTCTATTTTAGCGACGGATTTAGATCTGGGTGTCATTGAACGAGCGAAAGTTGGACTTTATCCTGATAGGGCACTAAAAGAAGTACCTGCACCAATTGTTAAAAAATATTTTGTCAATGAAGGTCAGTATTATCAGGTCAATGATGAAATTAAGAGAACTGTGTCGTTTAAACAGCAAAATTTATTGAATGATCGCTACGATACCGGTTTTGATTTAATCGTTTGTCGCAATGTGATGATTTATTTCACAGAAGAAGCAAAAGACCAAATTTACATGAATTTTTCCAAGTCGATGAAACCGGGTGGGATTCTTTTTGTAGGAAGTACCGAGCAAATATTCAATCCGGCAAAATATGGTTTAGAGTCTGAAGACACGTTCTTTTATAGGAAAGTATAAGAAAACTTTAAATATCCGGATAACTTTCCGGATATTTTTCATATAAACATATAGTCAAAAGAACTTTACTTTGGTAGAGTGCTATAAAACGGATGTTAAAATTATCCGACAGAGGAGGAAATGGAATGAGGTATTTCACAGCTGGAGAATCACATGGTCCACAATTGACAGCAATTATCGAAGGGCTTCCTGCCCAAATGGAATTGACGGCTGAAATGATAAATGGTGAATTGTCACGACGCCAAGGAGGGCATGGTCGGGGTCGACGAATGCAAATCGAAAAAGATCAGGTGATCATTTCATCAGGCGTTCGCCACGGTAAGACGCTTGGCTCGCCGGTGACACTGACAGTGGTCAATGATGACTGGAAACATTGGACGAGCATTATGGGCGTCGAACCATTACCGGAGGATGTAAAGCCTGAAGATGTGAAGAGGCAGATAACAAGGCCAAGACCGGGTCATGCCGATCTTGTCGGAGGTATGAAGTATGGTCATCGGGATTTACGCAATGTACTTGAACGGTCATCTGCTCGTGAAACAACAATGCGTGTGGCAATTGGTGCAGTAGCTAAACAATTCCTGCGCGAACTTGATATCGAAACAGTCGCACATGTAACTGATATTGGAGGGTTTACAACAAATCCGAATACATATGCAGGAAAAGGGACGCAGGAGCTTCGTGACATCGTTGAGAACGACCCTGTCTACTGCGCAGACCCTGAAGCGTCCAAACAGATGGTACAAGCCATTGACGATGCGAAGGGCCGTGGAGATACAGTTGGTGGCGTTGTGGAAGTGATTATCGAAGGATGTCCTCCTGGAATTGGAAGCTATGTTCAATTTGACCGCAAAATGGACGGTAAGCTTGCAGGAGCAATGATGAGCATCAATGCGTTTAAGGGTGTTGAAATTGGGCTTGGTTTTGAAATGGCCAATCTGCCGGGTAGTCAGGTGCATGATGAGATTGCTTGGAGTGAAGAACAGGGTTATTACCGTAAGTCCAACCGGTTGGGTGGTCTTGAAGGCGGCATGACGACAGGGATGCCGATTGTCGTGAGAGGCGTCATGAAACCAATTCCTACGCTATACAAACCGCTCGAAAGTGTAGATATCGATACGAAAGAACCGTTTGTGGCGACAATTGAGCGCTCTGATCCTTGTGCAGTTCCGGCGGCTTCTGTTGTAGCAGAGCATGTCATTGCAACAGAAATGGCAAAAGCCATTATGGAGGAGTTTCGTTCGGATACGATGGACGGGCTTAAAGAGGAGATTGCACAATACAGGCGCTACGTAAAGGAGTTTTAATATGGGGAAGCTCACGGTTAATATCAAGAATCATGAATATGATGTCCATATTGGTCAAAATACGTATGAATTGTTTGCAACTGATTATGCAGAGCTGTTCGAGCGAACGGACCGCATTGCAATTATAGTGGATGAACAAGTTGCAGCCATCCATTTGCCGCTCTTAGAACGGGCGTTGGCACCTTTAAATCGCGAAATCGTCATTAAGACGGTACCGGCAGGCGAAAGTTGTAAAACTTCCGCTGTATACATCGATTGTCTATCATTTCTTCTACAACAAAAATTCACACGAGATTCACTTGTTATCGCATTTGGTGGCGGGGCTTGTGGTGATTTAACGGGATTCGTTGCGGCGACATTTATGAGAGGTATTCGTTTTCTACAATGCCCAACAACCATTTTGGCGCATGACAGCGCGGTGGGTGGTAAAACAGCCATCAATATGCCGGAAGGGAAAAATATGGTTGGCTCTTTTCATCAACCAGTCGGAGTCCTTTTTGATACGTCACTGTTCGAAACTTTACCGCCGAAAGAAATTCGGTCGGGCATGGCAGAACTGTTGAAACACGCCATTATATCGGACGCAGAGTGGGCAGATGACTTATTGGCTCATTCCACGTTCTCACAACCGGCTACCGATTGGTTGGCAGGAGAGTTGTTAAAGGGCATTGAAGTCAAGGCGAAAATCGTTGCAGAAGATGAATTTGAGCGATCCACAAGGAAATACCTTAACTTTGGCCATACGTTTGGCCATGCAGTTGAGGCGGCATGTGGATTCGGCGGCTTGAGCCACGGAGAGTCAGTGATGATTGGCATGGCCTACAGTCTTATTTTAAGCGAAGAACACGGAGCGATTGATGAACAATTGACGAACCGTGTTATCGCGTTTGCGGGCACACATGGCTATACATTCCAACCGATTTATGATTATTCATTCGAAGTATTTATGAATTATATGGAAAAAGATAAAAAGGCTTCTTTTGGTAAAATGAATTTTGTATTGCTAGATGGCGTAGGTAACCCCTATGTGAAAGAACTGTCGAAAGAGCAGTGTAAACAAGCGTTTGATCAGTTAAGGCAACGAACGGAAGGAGTGGGACGCAATAATGGTTAGGGGATTAAGGGGTGCGACAACGGTCGTAAGTGATGAAGAAAAGACTGTTCTCGCAGCAACAGAAGCACTTGTCATCGAAATGGCGGAGGCTAATAACATTTCACCGGACGATATCATTTCGGTTCTAATTTCGACAACGAAAGATGTGACATCAACTTTTCCGGCGAAAGCAGTTCGTTCGATTGAAGGTTGGACATACGTGCCTGTTATGTGCACGCATGAGATGGATGTGGCCGGGGCGATGCCGCTATGCATTAGAGCACTCATGCATGTGAATACGGATATTTCGCAACAAGAGATCGCCCATATTTATCAAAACGAAGCTGTTAAATTACGCCCTGATTTAAAAAAATAATGCAGGCTATTGACCGGAGGGATTAAGATGAACTGGAAACACGCACTTAAAGGGATGACCCCATATAAACCAGGCAGATCGATTGAAGAAGTGATACGTCTTTATGGCCTGAAAGAAGTTGTAAAGCTTGCGTCAAACGAAAATCCATATGGCTGTTCGCCAGCTGTCAAAGAATTTATCGAAACGGATGCCATCCAGTACGAAATCTATCCGGACGGCTATGCGAGTGCATTGCGTAGCAAGCTTGCGGCTAAACATGATGTCAGCGAGGATACTTTATTATTCGGCAATGGATCTGATGAAATCATCATGGTCATTTCAAGAGCGCTTTTGGGCAAGGGAACAAATACTATCATGGCGACGACAACATTTCCGCAATATGCACACAATGCGAAAATCGAAGGCGCTGAAATCAGACAAATCCCTTTACGTGACGGGCAACATGATCTAGAAGGATTTGTTCGTGCAATAGATGACGAAACTTCTGTCATCTGGGTATGTAATCCGAACAATCCGACAGGCAATTTGTTACCTAGTGATACATTACAAGCATTCCTTGAACGCGTACCAGAACATATTCTGGTGGTGCTAGACGAAGCGTATTTTGAATATA
Source organism: Sporosarcina sp. NPDC096371 (assembly GCF_044762865.1). Lineage (NCBI taxonomy): Bacteria > Bacillati > Bacillota > Bacilli > Caryophanales > Caryophanaceae > Sporosarcina > Sporosarcina sp. NPDC096371. Next base: position 790,614 of record NZ_JBIWFE010000001.1, read on the forward strand.
TCACTGCGGATGCTCATACAGATTCGGTTACGTGGCTAGAGAAGTTTCCGAATATTATTATTCTCCGAACATTTTCAAAAGCCTATGGACTGGCATCATTCAGAGTTGGTTATGCAATCGCCCAACCGGAAATCATTGCTAACCTCAATAAAGTTCGAAACCCATTTAATAATAATTCGATTGGACTTGCTGTTGCTGAAAAAGCGTTGGCAGATCAAGCATTCATTCATCAATGCCGTCAGGTGAATCACGAGCAAAGAGACCGATTTAAACAATATGCTACTGAGAAGAAGCTGCATATGTTCGATTCTGAAACGAACTTTGTATTACTAGCAGTACCTGGTGATGCAGATCTAGCTGCTGAACAATTATTGCAGCAAGGGTTCATCATCAGAAGTGGCAATGCACTTGGAACACCCGGTTATGTCCGTGTGACGATTGGAACAGAACAGCAGAACAGTGATTTCTTCGCTGCGCTTGATACATTACTAGTCGTAGAAGGTTCAGCAAAATGAAACTGAACGTTACAATTATTGGGCTTGGCTTGATTGGAGGATCTCTGGGGCTTGCGCTGAAACGAGATCCTGAAATACATGTAACGGGCTACGACCAATCATTTAGTACATTGGATCAAGCATTTCGTAGGGGAATTATCGATACGATTGCTACATCGATTGAAAATGCATGCGAACAAGCAGATGTGATTATCTTTGCGACTCCAGTCAATACGACCGTCGCTATGATGCAACAGGCAAGTGAATGGACGTTTAAAGAAAATGTTATTATGACGGATACGGGAAGTACAAAAGGTCCAATCATGGATGCAGCTAGATTGTTACTCGAACGGGGCATTACGTTTATTGGTGGTCATCCAATGGCGGGGTCCCATAAAAGTGGTGTCACTGCCGCTAAAGGACATCTGTTCGAAAATGCGTATTACATATTAACACCAGATTCACGAACGGATAGTAATCGGGTTAAATGTTTGCGTCAATTGCTTGAGCCGACGAAAGGGAAAGTTGTGGTACTGGATGCTGAAGAACATGACCGGATGACGGCCATTGTCAGCCATTTTCCGCATCTCGTAGCATCCTCCCTTGTAGGAAGGCTTTCAGCACAACAACAATCGCAACCGTTTGTCAATAAATTGGCAGCGGGCGGCTTCCGTGATTTAACACGTATCGCCTCGGCAGATCCCGTCATGTGGCGAGATATTACAACACAGAACCGGGTAGAACTGTTGAAACAACTAGACGGCTGGCTTGAGGAGATGGGGCATGTTCGGGAGATGTTAACATCAAACAATCCTGCTGAAATCTATGATTATTTCGCTGGAGCAAAAAAGTTTCGGGACGACTTGCCGATTACGTCGCAAGGAGCACTATTCATGACGTTCGATTTGCATATTGATATTCCTGACCATCCGGGGATTATATCGGAAATTACAAAAGTATTGGCGGATGAGCGAATTAGCTTGACGAATATTCGTATCGTTGAAACACGCACAGATGTCTTTGGTATTCTTGTAATTAGCTTCCAAAGCGCAGAGGACCGTGAGCATGCCAAATCGGCACTTGCCAAAACAATGGAGTATAGTATGCAAATCGTTTGAGTTCGTGGATTATCTGATTAGGGGGGATTTTCTTGATAGAAATGAAAAAAGTAGCGTTCGAGCAACCTGTATTGAAGGGCGAAATTACTGTGCCAGGCGATAAATCGATTTCACATCGTGCCATCATGTTGGGCTCGATTGCTAAAGGGAAAACGTCGATCTCGGGCTTCCTGGACGGGGAAGATTGTTTGCGGACCATTGATATATTCAGGCAGCTTGGTGTAAACATTGAAAGAAATGGTACAGATGTAACGGTGGAAAGTCCCGGCATGCAAGACTGGCATCAGCCATCCGACAATCTGTATGCAGGCAATTCAGGTACGACTGCACGTTTGGTACTAGGCATACTTGCCGCATCCCGTATCACTTGCGTCCTAACAGGGGATGAATACCTGTCAAAACGACCTATGAACAGGGTATCAATTCCATTGAAATCAATGGGAGCGTCAATCGCTGGTGAAGCGGACAGCAATCTCCTACCACTTACCATTACAGGGGGGGCACTCACACCAATTGATTATGAGATGCCTATCGCTAGTGCTCAAGTGAAATCGGCGATTCTTTTTGCGGGCTTAACTACAGGGGGGCAGACAACTGTTAGTGAAGAGACCGTGTCACGTGATCATACAGAACGGATGCTAGAGCAATTTGGAGCGGATATTCAGAAGGATGGCAACACAGTACGTGTCACTGGTGGTCGTATGCTTAGTGGAACGGATGTCCGTGTACCGGGTGATATTTCGTCTGCAGCATTTTTCATGGCTGCGGCGGCAATGATAAAAGGAAGTTCTGTAACATTCAAAGATGTAGGTCTTAATCCAACAAGGACCGGCATACTGGATGTATTGAAGGCTATGGGTGCAAAGATTGACATTCTTGAGCAATCGGATGGACTAGGTGAACCTTATGGTACAGTCAATATTTCACACGATGGATTGCATGCTACGGAAATTAGTGGTGAACTCATTCCGAAACTGATTGATGAGTTGCCAGTCATCGCTTTACTCGCGACGCAAGCACATGGCGTAACAGTGATCAAAGATGCCGCTGAACTGCGCGTCAAAGAGACAGACAGAATTACAGCAGTGACAACAGAACTGAAGAAACTTGGCGCGCAGATTGAAGAGACGGAAGATGGCATGATCATCCATGGACCGACTCCGTTGACGGGCGGTACACTCGCCTCTTATGGTGATCATCGTATCGGTATGATGGCTGGAATAGCGGCGCTAGCGGCATCGGGTCCAGTAGTTATTGAAGATCCTTCATGCATCAATATTTCTTATCCGACTTTCTTCAATGATCTCGAAAAACTTGCCTTTCCTGTAAAGTGAAGCGGTAATCAGCAGGAGGACTCATCTCCTGCTGATTATTAGTCGAACTAGACGGGCTTTTACGGGCACTTGTCACCGTTCATTTATGGTATGATAATCTTGAAGTAAGGGTCTTATTACCCGATACTACGGGGTAAACATTCAAGGCTAATAGACGAATGTATACAATGTGAAAGAACAGGTGAAAATATGGGACAGTTACAGCAAGTTGAAAGATATATTCAGGAAGGCGATGTCGACGCACTCGGTCGTCTTATCGAGCAATTAAATGAGTCAACCGATTTTGATATGCTTTATGAAGCAGCGGGGCTACTTGTAGATTATGGATTCATGGGAGAAGCCGACCGTATCTATGAAACATTACTTCTTCATTTACCAGATGAGGCGCAGCTTAAGATCGATCGTGCCAGTACGTTACTTGAACTTGGGGAAGAAGACGAAGCACTTCTCCTGCTGACAGATGTAGGTCCGGACGATGAAGAGTATGTACAAGCACTTCTGGCATTAGCTGATTATTACCAGATGTCTGGTATGGCAGAAGCAGCACTTTCAAAGATTAAGGAAGCTCATACACTCGTACCTTATGAGCCTGTTATCCGATTTGCCTATGCAGAACTACTCCTTGAATCCGGTAAGTACGGTGAAGCGGCCCGTTTATACCTTGACTTGCTTGAGGAGACGGATGAAATTGGCGGCATTAGCATGGTAGCTAGGCTTGCGGAAACGTATAGCGCTGGAGCGGCGTATGAGGAAGCAATCCCTTACTATGAAAAAATGTTGCAGGATCAAGTGCTGCCGGATATCCTTTTCGGGGCAGCGTTTGCTTACTTCCAAAGCGGCAATGCAGAAAGAGCAGTGGCGCATCTGACCGACTTAATTGAAATGGACCCGGATTACTTTTCTGCTTATATGCTGGCGGGACAGTCCTTGTCTGTTATGGGTGAAGATCGACAAGCGTATGACCTATTTAAAGATGGAATCCGCAGAGATGAGTTTGATAAAGAACTTAGATTAGCCGCGGGCAAATCAGCTTTGAAACTGGGGTTACCTGAAGAGGCAGAAGGACATTTACAAGAAGCATTGGCCCTGGATCCCGAATACGTAGAGCCACTGATTACATTAGCGTCCCTCTATAGTGAAGGGGAAGAGGATGCAAAATTGTTTGAACTCCTTTCGTACACGAAAGAGGAGTGGGGGGACCATCCTCTATTAAATGCCTTTATGGCGTATGCCTACGAGCGTGATGAACAATATGATGATGCATACGTATCCTATGGTAAGGCATATGTTGGAATGAGGGATGATCACGGGTTTCTTGAAAGTTATGCCAATTTCTTAGTAGAAGAAGGCAAGCGCGAGGAGGCCCTTGTGGTTGTGAAAGAATTGGTCAGTCTTGTTCCGGAAAATGAATATTGGAGAGCGTATCTGGAAGCGCAAAATGATGAGGAGGTGTGACATGACGGCCATGATTCCTGTTGCTGCTAAAAAGGATTTTGTACGATGGTTCTTAAAGCAGTACAAATTGAAGCGCCGTGAATGTGTGTGGATTTTGAACTATCTTCTTAGCCATGAACACCTTCTGCACAACGTCCACTTTACGGATGAAGCACATTATTGTCCGCGAGCGATGGTGATGTCAACTACGGGGTCGGAAAGTATCCCATTCCGCTTTTACAAAGGGAATTTGATGACTGCTGATGCCGAGAAGTCATTTCACGATTTGAGACTTCATCCAGAGGATAAGATGTATATCCAGCTTAACTTTTTGAACAGTCATGCCTGTCCCCAGTATGCAAGTGTACGTGAAGAGAACCCATTCCTACCTGCCTATTTGCAGGTGAGTGAGAGTGATCGGAAAATTGCACAGCAACTTCTAGAGGAAAGTGTTGCATCTGCTACGGTGGATACGTTGATGAAAAGGGTTGATGAAGCCCTCGATGCCAATGATAAGGAACGGTTTATCATACTGTCAGCCATGTTGAATGACATGAAGATATCGAAAGATTGATGACTCCATTCAATTAGGGAAGGATGTAGTTCAGTCCTTCCTAGGGGAAGGATTAAGTACCATCCTTCCTTGATGGGGTCCTTTACTGATTTATTACGGAGGTTTTACACAATGAACTGGACTGCAAAAGATATGGATACATATTTGCAACAGAAAGAGTATATCGATACGTTAATTGTCCCGCTTTTAAAAGTAGAAACAACACCTAGTGCTTTGAAGAATAGTACATCTTCCTCAGAGTTTCTTATGCATCTCGCAACGTTTATTGAAACGCAATTCAAGGGGCGTATGATTTTGATGCCACCATTTGCCTATACACAGTCGATGAATTTGCAAGCGATGGCAGGGACGCTGTCGCAGGACATTTCAGCGGCTTCATTCAAACATGTGTTTTACTTGACAACGGATTCCGCTTGGACAAGCATTGAATTGGACGGGGAAGTCATCTGGTTACCCTCCATCCCGCTTGAAAGTATGGACCCGCAGCTAAGACAAACAATTATTGAAGATCAGCTTCGTCAAGTGCTACCAAGATTCATGGAAAAGTGGTCACAGGAATAAAATTCGATTTTTGTTCACAATCTTACTTCTGTAGAGAAAGCATCATTGAATTTCCTAAGGTATTGATATATCATAGATATGTCCTAGTATTACAATTAGCAAAAATATGTCCGTTGGACTGACCTTTAAGTAAGAGGAGGGAAAATGATGAGCAACAAAGTGTCAAGACGCCAATTCATGAGTTATACACTTATGGGAACTGGTGGATTTATGGCCTCTGCAATGCTGATGCCGATGATTCGCTTTGCGATTGATCCTGTCTTGCAAGAGTCAACGGGTGGAGACTTCATCCCGACTTCGCAAAAAGTGGCCGACCTTACGGATATTCCAGTTCGTGTCGACTTCACAATTAAGGATCGAAAAGATGCTTGGTATAAATCTGACGTGTCAAACACTGCTTGGGTTTATAAAGAAGGCGACAAAGTTATCGCACTTTCACCTGTATGTAAACACCTAGGTTGTACGGTGAGCTGGGCTGGTGACGAGGCGAAGCCAGATTTGTTCTTCTGTCCATGCCACGCAGGTCGTTATACGAAAGATGGTAAGAACGTACCAGGAACACCACCGACGGGACCACTTGACGAGTATGAAGTTAATGTCGTAGACGGATTCGTGTATCTCGGAGTAACAAAACCGAACACATTAGTTTAAAATTGTAAGGGGGTACGACCGAAGTGCTAAATAAAATTTATGATTGGGTTGACGAACGGTTGGATATCACCCCGATATGGCGCGATATCGCTGACCACGAAGTACCTGAGCACGTAAACCCTGCACATCACTTTTCTGCATTCATTTATTGTTTCGGTGGCCTGACGTTTTTCGTCACGGTTATCCAAATTCTATCCGGTATGTTCCTTACAATGTATTACACACCGGACATTGAAAATGCATGGAAATCCGTTTATTACCTTCAAAATGAAGTAGCATTCGGTGAGATTGTGCGTGGGATGCACCATTGGGGAGCATCACTTGTTATCGTTATGATGTTTCTACATACGCTCCGTGTATTCTTCACAGGTTCTTATAAGAAGCCACGTGAACTGAACTGGGTTGTCGGAGTATTGATCTTTATGGTTATGCTTGGACTTGGTTTCACAGGTTATCTATTACCATGGGATATGAAAGCAGTATTTGCTACAAAAGTAGGTATTGAAATTGCGGCTTCTGTTCCATTCATCGGAGAATCGATCAAAATTCTGCTTGCAGGGGATTCAACGATTCTAGGTGCACAAACATTGACGCGCTTCTTTGCGATTCATGTATTCTTCCTACCAGCTGCTTTGCTTGGGTTGCTTGCAGCACACTTTATCATGATCAGAAGACAAGGTATTTCTGGACCTCTATAAGAGGGAAGAGGATTTTAAAGAGATAGTAAAGGAGGGGACACCATGCAACGCGGAAAAGGGATGAAATTTGTCGGAGATTCGCGCATTAAGGCTACGAACAAAATGCCGAACGTCCCGAAAGATTACTCGGAATATCCGGGGAAAACAGAAGCTTTTTGGCCAAACTTCCTTTTGAAGGAATGGATGATTGGTGCCGTTTTCCTAATCGGTTATTTAATATTAACAGTTGCTCATCCGTCACCGCTTGAACGTCAAGCGGACCCAACGGATACGATGTATACGCCGGTTCCAGACTGGTATTTCCTTTCCATGTATCAGTTACTGAAGTATGAATTTGCTTCCGGACCTTATAATATTATTGGTGCAATTATTATGCCAGGACTGGCATTTGGCGCATTGATGCTTGTGCCATTTATGGATACTTCGAAAGAACGTCGTCCATTCAAACGTCCACTTCCAACGGCATTTATGTTACTTACATTTGTTGCTTTGTTCTATTTGACATGGGAATCTGTTGTGAACCATGACTGGGAAAAGCAAGCAGCACTTGGTGCGATTGTTGAAGAAGTTGAATACGATACGGAGTCTGAAGGCTACCAAATCTATGCAGGCGCTTCATGTATTAACTGTCACGGGGATGCTTTCCAAGGTGCACTTGGTCCGACATTAATAAATACTGGCTTGACAGCTGAAGAAATTACTACAATCGCTCATGATGGTCGAGGAGATATGCCACCGGGAACTTGGGAAGGATCTGATGAAGATCTGCAAACCCTTGCGGAGTTTATCGAAGGTTTGAAAAGCGAGTAAGTAGAAGTACGTAAAAAGAGTCAGGAAACTGACTCTTTTTTGTATATATAATAAGATTTTCATGGAGAGGTGCCTATGGGTTTTTTAATACAAAGGGTTTGGCTCATTCTTTCACATAAATCGTTTCTTTGGATTTTGTTATTTGTAAACTTGCTTGGTACAGTGTATGGCTATGACTGGTATATGTGGCAATTGGAAAACACTGAGCCTAAATTTTGGATTTTTGTACCAGATAGTCCAACAGCAAGCTTATTTTTCACACTTGCAATTATTGGCTGGCTTATTGGACGGAACTTCAAGTTAATCGAGGCACTTGCGCTTATTACACTCGTTAAATATGGGCTATGGGCAGTGGTCATGAATATCTTAACGCTTGTTGAAACGGGGGAACTCAGTCCGGTGGGCTGGATGCTTGTTGGTTCGCATTTTGCGATGGCCCTTCAAGCCGTTCTTTATAGTCCTCTCTATCGGTTTAGTTTTGTCCATATTGCGATAGCGGCTGTCTGGACACTTCATAATGACGTGATCGACTATGTATTTGGGCAGATGCCTATCTATGGTGATTTGATGATATACATGGACCAAATCGGCTACTTTACCTTCTGGCTATCAATAGCTTGTATACTGCTGGCTTGTTGGTTATGGAGGAGAAGATTGACGACTGTTATACAGCAATAGTAAAAACTTGCAGTAGCTGTTCTTCCGTTATAGAATAGGTCATATAGAGAAAAGGGAGGAAATCGTTTATGTTTTGGTTTTACTTGGCGGCAATTATTATCTTGCCACTTTATGCTCAATTTAAAGTGAAAAGTACGTATAAAAAATATTCGAAAGTCCGTTCTACCTCTGGTATGACTGGGGCGGAAGTAGCGCGTCGCATTTTAGATCATAACGGTTTACATGACGTACAAGTCGTGGAAAGTCAAGGTTTCTTGAGTGATCATTATAATCCGGTGACGAAAATTGTTGCCTTGTCCCCACAGAACTACCATGAAGCATCCGTTGCAGGTACAGCTGTTGCGGCCCACGAGGTCGGACACGCCATTCAAGATAAAGAAGCTTACTCATTTCTTCGTTTCCGCCACCGTTTAGCGCCTGTAGCTAGCATTACGTCAAATGCGTCTTGGGTGTTCATAATGATTGGGATTATTTTCTCAAGTATGAACGCACTACTTGGTGTAGGTATTGCACTACTTGCTGTCGGGGTTGTTTTTCAACTGGTTACATTGCCAGTGGAATTTAATGCATCGACTCGTGCGATGAATCAAATTGTTGAGCTTAATATTATTCGTAACGAAGAAGAACCACATGCGAAGAAAGTATTGAGTGCGGCAGCAATGACATATGTTGCGGCAGCAGCCGTAGCTGTAATGGAATTGGTCCGTCTTTTGATGATTTTTACGAACAGAGACTAAGTATATTGAAAATCCGTCCTCAACAGAGAGACGGATTTTTTTTTTTTTCGTTTAAAAAGAAAATGAAAGATAAATATGATAGGTACTATCAAAATTAACAACAGCTATGCGCTTCTAATTGTGTTAATATGGAAGTCGAGTGGAATAATTCTAATAAGTAATTAAGATGATGCAAAATTTTATAGGGGCTATTTTTCTCCTGATATCTGCCATCTTATATAGTGCTAATGTTATTTCAGTTTCAATTTCTGGTGGGTAATCAGAAGTCGGTTATTCACTCGTAATCATTAGTATTATTACAACAATTATGGGTCTTATATTGTTGTTAAAAAGAGAACGAGATGTACAATACGATACACAAGGAAACGAGAAATCAAAAAAATCCTTTCTAGATAACGACTTGAATAATTAACCATTATTTGAATGGAATAGTGAATTAGTTGAAAAGTTAATCGTATTTTTAAAAAAAGCATCGGTGCTTAGTCCGATGCTTTTTTGGGAGGTCTATTTCCATTTATCGCTCAAGAGGTCGTTTCTGTTCATCTAATGTAAAGCCTTCGCCCATAACGTCGTGTGAGTCGACGAGTGATACGAACGCATGTGGATCGATGGAGGTAATGATGTTTTTCAAGCGCATGACTTCATTTCTGCCGACGACGCAGTAGAGGATTTCCCGGTCGGCCTTCGTATAATGACCGTAGCCTCTAAAGACCGTGACACCACGCTCCATTTCAGCTGCAATTTTCGTTGCGATTTCGTCTTGGAATTCGGAGATGATGAAAGCACCCCGCGCTGCATAGGCACCTTCTTGAACAAAATCGATGACGCGAGCACCGACAAATAAAGCAACAAGTGTATACATCATGGAGCGGTGATCCAAATAGACGGCCCAAGATACAAGGATAACGAGTGCATCGAACATGAACATTGTTTTTCCCATGCTCCACCCCATGTATTTATGACCAAGACGTGCGATAATATCAACACCGCCTGTTGTGCCGCCGTACCTGAAAATAATGCCGAGTCCAATCCCGATGAAAACGCCGGCAAACAATGCAACAAGGAACAGATCATCTTTTAGATGAATATCAATCTGATAGACCATGAAGATTTTGATGAAGACAGACACTGCTACTGTGCCAATCACTGTGTAGATGAAGACCCGTCTCCCTAACAATTTCCAACCGATGAGGAACATTGGAATATTTAAAACAAGGTTCATGATAGCAGGGTCCCAATTGAACGCGAATAATAAAATAAGGGTAATCCCCGTAAAACCGCCCTCGGCAAGTTCGTTTTGAATATTAAAATGGACGAGTCCGAAACTGAAGATGGCAGCGCCGATAATGATGAAAATAATATTTTTTAATCTAATTCCGTCAAGCATTTACTGCACACCTTTCTTAGTTAGGCCATGGTGTTATTATCAGTTATATTTTATATTTTGACAATAGTGTTGTAAGTTTATACGATAGGAGAGGGAGTTGAATAAAATGGAGTCATCTAAGAATATGGAAGAGCTACAACAGGAAGTCGATTTGTACATAAGCAGTTTTAAAGAAGGGTATTTCCCTCCAATGGAATTGATGGCTCGATTGACTGAAGAACTTGGAGAATTGTCGAGAGAAGTGCAACATGTATACGGGATGAAAAAGAAAAAATCTAGTGAGGCGGTCCGTTCGCTAGAAGAAGAGACAGGAGATTTATTTTTTGTTCTTGTCTGTTTTGCCAATTCGCAAGGGATTAGCTTAGAAAAGGCATTGACGACTGTGATGGATAAATTTAAAGACCGCGATGCAGATCGGTGGACAAAAAAGGAGGAAACACAATGATAAAAATCGCGATTGCAGGAATAAGAGGAAGAATGGGTGGTGCTGCACTACAGGCAATTACAGCAGCGCCTGATTTGGAAGTTGTTGCAGCACTGGATTACAAATATGAAGGAATGTATTTACATAACTCGGTAATCACTGAAGAGAGTGTAGGAGTCCCATTCTACACATCACTTGCCGACTTGGCAGCAGAAACTCATCCAGATGTCCTTCTCGATGTAACCGATCCAGATGCGGTTTTCAACAATGTTAAAGAGGCAATCGCCCTAGGAATCTGCCCAGTTGTTGGGACGTCAGGGCTTACGAAGGATCAAATTGAGATTTTATCTGAATTATCATCTTCAGCGCAAGTCGGTAGTATTATCGCGCCGAACTTCTCGATTGGTGCGGTGTTGATGATGAAATTCTCTGTCATGGCGGCACGCTATCTGGGCGATGTTGAAATTCTTGAAATGCACCATGATCGGAAACTTGATGCACCATCGGGTACAGCCGTGAAAACAGCTCAAATGATTATGAATGTCAGAGAGCCACATGTACAAGGACATCCCGAGGAGCAGGAACATCAAGCTGGTGCACGTGGTGCCGATGTTGAAGGGATGAAAATCCATAGTATTCGATTGCCGGGCCTTCTTGCGCATCAACAAGTGCTACTTGGCGGTGAAGGTGAACTACTTACGATTCGTCATGACTCATTTGACCGCAATAGCTTTATGCCTGGTATCCTGATGGCGGCGCGCGAAGTTATGTCAAGGAAAGATCTTGTCTATGGACTTGAGAATATTATCGACTAAACAGTCATTGTAAATTTATATGTTGAGCAATAGAATCCATATATGACTTGAACGTAGGCACCTTGCATGGGCTAGCCAACGTGGACTCTATGGGATTCTTTGTTTCAGTTTACATAGAGCGAAAGGAATTGTTGTGATTGGAAAAATTGAAAGTGGGTGTCATCTGCTACCCTTCCCTTGGAGGGTCTGGGGTTGTAGCAACCGAGCTTGGTAAAATGATGGCAGATAGAGGACATGAAATGCATTATATTACGTCGAGTAAGCCTTTTCGCTTTCTCGACGTTCATCCCAACATCCAATTTCATGAAGTGAAAATCGATGGTTATGCCGTTTTTAAATATCCCCCTTATGATATTGCGCTTGCCAATCGTATTGCACAGGTGATTGAAACGGAAAAATTAGATCTGTTACATGTGCATTATGCTGTGCCACACGCAGTATCCGCAGCGCTAGGGAAGGATATGGCGAATTCAACGATTGGCGTTATTACAACGTTGCATGGGACAGATGTTACAATTCTTGGACATGATCCGGGACTGCGCAATACTGTCCGATATGGTATTAATAAATCGACAATCACGACGGCTGTTTCTGAATCACTACGTCGGGAGACGCTTGAATTGATTGAACCGGAAAAAGATTTATTGACCATCTATAATTTTATCGATGAAGATAAATATCGGCCAGTTGACCCAGGGACGCTGAAAAGCGATCTAGGGATTAGCCAGGATGAAAAAGTGATCATTCATATCTCTAATTTCAGGGCAGTTAAGCGCATTCCCGATATTATTGAAAGCTTCCGCCTCGTTACGCAAGAAGTGGATGCGAAATTGTTGATGGTAGGCGATGGACCTGAGAGAACAGAGATGGAAGAACTAGTTCGTCAATTAGGTCTTCAAGAAGATGTGATTTTCACGGGCAAGAGGGATGATTTGCCCGAACTGCTGGCAATAAGTGATCTCGCGTTTTTATTGTCAGAAAAAGAGGCATTTGGTCTTGTGTTATTGGAGGCACTTGCTTGTGGGGTTCCATCCGTTGCAACGGCTATTGGAGGTATTCCGGAGGTTATTGAGGATGGCGTTAATGGTTTTCTTGTCGGACTTGGAGATGTGACAATGGCTGCTGAAAGAGCACTCCGCTTGTTAAAAGACGAGCAACTTCATGCAACATTCAAGGAAAATGGCTTGTTGACTGTAGCTGATAAGTTCCATTCTTCCACGATCGTGAACCAGTATGAAAAACTGTATTATGAAGTGGCGGGAAGTCGATGACAGCTCAATTTGCAACAGAGTCGAGTCGTGAAGTGATTCGTTTACTTGAAAAAGCAGGCTATGAAGCTGTCTTTGTTGGTGGCGCAGTCCGAGATTATGTCTTGGGGAAACCCGCAACCGATATTGATATTGCCACTTCTGCACAACCTGAGGAAGTGAAAGCTGTATTTCCGAAAACTGTAGACATCGGGACAGAACATGGCACAGTTCTTGTGTTGATGAATGGTGAACCGTTTGAAGTCACGACTTATCGAACGGAAGGTACCTATAGTGATCATCGACGTCCAGATGAAGTACAGTTTGTGACATCCTTGCGTCAAGATTTGCTACGGAGAGATTTCACGATGAATGCGCTCGCTATGACAAAAGAGGGCGAGTTAATTGATTTATTCGGTGGTCAGCAGGACATGTCACGCCAGATCATCCGTGCGGTTGGTCATGCAGCGGATCGATTTCAGGAGGATGCTCTTCGGATGTTTAGGGCAGTCCGTTTTACATCGGTGCTCGGTTTTGATATCGAAGATGAAACGTTTGAAGCCATTCGTGACCATGCGCAACAAATTCAATATATATCAGTCGAACGATTAAAAGCGGAGATGGATAAGCTGTTTAAAGGCGAGAATCCCGTGAAAGCATTTCAATTCATCCAACAATCGGAGCTCGCTAGTCACTTGCCATTATTTCCTCCAAAAATGGACGTGCTTAATCAGACATCCCCCTTTGAAACGGCTATTGAGGGATGGGCTTGCTTGATGGTTGCAGGTGATTTTACGCCAGCAGATGTAGCTAAAGCATACAGATTGTCAAATGCAGAGAAGTCGTATTTAACGTCTGTTCATCAGGCATTTGCCAAAAGATCAATTGCTTTGTATACGCTCGATGATTATTATGCATTTGAATTAGGAGTTCTTCTGCTTGTTGAAAAGTTGGTTCATGCAAAAGGTCGGTTGAATCAAGAATTGTCCAAAGTGGAAATCACTAGTGCAAAACAATCGTTGCCCATTCAATCGGTTGCGGATTTGGCCGTAACGGGTAAGGATTTGCTAACGTGGACAGGGCTACGTGGCGGAAAATGGACAGGTGAATGGATTGGGAAAATCACGATGGCCGTTCTTCACGGAATATGTGAAAATAATCCAAACAACATAAAGGAATGGTTTCTTCATGAATTCAACTGTGAAAGATGAATTACTAAAAAGATTATTGGGAGCGAACGGGGAACCGGTATCTGGTCAGGAAATTGCTGATGAGCATGGCTTGTCCAGAACGGCAATCTGGAAATATGTTAAAGAACTCGAAAAAGAAGGCTATGAAATCGGTACGATTCGTAAAAAAGGCTATATCCTTATTGCGTCGCCCGATCGAGTAAATGCAGCAAATGTCCAACAGCATTTGACGACAAAAGATTTTGGTCGCAATATTCGTTATTTTGAAACCTGCACTTCGACGCAGACAATTGCCCATGAGGAAGCGCAAAAGGGCGTGGCTAATGGTACTGTCATTATTTCGGAAGAACAAACGGCTGGAAGAGGACGTATGGCACGTCCTTGGAATTCTAAATCAGGAAAAGGGATTTGGATGAGTGTCATTTCCCGGCCGTCGCTTACGCCGCAACAGGCACCGCAGATGACCCTTGTCGCAGCGGTTGCTGTTACACGCGCCATCGAGGAATTGACGGACATTGAACCGACCATCAAATGGCCGAATGATATTTTAGTAGATGGTAAAAAAGTGACGGGTATTTTGACGGAACTGCAAGCGGATCCCGATCAAGTGAAAGCGATTATTCTTGGTATTGGCATGAATGTTAACCAAGAACTCGTTGAATTTCCAGAAGAATTGCATGACATTGCAACTTCATTACAAATCCTAGCCGGTAAGCCTATCGACCGTGCACAATTGATCGCCAAGATTCTTGGGTTTCTTGAACTCTATACGAGTATGTATGAAAAGCACGGTTTTAGCCCTATTAAACTGTTGTGGGAAGGCTATTCAAATGCGACGGGAAAACGGATTCGGGCAGTGATGTTGAATGAAACGCTGGAAGGTACAGCGCTCGGTATATCCGATGAAGGTGTCCTAGAACTAAGACTGGATGATGGGTCAATACGGGGCATTTATTCCGCGGACATTGAAGTTTCGAACTAATTGGGTAGGGATGTAAATCCCTGCCGAATGATGTTGAAGTTTTTGACGAATGTGACGGAACTTTGACTTCGATTTATATACATATATCAACGGATTTGTTATAGTGTTTCTTAAGGGTGGCATCATTCGTGAGCTGCACCTGTTGTTGCATGGAAATACACAAAATTCAATAGGATCTGCCTTGATCTTCACAAAGACAGGGACGGAGGAAACCATCACTAGTTGATACAACCCTTTTGTCCATTTTTGGCTAGAAGGGTTTTTATATTCGGTTTTCTCCCAAAAGAAGGGAGCAAATAGTACATGAAAAGCACACTTGATTTTATTAACATGAAAAAAGAGGGCGAGAAAATCGTCATGCTAACGGCCTATGATCATCCTTCTGCAAAGATTGCGGAAGAAGCGGGGGTGGATGTCCTACTCGTTGGTGATTCGCTCGGTATGGTCGTTCTTGGCTACGATTCGACGGTTTCTGTTACGGTGGATGATATGATCCACCACGGCAAAGCGGTAAAAAGAGGGGCAACAGATACGTTTATCGTTGTTGATATGCCTTTTGGTTCTTATCACGGTTCTGAAGATAGCACGCTTGCAGCGGCAGTCCGCATATTCCAACAGACGGGTGCACATGCATTAAAAGTCGAAGGAGCGGGAAAAGTAATTGATACGATTCGTCTGCTGACAAGTGTTGGAATTCCAGTCGTTGGACATCTAGGGCTGCTACCTCAATCAGCGGCAGTGGTAGGCGGTTACAAAGTACAAGGGAAGACAGCGGCGGCTGCACAGCAACTCATTGAAGATGCGCGTGCAAGTGAAGCGGCGGGTGCATGTATGATTGTGTTGGAGTGTATTCCCTATCAGTTGGCAGATGAAGTTTCGGCTGCTGTTTCTATTCCAGTCATCGGGATTGGTGCAGGTGCAGGGACAGACGGGCAAGTTCTTGTTTTTCACGATACAGTGACATACGGTAGCCATCGCGTGCCAAAATTTGTTGAAGCATTTGCAGATGTTGGTACAGTCATCGAAGAAGGAATCACAAAGTATGTAAAGGCTGTAAAAGAGCAATCATTCCCTGCGGAGCGCCACCGATTTACGATGAAGGAAGAAGAGCTGGTTGCTTTGTACGGTGGTCAAGAGGGGAGTAAGTAAAGTGGCGAAATTAACAATCATTCATACGATACAAGAACTACAAGCATTGCTCGATCGCAATAAGCGACAAGGGCAGACAGTTGGCTTTGTACCAACAATGGGCTTTTTGCATGAAGGACATTTGTCACTTGTAGAGCATGCACGCAAGCAAAATGATGTTGTCGTTATGAGTATTTTTGTCAATCCTGCACAGTTCGGTCCTGGAGAAGATTTTGATGCGTATCCTCGCGATGCAGAGCGTGATGCGGGTCTTGCGACTGAAGCTGGCGTTGATATTCTATTCATGCCAACACCGGAAGAAATGTATCCGCAAGAAGGCGGCATACGTATTTTGCCAGGTTCGCAAGCCGCCGAACTTTGTGGAGCATCTAGACCTGGTCATTTCGACGGAGTGTTGAAAGTCGTGTTGAAGTTGTTTAACATTGTTGATCCAGACCATTCTTATTTTGGAATGAAAGATGCCCAACAACTTGCGATTATTGAGACTTTTGTTCGTGATTTCAACTTAAGAACG
This sequence comes from Sporosarcina sp. NPDC096371, assembly GCF_044762865.1. Taxonomy (NCBI): domain Bacteria; kingdom Bacillati; phylum Bacillota; class Bacilli; order Caryophanales; family Caryophanaceae; genus Sporosarcina; species Sporosarcina sp. NPDC096371. Next base: position 807,411 of record NZ_JBIWFE010000001.1, read on the forward strand.
ACAATTGTTCGCGTGCCAACGGTTCGTGAGCAGGATGGCTTGGCGAAAAGTTCCCGCAATGTCCATTTGTCGGAAGACGAGCGCAAAGAAGCACCAGCTATTCAACAAGCCCTTCAAAAAGGGGCGCGACTAGTTGCTGAAGGACTACCCATCGATGAGATTGAACAACAAGTATCGGATTATATCGTGGCAAATAGTTCAGGGAGTATCGACTATGTATCGTTGCTAGCATACCCAGCACTAACTAAGGCCATTGATAACACGAGTGAAGTCATCATTGCGTGTGCTGTGAAATTTGAAAAAACACGATTGATTGATAATATAATTATATCTACAAAAGGATGAGTATTATGTTTAGAATGATGATGAATAGTAAATTGCACCGTGCAACCGTAACAGAAGCGGATTTAAACTATGTCGGAAGCATTACAATCGACAGTGATTTGTTGGACGCAGCGGGGATGTTGCCAAACGAAAAAGTGCATGTCGTTAATAATAATAACGGTGCACGATTTGAAACGTATATCATTGCGGGAGAGCGTGGAAGTGGCGTCATCTGTGTCAATGGGGCGGCTGCAAGACTTGTCCAACGTGGCGATATTGTGATTATCCTGTCTTACGTCTATCTGACAAACGAAGAAGCGCTGACGCATGAACCAACCGTTCTCATTATGGATGAAAATAATGGCGTGAAAGAAGTCATCAAAGAAAAGCAAGGGATGACTTGCCCATAACGCTTAATTTACGGAACCTCTATGGAATCGGTACGCAACGATTTCATGGGGGTTTCTTTGTTTTCAAGCAATGAAATGTGATACAATTTGCAGTAGTATGTTAAAAAAACAGCAGTGTTTTCTAACTTCTGTAAGCGGCAAGAATTTGCAACGGATGTGGGCGAACCAATGGATACATAAAGCCTGCTGAATTAAGTTGACGCAGTCGGCGGATGCCACAGATTTTTATCGAGCAGACCCGATGAAAAATCTGGGCCAAATACGCCAAGGCGTATTTGATTAAGAAAGTTGATGATTGAGTGGACAACAAAACATATGCAGTTGTCGATCTGGAAACGACGGGTCATTCACCGACCAAAGGGGACCGGATTATTCAACTAGCGATTGTATTTATTACAAATGGAATAATTGGGAATAAGTACGTCCGTTTTGTTAACCCAGGACAGAAAATTCCTGCTTTTATCCGTCAGTTGACAGCGATTGCGGATGATGATGTGGCAGATGCGCCGTTTTTTGAGGAAATTGCAGAGGAAGTAGCCGACCTGTTGGAGGGAACGGTTTTCATTGCACATAATACAGACTTTGACTTGTCTTTCTTACAGAGTGAGTTTAGCAGATGTGGCATTCGTAAATGGGTAGGTAAAAAAATTGATACGGTTGAACTATCTAAGATCATGTTTCCATCTGCTGCGAGCTATCGATTGCAGGATATTACGGAAGATTTAGGGATACCGCTCGCGTCTGCCCACCGAGCTGATGACGATGCAGAGGCAACTGCCAAGCTCTTTCTGGCCTGTATGCAGAAAATGCACAGTTTGCCTGAAGATACGCTGAATCTTCTACATCGCAGATCTTTCCGATTGAAATCTGATTTATCAACACTTTTTTATGAGGCTGTAAAGCGAGCACGGACGGCAAGTAGGATACAGGAGTTTTCACATTTTCGTGGGATCCCGTATCGGAACATACCTGTGGCAATAGCCGATCATTTTGAAACGCCGACGTATCCGATTGACGAACAACAGAAAACAGGTTTACTAAAGAGAGCGTTCCCGACTTTTGAGCGTAGGGAATCCCAGTTTGGTTTCATGGATGCGGTATGGGGTGCACTTTCAAACCAGTCCGAAATAATTGCTGAAGTACCGACGGGAATCGGCAAAACGGCCGCCTATCTTTTGCCAGCGGCCATCCGTTCAATCGAAACAGGAAAACCTGTTGTTATCAGTACATTTACCAACCATCTGGCCGATAAAATTAAAGACGATGAGCTCAGCAAAATCAGTTCAATGCTCGGGTCAACAGTAACGGCAACGGTTTTAAAAGGAAAAGAGCAGTATATCTCCCTAGGTAAATTTGAGGAACTTCAACGTATTACGGATGAGTCGTATGACGAAACGTTTTCAATCATGCAAATTCTGGTGTGGCTGACGGAAACTGTGACAGGCGATTTGGAGGAGTTGAACGTTTCAGGTGGGGGACAGCTGTTTATTGATCGTATTCGAAAGCGTTCCAATGCCCTAGCCCCTGATGAACAGGTAGCTGATTATCACTTTAAGCTATTGGATATATGTGGACAATCGAATATCATTATTACGAATCACGCAATGCTTTTGTCCGACTTAAATCGTGGTCAACTAGTTTTTAGCCAACTGGCGGGACTGGTTGTCGATGAAGCCCATCAATTCGTACAAACGGCATCTCGGTTGAATGAAACTGTGTTTTCCTATACAAATTGGAAGTATGTGATGGGGCAAATGGGCTCCGATGCAACAGGACAATTGTTGCATCAGGTAACTGCCCTCCATAAACGATTAGGCACGGACCGAATGCAAGAGAAAGAGCGCTTAGATGGCTTATTTATAAAGTTTACAGCATTGTTTGATCGTGCCGTCAGTACACTAACTGCCTATCAACCGATTGCTCAGAAAAAGCAACAGGGCAATCGAATCGTCTATCCGCTAGATAAATTGGGAGACGGCAGGATCCATTTTTCAAAAGTTACAGAAGCAATGACGGAGTATATCGAAAAAGCCGAACTATTTACTCGCGGATTATCGAACAAAACAGATAACTTAACTAAAAAAGAGCAAGCAATACTTTCTGAGTGGGATTTTTGGGTCCGGGAAATGACCATCAAAGCCGGTGAGTGGGTGGAAATCTTTCTGGACAATGATTCAGATGATTATACCGTATGGATGGAAAAAGATCGGCGGAGTATCCCGGGAAGCCTTGCTGTTATCAAGCGTTCATTGGATAGTGCACCTATGATTCGTACGTTTATCGACAGACTGAAAGAGGAGCAGACAGGTATTGTCTGGACGTCGGGGACGTTGGCGGTCCAAGATAATGAACGTTTCATCGCCAGACAGCTAGGTATCGATGATTCTATCCCGCTGTTAACGTTTGATGCGCCAGCTCATTTTTATGAAGGGGCTGAAATATTCATTGTTGACAATATGCCCGATATCCAACATGTTGCACAGTCGGAGTACATTGAAGCCGTTGCAGATGCAGTTGTCCAAACAGTTATGGCAACGGGCGGAAGGCTTTTCGTACTGTTTACTTCGCAGGATATGTTGCGAAAGACGTATGATTTGATTTCGGAAAGCGAGCAATTAGAAGATTATGCACTTTTTGCACAGGGCATTAGTTCGGGCAGCCGGATTCGATTATTGAAGTCATTTAGACAATTTAATAATTCCGTTCTTTTTGGAACGAATAGTTTCTGGGAAGGCGTGGACGTTCCGGGAGATGCATTAACCGCTGTCATTGTTGTCAGGCTGCCGTTCTCATCTCCAGATGAGCCGGTATTCAAAGCGAAAGCGGCTAAGTTAACAGCCAGTGGAGTGAATCCCTTTAACGAGTTTGCTTTGCCGGAAGCTGTTATGAGGATGCGTCAAGGGTTTGGTAGACTCATCCGTTCTTCAACGGATAAGGGCTTTTTCATTATTTTGGATAGGCGAATTGAAACGAAGTCTTATGGTCAGCGTTTTCTAGCTTCTTTACCGGATGTACCTGTTAAAAAAGTGTCGCTTGAACATATGGTGAATGAACTCGAAAATTGATATACTTAATAGGTGTAACAAGAGAGTACTTGATAAGGAAAAAAACGTCTTTACGACGTACAGGACGTGGAGCAGTATGGTAAATTGGATTAAATTCATTGTCGTCTTCCTTCTTGTATTAACTTCATTCATTACCGTTACCGTTTTATACAATGCAGGTAAGCCGATTTCATCAGCAAATAAGGCAGCTGTCGAATCTGCATTAGACTCGGGGCAACTTGTATCTGTGAGTTCGGCAGAACCTTTTAATGGTGCAGTTCCGATGGTCACGGTAATCGGTGTGGATAAAGAGGGAGAGAAAAAAGCTGTATTTGTCGATGGAAGATCAGAAAAGAACTTCGAGGAAGTAAAGTTGGCAGATGGAATATCGGCGGAAAAAGCGATTGCAAATGTTAAACAGGAACTGAATGTAAAAAAAGTTCTGCATGTCACGCTAGGACTAGAAGTGGAAGGTCCAGTGTGGGAGGTTGCATTTACAAGCGACAACGGCAAACTGAATTATGTCTATGTGTTTTTCAACAACGGGCAATGGTGGAAACGAATTTTGAACCTATAAGGGAGCGATACAGTTGACGAAACGTTTAGCATCTAGGGTGAATACACTTTCACCATCTACAACGCTTGCCATTACGGCGAAAGCAAAAGAAATGAAAGAATCGGGTATCGACGTGATCGGTCTCGGTGCGGGTGAACCTGATTACAATACACCCGAGAATATCATTGAAGCGGCTTATAGGTCCTTGAAAGAAGGAAAAACGAAGTATACCCCAGCTGGTGGATTACCTTTACTTAAAGATGCCATCATTGACAAACTGTTGAAAGACCAAGGCTTGAGTTATTCTAGAAATGAAATTATGGTTGGGATTGGTGCAAAACACGTTTTGTACACGATGTTCCAGGTCATGCTTGATCCGGGCGATGAAGTAATTATCCCGACACCGTATTGGGTGAGCTATCCTGAACAGGTCAAGTTAGCGGGCGGGGTACCTGTACATATCGAAGGGACCGCGGCAGCACAATTTAAAGTGACTGCGGACCAGATTCGTCATGCAATCACAAGTAAAACAAAAGCGATTATCATCAACTCTCCAGGGAATCCTACGGGGATGATTTATTCGAAAGAGGAATTGCAGCAAATTGCTGAGGTATGTCAAGAGAAAGATATTTGGATCGTATCGGATGAAATTTATGAGAAACTCATATATGGTGAAGAAAAGCATCATTCCATCGCTCAACTGTCAGACGATGCTAAACAACGGACACTAATCATCAATGGTGTGTCGAAATCACATTCGATGACAGGTTGGCGCATTGGCTATGTTGCTGGGGATGCGGAAATGGTTAAAGCTATGACGGATCTTGCGAGTCATTCAACATCTAATCCGACGACACCATCACAACATGCGGCAATCGAAGCTTATAACGGACCGCAAGATACAGTTGAGACAATGCGTAAAGATTTCGAATCACGGTTGGAGCGGGTTTATCCGCAACTGGTTGCCATTCCTGGCTTTAATGTCATTAAGCCGCAGGGAGCATTCTATTTACTTCCAGATGTTTCGGAAGCGGCTGTGAAAACAGGGTTTGCCAATGTGGACGATTTTGCCGCAGCGCTATTAACTCAAGCAAATGTTGCAGTAATCCCTGGGTCTGGTTTCGGGTCCCCAGATACGGTTCGGTTATCCTATGCGACATCTATAGACTTACTCGAAGAGGCTATTCGTCGTATTCGTGTATTTGTAGAAGCAAACTGGAAAGAATAATGACAAGCGCAGGGCGCCCGCATAGAAGCGACTATAGCTACTGGCGCCCAGAGTTTATACACTGAGCTAAGTTGAAATAACGTCTACCTTCTTATCTGGTGAAAAAATATAGAATTAAAACTTTCGGAGGTTACTATGAAAACAATCATGATACATGAAATGCCAGACCATGCGGGTGAAACAGTTCGTATCGGTGGATGGCTTGCCAATAAACGTTCTAGCGGAAAAATTGCATTCCTACAATTGCGTGATGGTTCTGGATTTGTCCAAGGCGTTGTTGTAAAAGAAGTAGTTGGTGAAGAGATCTTTGCAAAAGCAAAATCGATCACGCAAGAAACCTCACTTTATATAACAGCTGAAGTAACAGTTGACGAACGCTCAACATTTGGCTTTGAGCTACAAGTAAAAGACATTGAAGTCATTAATGAAGCTGTCGATTACCCAATCACACCGAAAGAACACGGAACGGAATTTTTAATGGACCACCGTCATTTATGGCTCCGTTCACGTAAGCAGCATGCGATTATGAAAATTCGTGACGAAGTTATTCGTGCAACGTATGAATTTTTCCATGTGAATGGCTTTGTTAAAGTCGATCCACCTATTTTGACAGGTTCTTCGCCGGAAGGAACATCTGAATTGTTCCATACGAAATATTTTGATGAAGACGCCTATCTTTCACAGTCGGGTCAGCTTTATATGGAGGCAGCGGCAATGGCACTTGGTAAAGTGTTTTCATTCGGTCCGACATTCCGTGCGGAAAAATCGAAAACGCGTCGCCACTTAATTGAGTTTTGGATGATAGAGCCGGAAATGGCTTTCGTTGAATTTGAGGAAAGTTTGGAAGTACAGGAGCAATATGTAACACATGTCGTTCAGTCAGTGCTTCAAAACTGTCCAATTGAATTGGAAAGATTGGGACGTGACTTGTCCAAGCTTGAAAAAATCCAAGCGCCATTCCCACGTATTTCGTATGATGATGCTATCAAATTCCTTAATGATAATGGTTTCAATGACATTACATGGGGAGAAGATTTCGGAGCGCCACATGAAACAGCGATTGCTGAAAGTTACGATATGCCGGTATTCATCACGCATTACCCAATCGGTATTAAACCGTTCTATATGCAGCCGCATCCAGAACGCGATGACGTTGTGCTTTGCGCAGACATGATTGCGCCGGAAGGCTATGGCGAAATTATTGGTGGTTCAGAACGTGTTTATGACTATGAGTTGATGAAACAACGCATTAAAGAACATAATCTTGATGAATCTGCTTACGCTTGGTACTTGGATCTATGTAAATATGGAGCTGTTCCACATTCTGGATTTGGTCTAGGACTTGAGCGCACAGTTGCGTGGATTTCTGGTGCAGAACACGTACGTGAATCGATTCCGTTCCCACGTTTATTGAACAGATTATACCCTTAATTTAACTTGCTTCAGCAAAAGTCCTCCACTTTTAAAAATGACAGGATGAATGTAAAATAGCATTTCAATACAGTGGGGGATTAAATCCCTGCTGAATCAAGTTAAGCCTCCGGCGGATGTCACAAATTTTGAATTGCGCTAGCGCAATTCAAAATTTGGACGCAATTACGCCGAGGCGTAATTGATTAATAGAGAGGAGTTCGGACATGCAACACGAAGAACGGCTCCGAATTTGGATTGAGCGGGGAAATGTTTCCATTTCCCAGCTTTTTTTTCAGCACTATAAAAGCTTAGGCATACAAGATTTAGATGCAATGCTAATCATGCATATGACGGCCTATACATCCGCAGGGAACCAATTTCCGACACCGATGGATTTGGCTAGCCGTATGCATTTGAACGAAAATGAAGTATCCATGGTTTTACAACGATTGATGCAACACGGTTTTCTAAAAATCAGTCAAAACGAAGATCAAAATGGGGTATTGCATGAGACGTTCTCCTTGCAACCTTTATGGGACCGTTTGATAGATCAAATTGCGATTGAGGCAAACAAGGTTGAAGAGGAAAGTCAACAGAATGCGGAAGGAGAAATTTTTTCGTTGTTTGAACAGGAGTTTGGACGTTTCTTATCTCCGATGGAGTGTGAATCGATTACGATGTGGTTGGATGAGGATGGACATAGTGTCGAAATTATCCGTGCGGCATTGAAAGAAGCAGTCCTTGCACAAAAAATAAGCCTTCGCTATATCGATCGAATTCTTTTTGAGTGGAAAAAGAAAAATGTAAGAACCATGTCTGATGTCGAACGTCAAACAAAGTCATTTAGGACTGTTGGCGTTCGTCCCACACAGCAACAACAACAAAAGACCGTTTCAGTCAAACGTGTCCCTTTCTATAATTGGTTAGAAGAACGAGATTAGGGGAGAGCACATGTTAACAAAAAAACAATGGCAAGTTTGTCTTGAGCAATTTGGCGAAATGTTCCCAGATGCACATTGTGAACTTGTCCATGATAATCCTTTTGAATTGACAATAGCTACACTACTTTCTGCTCAGTGTACGGATGTCCTCGTCAATCGGGTGACAGCGGAACTATTCAAAAAGTATAAAACACCAGAGGATTACCTTGCAGTTGATATCGAAGAATTACAAACCGATATTAGATCGATTGGATTATTCCGTAACAAGGCTAAAAATATTCAAGCGCTAAGTCAAATGCTTATTGATGATTTTGGTGGGGAAGTACCTGCTAATCGGGACGTTATGATGACATTGCCAGGGGTAGGTCGGAAAACGGCAAATGTTGTTGTATCGAATGCTTTCGGTATACCAGCCATTGCAATTGATACACATCTGGAACGTGTGGCGAAGCGATTAGGTATGAATGCATGGAAAGACTCCGTGCTGGCAGTAGAGGAAAAGATCATGCGCTGGACACCAATGGAAAAATGGACGGACACGCATCACCAGATCATTTTTTTCGGAAGATATCATTGTAAGGCACAAAACCCTGGATGTACGATCTGCCCCCTCCTGCCATTGTGCAGGGAAGGGAAGAAAAGGATGAAAGCAGATGCCAAGTGAAACAAATCGTATCAATAAGGAGCAGCTTATGCCCTATTTTGAAAAATGGGAATCAATGCGTGGGAGTATTGAAGGTTTTTATCAACAGAAAGATCATCATGCTGTCGAGTGGATGCGAGAAGCGATTACAAACTATCATGAACTACTTGAGTGCGGTGGCAAAGAGTTCGATGACCGAAAAGGCAAGTTAGAATATCTACTCTTGCCATTAAACGGCGAGGAACGTTTCGAATTTGTTAAAGACAAGATTGCCAGCCATTATGCATATGTACAGCTGGATGCACTTTTTACAGAAACGAAAAAGAAAGTAGCGAGACTTGCAATACGAAAGTAAATAAAAGCAGAACCCCAGATACCGTTTGGTATCTGGGGTTCTGCTTTTATTATGGGGTGCCATCACCAGGAGGTTCATTTCCTCCGGTATCGGCACCGGGATTAGTGCCGGGATCAGTACCAGGGTCTGTTCCTTCATCACCTGGTAAGCCATCGCTAGGATTACCACCACTGTTTGGATCTCCATCACTGCCACTGCCGTTGCCATTGCCACTGCCATTGCCATTGCCATTGCCATTGCCATTGCCATTGCCGTTGCCATTGCCATTGCCATTGCCATTGCCATTGCCGTTGCCATTGCCATTGCTGTTTCCATTTCCATTTCCGTCAACATTACCGTTGTTCCCGTTATTTCCTTCATCGGGATTTTCCGATTCACTGTCATCCGGAACTTCATCAATTACTGGTTCAATTTGTATAGTCGTAGTTGCCGACCGGCTTTCTAAGTTGCCAAGTTTAGCAACAACGGTGAACGCATAGGTTCTACCAGGTTCAGCACCAGGGAATGTAAGGGACATATCTTTGGTCGTCGTCATTTCTTTCATCTCTTCGCCATCTACGCCGGCAAAGACCGTGAACGTGACATCGCCTTCCATTGTGTCCGTATCTGGGGCATTATGACTCCAACTCAACTGAATGGAGTTGGTATTGATATCATATTGCGTTGTTAAACCAGTCGGCGCTTCGAGTTCAATGATTTTTTCTTCAGCTTTTTTGACAGGAGCAGTTCCTTTCACGAATAACTCTGTTCGTTTCAAATTATTAGGTGTTGAATTGCTAGCTAGGACAAGTGGATTCGAACCGTATTCGATCGTAGCTTCTTCGACAGATTTTGGTTTTTTGAATCGGGCTGTATCTTTCCCAGCAGCAAGATCACTCATTACCATTTTGAAAAGATTTTGAGGAACATATCTGCCTTTATCGAATGTTGTAATCGGTGTTGTATATTTTTCGTAACCACCCCATACAGCGATGGTGTAGTCTGTCGTATACCCTGCAAACCAGACATCGGGTACATATGAGCTTTTCATACCGTTTTTCTTAATAATTTCGGATGGATAATTGGTTGTACCTGTTTTTCCAGCGATGTCTAGACCGGAAATATTGGCTCTTTTTCCTGATCCATAGTCCAAGACATCACGTAACATATCCGTTACCATATAAGCGGTTGAGTCTTTCATCACCATCGCAGAATCAGGTGCCATTTTACGTTCAGTTTTTCCATCTCTAAAAACAATTTTTTGAATAGCATACGGTTTCGTATAAATACCGCCATTGCCGAACGCAGAGTAGGCTCCGGCCATTTGGACAGTAGAGAAATCATATTCACCGCCACCGATTGCGTTGGAAGAGTTTAATTTTTCGTATGGAAGTCCTAGGTCATTTGCGAAAGCACCTGCTTTTTGAGGACCTACTTCTTCAAATATCTTAATAGCAGGGACATTCCTTGAATTATACAATGCTTCACGAATGGTCATAGATCCCAGATATTTTCCATCAACGTTACGAATAGTTTGGTTAGTTCCTTTATACTTATATGGTTCATCCTTCGTCGTCTGTCCAGTTGACCAACTAAAGTTTTCTATCGCGGGTCCGTAAGAGAGAATTGGTTTGATAACGGAACCCGGTTGGCGTTTTTGGTCGGAAGCGAAGTTCCAATCCAGTCCTGAGTAGTTACGTCCGCCGCCTATGGCAACGATTGCACCCGTTTTTGTATCGACGACTGTCATCGCAGCTTGCATATCGTCTGATTCGAATAAATCAGATGTGTTCAACGCACCTTCAACAGATTCTTGGGCTGCTGGATCTAATGCCGTTTGTATTTTTACACCTTCAGAAAGCAAGTGTGACAATCCGGCTTCTTCTAATTCAGCTAATACAAGATCGACATAGGCAGGGTATTTTGTTTTGTAAACCTGTCTTTTATCTTCAGGAAGAAGTGTCGATGTAACGGGGATTAGCTTAGCCGTTTCCATTTCTTCTTTTGTAATTTTTTTATGTTGATACATCAATCCGAGAACGATGTTGCGGCGTTTTTCCGCCCGTTCTGGATTTTTAAATGGGTTGTAACCATTTGGACTCTGTGGCATTCCGGCTAACATGGCTGCCTCATGTAATTCAAGTTCATTCAAACTTTTACCGTAAAACTCCTTAGAAGCCGTTCCAATACCGTAAATATTACCGGACATTAGAATTTTATTGAAATACATTTCAAAGATTTCTTCTTTTTCATACTTTCGTTCAAGTTGGAAGGAGAGCCAAGCCTCTTGTGCTTTTCTTTTTAATGTTTTCTCATCTTTTAAGAAAGAGTTTTTAATCACTTGCTGGGTTAGTGTACTGGCACCTTGCGAACCAAAGCCGTTTGTGAAGTTGGCTATGACGGCACCGCCAAGTCGCCAAAAGTCCATTCCGTGGTGAGAATAGAAGCGTACGTCTTCTGTTGCTAAAATAGCATCTTTTACGGATTGTGGAATTTCGGCGTAAGGGACGAATTCCCGTTTTTCGGCACCGGATTTCATGAATACATTACCATGAATATCAAGCAACTCAGATGAAAGAGGGTCTTTTAATAGACTTTCATCGAGTTTGGGAGCGGAACTGGCATAAAATGCGAATAGTCCTGCACCCCCAATTAGTCCAGCTAATCCTATGAGTACAAGTACAAGAAATACCTTTTTAATGATATTCATTGCACCCTTTGGTTTATTGCCTTTCTTTTTCGAACGTTCAGCTTTGATTTTTTCACGTCGTCCTGTTCTTGAATTTATATTATCACTCATATTGCATCCTACCTTTCATTCGCTTTACGCGATGTTGCTAAAATGGTAGACACGGCTTGTAAATAATCGAGCCTCGGATTGTAACTCGGTACAACTTCTACTGCTACATCTTCAAACTCTGCCAGTGTCATCGATTTTCTTCCGCCTGCCTTCATTCTTTCCCAATATTTCTCAAAACTATTATAAGTAATGATAAAATAGCGATCAAGTGCAGTGAATTTGATGATGAAAAAGACAATCCCAGCTTGCTTTGACACACTTTTCATATGATCCACTTGATGCTCATGAATATTTTGTAGCGGGAAAGATGTTGCGCTTTTGGTTTCTTTCGCTTCGAAATCAATATACTTCCCTTGCCATACCCCATTGAAGTCTGTTGTAGATGGAGTTCGGAAATAAGCCTCAGTAATGACGGCTGCACTTCTAGCAGGATAATTGACATTGACAATTTGGATCGGGACGGGTTTCTTATGGATGACAGCGATGCCGCGACTTAAATAGAACTCATTCGTTTCATTCAATTCATCTTCCAACGACTTCCCGCGATTACTGAATGACAGATCGACTTTTTTTGGCAAGCCAGCCTTCTGAACGGGTACATATTTCTTACCGTTCGGATAGCGTATTGTCATAGATAACACCTCGCATCTCACTATCATACCATATCAATTAGACGGATATGCAATGGGAAAGTTGCAAGTTGATGAACAAGCTGACACCATACACCGATAAATAAACCTCACACTAAACACTGTTCAAGGGGACAAAGGGTTTAAAATCCTGGTCAATTCGCTTTCGCACTCCAGCTGTCAAGTAAGGCGCGTACGCTCAGTTTATTTAGGAATCTATAAGTTCAACAGATTTATATAGAGAATTTAAGGTGATCGTTGCAGAAGGATAAAGAGCAACACATATGATGCATATGTTATTCTGGCAATCCCAATCGGGCACTTAAAACTTATTCCTAAGGTAGATACGTATTAGTGTATAAACTGAGCGTAGGCGCAAGGGAAGAAGTTAGTTTACTCCATCTCTTGCGCCTATGCAAAATACAAGGACTTCTTTTTATCAATTTATCTAGCAAAAATAGATCGTCAGTATCTTACCCAGCTCAAACCGGCAGTGCCTTCACCTGCATGTACACCAACGCAGACGCTAAGGGGAAGAACGTGGACGTTTAACTTTGGGAATTCCTGCAACAGCTCATCTTTCCAGGTGCTAGCATCTTTTACGTTATTGCAGTGGATTACTGCGACTTCTGGAACCGCGCCTTTTTTCATGTCACTTCGCAGTAAATCCGTCACATTTATTTTAGCCCGTTTATTTGCACGTACTTTATCTTTCATCACAGGCTTTCCGTCTTCGAATGAGATGATGAGTTTGATGTTTAGTAAATTACTTAAAAACGCTTGTGTTCCAGAGACGCGACCACTTTTATGTAGTTGATTTAGATTAGCAGGTATGAAAGCAAGCTTGGCGTTTTCTGTTACCTTCTTGATGGCTGTAACCACTTCTTCTATGTCATGCCCGTCTTCAACCAATTTATTACCGATTTCAATCATTTTGATCATCGGGAAGGAACCGATTTTCGAATCGATGGGGTAGACCTTGAAGTCGACCATTTTTGCTGCTGATTGGCAGCTGTCGAACGTGCCTGATAGGCCACTAGAAACATGCAAGGAAATGGCGCAATCATAGCCTTGCTCCTGTAGTTTTTCATATAGGGCAACCATCTCACCGATAGCGGGTTGGGAGGTTTTAGGGGGCGTTTTTGCCACCAGTAATTTGTCATAAAATTCATCTTGCGTCAAATCGATTGTTTCTCTAAAAACACCATCTGCAAATACGACACTTAGCGGTAAGATATGTACGTTATATTTTTTGATAAAAGACTCGTCTAACTGTGCAGCAGTATCTGTAATCCAAGCAATTTTCTTCGTCATGATAAATACGACTCCCTCTAAGATGCTTATTTTAACGTTGAAGCAAGCGAACGATTATCGCTAATGTACACTACAGATGAAAAGAGCACTAGTGTTAGTTGTCATATTAAGTCGAAATTTCGATATCCTTGACATAATTTGAACATAACTTGAGCTTGCGAAAGAAGGTGAAGAATATACGTTCTTGCTATAATGGTACATCACAATCATTTCTGCTAAAATAGAAGAAACGTCCGGAAGGGGGCAATATGTTGAATTTACAACAAAAGACTGAAAGATTGCTTGCTGTTTGCGGAGAATGTTTCAAAAGACACGCACAAATGAGGGAACTCAAACGGGAACCTGATTTTTTCATAGAAGTAAAACCATATGCCGATCAATATCATACATTGCTGGATGAGTGGACAGAGGAAGTATCTGAATTCATCAAGACGGCCAAGCCAAAATATGTCCATCCTATTCAAATTGAATCGTTAAATGATTCAATGAAGCAATTTATTGTGCAATCATTTTATCAGAAGACTGGAAAAAAACGTTTCGTCTTGTCCATAAATTCTGCGGAATATACCCTTAAGACGATTTTGGATGCAATCAAAGTCGCTAACAGTGAGGAAGTAACATGACGATAAAGCCCGCAATTCAAGAAGTGCTTGAAAAATTGCGCACGGATTCGGTTTTTGCCGCTAACGTCGCCCATTACAAAACGATTGAAGGAAAAGATGCCGTCTACGCGGATTTTCCGGACATGCTCCATCCTTCGATTATTAAAGCACTGGCGTCCAAAGGGATTCACCAATTATATAGTCATCAAAGGGAAGCATTTGAATTAGCCTCGGAAGGAGAGTCATTCACTGCCGTTACACCAACAGCATCGGGAAAATCGCTTTGCTATCATCTACCGGTTATGCAAAGTATTTTGGAAGACTCATCATCGCGGGCGATTTATTTGTTCCCGACAAAAGCGTTAGCGCAAGACCAACTGGCGGATCTTCATGAATTAATCGAAGCGAGTGAGGAAACGATTCTAAGTTATACCTATGATGGTGATACCGCGCCTGGATTACGCGCGAAGGTCAGAAAGTCTGGTCATATTGTATTGACGAATCCGGATATGTTGCATTCAGGCATACTGCCGCATCATACGAAATGGGTGTCGCTATTTGAGAATCTGAAATATATCATCATCGATGAACTTCATACCTATAAAGGCGTTTTCGGCAGTCATGTGGCACATGTGCTAAGACGCCTGAAACGGATTTGCCATTATTATGGTAGTGATCCGGTGTTCATCTGCACATCAGCTACAATCGCCAATCCCCGAGAGCTATCGGAGTCGTTAACCAATACGGATATGCAGCTGATTGCTAACAATGGGGCGCCTGCGGGGAAAAAGCATTTTATATTCTACAATCCACCTGTCATACATCCAACATTTGGAATTCGTAGAAGTGCGGTGCTTGAAGTGCGCGATGTTGCAGCTTTGTTATATCGCGAAGGAATTCAGACAATCATTTTCGCAAAGAGCCGAGTGCGTGTGGAGATGCTCGTCACTTATATGAAGGAACTAACGAAGAAAAAATTATTCGATGAAACGGTTATGGGGTACAGGGGAGGCTATTTACCTTCCGAACGACGGAAAATTGAAAAGGGATTGCGTGAAGGCGATATCCGTACAGTTGTTAGTACGAATGCACTTGAACTTGGCATTGACATCGGGCAACTGCAGGCTTGTATTATGACGGGTTACCCGGGAAATATTGCGAGTGCTTTTCAACAGGCAGGACGAGCGGGCAGGCGACAGGAAGAGGCATTGATTATTTACGTTGCACAGTCGGTTGCGCTCGACCAATACATTATCGAGCATCCTGATTATTTGTTGGGCCAATCGCCCGAAGAAGCGCGCATTCATCCAGACAATATGTTTATCTTAATGGATCATCTTAAATGCGCCTCGTTTGAATTGCCTTTTTCATCGACAGAAACATACGGTGAATTCGAGGTGCAAGAACTGCTCGCTTTTCTTGAAAGTGAAGGTGTCCTCGTCAAGACGACCGATAAATGGCATTGGATGACGGAGACCTTCCCAGCGAGTGAAGTAAGTCTGCGTTCCGCCTCCCAGGAAAATGTCGTGATTATCGATAAAACACATCCGAAAGCAACGAGGGTCATTGGGGAGATGGATCGTTTTAGCGCGATGACACTGCTCCATGAAGAAGCGATTTATATTCATCAAGGCACACAATTCCAGGTCGAGATCCTTGATTGGGATGAAAAGAAAGCGTATGTCACTGAAGTCGATGTCGATTACTTCACGGATGCCAATCTCGCGGTGGAATTAAAAGTGATGAATGAAGACCAAGTGCAGTCATTTGGACAACGCGAGGCGGCTTACGGTGATATTGCTGTGCTCGCCATCCCTACACTTTTTAAAAAAATCCGGTTCGATTCTCACGATAACATCGGTTCTGGGCCCATCTCATTGCCAGCGGAAGAGCTACATACGTCTTCCACTTGGTACAGCTTTGATATACCAAATGGTTGGACAGGTGCCGGTTTAACGGATGCCATGACAGGGGCAGCTTATGCGATTCAGTCATTCATCCCACTCTTTGTCCGTTGTGATAAGACGGATATTCACGTCGTGCCACAAGTGAAGGCTGTCCATTCTGGTAAGCCAACCATTTTCATATACGATAGTTATCCAGGCGGGATCGGTTTAAGTGAAAAAATCTTTGACCGTTGGGATGAACTGTTACGCCGGGCGGCTGATCATGTATCGTCTTGTCACTGCGCATCGGGCTGTCCAGTTTGTATAGGGGCGCAAGAAGCGGGGATGGGCATGAAACATGATGTCGGTTCCTTACTTCAAGAATTAGCTGGGGGGCCTCAAAATGTCCTATGAACAAAAACTGATGCAGATGAAAAAGATGCTAAAGAAAACCGATAACAAAGTGGTTCCTGAAGCCGTCAAAGTGGTTGCGCAACCTCCTCCGTATGAACAAGCGTGGCTTGATGCGGGGCTGACGAAAAAAGTGAACAAACACGGGATCGTCTATCAACGCATTGTAGAATATCCAAAGGATTATCAACATGGAAATATCGTCCTTTCTGGATTGAAGTCAACCATGGATGAGTGGAAAAAATCCGGTGAAGTACATCCATTGTCACCGAATTTTTCTAAGCCACTCGTCTTTTTTGATACTGAAACGACTGGGCTAAAAGGTGCTGGAACACTTATTTTTCTAATGGGGTTTATTGTTGAGACGGATTCCTCTTTTAAACTAACGCAATATGTACTCCCAGGGCCGGACCATGAAGCCGCATTTCTTTACGCGTCAAGACTCTGGGAAACATCGACCACACTTGTGACGTATAATGGCAAGAGTTTTGACGTCCCGCAACTGGCAACGAGATGGACGATGAACCGAAAAGATATCCCTCCATTGCTTGAACATACCCAAATTGATTTGCTTCACGGGTCAAGACGTATTTGGAAAGACGATATGGGGACATTTAGACTGCCGGCGATTGAGGAAGAGAAGCTGGGGTTCATGCGCGATGGGGATATCCCAGGTCATATGGCGCCAATTATTTACCAAGATGCGGTGAAAAACGGTCGCGCGGAACTTCTGATGAAGGTACTCGTCCATAATGAATGGGATATCCTATCGCTTGTTGCGCTTTATATCAGGTCAACGGATTTACTTTTGGAGACGGACAAACCGGAATCGGCAATTTCGTATACGAATATTGGGAAATGGTTCGCTGATTTGAAGTCCCATGATCGTAGTAAACAAATTTTTGAAAGTGCAATTGCTACGTATGGCATCGATCATCCTGCGACGCATTTTTACATGGGCTTCATCTTGAAAAAGGAGCAACAATATGAGGATGCAGTTTCTTCATTCACGATAGCGGCGACAGGTCTTGCAGGGCGTGAACGAATTATCGCGTTGGAGGAATTAGCCAAGTTGTATGAGCATAAGCTGAAAGAGTTGAAGAAAGCACTTGATACTACACAAGAGGCAATATGGTTATTACAAGTGGCCACTGACTTGACTGAACGGTTCCAAGTGCGTGTAGGAAAAGATTTTGCCAAACGGGAAATAAGAATAAAAACAAAGCTATTTCCCGGGTAAGCGCATAAAACGACACCCGACGCCAGCTACTGACACTACTCGGAGAATAAGTAAGACAAGGACGGACAAATCATGGTATACTGAATGATATGTAAACAGAGACGGAAGGGCGATTTTTCATGGATATTAAATTAGATTCAAAAACGATTCTTGAAAAGGAATTCAAGACGGGATTGCGCGGCTATCAGCAGGAAGAAGTCGATTTATTCCTCGATGATGTCATTCAAGATTATGAAGCTTTTAAAAAGACGATTGCGGAATTGCGTACTGAAAATGCTCGTATTAAAGAAGAACTGACGGAGGCTCAAAAACGTCCCTCGGCAGGAAGTGCTGGTACAACGAACTTTGATCTATTAAAGCGTATTTCTAACTTGGAGAAGCATGTGTTCGGTAGTAAGCTTTTTGATCAGGAATAACAAAAAGGTTTATGGATTTGATTTATGCAACAAGACAGACTTTATGGAATACTTTTTTAAAACCTATCCTAGTTGTAAATAAGACAAACGTACTGTATACTAACATTATCATAGTGTGAATTTAGGTAATCGCTGCAACGCCTAAGTTGTAGAGGAAAGTCCATGCTCACACGGTTCTGAGATGACCGTAGTGTTCGTGCTCGGCTAAAAAATAAGCCGTGGCTTCACGCATCGCGTGTTGACGGCGGGAATAAGTCCTAAGTCTTCGGATATGGATGAGGTTCCCTGAACAGTGCCACAGTGACGTAGCTGGCTCGGAAACGGGTCAGATGGAACGCGGTAAACCCCACGAGTGAGAAACCCAAATTATGGTAGGGGCACTCTTCTGAAGGAAATGAACTGACGAAGGGACAGACACCAGTCTGTAGATAGATGATTACCACCCTAAGTACGAGGTGCAAGCCGTTTGAGTACGCGGGAACAAAACATGGCTTATCGAATTTCCTATGGTATTATTGTTACATTGAATGCTCTCCTATATAATATGGGGAGCTTTTCTTTTTGGAAATTATACTTGATATAGAGTGACAAGGTTGATGGAATAGGATTGGAGTTGGATATGCATGACTGAATTTAAATTAGTGGCTACATCTGCAATGGGGCTAGAATCGATTGTTGCTGATGAAGTGAAAGCACTTGGTTTCGAGACAACTTCGGAAAATGGTAAGATTTTTTTCCAGGGTGATGCATTAGCGATTGCAAAAACGAATATGTGGCTACGTGTAGCGGATCGGGTTCGAATTGTAGCAGGTGAGTTCCACGCGACGACGTTCGATGATTTATTTGAACAGACGAAAGCGATTCCATGGGAACGTTTTTTACCGGTGGATGCAGCGTTTCCAGTTGCAGGGAAATCAGTAAAATCGACATTATACAGCGTGCCTGATTGTCAGGCAATCGTTAAGAAAGCAATCGTTGAACGACTGAAAATCGCCTATAAACGAATCGGTTTTTTGGATGAGTCAGGTCCATTGTTTAAATTGGAAGTATCGATTTTGAAAGACAAAGTGACGCTTACGATTGACTCTAGTGGAACAGGGCTACACAAACGCGGCTATCGAATTGGACAAGGGGATGCGCCGTTGAAAGAAACGATGGCGGCAGCACTCGTCAAATTGACGCGTTGGAATCCAGACCGTCCTTTCGTCGATCCGTTTTGTGGTTCAGGTACAATTGCAATTGAAGCGGCCATGATTGGGCAAAACATTGCACCTGGCTACAACCGCGACTTTTCGGCCGAACAGTGGCCATGGGTCAACAAAAGCATTTGGAATCAAGTTCGTGAAGAGGCGGAAGATATCGCGAAGTACGATCAACCCATTGATATCACAGGTTCAGACTACGATCCACGCATGGTCAAAATAGCGCAGGAAAACGCGGCAGAAGCCGGTTTCATGGATTTAATCAATTTTAGGCAGTGTGATGTAAGGGATTTGACTGTCGATGGTTTGAATGGTGTAATGGTTGGCAATCCTCCATATGGTGAACGTCTTGGTGAGATAGAAGAAGCGGAAGAAATTACACGTGAACTTGGTCGAATCATGAAAGACTATCCGTCATGGTCAGTGTACATGCTGTCTTCATTGGAAAACTTTGAAACGATGTATGGTAAAAAAACGACGAAAAAGAGAAAGCTATTTAATGGCTTTATCCGTACCGATTTGTATCAGTACTGGGGAAAACGTCAATAGATTAGGATATGCGGAAGAGGAGAACTCCTCTTCCTTTTGCATGTAAATCGGAAGGGGTTTCATATGAAAAGTAAGATGCCATTCCCTTTATCCAAAGAAAAATCATTCTATGAGTCGCTGAATGATTGGATAGGGGATACATTGTATGATGATTTAACCGAAAAAGGGTTTGACTGCCGGGATGAACAGATTTACATGGCTTTTCAGATTGAGCAGGCACTGAGGGAAAAGAAAGTACTGTTTGCGGAAGCGGGTGTTGGTACGGGTAAGACGATTGCTTACTTGCTACCGGCGATTGCCTACGCTCGCTATACGGGGAAGCCAGCCCTTATTTCGTGTGCAGATGAAACGCTGATTGACCAGCTTGTCAAAGAAGATGGCGATATTAAGAAAATGAGCGAAGCGTTGGGGTTAGATATCGACGTGCGTCTTGCTAAATCTCGCGATCAATATCTTTGTTTGAAACGGTTGGAGGAAACGGGTAACACATCCACGGAAGAATATATTGAAATAATTGAAGATAGTATTCCTGAATTTGTGCATGGTAATGTTTCCTTGCAGTCCATTGCTCCTTACGGGGAACGTTCCGATTATCCAACTCTAAGCGATGAACAGTGGAAAACTGTGAATTTCCATCCGATCCAACAATGCGCTGCGTGTGATATCCGCAACCGATGCGGGCAAACGATTCATCGCAACCATTATAGGGAAGCTGTTGAATTAGTTATTTGTTCGCACGACTTCTACATGGAGCATATTTGGACGAAGGACTCTCGTAAACGTCAAGGTCAATTACCATTATTGCCTGAAGCTTCGATGATTGTGTTCGATGAAGGGCATCTACTTGAATATTCAGCGCAACGTGCATTGACTTACGAAGTACAAAATAGTACTTTGCTAAATCTGCTTGAGCGAATTATGGTAGATGGTATCCGAGAGAAGACGCTTCAACTAATGGAACGTCTTATCGATACGCATGAAGCATTTTTCAACTTACTTGATAAGTTGGCAGAGGATACGGATAATGAGCGGAAAGCGATTGAAAAAACAGCTGAACTTCTTGCCATTGGTAAAGAAGCTATACAGATTTCGACTGCGCTTCTTGAAGAGTTTGTCTTCGAGGGTGAATTGTTCATTATCCCAGAATACGATTTGAAAATAGTTGAAGAATATTTGGACCAATACATCTATTCAATGGAACTATTTACGTCCGAAAATGATGCAGTTGATTGGTTAGAAGAGCGTGAGGGTGAATCGACACTTGTCATTATGCCACGCCTTGTTACGGATATTTTACGGGAAAAACTCTTTTCTTCCAAAACACCGATTGTCTTTTCTTCTGCAACATTATCGGTTGGAGAACAGTTTACTTATTTGGCAGACGGTCTGGGTATTCAAGATTACCTGTCATTTTCAGTGGACTCACCCTTCGATTATGATGAAGTGATGGAAGTGTTTGCGACCGATGTTGAAGTGGGTGGGAAAGCAAAACAAGCCCTTGAACTATTAGAGGATGGAGAGCAAACGTTGATTCTGTTCAAGTCAGAACGAGCGATGGATCAATTTAAAGAGCAAGTACCTGCCGAATGGCAAGGTCGTATTGCTTTCGAAGGGGAACGTGAATTATCTTCGATCGTTCGTGAGTTCCAGCAGAAGCAAGTATCTGTTCTATGCTCCTACCATTTGTGGGAAGGTTTAGATATTCCGCAAGATGCATTGACGCGTGTCATTATTTATGACTTGCCGTTACCGCCTTCGGATCCGCTTTTCGATGCAAGACGTCAGCATGCCAAGGATCCATTCCGTGAAGTGGACTTACCGTTCATGCTGCTCAGATTGCGCCAAGGTGCAGGTCGCCTTATTCGAACATCTGCCGATTCTGGTACGGTTTATCTGTTACTCGAAGGTGAAGAACAGAATATGAAGGCTGAAATCGAAGGGATTTTCCCGGTTCAAATGAAAATGACAGTTTAATAAAGATGAAAAGAAAGCTCTCCTAGCTTGATGGAGAGCTTTTTTGAACGATAAGAAAGTCTATAAAATTGAAGTACCACGAACTAAGTGTTCATGGTACTTTTGTTATCTGAAAATGAATATTTTAATACGTATTTTTAAATTTTTATAGGAGTTCAATAAGAAAAGGAGTTGCCAAAGCAACTCCACAATCATTAACCAAAGCAGCGGGTATTTTCATGCAAATCTATTGTACCTGCCACACGTGTTAGCGCACAGCGTAAGTCCGAATGTTCGTCTGTTCAATCTGGCTACCGTTTGCGTCCCATGCCTTGATGCGAAGTGAAACGTAGCCAGTGTTTGGATTTTTCAAATACACTCTGTAGTTGCCATCTTTTCTGTTATCCACTTTTGTTTTTTTCCAAGTTGCGCCGTCGTCAAAGGATACTTGGACCTCGACCCCTTTCATGACTGGGGTAGCACCTGATTGAAGAGCGAATGATAGATTGAAGTGGTCAGTTATGCC
This sequence comes from Sporosarcina sp. NPDC096371, assembly GCF_044762865.1. Taxonomy (NCBI): domain Bacteria; kingdom Bacillati; phylum Bacillota; class Bacilli; order Caryophanales; family Caryophanaceae; genus Sporosarcina; species Sporosarcina sp. NPDC096371. Next base: position 829,832 of record NZ_JBIWFE010000001.1, read on the forward strand.
ACCTTCTGCTTTGTTCTCATTATCGAGACTAATGTCATACTTCGGCCACAGCAGGGCAAGGTTTTCCTGTCCACTTTCCGGTCGCTCGGACTTGAACGTCCACGCCGTGTTGGTCTTTGTAGACATTCTGAATCCTGTCGGGTGCTCGGTGTCCAGCGTGATTTGGTACGTCGCTGGGTCAGGGCTAACAGTCACAGGGGAATGTAATGAGAAATATTTTCTCTCTGTGAGGAGCTTCCCGTCCTCGTATAATCGAGTGATCGAAGTGTCTTCAGGGTAACCAAAATAGCCCCAGTGCCCTTGTTGGCTGTCACCCTGTTCCTGCATGTTGAGAGTCATTATGTCTCCCTCACGATATGCCGTGGTTGTCTCGCTTTGAGCCGGACCGTTCGCCGCGCCAAGCCATGTCTCTTCTCGCTGCTCACCTGGAAGATAGTTGCGGAAGATGTCCTTCATGTTACGGCTGATGCGATTTTCGTCATAGACCGCGTGGTACCATTGAATATCTTTCATTTTTGGTGACATGCTGCCGGTTGAGTACCATTCTTCCCGGTCTAGTGGTGCGTCGAGAAACTCAGGGCTTAGGAAGATTGAGGCCTCGAGCGGGCGAATCGGCGCCAGTGATTCACTGATTATTCTGCCCTTCGTTCCTCGGTATTGTGCATTCACCACTGCAGAGTTTTCTTTTGTCACCGCGTCGACTGGGTTTGCCGGGATTACATCCGGAACCATCATCGCCATGTTATACACATACGGACTGTTGGCAATACCCTTCAAGTTGACGCTAGTAGGACCGTTGGCAATTTGATCGAACAGCACCGCTCCGTCGTCTTGTTGAAGAGTCCAGGCTGGAATTGTAATGCCAGCCGTTTTAAATACGCTAGTCCAGTAAATACCTGGTCCGTCGTAGACTATAAATACACCCGCTGCACCGGCAGCAGTCACGGCTTTGATCTGGTCAGTAACCGTCGATTGTGCATCACGGGTGATGACTGCTAGTTTGCCGCTGACATCCTTACCAACCAGGTCATCAGGTCGCGCAAAGCCGAGGTTGACTGTTTCTAGTGTCTTATCGCCGTCCAACTTAGGCGTATACATGATATGCTCGAGCGGAATCGAACTACCATTTCCGTCATAAGATGCACGAATCAAAGGGGCGTACTTACGCTGTTGGAAGTTGAACTCGAAATCAAAATCGGACGTGCTAGTAGTCGCAGGATCGGTTGGTACCACGTATGGGTGATCCCAGTACGGTGCCGTAAAACCTTTCAGGAAATCAACCATGAACTTGCCATTAGTCTGGCGGTATCCTAATTTATATCCGTTCCCTTCGGACTCCTTAGGCGTAGCGATCTTGACTTCTTTGCCCAACTGTGCATCTAACGTGATCATCTTGTTCTCGCCAAGCTCAATCTCAGGCTCACCTGCGAGGGTATGGTTCGCGACTCGCCAATTAGCCTCATCGTATGTGTACACGGTACCCATTACCGAGTAACGGCCCTGCGGTACTTCGATGAGCTTTATTCCATTGAGGGTGACTGTTCTGTTGAATCCCGTATCGAGGTTCACCACAAAGACTTCTCCATATGTTGGGTTTCCATTGCGGTCGATCATTTGAAGCGTTAAATCCACGGATGGTACTTTCTTCGTCGCACCAATGGTAGTGTTGATTGTTTTACCGTCACTTGAAGTAGCCGTAACCACTGCTTTGTAATCGCTCACAGTTCCGAGTGAAGGATCAAACGTCACGTTCACCTCACTGCTGCTATTGGCAGGAATCGTTACTTCGGACTCGCTTAGTGTAAACATACCATCAGGTGCCGGGGCTCCTTTTTCATTTTTAGATTCCATAGTAAGCGTTAATTTCATTTCATTATCGGATGAATTGACATAATCAAATGTCTGCTCGAGGGACTCACTAGTTTCCTCAGCTCCTCCAAGACTGACGACTGCAGGACTGCTATAGATATTCGCATCCAAAGCGTTATCAATCCTTACTCGTCCGCCTCCCTGCTGATATGCCGAATCGTTGGCATTTGGCTTAGCTGTTCCAACCAACACCTGCTTAATTCGATCGGCAGACCAATCTGGATGCCTTTGTTTAAGAATGGCTGCAGCACCAGCAATATGTGGTGTAGCCATCGATGTACCACTGGCAGCAGTATAATTGTCGTCTACAACAGTACCCATAGAGGTTCCGGCAGCACGTGCAGCTACGATGCCTACTCCTGGTGCCGTAATTTCTGGTTTGACTCGATAATTTTCGATAACCGGGCCACGGCTTGAGGTGGAAGCTAACACATCGTTTTTGTTAACTGACCCAACAGTCAATGCTTTTTCGGCTACACCTGGTGCGCCTATGGTTTTTTTATCTGGTCCTGCATTACCGGCAGCAATAACGAACAATGTGTCAGTGGTTTCGCTCAAATGGTTAACCGCTTGACTCACTGGATCTGTGCCGTCACTCGGTGTTGGATTACCAAGACTCATACTGACGATATCGGCGCCTTCTTCAACTGCCCAATCCATTGCAGCGATGATTCCTGAATCATAACCGTTCCCTTCATTGTTAAGCACCTTCCCGATTAATAGATCTGCACCTGGAGCTACTCCCTTTAATTTACCGTGGGAAGCTGCGCCAGATCCCGCGACAGTCGAAGCAACATGCGTTCCGTGACCGTGACCATCGATATAATTGGGATCGTTTGTGAAGTTCTTCGCAGTTATGATAGATGCTTTAACATCAGCATGATTCGGATCGATTCCAGTGTCCAAGACAGCTACTTTCACGCCTTCGCCGTCATACCCAGCCGCCCATGCTGTAGGCGCACCAATCTGTGAAACGCTCTGTTCCAGCGTCACTTGTACTTGTTTGTCAAGCCACAGCTTCTTTATACCACCAGCAAGTTCCGGCTCGGTCGCTGCGGAGTCGCTGTCATCATCGATGGCTTCCCAGAACGTCTCAGCTTTCGATTTGTTCACTTTTAACGCAACAGCGTTGGCGCTCTCCAATACGATGTCTTTTTTAGAACCTTCCGGAGCCGGCTTTTCTAACGCTTTGCCCACTGTAGACATTTTGTCAGAGTAAGTCGCGATCACCGGTATATCGGAGCCATTTGAGTCGTCGTACCCGTACTCTACCAACTTGGTGATGTTGAATAGCTCGCGGTCAAGCTCGTCCGCTTCGATGTACGGCTGCGCTTTGGCTGGTATGACATAGATTTCGTCACCCAACTGCATCTTCGTTATTTCTGTTGGTTCGCCATCGAGCGGAGGTGCGACGGTCACTGCCTTTAATCCGTCGGCATAAAGGTCAAGCATTACAACTTCGCCCGTGATAAGGGTAACCGTGTGCGAGTCGACGACCATGTTGTTTTCCAGCTGCTTGTACGCCTGATTGGACGGCGTTTTGGAGCTGGTGGCATCATAAGCAAATGATTGAACAGAACTTGTTGACAAAAGTACTGCAGATGCCAATCCTGCAGTCATTACATTCACCATTTTTTTGTTTCTCTTTTTCCCCATCTTCCCCATTACATCTCTCCTCTTCCTGACTAAAAAAATAGATTGATATATTTGTAAAAATATGATGCCTCGTGCTAATGACTCGACTTCACATTTAATACACGGATTGGTCTTTCGACATTTTGTCACCGAAGAATTACAACTAATCTAGCGTCAAACGGGAGTTAATCTGATGATTATTAAATATTCGTAAATATTAATCAATTAAACATATCATCCCATACTTATTCTTTTGTGGAAATAAAACATAGGTTGTAACTTTTTTTAGCCATTGGTTCTATACCTGCGTAAAACAAAAGTAGTATACCGAGTGTGATAGTATGAGGGGGGAGTTGAAGTGAGGTTCAAAGGAATCGTTTGTTCTCATAGTCAAACATTCTCCAAACTATATGACAGTATAGAATTATGCTAAAATAAAGACTTACATATTTCGCAAGGGGGAATTATTTTGACGACTGAAGAGAACTTTTTAGCATTGCTGAAAAAAATGAGTGCATATTCTGAGGCACTGTCCGTTATGTACTGGGATATGCGGACGGGGGCACCGAAAAAGGGGATTTCGACGCGGTCTGAAGCAGTCGGCACATTATCATCTGAACTGTTCAAAATGAGTGTTTCTGAGGAAATGAGCGGTTACCTTGATGAACTTGGAAAAAACCTTGATTCACTGAGTCCAATTGTAGCTAAGACCGTTGAAGTAGTGAAAGAAGAGTACGATCGAAGCGAAAAAATTCCGGCAGATGAACATCGTGAATTTGTCGTGTTAGCATCACAAGCGGAATCTGTATGGGAAGAAGCAAAAGACGAAGCTGATTTTGAAAAATTCCTGCCCTATCTTGAAAAAATTGTTGCAACGAAGAAAAAGTTTATCAGTTATTGGGGTGTAAAAGATAATAATCCATACAACACATTACTCGATCAATACGAACCAGGCATGACAACGGATATAATCGATGGGGTATTCAATCAGTTGAAAGAAACCATTGTGCCGCTTGTTCAGAAAATTGCAGCCTCGGGCAATCAGCCGGACACATCCTTCTTGTTCAAACAGTTCCCGAAAGACAACCAACGGAAATTCAGTCATGAAATTTTACAGCAGTTGGGTTATGACTTTGAGGCAGGTCGTTTGGATGAAACCGTACATCCTTTTGAGATGGGCATCAATCTTGGTGATGTTCGCATTACGACAAAATATGATGAGACTGATTTCCGTTCTGCGGTATTTGGAACGATTCATGAGTGCGGACATGCATTGTACGATCAACATATCGATAAAGCGCTTGAAGGATTACCGATTGCACAAGGAACGTCAATGGGCATTCATGAATCACAATCATTATTCTATGAGCAATTTATCGGCCATAACGAAAATTTTTGGAAGTACAATTTCGATTTATTGATAAGTCGATCACCTGAACAATTTAAAGGGGTATCAGTGGAGGACTTCTTACGGGCTATCAATTATTCCGAGCCTTCGCTGATTCGGATTGAAGCTGATGAACTGACGTATCCGCTTCATATTATGATCCGGTATGAAATCGAAAAAGGCTTGTTTAACGGCGAATATGAAGTGAAAGATTTACCGCAGATTTGGAATGATAAGTATGAAGAGTACCTCGGAGTCCGTCCGCAAAATGACGGTGAAGGTGTGCTGCAAGATGTTCACTGGGCGGGCGGCGACTTTGGATATTTCCCATCCTATGCACTCGGCTATATGTATGCTGCGCAACTCAAGGCGGCTATGTTAAAAGATATCCCTCATTTTGATGAATTGTGTGGAAAAGGGGAGTTCAGCCCGATTCTTGAATGGTTAACAGAGCATGTTCATCAATACGGCAAGATGAAGAAGCCGCTTGAAATTATTCAAGATACTACAGGTGAAGGTCTAAACGCCAGTTATTTGGCAGACTATTTGTCCGAAAAATACACAAAGTTTTATAATCTGTAAATAGAAAGTGCTGTTTCATACCCCGGAGAAAATCCGGTGAATGGAACAGCACTTTTTGGTTTTAATTTTCATCTATTGTCAGGAGTACATTTAATATGGCGCCGTTGTCAAATCGTACTGGTAATTTGATAGCCTGTTTGAAATCGCAAAACTTTTTTGTACCTGCCATAACTGTAGGGGGGGAAATATCAAGAATAAGACCGTCTTTTTCAAGTAAAGTACATAAGTTTCCAGCTATCATATTGCCGATCTCTCCGGTTAACGATTCAACCATCTCACTTTCAATAGTCATACCAAACATGGTTTGTCCAATTTTTGCAATGATATCCGTGGACGAATCTAGGATTAACTGGCCTTTTACACTACCTACAAGTTCGATCAATACACTTAATTCTTTTTGGTCGTATGGTTGTACGATCCTCGTGGGAGCTAAAAATTCTAATTTGATAGGAATGATAGTTGATAACGAGACAATAGTTGCATTTAAGATCATCCGAGCGTGAGTGGAAGTACTCATAAAAATCACCTCCATATAATAATGATAGTTCTATTATACTGGTATTCTCTTAGAGAAACACGTTATTCGACAAAATTCTATGATTTATTTTTTTATTTGTCATATAAAGAAAAATGGTATGATAGGGACAGCAATTGATGAAGGGGTAGAGTGAACCATGCAAGAGATAGATCTATTAATTAAACAAGCGGCTAGTTACGGTCAAATTTTTGCGAACAATGATGATGAAGAACGTTTTAAGAAAACGGAACTTTTTGCAGCGAAACTGATTGACAGGGAATATACAATTGGTTTTGCAGGCCATTTCTCCGCTGGTAAATCATCGATGATTAATGCATTGACGGGTGATGACTTATTGCCTTCAAGTCCAATCCCGACAAGTGCTAACATTGTAAAAGTACGAAAAACAGCTACGGATTTTGCGGTTATTTATCGTACAGATGGGACTGCAGTGAAATATGGAGGGCATGGTTTTCCAGCGGCCGTCAAATCGTTTAGTAAGGACGGAGCGGCCGTATCACTTGTTGAAATAGGTCATACGCAATCTAAGTTACCTGAGGGTATCACAGTAATGGATACGCCAGGTGTCGATTCAACGGACGATGCTCACCGACTGTCAACGGAATCTGCACTTCACCTTGCAGACCTCGTTTTTTATACGATGGATTATAATCATGTACAATCCGAACTAAACTTTCGTTTTACGAAGGAATTGATGCGTTATAACGATAACGTTTATTTAATCATCAATCAAATCGACAAACATCGTGATAGCGAATTGTCATTTGCAGAATTCAAACAGTCCGTTGAAGACTCATTTAAGATGTGGGGCGTTATACCGAAAGGCATCTTTTATACCTCATTGAAAGATGCGGCACATCCACATAATGATTTTGGCGCTGTTAAAGCGATTGTTGATGGATCGATGGAAAACTGGCAGGAGCGATTCGTAGAAAATGCGAAGCAAACACTTGTGAAGCTAAAAGATGAGCATAGCTTCTATTTAGCCGATGAAATTGTGGAGCGGAAAAATACATTTTCTGCAATCGTTACGGATGATGAGTGGGACAGGCATGACGAACTGCTAGAAGAGGCTTCGGAATCTAAAAAAATGCTAGCGCTTCTGTCAGGGGATGAATTTTCTACTACATTTGAAAATGAACGTAATAGCCTTATGCAAAGTGCAGCCATCACACCCTATGAAACGCGTGAACTGTTGAAGACATATTTGGAGTCACTATCTTCTCGTTTTAAAGTCGGTTTACTATTTGGTGCCAAAAAGACGGCTGAAGAAAGAGAACGCCGTAAACAGGCATTGGCTGATAATATGGGTGCGCTCGTCCATGCTCAAATTGAGGTCCATTTGAAAACCCTTATGAAAAAGACCTTGAAAGAGGCCGGGATTTTGACAGACGAACGGTCGCTTGCCATTGATGGAATGGATTTGTCTATTCCGTTTGCTGCGATTGAAAAGGAATTTACCGTATCAGACGTCATTACAGGTGACACCGTACTAAACTATTCGGAACGTATGAAAACAGCAATCCATGCTACATTCCGCCGAATGACGGACGAATGGAAACATGATATGGCGTTGATTGCATCGACAGCAGGCGATGATAATGCCGGTATGCTTGAGCAGAAAGTACGTCGTTTGGATGAAAAACTACAAGCCATCAGGCAAGTTGAGGAAGTTGAAGTTCAATTAGCAACTCTTGAAAATAGCATGGAAAGTCCATCCACAGCAATCATTGAGGGGCGCGAAATGCTTCTTCAAAAGTGGGAGACACGCGAAGCGCTTCAAACAATGGAGTTTTCCGAAGAGCAAGTGGTTATCCCGGAAGAAATAGTGGAACCGGACGAAGACACCAATCAGCCTGAGTTGGCAATAATTACTTCTGATTCAGAAACGGTCGTTGCTCAAGCCATTCAAGTCGCACATTCAGTAGAAAGTATCCCAGGTTTTCTGGAAACAGCTGATTATTTACGGAAAAAAGCGGATCGGTTAGATGGTCAAGAATTTACCATTGCATTATTTGGAGCGTTTAGCGCAGGAAAATCTTCATTTTCGAATGCATTGATTGGGGAGAAAGTATTACCGGTTTCGCCAAATCCAACAACGGCGGCTATCAATCGAATTCGTCCTGTTGGGCCAGGGAAAGAAGACGGCACGGCTGATGTGCTGTTGAAAACAGAAGAACGTATGATTGAAGACGTTAGCCGTTCATTTGAATCGCTTGGTGTAGTAACAACTTCATTGAATGATGCCTATCAAAAGGCTGATGAGGCACTTCATACAGAATTGACGGATGAAAATCTTCATATTCATAGGGCGTTTATCACGGCTTTCAAAAAAGGGTATCCCATCTATAAAAATGAACTAGGTTCCATCATCAAGGCGGAACGGGACGAATTCGTTAAATTTGTCGCGGAAGAAGATCGTAGCTGTTTTGTTGAATCCATTGATTTTTATTATGATTGCGAATTGACGCGAAAAGGGATTACGCTTGTCGATACTCCTGGGGCCGATTCCATCAACGCACGTCATACGGATGTTGCATTTGACTATATCCGAAACGCCGATGCTATTTTGTTCGTCACTTATTATAACCACGCATTCGCCAGAGCAGATAGGGAGTTCCTTGTCCAACTGGGGCGTGTGAAAGATGCGTTCGAACTCGATAAGATGTTTTTCATCGTCAATGCCATCGACCTTGCATCCAACGCGGAAGAAGCGGAGGCTGTTAAGACATTCGTTTCGGATGAACTGCAGAAGTTCGGCATCCGCAATCCGAGGGTTCATGGGATTTCAAGCTTGCAAGCACTTGAAGCTAAAGTGGCTAAACAACTAGATCCACTTATGACCCCGTTCGAAGAACAGTTCCATCATTTCCTTGAGAACGATCTTAAAGGACTTGCAGTGCAGGCGTTAGAAGAAGAGACTCTAAAAACAATCGAACGCTTGTCCTCACTGATTTCACGTACGGAAGCGAACATGACGCGAAAGGCAGAAAGACTAGAAGAGTTGAATAAGATTGAAGGGGAAGTGCGTCAACACTTCGCTTACAATTTTGCAGATGTGTTAAGAAAAGCAGCAAATAATGAGTTGGGTGAACTGGTCTACTACATTTTACAACGCGTATTTTTACGCTACGGCGATTTTTTCAAAGAAGCATATAATCCATCCATCTTCGTTAATCATTCAGCGGATCGTGCATTGAAAGGCGCGCTTGCTGAAACTGTGCAGATGATTGGATTCGATTTGACACAAGAGCTGAAAGTGACCAATTTACGGATGTTGAACTTCATGAAGAAGCAGCTGAATGAACGTCAACGCATAGAAGCTTCCCATCTAAATGAGACAGACGGCTCCATTTCACCTTCACCATACGAAGCGCAGGATGCTGAAATGTTGTCATTCGAGGCGCCTTATGCAGATCCGAACGTCTATAGTCGTGTCAATAAACTGTTTAAGAATCAGAAGGCGTTCTTTGAAAAAGGGGAACGGGATATCTTGAAAGACCGACTGGAGGAGCTACTGAAGCAAGATGCTTCCATTTATTTAGGGCATGAAAAGGAGTTACTTGAAAAGTGGACGGATAGTTGGATTGACAGTGAAGCAGAAGGACTTAGACAGCATTTATTGAAAGAAAGCCTGTCGCAGATTGCTTCAGAACGAACACTACTACAAGGAACAGAACAGCTTGAAGAATGGCGTGCAGTTTATAATAAACTACAGTGAAGGAGCTGGGGTAATTGGGGAACGTATTTGTGTCTGTAAAAGATATCGATTTTGGTGAAACGAAATGGATTGATACCCGTTTTTCATTGCAAGATGTGCATGAAGGTCAGCGGAAATATGAGCAAAGTCATGTAACGGGTGCGGTGTACTGGGACCTTGAACAAGACATGTCTGATATGACTAAAACAGCCGGACGTCATCCAATGCCTGAAAAGGAAGCCTTGACGAATCTGTTCCGTAAAAGTGGCCTATCAATCGGTGACCACATTGTGATTTACGACGATGGTGGCAGTCCGTTTGCGGCACGCGCATGGTGGTTGCTGCAATACGCTGGATTCACCAATGCTGTTATCGCGGTTGAAGGTTTCGGGGCGATTACACAGGCTGGAATTCCGATTGATAGCGTAGCATCGGTACCTGTTTTAACGTCGATGTCTCCTGAATGGGATGAAGGTATCTATGCATCTCGTCAGCTGGTCGAGGAGACGGTTGCGGGTAATACAGCGGGTATCTTACTAGATGCCCGCGCAGCGGAACGTTACCGTGGTGAGAAGGAGCCGATTGATCCGATTGCGGGGCGGATTCCGGGTGCGTTGAACTTTGATTGGGAACAGTTGAAAAAAGGTGGTATCTTCGATTTAGATGGAAGTGTCAAATCGCAATTGGCGCAGGTCGCGGATCCATCGGAGGAAGTGACCGTGTATTGCGGTAGTGGCGTGACTGCGGCTCCGTTATACGCCATGCTGAAGCACAATGGTTTTGACAGTGTGCGCCTGTACGTTGGTAGTTATAGCGATTGGATTTCGCAGAAAGACGCCAAGGTCGAGAAAGATTGAGGAGGCTATTTACATGATCTTTGCATTACTCGGAGACATTCATTCTTCCAAGGTGGATCTAGAAAAAGTGCTCGCCGACATTTCCGATAAAGCACCGGAAGCGGAGTTGGTTGGAACAGGCGACTTGTTTGAATGCATCATTAGTAAAAAAAATATTACCGATAAAAAATATACAAACCTAGAGGATGTCATGCTTATTCCCGAAGGCTTTCCTGACTTATTGATGTTTCCTTCAGTAAGTGGTAATCAAGAAGAACGTATCTTATTGATAACGCAAACAGATGATTCGTTACGGGAAAAAATAGCTACATTGCCGCAAACAATTGATATGGGCAATGCTAAAGTTATCCATGGGCACCAGTGGGAGTGGGGCGGGCTACCTTGGTCACTCGTTCGAGAAAGTGTTGAACATTCTTTTGTATTTTATGGCCATAGCCATCAATCTGAGTTGGTGCAAAATGGTATTCATCAAGAGATTGAATTTGGCGTTCCATATCGTATGGAGGGTGAGAATATTCACGTCAATGTCGGTGCGGTTGTAGGGGATCGAGAATGGGTTTTGTATGATTCAACGGACAATACGGTTACATTTATGAAAGCATAACGAAAAAAGACTGAAGCGGCTTGGCCAATTCAGTCTTTTTTATGTATGGCTTCTCGCGCAAGGGCATCGGCGGCGCGGTTTTCTGTATCGGCAATCCATTTGATGAAAAAGAAGTCAAACGTTTTGGCGATGGCAAGAATTTGTGCCAAGATTGGTTTATGGGCTTCTCGTTTAACAAATTCTTTTTCCACAGCCATGACAACAATCTGGGAATCAGAGCGTACGGATACGATACCGGTCGTTAACTTTGCTGCTTCTTCCATTCCGCGTAGCAGAGCTTGGAATTCAGCAGTGTGATTGTCTGTTGGTTCAATCGCTTCGGAAATCCTGAGTTGATGGCCCTCGCCTTTGATGTAAATTCCAATACCACTTTTTCCTGGGTTACCAGCACTGGCACCGTCCACGTATACTTCAAGCATATGGTTCACCTCGATTGACGTATTCTTTCGAAGAGTTGTAGCTACATGCCATATTTTTCACATAACTTGATTCAGTAAGGAGTTTGAACTTATTGCTGATTCAAGTTAGAATAGATGAATCGTCTTACTGGGAGGAAATTATGAATAAGACAACGATAATGGGTGAAATTGATGAGATTCTTGTTACCTATTGTGAGGATTGTTTTCTGAAAAAACAACTGTCCAAAGAGAAAGGGAAGACAGGTGCCCACAGATTTTGTATAAAAATCTGTACAATCGGTGAGCAGCTTCGGTTTCTAGGGCAGGAGATGAATAAGGTCAAAAAATAATATCCCGCCGGAACTTGCGTCAGCGGGATTTTATGTTGAATCATTCATCGCCATATTTTAAGACATTCGCCGCCTGAGGACCTCGATTTCCTTCGATGATTTCGAAAGATACGGATTGCCCTTCATCAAGCGTTTTAAAGCCTTCTGATACAATACCGGTAAAGTGGACGAACACATCTTCCCCGTCATCCGCTTCGATGAAACCATAGCCTTTTTCATTGCTGAACCATTTGACTTTTCCCTGGTACATGTAGACTCCTCCTCGGCGTTTCAATGTCCCATCCATTCTATGCATGGATGAATTAACTATACATTAATCGACAATTTACGTCAACGATATGCCTAAATTTTCTGAACTACCTAATTCATTTTATATTAATCAAAAACGGAGTGATTTTATGGAGAACCTTCTAAAGAAATGTCGGCAAGTAGTCGAACAAATATACAATCAGTTTGATGCAAGTCATGATTTTGCACATATTGAACGTGTCTTGAAAAATGCTGAAGAGATTTTACATAAAGAGCAAACTGCCAACCAAGATGTTGTCCGGTTAGCTGTTCTACTGCATGATATTGATGATGCCAAATACAAAACGGATGGTCAGCTAACTGCGGCTGATATTTTACGTTCAATCGGTGCGCTTGATGATCTATCTCAACAAGTTCTTGCATGTATTGAAAGTGTGTCATTCAGCGGCGGTAATGCGAAAGAACTGACATCCATTGAAGGAGCTATCGTCCGCGATGCCGACCGCTTAGACGCAATTGGAGCCATTGGGATTGCCCGGACGTTTGCATTCGGCGGGGCAAGGGGTAGAAGGCTATATGATACTAGCGAAATGGTACGTGGACATATGTCTGAGGTGGAGTATCGGGGTAAGGAAACCGCATCAGTTACGCATTTCTATGAAAAGTTACTGTTGCTGAAAGAGCTGATGGTGACTGTAGAAGGCAAGCGTATGGCAGAGCAACGGCATGACTATATGGTAGGTTTTTTGAAGCAGTTGGAGAAAGAAATCGGATTGGAATAGTGTGTAAGACCCCTTGTCTGACAAATTGACAAGGGGTTTTATCTATTTGCCGATGGAAGACCCCCACTTCAATCACATAAAGGGCGTATCCCAGTGATAAGTGGGGGCGTTGTGTTCGTTACAGTTTATTCGCGAATAACCCGTTTAAATTCTAGGTAACGCGTGCCTTGGAAAGTTAGCATTCCCACATCGCCTTCAGCGAGCATACCGTATTCAGAGCCCTTCATTGGCAGTTCCATGCGATCACCACTTTCGACTTGAAAGGTGACATAATACCATGTGCTGGCCGATGATTCGCCTGATCCGCCAGACGTCTCAGAACGCTTTGTGACGACTTCTGCGGGGACGGTTAACTTTGGTGAGTTGTTGTTGGTATTCCATTGACCAATCCCTTTAACAATCGTAAAAATAAAGAAACCAATGACTACAATAAATATGACAGCGATGAAGATTGGACCGAATGAAAACATGAAATCATCAAATGGACTAAATCCCATTAGCAACCACTCCTTTTATAAATTTGATACATACGGATAGCTATTATACGTTTCACTTTTAAAAGAGTTTCATAAGAGCCGCCTTTGATAATTCTACTATACTTCTCTATAATCATAGGAATAGTCTTACAATTCACTTTGGCATATACATCATGGAAGGGGAAGAGGGGTCTTGGTGAAATACGTGAATATTGTTGTACAAGTCCTATTATTATACGGCATTGTGCTAGTAGGCGGCTGGCTTAGAAATTTTTTTCATATACCGCTTCCAGGTAGTATCATAGGTCTGCTATTGCTATGGGCAGCATTATCATTGAAAATTGTTCGGCTTCAGTGGATTGAAGCAGGTTCTTATTTCTTATTATCTTTTATCCCGCTATTCCTCTTACCCGCAACAGTTGGTGCGATGGATTATGGGGACGTCTTTAAAGGAAAAGGCATTCTATTAATCCCTATTACAATGATTAGTACATTTTTGACGATGTGGATTTCGGGCTATACCAGTCAATTTATTGCCAGGAAATCGGCTAAGAAGGAGGAAGTGCCATGCGAATAATGATGTTTGCTATCCTTTTTACTGTCATGACCATTGGTATTTACCTTGTACTGAATGTTGTATATGTAAAGTATCGTAGGTCTTTTTTAATTCCTATTCTTACATCGACAATTGCGATTATCATCATCCTTCTGTTGTTTAAAGTTCCTTATACGACGTATATGATTGGTGGGAAGTGGTTGGATGGATTACTTGGTCCGGCCATTGTTGCGTTAGCCATTCCGTTATACAAGCAGCGGGATCTACTGAAAAAGAATATGCTTCCGATTGGTGGGGGGGGGTTAATGGGCGTTGTGGTCGGAATGGCGAGTGGCGTCCTATTTGCCAAGTTATTTGGTTTCTCGCAAGACATTCTTCTTTCATTATTACCAAAATCAATTACTACGCCTATCGCGATTCAAATTACCTCGGCAGTAGGGGGGATTTCTTCGTTAGCGGTCGTATTTGTCATGCTGGCAGGCTTTACTGGAGTTATTTTCGGACCGATGTTTTTTAGATGGACTCGGATAGATACGGCTATGGGGCGGGGGCTTGGCTTAGGTGCTGCGGCCCATGCCTTAGGTACATCGAAAGCCATTGAACTTGGTGAGCAGGAAGCCTCGATGAGTTCGGTTGCCATGACACTGTGTGCCATCATCGGCGCGGTTATTGGCCCGATAGTCTTTTGGATTTTTTAGTGAGAATGAAAAGCGGAATCCGGTCATTCGACGAGGATATCCGCTTTTCTTAATGCATGCTCCGCCTGATTTATTTGCTCTACATTGTCTGCTAGTAGGGTATGAAGATGAATGCCCTCTTCAGCTAGCTTCGATAAGTAAAACGCGTCCGCATCTTGAATTCTTTTGATGAATTCTTGCACTTCATGGCGATTGGATACCATGATAGAAGCACTTAAATCTCCATAAACAGGATGTTCGATTTTTACATCTTTTACAGTTACCCCGTTATCGACCAGGATATTCAATTCCTCTTCCGTTTGCTCAGGTTGATGTTGGCAGACGATTACTTTTTCGATTTTCTCCTGTGCCGTTTGTGCTTGCATATAGATATAGCCCTGGCTTGTCGCAATGATAGGTTCGTTTTTTGCCTTCAGCAATGTAATATCTCCGACAATGACTTGCCGACTGACATTGGTCATCTCTCCAAGTTCTTTTCCGGTCATCGGTCTGGCAGATGATTGCAATGTATCGATCAATAGTTGTCGGCGTTCATCGCCATGTATTTTTTTATTAACGGTCATTTAAATTCCTCCTAGCATTATTAGTTTAGCATACTGATGCATGAATTTTTAAGGCACTTTCAATAAGGTGATTCGCTAACTTGTGTACGCTATCCATTGTTGTGCTACTTCCGAAAGAAATACGTATAAATTCCTTCGCTTGTTGTGTATCTACTTGTAGGGCCATCATAGCTTTCGATGTATGTTGTTGGCCGATTTGGCAAGCGCTACCAGTCGAAATTGCGAAACCGAGTCGATTCAATTCTAGCATGATTAGCTGTCCCTCGATATTTTTCACACCTAGTCCGATAATATGCGGAAGTTGTTTTTCGGCAACGCTTGTTTGGTAGACGGTAAAATGCTTGGGATGTCTCATGATTTTTTCCAGAAATGCATGTCGGAATGAAGCACAATGGTGATCGATGTTGTTCGCATAGGTAGCAGCGGTAACGAATGCGGCGATGCCTGGCACATTAACCGTACCTCCTCTGAAACCAGATTCATGGACCGAACCTGGGAAGACGGGTACAAGTCGATGACGAGGGTGAATGTAGGCAGCACCGACTCCTTTTGGCCCGTACACTTTATGGCTGGAGATGGTTAGGCTATCAACAATTTGCGCTATCGGTTTCAAATTGATTTTACCAAAAGACTGCACACAATCACTGTGCAAAAGAATCGAGCGTTCGTGTAAGAGTGACGCAATTTCTTCAAGTGGCTGTATCGTACCAATTTCTGGATTGACGTGTTGTATGCTAACAAGAATCGTCTTGCTTGTTAATGCTTTTTGAAATAACTGAAGATCCACAAAGCCCTCTTCTGTAAATGGGATTGTCGTGACAGTGAATCCTTCTTCTTGTAAATAAGCCAATGCAGAATCGATGGAGGGATGTTCGCCGACTGTCGTAACGATATGATTCCCTTTATGGCGATTAGCTTTCGCTAGTGAAATAATCGACAGCAGATTACTTTCCGTACCTCCACCCGTAAAATAAATACCGGCAGAATGAACGCCGAGCATCCCCGCAAGTTCCTCACGGCAAAACGTCAGCATATTTTGTGCTTCCGCTCCCACTTCATGCAAGCTACTCGTATTACCGTAGCAACCTTGTGACAGTTTGCCATAGATATGTGCTGCCTCCGGATGTAATGGTGTTGTTGCTGCGTAATCAAAGTAATGCAAAAGTCATTCCCCCTCAGTTGTAATAAATTCATCTTGTCATAGATTATCTTTTGTGTAAAGATAGGTGTCAAGACATTAAACGGGTCGGGGGGACAAAAATGAAGACGTATGATTGTATCATTGTCGGTAGCGGTATTGCTGCCATGCAACTAGCCCATCATCTAAGCGCTCGATTTCGCGTACTGATCATCACAAAATCTACAAGACGTGCTAGTAATTCCTATCGAGCGCAAGGGGGGATCGCGGCGGCAGTCGGTGAGGGGGACAAACCGGTCTTTCATTATGAAGATACGATTAAAGCAGGTTGTCATTTTCATAACGAACAGCAAGTACGTGAGCTCGTTGAGAATGGTCCAGAACTCATTGAACAGTTGAAAGACGGTGGACTTTATTTCGATGAGGACGATAAGGGACGACTTGCTTTGGGCATGGAAGGTGCCCATGGACGAAACCGGATTGTTCATTGTGGCGGTGATGCAACAGGTACATACATAATGGATCATCTATTTTTATCTCTGAGGGAAGATATTGATGTTGTAGAAAATCGCTTTGTTTATGAACTTATTATTCATCCGGTTACGAAAAAGTGTATTGGCATTAAAGCGAAGGATGAAGAGGGCAATAACGAAATGTATATCGCTGATCATGTAGTTCTAGCGATGGGGGGAATTGGCGGATTATTTTCCTTCACATCAAATGATCCTTCCGTGGCCGGTGATGGCATTGCGCTAGCGTACCGGGCAGGTGCGGAAATTACAGATATGGAATTTATACAATTTCATCCGACGCTACTTTACTTAAACGGTAAAACAAGGGGCTTGGTTTCTGAAGCGGTCAGAGGGGAAGGGGGCCAATTGGTCGATGGGGCTGGAATACCGATAATGGCTGGAAAACATCCCCTGGAAGACTTGGCACCACGACATATTGTAGCGAAAGAATTATTTCAACAGCGAGTGGCTGGAAAAGACGTCTATTTGGACATTTCGAAGATTGATCGATTCGAAGCACGCTTCCCAACCATCACTGCGATGTGTGAGGCAAATGGCGTGTCATTGAAAGAACGGAAGATTCCTGTCGCACCGGGCTGCCATTTTCTGATGGGGGGAATTGCCGTCGATTCCGTAGGCCGCACATCGATTGAAGGATTGTATGCGATTGGTGAAACGGCATCTACAGGTGTCCATGGCGCCAACCGGCTTGCAAGCAACTCGCTACTAGAAGGGCTACATTACGGCAAAAAATTGGCCACGTTTCTCAATATACAGCCTGCCCAGAGCGGGATGGCAAGTACATTTGTTTTTCCAACGAAGCAAGCTGTGCGACAAGAGCCTTTGTTGCCTGCTAAAGCAGAACTACAGGAAAAAATGATGGCCTATGCAGGGATTATTCGGACGCAATCGGAACTCGAACAACTGGATAATTGGTTAAGTGGATACGGAGAAGGAATTTCCGAGGATTTGTCATTGAATGAATGGAGTACCGACACCATTCAATTGCTGTTTATGCTACATGCCGCAAAACTGATTACAAAAGCTGCGCAGCTGAGGACGGAAAGCAGAGGGGCACATAATCGAGAAGATTTTTACGAAGAGGATGAGCGATGGGGACAAATCCATATTGTCCAATCTAAAAAAGGAATCGAAATGAGGGAACGACAACGTGAACACCATAAAGTTGAGGTCTATGCTTGAACAGTTTTATCTAGAAGATATCGGTGATTGTGATTTATCCAGTGAATTTTTATTCCCTGAGTCCGTCATCGGAGAACTGAATATCGTGGCAAAAATGGACGGTATCTTTTGCGGGACAAAGGTCATTGAAGAAGGCGTACGAGTTGTCGATCGAAACACGACAGTAAATTGTTATGTGGAGGATGGCACACCAATTGTAAAAGGAAGTGTCATTGCGACTGCCAAAGGTTCTGTTCAGAGCTTATTGAAAAGTGAGCGTGTTATTTTAAACTTGATTCAACGGATGAGTGCGATAGCTACTGAAACAAATCGGGTTGTGGGAAAAATCGAGGGGACGGGAACGAAAGTATGTGATACCCGGAAAACGATGCCGGGCTTACGCATGTTGGATAAATATGCGGTTCGTACCGGCGGTGGTTTCAATCATCGTAACGGCTTATTTGATGCAGTGATGTTGAAGGATAATCACTTGGCATTTGCGGGCTCTCTGACCAAAGCCGTGGAAACAGTCAAAGCGGCACTTGGCCATACTGTGAAAATTGAGGTGGAAATAGAATCATTTGAGCAATTACAGGAAGCAATTGCAGCGAAAGTGGACATTATTATGTTTGACAATTGTACACCCGAAACAATTGCTGAATGGATAGCAATTGTCCCTGACAGCATCATCACCGAAGCGTCTGGGATGATTACCAATGATACAATCCGTACTTATGCGGAAACGGGTGTAGATTATATCTCTTTAGGCTATTTAACGCACTCTGTAAAGGCGCTGGATATAAGCGCAAATGTAAGTATTCATACAAAATAATGGGGGAATCGATTTGTCTATCTTGCACTATTTTGAAGAGCAGAAAAGTGGTACATTGCCAGAAATGTATAAAAATCTGACACGCGAGCAAATGGAAGCACGTATTACGGCTATTAAAAATCAACTTGGGAAGAAACTTTTCATCCCAGGGCATCACTACCAAAAAGATGAGGTCATCCAGTTTGCAGATGTATCAGGCGATTCCTTACAATTGGCGCAGCTTTGCGCGGCAAATGAACAAGCGGAGCATATTGTCTTTTGTGGTGTACATTTCATGGCAGAAACGGCTGATATTTTGACAAATGACCATCAAAAAGTGTATTTACCTGATATGCGTGCGGGCTGTTCGATGGCGGATATGGCGAATATCTTCCAGACGGATCGGGCATGGGAGGCTCTTACGGAAATGTTTGGCGACACCATCGTCCCTCTTACATACGTCAATTCGACTGCAGCGATTAAGGCGTTCGTTGGGAGAAACGGCGGTGCGACGGTCACATCATCAAATGCGCATGCGATGGTGGAATGGGCTTTTACACAAAAAGAACGAATCCTCTTTTTACCGGACCAACATCTAGGTAGAAATACAGCGTACGACATAGGGATTCCGTTAGAGCAGATGGCTGTGTGGAACCCGGTGCGCGATAAGCTGGAGTTTGAAGGGAAATGGGAAGACGTCAAAGTGATTTTGTGGAAAGGACATTGCTCCGTTCATGAGAACTTTACTGTTAAAAATATTGTTGACCTTCGCGAAAATGATCCAGAAATGCGTATCATCGTCCATCCGGAATGTTCACGCGAAGTCGTTGCACTGGCGGATGACAACGGTTCTACAAAGTACATTATTGATGCAATAGAAAATGCAGAACCTGGTAGCAAGTGGGCAATTGGTACGGAAATGAATCTTGTCAATCGACTCATTCAAAATCATCCGGACAAACAAATTATTTCCCTTAATCCGAGTATGTGTCCTTGTTTGACCATGAATCGTATTGATCTACCCCATCTATTATGGAGTTTGGACAGTATTGCAAAGGCAAAGGAGGTCAATATTATTCAGGTTGATAAAGAAACGGCTAAAGATGCGATTACCGCACTGGAACGGATGTTGGCACGAGCATAAGACAGTGAAAAGGCACCTTGTCTACTAGATGAGGTGTCTTTAGTTTTGTATGGATGTAAATGTTGAAACTTCACCGGGAAAGAGGGAAGATAGAACGATAAGGTACATAATTAGACTAACTTTAACATACAAGGAGAATTCCAATGATCATTAAAGAAATCTACGTCCGTAAAATGAAGATGATGTTGAAAACACCATTTGTAACAAGTTTTGGCACGCTTCAAGAGAAGGATTTCCTGGTGCTTGAGGTAAAGGATGAGCTCGGAAACACAGGTTGGGGTGAGTCTGTCGCATTCCGTGCCCCTTGGTACACAGAAGAAACGCTTGAAACAAATCTACATATGATTAAAGATTTTTTAATCCCGATGGTAATAGGGAAAGAAATTGATCATCCGGATGAAGTGGGTACTTTATTCGCTGCTATTCGTAGAAATAATATGGCCAAGGCAGCTGTTGAAGGTGCCATTTGGGATCTCTATGCTAAGCGTAAAAAATTGACACTGGCACAAGCGCTAGGTGGACAACGAGATAAGATTGAAGTAGGTATTAGTATCGGCATCCATGAAAATCATGCGGATTTAGTGACTGCTGTCCAAGGATTTATCGACCAAGGATATAAGCGCATAAAGGTGAAAATTAAACCGGGACATGACATCGAAGTCATCCGTGAGCTACGCAAACATTTCCCCGACGTCCCGCTAATGGCAGATGCTAACTCGGCGTATACACTAAAAGATGTGAACTTGCTTAAACAACTTGATGCGTTCCATTTGATGATGATTGAACAACCACTTGCTTCTGATGATATTATTGACCATGCTGTGTTGCAAAAACAATTACAAACACCAATTTGTTTGGATGAAAGCATACATTCTCTTGAAGATGCAAGAAAAGCTGTAGAGCTTGGTAGTACAAAAGTGATTAATATTAAAATTGGGCGTGTTGGAGGCCTGAGCGAAGCGAAAAGAATTCATGATTACTGTATGGAGCAAGGCATTCCGGTTTGGTGTGGTGGTATGCTGGAGGCAGGAATTGGACGTGCACATAATATTGCACTCACAACACTGCCAAACTTCATCCTACCAGGTGACACAGCAGGATCATCTCATTACTGGGAACGAGATATTATTTCTCCGGAGGTGGTCGTAGATGGTGGTTATATCGCTGTTCCGACTGCCTATGGTATCGGGTACGAGCCAGATTTGGAAGGGATGAAGAAGTTCACCGTGGATGAAATACGTTTCAATGGGTAAATAGTATTTTTGCAAACCGGAATGGATGCATTAAAAGTATCGGCGCAGTCAATCCGAGTAATGACCTTCGTAGGTTTTAGATGTATCATGTGGCTAATGAAGAAAAACTTGCCAAACTTATAAGTAATGGAAAATAAAGCTCAGCACCTGCCGTCTAATGAGGCAAGGTGCTGAGCTTTATTCTTCAAATACAATCAATTCTTATTTATCGATTTTATCAGCTGGAAAATCAATTGTTAAATTAGGTCTATCTTCTTTATAGAAATCATAAAATCAAAATGTTGTCTGGAATCAACGATAGAAAAGAAGAAAAGTTTCTTGTTCACAATTCACGGAATCGACTGTACAAGTTATTGACCACTACATGTAGGAGGGTTATTTTGAAAAAAGTGAAGAAGGCCGGTATCCTATTAAGTTCCTCTGTTTTATCTTTTGGAATGTTTTCAACTATTGCCAACGCATCAAACACAGTGAATGAGCAACCAGAAAAGGTACAGATTCAAGTTGCTTCCACAGAAATAGGTGTCACAAAAAATGATTTAATTAAGAAGTTTCGGAAGTTGTTCCCTAATCAGTTTGGTTACTTAAAAGATAGTGATTTTCAAATGAGTAATGGTCATTTTTATCTTGATGACGAGACATTGCGTCATGATTTATCTTTTACTAAAACAGTTAATGGGAAGCGATTGTATGGCAGTGTTGGATTCGTTGGAAAGGATTTAGACATCGAACAATTTTATTATCAACCTACCAATGAAGCAGAAGCATTATTTCCTGCAAAGGTTTCGAAAGAAGAGGCTAGGAAAAAAGCAGTTAATTTTATAAAGCAATTTCTTGATGGCGAAGAATATCAATTGGAAACAGATTCCTTCAACTATTATTCACAACAACCATTAACAGAACCTGTTCGTTATTCATTTTCTTTCACACGTATGGAAAATAAAGTACCCGTTTCGGATCAGAGGATAGAAGTAACTATTCTTGGGAATGGCGAGCTCGTTAATTTTTACAGGTATCCTATGAAGAACGAAAAATCTACCTTTGAGGATGTAAAACTGTTAAAAGATAAAAAGAAGATTGAAGAGAATGTGAAAGGAAATCTATCTGCTGATTTGTACTATCAAATTAATACTGATTACAGGACGGGTGAACGTGGAGTCCAACTCGTTTATCAACCAACTGTAAATTTACAGGGGGTTCACGCAACTTCAGGGAAGTGGTTAACTACAAACGGCTACACGACAGACTTTCCTAAGGGGACAAAGATAGAGATGATTTCTGATAAGCCATTACCCGCAAAACAAAATGGCGTTTCTTTAGAAGAAGCAAAGAAAATTGCTGAACAACTCCTTACAAGTAAATCTGATAAGGTTAAATTAAACATTGAGTCTATTCAGGAAGTAGAAAATTATAACGGACAGACGGTTTTCCGTATTAACTATATGTATCAATTTGCGAATGGTGGAACTGGAACGGCCTTGGAAATTAATAAACGTACTGGAGAAGTTACGCAATTCTACGATCTAACAAGTCAAATTCAAGAACAAATTGGAGAACAACCTAAAAAAGAGAATGCTATTTCTCAGCAGAAAGCACTCACCCAAGCGATTCAATATCTAAAGGAATGGGTTCCATCCTACCTACACAACTATGCTATGCCTATAGCAACTCCTTATTTTGACAAAGAACTAGGTGCTTTTAGCATTTCGTTCCCGAGAGTTGTCAATGGTATTACTGTGATAGGAGATGACATTACTGTAAGTATCGCTGCAGACGGTTCTTTAAGTAGCCTAAATGTCAGTTATCAAGAGGTGGAAAAATGGCCATCGAGTGATAAAATAATTTCCAAGGAAGCGGCAAAAAATATCTTGAAAGAGTCACTAAATTTAAAACTAACGTATAAGAAACAAGAGCAAAACGGGGCCAATCATGGCTATGATCTTGTCTATGTACCTATATTTAGCGAAGAATCGTTAAATTTTTTAGATGCTAACACAGGAGAATGGAAGAGCTTTTTGAATAGAAAAAATTCAACTGTCATTTCACATCCTTGGGCTCAAGAGGAACTCAATTATCTTATTCAAGCAAATATTTTAGACGTAAAAGATAGTAAGAAATTTGACGGGAATGCTTCTGTTTCAAAAGGCGAAGCATTAAAGGTCATCATTAATTCACTTACTTATTTTTATGAAGGTAACCATGAAGTTGATCAAGAAAATATGAATCAAACATTTAAGAATATAGACGTTAAACATCCGTTCTATCAAGTGATTGAACGTGCGGTTGAATTGAGGATCATTCAACCAAATGATAAAGGTTTTGATGTCGATGGACCTGTCACAAGGGAAGAACTAGCAGCCTGGTATATACGAATCCTAGGACTTGAGCAAGCCGCTAAAGATGCAAGTATTTATAAACTTGACTTTGCCGATGCCAAAAAGGTTAACAAAGAATATAGTGGCTACGTGGCATTAGCAAACTCAGTAGGATTATTAAAAGTAAATCAAAATTCTTTTCATCCTAAACAACAAGTGACATATGCAGAGTTAGCCGTATCAACGATTCGCCTAGCTCATAAAATGTCTGAAAGTGGAAAGTATCTACAGTATTAAACTATTCAGATCATGCAATGAAAATTTAGAAACAAATGCATGATGTTACCTGAGCGGTTATAGCCTTAAATTTGTGATACAAAAATGTAATTCATGTAGTGGTGTTGTAGGTTTTTAAACGACAAAAATGCCCCGGATGTAAATCCATCGGGGCATTTTTTAATCTATAAACCTTGTGCGTATTCAGTATAAGGCTTCAGGAAGATTGGATGTAGCCAAATTACAGCACTTGTGAATTACGTCACTTCAATTCCAAATGCTGTTTCAACGTACTTGAAACTTCTTGTAATTCCTCTTCATCCATCACATAATACCAAATCCCGCCGTTCATGCGCTCGCCTGTCCCTTTTTCGAAATGCAATTGTTCAATTGTATCAGCCGCATCTCGGTAGTTTTTTTGAACACCAACCATTTCATCAAATGTCATATTGGTTTTCACGTTGTCGCCTAGAGCATTAAAAACACTGCGGTAATTTAATAAACTATTGACCGATTTTCCTTCATGCAAAACGCCTTGAATGACTTGTCTTTGTCGATCTTGTCTACCCCAATCCCCATTTGGATCTCCTTTACGCATTCGTACATAGGATAATGCTTCTTTACCAGTCAATGTAATTTCACCAGCCTCGAAGCGGAAGGCATCCTGTGTGAATTCTAGTGCATTGTCAACCGTTATGCCACCGACGGCATCAACTACTTTTTGAAAACCTTCCATATTGACTTCTGCAACATAATCAATCGGCATATCCAATAAATTCTCAACTGAATCTAACGACATCTGAATGCCGCCAAACGCATAGGCGTGATTCAGCTTGTCCTGAGTACCGTGACCAACAATTTCCGTATACGTGTCGCGCGGTATGCTGACCATTTTCGTTGACTTCAAAGTTGGATTGATAGTCATGACAATCATTGTATCGGAGCGACCTTTATCGCCTTCTCGTTCATCAACGCCCAGCACAAGTACCGAAAAAGGATCTTTTTTGTCAAATGCGATACCTTCCTCGCGTTTATCAGACAGTTCCCGATCTATAGGTTTGTACATTTCTTTTAAGGTTGAGGTTAAATCTAAAAAGACGGTTAGCGCAACTCCCGCGATTGCAAGAGCAATAATTGCAATGATCCATGGCCATTTTTTACGTTTTTTTGTCTTCTTTACTTCTAATCGATTCATGATGTTCCTCCATTATGTGTCTTTATGTGTTGTGTGAAAAAAGTATACCATAATAGAGACGAATGTCTGATTACTAAGTTCCGCGTGGTATTAAAAACTATTTAAAGTGTGAAGTAGGTACCGATAATTATTTATTTATAGATATAAAGAACCATTTTTAAATTCTGTTTAATACTTAAGGATATTAATTGATTGGGACGAATGGTATGATTTACTGAAATAAACTTCGTAGAAAGGGGGACTAATATGTTTTTTGGTCCGCCACCAAAAGATTTGATTGAGTTACAAGGGGTGTATTCGCTACCGCTTATTGGGTTATCAATTTTGATTGCATGTTTTGCTTCCTATACAGCGTTAGCTATGAATGAGCGTGCCCAAAAAAATAGCTTTTTGCATCATAATTTCTGGCTTACGCTGGCGTCGATTGCTATGGGATTTGGTATATGGTCTATGCATTTTGTAGGAATGAGTGCTTTTTCTCTACCAGTTAGTATGCACTATGATCGTTTATTAACTATCATTTCAATATTTCCAGCTATGCTTACATCTTTTCTAGCGTTTTATATAGCCAATCGGCCAAAAAAAATACTTTGGCTGAACATCATTGCCGGAGTTGTGATGGGACTGGGTATTTCAACGATGCATTATGTTGGGATGGCTGCTATGAAAATGGATGCGAGTTATGTCTATGATAAATGGCTGTTTACAGCGTCTATTATTATTGCCATATCAGTTTCTTTCGTCGCGCTGTTCATTTTTTCAGCTCTCCAGCGTTATATGGAAAATCGCTTCATACAATTTCTTGCAGCTATCATCATGGGGCTAGCGGTTTCAAGTATGCACTATACAGGAATGATGGCGATTTCTTTTTATGTTGTATCGGATTATACATATAATTCCATGATGAATCATGAGTTTGAACTATCATTTCTCGTGATCACTGTTGCAGGTGGTATGGCTATATTACTCAGTTTACTGCTGTTATCGACTCTGGTAGATCGTTATGTGAACTATCGAGCCAACTATTATGATACTTTGACAAGATTACCAAATCGTCGTCATTTCGAAAGGCGGTTGGCAAATTCTTCGGCGAAGCAGACACTAGCGATTTGGCATATACATGATATGGAAAGAGTTAATCGAGAGAATGGATATCTCTTTGGCGATGAAGTCCTGCAGCATGTCGCGGATTTAATGATTGCGCTAAAATCGCCACAAACTGATCTGTATAGAATTAAAGGTAATCGTTTTGCCTTTTTAGGGCGAGGCCAAGAGCGGGAGATTGCTTTTCAAACAGCAATGGAAAAAATCGCACAAACACTTCGTCAGCCAATCACATATCAAGATAAGGAAATTATTCTTCCCGCGGTCTGTGCCTGGTTACCAGTTAGCCAACAAAATGAATCGTCAAAAATATATTCGGATGTGCTAGCGGTATTAAATTCACCATCGCTTCAATACAAATTTGAAATTATTCCCTATGATCCAAACATACATACATATACATTTGATCGAGAAATAGCGAGAGATGTAGAACGTGCGATGGTGGAAGAAGAACTGTATCTTGTCTATCAGCCAAAGGTGAATGGCAAAACTTATGAAGTAATAGGTGTTGAAACCTTGCTTCGCTGGCAACATCCAACGTATGGCATGCTCTCTCCAGCGGTGTTCATTCCTATTTTGGAAGAGTATGATCAAATGCTGGATGTGACCGATTGGGTCATCGAGCGGACTTGCCGTCAGATAGTAGAATGGCGTAAGGATGGAAGATCATTTGGGCAAGTGTCCATTAATATACCGGGCCAGTACGTTACCTCAACACGACTGTTGAAAGTTTTAAAGCAAACCGTTACAAATTATGATTTAGAACCAAGGCTTCTTGAACTTGAAATAACGGAAACAAGTTTCGTCAAATCGATTGAAGAAGCCATGAGAGCCGTTAGTATTATTCGTCAAGATGGTTTTTCTGTCGCGCTTGATGATTTTGGTATGGGTGTATCATCGCTCTCTTATTTAAAGAAATTGCCGATATCAACACTAAAAATTGACAAATCTTTTTTGGAGGAAGTGCCGGCATTCGAAAAAGATTCATCGATTATTCAAGCAATCATTGCACTTGGGAGTTCATTGGATTTGTCGATTGTTTTTGAAGGGGTAGAGACAGAGGAGCAAGCACAGTTTTTATCCTCAACATGTGAGCAACCGATAATTCAAGGTTACTATTTTGCGAAACCGATGATAGCATCGGAACTGATTGAATGGCGACAAAATTTTCGTCTGTGATAAATACATGTATCGGCGACTAAAACAATGCAAAATTGTTTTCTGGCCGGTACTTTTTGTTCTATTATTCTTCTTTTATTCTTACAGTGTAACAACACCAAGAAAAAGGGAGAGATTAACGATGTTAATAGATGGGGTGTTCTCAGGGGGAGGTTTGAAAGGATTTGCATTAGTGGGAGCCTATCAAATGTTGGAGGAAAAGGGGTATCGCTTTCAGCGTGTAGCTGGAACGAGCGCAGGTGCAATCATCGCAAGCTTTATAGCTGCTGGTTATACAGCTAAGGAAATTGAAGAGATATTAGATGAACTGGATGTACAATCTTTGCTCGATCCGAGTAGAAGGATACTACCATTTCCCTTTATGAAATGGATTGGTTTATATTGGCGGCTCGGTTTGTATCAGGGAAAAGCATTGGAAAATTGGTTTTTAGAAAAGTTGGCGGCGAAAGATGTCTATACATTTGCGGATGTCGCACCAGGCTCTTTGAAGCTCATTGCTTCCGATTTAACGAATGGTAAAATGATTGTGCTGCCAGACGATTTGCCGAGTTATGGAATTACTGCAGAGACATTTCCAATCGCGCGCGCATTACGCATGAGTTGCGGGATTCCATTTTTCTTTGAGCCTGTCAGATTGAAAGTTGGATCAGGTGACACAATTGTTGTTGATGGCGGGGTGTTAAGTAATTTCCCCTTGTGGATATTTGACGATGAAAGAGGACGAAAAGAACGTCCAGTACTTGGTTTGAAGCTAAGTCGTAGTCAAGAAGATCAGCAAGGCTACCCAATCAATAATGCCTTAAATTTATTCGAAGCGCTATTTACAACGATGAAAAATGCACATGATGAAAGATATATCTCCCGCAAGCATGAAATGAATATTATTTTCATTCCGGTGGAGGGGTATAGCGCGACTGATTTCGATTTAGATGAACAGTCCAAAGAAGCCCTTTTGGAAATGGGACGTAGTCGAACTAGGCAGTTTTTGAAAACATGGTAAATGGTTAGCTCTGAATCTAATTCAGGGCTTTTTCACTTGAATCAACCTGTAACCTTGCACTAAAAGGGGAGCGTCAGATAAAGAGGTCCCTTGCTAATCCAAGTTGAGCTACAGATGGATATGGGCATTACTGGGTGGTAATCCTTTTATTCGTTCACCAAAAGACCTTGCTCATCATTTATACTAGTCATATATCCTATAAGGAGCTGAGCAGACTTGAAGTTTCATTCTACGCTTGCAACAAAGATTGTGATTCTAGTCCTCTTAGTCATTGGAGTAGCTGCAAGTGTTGGCTGGTATGTAGTGGATGCAAATAAAGGAATTGCCGTTACATTTTCAGAAATGGAAAAAACGATTCAGGCAGACAAAGGTCAGGCAATCTCACTTAAAGAAACGTCAGGTGGATCTTTGTATTTACAGACGACAGACGCGCTTTATGTGACAAAAGTTCGCCCGCAAAGCCAGTTAGTTGAACAACTGGTGGAAAAATACAATCTATCATATCAATACTCAAATCAAAATCAATTCGATGGTCTACTGATCGGAGGATTACTTATAGCATCACTCGTAACACTGTTCGTTCTCCACAAAAAAGGCAAGATTGGCATTGGTGCCTCTGCTATGAAAAATAGCGCATCTAAAGCAATACCTTTACCTGATGTTACGTTACAAGACATCGGTGGACTTCCGGATGAAATGAAGGAAGAAATTTACCAAACATTATCTATTTTAAAAGATCCAAAACGATCGGCAAAGCTTGGTATTAAACCGCCGAAAGGTATTCTACTGTATGGGCCGCCGGGAACAGGAAAGACTTTGCTAGCGCAAGCTATTGCCCGGGAAATTGGTGCCACATTTTATTCATCGAGTGGTGCAGCTTTCACGGAATTATTTGTGGGTGTCGGAGCTTCCCGTGTACGCACGCTGTTCCAAAATGCGAGAAAGCAACGTCCAGCAGTCATTTTCATTGATGAGGTTGATGCGCTTGCTGGAAAGCGGAAAACGCATGGTGGGGAAGAAACGGAAAAAACGTTAACGGAATTACTTGTACAGTTGGATGGCGGTAATAATAATGACGGTGTGCTATTCATTGCTGCAACGAACCGTAAGGATATGCTAGACGAAGCTTTTCTTCGTCCAGGACGAATCGATTACTCATTCCAAGTTCCTTTACCAGATACCACAGGTAGAAGAGAGATTATTGATATCCATACGAAAGGAAAGCTACTAGCAGGAGACGTCTTTGCATCCCTAGATGTATTGGCTGAAAGTACAGCGGGCTTTTCCGGAGCTGAACTTAGTTCACTGTTTGAAACGGCGAGTAAAAGAGCTATTCGTGATGGGCGTCAACAAATCGGAAAAGACGACTTGGATTTTGCAATTGACCGTACCATTTTGGGGAGCGCTTCACGTACATTGAATGATCCGGAAACGAAGCGTAGAGTAGCTATTCACGAATCTGGTCACGCGCTTATCGCAGCGATTACCAAACCTGGTTCAGTGAGGAAAGCGACGATTATTCCAAGAGGACAGGCTCTTGGGTATGTTGCTCCCGTTCAGAAAGAACTTCATCTTTCGACGTATAGTGAATTACTGGATCAGGTCAGCATGATTTTGGGTGGTGGGGTGGCTGAACGTATCCACCTCGGCGAGCACAGCATTGGCGTCGGTGGTGATGTGCAGCAGGCGAGAGAAATTATTGAAAGAATGGTTGATACAGGTCTCTTGCAAGACGGCTTCACATTGACCTTTAATGAAGGGGAAAAAGAAGCGAAAATGCAAGTGATTTTTGACAAGGCGCTCAGTCAAACGGAAAGTCTTATTCGGGAATACTCCGCAGAATTCGAACGATTAGTGGCAGCGCTGACTCGAAAAGAAACGCTTGATGGTTCAGAGGTTCAGGAGATTGTTAGTAAAAAAGTTATGAGTTAGCATATAAGTATACGTCGCCACAGCCGTTAAGGCTGTGGCTTTTTCTTTCGTGCGAAAGGTAAAGTAAAACTATTTAATATGGATAGGCTATACTTATATCATCAATTGAATTAGGAAGTGTATTGCAATGATTGTTGCCATTATATTATTTATATTTGCCGGATTAGCAGAAATAGGCGGCGGGTACCTGATCTGGCTTTGGTTGCGCGAAGGAAAGCCGTACTATTGGGGATTAATTGGCGGAATAACGCTGGCTTTATACGGGGTTATCGCTACCTTTCAAGCATTCCCCTCATTTGGTAGGGTTTACGCGGCCTATGGTGGTGTCTTTATCGTCCTCGCGGTGTTGTGGGGATGGGGAGTAGATAAGAAAGCACCCGACGTTTATGATTGGGTTGGTGCCGCTATTTGTCTACTAGGCGTTTCGGTTATCCTTTTTGCACCTCGACAATAAATGGAAAAGGCATCCCTTACATCGGGATGCCTTTTGCTATTTTTATTTCACTTCAACACGCCATGTGTTTAACAGGTTTGTTGATTTCAATCGATTTCTAACGGCAATCCCAGCCCACGCCGCCATTACTGCTTTCATAAGTCCGACGATTAGAAAAGGTGCAAACCCGCCAGTGAATGCCGCGGTCCATGAAAGATCGGCAATCATTTTTAGCCAGACGGTTCCAAATGTTAATGCCATAAACATGCCTAATACATTTGCGATTATTGCATTTTTCAGTGTAAAGCTTGTCTTCTCAAGAAAATACCCAATGATCAATGCGGTAGGGATGAATCCAATTAAATAGCCGCCTGTAGGCCCGAATAAAATGCCGAAACCAGCCTGCATTTGTGCGAATACAGGTACACCAATCGCCCCCATACATAAATAAATGACAACCGATAAAGTCCCGTAGCGTGTTCCTAATATGGTCGCGGCCAGTCCGATGGCTAGCGTTTGCCCTGTAATGGGAACGATGGGTAAAGGAATCGTGATTTGTGCTAATACACCAATAATGGCTGCGAATAGTGCTGATATTATCATCATTCGTAATTTGAAACGCGATTCTACCATAGTTGAAGTCTCCTTAATTGGTTATCTATTTATGTAGTTAGGTTTACTCATTTATTGTATAACAACTCAATAATTTACGTCAACCTGTTTATTTTCTGTGTTTACCGAAAAAAGCCCCGCCATTCAAAAAAGATTGGCGGGACTCTCACTGTATTCAAATAACGTGTTAAGAAAGCTTTTCCTTCACATACTCCATCAATTTTTTTGCTACAGAAAAATCATGGGTTGTATATAAGGAGCGCGCACCTACAGGGTCTTCGATTTCATTCAGCATCCATCTGCCATCTGGGAGCAGAATAAAATCGATGCCGATATAGTCACTTTTCACTGCTTTCGCAATTGTTTTGGCTTCTTTTTCCTGCCAGTTGGCGAGTGTATATTGTTCAACGGTGCCGCCAAGTGTGTAGTTTGATTTGAAGGAGTCATGACCAGTTCTTTTGACAGCACCTACGACTTCCTCGCCAATCATGAACACCCGAATATCACGTGCACCCGATTCGATGTACGGTTGTGCAATTAATGTGTGGTCGTGGAACTGGCTTAAAAATGCTGCCGCTTGTACATGTGATGTACAGAGAACCACTTGTTGGCCGCCATGCCCATCCACAGTTTTCAAGACACATGGATACGATTCTATTTGTTCGATCTGCTGAACTTTTTTCGTTGGTATCGCTGAAATGCCCAGAAGAGTGGCGAGTTCAAACGTCTTGAGTTTGTCGTTGGCAATCCGATTGACTTCTGCTCGGTTGACTAAACGGAAACCTTCCATCTCAAGTTTTGTAGCAAGATTAGGGTTACGGTCTCGGAACAAAATAAAATCCGCATCCTTATCAGGTTGTTCATGGTCAATGAGTAGGTGAAGGTCAATATCAATTCGCTGCGCTTCTACCATTAAATCATCGATAAATCCACGATTCCTGGACGCTTCAATTTCGGTGTAATACACATAACCTTTCATTTGAGTACTTTCAAAATATAGGCAATCATGGCGTCTGCAACATTGACACCCGTCACGTTGTAGATGTTACGAATGTGCGCCGCGGCATTTACTTCGCAGACGAGGGGTTCCTCATCTTCACCGAAAAGTAAATCGACACCTGCAAATTCTGCTCCGACCGCCTCTGCTGCACGTATGGCAAGTGCCTGTTGAGACTCTGTTAGTACGACTTCGGTTGCGACACCCCCGTTTGTAATATTTGCACGGAAATCCGTTTCAGAATAGCGGTACATCGCCGCAACGACTTCACCGCCCACGATGTTGACGCGGATATCACGACCGCGACTTGTCGCGATGAATTGTTGAAAGACATAGTCGACGCCTCGTAATTCATCTGTCTTCTCATAGAACTGCTTTTCCGTTTCAATTAAATACACTTTCATGCCAAAAGAGCCATGACCTTCTTTAATAATCATCGGTAGTCCAAGGCGCTTCAGTACTCGCTCGTAGTACCCTGAATCACGGATGGTAAAGGCGGGATAGACTTTGGGGGCGATGATGGTGTCAGGCATTGGAACATTGGAGACAGCTAATTGTAAATACTGTTTCGCTTTATTATCGCAAGTCTCAATAACGTCCGGATCGTTGAATACAGCAATCCCTGCGTTTTTTAAAAACTGGGCAAGTAAAATATCTTTATCAAGAAAGACGACAAAATCGGGACGCTGTTCAGTCGTTTGCCCCAAATCCATCATCACTTCATAATTTTTTTTTAATTCGGTTTGAATACCAGCTCGTTCCGCGGCTTCCTTTAATAATTCTGCTTGATCTTTAAATTTATCACTTGTAAGACTACCATTATAAATCACCCAACAACTTAACATTGTGACCCTCCAGCCATGATATACTTTTTCTATGTAGATTCTATCATACGGAGGGATAATTTTGATTCCAAAAATGGATGAATATAAAAAACGATGGGCAATTACTAGTGATGATGCCATAAAACCAGGATTAGAAGCCGTGCAACAAGCGCTTGCTAAGTTAGGGAATCCGGAAAAAGATTTGACGATTATTCATGTGGCGGGAACCAATGGGAAAGGATCGACAATCGCATTTATGGAAGGTATTCTACGCCAACATGGTTTTTCAACGGGTGTTTTTTCGTCCCCGGCATTACTAGACATTCATGACCAGATTCGCATCAATGGGCTACCCATTTCGCAAGAAGACCTGGATGCCACGTTTAAGTTAATGAAAGAAGCAGGTTTAAGTAGCCTGTTAACCGATTTCGAATTATTAACGGTGGCTGCATTTGTGTCATTTAACAAGTGTGCACCCGACTATGTGCTCCTTGAAACGGGGATGGGTGGGGAGTTGGATAGTACAAACGTTGTAATACCTGCAGTGTCGGTCATTACATCCATTGCACTTGACCACACAGCATTTCTTGGGAATACCTTGGAGGAAATTGCAAAGCATAAAGCAGGCATCATTAAAAATGAAATTCCGGTCGTTATAGGCTCCTTACCTGAAGAGGCATTAGCAGTCGCGCATCGCGTAGCTAAGGACAAGAATAGTCATGTATTCGCTTATGGAGAGGATTTTAGTATAGATGGGCATGATGTATTTACGGGAGTGAAAACCTTCCAGTTGAAAGATAGAAAGATGAAAGGACCTCATCAAGGTGTCAACGCAGCAGTGGCAATTGAGGCTCTTCTTGCGGCGGGAATAGGTCTTATGGAGGGAGAAGTGGCTACTGCCATTGCGACGACTCAATTGTCATTCCGTTTTCAAGAAGTTTCTCCTAGGGTATTTGTGGATGGTGCCCACAATCCAGCGGCGGCCAAAGAGTTGGTGAAAACAATTCAAATGGAGTTCCCAGGAGAAAAAGTAGATTTTGTCATTGGAATGCTACAAGGGAAAGACATTGAGAAAACATTAGATGAACTCGTACCGGTGGCTTCTTCCTTCACATTTTTGACATTTCCTCACCCCAGAGCAGAAAAAGCAGAGCAGTTGATGAGATATTGTCATCATGAAAATAAAACGATGACAAATCAGGAATATAGTAATATACTACTAGTCAGTAGTGGTGATAATGCGAGGGTGGTAACTGGTTCTTTGTATATGGTTTCAGGACTTGCTACCTACTTTTGAGTTCTGTTCAGTATAAGTAGTTTGCTATACCGGTTGTTTTATGGTTTGATAAGTTATAAGTAACTTC
This sequence comes from Sporosarcina sp. NPDC096371, assembly GCF_044762865.1. Classification (NCBI taxonomy): domain Bacteria; kingdom Bacillati; phylum Bacillota; class Bacilli; order Caryophanales; family Caryophanaceae; genus Sporosarcina; species Sporosarcina sp. NPDC096371. Next base: position 864,347 of record NZ_JBIWFE010000001.1, read on the forward strand.
TGTCTTTTCTGATTCATTTGACTTGTCTAATTAGGGGTGGAGCGCAAAGTGAAAGGTGTAAATAGGTCCACTATCATGTACTTCCTTTTGTGGTTATTTATCGTTCCACCGGGTCTGTATTTTTTTGGCGTAAATTATCCACCAGTGCAGGTGGATTGGATCCATGTAGCTATTTTTGCGATCCTCAGTTTTCTGGCAATCTATTTTCCTGTCATAAGAAACGAATCACCTTTGTTTCTTGTGATGTGGCTGACAATCCCGGCCTTTTTAATGTATGGATTGCTAATAGAAATCCTTATTATGCAGATTGCTGTTCTGGCAATCCTGTTTAAAGATTCTAAAACGCTATCATTGTCGTCACGATTTTTCATTAATTCTATGCTCTTTTTTATATTATCTGTTTTGGCATCATTCGCTTTTTATATGGTCGGTGGGGAAATCAAATCGGATAATTTTGGACTCGTGTTTTTAAGTGTTTTAGCTTATCAACTCGTCCATACAATTGCCAATGATTTCGCAATTAGATTTTACGCGCGTCACAAGAAGATTAAGTCTATCTATATAACTAACGAAGTCTTGATGGGCTATGCAATTGTTCTTGTGATTACGCCATTGTCGCTGTCGCTCTATTATCTAATTGGAATCGTTGGAACGGGTGCGTTTTTACTATTGGCGATTCCGTTTTTCTCTATCACTTTCATTGTTCGCCTTTATAATACGTCCGAAAAAATTAATAAGTACCTGCAAGAGGCTGGTGATATAGGTCATGAAATTTCTGATAAGATGACAGAAGATGAAATTATTGATCAATTCACGAGCAAAGTGTCAGCCATTTTTAATGCAGATATTGCGTATCTTTTCGATCATCAGGATGGGTGGTTAGAAATGATTCGTTTTTACGCGCATAAACAGTTCATCGATATTGAATTCGCTGGATTAGCTTTGGGACAAGGCTTGGCGAGGGAAGTTCTTCAGAAAAATGAGCCACTTATATTTTCGGCAAGAGAAGAGTGGGAAATGGTTGCCAAAGATTATCTATCCGATGAACTACAAAGTTTGCTTTGTGTTCCGATTACAAGAAATCAGAAAATTGAAGGGGTCTTACTTTTAGGTTCCAATAAGAAATCTGCTTTTGAAGAATACCAGCTCAAAGTGTTGGATTTACTGTGCTCTTATTTTACTGTTTCTGTGGAAAAAGCCCGTTATATACAGGAGGCTGTTACGAAGAATGAACGATGTGCCTTAACAGGGCTATATAATTACAGGTATCTTGGAGATATTCTTGCTTTGCTGATGGAGCAAGTGAAGAATAACGACTACAAGGATTTGTCCGTCGTTATGCTCGATATTGATTATTTTAAAAACGTGAATGATACATATGGTCATCAAAGTGGTAATGACATACTCTTTCAGTTTGCAAGGAAACTGGAAGCAGCACTACCGGAAAATGGCATTGTCGGCCGATATGGCGGTGAGGAATTTGTTTTTATACTGCCAGGAAAATCAAAAGATGAAGCATACGCGTTTGCTGAAAAGTTGCGAACAGAAATTGCGGGGCAAGATTTTCTGATTAGCCCAGATCTTTTCGACGATGAAAATCCGCAAATCATTCGTATTACATGTAGTATGGGAATTGCATCTACTCCTGAAGATGCGGATGAAGCAATGGCATTATTACGTGATGCAGACAGGGCATTGTATCTTGGTGCAAAACATGCTGGGCGGAATCGCGTGGCGAAGTATGCGAAATGAGTTAAGTGAAGGAGAGGACGTAATGATATCAAGAAAAAAACAACTACTTACATTAGTGGCTTGGATACTCATCGTTCCTCCCTCCGTCTATTTCGCTTTCAATTATCTGCCTGCAAGGGAAATTGATTGGGTAAACATCATGCTTTATCTCGCGATCATCTTTGTCACCATGGTAATGCCTTTACATCTTCCCAAAATGACGGTTACGTTAGAACATTGGATTACGTTCGTCGTCTTCCTTCAATACGGCATATTCGCTGAATTGGTGATCTCGCAAATAGCCATGATTATCCTACTTTTAAGTAGCAAAAGTTCGGTGCCTACATCCCATCGATTTCTGGTTAACTCAACGTTGTTTACCATTGTATCGATTGTGAGTGGTTTGATTTTCCACTTGTTGGGTGGTGAGGTTGGTATGCTAAGTTTATCATCGGTTGCGCTATTGGGTTCGATATATGTAGTTACGTATATGGTGTTGAATAGTATTTTGCTGAAACTGTATTTTATATGGATAGGTAATTCGACTGCTTTGTGGGGCAAAGGTGCGCTTTGGGATTATGTAATCACGCTCATTATATTGCCGTTTAGCATATCGCTATATTATTTAAATGTTTATTATGATAATAAATCTATTGTTTTAATTGTCGTTCCATACTTAATTACTTTGTATGTGTTGAGAATGTATCATCGCTCAGATAATTTGACTGCTGTCCTTTCATCTGCCAGTGTAATTGGTCGAGAACTTGCGGATCGGCTTGGTTATGAAGATGTAATCCGGACATTTCTTGTGAAATTACGTGATGTGATTACGCATGATCAGGCTTATGTACTCGATTTACGGGAAGGGAAACATCTTATCATGCTGATGGGTTCTGAAAATGGTGTAGTTTCCCGGCGTGTGAATGACTTAGTATTTACGTCGAGAATATTTTTGGGCAACGGGCTCGATCTACATGCCACGAAGATATTTAAATCGAAAAAAGAAACAAGTCTATTAAAGAACTTTAAGTTTGCGTATTCGGTTGAAAGTGTGATGACTGTACCTATTAAGCGCAACTTGAGAGCAGAGGGTTTTCTTATTCTTACTTCGAGTCGGAAAAATGCTTTTCAAGCGCTTGACATGAAAATTGTTGCCGTCTTGAGCAATTATTTTTCTATTTCATTGGTAAAAGCTCGTTTGTATGAAAAGAATGTGGAGCAAAGTGAACGATGTGCTCTAACTAACTTACATAACTTTCGTTATCTTGACGCAAAATTAGATGAAGAGATGATTCGTTATCATCAAGGTGACATTCATTCGCTTTCAGCCATTATCCTGGACATCGATCATTTTAAGTGGATGAACGATACATACGGACATCAAAGTGGCAATGACTTGTTATGTGAACTGTCGACAATTTTGATGACATATGTAGATCCAGACGTCACGCTGGCAAGGTATGGCGGTGAAGAGTTTGTCTTTATTCTTCCGAATAGGGGGAAAGATGAAATCATCGAGTTGGCGGAGGACATCAGGGCAGAAGTGGCGGCGACTACGTTCCGTATCATCCCGGATTTGTTGGAAGATCGAAGTCCGATTGACGTTCAAATGACGGTTAGTATTGGCGTTGCAACGGTTCCAGAAGATGCGGACGATGCCAAGCTGTTGTTACGCAATGCGGATAGGGCGCTATATGTCGGTGGTAAGCAGGCGGGCAGGAATCGTGTGGGTGTATTTGCAAAAAAAGAAATTGTGACTGTTTAAGGGAGACTGGGAAACCAGTCTTTTTTTTATTTCCGTAAAATACAAAGGTAGGCCCTATGGACTGATGTGTTGACTGCGCTTTGATGTTAGGAATTAAAACACAATGGCTTGCTGGTTTTTGTTTGGGTACAAATAACCATTTTAGAGAATTCGTGTAGGGAAATAGAATAATAATTATTTAAAATATAGTTGCTTATCCCTACGAAGTGGGTATAATACTAAACTAACAGGTGGAACACACAGGACTTTTAGAGTGTTAGTCGATTTGAGAGGGAAATGTTCGGATAGAGAAGTGCGAAAGGAGTAAATTTGACGATGAAATACTATTTGCCGATTGCTACATGTGCTGTTTTAATCGTTCTTCTTCTGTATCAAGTAATTGTTCCACCTTCAATCGTGTCAGCTAAAGATAGGGTGCAAAACGGAATGATTGCAGAAATTAATATAGATGGGAAAAAGCGTTCTGAAATCGAAGCGCTATTGGCTGCCGAAGTGACGAAATGGAAAGAGGATGACATTGTTGTACAAGGATCTACTGCAAAGATTGTCATCCCGAGTAATTACATAAAATTCGACATAAAGAAAACAGTCAATCATTACATAAGTACCTCGTCTACACCTTGGTATAACTTTTTAGGTAACAATAAAAAAATCCAATTACCACTTGAAGTATCAGTGGATGAAAAAATAGTTGAATTGCTTAAAGAAGCCCCGCTGTTTTTCATTGATGAAACCATTGAAGCGATAATTGCTCACGCCGGCACCTTGCAACAAGGGCCTGTCAAAGCACGGGAAGTAGCTTTGTCCAAAGACCTACTTAGTCGAATAGCTTTTGAAACACAAGAAGTTGCCGTTAATGTTACAGGTCTTACGCAAATCGTTCGTACTCTAGATGAAACGACACTTTTAGATGGGGAATCACTGTCATTCCTAGGTAAATTGAGTGAGGTAGATGGCTTCTATAGCAAAGAGACGGCGAACTTTATCGCATCCACACTGTATAGTGCAGTGCTGAAATCAGAAATGGACATCCTGGAAAGACATTCACAACATAGCGTTCCGACTTATTTGGTTGCCGGAATTGAAGTGGAGGTGGATGCGGCGAGAAAACGAGATTTCGCATTTGTCAATCACACCAATCGTCCCGTTCAAATTTATGCTTTTGTGAAGGATGGGCAATTAGTCATTGAACTGTATTCTTTCAAGTCGAATGCGAAGGTTGGCTACGATGTGTCAACGACAGAAATCATCAAGCCAAGAACGATTTATCGGCGTACTCCCGAATTAGCAGCCGGTCAGGAACGGGTACTTGAAGAGGGTAAGAATGGTTTGCGTGTCCAAGTAGAGAAAAGGATTACCGATGGCGCAAATGAAAAAGAAGTGGTGATCAGCCGTGATTTTTATCCTGCTAAAGATACGGTGATTCTTGTGTCCTCATTGTCACCATCTGTGTCCGTGATTACGCCGGATCCGACGACATTACAAAGTGAAGAGACATCAACAGGAAACCAAACTACCCAAGTAACAGATGGTGAGCAGATTGAAGATGACGAATCAGTGCTGATTGAGAAAGATGCTTTGATTCCTGAAGTTGGTACGTATGATAAGGGCGGAAATTTGATAACGTCTGACTCAGAATAATTAAGGAATGGGGTGGGCCTGTGGTCAGAATGAAAACGCGGAAAAGACTCGGGGATTTATTGATGGAAGCGGGTGTCATCAGTCAGGAGCAGCTGGATAAAGCATTAGCGCAGAAAAGTCGTGAGGAAAAGCTTGGAGATTACTTAATTAGGCTTCAAGAAATTACCGAGCAGCAGCTAATTGAAGTGCTTGAACTGCAATTGGGTATTCCACACCTTCATCTGGGCCAATATTCCATCGAATCAGAACTGACTCAACTTGTGCCAAAGGAATTGGCGAAACGTGCACATTTGATGCCTGTACGAAAAGATCGAAATAAGTTATTGGTGGCGATGGCAGACCCGATGGATTATTTTGCGATTGAAGAATTGCGAATGACGACGGGCTACCAAATTGAGACGAGTATCGCCGCCAAAGACGATATCTACCGAACGATTACGAAGTATTATGATTTACAAGAATCGATGGATGACGCGCTTGATGACATCATCCAAACGGATTTGGAAACTGAAAATCAAATAACCGATGATGACTCACCCATTGTTCGGTTAGTCAACCAAGTCATTGCGAATGGTGTTGCTCAACGCGCAAGTGATGTTCACTTTGATCCGCAGGAATCGGAGCTGAAGATACGTTATCGTGTGGATGGTGTGTTACGAGAAGAACGCTCATTGCCGAAAAACATGCAAAATATAATCATTGCGCGTGTAAAGATTATGGGGAATCTGAACATTACGGAAAACCGTATCCCGCAGGATGGACGCATCAAATCCATTGTGAACTTTAGACCGATCGATATTCGACTGTCGACATTGCCGACCATTTACGGAGAGAAAATCGTCATGCGGATTCTAGATTTAAGTAGGGCGTTAAATGACTTGGATGGGCTCGGATTTACTTCAAACAATCTTCAATTATTTCAATCTATGCTAGACAGACCGAATGGCATTATTTTAATAACGGGTCCGACGGGATCGGGGAAATCTTCGACGCTTTATGCGGGTCTAAATCACTTAAATAATGAAGAAGTGAATATTATTACAGTTGAGGATCCCGTTGAATATCAGTTGCAAGGTGTCAATCAAATTCAAGTGCGCGATGAAGTTGGCTTGACGTTCGCAGCGGGTTTACGATCCATTCTTCGGCAAGACCCGGATATTATCATGGTCGGGGAAATACGGGATATGGAAACGGCACAAATCGCCATTCGTTCTTCGCTGACCGGACATCTTGTGCTTAGTACATTGCACACCAATAATGCGATTGACTCGATTTCAAGGTTGACCGATATGGGCGTGGAACCGTATTTGCTGTCTTCGTCACTAATTGGTGTCATGGCGCAGCGACTTGTACGCCGTATTTGTAGAGATTGTTCAGATACACGTGAACCACATGCCCATGAACTGAAGTTGTTCACGCAATATGGATTGACCATCCCAGCCATTACTTTTGGAGAAGGGTGCCCATCGTGCAATCAAACCGGTTATCGCGGTCGCTTAGCGATCCATGAAATACTGGCCATCGATGATACGATCAAGGCGCAAATGATGGGGCAGGGTAGTCCGACGGAAATGCGTGAATACGCTAGAAGTCAAGGCTTTAAAACGTTACTAGAGGACGGACTGCAAAAAGTTGTCGAAGGACTGACAACAACGGACGAAGTGCTACGTGTAGCAACATCTGATTAGGATGTGATGGAATGTCGAATATCATTGTACAACTGTTCACAAAAGCTTATGAAGAACAAGCATCTGATTTGCATCTGTCATTCGGGATTCCAGCCGTTTTTCGGATCGATGGGCAATTGCGCCAACTTGGGGACCGTGCCTATACATCGACCGAATTGCAACAGATGGTCGAGCATATTCTTCCTATTCATAAACAACAAGATTTCGAGTCTAAAGGGGACGTTGATTTTAACTATACATTGGAAGGGTTATGTCGATTTCGTGTCAATGTCTATCATCAGCGTGGCCAAGTGGCGATGGCAGCTCGTTTGATTTCATCTGAAATACCGACCATCGAGCAATTAGTGATGCCGAGTGTCTTAAAAGATCTGGTTAAAAAACCGCAAGGACTTATTTTAGTGACAGGCCCGACAGGTTCTGGGAAATCAACGACGCTTGCGGCAATGATTGACTACATCAATGACAACTATGCCAAACATATTATTACGCTAGAAGACCCAATTGAGTATGTGCATCTACATAAAAAATCCATGGTCAATCAACGGGAAATCGGCATCGATACACAAAGTTTCGCAGATGGACTGCGGGCGGCGTTGCGACAAGACCCTGACATGATCCTTGTCGGAGAGATGCGCGATTTGGAGACCATTTCAACAGCGATTACAGCAGCCGAAACAGGTCATCTCGTGTTGGCGACTTTACATACAAGCAGTGCTGCGGCAACGATTGATCGAATAATTGACGTCTTTCCACCGCATAAGCAAAGTCAAATTCGGTTTCAATTGGCGAGTGTTTTACAGGGTGTTGTATCCCAACGTTTATTCGTCAAAAAAGATGGGCGTGGCCGTGTGGCGGCAACGGAAATTCTAGTCCACACAGCTTCTATTGCGAACTTAATACGCTCGGAGAAGGTCCATCAGATTCAGAATGTCATGCAAACGAGCCGTAAATTGGGTATGCACACGTTAGAAACGTCCATTCAACATTTGATAGCCAGTGGAGCGCTGCGTTATGACGATGCCAAACCTTTTTTGAATGAGGGTGATGTCTTATGACGGTTTATAAATACAGTGGTCGGACCGCTGCGGGTACGATGAAAAAAGGAACGATTGACGCTGAAACGCAAGTGGCTGCTGTTGTTAAGTTGCGTAAACAAGGCATTAATCCACGGGAGATAGCGGAATCCAATAGCATTTTCCATAAAGAGCTGTCGATAGGTGGAAAAGTGAAAAACGAGGATTTCGTTGTGTATTGTAGACAATTTGCCACGCTGATTCGTGCAGGTGTTTCTTTAGTGGAATCGACCAACATACTCGCGGAGCAAACAGGGAGTAAGTTGCTGAAGAAAGCATTATTTGCTGTCGAAGAAGATGTCCGAACGGGGATGACCTTTTCTAGTGCGGCTGCCAAAAATAGTACAGTATTTCCGCCTATGTTTGTCAATATGATCCGTGCAGGTGAAGCGACGGGCAATTTGGATGAGACATTGGAACGACTCGCTAGCTATTACGAGAAGCAACATAATTTGAAAAAGAAAATTCAATCGACGATGATGTACCCGCTTGTGCTGTTCATGATGACGATTATTGTGGTGGTTTTCCTAATGTTGACGATTGTACCGACGTTTACCGCGATGTTCGCTGATTTTGATGCCGAATTGCCGGGGATTACCGTATTTGTGATGAAGATTAGTGATTTACTCAAAGCATTTTGGTGGCTACTGCTCATCGTTGTTGTTGGGTTAGTCATCGGCTTCAACTATTTATTTAAGCAGCATAAGTCCTTCCATTATCGAGTGCATTATACATTATTGCGCATGCCGATTTTCGGAAAGTTATTGCAAAAAGCGGCTATTGCCCGTATGTCGCGTACGCTGTCATCGCTATTTAGTAGTTCGGTTCCTATTTTACAAGCGTTGTCGATTGTTGAAAAAGTCATTGGTAATCCTGTCATGGGACAAGTGGTGTTGGAATCGAGAAGTAGTTTGGAAAAAGGAAGCTCATTGTCCGCACCGTTACAGAAAAGTTGGCTGTTCCCCCCGCTTGTCACACAAATGACGATGATTGGCGAGAAGACGGGCTCACTGGATTATATGTTGGAGAAAATTGCAGACTTTTACGAGGACGATGTCGATAGAACAGTTGATACACTGAAAGGCTTAATCGAACCATTGATGATTGTTTTTTTAGCGGCAGTAGTCGGAACGATTGTCCTCGCGATTATGGTACCGATGTTTAGTTTGTATGAGCAAGTCTAGGTTGAAAAGAGTTTGCAAGGGTACTAGGTACTTGCGCAATTCGAGGATCATGAATTGGGTGAGTACCTGGTACCCTGGAAAGGTGTCAGGAGGAACGAATGCAAGTTGCACCAACAATAGAAAACAAAATGGAGGAATTGAGATGTTGAACAAATTTAAGAAACAGATGAAGAATGAGAAAGGGTTAACGTTGATTGAGCTATTGGCTGTAGTCGTTATCCTAGCTATTATTGCAGCGATTGCGATTCCGGCGATTGGAAATATTATTAAGAACTCACAGGTAGGGGCACTTAAATCAGATACCCTTAATGCTATTAGTGCGGCCGAATTATATTTATTAGATAATCCGACTGCAACTACTATTAAATTGGATGATATAGATGGTACTGCTACAAATGCTACGGGAGATCCTTACTTAGATGATAAAGGTGGTCTGACTGCATTTGAATTCACGGTATCTGGTAAAAAAATCTCATCAACGGCAAAGAAGGGTAATATAACTCTTACTGCGGTGGGCGCAACGAAACAACAAATAATTAATTTTGCAAATAATACTAAAACAGGTGGGACTGGACCGGTATCAGTAACACGATAAAATTTTAATTAAATCAAATAAGATTGACTTGTCATTATTGAAACATTTATTCCTATAAATTAATCTACAGCAGCCCTAACCCGCTGCTGTAGTCTATTCTTTTCGTTTGAAATCCGGAGTAATGATTACTCGTTACTCGGTATTAAAAACGAATTCACTGTATTTGTTAGAAAGGAGCCCATCAAATGTTTGGAAGAAAGAAGAATCGCGTTGTATCACTGGAATTAAATGATTTTCTCGTCCGTGTTTTCATCGTGAATGATGGGGATGTGGGGAATGCAACTGTGTATGAATATCCGCTACCGTTCGGCTTGGTTGTGGGAGAAACAATCCAAGATGAATTGGCTTTTTTCGAATTACTAAAAGAGTTAGCGAAAGATTGGCAGATTGCTAAGCATGATGTACGTTTTTTTGCGCAGGATCATTCGGTTATGATGCGGGCGTTTGAACATCCAACAGATATTCCGTCCGAAAAATTAAAAGGGTATGTGGAAATGGAATTGGGGCGCACCCTTCATTTACCGTTTGATGAGCCGTTAATAGATGTCTATGACTCGAAAGTGGATGACGGGGCAGCTGTTATTTTTGCGGCTCCTTCTGAAGAAGTCTTTAAATTGATGCAATTATACGCCGACGTGCATTTGCATCCAACAGTGTTAGATGTACGACCATTGTCTAATATCCGCTTCTTAGATAGTGCATCAATGTTTACTTCAGGTAAGACCTATTTAATAGCTGATTGGTCGATAAATGCAGTGACAGTCAGCATTTATTCCGAAGGAAATGTTGATTTTCTCCGCTATCAGCCAACCGAGACGTCATCACGAAATTGGCGCTATGAGTCGGATGGCAAAGAACTTAATGTCTTTTCTTTTGACGGTCAATTGGAAGACTACCATCAGTCGTTAGCAAATCAAGTGTTGGAGATTGAACGTATTTTGAATTTCTATCGTTTTTCACTACATAAAGGTGAGAGGTCTGTCGATAAAATCATTATGATGGGTGATCATCCTGAAATGGATTTCATTGCGGAGCAAATGCGTACGGCTATTGATACACCGCTGACCATCATTGACGATGCGTTTATGCAAGAAAAGTATCCATCATTTGAAGCTAAACATGCGGCGCTGATTGGGCTGGCATTGAAAGGAGACTGTTAACCTTGGTTCCTGAAATTAACCTGCTGCCGCAAATGGAACGGAAATCTGCGGGCAATCGATGGGTGGCACTGCTACTAGGGATCGCCTTCATTCTAATCGTGCTGTTTTTAGCTTTTCAATACTTTTCACTAACGAAAAGTGTCAATGCATTACAGGTAGATCAACAAGCTTTATTGGCAGACAGAACGTCGATTGAAGCCAACATTACAGCGTTGGAACAGCCAGAACAAATGGATTTGACTACTGTTGTTGAAGTGCTAGAAAGTGGGACCTATCCTGTGTCGCCGCTAATAGAAGAATTAAATCGCTACAGAGGTAACCATGTCTATTTACGTGAATTTATATTGATAGACAGCGAAATCGAGTTCGTCCTGGATTTCGAAACGATGCCTGAAACAGCAACCTATGTAGGCGAATTGACCGGTAGCGCCTACTTTACAGATGTGAAAGTGGAAGAAATAACAACGGTTGACCTGGCGTTAGAAGAGGAAGAAAGAACGACAGAGTCATTTGACGTGATGGAGCGTTTCACCAACCGTTTTACAGTTACCTTTGATCCATCCTATTTGCGTTCGGGAGGTGCTGTGCGATGAGGCAATTGTTGAATGATAATAAAGTATTGCTCATTCTTATTGGGGTAGTTGGTCTTCTAGTACTGGGTGCAATTTATTATTATTTTATATATCCAAAAGTTGAAACAGAAAAGCAAATGGTGCAAGCAATTGAACAACTGCATACTGAAATCACAACTTTGGAACAGCATGTTGCTGTGTTAAGTGTAGTGGATTCGGGTAATGTGGATGAATTTGAGTTGCGTAAAAAATTGCCTAACCAGCGCGAATTGGATGAATTACTACGAACGATTCATGAGGTGGAAGTGATGAGTGATTCCAAAATCATGAGTATAAATTTTAATAATTATGATGAGGAAGTAGCTCAAGCTGATAGCCTGAAATCAGAAGGAGAAACTACGCCAGAGATAGATCAGACGATGGCTGACGCAACTGAAGAAGCGGTGGACGAGGTGAACCCAATCACGTCGATTGATATTGAATCATTGCCAAAAGAGTTGAAATGGATGTCAATGGAGTTAGTCATGCAGGTATTGGATGAAGCACATTTGATGGACTTTCTAAAGGAATTGGAAAGTATTGAACGAATTGTGCGTATAGGTCGTGTGGAATTCAATTCACCAGGCGAGGAAGAATTGACAAAATTAACCCCGGATAAACGGATAGCTGTGACGGTCCAATTGACAACGTTTTATGCAGAGGATGTGAACAACTAAATGTCCATTGTTATTATCGTATTGTTCTTTCTATATGGAATCGTCTTCGGCTCCTTTTTTAATGTCGTTGGTTTGCGTGTTCCGAAAAAAGAATCCATCGTGTCGCCGCCCTCTCGTTGCACGACTTGCGACCGGAAACTAGGGGTTCTTGACCTTGTTCCGGTCTTTTCGTATCTCTTCTTGAAGGGGAAGTGCCGAGGATGCGGCTTGAAAATTAGCCCGATTTATCCATTTATGGAGTTCGTGACGGGTGTTTTATTTGCATTGTCATTTTATATGCTAGGTTTTAGTGGTGAACTGGTCATCGCATTGCTGTTTATGTCGTTACTTGTCATCATTACGGTTTCAGATATAGCTTATATGCTAATCCCCAACAAGGTGCTTCTGCCGTTCGCTGTTGCGTTGTTAGGTGCCCGGCTGTTCATCCCGTTGGAACCGTGGTGGGATAGCTTGCTAGGGGCGCTCATTGGCTTTAGCGTGTTGTATATCATTGCGGTCGTGTCGAAAGGTGGCATGGGCGGTGGGGACATTAAATTATTTTTTGTGATTGGACTTATGTTAGGCACGGTGCTTACGCTGTTGACGTTGTTTGTCGCGGCGCTCATCGGGACAATTGCGGGAATGATTATATTGAAACGGGCGGGAAAAGGAAGGAAAACGCCAATTCCGTTTGGACCGTCAATTGCAGTGGCGGCCGTTATTGTTTATTTTTGGGGCGCTAATTTTGTCGCTTGGTATAGCAATCTATTCTTTTAAGTCGATAAATTTTGTAGGACAAGGCGACATACGTCTTGTTCTTTTTCATGTCCATTCTGCTACGGTTATATGAAGGGTAACGCGTAAGCGACTAAGTAAGGAGTGGTCTGGAATGAAATTTGGAAAACGCTATTCAAATGCAACTGTTTTCATGGCGATGTTGCAAGGCATTCTTATCGGTGTCGCGGCGGTTGTAGTCATTGGTCTAGTCCTGATTGTGACTAAGGGAAAGGGCGATATCAACGCAAGTGGTGAGGAAGTGCCAACAACGGGTCCGCCGGCGGCTGAGACGCCGACGTCGGCACCTGAAAACGCATTGCCATTATTTGCGAAACAGCATGGCGTATTTTCAACAGCGGAATCTGCTGCTCAATTTATTGCTGAAGATTCGTCACTAGCGAAAGCCGCGGTGATCCAAGCTGGTGAAAACTATTTTGTTTGGTCGGCGGTTGGATTAACGGAAAGTGAGATTGAAACGAACGGCAATGAAGGGACGTATCGTAAAGCTTTTTCGGTGGATGCATCGGCTTGTGGGGCAATTGGTGCGGGGAAATTACGCGAGGTGTTGGCGGAAACAGAAATAGACAAAATTAAAAAATTGATTGCGGAGCAAAAGAGCGGTGGAGAAGAGGGGGAAGTGAAGGATTTTCACAAGAATATGACCGCCATTACGGCGTTTACATCAGATTTACGGATCATCCGATTGCAACTCCTTTCTTATTACTCTTCCGCAAAAAACTGTGCCAAATTCACATTTTAAGTGCTGGAAACGAAGCAAATCCTAGTTATTGCGATTTTGGCACAATTCCCACGAATCCTTTTTTCGAGTATGATTGGACAAAGGGGGAATTTATGATGAAATTCAAAATTGCAAAACCAGTTATCTTAGCTTCGGCTTCACCGCGACGGAAGGAGATTTTAAGTTTACTTGACTTTCCGATAACGGTCATACCGAGTCTTGTGTCGGAAGATATTGACGTGCCGACTGATGATTTTGCGGCATATGCACGGGAACTGGCCTCTATGAAAACGTCGGCAGTTGCAAAGGAACATGACAATCATATTGTGATTGGAGCCGATACGATTGTTGTGCATGAAGGTAAACTTTATTCGAAACCGAACAGTAAAGAACAAGCAAAAACTTTTTTACAAGAACTTTCTGGTAAAACACATACAGTCATAACAGGTGTTGGAATTTTCGAGGGTGGGATTTTACGTGTTTTCTCAGTTGAAACAGCCGTCACTTTTCGTGAACTAGACGATGTATTGATTGATGCCTATGTAGATTCTGGCGATTCGATGGACAAGGCAGGTGGATATGGCATTCAAACGGCTGGGGCATTGCTTGTCGAAAAAATTGACGGTGATTACTATAATGTCATGGGATTGCCACTTGCCAAGTTGACGGAACATTTGAGGAGGCTGGCTTTGATTGCATTAAAGGATGGTGATCCTTACATTGCCTATTGATCTTCAGCCAAAAATGATGATCCGGGATGTACATATTGCAGATAGGCCACGTGAAAGACTCATTAACCAAGGGGCGAGCAGTTTATCCAATCAGGAGCTGATAGCTATATTGTTGCGAACAGGCACCAAAGAGGAATCGGTGCTGGTACTTGCCAACAGGATTCTTTCTTCATTCGATAAGATCCAAGACTTGAAAGACGCAACGATTGAAGAGTTGATGTCTGTCAAAGGTGTCGGCAAGGCCAAGGCTGTTCAGCTTCTGGCTGCGGCAGAGATAGGCAAACGGTTATATCGCAAGCATTCGGATGGACGCTATACAATTCGTTCACCCGAAGATGCAGCTTCTTATTTAATGACGGACATGTCTTCGCTTAGCCAAGAACATTTTGTGGTGCTTTTTTTGAACGTTAAAAACGAAGTGCTACATAAACAAACAATTTTTATCGGGAGTTTGAATTCGAGTATTGTACACCCAAGGGAGATTTTTCGTGAGGCTGTGAAACGGTCAGCAGCGTCCATTGTAGTTGCACATAATCATCCGTCCGGCAATCCTTCGCCGTCTCCGGAAGACATCGAAGTGACAAAGCGCTTAATAGAAGCGGGATTGGTTATGGGCATTGAAACCCTTGACCATATCATCATCGGTGATCACAAATTTATAAGCCTGAAAGAAAAGGGTTATATGGGTTGATTTGTAAATCGGGAGTGGATATGCTACTTCTTCACTGCTGAGGGGGAAAAGATGGAAAAAACATTAACCCAAGACTATTGCTATTGACACTGTAAATTTGTTCTCCAATCCGTTATACTAGGATTTATGATTTCATGAAGGCCGTAATTGAGCGGTTATGGAGAAAGGAAGAACAGTCTTGTTTGGATTTGGATCAAAAGATGTCGGGATTGACCTCGGCACAGCAAATACATTGGTTTTCATTAAGGGGAAAGGGATTGTCCTTCGAGAACCCTCAGTGGTAGCAAAAAATACACATACTGGTGAAATTGTTGCAGTCGGTAGCGCTGCGAAAAATATGATTGGTCGGACGCCTGGTTCAATCGTTGCAACACGTCCGATGAAAGATGGCGTTATTGCTGATTTTGAAATTACGACAGCGATGATTGAGCATTACATGAAAGAAGCAATGAAAGCAGCAGGTGGCAACTTTAAAAAGCCGAACGTGATGATTTGCGTTCCTTACGGCATTACATCTGTTGAACAACGTGCAGTTACAGATGCATCAAAACAAGCTGGTGCAAAAGAAGCGTTTACAATCGAAGAACCGTTTGCAGCTGCAATCGGAGCAAATCTACCAGTTTGGGAACCTACTGGAAGTATGGTCGTCGATATAGGTGGCGGAACAACAGAAGTTGCAGTTATCTCCCTTGGAGGTATTGTAACAAGTGAGTCGATTCGTGTCGGTGGCGATACAATGGATAACGCGATCATTACTTTTATTCGTAAAACGTACAATTTGACGATTGGTGAGCGGACTGCTGAAGCTGTCAAAATTGAAATTGGCTCTGCAAAAGTGACTGGGAGCCTGGACAAGGTAGAAAAGATGGAGATTCGTGGTCGAGACCTATTGACAGGTTTACCGAAAACAATCGAAATCTCGTCGGATGAAATCGCTGGAGCGTTGCGTGAATCTATCACGCAAATTATTGATGGCGTGAAGAAAACGCTTGAAACAACACCTCCTGAATTATCTGCAGATGTCATGGAGCGCGGAATTGTCTTAACAGGCGGCGGCGCATTACTTAAGAATCTCGATAAAATCATTTCCGATGAAACAAATATGCCTGTGTTCATCGCCGAAGATCCACTCGATTGTGTGGCTATCGGTACGGGTAAGGCACTTGATAATTTTGACTTGATTAAAAAAATGCAATCTAGATAAATGAGGGAGGACTAGGGCAATGCCGCGATTTTTTTCAAATAAACGATTGATTTTATTGCTTGTTGGCGTAATTGTCCTCGTAGCATTAATTTCATTCTCCCTCAAAGACCGGCAGAATGCCTCACTTCCAGAACAAATTGTGAAAGACGTCGTCGGCTTCGGGCAATCATTATTCTCGAAGCCGGCGCATTATATTACAGATGTTATCGGGAATATTGATGGGATTTTGAATACATATGAAGAAAATAAACAACTGAAATCGAGGCTGAGCGAATACGCCTCGAACCAGGCCGAATTGACGGATATAAAGGCGGAAAATGAACGACTACTTGAAATCATTGGTAAGGCAGACGATTTGCGTGCTTACGAACCTGTTCATGCGACAGTGATTTCCCGAAATCCTGATCAGTGGGAAGAGAAAATCATTATTGATAAAGGTGAAGTGCACGGGATAGAGAAGAATATGGCAGTTATTACGGCGACTGGTCTAATCGGCAAAGTCGTTCTCGTTACGCCATTTACTTCCACTGTCGAACTTTTGTCGACAGAAAATCGTAATTTTCGCGTCTCAGCAGCCATACCTGGGGAAAATCCTGTGTTCGGGCTTGTCGAAGGATATGACCGACAACGAAATGAATTAATCATGAAACGGATTGACGCTAGTTTTGCTGTTGAAGTCGGTCAGAAAGTTATTTCATCTGGTCTCGGTGGAATATTTCCAAAAGGGCTTCTGATTGGTGAAGTCACAGAAGTGTCGACGGATGATTACGGATTGACGAAGTTGGCATATATCCGGCCGGCTGGGGAGTTTACAATGTTGGATCATGTCATGGTTGCAACAAGAAAGTCTGTTAAGGTGGATGGAACAGATGGTGATGGTACGGACGGGACGATAGTGAAAGAGGGGGAGGAAGGATCATGATCCGATTCGTCATCCCTCTCCTTGCCGTCCTGCTCTTTTTCTTGGAACCTGTCTTTAGCCTTTTTTCACCTATAGATATCGGGGGGATGAGGTATACGCTTGTCCCCCGGTTTGTTATCGTGTACCTTATCTTTATAGCAGTCTATTGTAGTCAACGTCGTGCAATCATTTATGGAATTGGGCTTGGACTCTTGTATGATATGTTCCATATTGATATTATTGGATTATATGCATTTCTTTTTCCGTTAATTTGTTTTATTGCAGCATTGATCATACGCCAAGTTCAGCGTCATATTGTTACGGTGATGTTCTTGGCGCTATTCCTCATTATAGTTCTTGAATTACTATCCTACTTTTTTGCGAGTCTAGTTTCATTGACATCGATTGGATTAGATGAATTCATAAGCGGAAGGCTTGTGCCAACATTTATTGCTAATTCTGTTTTTGTTGGAATGTTCGGCTTATTTTTCAAAAAGGTATTGCAGCGACAAGGAGAAATTTTGTAACATGAGCCCAAGTCTCCGATAGATACCACAATTTTGAATTGCGCTAGCGCAATTACGCCGAGTCGTAATTGATTAGAAAGAGAACGCGGGGTGACGCAAATGACGAAACAGCAAAATGTAACGATCAAAGGGACAAAGGATGGACTTGTCCTTCGCCTTGATGACAAATGTGCCTATTCGGATATGATTGCCGAGCTTCGTAGGAAAGTGGAAGAAAATGGCTTGGAGGGACTGGCGGAAGTGCAAGTCCATACAGGGAGCCGCTACTGCAATGAAGAAGAACTAAAGGAAATCATGAACACCATTCAAGATTCTCCTCATTTACGTGTGTCGAAAATTCAAAGTGATGTCATCACGATGGAAGAATGTAACCGAAAAATACTTGAAAATCAATCTGAAACTTATGTAGGCATCGTCCGGTCAGGACAGGTCGTGAAAGCGGATGGAGATTTAGTCGTTGTCGGGGATGTCAATCCGAATGGTCGAGTTGTTGCAGCTGGTAGCATATTCATTCTAGGGCGCCTAAAAGGAATTGCCCATGCGGGAGCGAATGGCAATGTCGAGTCGGTCATTGCAGCCTCGTGGCTCGAAGCAACACATCTCATCATTGCGGACAAAATGGAAACGATGACGGATGAATTGACAGTGTTGTCGGAATACCCAGAGATGGAATGCGCTTATTTACATCCGAATGGTTCTATCGCTATCAATCGTCTTCAGGAACTTCGGATACTCCGACCTGGTTTGTCATCATTCAAAGGAGGAAGCTAATGTGGGAGAAGCAATTGTAATAACATCTGGTAAAGGTGGTGTCGGTAAGACAACGACATCCGCAAATCTGGGAACTGCATTGGCCCTTCAAGGTAAGAAAGTGTGTCTTATCGATACTGACATCGGGCTTCGTAATCTTGATGTTATTCTTGGGCTTGAAAATCGTATCATCTATGACCTTGTGGATGTGATTGAAGGGCGTTGTAAAGTGCAACAGGCTCTTGTGAAAGATAAACGTTTTGAAGAAGGTCTCTTTTTATTGCCAGCTGCTCAGACAACTGATAAAAATGCAGTGGATCCAGAGCAGATGAAACTATTAGTCACCGAACTAAAACGGGATTATGACTATATCCTGATTGATTGTCCTGCTGGTATCGAACAAGGCTTTAAAAATGCTATCGCAGGAGCAGATCGTGCAATAGTCGTTACGACCCCCGAAATTTCGGCTGTCCGGGATGCTGATCGTATCATCGGATTACTCGAACAGGAAGATATTGAACCGCCCAAACTAATTATTAATCGTATTAAACAGCAGTTGATGTCGTCAGGTGATGCGCTCGACGTCAACGATATTACAACGCACTTGTCAATTGATTTGCTAGGCATTGTATTGGATGACGAACGCGTTATCTCTTCCTCGAATAAAGGAGAACCAATCGTCATGGATCCGTCTAATGCGGCGGCTATTGGCTACCGTAATATCGCGCGCCGCATTCTTGGTGAATCGGTCCCGCTCATGTCGCTGGATACAGGTAAGCCTGGATTTTTCGGCAAACTTAAATTAATATTTGCAAGATAATCCAACCCCTGATGCATTTTTGCGTCGGGTTTTTTTGTGCTTTGAGATAGGAGTTTGCTAGTTTGGTGATTAGAGTGGATTTAGGGGCAACTGTTTGATCATTGATTAGACCTATAATAAGCATTTGTTTTCACTTACGGTCATATACTGAAAAAAACGGGTGGTGTGGCCGGGGTGAAGTGGAGGACAAAGTGGTTAGTGGCGATTGTATTGACGCTTGGGGTGATCAGCGTGGCAAAGCTGGAGGAGGCCGAGGTGATCCGGCAACCTGTCACGCAGTATATTACGTCGGGGCAGGACTTTGTAGCCGTGAAGAAGTGGGTTGCGTCCATGATAAAGGATACAGAGGAAGAAAAAATTGCGGTAATGGCGGGTCCAGAAATAGTTGACCCTTTTTCGGTGTATGAATCGATGCAGCCCTATAAAGGGGGTGTGCTTGTCTCTTATACAAATCCAATGCCGATTGAAGCACAGAGCAGTGGGCTTGTCGTTTTCACGGGCTTTACGCGTGAATCAGCTAAGACCATTACGGTGTTGTATGATGATGGAGATGAAGTGACGTACGGTTTTGTGGGTAAGTTTACTAAACTGCCTTATACAGCCGTAAAAAAAGGGGACACGCTGGCATTAATGGGAGACGAAGCTATTTTTTTGATGGTCAAACGTGATGGGGTGACATTGGATGTAACCCTCCTGCCGACTTATCTTTCGGGTGACACTCCACTGGAAGTGGATGAATGAAGTTTAGGCTTCATCCTGTACTTCTACCATTTTTCTTATTTCTAATTGTAACAGGTGACATATCGGTGTATGCGCTTATTTTTGTATCATTGCTGTTCCATGAAGCGGGTCACCTACTTGCAGCGTATCTTACAGGGATGCGCGTTCGGTCGTGTATAATCATGCCATATGGCGGGGAACTTGTTATTAGTAATCGCCATATGGCACCTAAAAAAGACCGGTTGATTGTCGCGCTTGGGGGCCCACTAGCAACAGCATTATTATTAGTACTTGCGCTGTGGATTCCGTTCCCAGGTGATGACCAAGTTATTCGTATTCAAGTTGCGTTACTTGCCTTGAACTTACTGCCGATTTTACCGCTCGATGGTGGACAGGCGATTTGTGCTTTACTCGAGACAGATGGTTCCGTTTATCGCACACGCGCAATTTTTCTGGTGCATTCTATTTTATTTATTTCTGCTGCCATTCTTCTTTTATCTAGTGGTTTACCTAAAACAATACCTTATATTCTACTTGCTTTATTCCTCCTAATCCAAAATATTTCCGCTTTCCGTTTCCGAAAATATGAAAAAGCATTCGCAGAAATAAAATCAAAACGGTTGACGTAATAAAATATATATGGTAATATTCAAATGTTATTGTTTGTAGCACCCGTGCTACTGCAACCGCGCTGATAAGGTACAAGCATCCAAATGGATCACCTTTGAAGGCGAGTCTGAGTTTAAAGAGGAGGTGCAAGTATGTACGCAATCATTGAAACTGGTGGTAAACAAATCAAAGTTGAACAAGGCCAGGAAATCTACATCGAAAAAGTAACTGGTGAAGCTGACGAAATCGTCACTTTTGACAAAGTTCTATTCGTAGGTGGAGAAAACGTGAAAGTTGGCGCTCCATTCGTGGAAGGTGCTTCTGTAACGGGTAAAGTTGTTAAACAAGGTCGTGCTAAAAAGATCACTGTTTACAAATATAAGCCGAAAAAGAACTATCACAAAAAACAAGGTCATCGTCAGCCATACACGAAAATCGTCATTGACGGTATTAACGCGTAAGCCGGCATGATCAAGATCATCATCAATGAACAGTCTTCAGGCCACATCCATTCATTTGAGATGAAAGGTCACGCTGATTTCGCGGAACATGGAAAAGACCTTGTCTGTGCAGGAGCATCTGCAGTATCTTTTGGTGCTGTCAATGCCATCATTGCACTCACAGGAAAAACCCCTGACATCCATCAAGGAGCGGACGGTGGTTATTTGAAAGTCATTTTTCCGGAAAACGATGAAAAAGATTACGATATACAGCTAATCCTAAAAGCGATGATTGTGTCATTACAGACGATTGAACAAGACTATGGGCAACATATAAAACTCATCTTCAACAAGTAGGAGGTGGCATACATGCTACGTTTGGATCTCCAGTTTTTTGCATCGAAAAAAGGGGTAGGTTCTACTCGGAATGGTCGTGACTCTCACTCGAAACGTCTTGGCGCAAAACGCGCTGATGGACAATTCGTGTCAGGCGGATCAATCCTTTATCGTCAGCGCGGAACGAAAATTCACCCAGGTGAAAACGTCGGTCGCGGTGGTGACGATACACTTTTCGCAAAAGTTGACGGCGTCGTTCGTTTTGAACGTCTAGGCCGTGACAAAAAGAAAGTTAGCGTTTATCCTGTAGTTCAGGAAGCGTAAAATACGAAAGGAAGGACTGCATATGATGTGCAGTCCTTCTTTTTATTTTTTCAGATACCGATAATCCTCGATAGTTGGCGAAGCGTGGTAGAAAAATGCTATACTATAAAGATGAAAATGTTGGCGGTGAATGACAATGGGAAACGATAAGCTGACTCTGGTACAAGCGCTAAAATTTGCGAGACATGATTTTTTGAATGATCTTCAGTTAATCTTACTGTATATGGATCTTGGAAAACTACCAGAAGCAAAGCAGAAAATTTTAGATACAACGAATGCAATGCGCCAAACAGCGATGTTAGAAAGACTTGGACTACCAGCTGTTGAAGCGTGGATCGTAACGTTTGATTGGATGTACAGCGTGTTTCCTAAAACAATAACGGCTACGATTACGCCAGGAATTCGGGAAGCGGATGATGCGGCAGTTGCGGCCTATTTGGGGCAAGTGTTTCGTACGGCGGAAAAGTTAGTGGATCCCACATCTGAATATGAAACGCAGATTGATGTCAATGCTTCGTCGTCTAGCTGGTCGATCACAATAATTGTCAATGGTAAAATGGACAATATGCTGGCGTCACCAGAAACGACTGGGCACTTCAACGTAGAAGAAACAATTTCACAACATCAATGGACGTTCACAATTCGTGGACAATAGGAGGAAATTACATGTTTGTCGATCACGTAAAGATTTATGTAAAAGGTGGTGACGGTGGTGACGGGATGGTTGCGTTCCGTCGAGAAAAGTATATCGCATATGGCGGTCCAGCCGGCGGTGATGGAGGGAAAGGTGCTAACGTCGTCTTCATCGTGGATGAAGGGTTGCGAACACTAATGGATTTCCGTTACCAACGTCATTTTAAAGCGCCACGTGGCGAACATGGCGGTAGTAAAAGCATGCACGGAAAAAGTGGAGAGGATATGGTTGTTAAGGTTCCACCTGGAACAGTTGTGACAGATGTAGAAACGGGTACGATTCTTGCTGACCTCGTCGAGCATGGGCAGACAGCTGTCATTGCAAAGGGTGGGCGAGGCGGACGTGGGAACTGTCGATTTGCAACACCGCAAAATCCTGCACCTGAACTCTCTGAAAAAGGTGAGCCAGGAGTCGAACGGGAAATCAATCTAGAATTGAAAGTACTAGCGGATGCAGGTCTTGTCGGTTTCCCAAGTGTAGGAAAATCAACGTTATTATCTGTTGTTTCCTCTGCAAAACCTAAGATTGCTGATTATCACTTTACAACACTTGTGCCGAATTTAGGGATGGTTGAAACAGAAGACCACCGTGGTTTCGCACTGGCAGATCTTCCTGGTTTGATTGAAGGGGCGCATGCCGGGGTTGGCCTAGGCCATCAGTTCTTACGCCATATCGAACGGACACGTGTTATTATCCATGTTATCGATATGTCTGGACTTGAAGGACGTGACCCGTACGAAGATTTCGTAACCATCAATGAGGAATTGGAAATGTACAACTTGCGATTGACAGAACGTCCGCAGATTATTGTGGCCAATAAAATGGACATGCCTGAAGCGGCAGACAATCTTAAAGTATTCAAGGAAAAGCTTGGCGATGAAGATGCACGGATCTTCCCGGTTTCGGCAATTACAAGAAATGGTCTCGGAGAACTTCTTTTCGCAGTTGCAGATTTACTTGAGGTTACACCAGAATTCCCAATGAACGAAATCAAGGATGATGAAGAAAACTCCGTTCTGTACAAACATGAATCGGATGTAGACTTTGAAGTGACACGTGATGATGATGGTGCATTCGTCTTGTCAGGTTATACGATTGAACGTCTATTCAGAATGACTGATTTCAACTTCGATCAATCTGTTCGTAAATTTGCAAGACAAATGCGTGGTATGGGCGTGGATGATGCACTTCGTGAACGCGGTGCAAAAGACGGCGATACGGTACGCCTACTTGAATTCGAATTTGAATTCCTCGAATAATCGTTAGGGAGTCAAGGCAGATTATTAACTTGAATCAGCAGAAGACTAAACTCTCTGCTGATTCACAAGATTACTGCGAAGCAAGGGGGATATCTTGGTGAAGCAATTGGGTGAAGGTCATTTTTATCTTGTCAGGGAAGATGTATTGACGGAATCTATGCAAAAAATGCTAGAGGCGAAGAGGCTTTTGGCGAGTGGAGAAGAATCGACGATACAAGATGCTACAAAAAGGGTAGGCCTATCCCGAAGTGCATTTTATAAATATCGAGACACGGTTTTCCCATTCGAATCGATTGCGCGTGAACGTATCCTGACGATTTTCATTCAACTTGAAGATCGAAAAGGATCGCTTGCGACGCTGTTGCATATCATTTCTGAAGCCAAATGCAACGTACTAACGATTCACCAAACAATACCTGTCCAGGCGCGTGCAAATATTACATTGTCGCTTGATGTGACAGAAATGCAGATAAAAATGGAAGAGTTTCTGCAACGATTAAAAGTTCCTGATTTTGTAGATTCGGTTAATTTGATTAGTTCAGGTGCACTGTGAAGGGAGAAACAGGATATGATGGACGAAAAATTCACGCCGACAGTTGCCTATTTGGGACCTGAAGCGTCATTTACGCATGTGGCGGCAAGCACTCTTTTTGGAGGGACGTCAGGTTTGGTATCACATCCGACGATACCTGACTGCATTGAGGCTGTAGCTGCAGGGCATGTCGCCTACGCGATTGTGCCACTGGAGAATGCCTTGGAAGGATCTGTTCCATTAACGATTGATTATTTGTTTCATGGTAGTGAGTTATTCATCAATGCTGAGATTTCCATTCCAATTGAACAGCATCTGATGGTCAATCATAAGCAAGCTGCTTTTGTTGATGAAATCAAATCCATCAATTCTCATCCACATGCGCTTGCCCAATGTCATAAATATTTGCAGTATAATTTTCGACGTGTTCCACTTATCCAGACTACTTCGACGGCAGCCGCTGCAAAATTTATTTCCGAAAATCCGGATGAAAAGATTGCCGCAATTGGCAACAGGTTGGCTGCAGAAAAGTATGGATTACATATCGTAGAAGAAAACATTCATGACTTCCATTTTAATCATACGCGTTTTGTTGTCCTATCGTTGCGGAAAGAATGTTTAGAAGGTGAAGGACATTCAGCAAAACTGAAAACGACGTTTATGGTGAAATTACCAGAAGACGATCGTTCAGGGGGACTACATCAAGTCCTATCTGTTTTTGCATGGCGCAAGCTCAATTTAAGTAAAATTGAATCTAGGCCGTTGAAAACAGGTCTTGGCAATTACTTTTTCATTATCGATGTATTGGAATCCGAGGATCACCCGATGATTCAAGGTGCAATGGAAGAGCTCGTGGCACTTAATTGTTCTGTCCGCTCATTCGGTTCTTATTTTACATACGATCAACTTCCGTCCCGTCATTGAAAAATGACTGTGGCGGTTTTTTTATGTCTAGATCCGGGGAAGGCTCACAGGAGATGAGTTACACAATGGAGAGGGATTGAACTACATCCCTCTTTACTACCACAGGCCGTGGCGATCTCAGACTCGTTCCTTAAGCAGGCGCCTTCCACATTTCAAATGAATAAAACGCCCACCTCGGCATATACATAGCAAGAGGGGACATCACATGTAGCATGTGCGTCACAAAGACGGGCGTCCGTTCATACGATGGATTGACGGAAGGGGGAAATATTTAAGTGGAAGTTCATATTGTTGTAAAAGGGGATACATTATGGAAGATTGCGCGTCAATATGGTATCCCGTTCGAAGAGTTAAAAAGAGTCAATGCACATCTGGCTAATCCTGATTACATTGTGCCTGGGATGAAAATATTTCTGCCGAACAAAGTGCAAGGTGGAACGCCGGAGCACGGTAAGCATCCCGGAAAAGGGCAGGTTCCGGTGAAGCCGACTCATCCACCAACAGCACCAACACAGCCAACACATCAGAAACCAACACAACCAACACATCCGAAACCAACACAGCCAACACATCAGAAACCATCACAGCCAACACATCCGAAACCATCACAGCCAACACATCCGAAACCATCACAGCCAACACATCCGAAACCAACACAGCCAACGCATCCGAAACCAACGCAGCCAACACATCCGAAACCAACGCATCCGAAACCAACACAACCGACACTCCCGAAACCAACACCGCCAGTACAGGTTCAGCCGCCACGACCGCTACCGACGCCGTCGTTACCAGCACCAAAACCGACACCGCCAGTACAGGTGCAACCGCCACTGCCGTTACCAACACCGTCGTTACCATCGCCGCCACCGATGCCAGTTCCGTTACCTGTTCCGCCAGCTCAAATGTTTCCGATGCAACCATGCATGCCGCATATGCATCCGATGATTGGGATTCCATGTGGTTGGATGCCGATTTTTGACGCAGACTGTCATCCGTTTATGCATTCGGGGCAAATCCAGGCAATGCCGTTCCCGCCAGCTTCAGAGGAGCCAGCACCGTTGCCGTTACCGACACCATCATTACCATCCACACAATTTCCGATGTACGAAGAAGAGTGTGAAGAATCACCGATATTCTCAAGTCAAGGACCTGCAACACTACCACAACAAATGCCAATGATGGAAGGCTGGCAATTGATTGAATCACCTGATTACCAGTGCGAAGAATCACCGGAAATGGATCTAGAACCATCGGCTTGGTGTCCACCTGAGCAAGGATACGTGCCGCAAGCTTTATCACCCGCGATGCAACCAGGGTATCCAATGATGCCATATCCTTCCTATCAGCAGGGCTGCGGATGTGGTTGTAGCGGACATCATCATCAACAGCACCAACAATACCAACCAATGATGATGCCACTATTCTACGGATCACCTTGTAATTGCCAGTCACCGATGCAGTCGATGCCTTACCAAATGATGCCTACACCTTATCAGGGCTCCAATTGGTACGGATCGTATTGATAGGCGTATGGCGCTTGGGGGGAAATTAGAAAAAATAAAAGAGAATGTGTGGAAGTTGGATAAAGATGGCGACCATTTTTCAGTAAAGCAGTATCGCTCCAACTCAACTGCCATAAAAGTGAAACATATACATGAGACGCTTCAATCGATGTCATTTCCTCATATCGTACCTGTTGTGTCTGTAGAAGACCACTTGTTGTTTATTCAACCGTGGTTGGATGGTGCAAAGGCAGTCAATTTCAAGAAACGTGCCGATCGAACGGATTCGCTCGCGGCTCTTCATGCACTTCATGAAACACATAGTCAAATTGACTGGCACGCCTCACCGTACTTGCATTCCTACCCGCTTATTATGAAGTGGGAGGACCGGATTGTTCGTTTCCGTGAAATTAGCGGTGCGTGTGAGGCGTATATTGGAAAAGGCCGGGTCGATGAAATAATATTTTATGCACTGAATGCGATTAGCATTGTCAAAAGAACTTATAAAGATCAGTTGAATGGCACGTTACTTCATGGAGATGTGGTGCATCATAATATTTTTCGTGATACGGATGGTGTAATTCGCTTCATCGACTTTGATCTTGCTTGCACGGGGCCTGCCGGTACTGAAATTGCGTTGTGGATTCACCGTGTGTTACCGCAAATTGGCTATGATATTGATTTTTTGTTTGATGAACAGCCTTCATTGCAAAAGTTGGATCGCGCATCTAAGACGTTACTTCTTTTTCCGAATGAACTCTTGCGTGAATGGCTCCACTTTTTTATGCTTTCCCCGTCCGCTAGGGAGAGGCAGGCGAAACAACTGATCCCTTTTACAGAGTCCGCACTCTCACATTGGCCGAAATTATGGTATGATGTAGAACGGATTAACATATAGGGGGTAGTCGGTATGGCAGGCCATTCCAAGTGGAAAAATATTCAAAATCGTAAAGGTGCACAAGATGCGAAACGTGGTAAGGTATTTCAAAAGATGTCGAAAGAAATCTTTGTAGCCGCAAAATCGGGGGGACTTGATGTTGAATCGAACGCTGCGCTTCGTCTGGCAATTGAAAAGTCGAAAAGTGTGAACGTGCCAAATGATGTCATTAAACGGGCAATTGATAAGGCAACGGGTGCCGGTGCGGATGAAAACTACGAGGAAGTAGTCTACGAAGGCTATGGCCCAGGTGGTGTCGCAGTACTCGTTTACAGTCTGACGGAAAACCGTAACCGAACAGCTCCAAATGTTCGTGTCGCATTTAATAAAAATGGCGGCAGTCTTGGAGAAAGTGGTTCGGTGGGCTATCTATTTGACCGCAAGGGACGTCTTTTCATTGAACGGACGGACGACACGGATGAAGATGCCGTGATGATGGCGGCACTAGAAGCTGGTGCCGATGATATTGAATCAACAGAAGAAGGCTTTGAAATTGTCACGCAGCCTTCTGACTTTCTAACGGTGAAAGAAGCACTTGAAGCAGAGGGCATTGATTTCATTTCCGCAGAGATTGAGATGATCCCATCGATGTATACTGAGCTTTCGGCTGACAATCAAGAGTTGTTTGATAAGATGCTCGAAGCACTCGAAGATGACGACGATGTGCAGGATATCTACCACAATGCCAGTGAATGACCGGTGGCCGCCGATAAAGCGGCCATTTTTATTTTGTGGTTACCAAATGTAGAAAGTCCGTTCGTATGGTATAATTAGTTCTAACCATATAGGGGGAGAAAAAGATGTACGATTACATAAAAGGGCAGATTACACGAGTCACGCCAGAATATATTACCCTTGAACAGGGTGGAATTGGTTGGCTAATTATGACGCCAAATCCTTATGCGTTTCATAAAACCGATGATATTCAGCAAGTTTTTACTTATTTGCATGTTCGGGAAGATATTCAGTTACTACTTGGCTTTAAGTCATTGGAGCAACGTGAATTATTTAAAAAGCTTATTACTGTTTCTGGTATTGGTCCAAAAGGGGCCTTGGCGATACTCGCTAGCGGTATTCCCTCCCAAGTGATTGGCGCAATAGAACGGGAGGATGAGACGTTTTTGGTCCAGTTCCCGGGTGTCGGTAAAAAGACGGCGCGCCAGATGATTCTTGATTTGAAAGGCAAGCTGTTTGATTTATTCAGCGAGATTGATATGCCGGACGATGACGTTACACTGCTGACGATGGCTGAAAACGGTGCACTTGATGAAGCGATTTTGGCGCTGGAAGCCCTTGGCTACTCGCAGCGTGAATTGACAAAAGTGAAACCGAAGTTGGAGAAGGAAGAGCTGGATACAGAAGGTTATATGAAATTGGCTTTGCGCTTATTATTGAAACAGCAATAAGTAAGGATTGAACTATATCCTTACCCAAGTAAGGATTGAACTATATCCTTCTCTAAGAAAGGGGGGCGGATGATGGAAGAACGGGTCATTTCGGGGGAAGTATCCAATTTCGATGAACGTTTTGAACAATCGCTTAGACCGCAGTTTCTTAGCCAGTATATTGGGCAAGAAAAAGTGAAAGATAATCTAGGTATTTTCATAGAGGCGGCAAGAGGGCGCGGTGAAAGCTTGGACCATGTCTTATTATACGGGCCTCCAGGTCTCGGTAAGACAACACTGGCTAGCGTCATCGCCAATGAAATGGACGTCAATATCCGCATGACGAGTGGACCTGCGATTGAGCGCCCGGGTGATCTTGCGGCGGTCGTTTCCTCACTAGAACCGGGTGATGTGTTATTCATAGATGAGATTCACAGACTCAATCGGGCGATCGAAGAAGTCCTTTATCCTGCGATGGAAGACTTTTGTCTCGATATTGTTGTGGGAAAAGGTCCTTCTGCACGATCAATCCGTCTTGATTTGCCGCCATTTACCTTGATTGGGGCGACTACGCGTGCAGGGGCATTATCGGCACCTCTACGTGATCGTTTTGGTGTGCCGCTGCGTCTTGAATTTTACGAAGTGGAGCCACTAAAGGAAATTGTTATTCGTAGTGCGGGTCTTTTTGAAGTGGAGATTGACGCGCAAGCTGCGGTGGAAATTGCCCGCCGTTCGAGGGGGACCCCGCGTATTGCCAACCGGTTATTACGCCGTGTGCGCGATTACGCCCAAGTAAGAGGCAACGGCAACATTACGGTAGAAGCAGCACAGCAAGCCCTTGAAATGTTGCAAGTCGATTCACATGGTCTGGATCATATCGACCATAAACTATTAACGGGGATGATTGAACGCTTTCGTGGTGGACCCGTGGGTATCGATACGATTTCCGCAAGTATTGGGGAGGAATCAGTGACAATAGAGGATGTCTACGAACCGTATCTGTTGCAGATTGGTTTCATCCAACGGACGCCACGTGGACGAATTGCGACACGATTGGCATATGATCATTTTGGCTATGCCTTTCCTGAACAAAATTTTTAAAATAAAGGGAGATCTTATAGACGATGGATGTCAATGAATTCGATTTTGATTTACCGGAACAGCTAATTGCACAAACACCACTCCAGGACCGTACAGCGAGCAGGTTAATGGTGCTTGATAAGGTGACGGGACAAGTGCAGCATCGTCACTTTCCTGACTTGCTGGACGAGCTTGTAGCGGGGGATATTGTTGTGTTAAATGATACGCGTGTCTTGCCAGCGCGTCTGATGGGTGTAAAAGAGGATACAGGTGCTACAATTGAAGTGCTATTATTAAAGGAAATAGGGTCTGATGAGTGGGAGACGCTCGTTAAACCGGCGAAGCGGGTGAAACTAGGTACGATTGTCACATTTGGTGACGGGCGCCTCAAAGCGGAGTGTACAGGCTTGCAAGCACAAGGTGGACGAACGTTCAAATTCATCTATGATGGGATTTTCTATGAAATTCTGGATACACTTGGACAAATGCCGCTTCCGCCTTACATTACGGAAACGTTAGATGATCAGGCGCGATACCAAACAGTATTTGCGAAAGAACGTGGTTCGGCAGCAGCACCAACGGCGGGCCTTCATTTTACAGATGAAATTCTTGACAGTATGCGTGCGAAGGGTATTCAAATTGCTTTTATCACCTTGCATGTAGGTCTTGGGACGTTTCGTCCAGTGAGTGCGGATACGCTTGAAGATCATACAATGCATTCGGAGTATTACCAGGTTACGCAAGAAACAGCAGATGCGATAAATGGGGCGAAGGAACGTGGTGGTCGCGTCATAGCGGTTGGAACAACATCGTCGCGAACATTGGAAACCATTGCTTCTGCAAACGATGGTAAAATGGTTGCAACGAGTGGCTGGACATCGATTTTCATCTATCCCGGCTATACATTTAGCATTGTAGATGGACTATTGACTAATTTCCATTTGCCGAAATCGACGCTCATTATGCTTATCTCGGCATTGTCAACTCGCCAACATATTCTTGCAGCATATCAACAGGCGGTAGAGGAAAGTTATCGCTTCTTTAGTTTTGGAGATGCGATGTTCATAAAACCGTCACAAAGGAAGGAATCAATTTAATGGCAGCAATCACTTACGAACATATTAAAACTTGTAAACAGACGGGGGCGCGTCTTGGAATCGTCCATACGCCGCACGGATCTTTCGAAACGCCGGCATTCATGCCAGTTGGTACACAGGCGACCGTTAAGACCATGTCACCAGAAGAACTAAAAGATATTGGCGCGGGAATTATTTTAAGTAATACGTACCATTTATGGCTCCGTCCGGGTCATGAAATCATTAAAGAAGCAGGCGGTTTGCATAAATTCATGAATTGGAACAGACCGATTCTGACGGATTCAGGCGGTTTTCAAGTGTTCTCATTGAGCAAATTCCGCAAGATTGAAGAGGAAGGCGTTCATTTTAGACATCATTTGAATGGGAGCAAGCTGTTCTTAAGCCCTGAAAAAGCGATGGAAATCCAGAATGCCCTCGGTCCAGATATTATGATGGCTTTCGACGAATGTCCGCCGTTCCCTGCAACCTACGAATATATGAAGGCAAGCGTGGAGCGAACTTCTAGATGGGCGGCGCGTTGTAAAGCAGCTCACGCTCGTCCGGAAGAACAGGCCTTGTTTGGCATTGTCCAAGGGGGCGAGTTCGAGGAATTGCGTAAGCAAAGTGCAAAAGATCTTGTTGCACTCGATCTTCCTGGTTATGCGATTGGTGGGTTATCGGTTGGTGAGCCGAAGGATATTATGAACCGTGTGCTAGAATATACGACGCCGTTGTTGCCAGCAGACAAGCCGCGTTACTTAATGGGCGTTGGTTCACCTGATTCGCTCATCGATGGTGCGATTCGCGGTGTCGACATGTTTGACTGCGTGTTACCGACGCGTATTGCACGTAACGGTACATTGATGACGAGTGAAGGACGTTTAGTTGTCCGCAATGCGAAGTATAAAAATGATTTCGGTCCACTCGATAAGAACTGTGATTGCTATGCTTGCAAAAACTATACTCGGGCTTACATTCATCATTTGATCCGGACGGAGGAGACGTTTGGTATTCGTCTGACAACCCATCATAACCTTCATTTCTTGCTCAATTTGATGGAGCAAGTAAGGGATGCGATTCGCCATGACCGTCTTGGAGATTTCCGTGAAGAGTTTTTTGAAAGCTATGGATTCAACAAACCGAATGCAAAAAACTTTTAAATCTTGTATAATGAATCGAGGTTGAAAGGGGGATGAAATAATGGAAGGTTTAATGGGACTATTGCCGTTCGTGGCAATGTTCGCAGTTATGTGGTTTTTGTTAATCAGGCCGGCGCAAAAGAGACAGAAAGCGACGAAGCAGATGCAAAGCGACTTAAAACGCGGAGATAAAGTCATTACAATTGGTGGAATTCACGGAACGATCGATGCTGTCGATGATGCATCGGTATTCCTTAAGGTTTCTGAAGGTACAACATTACAATTCGATAGACAAGCAGTCGGACGCGTAGTGGATTCAAAAACAGCTCTATAATCATGAATAAAAGGCGGTTGGCTAGATGGGGAATTTCCCGTTTAGTCAATCGCCTTTTTTCTATATGTTTTCGTGTATACAAGGTGAAGTGATAAGGGCATCCTTCCTGTTAGAAGGGGAGAGGATTTTTATGCATGACTTGATCATCATTAGCTACAGAACAGTGTTGCTCTACGTCCTGATACTAATTATATTGCGGATCATGGGAAAACGAGAAGTTGGTGAGCTAGGGGTCATCGACATTGTCGTTTTCGTTATTATGGCTGAAGTGGCTGCATTTGCTCTTGATTCACCTGACGAAAAACTAATACACTCGATTATCCCAATGATTCTTTTGCTTGCCATTCAATTGCTGTCGTCATTTATTTCATTAAAAAGTAAAAAGTTTAGGGATTTGGTGGATGGTGAACCGACCATCATTATTCGGCATGGCATAATAATGGAACACGAAATGCGGAAACAGCGCTATAATCTCGATGATTTGTTCCAACAATTACGTGAGCAGCAAATCGGCTCTGTGCATGAAGTTTCTTTTGCTTACTTAGAACCATCGGGTAACTTATCTGTATTTAAACATGATGATGTCCAACCTGTTCTTGCGCTTATTGCAGATGGTATTATCCAACAAAAGCATTTAGCGCTAATGAATCAGACTGAGCAGTGGTTGGAAAAGGAACTTAAGAATTTGGGAATTAATGATGTAAAACAAATTTTTTATGCTTCCTACGAAAATGGAGAGTTGAGATATCAGCTCAAGGAGCCATATCAATGAATTCTTACTAATTTTTTGAACAACATGAGATCGCTTTTTTTCACTTGGCCTGTCAAGAATAGAATAACAAGCAGGAAAACAGTTGTGATGGCACATTCTGTTATTAATCCAAAATTACCGATGGGGATGAAAATCGGACGCATGATAGCCGTCATAATGAACGATGCGTAAGGCATGGCAAACATGGTGAAACCTGTCGCTGTCGCTTTGTTTTTTCGTAATGTCGCGATATGAAGAAACGATGTGATAAGCACACCAAAACCGATGGCTAAGACGGCACCTGTTACTTGCAGGCCGGGTTGCGAAGCAAGAATGAACATGACACCGAGTTTAGCGATGCCGCCGTAAACGGAGTTCATCATCCCCGCTTTGGCATCCCCTGTCGCTTGTAAGATTGAGTAGAGTGGACTCTGGATATAATAAAAGAAAAAAATCGGGGCGAGTAAAGTCATAAAAGATGCCCCTTCAGTTACATGAAAAAGTTTTTCCGCCAACGCCTGTCCGTGGACATAGAAGACGGCTGCTGCAAAGGCCCCTGTCAAAGCTGATAAACGAAGAGACAGGTGGATCCGTTCTTGTAATTTCCCTTTATTTGTCGAAGCTACCGCGCCACTGACCGCAGGCACAAGGACGACGGACAAGGCATAGGGAATAAAAGACGGGAATAGTAGCAACGGAATGAGCACGCCCGATATGATTCCATATAACGAAGTGGCGGCGACCGCAGTGACTCCTGACATGGCTAAAGCGCGAAGGAAGATAATGGGCTCAAGGAACCACGTGAATGTTCCAAATAGCCGGCTACCGGAAGACGGAAGTGCAATGGCGAGCAGTGGTTCCATTGGATAGCGCTTGACCTTTTGGTCTTTTGGTACACGCTTTTTTTTCTGTTGATATTTAAAGAATAAGTAAAGCAAAGACACTAGTTCTGCTAGTAGCGTAACGACCATCGCATAGGCGGCATTCATTGCGGTATTGCCGTTAATCAGAAGGTATGGCAATAACCATGTAATGAGGGCGATTCGTACAAATTGTTCGATGATTTGCGACCAAGCAGTTTCCTCAATGCGCGCGATACCTTGAAAGTATCCGCGAATGAGTCCCCCGATTGCTGCAATTGGCACAATCGCGATGCCTACGTACAGAGTCGTGGAGGATGCCGCATTGCTGAGTAACGTCTCCGATAAATAAGGTACAAACAAGATGCAGGCGGGGATGAAGACGGCACTTGTCAAAATCGTTATGAAAGTTGCAGTTTTCATGACGGCTGGTAGCTTTACGGTTTGCCCTTTGGCATCAAGTTCGGCAATGACTTTGGCGATGGCAATAGGTACACCAAGTTGGACAAGTGACAGGAAAAAAATGAAAGCGGGATAAGCAGTCATATAAATCCCGACGGCCTCTTCTCCGGCAATGCGCATGAATTGAATCCGGAAGACGAATCCCAATAGCTTGGATAGGAATACGGCGACCATGAGAACGACTGTCCCGCGGATAAACGAAGACAATTTAAACAACTCCTTCCTAATTCCGGTCATTTCATATACACTAAACGTATGCAGAAATATACGTCCTTACGACAGTGAACGAAAGGAATGGGATGATGGCGCAACAATTTGAACAACTGTTTACGCATATGCTACCAGCGATTCAAAGCAAAAAGACCGAATTTCATCTATACGGTTATTCGACGGTAACGAATGAGGATATTTGGGCGTATTGTGTTCAAAGAAAGTGGCGAAAAAAAGACATTATTGCAATGCGAATGCACGAAATGGTCAATGAGATTTTATATGTGTCACCCGCTGAGTTTATGACATATACACAAATTGAAGAACAGAGAGGCTCCAATTGGTTCTCTGATCTCAATAGTGAAGAACTGCAAATTTTACTGAAACCACGTTAATTTAAAAGTAGAGGTAGGCTACACCGACACACGTCGATTTGACACATGGGGGGACGTGTTTCATAATGTACGTATTGTGTTTTTTATTGGGGAGCTTTCGGCATGCATCTATTGCCCAAAGTGCTTACGTTGTTCTCGGAGTGCGTGCATAAGTAATCCGCATAGCTCCACATAAAGAGGGGGAAATTGGAAATGAGAAAAAGAGGAAGGATCGTAGCGTTCCTATTACTACTCGTCATTTTTGCTTCGACGATAGGTACGACTACTAAGCCGATATTAAAAGATGTGAAACTTGGTCTAGATTTACAAGGGGGATTTGAAGTCCTCTATGAAGTTAGTGAATTAAAGGGCGGTACAAAAATAACGGAAGCGGTTGTTTCTGATACAGCAGACGCACTTAGAAACCGAATTGACGTGCTTGGTGTCAGTGAACCAAGTATTCAAATCGAGTCTAATAACCGGATTCGTGTGCAGCTTGCGGGTGTAGAAGATCAAGACTCAGCCCGTGAACTATTATCGACACAAGCAGACCTAACATTTAGGGATGTGGACGATAATCTCTTGCTCAGTGGGGATGACTTGAAAGAAGGAAAAGCGAAGGCGAGCTTCGGTGAACGAAATAACCCTGTCGTGACACTTGAAATGAAAGATCCGAACAAATTCGGCGAAGTAACGACTCAGATTAAGGCTAAACCACCTGGTCAGAATCTACTCGTTATTTGGCTCGATTTTGTTGAAGGTGAAGATTCTTATGCGGCAGAAATGTTGAAGCCGGAAAAGGATCGGAAAATTGTTTCGGCTCCTAGCGTAACTCAAACAATCGCTTCTTCTAATGTCGAGATTAACGGTTCATTCACGACGAAAGAAACGAAAGAGCTTTCTGGTATTTTGAATGCCGGGGCATTGCCTGTTCACCTTGAAGAAGTCTATTCGACTTCAGTAGGGGCACAGTTCGGTGAACAAGCGCTTACTAAGACGATATTTGCGGGAATCATCGGTATCGCGCTTATTTTCGTCTTCATGCTTGTGTATTATCGCCTGCCCGGATTTGTGGCAGTCATTACCTTGTCGATTTATATTTACATCATTTTGCTTGTCTTTACAAAGATAAATGGTGTGCTGACGTTACCAGGTATCGCAGCCTTGATGCTTGGAGTCGGGATGGCCGTCGATGCCAATATCTTGACGTATGAACGGATCCGTGAGGAATTACGTGTTGGTAAATCGGTCAAAACAGCATTTACGGCGGGAGCAAAATCTGCTTTTACTGCCATTCTTGATGCTAATATTACAACAATCCTTGCAGCTGTTGTACTGTTCATATTCGGGACAAGCTCAGTTAAAGGATTCGCGACGGTGCTAATCATCAGTATTCTAGCCAGCTTCTTGACGGCTGTCTGGGGATCCCGTTTACTGCTAGGGCTTCTTGTCAATAGCGGCATGCTAGATGGCAAAACAGGACTATTCGGTATTTCGAAAAGCAGGGTTCACCCTGCAGAAGAAAAAGTGGAGACATTGGAGCTAACAACGAAGTTTGACCGATTCGATTTTGTTGGTACGCGTAAGAAATTCTATGTCATCTCAGCGATTTTGCTGACGACAGGTATTATTATGCTTGGTATCTTCAAATTGAATCTAGGAATTGACTTCTCAGGCGGTACGCGCGTTGAAGTAATGGCGAGCCAATCCATAACTGAAGGTGAAGTTTCAGATTATCTCGACAAAATCGGACATCCATCTACTGATATTGTTATTTCAGGAGACACAAAAAATATTGGTGTTGTCCGTTATAAAGAGGAGTTTAAGCAGGAAGAAGTTAGCAAACTGAAAGCTGATTTAGCTACAGAATTTGGTGCTGAACCGAACATTTCAACGGTATCAAATACGGTCGGTAAAGAACTTGCGAAAAACGCAATGTATGCATTGCTATATGCTGCTTTAGGAATTGTTATATACGTTGCCTTCCGTTTTGAATGGCGTATGGGTGTTGCCTCAATTATTGGGCTATTACATGATGCATTTTTCATGGTTGCAGTGTTTAGTATTCTTCGACTTGAAGTCGATGTTACATTCATTGCCGCGGTCTTAACGATTGTCGGGTATTCCATCAATGATACGATTGTTACCTTTGACCGGATACGGGAAAATATTAACCATCGTAAACATATTGCTACTGAGGAAGAGTTGGCCGAAGTTGTCAATAAGTCATTGCGTCAGACATTGGGACGCTCTGTCAACACTGTACTGACTGTTATTCTTGTTGTAGCAGCATTGACGTTGCTCGGAGCAGAATCGATTAAAACATTCTCGATTGCACTTCTCATCGGATTGTTTGCCGGAACCTATTCTTCCATTTTCATTTCAGCTCAAATCTGGTTTGATCTGAAAAAACGTGAGATGAAGAAAAAAGGCGCGATTAAAGCGGATGAACAGAAGAAACAATGGGGTTCTGACGAGCCAGTCGTGTAATAGGTTTCACAATATAATGGAACAGGGTATACTCTAGAGTATATCTTGTTCCATTTTTCTGATGAAAGGGGTAGTGTCATGAAATTTCAATGGAATTTGTTGTTGGGCTTGCTATTTGCCATAATTATTGCTCTTTTTGCTATCTTCAATATCGACGCAGTGCAAGTGAATTATATCTTTGGGAAAGCTGAGTCGCCACTCGTACTGGTAATTTTATGTTCGGCCCTTCTAGGGGCAGCGGTAAGCGGCTTTGTCGCAATGTTCCGTACGGTTCAGTCCAATCATCGTGTGAAAGAATTGCAGAAAGAAATCACAATGAAAGAGCAAACAATTGCGTCACAGCAAAACGAAATCGCGGAACTGCAAAAGCATACCAAGTCCATTTTTGTAGGAACGAAAAAAAATGTTGAACCTAAAGTAGATTAAGTTAGTTAACATTTGCTATTAAGTAACCACAGCCTTACGGGTTGTGGTTTTTTACGATTTATCGGAAGTGATCGGATGTAGTTTTGGTGTTGGTCGGACTGTTCCGCAATTGCGCTGCATACTCCCACGAATTATCCCGCGGCATGAGTATGGACATCAATTGTTTTTTCATCCTAATCACCTAGTAACTTTTCTTTCAGATAGGGGGCGCATCCGCTATAATGAATATAAGGATGTGAAAGATTTTGATTGAATCAATGAAGAGATGGACAGTAGAGCGACCGGATGAACAACTCGTTAACTTGTTGACAAAGGAACTCGGTGTATCATCTGTCCAGGCAAAAATACTCGCTTCAAGGGGAATAACAGATCCAGATGAAGCAAAAGCTTTTCTACATATGGATGCATCTTCTATGCATGACCCCTATTTACTCCATGAAATGGATGAGGCTGTTGAAATCATAAAAAAAGCAATCGCTGCTGATAAAAAAATAGCTGTCTATGGTGATTATGACGGCGATGGTGTGACCAGTGTCACTGTTATGATGACGGCACTAGAACGGTTGGGAGCGGATGTTGTATTCGCCATCCCTAATCGTTTTCTACATGGCTATGGTCCGAATAAAGAATTATTTACGGAGCTATATGAACAAGGTGTGTCACTCATTGTGACGGTCGATAACGGAATTTCAGGTATTGACGAAATCGCTTATGCAAAAACACTTGGGCTAAGCGTCATTGTGACAGACCATCACGAAATAGGCAGTATCATGCCCCCGGCAGATGCGATCATTCATCCACGCCATCCGGATGGCAAGTATCCATTCGGGGAACTTGCTGGTGTCGGTGTGGCGTTTAAGCTTGCATGTGCATTACTTGATGAAGTTCCGCAAGATCTATTTGAACTCGTGGCAATTGGTACAGTTGCGGATCTCGTACCACTTCGCGGTGAAAATCGTTATTTTGTTAAACAAGGTATCAAGCAGATGCGTGTTTCCAAACGTCCTGCGATTCAAGCGCTTGCACGTATCGCAGGCACCGAGCAGGCCGTGCTATCAGAGGAATCAATCGGTTTCATGATAGGACCACGTTTGAATGCAGCAGGCCGTCTAGGCGATGCTGCGCCAGCCGTACATCTACTCAAAACGGAAGATGGCCTACTGGCGGCGTCCTTGGCGAAAGAATTGGATGTGTTGAATAAAGAAAGGCAAGCGATTGTTGCCGATATCAGTAGTGTGGCCGAGGAAATGATTGTGAAGAGGTATGGGGATAGGATTCCTTATGTTTTTGTCATTGCGGCAGAGGGCTGGAATGCGGGCGTTGTCGGTATTGTTGCTTCACGCATTACCGAGAAATATTACCGTCCGACAATCGTGCTGTCAATTGATACGGAGAAGGGGATTGCCAAAGGGTCTGCTAGGAGTATCGTAGGCTTCGACATGTTTGCTGAACTATCGAAGAACAGCGATATCCTGCCACATTTCGGTGGGCACCAGATGGCCGCGGGGATGTCCCTTGCAATCGAAGACATAGAAACGTTGCGTGAACAATTGAATGCCCAGGCGGCGCAGGTATTGACGGACGACATGCTGTCTCCAGAGCTGATTATCGATGTCCCCTTGTCGATGGATGAAATTGATGTTGGCGTCCTGGAGTCATTGGAATTGTTACGCCCATTCGGTATGGATTTCCAAAAGCCAGTCTATCTTCTTGAAGATTTATCGGCCACAACGATCCGAAAAATTGGGGCAGCAAAAAACCATATGAAATTGGAATTGTCTGTTGGCGAGCATTCGCTAGATGCCATTGGTTTCGGTCTTGGGCATATTGCCGATCAATTAACGCCTGGCGTCAAATTATCGGTTGTTGGCGATTTGCAAGTCAATGAATGGAACGGTAATAAGAAACCACAGTTATTAATCGGAGATATCAGGTCCGATGATTGGCAACTATTTGATTTGCGGGGTGTTCGTGAAACCTCTAGGTGGTTACCATCGATACCAGAAGAACGGACGTTGTTTATCGCATTCCATGAACAAACAGTGACCTATTTCCAATCATCTTTAAAGGGAATTGCGATTCATCTTTACGGACAGGGATTGATGGTAGAAGCGGACAATCTTGTTTTGTTAGATATTCCTAACGATGCTGTTCAGCTTGAGGAACTTATTTTGAATGTTAATCCGAAGCGAATCTTCGCGCATTTTTATGCGGCGGATTCCAAGTATTTTGATGGGCTACCAGGTCGTGACCAGTTTGGATGGTATTACAGCTTCTTGAAAAAACGCGGAGAATTTGATATGAGAAAAAATGGTGAACAGCTGACTAAACACAAAGCGTGGAAAAAAGATACGGTTTATTTTATGTCGCAGGTGTTTTCCGAGCTTGGATTTGTTAAGATAGAAAATGGTCTTGTTTCTGTAGTGGAGACAGTCGGTAAACGAGATCTTTCTGAAGCTACGTCCTATCAAGAACGAGAGCGGCAGATTGAACTTGAAAAAATATTGCTGTACGCGCCATATATGGAATTGAAAAACTGGTTTGATAAGGCAAAGAATGGCACCGTCAATAAGGGGGAAAACGTATGAATTTGAAAGATTATGTGACGATTGTACCGAATTATCCGAAGGAAGGCATTAGCTTTAAGGATATTTCAACAATTATGGATAATGGTCAAGCTTATAAATTTGCTACGGATGAAATTGTTAAGTTTGCCAAAGAAGTGGGGACTGATATTATCGTTGGTCCTGAAGCGCGTGGTTTTATCATCGGTTGTCCAGTTGCATATGCACTGGAAGTCGGCTTTGCTCCGGTCCGTAAACCGGGTAAGTTACCAAGAGAAACTATCGAGGTTGAATACGATCTTGAATACGGTAAGGATACGTTGACCATTCATAAAGATGCTATTAAACCGGGACAACGTGTGTTGATTGTCGATGATCTTCTTGCGACAGGTGGTACAGTTGGTGCAACAGTTGAGCTAGTCGAAAAGCTTGGCGGCGTTGTGGCAGGATGTGCATTTATCATTGAGCTGTCTTACTTGAGTGGCCGTGAAAAATTGCAGAAATACGACATGCGATCATTGATTACTTATTAACAAAGAAAAGCGTGAATAGCTTGAGTTACTTACGTCTAAATTATGAAAAAAGATCCTTCGCACGAAAAGCGGAGGATTTTTCTATATCTAAGGACTTTACATATGCATGCATTTATACATACAATAGGAATACTAAGATTTTTGCGAGTAAGGTCGAAAGGGGTAAGGTAATGGCGAAAAATCGTGACATGACGGCAGAAGAAATATTTTCATTTGTTGCCTCCTATATGAATGAAGAGCACGTTGAATTCGTCAAAAAAGCATATGAGGCTGCGAAGTCTGCACATGTGGGACAGTATAGGAGTTCAGGTGAGGCATATATTCTTCATCCTGTCCAAGTTGCGGGTATTCTAGCCGAATTGCAAATGGACCCTTCGACGGTAGCTGCGGGATTTCTCCATGATGTTGTGGAAGATACGGACATTAGCAGGGAAGATATTATCCGTGACTTCGGCGAAGAAGTCGCGATGCTAGTCGATGGTGTGACGAAACTTGAGAAGCTAAAATATAAATCTAAAGAAGAGAAACAAGCGGAGAATCACCGTAAGATGTTTGTGGCCATGGCACAGGATATTCGTGTCATTCTTATTAAACTGGCGGATCGACTCCACAATATGCGTACGCTCAAACATGTGCCGGAAGAAAAGCAACGCCGAGTTGCAGCCGAAACTTTGGAAATATTCGCTCCGCTTGCACACCGACTGGGAATATCTGCCATTAAGTGGGAGTTAGAAGATATCGCGTTGCGGTATTTAAATCCTCAGCATTATTATCGAATTGTTAATATGATGAAGCGTAAGCGTGTAGAACGAGAAAATTATTTAGAGAATGTCATGACACAAATTAAATCGGAAATTGGCGAGATGGAAATTGCAGCCGATCTTTCGGGACGACCGAAGCATCTATACTCGATTTACCGCAAGATGGCCATTCAGAAAAAAGAATTTAATGAAATCTATGACTTACTTGCAGTGAGAATAATCGTTTCAAGTATTAAAGATTGCTATGCGGTTCTCGGCATTATTCATACGTTGTGGAAGCCGATGCCAGGTAGATTTAAGGATTATATCGCGATGCCAAAACAAAATCTTTATCAGTCATTGCATACGACGGTTGTAGGTCCAGCAGGCGATCCGCTTGAAGTGCAGATTCGAACGGAAGAAATGCATAAAATTGCAGAATTTGGGGTTGCCGCGCATTGGGCCTATAAAGAAGGAAAAACACTTACCGCAAATCCTAGTGATATTGATTCGAAATTGACATGGTTTAGGGAAATACTCGAGATTCAAAACGAATCGTCTAATGCGGAAGAATTTATGGAATCATTGAAATTCGATTTATTCTCGGACATGGTATATGTCTTTACGCCTGATGGTGACGTAATGGAGCTACCAGCGGGTTCTGTGCCGATTGACTTCGCCTATCGTGTCCATTCCGAGGTAGGGAATCGGACAATCGGTGCAAAGGTGAATGGCAAGATGGTTCCACTAGATACCGAATTATTTACGGGTAATATTATTGAAATACTGACATCTAAACAATCGTTTGGACCAAGCCGCGACTGGCTAAAAATTGCTAACACCTCTCAGGCTAAAAATAAAATTCGGCAGTATTTCAAGAAACAACTCCGAGAAGAGAATATCTTAAAAGGCCGAGAGATGATTGAAAAAGAAATAAAGGCGCAGGAATATGATATCAAGGAAACACTTACGCAAGA
Organism: Sporosarcina sp. NPDC096371; assembly: GCF_044762865.1. Classification (NCBI taxonomy): domain Bacteria; kingdom Bacillati; phylum Bacillota; class Bacilli; order Caryophanales; family Caryophanaceae; genus Sporosarcina; species Sporosarcina sp. NPDC096371. The sequence continues at coordinate 907,272 of NZ_JBIWFE010000001.1, forward strand.
GGGTATCAAACGAGTCATTGAAAAATTCAGCTTCACTTCAGAAGAAGATATGTACGCTGCTGTCGGATTCAATGGGATAACCGCTCAACAAGTTGTCAATCGTTTGGCGGAGAAACTGCGTAAAGAACGCGAACAACAAGACACCATCGACAAAATTGTGAAGGATATGAAATCTCCACAGCTAAATAGAATGACTGAATCAGGTGTCAGCGTGAAAGGAATCGACAACTTGCTCATTCGATTATCGAAATGCTGTAATCCAGTTCCGGGCGATGAAATTGTCGGATTCATCACGAAAGGGCGTGGTGTTTCCGTCCATCGTCTAGATTGCCCGAACATCCATACGGATGATGGAGAAAGCGATCGGATTATTGATGTGGAGTGGGCACTGGGACCAGCTGATTCTAAGAAGGAATTCCAGGTAGATATTGAAGTGTCAGCGTTTGACCGACAAGGTTTGTTAAATGAAGTCATCATGGTCGTTGCAGAAACGAAGACACCGATGATTGCAGTCAACGGTAAAGCGGATCGTGATAAAATCGCACGTATCAATATGACGATTAAAATTACTGATATTGCACATTTGCATAGAATTGTCGATCGAATTAAGCAAATTCGTGATATTTACTCCGTGCAACGCGTTATCAATTGATGGGGAGATGTAACGAATGAAAGTGATGTTGCAAAGATCGGGGCCAGCTACTGTTCGGGTTGCTGGCGAAGTGACAGGGGCAATTGACAAAGGCTATGTATTACTCGTTGGAATCACGCATAGCGATACCGAAGAGGATGCTGCATATATCGCAAAGAAAATTGCAGGGCTTCGTTTGTGGGAGGATGCCGAAGGGAAGATGAATCATTCCATTCTCGAAGTTGGCGGAGCCATTTTGTCAGTATCTCAGTTTACATTGTACGGTGATGTGAAAAAAGGACGTCGCCCAAGCTTTATCGAAGCGGCAAGACCGGAACAAGCCCAACCGCTTTGGGAAGCATTCAATCGTAAGTTAGAACAAGAGGGACTACATGTTGAAACAGGGGTTTTTGGAGCCATGATGGATGTCGAGCTCGTCAATGATGGTCCTGTGACAATTCTAGTAGAATCGAAATAATAGTAAAAGGACCTTCCGCCATTTCAGGGAAGGTCCTTTTCCATTAACTAACGTGCTGCTGAATCAAAATAATCAAGAAGCCCTTTATAAATACCGTGTGTTGCTTGTTCTCGGAACATTTCGCTAGTCACAGTTCGTTCTTCTGCCGAGTTCGATAGGAAGCCGAGCTCAATCAAAATTGCATTTTGTCTATTTTCCCGAAGGACGAGATAATCTCCCGGTTGTGATCCTCGGTTTCGTAAATTGACGGAAGAAGCCAGTCCATCATTCACTGCCGAAGCTAATCCGCGTTGGTGTGAATGTGTGTAGTAGGTCGTGAAGCCTGACACCCTTGAATCAGGGTTGGCGTCATAATGGACGCTGATGAATGCATCTGCGTTGGCCTGATGACTAATGGCAACCCGTTTTCTTAACGATACATATGTATCCGTTTCGCGCGTATTGACAACGTTAGCGCCAGCAGCTCTCAGTTTATCCGCTAAAAGTTCTGCAGTGAGTAGCGTGAAATCTTTCTCATCCGTCCCGCGAGTCCCTGTCGTTCCGCGGTCATTGCCTCCATGTCCAGCGTCCACAACAATTGTCAGTCCTTTTAACGTACCAGACACATGCTTTTTCTGTTCTTTTTTTACGGAGTTTGTTGCTACGGATTCATCCTCAGTGGACACAACCCATTTAGCAACAAATGCAGATTCACCTGACGTCAAGGCAATTTCATACCAATCGCCGTCTTCTTTGACGATGGTAAACTTTTGCCCCGCATCAGCACGTGTGCTAATAGCTGAAGAGGTGGTGGCCTCTGTCCGGATGTTTGTCCCATTCGACAAAATGGTTACGACTCTAGCTTTTTTTGTATCGGAAGTTTTTGTCTCTTTTGATGATAATTTTCCGTGGAATGAGTAGACCCAGCCCAATTTGTTTTTATCGACGACAATTTGTACCCAGTTGCCGTCAATCCTTTTTACAGGATACGACTCACCTTGTGAAATGAGTCCGATACGCTTGGATGAAAGATCTGCCTTATTTCTTACATTAAGCGCATCTACTGAAACGGTAAATAATTCGGCTGAAGTTGTTGGTTCAACAGATTTAGGTGATGGATTAGTTTGTTTTGCCAACTGTGTAATATAATCCATATGGACCCAACCTGTTATGCCGTTATACGTAACAGCCGCCCATTCGCCGTCTTGCTGCGTCATTAGTGCCTCATCGCCTGCAGACATTCGTCCCAGTACCGCAGAGCCGGTAGCAGGTCCTGATCTGATATTCAGTTGATTTACTCGTGACACGACCGTCGTGGTGGAGCTAGCTGAACGATCTCTTGAAGTCGTTAGCCATGAAGCAATCCATCCCGAGCTGTTACCATTCCGAATTTCTAGCCAGTCACCTGATGTGGATAGGACCTCTACTTGCGCGCCTTTTTTAAGTGAGCCTGTTACATCATATGTAAGTCCAGGGCCGGACCGAATGTGGAGTGAGGTCGTATCAACGACTACTGAATCCACATTGGCGTAGGTTGTGGGCATATCGTGAAAAATACTTAAAAGAAGTATGCCCGCAATTATCCATTTACTTGCTTTAGACAAAATATCATCCCCCTCATGCTCTATTGTAGAAGTTTTTCGTACAAAAAACTACAATTAATCGAAAAAGGTTGACACACTGATGGGGAATCATTAAGATAAACATTAATCAAGTTGTATAAAGTGTTTGCTGTAGACGTGGAAAGTAACTGTATAATGGACTGACAAGAGAGGGGCGGACGTGGCTGCAATCCACCCTACAGACATGTGCAATGAAAAACACCACCGAGGCTCTGTGCTGAACCATTTAGATTCAGTAGGTACAGACGGAACCGGCCGTTATCCGGGTTTTGAGTGGACGCGAGTTAGATGCGTCAATTTGGGTGGAACCGCGGAAGCTATAAAGGCTCTCGTCCCTTGCATAGGCAAGGGATGGGGGTCTTTTTTGTATTCTGAATTTAGCGGTAAGCGCCATCGTTAATTCATAGAAAGGGGAATGAACATGAACTTTAAAGTGCCTAGAGGAACGCAGGATATTTTACCGACTGAAACGTGGAAATGGCAGAAAGTCGAAAGGATTATTAATGAAGTATGTGATCTTTATCGGTACCAGGAAATTCGAACTCCAATGTTTGAACAAACGGAGCTATTTCAGCGGACGGTAGGAGATACGACGGATATTGTACAAAAAGAGATGTATACCTTTACAGATAGGGGCAATCGCTCATTGACGCTTCGACCTGAAGGGACAGCATCTGTTGTTCGTTCCTTCGTTGAACACAAAATGTTTGGTTATCCAGATCAGCCTGTCAAATTGTATTATACAGGGCCGATGTTCCGTTATGAGCGTCAGCAGGCGGGGCGTTATCGCCAATTTGTTCAGTTTGGTGTAGAGGCAATCGGTAGTGCAGACCCAGCAATTGATGCTGAAGTCATTGGCCTAGCGATGGATGTCTACAAACGTGCAGGGCTAACAGAGTTGAAGTTGATCATCAACTCACTTGGAGATACAGATTCAAGGAAAGAGCACCGAGAAGCCCTTGTTTCACATTTTAATCCACATATCGCCGAATTCTGTTCGGATTGCCAGTCCAGAATCGAAAAAAATCCTTTGCGCATACTCGACTGTAAAGTCGACAGTGGTAATCCATTGATGGCGTCGGCACCATCACTTGCTGACTATTTAAATGAAGAATCAGCTAGCTATTTTGAAAATGTGAAAAGCTATCTAGATGATGCAGGGATTCCTTATGTTGTCGATGCGAATCTTGTTCGCGGGCTTGATTATTATAATCATACAGCTTTTGAAATCATGAGCACATCAAGTGGCTTCGGCGCAATTACGACCTTATGTGGTGGTGGAAGATACAATGGTCTTGCTGAAGAAATTGGTGGACCACCTGCACCAGGTATCGGTTTTGCGATGAGTATTGAGCGCTTACTATTGGCTATGGAAGCTGAAGGCAAGTCATTTACGGATGAGCCGGCATTGGACGTTTATATAGTCACACTCGGTGACAGTGCGCGTCGCCCTGGTTTCAAATTATTAGGTGAGCTAAGAGCAGCGGACATTCGATCAGATATGGATTATATGGATCGTAAAATGAAAGCACAGATGAAATCGGCGGATCGCCTGGAAGCGAAAACAGTGATTATTATCGGTGAAGATGAAGTGGCAGAGGGCGTCGCACAAGTGAAGAACATGGTGGACGGGACACAAGAAAAAATTCCTTTCGCCGAATTGGTAGTAACCATTAAAAATAAGTTAAAATGAAGAAGGGTTGATGATTGCAATGCAACGGACACATTATTGTGGGGATTTAACAGAACAAGTAATCGGAGAAACAGTCACACTAAAGGGATGGGTACAAAAAAGGCGTGACTTGGGCGGAGTAATCTTCGTCGATGTACGGGATCGTTCAGGAATTGTTCAAGCTGTCTTTAACCCAGATATTTCAGCAGAAGCACTAGCAACTGCTGATAAACTACGGAACGAATATGTAGTTGAAATTACGGGCAAGGTCGTTGAGCGTCAAGAAGGACAAAAGAACCCGAAAGTGAAAACAGGTTCAATTGAAGTTCAGGTGGATGAAGTAACCATCATAAACGAAGCAAAAAACCCACCATTCATGATTGAAGATGAAACGGATGTCAATGAAGAAATCAGACTGAAATATAGATATCTAGACTTGCGCCGTCCAAAATTGGCAAATGTCTTCAAAATGCGTTCAGACATTACGAAAACAGTTCGTAATTTCCTGGATAGCGAAGGATTCCTTGAAGTGGAAACACCAATCCTTACAAAATCAACACCAGAAGGAGCTCGCGATTATCTGGTACCGAGTCGTGTCCATGAAGGTGAGTTTTACGCGTTGCCACAATCACCACAATTGTTTAAACAGATGTTAATGGTATCCGGTTTTGACCGCTATTACCAAATTGCACGCTGTTTCCGTGATGAAGATCTACGTGCAGATCGCCAACCGGAATTCACTCAAATCGATATGGAAATGAGTTTCATGTCGATGGAAGAAATCATGTCATTGAATGAGCAATTAATGCAAAAGGTTATGAAAGATGTCAAAGGCATCGACATTGAACTTCCATTAAAACGTCTTCCGTATGACGAAGCAATGGCACGTTATGGTTCAGATAAGCCGGATACACGATTCGACATGGAATTGACGGATGTGTCCGAAGTTATGAAAGAATCATCTTTCAAAGTGTTTGCTGGAGCAGTCGAATCAGGTCAGCAAGTGAAATTGATCAATGCCAAAGGTTTGGCAGATCAATATTCACGTAAAGATATTGATGCACTGGCGGAGTTTGCAGCACTTTATGGTGCCAAAGGACTTGCATGGTTGAAAGTCGACGAAGAAGGTTTCAAAGGTCCGATTGCCAAGTTCTTCGAAGGAGAAGAAGGAGCGGCTTTGAAAGCAGTGGCAGATGCTGAAGCTGGCGACTTATTGCTTTTCGTTGCAGATAAGAAAAGCGTTGTTGCAGATGCACTTGGTGCACTTCGTTCGAAGCTCGGAAAAGATCATAATTTGATCGATGAATCAAAATTCAATTTCCTATGGGTTACAGAATGGCCACTATTTGAATATGACGAAAAAGCGGGACGCTACTCCGCTGCACACCACCCGTTCACAATGCCGGCTGATGTGGAAGAACTTGTATCAAGCCCTGAAACAGTCAAAGCGCAAGCCTATGACCTTGTGTTAAATGGATATGAACTTGGTGGTGGATCACTTCGTATTTACGAACGCGATGTTCAAGAGAAAATGTTCCAAGCACTCGGCTTTACTAAGGAGCAAGCACAGGAACAATTTGGTTTCTTACTTGACGCATTTGATTACGGAACGCCTCCACATGGTGGATTGGCATTTGGACTCGATCGAATTGTCATGTTACTTGCAGGTTCTACAAACTTACGGGATACCATCGCATTCCCTAAAACAGCAAGTGCAAGTTGCTTGTTAACAGCGGCGCCTGACCGTGTCGATGACGGTCAACTCGCAGAACTTGGCATCCTTGTGATGTCCAAGAATAAGTAATGAACGACTGTCCAATTCAATAACTTGTTATAAAGATATTGAATTGCCTGTCAATGTGTGTTAAGCTATCTTTAATAACAAATCCTGAAGTGTTCGTTATTTGCCAATCAGTTTTGACCGAACATTCTATCGTCGGGAGCCCGCATTTCGATTAGGATGACATGCCCTCTAGGGGGACGCCAAAATAATCGGATAGGGCACCCACCTGCTGAAATTGCAGGTTCAAAACGATACTACAAAGACGGCACGTTCGGGATTTGTTCTTTACTTAACTACAACCCTCTCTGGCGCATGTGCGGAGAGGTTTTTTATTGTCTAACTACGGGCACCAGACGCCCTGGAGTTTCCCTGTTTAGGGAAATATAGTACTTATTTAATGAATGGAAGGCGGAATTAGCTTGTTGCATCAATTTTCACGCAATGAATTAGCAATTGGTACAGAAGGTGTACAACGTATGCGCGACGTGACTGTTGCCATACTCGGTGTTGGGGGAGTGGGATCTTTTGCGGCAGAAGCCTGCGCAAGAAGTGGTGTAGGCCGTATCATCCTCGTGGATAAAGATGACGTAGATATTACCAATATTAATCGTCAGATTGTCGCCTATTTATCGACGATTGGTCGCTCTAAAGCAGAAGTTATGCAAGAGCGTATTGCTGATATTAATAAAGAGTGTGAAGTCATTTCACTTCATATGTTTTATACAGAAGAAACAGCTGAAGAGTTTTTCAGTTATAAGCCCGACTACGTCATCGATGCGTCAGATACAATTGCTTATAAAATTCACCTTATTAAGGAATGTCTAACACGTGATGTGAAAATCATTTCAAGTATGGGAGCAGCAAATAAGATGGACCCAACTCGTTTTCAAATTGCGGACATTTCCAAGACGCATACGGATCCGATTGCTAAAGTAATCCGCCTGCGACTTCGCAAAGAGGGCATCCACAAAGGTGTTCCCGTCGTATTTTCTGATGAAAGCCCTATTGTAATCAGGGAAGACGTCGTCGATACAGTCGGCAAGCCGGAAGCGAAAATACGCAAAGCCAAAATGCCCCCGGCTTCCAACGCATTCGTCCCATCGGTTGCCGGCCTTGTCTGTGCCAGTTGGGTTGTCAACGACATCGTTGCCGATATTCCGATTCGTCGTGTGAAGGACAAGCAGTAACGGGTACAAATCAAAATCTCCCCATGTCTTGGATGACATAGGGAGATTTCTACGTAGACTTATTTTTTATTTGGCTTTTTTCTTTTGATGATAAAATAAACTACAGTTCCAACTAGTAATAGAAGAATAATCACGGGTAGGTTTCCGATGAAGAACACAATCAATCCAGAACCAGCTGCAAGCATAAAGTTTGTGCTGGTCGCCAATTGTTTTTTTGTTTTATCCCAGGTATCTAAATTGTTTTTGTCGAGTTCAGGAACGATAATACGATCTTCGAACATCGAAATTTCGATTGTGGAATAAGATGTTTGGTTTTCAAGATAGTTCATCTTACCGACAATCAATTCGATTTCTTCTTGGACTGCCGCTAAATCAGAGGATATTTTCAATAAATCCTCCGTCTTTTGTGATTGACTCATAAACTCGAGAAGTCGCGCTTCTACCGCGCGTTTAGATGTGACTCTGGACTTCAAATCCACATATTGTTCCGTAACATCTTCCCCGGTCACATTGCGTTCTAAGATAGTTGCTTGCTCTTCAGCATCCTTTAAAAATGATTGGAAATGCTTCTCTGGGATGCGAATGGTGATTGTTCCACTGACGGCATCAGCATCTTGACGATGAACATTGGATTCAACGATATAGCCCCCATATTCCGTAACCTTTTGTTCAATATTCAGCTGTGCTTGTTCAAATTCCTTCACTTTTATCTGCAATTGTGCCTGATGGATAATCATTCGATCCGTTGAGCTTCCTGTCTGCGTTTGCTGTGACGAATCTTTGTCTGACGATTGTTCCATCTCACTCTCCATTCCTACCTCATTGGAGATGGTCTTCGATTCTTCTGTTTTTGCGTTTTCTTGTGAGGTACTCATACTACATGCCGCCGCAAGCAGACATAGACCGACTAAAAGTAGGATAGCCGTAAATTTTTTATTCAACAATAAGTCCCCCCTTATTGACTGGTTAGACGATTGGGGGGAGAAAAAGGTTACAATTTCCAGGCGGTTATATTTGATGACAATCAACTTTTCCGAAATTCTTTCAACTTTTCATAAATAGCGGCCAACTTCTTTTCATCACCTGCGCCGACTGGCTTGTAAAATTCTGTGCCTACAAGTTTATCGGGTAAGTATTGTTGGTTGATCCAGCCACCGAACGAACCGAGTGGGGTGTCGTGAGGATATTTGTAGCCGACATGCCCAAGTTCCGCGGCTCCAGCGTAATGAGCATCGCGTAAATGGAGTGGAATGTCACCGGTTTTTCCTTCATTGATGGCTTTTACCGCGGCATCGAATGCTTTATATGCCGAATTCGATTTAGAGGCGAGACACATTTCAATAACGGCGTTGGCAAGTGGAATACGCGCTTCGGGCATGCCGAGTCGAACGGCAGCTTCTGTTGCTGCCAGGACGTGCGGGCCTACCTCAGGAGAGGCGAGTCCGATATCTTCATAGGCCATCACAAGTAATCTCCTAGAGACAGCTACTAAATCTCCAATTTCAAGCAGATTAGCAAGGTAATAAATAGCGGCGTTGACGTCGCTACCACGTACGGATTTTTGCAGGGCAGATAACAGATTATAAAAATGTGATCCTTTTTTATCGCCGAATAAACCGATTCGGCCCAGTAAGTTTTCGATCAGCCAGTCTTCGACAATGGTTTTTCCATCTGTTTCATCGCTTGCAGAGATTACCGATTCAAGCACAGTTAACGCTTTGCGAGCATCCCCATTAACTCCCTCAGCAATTAACGTAATCTGGTCGTCCGTAATGTCAATCGCCATTTTCCCAAGACCACGCTCTTCGTCAGTAAGTGCATTATGAAGAACTTCCAACAAATCCTCCGGTTCCAGCCTAGATAACTGACGAATTTCACCGCATCTCGAACGGATAGCGGGATTGACATCGTGGTATGGATTTTCCGTTGTCGCTCCGATTAACACAATCGCGCCACTTTCGACATGGGGTAGTAAGGTATCTTGCTGTAATTTATTGAAACGATGAATCTCATCGAGGAATAATAGTACTTTCCCTGTTATCCGTGACTCTGCGACTACATCTTCGACATCTTTCTTGCCGGAAACGGTTGCATTCATGGCGATGAAAGGAATGTTACTGGTTCCAGCTATTGCATGCGCTAGTGACGTTTTACCAATTCCTGGTTCTCCGTATAACAGCATGGAAGGGATATGTCCGTTTTTAATCATTCGATAAAGGGCTGTCTGTTCACCGATAATGTCTTTCTGGCCAGCTATTTCATCAATATTTCTGGGGCGCATACGGTACGCCAAGGGTTCATTATGCAAACGATCACTCCTCGTACATCAGTTCCTCTAGTATACAACATTAGAAGAACGGAAGTCATTTCAAGCTAGCAGGTGCGCATTTATGCTATACTATTTTGAAGTAATCGTAAGAAAAGGACGGGATTTAGTAGATGAAAATTTCAACTAAAGGGCGATATGGATTGACAATCGTCGTCGAGCTTGGACGTAAGTATGGGGAAGGCCCTGTACCACTACGTAAAATTGCTGAGGAACAGGAATTATCTGAAGCGTATCTTGAACAGCTTATTCCACCGCTACGTAATAGTGGTATCGTGAAAAGTGTTCGTGGCGCCTACGGAGGGTATATGCTTGCGAAGCAGCCAACTGAAATTACGGCAGGCGATGTGATTCGCATCCTCGAAGGACCGATTCAGCTTGTAGAAGGGTTGGAGGAATCTGACGTTCCTCAACAGGAATTATGGAAACGTATGGGGGAAGCGGTACGTGCAGTGCTGGATACCACAACGATTCAAGATTTGATGGAATCAGGTCAACCATCTGAACGTGATAGTTATATGTTTTATATTTAAAGGAGTCTTAATTATGACAACAATTTATTTGGATCACGCTGCGACGACCCCGATACATCCGACAGTCAGCGCAACGCATCATAAACTGCTCGAATCTGTTTTTGGCAATCCTTCCAGCATTCATCATTACGGTAGGGATGCGCGAAAATGGCTTGATGGCGCCAGAAAAACATTGGCGCAGTCTATTCATGCAGAACCGGCAGAAATCATTTTTACAGCAAGCGGTACGGAAGCGGATAATAACGCAGTTTTCGGCACGGCCGTGGCCATGAAAGCTAAAGGAAACCATATTATTACATCCGCAATTGAGCACCACGCTGTATTAAACCCATGTAAACAACTTGAATTACTTGGGTACGAGGTCACGTACTTAGAAGTGGATAAAAATGGACAAATCACTGCGCAGCAAGTGAAAAATGCTTTGAAGGACTCAACCATTCTTGTTTCCATTATGTATGGCAACAACGAGGTGGGAACCATTCAACCGATTCGTGAAATCGGTCAGTTGTTGAAAGAACATCAAGCCATATTCCATACGGATGCCGTTCAAGCATATGGACTTGTATCACTTGATGTGGACGAACTTGGAGTCGATTTACTATCGGTTTCGGCTCATAAGTTAAACGGACCTAAAGGAATAGGCTTCCTTTATCAACGTAAAGGAACGGATACAACGCCGTTGCTTTTTGGTGGCCAACAAGAAAGACAACGCCGAGCCGGCACGGAAAATATTCCGGCAATTGTCGCTTTTTCGGAGGCGGTAACCATTGCTGGACAGACCATGGAACAAAATGCTGAGAATTACAGAAAATACGCCACTATGTTAACGAATGTATTTGATGAACTAGCAGTTTCCTATGAAGTGAATGTCGATGAACATGTGGAAAAACTGCCACACGTCATCAATATTAGCTTCCCTGGAACGGATATCGAATCGCTACTGGTCAATCTTGACATGGCGGGTATTGCTGTTTCAAGCGGCTCAGCATGCACTGCTGGTTCTCTCGATCCATCGCATGTGTTGTCTGCTATGTTCGGGGAAGGTTCACCGAAACTGCGAAATTCAGTACGGTTTAGCTTTGGGCTTGGGCTTGATGAGCAAGTGATAAAGGAAGCAGCGGAAACGACAGCGAACATTGTCAAACGTCTTGTGAAATGATTATCAATTACGCCCCGGCGTAATTGCGTCCGGATTTTTTCGAGTGAGCTCGAAAAGTTCCCCTAAAATCCGTGACATCCGCCGGAGGCTTTATCTTTGTTCGGCGGGTGTTCGAATACACGCTGGACAGGAAATTAATACCGCAAATATTCACCACCTATGGAGGTGGGAGTATTCAGCTGAATAAAGATAAAAAGGATGAGAAATATATGAGAACAACAAAAGCACCAGCGGATACAAGGGTTGTCGTCGGCATGTCAGGCGGCGTCGACTCATCCGTTGCAGCACTTCTATTGAAAGAGCAGGGATATGATGTTATCGGTATCTTTATGAAGAACTGGGACGATACAGACGAATTTGGTGTCTGTACTGCAACGGAGGATTATGAAGATGTCATCAGCGTGTGTAACGAAATCGGTATTCCGTACTACGCAGTCAATTTTGAAAAACAATATTGGGATAAAGTATTTACTTATTTCCTTGAAGAATACAAGGCAGGACGTACACCTAATCCAGACGTTATGTGTAACAAAGAAATTAAGTTCAAAGCTTTTCTTGAACACGCGATGAGCCTTGGAGCGGATTATTTGGCGACGGGTCATTATGCACAAGTTGTTGAAGTAGAAGGTGGCGTGTCCATGCTTCGTGGGAAAGATGAAAATAAAGATCAAACTTATTTCCTCAATCAGCTTACTCAGGAACAACTGCAAAAAGTTATGTTCCCAATCGGTCATATGGATAAAAGTTTGGTGCGTGAAAAAGCGGTTGAAGCAGGACTTACGACAGCAGCTAAAAAAGACTCTACAGGCATTTGTTTTATTGGTGAGCGCAATTTTAAGGATTTCCTTGGTCAGTATTTGCCGGCACAACCTGGTGATATGAAGACGATGGATGGAGAAGTAGTCGGTCGTCATGATGGACTGATGTATTATACAATCGGTCAGCGTCACGGTCTGGGTATCGGTGGAGCAGGTGATCCGTGGTTTGTATTCGGCAAAGATTTGGCGACGAATGTGTTGCTTGTCGGCCAAAACTTCCATAATGAAGCACTATTTTCAGATAGTTTGACAGCCATTGATGTTGGCTTCTCAACAGTGCGCGAATTACCAACCACGTTTAACTGTACAGCGAAATTCCGTTATCGTCAGCCGGATACAGAGGTTACAGTTGAGCTAACTGGCGACGGAACGGCTGTGGTTCGATTTGCACAACCAGTTCGTGCAATTACGCCAGGCCAAGCGGTGGTCTTCTATGATGGGGACGAGTGTCTCGGTGGCGGAACAATCGATACAGTTATTAAAAATGGTAAACAACTTGAATACGTTGGATAAGGGGAATTGAAAGATGAATTATAATGAAATCGGCATTACTGCACTGCAAGATGGAGAATATGAAAAAGCGGTCGAATCGTTTGTGAAAGCAATTGAAGGGGATCCGGAAAACGCGGTTGGTTACATCAACCTAGGGAATGTTTTTGCCTCTCTAGGAGATGCTGAAAAAGCAGAGCCGTTTTTCCAAAAAGCGATTACGTTTGATGCAGAAGCGGGCACGGCATTTTATGGCCTTGCCAATCTTTATTACAATAAAGAACGTTATGAGGAAGCGGCAAAATTATACGAAACAGCGATTCGTCATGGCGTGGAAGAAGCGGATGCTTATTTCATGCTCGGTAAAAGCCTTGAACGTGCGGGCAAAGAGAAATTGGCCCTGCCGTACTTGCAACGAGCTGCCGAATTGGCGCCTGATGATCTTGAAATACGACTATCTTATGGCATTGTACTTGCAAATATGGAGTTATTTACGGAAGCAGGAGCCGAATTCCGTTTCATTATTGAGCAAGACGAAGAAAATGCGGATGCACATTATAATCTAGGCTTTTTGTATGCAGTGTCGACAGAGCAGAAACAAGATGCACTCGCACATCTAGAAAAAGCCTTTACAATCGATCCAGAGCATGTTCAAGCACGTTATATCTATGACATGATTCAACTGGGTGAAAACGAAAAGTAAAGGGGTGGCGGTGATGGAAGGACACAGCGGGGTAGCAAAGGTAGAAGAGATTTTTTTAATTGGGCGACCGGTTGTGACTATCTTCCATAACCCTGATAGTCTCTTTACAATTGTCAAATTGAAAGTGCGCGAAACGAACAGTGGGTATGAGGACAAGGAAATCATCGTCAAAGGTAGTTTTCCGCAGTTGACACCCGAAGAAGATTATAAATTTACAGGTAGACTCGTCAATCATCCTACGTACGGTGCGCAGTTTGACGTGCAGACGTTTGCGAAAGAGATGCCGGCGACGGAGACGGGACTTGTTCATTATTTGTCGGGAGATTTGTTTCCAGGTATCGGGATGAAAACAGCCCAAACAATCGTCAAAAAACTGGGTAAAGATGTTATTAAAAAAATCTTAGATAATCCAGCTGTTTTGGATACAGTACCCAGATTATCGGATGACAAGAAAGAGACACTGGTCTCTGTCCTTGAACAAAATATGGGTCTCGAACGGACGATCATCCAGTTGAATGAATGGGGATTTGGTCCGCAAATCGCGATGCGTATTTATCAGACGTATCGTGAAGAAGCGATTACACAGCTGACTGAAAATCCGTATCGACTCATTGAAGAAGTTGAAGGGGTCGGTTTTCAACGCGCGGATGAACTCGGTAAGAATCTTGGCATAACGGGAAATCATCCCTCAAGGATAAAAGCTGCGATTCTCCATTCGATGAATCAAGCGGTGCAATCCGCGGGACATGTTTTCGTAGAAGCGGAAGCGATTTTACCGGAAGTGAAGAGACTTCTTGAAATGAGTCAACCTGTTGATATTCCGTTTGATGCCATTTCCCAGGCGGTCATTGAACTTGTTGAGGAAGGGAAACTAGCGGCAGAAGGGCGTAGACTGTACATACCTTCTCTTTATTTTTCGGAGATTGGTATTGCGGCGAAAATTGACCGGATTTTGCAAAATGATACAACGGATCGGTTTCCTGTATCTGAAATAAGAAAAGCGGTTGGAGAAGTGGAAGAACGGCTTGGCGTCAATTATGCGGAAACGCAAGTGGCGGCGATTGAGACCGCACTTCATTCCCCCGCTATGATTTTAACAGGTGGTCCAGGGACAGGGAAAACGACTGTCATACGCGGACTGGTCGAGGTATATGCAGAACTGCATGGCTTGTCGCTTGACCCAAAGGAGTACGCTAAGAAGCAAGAACCGTTTCCGATTGTATTGGCGGCACCCACAGGGCGTGCAGCGAAGCGGATGTCAGAATCGACGGGATTACCCGCGATGACCATTCACCGTTTACTTGGATTTAACGGACTAGAGAAGGAAGAGGAAACCGAGCGAGAAGTGGAAGGGCGCCTCATTATTATCGATGAAATGTCGATGGTAGACACTTGGCTAGCCCATCAACTTCTGAAAGCGCTCGCCAACGATGTCCAACTCTTATTCGTTGGTGACCAAGATCAGTTACCGCCGGTTGGACCGGGGCAGGTCCTTAGAGATATGTTGGATTCCGATAAGGTGCCTGTTGTAGAACTGACCGAAATTTACAGGCAAAGTGCGGGTTCAACGATTATCGAAATGGCACATATGATTAAACGATCCGAATGGTCTACGGACATCACGCAAAAGACATCCGACCGATCGTTCATCAAAGCGAGCGCGGAACGCATCCTCGAAGTTGTGGAGCAAGTTGTCAAAAATGCCATTGCAAAAGGACATCATATCAAAGACATCCAAGTCCTAGCCCCAATGTATAAGGGGCCTGCTGGAATAGATGGGCTGAATAAGATGATCCAAGAAATGGTCAATCCACCAGGGCCTGAGCGTAAAGAAGTCGTATTTGGCGAAGCCATATACCGCATTGGTGATAAAGTGCTCCAGCTTGTCAATCAACCCGAAAGTAACGTTTTCAATGGAGATATGGGCGAAGTCATCTCGATTATTAAAGCGAAAGAGACGATTGACAAAAAGGAGTTACTTGTCGTTTCGTATGACGGGATTGAAGTGACTTATGAGCGAAGTGATTTAAACCAAATCACGTTGGCCTATTGTTGTTCGATTCATAAATCGCAGGGAAGTGAATTCCCAATCGTTATTATGCCTGTCGTACGTAGTCAACGCAAAATGCTTCGACGTAATTTATTATATACGGGCATTACACGCGCGAAAAACTTCCTGATCCTATGCGGAGAACCGGAAGAGTTTAGGGCAGGAATTAGCCGAACGGATGAGTTGGAAAGGCAGACGACATTGAAAGAACGATTAAATGGCGATGTCGTTGTGTCAGAAAGTAATGCAGTTGCCGACCAGCAATCAGAAGTTCAGGCTCAAGAAGAAGTTGTTGAAACAAATGATTCAGAACCGATTGTGTATGAGCTAACGCTTGATACATTCATCACAATTGACCCGCTGATTGGTATGAAAGGCATCACGCCCTATGACTTTCTTGAAGCAACTGATTGACAAGGGGACAGAACTTTTCTATAATCCAGATAGAAATGCATTAGCATCTGACTATTGAAGCGAAATACCCAGTTCATACGCAATACGTTGACGGAGAAAGTACACATGTCTACTCGTTCAGAAAGAAGCCCCTTGGCTGAAAGGGCTTTCGAGTGTGGATGTCGAAAAGCTACTCCCGAGTGCAGCTCATCCCTGCCGTCCGCCGCGTTAAGGCAACCAGAGATGCCGAATGCAAGTCGTTCGGTAATTAGGGTGGTACCGCGAGACTAACATCTTCGTCCCTTGTTTTAGGGGCGGGGATTTTTTTGTGCTCACAGGATGTGAGTGTGCAGCAGGGAGGGATTGCACTTCATCCCTCCTTATTGCGGCAGGACGCTGCGAACTTTGGCTGCGTTCTTTAGCCTACGCTTTTCCCAATCATGAGGAGGAATTTTTATGAAAAACTTAACAACGTCACAAATTCGTACGATGTTCTTAGAATACTTCAAAGAACAGGGGCACAGTATCGAACCTTCAGCCCCACTTGTCCCGATTGACGATGCATCCCTACTTTGGATTAACAGTGGTGTTGCGACACTTAAAAAGTATTTTGATGGACGTGTTGTGCCAACAAATCCGCGTATTGTCAATGCACAAAAATCAATCCGTACAAATGATATTGAAAATGTCGGGAAAACCGCACGTCACCATACATTTTTTGAAATGCTTGGTAACTTTTCGATCGGAGATTACTTCAAAGAGCAAGCGATTCTTCATGCTTGGGAATTTTTGACGGACGAAAAGTGGGTTGGCTTTGATCCGGAACTTCTGTCCATTACAATCCATCCAGAAGACGAAGAGGCATATGCAATTTGGCGTGATAAAGTAGGGATTCCTGAACATCGAATTATTCGATTAGAGGGGAACTTCTGGGATATTGGGGAAGGTCCAAGTGGTCCAAACTCTGAAATATTCTATGACCGTGGACCGACATACGGTGATGATTTCACGGATCCTGAATTGTATCCGGGCGGCGAAAATGAACGCTATCTTGAAATCTGGAATCTTGTGTTCTCGGAGTTCAATCATAATCCAGATAATACGTACACACCACTACCGAAAAAGAATATTGATACAGGCATGGGGCTTGAGCGTATGGCATCTGTCATCCAAAACGTTCCAACAAACTTCGATATCGATATTTTCCAACCAATCATCCGGGCGACTGAACAGGTTTCTGGTGAGAAATATGGCGTTACTGAAGAGAAGGATACTGCATTCAAAGTTATTGCAGACCATATCCGCACAGTTGCTTTTGCTATTGGAGACGGAGCACTACCGTCAAATGAGGGTCGGGGCTATGTCCTCAGAAGATTGCTGCGCAGAGCCGTACGTTTTGCTAAACAACTTGGCATTCACAAACCGTTCATGTATAATCTTGTACCGGTCGTTGGGGAAGTTATGAAAGACTTCTATCCTGAAGTAGACGACAAGCAGGCGTTCATCATGAAAGTGGTTAAAAACGAAGAAGAGCGCTTCCATGAAACATTGAATGAAGGATTGGCTATTCTAACTGGTGTTATCGATAAAGCAAAATCATCTGGTACAGCTGTTATTGAGGGGGCGGATGCGTTCCGACTTTATGACACATATGGTTTCCCGTTTGAGTTAACGGAAGAATTTGCGGAAGAAGCAGATGTCACAGTTGACCGTGCTGGTTTCGATACAGCAATGGACAATCAGCGTAAACGTGCACGTGCCGCTCGTCAAGATGTTGATTCGATGCATGTTCAATCGGGAATGCTTGGTGAAATTCATGTTCAAAGTGAATTTGTAGGCTACGACACACTACAGTGTCAATCAACGGTCGTTTCTTTATTGCTACAGGGGAATGTAGTAGACCATGTGTCAGAAGGTGATGAAATTCAGTTTATCCTGGATCGCACGCCATTTTATGCGGAAAGCGGCGGACAAGTAGCGGACAAGGGGACAATCAGCGGTGATACATTCGTGGCAGACATCAAAGATGTTCAGAAGGCGCCAAACGGGCAAAACTTGCATACGGCAGTGATTCGTTCAGGAGAATTGCTGACAGGGGCAACTGTACAAGCTGAGGTTTATGAAGAAGCAAGGAAATTGACAATTAGGAACCATACAGCAACACATCTTTTACACAAGGCGTTAAAAGAAGTATTGGGAGAGCATGTCAATCAGGCTGGTTCATATGTAGGTCCAGATCGTCTACGTTTTGACTTCTCGCATTTCGGCCAAGTGACGAAAGAAGAACTTGAGACAATCGAACAGATGGTTAATGAGAAAATTTGGCAAGACATAGCCGTAAATATTGCAGAAAAGCCAATTGACGAAGCGAAAAAGATGGGGGCTATGGCTTTATTTGGTGAAAAATACGGTGATGTCGTTCGCGTCGTATCAGTCGGCGATTATTCGTTGGAACTTTGTGGAGGCTGTCATGTTCCATCGACGTCCGTTATCGGTTTGTTCAAACTGGTATCTGAAGGTGGAATCGGGGCGGGTACCCGTCGTATCGAGGCATTGACAGGACAACAAGCTTATCGGTCATATAAAGAAGAAGAAGCTACGCTTGTCAGTGCAGCAAGTCTGTTGAAATCGAATCCAAAAGACTTAGTAACGAAAATCAGTTCTGTATTAGCGGATATGAAAGAGTTACAGCGTGACAATGAATCGCTGTCTGCTAAACTAGGGAATAGCCAGGTTGCGGACGTATTGGCGTCAGCGCAACAAATCGGTGACGTCTCGGTCATTGCTACACGTGTAGATGTCAAAGATAACAATGGATTGCGTCAGATGATGGATGAAATGAAGCAGAAATTAACGAATGCAATTATTGTCCTTGGTGCAGCCGTTGATGGTAAAGTAATGCTTGTTGCAGGTGTGACAGATGATTTGAAATCTGGGAACTATCATGCTGGTAAAATCGTCAATCATGTTGCAATTCAATGTGATGGTAAAGGCGGTGGGCGACCAGATATGGCGATGGCTGGAGCAAAAGACGCATCAAAACTTGATGAAGCGCTTCAATCCGTGTATGATTATGTCAAATCTGTTTAACTTGCTTCAGCAGAATTCCTTCACTTTTATAAGAGAGAACTATACTTCTCTTTAGTGCCTGGAAGAATGCGAAGTATCATTCTATTCAGTAGGGGGAAACCTCTACTGAATCAATTTCGCTGTAGCGTGATTGATGGGACGATACGAATCGGTTATAATGATAATCGGAATGCTATCCGATTCGTAAAACGGATGATCTGAAAGCGGGGTGTCGATTATGGATTTATACGATAAGACGATGAAATTCAACTTTCCCGAAGAGTCGATGGAGCAAGAAGTTAAGCAGGTCATGCTCCATGTGCACAAGGCACTAGATGATAAGGGGTATAATCCAATCAACCAGATTGTCGGCTATCTTCTATCGGGCGATCCAGCATATATACCGCGTCATGAGGAAGCACGTAATTTGATTCGGAAATTGGAACGAGACGAGATTCTAGAAGAACTTGTGAAGTTTTATATCCGTGAAAACGGGGGACAACCGGATTGAGGACAATGGGATTGGATGTAGGGTCCAAAACGGTCGGCGTTGCGATCAGTGATGCTCTTGGGTGGACAGCCCAAGGCATTGAAACGATAAAGATCGATGAAAGTGCCGGCCAGTTTGGCATGGAAAGAATCCAGGAACTTGTAAAGGAATACAGTGTGAGTGGATTCGTAGTGGGTTACCCTAAAAATATGAACAACACGGTCGGACCGAGAGGGGAAGCATCTGAAAACTATGCGGAACTTTTAAAAGAAACATTCGGTGTTCCAGCTATATTATGGGATGAACGACTGACGACGATGGCTGCTGAACGCGTGTTAATAGACGCTGATGTAAGTCGTAAAAAAAGAAAGACTGTTATTGATAAGATGGCAGCAATCATGATACTTCAAGGGTATCTTGATTCAAAAAATTGATGAGGTGATCGGAATGGAACACGGACAAGAAACAATGACGATTGTAGACGAGAATGGCTTAGAGCACGTATGTGAGGTTATTTTCACATTCGATTCAGAGGAATTTGGTAAATCATATGTACTTTACCACGTATTGGGTGAAGATGATACAGACGACGATGAGGAAGTTGAAATCCACGCATCTGCCTTCGTTCCTTCTGAAGACAACGTAGATGGCGAGTTGCTACCAATTGAGGACGACGCTGAGTGGGAAATGATTGAAGAAATGTTGAACACGTTCCTTGCTGAAGAGGACGAAGACGAAGAGTAATCCATATGCGCACGGACGGGACGGTCCAGACCGTTCCGTTTTTTCATTGGGGCGATTGATTATTGTCATTTTACAAGGGGCTTACGGTTGATGCTCCAATCGAAAGAGGTGGATTCCGCATGGCGAATGGCTCAAAAAAAGATGTCATGTTTGAACGGATGCGTGAAAAGAAAAAAGAAGTGAAAGTTGTTCGGAGAATTGTTCTGATTATCACGTTAGTTACTCTTCTCATTGGACTTATCGGCGGACGTTCTGTCTATAAATACATAACAAGTGCATTGCAGCCGATAGATCCGAATTCCGAAGAAGTAATTGAAGTGGAAATTCCAATTGGTTCAGGACTCGACACGATTTCCGCTAAACTTGCAGAACAAGGGATTATCAAAGATGCGCGTATTTTTAAGTATTACGCGAAATTTAATAATGAATCCCAATTTCAAGCAGGTACGTATGGTTTGACAAAAGCGATGACGTTGGATGAATTGATTGAAAGCCTGAAAACTGGCAAAGTATACAGAACACCTGTATTTACCATTACGATTCCGGAAGGCTTAACTTTGCAACAGATTGCGAAAATCGTAGCAAAACACACAGGAATTTCAGAGGATGAATTTCTTGCTTATGTCAATGACGAAGCGACGATCAGTATGCTAATAGGTAAATATCCAACAATCCTGACGGAGGATATTCGGGCAGAAAATATCAAATATCCACTAGAAGGTTATTTATTCCCTGCGACATATCCTTTTTATGAAGAAAAACCAACTGTTGAAACGATTGTTGAAACGATGGTCCGTGCGACCGCAACAACTGTCACACCTTTTCTTGATTTTCTTCAAAAAGAGGAGAAATCGGTACATTGGCTGTTGACGTTCGCTTCCTTACTCGAAGAAGAGGCGACAGCGCAATCGGATCGGGAAACCATTGCTAGCGTATTTTTCAATCGACTAAAGATTGATATGCCTTTGCAAACGGATCCAACAGTCCTGTACGCATTAGGAAAACATAAAGATCGTGTCCTATATGCTGATTTGGAAGTGCAAGATCCCTATAATACGTATGTCAATAAAGGATTGCCGCCAGGGCCGATTGCTGGAGCAGGAAAGTCCTCGCTTGAGGCAGTTATTGATCCTGCAAAGACGGACTATCTGTATTTCCTAGCGGATAAGCAAGGAGTCAATCATTTTACTGACTCGTATGATCAACATTTGAAAAACCGGGACCTTTATTTGTCCGGAAACTGAGGGGAACAAAATGAGTAAGTATGCGGCATATGTAGCCAATTTTAACAAAGAACCAGATGCGTTTGTCGTTGAAATGGAACAGTATGCGGTAGAGCATCATGTTCCAATTATGGACAGAGGCGGTATGGAACTGCTTATCGGTCTTTTACGCATTCAAAAATCACAGCGTATTCTTGAAATTGGTAGTGCAATTGGCTATTCGGCTATCCGGATTGCTGAGGCACTGCCAGATGCCTCTGTCGTGACGATTGAACGAGATACCGATAGATATTCGAAAGCGGTCGACTTTATTACACGGAGTGGTCTAGAAGAGCGGATTGCTATTCTTGAAGCAGATGCGCTGTTAACAGAAGAGGCCGTCATCTTTGGTCAGACTTATGATGCGCTTTTCATTGATGCTGCAAAAGGGCAGTACCAACGTTTTTTTGAAAAGTATTCACCGACAGTTGCTACTGGTGGCGTTATTTACTGCGACAATATGTTTATGCATAGCGCCGTGCTGTATGAAGAAAAAGATATTCCAAGACGTAATCGTACAATGATACGTAATCTAAAAGAATTTACTAGGTGGATTATGGACAACCCGGATTATGAAACATCCCTGCTAGCCGTGGGGGATGGGCTACTAATCGCAGTTAAAAAATAACGATATTTTATCTAGGAATATTAATGTGTAAGGAGAATTTGACATGCAACCAAGAAAACCTCTCGTTATCGGAATCGCAGGTGGTTCGGGATCCGGTAAGACGAGCGTTACGCATTCGATTTATGATGTGTTTAAAGAGCATTCTGTCGTCGTCATCGAACAGGACTTTTATTACAAAGACCAATCCCATTTAGCTTTTGAGGAGCGGTTGGAAACGAATTATGACCATCCATTGGCGTTTGACACAGATCTATTGATTGACCATGTGGGAATGCTATTGGATCGTCAAACAGTGGAAAAACCTGTGTACAATTATTCATTACACACGCGGTCTGATGAGACGATACGCATTGAACCGAAGGATGTTATAATCCTCGAGGGGATTTTAGTATTAGAAGATGCACGCCTACGTGAACTGATGGATATTAAGTTGTTTGTGGACACGGATGCAGATTTGCGCATTATTCGTCGAATTATGCGGGATATCAACGAACGGGGTCGTACAATTGACTCAGTCATAGAACAGTATTTGTCTGTTGTTCGTCCGATGCATAATCAATTCATTGAACCGACTAAAAGATATGCTGATATTATTATTCCAGAAGGTGGTCATAACGAAGTCGCAATTGACCTAATGGTTACAAAAATAAAAACAATTCTTGAATCTGGAACGAAACTGTAATATGATGATGACAGAATTCTATAAAGATGAACACTATGCCGCATACCTATCGTAGGCGTGGCATAGTATTTTTATGAACAGGAATATGAGGAGTGTTGTGAAATGATTACTGAGAAGAAGTTTCCTATGACTGCGATAGGTAAGCAAAAGTTGGAAGAAGAGCTTGAATTTTTAAAAACAGTTAAACGTAAAGAAATTGTAGAGCGTATCAAAATTGCACGTAGTTACGGTGACCTTTCGGAGAACTCGGAATACGATTCTGCAAAAGAAGATCAAGGCTTCCTAGAAGGGAAAATCTCGACGCTAGAGTCAATGATCCGTAACTCAGTTATCATTACAGAAGATGAGCTGAATACGGATGAAGTGCGTCTCGGGAAAACGGTTACATTCAAAGAACTGCCAGATGGTGATGAAGAAACATATACAATTGTTGGTTCTGCTGAAGCAAATCCAATCGAAGGTCTCATTTCAAATGATTCACCAATCGCCAAAGGATTGATTGGTCGTCGTAAAGACGAGGAAGTAAAAATCATAACGCCTGGTGGAGAAATGTTAGTAATCATTTTAGAAATAAAGTAAAGTGTTAATAACCGCCTTCAACTTTGAGGGTGGTTTTTTCACTGTTTTCCAATGAAACAAATTTTCTTTTGCATCGTCTACTATAGATGGTTGAGCATACTGCATTTATTTGAATCTGCACCAACAGCAGGGAACGCATTGCTTGATTCAACTTATCTACATCAGATAGCCTATAAAATGAAGATGGAGGATGATGACATATGACAGAACAAGGACCTAACTTTTCAAGGTCGGGGCGAAATAAAAGTCGGAAACGTTCGAGTGTTATTTTGAATAGTTTGATTGGGGTCGTCGTCTTACTGATAATCATTGT
This sequence comes from Sporosarcina sp. NPDC096371, assembly GCF_044762865.1. NCBI lineage: Bacteria > Bacillati > Bacillota > Bacilli > Caryophanales > Caryophanaceae > Sporosarcina > Sporosarcina sp. NPDC096371. The sequence goes on from NZ_JBIWFE010000001.1 coordinate 930,862, forward strand.
GGCTGCGACGATTGTTCTTGGAAATGATGACGATGGAAAAGCGGGTGACGAAAATTTACCCTTAACAGGTGATACCGCAGCTGAAGAAAAACAGGCTGAAGATGATCCTCAAGATAATGAAGATGTCACTACAAATGATGCTGAATCCGATTCGACGGATGAAGAGGAGTCTGGTCAACCAGAAGGGTCTAATACGCTGCCAGAAACTGGCTCGGTGAAGGAAGATGGCAGTGTTGAAGGAGACGATCAAAGTTCCGGATCGGTTACAAGTGTCATATCAGACGACGCCATCATTGCCGAGACAATTGTCGATGCATCATGGCAACCCGTCGGTACGACTCAAACTGGTGACCATGTTTCCCAATATAATAGTGACTCAGTTGACTGGAATGAAAAACAGCAGGCGCTTGCGTATGCAACTGGGTTATCTCAGGACTCAATGATTTTTTGGAAAATCAAGAACAATGGCGGACCGCAGAAGTCTGTAGGAATTGTTTCCTCGAAGGATAAAGAGGAAAAATATCGTGTCTATCTCGAGTGGGTCGATGGCGAAGGCTGGAAACCTGTTCAAATGGACGTATTGAAAACATTAGATTTCGCGTATTAAAAATAGTGGTGCAAAGCAAAGGATGGATGAATAGCATGAAAATCGCAGTAATTGGTGCAATGGAAGAAGAAGTAGAACTTTTACGTGAAGAGATTGGCTCTGGACAGGTAACAACGGTTGCAGGTTGTGAATTTATCGAAGGCCAAATTGGTGAACATACCGTGATCCTTGTCAAAAGCGGCATTGGTAAAGTAAATGCAGCAATGGCGACGACGCTCTTGTTAAATAATTTCACACCAGACGTTGTGTTGAATACGGGGTCGGCGGGTGGATTCCTAGCATCCCTTGAAGTCGGGACAGTCGTTATTTCTGATGAAGTACGTCATCATGATGTCAATGTGACAGCCTTTGGCTATGAGCTTGGGCAGGTGCCAGGGCACCCTGTGGCATATCTTTCAGATGCTAAACTAATCGACGTAGCACGCGCTGCTGTTGAGGAAATTGGGAAGCATGCACACGCAACGGGATTGATTGCTTCTGGAGATACATTCATGAGCGATGCTACGCATGTTGACAAAGTGAAGGAACAATTCCCAACGATGATAGCGGCAGAGATGGAAGCAGCGGCTGTTGCACAAGTTTGTCATCTATTTGGTACACCGTTTGTGGTGATTCGAGCGTTATCGGATATAGCAGGAAAAGAATCATCCATCAGTTTCGATGAGTTCCTTCCAGTTGCGGCTCGTCATTCGACTGATATTGTTTTAAAAGCTATCTCGAAACTTTAAGCATTTCATGGTAAGATGGTTCTATGAGTAAATCTGATTGATAGATTTTCAAGGAGGGATGTCACATGTTGTTTTTAATGGCAGGTGTGTTTATCGCATCAACAATCATTGCAGTCGTCATTTCTAGTGAGGTTCGTGCTGACTGAGTAAGAAAAGAAGAGGCGTTTCCTATGTTGGGATCACTCCCCGCATGGAAACGCCTTTTTGTTTTTTTCGTTGTCTAGCTCCGGGCCCCAGCCGCTCGTGTCATAAGCAATCCAGCAGGGAGGGGTAGAACTGCATCCCTCCTATGTAGCGTAGAGCGCCACGTCGTGCCTGCAGGAACCAGGTACGCAGTCGGGAAGGATTGAACTGCATCCTTCCTTGTTGCCGCAGGACGCGGCGATCTTAGGCTAGCCATCTTTAACAGTCTTATGCCTGTCAAGTCTGAGCAGGCGCCCTTCGCATTTCGTTATTCATTATACTCATGCTTGAATAACTGATACAATTTAACGATTGCGCGTTTTTCAATCCGGGAGACGTAGCTTCTGGAGATATCGAGCTGTTCTGCGATTTCTTTTTGTGTCATGGGTTGATCATCGAGCAGACCGTAGCGTCTTTGGATAATCTCAAGTTCCCGACCGTCAAGTTTCCCAAGATGGCGATATAACCGTTCCTTACGTTCTTTGTGTTCGACCGCCTCAACGGGGGTTTCATCGTCCGTTTGAAGTAAATCCGCAATTTGCAGAGATTGACCGTCTTTATCCATACCGATTGGATCGAAGAGTGAAACGTCTTTTTGAACTTTTTTCTGAGTGCGCAAATACATCAGTATTTCGTTTTCAATACAGCGAGCTGCGTATGTGGCCAGTTTCGTTTTCCGATCAGGTGTGAAACTGTTCACTGCTTTCATCAGTCCAATCGTTCCAATGGAGATATAGTCATCGAGCAATTCGTGTTTTGGATGGAATTTTTTTACGATGTGTGCAACGAGGCGCATATTGCGTTCAATCAGTTCGTCTCTTGCGTCTTCATCACCTTCCGCCAGGCGTTGAAGGCAAGCCGCTTCTTCTTCTTTCGATAGAGGGCGCTGAAAAGCCTGCCCACGAATATAGCCGATCACTGCAGGAACTTCAAGCCATAGCTGAACAATTGCCATGACAAACCCGCTCATCGGGCCACCTCCTGTGTCGTTGTATGACAGCATATGCGGTCGGGTCCTGCCGTATCACCGATTTTTTAGTCGGACATGCGATACAGGATGTCCGTATTTTCTCGTCTAGGCTCTGGGCGCCAGATGCTCGGAGGCTCACATTGAGGTGAGTTACGCAGTGGATAGGGATTGATCTGCATCCCTCTTTGTTGCCACAGGATGTGGCGGTCTTAGATTGCGTATTTTTATACAGACGACCTGCGCTTTTGTTCAACAATACATGTATTGCATGCTGTTATGTTATAATCGTTTCAGAAACAGTACTACATCGGAGTGGATAACGTGTACAATAAATTTTTGCCAGGTGAATATGTTAAAAACGTTTTTCATATTAAACCAGAAAACCTCAAGGAAAGAGGGGTCAAAGGCATTATTACAGATTTAGATAATACCCTTATCGAATGGGACCGGCCAAATGCAACGCCGGAAGTCACGGAATGGATGACGGCGATGAAAGATGCTGGTATCCAAGTGATGATTGTTTCAAATAACAATGAAGCCCGCGTGAAAGCATTTTGCGATCCGTTAGGCATTCCGTTTATTTGTGCTGCGCGCAAGCCGCTGCGCAAATCTTTTAACAAAGCGCTGGCCACGATGGGAATCCAGAAAGAGCAAGCGGTATTCATCGGTGATCAGATGATGACCGATATACTTGGAGGAAACCGAGCAGGATTACATACGATACTTGTTGTACCTGTTGCTAGTTCGGACGGTTTTTTCACGAAATTCAATCGGATGATGGAAAGACGAATTATGGCCAATCTTAAACGTAAAGGCATGATTAAGTGGGAGGAATAAGTTTGGAAGAAATTAAATGTATTGGTTGTGGGATTACAATCCAGACCGAAGACCCGAAAGTAGAAGGCTATGCGCCCCCTGCATCGATGGAAAAAGAAGATGTGATTTGCAAACGCTGTTTCCGGCTACGCAATTATAATGAATTACAACCTGTATCGTTATCGGGTGATGATTTTTTAAATATCTTAAATGGGATTGGTCAAAAAGATGGCTTGGTCGTCAAAGTCGTCGATATTTTTGATTTCAATGGCAGTTGGATTAATGGCCTACATCGTTTTGTTGGCAAGAAAGATATTTTGTTGATTGGGAATAAGGCCGATATTTTGCCGAAGTCGTTGAATCCTAATCGTTTGATTAATTGGATGAAAGCTGAAGCTGCAAAACTAGGTTTGAAGCCTACTGACGTCTTGCTTGTTTCTGCCCATACCGGCAAAGGAATGGAAGAGGCCCTTACGGCAATCGATACACATCGACATGGCAAGGACGTCTATGTGGTTGGCTGTACGAACGTCGGAAAATCAACATTCATTAACCGTATTATCAAGGGGGCAACAGGCATCGGGGAAGTGATTACGACGTCCCATTTCCCGGGAACAACACTAGATCTTGTTGAAATTCCACTTGAAGATGGTAAAGCAATTTATGATACACCAGGGATCATCAATGATCACCAGATTGCACATTACTTGGATGCACAGGATTTGAAAGCTGTAACACCTAAAAAAGAGATTAAGCCGAAAGTATTCCAGTTAAACGCTGAGCAGACGCTGTTCATTGGAGGGCTTGCACGCTTTGATTTTATAGCTGGGGAACGTTCGTCCTTTACGGTTCATGTATCAAATCATTTGCCGATTCATCGGACGAAGTTGTCTAATGCAGATGCGTTGTATAAAGAACATTTAGGCGAGCTACTCTCACCGCCATCTGGTGAATCGCTGGAGAAACTGCCACCACTTGTACGCCATGAGTTTTCCATTCAAAAAGGGAAAATGGATGTGGTTATTTCAGGGCTTGGCTGGTTGACCATTCAGCATCCAGGCGTTGTTGTCGCTGTCCATGCACCGCGTGGCGTTGATGTCGTTCTACGCTCATCCTTAATCTAAGGGGGAATACTCTATGAAAAAATGGCATGCTGTTATCGGAGACCCCATTGCCCAATCGATGTCTCCTGCAATGCACGATTTCTGGTTTGCTGAAAATGACATCGATGCTAGCTATATTCCTGTTCATGTAACAGCGGATGGGCTTGAGGAAGCGGTAGCAAGCTTGAAACGTCTTGGCTGCAGTGGATGGAATGTAACAGTGCCTCATAAAAGTGCGATTATCCCATTTCTTGACCAGTTGGAATTGTCGGCCGAACAGATGGACGCAGTGAATACAGTTCACGTCCTCCCTGGCGGCTTGCTTGTCGGTTCCAATACAGATGGTCTTGGCTTTGTTCGCGCGCTAGAGGAAGCGTATGGCACGCAATGTAAGGACAAGAAGGTACTAATCATCGGTGCGGGTGGGGCGGCACGCGGCATTGCCTATGCACTGCATACCATGGGATACGGTCCTATTTCATTCACAAATCGAACCGTGGAAAAAGCCGAACAATTGGCATCGGGATTAGTACATTCCACCGTCTTATCTATTGTTGAGGCGGAGTCTACACTTGCAGAATTTGGACTAATTGTCCAAACAACGACGGTCGGCATGAACTTTGCACAACCGGGTATGCCGCTTCATCCAAAGCATGTGGTGAAAGGGACTATCGTTGCCGATATCATCTATAATCCACTAGAAACGGAATTTCTTGCAGAAGCCCGTAAAAGAGGGGCAAAAACGCTAAATGGTGTCGGTATGTTTGCCCATCAAGGTGCGCTTGCATTTGAAACATGGACAGGCATTCGACCGAATACGGAACAAATGATAAAAAAAATAACAACAACTCTTGGAGGTTAACACATGTTAACAGGTAAACAAAAAAGATTTTTACGCAGTAACGCAAATCAATTACAACCGCTCGTTCATATTGGTAAAAGTGGCTTGACTCAGTCAGTTATTAACCAAATTGATGAAGCGCTAGAAGCAAAAGAATTGATCAAAGTAACGATTTTACAAAATTGCGAAGAAGATAAAAACGATATTGCTGTAAAACTTGACGAACAGGTAGGGATTGAAGTCGTTCAAGTAATTGGTAGTATTATTGTTTTATATAAAGAATCAAAAGAGAAAAAACGTATCGAACTGCCGTAAGGAGGATACTATGAAAAAAGTTGGCATACTTGGGGGGACGTTTAACCCACCTCATATCGGTCATCTACTTGTTGCAAATGAAGTGATGCATGCTCTTGGTCTCGATGAAGTTCGGTTAATGCCGACTGCGGTTCCACCGCATAAGACCGCGCCTGGCGATGCTACGGCTCAACAGCGTCTTCACATGGCGGAACTCGCTGTGGCTGATATGGATGGCCTGTTTGTATCTTCGTTCGAAGTGGAACGGGGTGGGATTTCCTACACGTATGATACGATGGAACAGTTAACAACCCTGGAGCCTACTAACGACTTTTACTTCATTATCGGCGGTGATATGATTGACATGTTGCCGAAATGGTATCGCATTGAGGAGCTTGTTGGACTTGTTAAATTTGTCGGTGTGGGACGACCTGGTACGATCGGAATAACAGATTTTCCGATCAACCTCGTAGACATACCGCAGATTGATTTGTCATCGACTCTCATACGACAACGGTATGCTAATAAGGGGACCGTCCAGTTATTACTCCCTCTTGCTGTGGATACATTTATACGTGAGGAGGGTTTATATGGATGTTAACGCACTCAAACAACAATTGTTACAGCGACTATCAAAAGGGCGTTATGAACATGTCTTGCGTGTCGCGGATACAGCGAAACGACTAGCAGTAATGTACCAGATTTCAGTTGAACAGGCGGAGCAGGCGGCATTATTCCATGACATTGCAAAATGTATGGACAGGGATAATCTGCGCTGCGGACTTGAGCAAGGGAATGAGGATGCACGACTCTATTCATTCCACCATGAACTATGGCATGGTCCAGTGGGGGCGATGATTGCGCGTGATGAGTTTGGCATTTCTAATGTGGACGTTTTGAATGCAATCCGTTATCATACGACGGGGCGTGCCAATATGTCGATGCTTGAAAAACTTATCTATGTTGCAGATATGATTGAACCTGGACGCAGCTTTCCAGGCGTAGAGAATTTACGGGAACAAGCTGAGGAAAATCTTGATACAGCAATGGGAGCTTGCATCTATCAGTCGGTGCAATTTCTTGTGAATAAAAGAGTACCGGTTTTTCCGGATTCGATTGACTGTTACAATGAGTACGTGAAGTAGAACGCAGTCTAATTACGCGATATTTTGTCGAAACAAGCATCCTGAATAACAGGACGCTGGAGAATAGATAACCAGAAGGGAACAGTGACATAATGACAACTACATTACTAACAGCAGCTTACCAAGCAGTAGACGATAAAAAAGGGGAAGACATCGTCGTCCTAAACATGGAAGGGGTCTCGCTTATCGCGGACCAATTCATCATTTGCCATGCAAACTCTGAAAGACAAGTCCAAGCAATTGCCAAAGAAGTAGCAGACAAAGCTGCAGAAAACGGCTATATGGTAAAAAGAATTGAAGGAATGGATTTAGCAAGATGGGTACTAATCGATCTTGGCGATGTTGTTGTCCATGTATTCCATCGCGATGAGCGTGGCTATTACAATCTTGAAAGGCTTTGGGGAGATGCTCCATTGCTTGATATGGCCGAAGGAAAATGAATCATTCCTATACTGAATTTGCCGCTGTCTATGATGAACTCATGACGGACATTCCCTACGATGCTTACGTTGAACTACTTGACGAAGCAGCGGGGGGGATTGCTGGTAAAAGAGTGTTGGATATCGGTTGCGGAACAGGACTGTTATCCGTGAAGCTTGCAAAGCAAGGTGCGCAAGTCACGGGGATTGATCTTTCCGCTGATATGCTTGCGGTTGCTGAAAAACGGGCAAGGGCGCTTTCCTTGCCTGTCCAATTTATTGAACAACCGATGCAGCAGCTGACTGGTTTTACTGGCTATGATGTTGCCGTTATCGCAATCGATTCGTTGAATTATTTAGCGGAGAAAGAAGATGTGTGTGCGACATTTCGTCATATCCATGCGTCGCTCGCAGTAGGTGGGACGCTCGTGTTTGACGTCCATTCGACGTTCAAAACGGATGTCATTTTCATGGAAGGTCCTTTTACATTTGATAATGATCGAATTGCGTACATATGGGAAGTGGAAGAGGGGGAACATCCCCACTCCGTTTATTCTGAACTGGCCTTTTTTGTTCAGGAAGCCAATGGCTTGTATAGACGTTTTAATGAGGTACATAACCAGCGGACATTTGAAGTCCATGATTATGTAGACATGCTGATGGAAGCTGGCTTTTCAGTGGAGCGAATATTTGCAGATTGGGAAGATGAGCCACCGCACGAAGAATGTGAACGCGTATTTTTTCAAGTACGAAAATAATCTTTTAACTTCATACCTCAGGGGTTTAACAACCCTAAGGTATGAAGTTGCGCCAAGGCGTAATTGATTTTTTTTGACCATTCCTATACAATGGAACGAACTCCATATGGATGCCGCCGAGGGAAGGGTGAACGTACTGTTTCTTTCGTTTGTATCTAATAAATGGCGTAAAATCATAACCCCAATCGCAGCAATCGCTGTCATATCCGCTTTACTGTTCCTCCCCAAAGGACAGGCCGACAACACTACGTTTGTCATGAGCGAACAAAACCCATTTCCTGAAGTAAGTGAAGAACAAAGTGAAGAACCTAGAGAAACGACTGACCCCATTGCTACAGCGACAATAGTAGTCGATGTAAAGGGGGCTGTGTTACATCCCGGTGTTTATTCGATGCACCCAGGAGAACGTCTGATTGATGCGATTCATGCAGCAGGCGGCTATTTGCCTACCGCTGATTCCCGTATGTTGAATCATGCGGCGAAACTGGTGGATGAGTGGGTCATTTATGTACCTGTCGAAGGAGAAGAACCTATAGAGGCATCGTCACCACTAGTAATGGGGTCTACTACGCATCAAGATGACGGAAAAGTTAATATAAACACTGCGGATATACAACAACTAATGACCATTCCTGGAATAGGCCCTTCAAAAGCCGCGGCTATTATCCAATACAGGGAAGAGCATGGTCTTTTCAAACTGCCCGAGTCGTTGATGGAGGTATCTGGAATCGGTCAGAAAACATTTGACAAACTGGCGTCCCAGATCACAGTGGATTGAAATTGGCTTTTTACTTCCTGATAGTATTCAGAATAGCTGCCACCAATCAGTGCACGAAGTGTGTATAAGCTAATGTTCCACCGAGTTAAATCGAACGTAGATACCTTGCGAGTAGGATCTGAAGGGATTCTAGGGAAACCTTTATAGCAACTTATATACCTAAAAAATATAACTAAAAAAATGATGGAGGCAATCATATGGAGCGAATAACGTGGGATCAGTTTTTTATGGCGCAATGCCATTTATTGGCGGTGCGTAGTACGTGTACAAGGCTTGCAGTAGGGGCGACGATTGTAAGGGATAACCGAATTGTCGCGGGTGGCTATAATGGTTCTATATCTGGAGGAGACCATTGTATCGACCATGGTTGCTATGTCGTAGACAATCATTGTATACGGACGATTCATGCGGAGATGAATGCGCTGCTACAATGTTCGAAGTATGGCATACCAGTAGCAGGTTCAACCTTGTACGTCACACATTTTCCGTGTTTGCAATGTTCAAAAGCCATTATCCAGGCGGGGATACGGCAGGTCATCTATTCAGCGGATTATCGCAACAATGAGTATGCCATGAAGTTATTTGCCCAATCAGGAGTGGCTGTTCAGCATATTCCGTTTGATGAAAAGCATGTTGATTTTACGAGTGATAGCAAGTTGGAACTGTTCAATGAACTGTTACACAAAATGCAAGCACTTGGAGTCGAACATGACGAACTTGCCCCTTATCAACAAAGGGTGGATGACTTATTCGGCAAATAATCATGCGTGTACGATTTATCTATATCGCCATTCCGGTCGCCGTATCAGTGTTTGCTGTATACGGTCCGGTTTATCTATTGTTCTGTCATCTGTTTTTACTCCCCCTCTTCTTGCGTAGAAAAGAAGATTTCCTCACACCTATCCTCGCAGTTGCGGCTGCATTTCTTTCCTATTTTTATATTTCAACGACAATTCCTGTTATTACTGAAGAAAGTCCGGCAACACTTTCATTGACATGGTCGGATAGTGTGAAAATCGACGGTGGAAAAATGAAAGGCTTTGCCAAAACTTCTTCCGGGCAAACTGTATACGCCATATATTCATTTGGCAGCGAACAAGAAAAAATGCGTTTTCTTGATATAAACATTCCGTCTATGATCTTTACGATGTCTGGTGTATTTCGAGAACCAGAAACTCCCTCACATGACTATTCATTCGACATGATGAAGTATATGAAGATGTACGGGGCCTCTGGAATATTTGAGTCGGATTCGATGATTCGAGTTGAAGAGAAGTCAGACATCCGAACCCTCCTATCTGAACAACGGCGCAAAGTGAAAATTCATATTGCAGCAACATTCCCTGAAAAGCTTAAGGTGGAGGCAGAGGCGCTCCTAATCGGTGACCGTAGTGGAATGGATGATGAATTAGCTGCGAATTATCGAACACTTGGCATCACGCATTTATTTGCCATTTCTGGATTGCATGTTGGTCTGCTTGCTTTTTTATTTCGTGCTCTACTTCTTAGGTTGTCATTGAGGAAAGAGACCGTGGATATGTTAATTATTATCTTGTTGCCTTTGTATGCTGTACTCGCGGGCGGAGCGCCTTCTGTTTGGCGCGCGGTATCAGTGACCGTCATGGTCCTGTTAGCGGCGTCTGGGCGGATCAGAGTGAGGTTAGATGATGCGCTAGCCATAAGTGCCATCGTTTTTATTCTCTATCAGCCGTTTGTGTTGTTTCAGCCGGGCTTTCAGTTGTCTTATTTGGCGGCGTGCTCACTCGTGTATTCGTCCTCGCTTTTAGCGAAAGCCAAGTCAGCACTTGCGACATCATTCTATGTAACTGCGATTAGTCAATTGTCGCTGTACCCTGTTTTGCTGTTCCATTTTCATGAGCTATCCATATCTTCATTTGTTGTGAACCTTGCCTATGTCCCTTTGTACTCATTAGTCATTTTGCCTGCCAATATTGTCTTACTATTGACGACCACTTTGCTTCCAAAACTTGCTGATGTACTGTTCCTATTGTATGTCCCATTTCGTGAGATAGTTGGCAACGTGACAACTTGGCTAGCTGAATTGCCCTATCAATTATGGACGCCAGGGAAACCGGATGCGCTGTGGGTATCGCTAGCTGTTGTAGGTGTCTTGGTGTTTTTTGTCTGTATTGAGCGGGGGGCTAATGTTCTACGAGCATTGCCAGTCGTTATCGTGCCTGCGGTTATCATGCACGTTATACCTTACATGGATGGTTCGTTGCGCATTACCTATCTTGACGTGGGTCAAGGAGATAGCATGGTGATTGAACTTCCCCATCGCCGGGCGGTTTATGTGATTGATACGGGAGGGACGGTGACCTTTGGAGAAGCGAATTGGAAAACACCAGCCAAACCATTTGAAGTTGGAAGGAGAATCGTCGTTCCCTATTTGAAGGGGCGAGGGATTACGACTGTCGACAAGCTGATTCTCACTCATGCGGATGCCGACCATATGGAGGGGGCGGATGAGGTGTTAGAGGAGATTCGTGTGCGCGAACTTCATATTGCACCTAATAGCAACGAAGAAAAGACAATGGAAAGCGTAATGCGCATGGTCAAGGAACAACAAATTCCGGTTTTTCAAATGAAGGAAGGGGTTTCTTGGAAAGAAAGTTCGACTTCTTTTCATTATGTAGGGCCAACCGATGGTCCTTACAAGGGAAATGACAGTTCACTTGTCTTGTACATGACCACTACAGGTCCTTCATTTCTATTTATGGGGGATATGGAAGAAGAGGGGGAACGACAATTTCTGCGTCAGTATGGACAAGCTCATTTTGACTCTATTATCTTAAAGGCGGGGCATCATGGGAGTCGAACATCAAGTACGGAACCGTTCATTGCAGCGCTCCGTCCGGAATTGACGATTTTTTCGGCAGGTAGAAACAATCGCTATGGACACCCGCATCCAGAAGTTGTGGAGACATTCCGAAAATATGGTCTGCAAACGCTATCGACGGCGGAATCTGGTACAATCACTGTTACTGTGAAAAAAGAGCGTTATGAGGTCTTTATTGGCAAGCCATGAAAAAACGGTGTTGTAATTTCATTAAAGAAACTACAACACCGTTTTTGAGATAATGATTAGCGAGCGACGATGTCGATAATTGTAGCAACCAAAAAAATTGCTGAAAAAGCGACAAAAGCTACTATAAATCCGATACCTGAATCGATTGCATCATTACGTTTGGACTGTACATCATGTTCAAACTCGTTCATTGCTACACCTCCTAATTCCATTATAGTATAGATGATAGCCGATAAAAAATCCAGAGCAATCAAACTTTTGTCCATGTTCGTCTGTAAATGACACAATTTGTTCAAACAGTTGTTTTGCAATGCTGTATAATTGAATGAGATAAATTCAGAAGAGGTGAGAAATGTGGCGACAGCAGTATGGAAAAAAATAGCCGCAGGGGAACTTGATTCGGTTTACCTACTAACTGGACTTGAACAACATATATTCGATTCGACGATTACGCGTTTGAAAAAGGCGCTACCTGATCTTGATGATGCTTCTGTTATTCGCTTTGATTTGGAAGAAACATCTGTCGACACGGTTATCGAAGAGGCGGACACCTTGCCGTTTCTTGAAGATAGAAAGTTAATCATAGCGGGAAATGCCTCTTTTTTAACTGCAAAAGATAAGAGTAAAGAAAAAGTGATGCATAATCTAGAGTTATTGGGCGCATGGCTTGAGAACCCGTCTCCGACAGCGATTGTCGTATTCATAGCACCTTATGAAAAGTTAGATGCCAGGAAACGGATAACGAAAATAATGAAGGGAAAAGCGACAGTCATCGAAGCGGGGCGTCTGCAAGGCAGAGACCTCATTACATGGGTTCAGCAGGAGGCAGGGGCGAACGGCGCGCATATAGGCTCTCAGGAGGCAGAGCTTCTGGTACAAATGGCTGGAGATAGTCTATTAACGCTTTCGGCAGAACTCACTAAAATGGCGACGTATTTGGGTGAGACAGGTGAAATTACAACAACTGTTATCCAATCACTTGTGCCAAGGACACCTGAAATGGATGTCTTTCAATTGACCGATGCGTATGTTTCCGGGAGAGTGGAGGATACAGTCTCTATTTATCATGATTTGTTACGCAATGGTGAAGAACCAATTATGCTGACATCGCTCATCGCGAGTCACATCCGTTTGATGATTCATGTGGGGGCGTTACGAAAAAAAGGGTATCAGCAAAATCAGATTGCCCAAACATTGAGTGTCCATCCATATAGAGTGAAATTGATGATGGAAAACCGTAGTTTGCCCAACGAGGGGCGTCTGCTGATGATTTTAGACAAGCTTGCTGCGATTGATTATAAATTGAAATCGACAAGTGGGAAAAGGGAACGAATTATGGAATTGTTTTTTATGGAACCTTTACGGAAATAGGGGTAGAAGCAGAAGGTGCCCAATAGCATAGTAGAAATGAAAAAGACCGCCCAGAATTCTGGGCGGTCTTGTCTTTATTAAAGTGCTTTTTTAGTAAGACGTGCTTTTTGACGTGATGCAGTGTTTTTATGGATAAGGCCTTTACGTGCAGCAGTGTCCATTTTTTTGATCGCATCTTTTAGAAGAACAGTAGCGTCTTCAGCTTTAGCGTCAAGAGCAACTTCAGCTTTACGTACAGCAGTACGCATAGCATGCTTTGTGTTTGAGTTCTGTTCGTTAGCAGCAGCGCTTTGTTTCACGCGTTTGATAGCAGATTTAATGTTTGGCAATTCATTCACCTCCAAATTTCAGGTAAGGCAAGAGTGTTTCCACTAAGTTTAGGATATCACTTTCACAACAAGCATTATTTTAGCAAACCACGCGCTAGATTGCAACTAGAAAAGCTAGAGAAAGCCAATCAAAAAGGAAGGACATTTAAAACTGTCACATTTCAAGTCGACAATTACATGGCCAACATCTTGTTACATAAGAATATTTCCGTAATACATGGCACAAACTGAGACGTGAGGTGATTGGATGACTAAGTATGATTTTTATAGGACGGATCTGCTAGATGAAAGTGAAGAAATGGTACGCCACCGGACGGCTGCGGAGAAGAATAGGTTAAAAGAAGAGGGGGGCGTCACATTTGGTGAATCTAGATTGGGGCGCGTTATCGTAACGTCCGTTACCGTCGATGCGGAAGGTGAAAAAAGGATAGGAAAGAAAAAAGGATCGTATATCACATTAACGGTACCAGGGCTGACGCCAGATGATCAAGAAGGTATGGATGACTTATCTCGCGTGTTAATTGACAAACTAGGAGAAATGCTTGCAGATTTGACGACCATTAAAAAAGGGAAGATTCTTTTCATTGGTCTAGGCAATCGGGATATTACACCTGATGCGGTGGGTCCGATGACAATGGATCGTTTGCGTAATGTCGTGCCTGATTATTATTCTGAAGAAGGAAGCGAAGTATTTGTCTATGCACCAGGTGTGACCATCCAGACTGGCCTTGAAACTGCAGACTTTGTTAAAGCGATTGCGGCGGAAATAAAACCGGACGTGCTAATTGTCGTCGATGCACTAGCAGCCCGAAGCAGTTCAAGGTTATGCAGAACCATTCAGCTAACGAATACAGGTATACATCCTGGTTCAGGTGTCGGCAATAGTCGGAAAGAAGTATCGGAAGACACGCTGGGACTACCCGTCATCGCAATTGGGATTCCGACAGTTGTTGATGGCCCTGTTTTGATCGCGGATGCTATTGATACTATGTTTGGTTATATTGCTTCCAAAATAAACGAAAAAGATAGTCCATCGTCACGTCTTTCTGTTACACCGTGGTTGCATAATGAGAGTAAAGATACGGATCGTTCTAACTTACTACCGATTTTCGGAGATTGGGCATCATGGCCGCATGAAGACCGCGTTCAACTGTTTGAAGAAGTGTTGACAAACCACGAGCTAAGGACATTCATATCTCCAAAAGAAATTGATGCGTGGGTATCCGTATATGCGGATGCGCTTTCTAATTCGTTGGCATCTTGGATGTCTGACCTAAAACAGTAGTCATGGAGCCGTTATCCAATGCATATAGTTGGAGACGGAGGGATGCCAATTGAAAAAGACATCACTAATTTGGAGCACACTTATCCTAATTCTCTTCCTGTTTCCTGTCATCGTCACGACCGTTCCGAGTGAACAAACGGCGAAAGCCCCGAAGCCTTTGAAAGATACTACGTATATGGTGTACGCCGCAAATATCGCGGAAGAAGACATCGTAGTAAAGAACCCGGGTAAAGCGCTTCTTTATTTTGCGCATTCTAACGAAGCGTATAAACCGGTTACGCAAGCAAAGAGTGGGGTCATTGCCGTTTCCCATCAAACTGAAAATATTACGAAGTTTGGGGAAAAGTTAAAAATGCAGCTGATGTCTAGTGGTATTGAAACCGATATGTTAACTGTTGGCGTTCCGCATACTGGTGCCTATCGGAAAATACGCCCGTATGTTGAAAAAAAACTGCAGGAAAAAAAATATGATCTCATCATTGATCTTCATAGGGATGATCCCAAAAAAGACCGAACAACTATTGTCTACAATGCAGAAAACTATGCGAAAATTGGTTTTGTCATTGGAATGGAACATCCGAATTTTGAGCGTAATCGAGCCAAAGCGCTGTCACTGAAAAAAGAGATGGAGCTACTGGTACCGGGTATTACACGTGATCTCATCATGAAGCATGGTCCAGGGGTTGACGGCAAGTATAATCAGGATTTGGATCCATCACTTCTTGTCATTGAACTTGGAGGTATTGAAAATACGGAAGATGAACTCAATCGGTCCGTTGCTGTTATAGCGAAAGCGGCGGCAACGGTCATAGAAAATTCTTCAGCTGTCGAATAATGCAGTTTGCGTCGTTTTTTGCTCTATTTTAGATGTGAATACTAGTATATGTAACCAATCAGTGTTCTATAAACTGATTGGTTTTTTTGCGTCCATGATAACCAGGTTGAATAGTTCAATCCTATCATTAAGTAGTGAATTTGAATAATTTACTAGTACTGCTTAACTAATAATAATTGGGCATTTAGAACCTAATATGGAAAATGATTCTTGTTTTGAAGGAATTCTGATGCATGTCGGAGAATACTATTAATTGCGTCATTTTAGAATAATTCGGAAGATAAAGGGGAATAAAGAATGGAAAAGTCGAAAAAATTAGCAAGCAAAGTACTTTCTACTGCTATGCTTACAACACTTTTAATTACTTCAGCAACTACTACGCCAACAACGTTTGCACAGGATAATGTTGTAACCACACCTACGGTTGAGCAAATTGCCAACCGGGGACAACAAATTCTCTTAAAAGAACGCCAAAGACATGCTGCAGAACTAGCCGAAAAGCTTGGCTATAAGCAAGAGAAAAAAGAAGCATATGGACCAGAAGAAAAAGTACGATTTATCGTTGAAGTCGAACAACCCGCAGTATCTAAAACTAGATCAAAAGCTGATCATAGAAGTCTATTAACTAATAAACAAGAGGCTGTTATTAGTAAGATTGCTAATAAAGAAAATAAGGTAAGGCATCGTTATTATGATGGTTTAAATGGATTTAGTATGGAAGGCAAATATAAGGAACTAGGAACGATTCAATCCACTCCGGGTGTCGTTTCAGTTCGCGTCGCCAAAACATTCCAGCGCTCTATGACGGAAAGTAAGGATATGGTTCAGGCACAAAAGGTTTGGGAAGATTTTGGGTATAGTGGGGAAGGGTTAGTTGTTGCTGTTGTTGACTCTGGCGTTAATTATCTTCACCAAGACTTTTTGTTGTCTGATGAATCCAAGTCGGGGGCAAAATGGACAGAATCTTCAATTGCATCGACATTAAATAGTACATCTATTAACGATAAATGGTATTCCGATAAGGTCCCGAGCGGCTACGACTGGGCTGATATGGACGACGAAGTTATTCCCACGGGAGATCAACACGGTATGCATGTTGCAGGAACGGTCGGTGCGAATGGTAATGAACAAACCGGTGGTATTAAAGGGGTCGCACCTGGTGTCCAAATTGTAGCTGAAAAAGTATTTTCCGATACAGATGGTAATGCCTATGAGGATGATGTAATCGCAGGTATTTATCATGCTGTTGAGCTTGGAGCGGACGTCATTAATTTAAGCCTAGGTTCTGATGCTGGATTCGTATCAGAGGAAAATGATCCGATTCAAAAAGCAATTCGCATAGCAACAGAGCAAGGTACATTGGTCGTTGCAGCTGGTGGAAATGCTGCATATAGCACTCAAACAAACGTTTTGCCGAGAGCTGAAAAACCTTACGCTGCGAATCCTGACATTGGCGTGGTTGGTGAACCAGGGATAAGCCCATTTGCGTTATCTGTTGCATCGTATGAAAATGACCATGTAAAGTATGGATCATTTACATTATCTGATGGAGAGACGTTAGCTTATCAAGATCAAACACAATATAATTTCAATCTAGCAAAAGGTTTAGATAAAAACAGTTCATATGAAGTAGTTTTTGCAGGGGGAGGTAGTGATGCCGATTTTAAAGACCTAGATGTGAAAGATAAAATCGTCATTGTTCGACCCGCACAAGAATATGGGACTTATGCCTACATTCAATATGCTGCTGTTAAAAAAGGTGCAAAAGCAGTTCTTGTCGTTCCGCCAGCAGCCGTTTCGGATTTTGAGAGGCTGCCATTTAATGCGAGTTCTGTGTTAACGGCAACAACTAATAAAGAACAAGGGAACGCGGTAATATCTAAATTACAGTCAGGTGAAAAAGTGACGATTCAACTATCTGATGGTGTTTGGTATGAAAATCCTGAAAGCGATACAATATCTGGTTTTTCATCCATTGGATCGCCGCATGATCTGAGTTTTAAACCAGAAATCTCCGCGCCAGGCGGAAAGATCTACTCGACGGTTGGGTCAGATGGTTATGAAGTGATGAGTGGAACGTCAATGGCCTCCCCGCATGTCGCAGGTGGTGCAGCTCTTGTTTTGCAATCTTTGTATAAAAAAGGGCTTCCTAAAACGAAAGAAACGGTATATCTCGCAAAAAATGCCTTAATGACCACATCTAAAATTGCGAATCAACCAAATTCAGACGTACCTTATTCTCCGCGCTACCAAGGCTCTGGATTAATGCAATTGAAAAATGCGATTCAATCACCTGTTCAGGTGTTTCATAGAGGGGCAAAACCAGAACAAGGCGCAGCGGTTGCACTTAAAGAAATCAAAAGTTCTACTGTGAAATTCGACCTGAGTTTATATCCTTCAACAAATGCAACAACTGAATACGATGTATATGTGGATGTATTGACTGATGCAACTGAAACAAAAGAGTTTGATAATAACGAAGACGGGTTTATTGATGAAAGCCATGAATATCTTACATTAACAAGCAAACGAATTGAAGATGCTGTGGTAACTGTAAATGGCCAATCAACAACCCATCAAAAAGGAACAGAAGTGACCGTAAAGAATAAGAAAACAG
This sequence comes from Sporosarcina sp. NPDC096371, assembly GCF_044762865.1. Taxonomy (NCBI): domain Bacteria; kingdom Bacillati; phylum Bacillota; class Bacilli; order Caryophanales; family Caryophanaceae; genus Sporosarcina; species Sporosarcina sp. NPDC096371. Next base: position 948,990 of record NZ_JBIWFE010000001.1, read on the forward strand.
AAAAAGTAAGTGTGCAAATTGCTTTGCCACAATCAGCGAAGAAGGATCAATTTGTAGAAGGATTTGTACGACTTGTTCCAAAAAACGACGAGGTAGCAGTACCATTAACGGTTCCATTTATGGGGTATTACGGTGAATGGGACAAACCAAGAAACATTGACCCGTCACCTTGGGAAGAAGGGGTGTTTTTAGGTCATACCGTACTGTGGGATGATAATGGCCAATTACCGTTGGGGTATGATATGGAAACGGGTGAATTCGATACAAGTAAAATTGCAATGTCGCCTAATTTCTTTTCACCAGGACCATACTCAACCTTCACAACCTTAAGAAATTTAGCGAAAACTGAAATGTATATCGAAAATGAAAAAGGCAAGGTGGTTAATTACCTGGGTGACTTTAGTGAGTTTACGGGGAAACCATGGAAATATCGTAAAAACATCATGAGTTATAGGGATTATATGTATAACGGATACACGTGGCTGATGGATGATAGCAACCAAAACACTGTTCCTGATGGGGACTATAAATACGTTATTAAAACTACCTTGGATTATAAGGGGGCTAAGCCTCAAACGAATAAGATACCATTTAAAGTCGACTCGAAGTCTCCTGAAATCACAAACATTCAAGTTCTACCGGTAGGCGAACAATTTGAAATCACGTTTGATGCTAAAGATGAGGAGAATGGTAGTGGATTTTATGGAGCCATCGTCTATGTAGATAACGAATACACGCCTTTAGATCCTGGTGTGACATCATTACTAGTCCCTGATGAGCCGAAAAGTGTCATTATTATGTCAATAGATTATGCCTATAACCAGAACTTTGCTGCTTGGGGAGATCCTTCAGTCGATGAAGGTGTGCTTGTTCCTTACTTTAATGCATATGGAAGAAATGTAAGTGTCAATAATCCGCTTTCGGTCACAGCTTATGCAAACAACCGACTGGATTGGACAATCTTTATTGAAGATGAAAATGGGGAACTAATCGATCAATACGATGTGAAAAACGAACATTCACTGTACTCCGATTGGACGCCAAAAGCCGATGTGCTTGATGGGTCGTACTTTGTGTACGCACAGGCTACTCATTCAAGTGGTTTAAGCGTTACAACTTCAAAAGTGAATTTTACAGTTAAACAGGAATAGGACTAAAAAACGACGTAACAAGAGCTGATCTGAAATGAACACGAATAGTGTTCATTTTTAGATCAGCTTTTTTGTCCTTTAATTCTAGCAGTATGAAAATTGATAAGAAAAAACTGTTGCATTCCTAGTCTGACCCGTTGGCATAGTTCAATACTATCGTCAACTAGTTAATTTACATATTTCACTAGTTCAACTTTACTGAATGGGTCGAGGTATTTGGAATTAAATTTGTGTTTTTATACCTTTATATGCAGGTTTTAACTAATGGTGTAAGGAATACCATTGGTGCGAAGGTTTCGTAAAATGTGAACTAAAAGGAGATTAGTAAATGGACAAGTCAAAAAAACTAGCAATCAAAGTTCTATCAACAGCAATGCTTTCGACTCTATTATTTACATCAACATCTGCACCATCATCGTTTGCCGAGGAGAGTGACACAACACCAGTGGTTGAAAGAATTATCAGCCAAGGTCAACAAATATTAATGCAAGAACGTCGTGAACATGCGGCGAAATTGGCCGATGAACTTGGTTATAAAGATGCAAAGAAAAAAGCCTATTCACCAAATGAACAAGTCCGATTTATTGTCGAAGTAGAACAACCTGCCGTAACTAAAACAAGGTCGAAAGCTGATCACCGACGTCTATTAACGAGTAAGCAAGAGTCTGTTATTAGTCAGATTGCCAAAAAAGACAATAAGGTAAGGCATCGCTATTATGATGGTTTAAATGGATTTAGTATGGAAGGACAATACCAAGAACTAGAAAAGATTCAATCCACTCCTGGTGTTGTTTCAGTTCATGTCGCAAAAACTTTCCAACCTTCAATGACAGAAAGTAAGGACATGGTTCAGGCGCAAAAAGTATGGGAAGATTTGGGGTATCGTGGAGAAGGGTTAGTTGTTGCTGTAGTTGACTCAGGTGTCAATTATCTTCACAAGGATTTCTTGTTACCTGAGGATTCCAAAGAGGGGGCAAAATGGACTGAGTCTTCTATTGTATCCACCCTAAATAGTACGGCCGTTAACGATAAATGGTATTCCGACAAGGTTCCAAGTGGTTATGACTGGGCTGATATGGACGATGATGTCATTTCCCCGGGAAGCCAACATGGTATGCACGTAGCTGGAACGGTCGGTGCAAATGGTAATGAACAATCGGGCGGTATTAAAGGGGTTGCACCTGGGGTCCAAATTGTAGCTGAAAAAGTATTTTCTGATAAAAGTGGTGTTGCATATGAGGATGATATCATTGCAGGTATTTATCATGCTGTTGAGCTTGGAGCCGACGTCATTAATTTAAGCCTCGGTTCTGATGCTGGATTCGTATCAGAAGAAAATGATCCCGTTCAAAAAGCAATTCGTGTAGCGACAGAGCAAGGAACATTGGTTGTTGCAGCTGGTGGAAATGCTGCATATAGCACTAAAACAGTGAAATTGAATAGGGCGACACAACCTTATGCAGAGAACCCTGATATTGGAACAGTAGGCGAACCAGGGATAAGCCCTTTTGCGTTATCTGTTGCTTCCTATGAAAATGATCATGTCAGGTACGGATCATTTTCATTATCGGATGGAGAGGTGCTAGCCTATCAAGATCAAACGCAGTATAATTTCAATCTTGCGAAGGGTTTAGACAAAGATACTGCTTATGAGTTGGTTTTTGCAGGGGAAGGTCAAGATGCTGATCTCAAAGGGGTAGATGTAAAAGGTAAAATCGTTATCGTTCAACCCAAACAAGAATATTATTCTTTTTCATATGCGCAATTTGCTGCTGAACGCGGTGGAGCAAAAGCAATTCTTGTCGTTCCTCCGGCACCGATTCCGGATCTTGAGAGAGTACGATTGAGTGCGTATTCTATACCAGTTGCAACTACAAGTCGGGAACAAGGTAACATGGTAATTTCTAAACTACAATCAGGTGAAAAAGTATCGATTAAACTATCTGATGGAGTTTGGTATGAAAACCCTGATAGCGACACAATATCTAGTTTTTCATCCGTCGGATCACCACATGATCTAAGCTTCAAACCAGAAATCTCTGCACCAGGCGGAAAAATCTATTCGACGGTTGGGGCAGATAGTTATGAAGTAATGAGTGGTACGTCAATGGCCTCCCCACATGTCGCAGGTGGTGCAGCTCTTGTATTGCAGTCTTTGTATGAAAAAGGGCTTCCTAAAACAAAAGAAACAGTATATCTTGCGAAAAATGCCCTAATGACCACATCTAAAATTGCAAATCAACCAAATTCAGACGTACCTTACTCTCCACGCTACCAAGGATCGGGCATAATGCAGTTGAAAAATGCCATTCAATCACCTGTACAGGTGTTTCATAGAGGGGCAAAACCAGAACAAGGTGCAGCGGTTGCACTAAAAGAAATTAAAAGCTCGTCTGTGAAATTTGACCTGAGTTTATACCCTTTAACAAATGCAACAACTGAATACGATATATACGTGGATGTATTGACAGACGAAACGGAAACAAAAGAGTTTGATAATAATCAAGACGGGACGATTGATGAAAGTCACGAATATCTTACATTAACAAGTAAACGCATTGAAGATGCTGTGGTAACTGTCAATGGTCAATCAACAACGCATCAAAAAGGGACAGCGGTGATGGTGAAGAATAAGAAAACAGAAAAAGTAAGTGTGAAAATCGATTTACCAAATTCAGTAAAAAAGGGTCAATTTGTAGAAGGGTTTGTACGTCTTGTTCCAAAGAATTCCGAGGTAGCGGTGCCATTAACGGTTCCATTTATGGGGTATTACGGTGAATGGGACAAGCCGAAAAACCTTGATCCGTCGCCTTGGGAAGATGGGGAGTTTTTAGGTTATACGGTACTGTGGGATGATGTCATTGACTTACCTATGGGCTTTGACTTGGCAACTGGTGAATTTGATACAAGTAAAATTGCAATGTCACCCGATTACTTTGCACCTGGACCATTCTCAACCTTCACAGCCTTAAGAAATTTAGGAAAAACTGAAATGTATATTGAAAATGATAAGGGTAAGGTTGTTAATTACCTTGGCGACTTTAGTGAATATACAGGGAAACCATGGAAGTATCGTAAAAATATTATGGTTTATCAAGATGATATGTATGGTGGATATCGTTGGAATATGGACGATGACAAACAGAACATAGTTCCTGATGGAGACTATAAATATGTGATTAAAACCACGCTTGATTATAAGGGTGCTGAGCCTCAAGTGAATAAGATGCCATTTAAAGTGGACTCGAAGTCGCCTGAAATCACAAACATTCAAGTTCAACCGAAAGACGGGAAATATGAAATCACTTTTGATGCTAAAGATGAGACAAATGGAAGCGGAATTTATGGATCCGTCGCTTATGTAGATAACAAGTATATTTCTTTAGATGTTGGAGCTACATCTTTACAGGTGAACGATGAGCCAAAGAGTGTCATCATAATGTCCAGTGATTATGCCCGTAACCAGAACTTTGCGGTTTGGGGAGATACTTTTGCTATTGATGGAGATTTGTTAGTTCCTCACTTTGCCGTCTACTCATATGGAAAAAATGTTAGTGCTAGTAATCCTTTGGAGATTACTGGTTTTGCCAATAATCGACTTGACTGGACAGTCTTTATTGAAAGTGAAAATGGAGAAATAGTCGCGCAATTTGATGTGGAAAACGAGCATACGTTGCGCTCAAATTGGACGCCGAAAGCCGATACACCTGATGGTACGTATGTTGCGTATGCACAAGCTACCCATCCAAGTGAACTAAGTGTTACAACTGCAAAAATGAAATTCACAGTGAAACAAGAACAGGAATAACTATTGCTCAAAAGGGAGCTGATCTGAAATGGACACATCCAGTGTTGATTTTAGATCAGCTTTTTCTTGTCCTCTCCCCCTTGCAATTTAAAAGTGGATTATAGAAAATTCTATACGCGCCGAATATTGAAGTCTAGCCCGTTCACTGCTATAATTTGAATAGCTAAAATAGGAGTGAACTAAACGATGAATCTTGAGCAGAAATTGGCACGTCAGAAAAACATACGGAACTTCTCCATTATTGCCCATATTGACCACGGTAAATCGACATTGGCCGATCGCATTTTGGAAACAACCCAAACATTAACATCCCGGGAAATGAAAACCCAAACATTGGACTCAATGGACTTAGAACGTGAACGCGGCATTACCATCAAATTGAATGCTGTGCAGCTGACGTATACGGCAAGAGACGGGCAGGACTACACATTCCACCTGATTGATACGCCAGGACACGTCGACTTTACATATGAAGTGTCACGCAGTCTAGCAGCTTGTGAAGGCGCAATTCTCGTCGTCGATGCAGCTCAAGGAATTGAAGCGCAAACACTGGCAAACGTATACCTAGCACTTGATAACGATCTTGAAATCTTACCTGTTATCAATAAAATCGATTTACCTGCGGCTGATCCAGAACGTGTGAGGCAGGAAATTGAAGATGTCATCGGATTGGACGCTTCAGAAGCAGTTCTGGCTTCAGCTAAAGCTGGCATTGGTATTGAAGATATTTTAGAACAAATTGTGGAAAAAGTTCCTGCTCCTCAGGGAGATCCGGATGCACCACTGCAAGCTCTAATTTTCGACTCGCATTATGATGCATACAAAGGGGTTATTGTTAATATCCGGATTATGCAGGGCTCAGTTAAGCCTGGTGATATGATTCATATGATGGCGACGGGTAAGAAATTCGAAGTGCTTGAAACAGGCGTCTTCACGCCGAAAATATCACCACGAGATGAATTGACTGTTGGAGATGTAGGCTATTTATCAGCATCTATCAAGAATGTTGGGGATACTCGCGTTGGGGACACGATCACTAGTGTGAAAAATCCAGCGAGCGAACCGTTAGCTGGTTACCGTCGTATGAATCCAATGGTATTCTGCGGGCTGTATCCAATCGATACATCTAAATACAATGATCTGCGCGATGCGCTTGAAAAACTTGAATTGAATGACTCTGCTCTCGAATATGAAGCGGAAACATCGCAAGCGCTTGGTTTTGGGTATCGCTGTGGTTTCTTAGGTTTGCTACACATGGAAATTATCCAGGAACGTATTGAACGCGAATTTAAAATAGACCTGATTACGACTGCACCAAGTGTTATTTACAATGTTGTGCTAACCGACGGCACTGAACTGAAAGTAGACAACCCTGCCATGATGCCAGATGCACAGAAGGTCGACTATGTGGAAGAACCGTATGTGAAAGCATCAATTATGGTACCGAATGATTATGTGGGTTCTGTTATGGAGCTGTGTCAGCAAAAACGCGGTAACTTTATCACGATGGATTATATCGATGCGACACGTGTTAATATCATTTACGAACTGCCCCTGGCAGAAATCGTCTATGACTTCTTTGACCAATTGAAATCTGGTACGAAAGGATACGCCTCACTTGACTATGAATTGATTGGCTACAAACAATCGAAGCTTGTCAAGATGGACATCCTCTTAAACGGCGAGCAGGTCGATGCATTCAGTTTCATCGTTCACAAAGACTTCTCGTACGAGCGTGGGAAATTAATTGTTGAAAAACTAAGAAAGCTAATCCCGAGACAACAGTTCGAAGTGCCCGTACAGGCGGCAATCGGACAAAAAATTGTTGCACGTTCAACTATCAAGTCGATGGGTAAAAATGTATTAGCTAAATGTTATGGTGGAGATATATCACGTAAACGTAAACTTCTTGATAAACAAAAAGAAGGTAAAAAACGTATGAAGCAAGTTGGGTCTGTGGAAGTGCCTCAAGAAGCCTTTATGGCTGTTTTGAGAATGGATGAGGATTAAATTGTAAAGGGGAGGAGAGGGCGTCTTAGCCCTCTTTTTGCTGTTAAGAAAGGAGGCGACGGTATGAGAGGAATGTATATCCACATCCCGTTTTGCCATCAAATTTGCCATTACTGTGATTTCAATAAAGTGTTTTTCAAAAATCAGCCTGTCGATGCGTATATCGAATCCATTGGGCAGGAACTGGCGATTATGCGCCAGCAGGGGATATCATTCAAAGACTTAGAAACGGTTTTTTTAGGCGGGGGAACTCCAACATCGTTGTCTGAGAAGCAACTTGATCGACTGCTGACAATCATTCACGATTATGTAGATGTCAGCTCATTAAAAGAATTTTCAACGGAAGCGAATCCGGATGAATTAACTTATGGCAAGTTGACCGTACTAAAAAGTGGTGGTGTAGACAGGTTGAGCATCGGAGTTCAATCTTTTGACTCGGATCTACTCAAGAGGATTGGTAGAACACATGGCCCAGACGATGCTGAGCGTGTCGTTAGGGAAGCACGGAAAGCTGGCTTCGACAATATTAGTATCGACCTGATATACGGCTTACCAGATCAGACAATCGTCCAATGGCAAGATACGCTCGACCGCGCGGCTGCACTTGAATTACCTCATTACTCTGGGTACTCGCTTATTGTTGAACCAAAAACGGTCTTTTATAATTTAATGAACAAAGGCAGATTGCCACTACCTGGCGAGGATATCGAAACAGAAATGTTCTCGATGCTCATCAATCAAATGGAGAAACAAGGTCGGATGCGTTATGAAATTAGTAACTTCGCGGTTCTGGGCAGTGAATCTATCCATAATCTTATCTATTGGGAAAATGACGGGTATGCAGGTGTTGGCGCAGGTGCACACGGCTACGTAGACGGCATTCGCTATTCGAACATCGGACCGATTACGAAATACATGGAGAAGACGACGGCGGGGGAAAGGCCAGTTCAACAGACACATGTCGTAACGGAAATAGAAGCGATGGAAGAAGAAATGTTCCTCGGACTCCGCAAATCAAATGGTGTATCCATCACTTTGTTCCAGAAAAAATTTGGGAAGTCGCTCGAAGATGTCTATGGTGAAACATTGCAAACTCTTATGAAAGATGGACTTGTCGAGCGAATGGGTGACGTGATTAAGTTAACACATCGTGGTGTTTATAGAGGAAACGACGTGTTCCAGCAATTTCTTAAATGATATAGAGTCAATTCGTTGACACCACGATCTGGATTTGTTAAATTATCAGTAGTATTAGCACTCGTCATTAAAGAGTGCTAACAAAGTACATGGCGAAGCCTTGTGCCCACAAAGCACTTAGCGCAGTCTGGTGCCCTTAGAGCACTTCGCAACATCAGGTACTTTTAGGAGTGATGATTATGTTGACGAACAGACAATTGCTTATATTGCAACTGACGGTTGACGATTTCATCGAGTCTGCACAACCTGTCGGATCAAGGCAGCTCTCCAAAAAGCCGGAAGCTCCATTTAGTTCGGCAACGATACGGAATGAAATGGCAGACCTTGAAGAAATGGGCTATCTTGAAAAAACCCATACTTCATCTGGCAGGATACCATCCGAAAAAGGATATCGATTTTATGTCGACCATTTATTGACACCAGAAAAACTGAAAACCGAAGACAGTATTCAATTACGCTCCATTTTCCGAGATAAGATCGTAGAAACTGAGGAGTTAATCCGGAAATCGGCAACGATACTTTCTGATTTGACGAATTATACTTCGATACTACTTGGGCCAGATACGTCGTCGCATACAGTGAAACGTTTTTCAATTGTTCCTTTAGACGATAAAACGGCTGTTGCTATTATTGTCATGGATAATGGACGTGTGGAAAACAGATTGTTCAATGTACCAGAGGGTTTTACGGCATCCGATATCGAAAAAATGGTTAATATCTTAAACGAGCGACTGGTTGGTACGCCGCTAGCGCATTTGCAGAGGATGTTAGTCCAGGAAACGAAAACGGTGTTGGAGCGTCATATCCATCACGCGGGTGACCTGTATTCCTCGTTTCAGCAGGCGATTTCAATCGAACCAGAAGAGCGCCTGTATTTTGGCGGAAAAATGAACATGATGAAGCAACCCGAATTTAATGACATCGAGAAGATGAAAACATTTTTCGAACTGATGGACAAAGGGGTACCTGCTATGAAGTTTTTCCAAAAAGGAATTGCAGGGATTCATGTGCGCATTGGTTCTGAAAATCATCATAATGCGATGGAAGATTACAGTGTAATTACAGCGACTTATTCTGCTGGGGACAACATGACAGGATCTATTGCTATCATTGGACCTAAACGAATGGATTATGCGCGCGTCATCACATTGCTAGATCTTATGAGCAGTGATCTGTCCAGGGAACTGGCGAGGCTGACAATCGGTGGAGGAACAGCAGGAGGGAACAATAAATGACAGAAATTAAAGATGAGTTTGTAGAAGCTGACATGGCGGTAGAGGATACAGAAGCTGTGGGCGAAGAAAACACGATTGAAGAAAATGAGGCTGTTGAAGTTGAAAGTAGCGCAGACAGTGTCATTGAAGAACTAACTGCAAAATTGCAGGAAGAAGAAAACAAGCGTTTGAGATTGCTTGCTGATTACGATAACTTTAAAAGAAGAGCGTCGCTTGATCAGGAAGCACTACAAAAATATCGTGCGCAGAACGTCGTGACGAATCTGCTTCCAGTTCTGGATAACTTTGCACGTGCACTTTCTGTTGAGGCGAAAACTGAAGAAGTGCAGTCGATTATGACTGGGATGGAAATGATTTATCGTACGCTTGTCACGGCGCTTGAAACAGAAGGCCTTGTTGAAATCGAGACGCTTGATCAGGAGTTCGATCCGAATGTCCATCAGGCGATTATGACAGGCTCAGATGACACAAAACCTTCAGGAGCTATTCTTGAAGAAATGCAAAAAGGCTATTTGTTGAAAGATCGTGTCCTTCGACCTTCAATGGTTAAAGTGAACGAATAAAAAATAGAAGAACTATTTCTAGGAGGAATTTGATTATGAGCAAAATTATCGGTATTGACTTAGGAACAACAAACTCAGTAGTGTCAGTGTATGAAGGCGGAGAGCCAAAAGTAATTCCAAATCCAGAAGGTAACCGCACAACGCCATCTGTTGTAGCGTTTAAAAACGGCGAAAGACAAGTTGGGGAAGTAGCGAAACGTCAATCGATTACAAACCCGAACACAATCATGTCTGTAAAACGTCATATGGGATCAGATTATAAAGTAAAAGTGGACGATAAAGAATATACACCTCAAGAAGTTTCTGCAATGATCCTTCAATATATGAAAGGTTATGCGGAAGAGTATCTTGGCGAACCAGTAACGAAAGCGGTTATCACAGTTCCTGCTTACTTCAGCGATGCACAACGTCAAGCAACACAAGATGCTGGTAAAATTGCAGGTCTTGAAGTTGAACGTATCATTAACGAGCCAACTGCAGCAGCACTAGCTTACGGGCTTGATAAAACAGATGAAGACCAAACGATCCTTGTTTATGACCTTGGTGGTGGTACATTTGACGTCTCGATCCTTGAACTAGGCGACGGCGTATTCCAAGTGCTTTCAACTGCGGGTGACAACAAACTAGGTGGAGATGATTTCGATGACGTCATCATCGAGTACCTTGTTGAGCAATTCCGTAAAGAAAACGGCATTGATTTATCAAAAGATAAAATGGCGATGCAACGTTTGAAAGATGGCGCTGAAAAAGCGAAAAAAGACTTGTCAGGTGTAACATCTGCACAAATCTCACTACCATTCATCACAGCTGGAGAAGCAGGTCCACTTCACCTTGAAGTGACATTGTCACGCGCGAAATTTGACGAATTGACTGCACATCTTGTAGAACGTTCAATGGTACCAACACGTCAAGCGATGAAAGATGCTGCTCTATCTGCATCACAAATCGACCGCGTTATTCTTGTAGGTGGATCAACACGTATTCCAGCTGTACAAGAAGCAATTCAAAAAGAAACAGGCAAAGAGCCATATAAAGGCGTAAACCCAGACGAAGTCGTTGCAATGGGCGCGGCTGTTCAAGGGTCAATCTTGAGCGGAGACGTAACAGACGTTGTTCTACTTGACGTAACACCATTGTCACTTGGTATTGAAACAATGGGTAACGTGTTCACGAAATTGATCGAACGTAATACAACGATTCCAACAAGTAAATCACAAGTATTCTCAACAGCAGCGGATAACCAACCAGCAGTAGATATCCATGTATTGCAAGGTGAGCGTCCAATGTCAGCTGACAATAAAACACTGGGTCGTTTCCAGTTGACGGATATTCCACCAGCACCACGTGGCGTTCCACAAATCGAAGTAACATTCGATATCGATAAAAACGGTATTGTAACGGTTAAAGCGAAAGATCTTGGTACTCAAAAAGAGCAAGATATTACAATCCAAGCGAGTTCAGGTCTGTCTGACGATGAAATCGAGCGCATGGTGAAAGACGCGGAAGCGAATGCTGAAGCAGACCAAAAGCGTAAAGAAGAAGCGGACTTGAAAAACGAAGCGGATCAACTTGTATTCATGGCTGAAAAGACTTTGAAAGACCTTGAAGGTAAAGTTTCTGAAGAAGAAGTGACAAGCGTTGAAGAAGCGAAGGAAGAATTGAAGGTTGCACTTGAAGCTGCTAACTTCGATGATATCCGTACGAAGAAAGAAAAACTAGAAGAGATCGTTCAACAAATGACGATGAAATTGTATGAGCAAGCTGCAGCAGAAAATGCAGGCGAACCTCAAGATGATGGCGTTGTCGACGCTGACTTTGAAGAAGTAATAGACGAGAAAAAATAAATAATAATGATTGTTGACGGGAAAGTCAAAGTCCGATATTCCGGCTTTGGCTTTTTCGGTTTTTATTGCGCGATCTTGGCTTCAGCACCTAGCCCCATGTGTCGCTTCAGGCTACCTGGTAAAGGCAAAAAAACGCCTTTATCTTCCAGCCTTCCAGCGCTTGTCGGGTCTGACCAGGTGCTTACGCTTTTTAGTATGTAGTGGTACAATAGAAGATAGGTAAAAGTATTTCGGGAGAGTGAAAAATGAGTAAACGAGATTATTATGACGTGCTGGGTTTATCCAAATCTGCGTCCAAAGACGAAATTAGAAAAGCGTACAGAGGATTATCCAAAAAGTATCACCCTGACTTAAACAAAGCGGCTGATGCTGAGGAGAAATTTAAGGAAGCAACAGAGGCTTATGAAGTACTCAGCGATGATTCGAAAAAAGCGAATTATGACCAGTTTGGCCATGCAGATCCAAACCAAGGATTCGGTGGTTTCGGAGGTGGCGGTGCTGATGGCTTCGGATTCGATGATATATTCAGTACATTTTTCGGCGGAAATGCACGCCGACGTGACCCGAATGCGCCAAGAAAAGGTGACGATTTACAGTATTCTATGACGATTGACTTTATGGAAGCTGTTTTTGGGAAAGAAACAGAAATAGAAATACCTAAAGAAGAATCATGCGACACATGTGAGGGTTCTGGTGCTAAAAAAGGGACTTCTCCTAAAACATGTAACCATTGTGGTGGTTCGGGACAAATCAGTGTTACGCAAAATACACCACTCGGTCAGATGGTCAATCGTAGAGCATGTCCACACTGTCAAGGAACAGGGAAAATCATTCCAGAAAAATGTACAACATGTCATGGTGCAGGCAAAGTAACTAAAAACAAGAAAATTAAAGTAACAATACCTGAGGGCGTTGATGATGGTCAACAGCTTCGTGTATCGGGGCAAGGTGAACCGGGACACAAAGGCGGACCAGCAGGCGATTTGTATATCGTATTCCGCGTGAAGTCCCATGACAAATTCATCCGTGAAGATGATGATATTTACTTGGAACTTAGCTTGTCGTTCTCACAAGCCGCACTTGGTGACGAAATTGAAGTCCCGACTGTGCAAGGGAATGTTAACTTGAAAATTCCTGCAGGTACGCAAACAGGCACGCGTTTCCGCCTAAAAGGAAAAGGTGTTAAAAACGTCCATGGTCGTGGAATCGGTGATCAGCATGTTGTGGTGAAAGTGGTAACACCTAAAAAAATGACGGAAAAGCAAAAAGAATTGATGCGTGAATTTGCGGCGATTAGCGGCAACACACCGGAAGAGTATTCAAGCTCCTTGTTTGATAAAATCAAACGTACAATCAAAGGCGACTGAAAGGGTTGAAGTCATTTGAAGTGGTCAGAAATTGCCATCCATACGACGCACGAAGCAACTGAGGCTGTAGCAAATATTTTGCATGAAGCAGGTGCCAGTGGAGTTGTTATTGAAGATTCGGTAGAGCCAGATAGAATCCATGAAGACCGTTACGGGGAAATTTATGCCCTTGACAAAAATGATTTCCCTGTAGACGGAGTCATTGTGAAAGCCTATTTACCTGTCAATAGTTTTTTAATTGAGACAATGAAGGATATTAGTCAATCCATCGAGGGCTTAGCCGAATTCGGATTGGATGTTGGAAAAAACGCCATTCAAACCCATGAGATTGATGAGGAAGATTGGGCAACTGCTTGGAAGCAATACTACCATCCTGTCAAGATATCTGGCCGTTTTACGATTGTTCCAACATGGGAACAATACGAACCCGTTGAGTCTGATGAATTGATCATTGAGTTGGATCCAGGTATGGCCTTTGGGACGGGAACTCACCCAACAACAGTCATGTGTTTACAAGCGCTTGAGAAGTATGTTAAGCCGGAGAATACAGTCGTCGATGTAGGGACTGGATCAGGTGTACTGTCAATTGGGGCGGCATTACTAGGGGCATCCCATATTCATGCGCTAGATTTAGATGAAGTTGCCGTTGTCGCTGCGAAGGAAAATATTTTGTTAAATAAAGTGGAGGAAAAAATTACTGTGACACATGGTAATTTACTGGATTCTGTTAAAGAACCAGCCGACATTATTATTGCGAATATCCTTGCAGAAGTGATTCTGTCCTTTTCACAAGATGCCTATTCCATTTTACCGGAAGATGGACTGTTCATCGTTTCGGGTATTATTGGGCAGAAACGGGATCTTGTGAAGGATGACCTTATCGAAAAAGGATTTGACATCGTTGAGTCTGTACTAATGGAAGATTGGGTTGCTATCGTCGCCCAAAAAAGGGGCGTGTAACGCTTTGCAACGTTATTTTCTACAATCACAATTTGATGAACAACAGCATGCGACCATTACAGGGGATGACGGTAAACATATTACCCGGGTTATGCGAATGGCTGTAGGGGACAATGTGATTGCTGTATCAGACGGAGAAGCATTTATATCAACGATTACGGAGATACTTGAGAATGGTGTCGTGATCCAGCGCCAAGAAGGCTCCCTGACAACAAATGAGATGCCTGTTCGTGTGACAATCGCATGCGGGTTACCAAAAGGCGATAAGCTAGATTTGATTGTGCAAAAAGGTACTGAGTTGGGTATGGCGGGCATTTTGCCATTTGAAGCGGAACGTTCTATTGTCAAATGGGATGCCAAAAAAGGTGGTAAAAAAGTCGAGCGACTGTGTAAAATTGCCAAAGAAGCTGCGGAGCAATGTCACAGAACGGTTATACCGGAAGTAGCAACACCTTCCAACTTCAAGCAACTGATTGCACAATCTGCAAATTATGATGTTCTTCTATTTGCTGATGAGGAAGATGCCAAGAGCGGAAATCCGAATCGGATGGCTGAGCGTCTAAAAAATGTAAAACCAGAGCAAACCGTCTTGACTGTTTTCGGACCAGAAGGCGGTTTATCGAGAAACGAGGCGGATGCATTACGCTCCGCTGGCTTTTTGCCGATTGCATTAGGTCCGCGTATATTGAGAACGGAAACGGCTCCGTTGTATTTATTGTCCGCAATGTCTTACGAATTTGAATGAAAGAGGTGAGCAGTTGATGTCTTCGGTTGCTTTTCATACGTTGGGCTGCAAAGTGAATCATTATGAAACTGAGGCGATCTGGCAACTATTCAAGGATGCTGGATATAATCGCGAAGATTTTGAGAGAAATTCAGACGTTTATGTCATCAATACATGTACTGTCACCAATACGGGTGACAAGAAAAGTCGGCAAGTGATTCGCCGCGCAATTAGACAGAACCCGGATGCGGTTATTTGCGTAACAGGTTGTTATGCACAGACCTCACCTGCGGAAATTATGGCAATCCCAGGCGTTGACATCGTTGTTGGTACGCAGGATCGGACGAAATTACTTGGTTTGATTGAAGAATACCAAACTGAGCGTCAACCGATTAACGCCGTGCGTAACATTATGAAAAACAGGGTTTACGAAGAGCTGGATGTGCCAGCGTTTACAGACCGTACGCGTGCATCTCTCAAAATCCAAGAAGGTTGTAATAACTTCTGTACATTTTGTATCATTCCTTGGGCACGTGGATTGATGCGCTCACGTGATCCGCAAGAAGTGATTCGTCAAGCGCAACAGTTGGTGGACGCAGGGTATCTTGAGCTCGTTCTTACGGGTATTCACACGGGCGGTTACGGAGAAGATTTGAAAGACTATAATCTTGCTCGTTTACTGCGTGATCTTGAATCGCAAGTAACAGGGCTGAAACGATTGCGCATCAGTTCGATTGAAGCGAGCCAAATAACGGATGAAGTAATCGACGTCCTAAGAAATTCAAATATTGTTGTTCGCCATCTTCATATCCCGATTCAATCGGGGTCAGATACGGTGTTGAAACGAATGCGTAGAAAGTATACGATGGAATTTTTTGCGGAGCGTCTGGATAGACTGCGTGAAGCGTTGCCTCAACTAGCGATCACATCAGATGTTATCGTCGGTTTCCCAGGTGAGACGGAAGGGGAATTTATGGAGACATATAATTTTATCCGTGACCATCGCTTCTCCGAACTACATGTCTTTCCTTATTCGAAACGGACAGGTACGCCTGCAGCAAGAATGGAAGACCAAGTGGATGAAGAAGTGAAAAATGAACGCGTTCATCGCTTGATTGAACTGAACGATCAATTGGCAAAACAATATGCATCTACTTTTGAGGATGAAGTGCTTGAAGTCATCCCAGAAGCGAATTATAAGTTGGATCCGGACAGTGGCCTCTATGAGGGCTATACGGATAATTACTTAAAAGTGGTCTTCCCGGCTGAGGAGTCCATGGTCGGCAAAATTGTTCGTGTGAAGATTACAAAGCCTGGCTATCCATATAACGAGGGACAATTTGTTCGTGTCGTTGAAGATTCGGAAGTTCATGCTTAAACGATGTGTTGAAGAAGTCATTCCAACCCTTAATGGTCGGAATGGCTTTTTCGTGCAGAATTGAATGGTTCTTGTTATGATGGAAGAAGTACGGACAACTTTAGGGAGGTATTCATTTGAATACAAATTTTGCAACTTATATCGATCATACTTTACTAAAAGCTAATGCGAAGAAAGCTGAAATCGTGGAGCTCTGTCAAGAAGCACGGCAGTATACCTTTGCGTCTGTTTGTGTGAATCCGACTTGGGTTAAAACAGCGGTAGCAGAACTAGAAGGATCACCTGTCAAAGTATGTACGGTGATTGGTTTTCCACTCGGTGCATCGACTTCTGAAGTGAAGGCATTTGAGACAGAAAATGCCATTCAAAACGGTGCGGGTGAAATCGATATGGTCATTAATATTGGTGCGCTTCGAGATGGTGACGATGACCTAGTCAAACAAGATATTGAAGCAGTCGTCCAGGCGGCGAAAGGTGAAGCAATTGTCAAAGTGATTATCGAAACAGCTTTGCTAACTGATCAAGAAAAAAGAAAAGCGTGTGAACTGGCAATTCTTGCAGGCGCTGATTTCGTAAAAACGTCAACAGGTTTCTCGACTGGTGGTGCGACAGTTGAAGATATCAAACTGATGAGAGCTGTTGTTGGACCTAAAACGGGTGTCAAAGCTTCAGGTGGCGTCCGCAGTTTAGACGACATGAAAAAAATGATTGATGCGGGGGCCACAAGAATTGGTGCCAGCTCTGGTGTGGAAATCATGAAAGGGCTCGAATCCACATCGGAATATTAATTTACCAACTAAAATTAAAAGTTTTATATTGACCTATTTTTAATTATGCGGTATAATTTCTGAGTACATGGCACTTGGCTATGTTCGAAGTGTGTTTGGAGGGAGGGACAAGAGATATGTCGAAAACTGTTGTTCGTAAAAACGAATCGCTTGAAGATGCTCTTCGCCGCTTCAAACGTACTGTATCCAAAAGTGGAACAATACAAGAGGTAAGAAAGCGCGAGTTCTATGAGAAACCAAGCGTAAAGCGTAAAAAGAAATCTGAAGCTGCAAGGAAACGTAAGTTCTAATTTCCTGTTGCCATGAATTCGATCTTGTAATGAATCTAAAATTTGGTAAACCGGAAAATCCTTAGGGGTTTTCCGGTTTATTTGTTGTCGAAACGAATTTTTCTAGAAAAAATGAAACTTCCGAGCTTTTCAGCCGTATATAGAGATATAATAAATAATAGAAAGAGGTGAAACTACAATGCGTAAAATGATAGGAACCGTGCTCCTGTTCATTTTATTCGTCTCGACGTTTGCGTTTCCGCTTGCGTCAACCGATGCGGCTAGTCAGAAAGTATATAAAGTTCCGATTAAAAATGAAGTTGAAAAAGGATTATATGCTTTTTTGCAACGCTCGTTTTCGGAAGCTGAGGAAGCAGGAGCAGAGGCTATCATCCTCGAGATTAACACTCCAGGTGGCTTTACAGATGCGGCTTGGGAGATTGCTAAGTTAATGGATGAGACAGAGTTGCCGGTAATCGCTTATATCAACCCCAAAGCGCTTTCAGCTGGTGCGTTTATCGCACTCCATGCAGATGATATTTATATGTCGCGCAATGCCACAATGGGTGCTGCACAAGTAATTGAATCGTCGGGGAATGCGGCGGCAGATAAGGTGCATAGTGCATGGGTCGCAGATATGGTGAGTGCTGCGAAGTCTTCTGACCATGGTCGCGATCCGAAATACGCGCAAGCTATGGCGGAGAGTTCGGTTGATGTTTCTGAGTACCGAGCAGGTGTGGGTAAATTGTTAACTCTTACGGCCTCGGAGGCACTTGATGTCGGCTATAGTGAGGGAACAGTAGCTTCTTTTAAAGAGCTTCTTCAAGAAACTGGCTATGAAAATGCCGAAATCATTTCAACAAATAAAACCTTTGCAGAAAGTCTTGCGAGCCTAATTACACATCCAGTCGTTGTACCGATTCTATTATCGATTGCAGGTCTTGGCCTTGTATTGGAATTGTATTCGCCAGGGTTTGGTGTACCAGGAACGATGGCTATCATCGCGTTCGTTCTGTTTTTCTACGGACATTTAGTAGCTGGTCTTGCGGGCTATGAATCGATTATACTGTTCGTCCTAGGAGCTATTCTCGTCGTTGCGGAAATATTCCTCCCGCATGGTATAGCAGGAGCTATTGGTTCGCTCGCAATTATTGGTAGTATCATTATGGCTGGCGGCAATCCGATGTATATGGCAGGTTCTGTCCTTATCGCGGTTGCTATCGCTGTCACAGGGATGGTGATTATTATGAAGTTTTTCAGTAAGAAATTACACTTGCTCAACAAAGTTGTGCTAATGGATTCGACAGATACGGAATTAGGGTATGTGTCAAATGTTAACAGAGTAGAATTACTCGGGCGCATTGCTAAAACGTCCACTCCACTTAGACCGGCCGGTGCCATTGAGTTAGATGGAGAAAAAATCGATGTTGTTTCTGAAGGAAGCTACATTGATAAAGGAATAAGTGTTAGTATTGTTAAGGTTGAAGGTTCCCGTATTGTCGTCAGGGAATCAGTAGAGAAAGGGGAGAATGAATAATGCCAGCATTCGTAGGTTCAGCAGGTACAGTAGGCATGATCGCAATCGTTGTTATCGCTATCATCATATTGTCCGTATTTTTCACTTTAGTGCCCGTAACATTATGGATTTCTGCCATGGCAGCAGGCGTACGTGTAAGTATCTTTACATTAATTGGGATGCGTCTTCGTCGGGTTATTCCGAGTCGTATTGTCAACCCGCTTATTAAAGCCCATAAGGCTGGACTTGATGTATCGATTAACCAACTAGAAAGTCACTATCTTGCAGGAGGGAACGTTGACCGTGTTGTTAACGCGCTTATCGCTGCACACCGTGCCAACATCGAACTGACTTTTGAACGTTGTGCCGCTATTGACCTAGCAGGTCGTGACGTACTAGAAGCTGTTCAAATGTCTGTTAACCCGAAAGTTATCGAAACACCATTTATCGCTGGTGTGGCAATGAACGGGATTGAAGTAAAAGCAAAAGCGCGTATTACAGTACGTGCCAACATCGACCGTCTTGTCGGGGGTGCTGGTGAAGAAACGATCGTTGCTCGTGTTGGTGAAGGGATTATCTCAACAATCGGTTCATCCATTGACCATGCGAAAGTGTTGGAAAATCCGGATATGATTTCACAAACTGTACTAGCAAAAGGCTTGGATTCAGGAACAGCATTTGAAATTCTATCCATTGATATTGCAGACGTTGATATCGGTAAAAATATTGGTGCGGAGCTTCAAACTGAACAAGCAATGGCTGATAAAAACATTGCACAGGCAAAAGCTGAAGAACGTCGCGCAATGGCCGTTGCAAATGAACAGGAAATGAAAGCGAAAGTTGAAGAGATGCGTGCGAAAGTTGTAAGTGCTGAAGCAGAAGTTCCACTCGCTATGGCAGAAGCGTTACGCACAGGTAATATTGGTGTAATGGATTATATGAATTATAAAAATATCCAGGCAGATACAGGCATGCGTGATTCCATCAGTGGTTTAGGTGGAGATAAACACGATATCGATATTAAAAAAGATTAACACGTAACAAGCCATTTCCTGGAAAGGGGATGCATGGATGGAACAGATAATCATTTTCGTTATTTTGGCAATTGTCTCCGCCTTTTTTAAAAAAGGCAAAGAGAAGACGGATACCCCGGCGAAAGGCCAGGCGAAGCCATTCACAGCAACGGGACGCATTCCGGACAGTCCGCAAAAGAAATTGAAAGATATGTCAAAAGACTTGTACCGTGAATTACAGAAAGAAATGCAACGCACGGACGGGGAGCCGCCTAGTCGGCAATTACAACAGCCGGTGGCGCCCAAACCTATCGTTGCAGCCCAACCGGTTGCACCACCCGTTACGGCCACACCTGCGCGTTCCACTACACCACGTGCCAGTGCTGAACGAAAAGAGCGTACAGACAGTACAAGAGGGCACCAGAGACATAGTGGACGCCTTTCTGCACATGGCGCTCAATATCAAATGTCTACTATGCAAACGAATGAATTTGTACCCAAGAATAAGGAGGACCTTGTCAAGGGGATTATTTTCTCTGAAATTTTAGGTCCACCAAAATCAAAACGATAATCATTGACCCCCTATTCATTTCATACGATATGGATAAGGGGGTTTATTTTTGAGAAAAATATTTAATACGGGTTCATCGGTAACAATTGAAGAGTTTTCTTCATTACGCATTAATGGTCCATACACATTACTCAAGCTTGGCCCCGATTTTGCGATGATCAAAAGCGGTGATTACATGATTGAGGTGTCTGGTGAAGACTTGCTTGTCGAAACGCTATCTGAGGAAATGGCTGTGTTTTCTTTTACTGTAATCACAACTATGCATGTGACAACGGGAGAAGACCACGAGGTAACGCATCGTGCGTAAACGGTATGATATTAAGATTTCAGGCGATGGAGACCTTGCAGGATTCCTCACGAAACTTGTTGCAATGAGGGTGAAGGTATTAGCGCTATCGGTTGTGGACGGTGTAGCCCGGTTTCGTACAGACCGTCAAGGGATTAAAGTGATTCGGAGCAATAGAAGGCGCTATCGTTTAAAGGTCAAGATTTCGATTGTGGGGGATGAGTCAGGTGCTAAAGGAATACTATCCTCCAACCTTTTTCTAATTGCCTGTATCATTCCCTTTGTCGCATCATTATTCTTGTGGACTGTGAATGTCGAATCGGATCGACCCGAAGTTGTGGAAAGGATTGATCAAAAATTAGAAAGGATATCCATTGTCCCGTTAAAACCTCTGGCATCTATTCCAGATGAGGGTGAAATTCGCCGGGAGCTTATGCTCGATGACCCTTCACTATCATGGGTCCGCTTTAGACGAGTTGGGACATCACTTACTGTTATTCCGATGTTATCTCCTTTAACAAATAACGAGGTTGTCGAGGAAGGTACGCCATCCGATCTGATTGCACGTACTGGGGGCATTATCACCGGCTTTGCATTAAAAAAAGGGGAACGGGTAGGGCGCGTCCATCAAACCGTTAAAAAGGGGGACGTGCTAGCTACAGGTACCCTCGTTCAAGGCGACAAAACAGCAGTTGTTGGTGCGGATGGTGCGGTCTATGCAGACTATTGGGTGGAGTATTCTTTTAACTTACCTAAAACAATTGGTTACAGTTTACAAGGTGAAGAAACTGTGGAATTTTCTTTTAATCTACCATGGCAATCACAAAAGCAGAAGTGGTCTCCAAAGTCTTTTGTCCAGACGGAGCGCCATGTACAAGAAACGGCAGGTCAGTTTGAATTAGTAGAAGGAATGGAAGAGACGGTTATCATTCCGCTGTTAAAAAACAAACTATTATCGGAATCTTTATCAAAAGCAATCATTCGAGATGAGAAAGTTTTGCACGTGTCATTCGATAATGATAAAGTTAGTGGGACCGTATTGTTTCTTATCAATGATAATATTGCAGTAAAAAGACCGATTCCCAAGGAGAATGAGACGAATGGATGAACAATTGATTCAACTGCATGTCGAGGACCCGAACGAAGCGGTCATGCTACTCGGGATTTCCGACCAAAACTTGAAATTAATCGAAGAAGCATTGAACATTGCAATTTTGACAAGGGGCGATACGATTTCGCTCAGTGGTGAGGAAGAAAATAGAAATTCAGCTAGAGCACTTTTGGAGCAGTTACTAAAAGTAATTCGTAAAGGTGTTAATATCAACCAACGTGATGTCTCAACGGCGATTGAGATGGTGAAAAGTGGAACAATTGAATATTTTGCAGAATTGTATGATGAAGAAATTGCAAGGAATAACAAAGGCAAAGCGATTCGTGCGAAAACGATCGGGCAGCGTGAATATGTTCATGCAATCCGTACGCGTGATCTAGTATTTTGTATTGGGCCTGCCGGAACAGGGAAAACGTATTTAGCAGTTGTTCTCGCGATTCAGGCGATGAAATCGGGTTCTGCAAAACGAATTATTTTAACGCGTCCTGCTGTGGAGGCAGGAGAGAGCCTAGGCTTCCTTCCTGGCGACTTAAAAGAGAAAGTTGACCCATACCTGCGCCCGTTATATGACGCGCTTCACGACGTGCTAGGGACGGAACAGACGGACCGGCTAATTGAGCGGGGAGTGATTGAAATTGCCCCATTGGCTTATATGAGGGGGCGGACGCTCGATGATGCATTTGTCATTCTTGATGAAGCACAGAATACGACAAAAGCCCAGATGAAAATGTTTTTGACACGTCTTGGCTTTGGCTCGAAAATGGTCATCACGGGCGATAAAACGCAAATTGATTTACCAAAAGGCATCGAGTCTGGATTGATTGTAACCGAAAAAATTCTGGGGAAAGTTAGCGATATCAATTTCCAGTACTTGGAGCAAGGCGATGTTGTTCGACATCCGCTTGTCGCAAAAATAATTGAAGCTTATGAAGAGGAGCAGTCATCTTAAGTTGACTGCTTTTTTTACAAGTGATGTCTAGACATCGCGTTGAAGCCGCATGGGGGAAGTCATCACCAAGGAAGGGGATAGGTCAATCCTTCCTTGGCGTCGCGGCGGACACGATGGAATTCTTTTTTACATGTACAGATAAAGAGAAAGAGAAATGGGGGATGTTTAATGTTGCATCCAATCAGGAAATTTTTAATGTCACTGAAATTTAATTATCTAGCTATATTTCTTATCGGATTGTCCGCAATCCTTCTGTTTTCGATTATGTATGGCAGTGTGAAGAAGGAGACATATGAGTTAAAGTCGCTTCAAATTTCACCGGATACAATTCGATCCATCAAAACGGTGGAGGACACGGTGAAAACTGAGCAGGATAGAGAGCGGGCGGCACGCGAAGTGACACCTGTTTATCAGTTATCTAAAGATGTCGGGAAAAATAGACAAGCAATCGCAGTGTCGATATTTGATTTCCTTATCGAAGCGAAAGAGATGGAGGAGTCAGTAAAATCGGACGGTGGAGAATCGGTTCCGGACAGTAAAAAGCAAATTGCGGAAGTGCGAAAAAAACTCGGTAATCTGGAGAAGGAAGAACCAGGTCTCCGCTTGAGTGACGATGCGATTTCTGCTTTGTTGGCACAAAAAACTGAAGTACTACAGGATATCCAAAGTGTTCTGTCAACAACTATAGGGGAAGAGTTATCGAAACCGGTACGTAATGCAGACCTGTCTACAATTCGTTATGAGGTGGAGCAGAAAATACGTCTCGCGGATAAGATTCCTCCGTCTGTTCTGCAAACCGTTTTGACACTTGGACGATTATTAGTTGTAGAAACCGAAACGATAAATGTGGAGGCAACTGAGGCGGGGATTGAACAGGCAAGGGCTGCCGTTGAGCCTACACGAATTTTACAAGGACAAGTCATTGTCCGTGAGGGGCAAATGATAGATAGGGAAATCTACAGACAACTAGAATTGACAGGATTGTTGACTAATCAGTCATCAGTTAAGCCGTTTGCGGGACTCGGTCTATTTGTGTTATTCATCTCAGCCATCATTTTCATGCATTTTATTACATGGCAAGAAAGTGGCTCAGTGAAGAAAAAAGCGTTGCTTATTGTCCTTTGCGTTTTCTTTTTACTTGTTGTTTTGATGAAGCTGATTGCGCTCATTGATAAGGATTTCAATGTGTTATTGGCATTCCTGTTCCCAACAGCACTCGCACCGATGCTGGTTAAATTATTGACAAACGAACGGATTGCCATCATGATGACGGTCATTACCGCTGCTACTGCGGGTGTCATGCTGCAGGAAGGATTTGCGGCAATCATTCAAATGGAAGTGGCATTGTACATACTGTTTGGAGGAATTGTAAGCCTTTATCTACTTGGTGATGGAGGTAGGCGTTCAAGCATTTTACAGACAAGCGCAGGAGTCGCCATTTCGAACATGCTCTTCATCGCCTTTTATTTACTTATGACACAATCATCTTATGATCTATCTGAGTTGGCATTTTATTTAATAGCTGCAATTGCTTCTGGTATTCTTTCTGGGGCATTAACAATTGGCCTTATGCCGTTTTTTGAATCGGCTTTCGGTTTATTGTCAGATATGAGACTCATTGAATTATCGAACCCAAACCATCCATTATTGAAAAAAGTGCTGATTGAAACGCCAGGCACCTATCATCATAGCATTATGGTTGCGAATCTTTCCGATGCTGCTTGTGAAGCAATCGGCGCGAATGGGTTGCTTGCACGGGTTGGTAGTTACTACCACGACATTGGCAAAACAATTAGGCCGGGGTTCTTTATTGAAAATCAGCATATTGGACAAAATCCACATGATTCATTGCCACCGGAAAAAAGCCGTGATATCATTATTGCCCATGCCGCGGATGGTGCGAAACTACTTGAGAAGCATAAAATGCCTCGAGAAATTATCGATATAGCTCGTCAACATCACGGGACAAGTACCTTGAAGTATTTCTATGTGAAAGCGAAGGAATCTGGCAAGGACGTTGAGGAAGAAGCGTTTCGTTACCCAGGTCCGAAACCTCAAACAAAAGAAATTGCGATTATTTCAATTGCGGATAGTGTTGAAGCAGCCGTACGTTCCATGAAAGAACCGACACCGCAAAAAATTGCGACACTCGTGCGGGCGATTGTCAACGATCGATTGAATGACGGTCAGTTCGATGAATGCGATATTTCCATGAAGGAATTGAAGAAAGCGGAAAAGGTTATCTGTGAAACATTAAATGGGACATTCCATAATCGGATTGAATATCCGGATTAATTACGAAAGGGGTTACGACACATGTTGGACATATATTTTGAAGACGAAACAGCTGGGGTTGATAAAAAAGTGGAGGAATTAATTCACAAATTATTGAACCACGCCTCGGCAGAAGAAGCCTTAACAGGTGAATTAGAAGTCTCCGTTACTTTCATGACGGATCAGGCCATTCAACAAGTGAATGCGGAATATCGCGGAAAAGATGTGCCGACGGATGTTATTTCTTTTGCGCTGGAAGAGATGACAGAAGGTGAGATAGCCATCGTAGCGAAAGAGGGCATGCCGACCGTGTTAGGTGATATACTTATTTCTGTGGAAACAGCTATCAGACAGGCAGAGGAATATGGTCACGATATCAATCGTGAAATCGGTTTCCTTGCATTACACGGCTTTCTTCATCTGCTTGGCTATGATCATATGACTGAGGCAGATGAAACAGTGATGATTAGTAGGCAGAAGGAGATTCTTGCTTCATTTGGACTTGTGAGGTGATCCTGTGCGAAAGTTCTTCAAAGCGTTTCATTATGCTTGGAGTGGGATTGTTTACGGCATAAAAGCGGAACGGAATGTGAAATTTCATTTGTTCGCGACTGTTGTTGTTATCTTGGCGGGTCTATTTACTGGTTTGTCAAGTATAGAATGGGCTATCGTTTTATTATTAATCGGTGGGATGTTGTCCCTTGAGTTGATAAATGCTGCTATCGAACGTACGGTAGATCTTTGTACGATGGAACGTCATCCACTTGCCAAGCAGGCAAAAGATCTTGCGGCGGGTGGGGTACTCATTTATGCCGTTATCAGTGTAGTCATTGGATGGATGATTTTTATTCCCAAATGGTTTAATTAAGTAGAAGAGGTGATTTTTTTGGATATGGAAAAATGGTTAGACGAATCAAAAAAAGCACGGGACAAGGCATATGTCCCGTATTCGAAATTTCCGGTCGGAGCTGCGCTAGTGGCGGAGGATGGAACAATCTATCATGGATGCAATATTGAAAACTCTGCGTATAGTATGACCAATTGTGCAGAACGTACGGCGTTTTTTAAAGCCATCTCAGAAGGTGTTCGGTCGTTTAAAGCGCTAGCAGTCGTTGGAGATACGGAAGGTCCTATTTCACCATGTGGTGCATGCAGGCAAGTGATAGCAGAATTTTGCGAGGGCTCCATGCCTGTTTATTTAACAAATTTAAAAGGGGACGTTCTAGAAACAACAGTTGCAGAATTGTTACCCGGTGCTTTTTCCAAGGAGGATCTTTCTTATGCAGCAGAGCAATAAATCATTCAAATCGGGCTTTATTTCCATCATTGGTCGCCCGAACGTAGGAAAATCAACATTTTTAAACCGTGTCGTGGGGCAAAAAATTGCCATTATGAGTGATAAACCACAAACGACTCGTAACAAAGTACAAGGGGTTGTCACAACAGATGATTCTCAATTCATTTTTATAGATACGCCTGGGATTCATAAGCCAAAGCATAAGTTAGGCGATTTTATGGTGAAAACGGCGCGAAATACATTGAAGGAAGTCGACGTTATCATGTTTATGGTCAATGCAGACGAAGCGATTGGCCGTGGAGACCGTTTTATTATCGAAATGCTTGAAAATACCAAAACACCGGTATTTTTAATTATTAATAAAATCGATTTGGTTCACCCAGAAGAACTTTTGAAGATTATTACTTCTTATACAGCTGAATACGATTTTGCGGAAATTGTGCCTATTTCTGCGATGAATGGTAATAATGTAGAGCGGTTAAATGAGACGTTGACAAAGTATTTACCAGAAGGACCGAAGTATTATCCGGATGATCAAGTAACGGATCACCCAGAGCGTTTCATCATTTCAGAATTGATTCGCGAGAAGGTTTTGCATTTGACACGCGAAGAAATTCCACATTCCATTGCGGTTGTCATTGAGAAAATCGAGCGTGAAGAGTCACGTGAAATGGTGAATGTAATGGCGACGATTGTTGTTGACCGTGATTCTCAAAAAGGCATCGTTATCGGTAAAAAAGGTGCATTGTTGAAAGAGATTGGAACAAAAGCAAGATATGATATTGAGATGCTACTTGGTTCGAAAGTGTTTTTGGAGTTGTGGGTGAAAGTACAGAAAGACTGGCGTAATAAGCCGGGCCAACTGAAAGAATTTGGTTTTAGAGAAGACGAGTACTGATAACAATAGGAAATTGGAGTGATTGCCTTGCTGAATAAATGGGAAGGTATCATTTTAAGAAGTATGCCATACGGCGAATCGAATAAAATCGTTACCCTTTATACGCGGGAAGCTGGCAAGCTGACCGCGATGGCGAGGGGAGCGAAAAAGCCGGCAAGTCGTTTGGCTGCGATTACGCAGCCGTTTACGCATGGCTCGTTCCTTATCCAAAAGGGTAGAGGAATGGGGACGCTTGAACAAGGTGAGCCAATTGACTCGATGCGACATATTCGCGAAGATCTTGAAGCGACGGCTTATGCTAGTTATGTCGTGGAGCTGATTGACCGTTTGACGGAGGATGGCGAGCGTTCAGAGGGCATTTACGGGTTGTTACATGAGGCGCTACATGCCATTAATGAGCAGTATGATCCAGAGGCAATCGCGTTGTTTGTCGAGTGGAAAATGCTACCGGTAGCGGGGATTCATCCTGTTTTGCATCAGTGCGCGAATTGTGGGGCGACGGAAGGGGAGTTTGCGTTTTCTTTTAAAGAAATCGGCTTCCTTTGTCATCGTTGTTTCCATATCGACCGGTATATTATTCGCATTTCACCAACGCAATTGAAGCTTATTCGAACATTTTATACGGTCCCGATTAATCGAGTCGGTAACTTAACGTTGAAAAAGACAACAAAACAATTTATGAAAAAGCTAGTGCGCACAATTTATGATGAACAGGTTGGCATTCGTTTGAAATCAAGATCTTTTCTCGATCAACTTGAATCCACACCTGAATTGCTGCCACGACGAGAAAAAACGGAAGAACAAGGGGAGTAATGTCCTTGTTCTTCCGTTTTTTTGCGTCGAAGTCTCTAAAATTCGCTTGTAGTTGGCAAGGTTGTAATCGCGGTATTACTACTATTGAAATACTTAGAAGTGCATAAAAAAGACCTCATACGAGATCTCAATTAAAACGAGATTCAACTAATTCAATCAATTTATCGGTTATCTCTGGTGAAACAGTATAAATGGTGCTTGTATTCTCTGTTTTCATAAATGTACTTCTTTGTCCTTTATTACCTATCCATAAGTATAAACTCTGCTCATTATTCTTATCATAAGCGACATCTAAATAAAATTCAGGGGCAGCTATATCAACTTCGCCCTCTTCTTTTACTGCACTTGAAAAGATATTTTGAAAGGAGTTAAGGGATTCTTTATCATCAAAAATAATTTCATCAACGCCTTTTGTTTTTGAAATGCCGATGCTTATAAAATTGCTGTCTATTGAAAGTTTTTTATTGTTTTCTGATTTAGTA
>NZ_JBIWFE010000001.1:977591-1220772 GCF_044762865.1 Sporosarcina sp. NPDC096371
GAGATATTCTCTTCCGGTTGACAACCAAAGAGGACCAAAGACATAAAAGCTAAAGATAAAGCCATAAAGATAACTTTTCTCAAAAAATATTACCTCCAAAGTTTTATTATTATCATTCTATTTAGACGAGTAAAAACCTCTTAAAGTTTCTATAGATAAATTTTAACGCAGAAAACCAAAGCATCAAAAACAACAAAATTTACGAAAATACCCTATACAAAAAAAGAACCCAGACATTTCAATGTCTGGGTTCTTTTTTACTTAAAACTCAAGATGCTTAGCAATATATTCTTTTACTTCTGCAATTGGCATACGAACTTGTTCCATGGAATCGCGGTGACGTACTGTTACTTGGCGATCTTCTTCAGATTCGAAGTCATATGTGATACAGAATGGTGTACCGATTTCGTCTTGACGACGGTAGCGTCTACCGATGGATTGAGAATCATCGTATTGAACATTGAAATGTTTCGCAAGATCTGCGAATACTGCATCCGCACCATCTGCTAATTTCTTCGACAGCGGAAGAATCGCAGCTTTGACAGGCGCAAGAGCAGGGTGGAAGCGAAGAACAGTACGTTTGTCATCGTTTTCCAACTCTTCCTCATCATAAGCATCGCATAGGAATGCTAGCGTAACGCGGTCTGCGCCAAGGGATGGCTCGATGCAATACGGTACGAATTTTTCATTCGTGATAGGGTCTTGGTAATGGAAATCTTCACCTGAATGCTCCATATGACGATTTAAGTCAAAGTCAGTACGATTCGCAATGCCCCATAGTTCACCCCAGCCAAATGGGAATTTGTATTCGATGTCGACAGTCCCTTTTGAGTAGTGTGAAAGTTCATCTTCATTGTGTTCGCGTAAACGCATATGATCTTCAGTCATTCCAAGATTTAATAAGAAGTTTTTTGAGTAATCACGCCAGAATTCATACCATTTCATATCCTCGCCAGGTTTGCAGAAGAATTCAAGTTCCATCTGTTCAAACTCGCGCGTACGGAACGTGAAGTTACCAGGTGTGATTTCGTTTCGGAAACTTTTACCGATTTGTGCAATACCAAAAGGCATTTTCTTTCTCATCGAACGTTGAACGTTTTTAAAGTTTACGAAAATCCCCTGTGCTGTTTCAGGGCGAAGGAAAATTTCGTTTGCGGATGAATCTGTCACGCCTTGTGTAGTTTTAAACATTAAGTTGAACTGACGGATTTCCGTATAGTCCATCGCTCCACAAGTTGGGCAGATAACATTATGTTCATTGACAAGATCTGCCATTTTATCGAAAGATAGGCCGTCAACGACCAATTCGATTCCTTTAGCTTCAAGTGCATCTTCAATTAATTTGTCCGCGCGATGGCGTGTTTTACATTTTTTACAGTCAATCATCGGGTCGTTAAAGTTACCAATGTGGCCTGAAGCTTCCCAGACCTTTGGATTCATAAGGATAGCTGCATCAAGACCAACGTTATACGGTGATTCCTGAACAAATTTCTGCCACCAAGCTTTTTTGACGTTATTTTTTAATTCGATACCGAGTGGACCGTAGTCCCATGTATTCGCCAAACCTCCGTAGATCTCAGAGCCAGGGAAGACAAACCCTCTTTGTTTTGCTAAATTAACAACTTGTTCCATTGACATAATAAATCCCTCCAATTAAAATAAGCACCCATCCCCGGACATAATGTCCGAGGACGAGTGCATGATGACCCGCGGTTCCACCTCGATTGGCTACCAAAGATAGCCCACTTTAGAGTGCAATGGCTCGAGGGTGCCGTTTCATGTCAGTACGGGCTTTCACTTTCCCCGTTCGCTTCTATTGACACTACTTATTGTCCTGTCTCCGCCTATTTAATACTTTTTTAGTGTAGCATGGTTCCGCTTTCTTCGCAATAGTGCACGTCTTCGTATATAATAATCGTGGATATAGAATTGAACGATTAGGGCGGTGACACATATGGAACTGAATAAGCGCCAAACGGAGATCCTTGCGATCGTCAAAGCGGATGGACCAATTACTGGCGAACAAATTGCAGAACGGCTTACGCTGGCAAGGGCAACGATCCGTCCAGATTTAGCAATTTTAACGATGGCAGGCTTTTTAGATGCCAGACCTCGTGTCGGCTATTTCTATTCAGGAAAGAAACCTGTCCAATCAGTTGCAGATAGTATGATAGGTATGAAAGTTCGTGATTTCCAGTCAATTCCGGTCGTCGTTGCGGAAAATATCTCGGTTTATGATGCGATTTGTCAGATGTTCCTGGAAGACGTTGGAACACTTTTTGTAGTGAGTCGTTCTTCACTTCTTACCGGAGTATTATCGAGAAAAGATTTATTGCGGACGAGCCTGGGCAACAAAGACTTGGATAAGATTCCAGTTCACGTAATTATGACTAGAATGCCAAATATTACGTATTGTACTAAGCAGGATACACTATTGCATGTGGCGAAGAAGATGATAGACAAACAAATTGATTCCTTACCTGTTGTCAATGACAAAGGGGAAGGTCTTGAAGTCGTGGGAAGGATTACGAAAACAAACATTACTGCAGCCTTCCTGTCACTTTCGGAGGACCATGAACTATGAGGAGGATATTATGAAGAAGTTAACATTATTCATCGTCTCTGACTCTGTCGGAGAAACTGCCGACTTAGTTGCAAAAGCTGCTGCCAGTCAATTTAGACAGGGGCTAGAAGCGGTTTCGATGAAAAGGTTTTCACATATCGAAGAAGAGTCACAACTACATGAAATTGCTTATTTAGCAAAAAGTCAAGAAGCCATTATTATCTATACACTTGTGAAAACGGGTATGCGCCGGAAAATTCAAGAACAATGCGAAAAATATGGTGTTCAATGCATTGATTTACTCGGCCCAGTTGTCGATAGAATTGGTGCGAACCTAGGTGAACTACCACTGGAAGAGCCGGGACTTGTTCGACAATTAGATGATGATTATTTTAGGAAAATTGAAGCGATTGAGTTCGCTGTTAAATACGATGATGGTAGAGATCCACGAGGGATTTTGAAAGCGGATATCGTTTTGGTGGGTGTTTCAAGAACATCGAAAACACCATTATCACAATACCTAGCACATAAACGCTATAAAGTGGCAAATGTACCGCTTGTTCCTGAAGTGGATCCGCCAGAAGAATTATTTATGATAGATCCCGATAAATGCTTCGGACTTGTCATTTCTGCGGAAAAACTGAACTTCATTCGAAAAGAAAGATTGATAGCACTTGGGTTGAAAGATGATGCAAATTATGCGAAAATCGAACGAATTGATAATGAAATTAACCATTTCAATCAAGTCATCTCAAAAATAGGTTGCAAAGTAATCAATGTAACGAACCGAGCTGTCGAAGAAACAGCAAATGTTATACTTAGTGAAATTACAAATCAAAATCGTTAAGGGATTGAAACCTAGACAAAGTGATAAGGAGGACCGCCCAATATTTTTGGGATGGTTCTTCTTTTACCGATGAAAATGTTTAGCTTGCCTATGCAGCCACAAACATTGTTCGAAATTTGGACGCAATTACGCCGAAGCGAAATAGATTTGAAGCAAAAGTCTTTGTAGTAGTGTAAAATGATAGTTTCGGAGTATAATCGAAAATAATTTGTCGAATACAAAGGGTTTTTGAAGAATTTATCGAAATCAGTAGTAGATAGAGTGGAAAATGGTGATACGATGACGAGAATACCAGAAGAGACAATTGAAGCCGTCCGCTCGAAGACCGACATTGTAGATTTGATCGGCGAATATGTACAGCTGACGAAAAGGGGGAAAAACTGGTTTGGGCTTTGTCCGTTTCACGGGGAAAGTACGCCTTCTTTTTCAGTTTCAGAGGACAAGCAGTTGTTTCATTGTTTCGGATGCGGTGCAAGTGGCAATGCCATTACCTTCATCATGGATATCGAAAACAGTCCGTTTACGGAGGCGGTTGTAAAACTTGCGGGCCGGACGGGTATTGAAATCGATGCTGTAATGAGTGATGATTCCGAGGCACAGCCCCGACATGAATTTAAGTCTATGATTGAAGCACATGCCCTTGCAGCAAATTTTTACAGTCATCTACTGTTAAACACTGTGGAAGGTGAAGAAGCACTACAATATCTTGAAAAGAGAGGATTTACGAGGGCCAGTATCGAAAAGTATGGTATCGGGTGGTCACTCAATGATTGGGAAGCGTTGACGAATCTTATGCTACGAAAAAATTACGATATGAAAGATATGGAACGTGCTGGACTGTGTATCATGAAAGATGATGGGACTGGCTATTTCGATCGATTCCGTGGACGTATTATGTTCCCATTACGTGACGATAATGGCAATGTTGTTGCGTTCTCCGGGCGGATCTTATCGGGCACTAAACAAGAGGCGAAATATCTTAATAGCCCTGAAACCCCGATATTTGAAAAAAGTCATATTTTATACAATTTTCACAATGCACGTCTTAATGTCCGTAAAACGGGTAAAGTAATACTGTTTGAAGGATTTATGGACACAATATCAGCAGATCGTGCCGGCGTAACGAATAGTGTCGCTGTTATGGGGACTGCACTGTCCGATAAACATCTTGTTAAACTTAAAAGAATTGCTAAAGAAATCATTATTTGCTGCGATGGTGATGATGCGGGATGGGAAGCGGCCAAACGCTTTGCAGAAATGGCCGCCAAAAAAGGAATGGACGTTCAAATTGCGCTGTTACCGGGGAAAATGGATCCCGACGATTATATTACGCAATTTGGTGGAGATGCTTTTCGAGAGAAAATCATTGATAACCCTCATTCGTTTATGTCATTCATCATGGCATATGCCAAACGTTCCAAGAACTTATCCTATGAAAACGATGTGTTGCAATATATACACGAGGTACTGGAAGAATTAGCTCCACGATCTTCACCAGTGGAACGGGATCTATATATTCGACAACTTTCAACTGAAACCGGCGTTTCTGTTGATGCGATTCAGCAACAGATGATAAAAATTGCCGGACATCAGGCAAAAGTAACACAAGTAAATCCGGTTGCTGAAGGGATGCATCGTCCCCAGAGTAATACGGTTCCGGTTCCAACTAGGAAGAAAACCGGTACTGAACGTGCCGAACGGTTGCTGCTCTGCCATTTATTAAATGACGGCGCGTTGTTTGACCGTTTACAGATAGACAAGCCAAACTTGTTCATCCGGGATGACTATATTGCGATTTTCGTTCGACTCGCTGGGTTTTACGAGCAATACCGGACTCCCGATTTCCATAGGTTTGCGGAGTCGGTTGAGGACAGGGAGCTGCGAAAAGTCATCTTAGAAGCAGCCATGGTCGAAAGAGACCCCGAACAAACGGAAGCAGAAATTAATGATTGTATTCTTCATTTGGAGAAATATCGGATCACTATGACGATCCAAACGAAATTGCACGAGTCTAAAGAAGCGGAAAAAATGAAAGATCATACCCGGGCGCTGGAGCTGGCCAGGGAAATCATACAGCTCCGGAAAACTTTGACGACATTGTAGTCGTATTCCGGTGTACTAAGGAGGAACGGGTAAGATGAATAAAAAAGAATTAACTGGTGATATGGAACATGAACTGACGATTGAGGAAGCGAAAGCGAACCTGCTGGAGGCCGGAAAGAAATCAGGTGAACTAACGCTTGATGAGGTAACGGAAAAATTAGCAGCATTCGAAATGGAACCGGAACAGTTCGAGGAATTCCTTGATTTAATCGAGACACAGGGCATTGAAATGGATCGTAAAGCCGATGAAGAGTCTGGTGAAGAAGGTGGCAAAGCGGGAGCGGAAGAAACGCAGTTCGATTTGAATGATCTTAGTGTTCCACCAGGCGTAAAAATCAATGACCCAGTTCGTATGTACTTGAAAGAGATTGGCCGTGTTGACTTGCTAACGGGTAAAGAGGAAGTCGAACTGGCGATTCGTATTCTAGATGGTGATGAGGAAGCGAAAAAACGATTGGCTGAAGCCAATCTTCGTCTTGTTGTCAGTATTGCAAAACGATATGTTGGACGCGGTATGCTATTCCTAGATTTAATCCAGGAAGGGAATATGGGTCTTATTAAAGCGGTTGAAAAGTTTGACCATACAAAGGGCTTTAAATTCAGTACGTACGCAACTTGGTGGATTCGCCAAGCGATTACGCGTGCTATTGCGGACCAGGCACGTACGATTCGTATTCCAGTTCATATGGTTGAAACCATCAATAAGCTGATTCGTGTACAACGTCAATTATTGCAGGATCTTGGACGTGAACCTTCTCCTGAAGAAATTGGAGAAGAAATGGATTTGACAGCAGAAAAAGTGCGTGAAATCTTGAAAATCGCACAGGAACCTGTGTCGTTGGAAACGCCAATTGGGGAAGAGGATGATTCTCATCTTGGCGATTTCATCGAAGATTCTGAGGCGCAGTCTCCGTCCGATCATGCAGCTTATGAATTGCTAAAAGAGCAGTTGGAAGACGTGCTTGATACATTAACAGACCGAGAAGAAAACGTTCTTCGTCTTCGATTCGGACTAGACGATGGTCGTACCAGAACACTTGAAGAAGTCGGGAAGGTATTTGGCGTAACGAGGGAGCGAATTCGTCAAATTGAGGCGAAAGCATTACGCAAGCTACGCCACCCGTCAAGAAGTAAAAGATTAAAGGATTTTCTAGAATGAAATCACTACACCGGCATAGGTATATGCCGGTATTTTTTCTGTTTAAGGGGGATAACTGGAATGAATCAGCAGCGAAAACGAATCATTATCTCTGAAATCAAATATTGGAAACAAAATAAGCTATTGCCTGCACATTATTGTGATTTTCTTATCACTCTTTATGAACAGGGGGAAGAGGAAAGCCAGCGGGGAGTAAATGTGTTTGATTCCATTTTGGTTGAAGAAAAAAAGAAATTGAATCGAACAGTTTTGTGGCTCGCTTTAGTAGTAATTGTCAGTAGTGGCGGCATGTTTGCCTTTACACAATATCCTGTGGTAACACTTACGCTAGCAGCCGTCATAACGGTTGTTTTTCTGTTATCGACTTTACATAAAAAAGCTAATCAGGCATTAGTTCCTTTTCTATACATAGCTGTTTCGTTCATGCTCCTGACCATGTCTTTAAAAATTTGGATGGTTTTTTTTGAAGGGCATACGATGTTCCTTCTGGGGTTACTTATGCTGAACTGTTCACTTTGGCTATTTACGGGGCGACTATTGCGATTACTGTATTTTACAATCTCTGGGGTCTCGGGACTTTTACTGATTATCGGGTTTTTACTACTCTCATTTTAACTGGATCTAGCAGAAGCCTACAAGCGAAAAAATGATGAAGAGGGATAGTTCAATCCCTCCTTTTTGCATATCTATATTGAAGAGGCACAAGAGCAATTCAAAAATTGGACGCTGTTACGCCGATACGTAATTGAATAGTTGTAAAAGTGGTAGAGAATTCGCTATAATTAGAGTGTAAGCGTTTACAACAAAGGGGATGAAGATGTTGAATTTCGATTTGACAGAAGAACAGCAGATGATTAAAAAAATGATTCGGGAATTTGCGGATGAAGTCGTTGCACCCGGTGCCATTGATCGCGATCGAACAAATGCATTTCCGATGGAAGTGTTTAAGCAGCTTTCCGACATGGGAATGATGGGCCTTCCGTTTTCGGAACAATATGGGGGTGGGGGGGCCGATACGGTAAGCTTCGCTATTGTTACAGAGGAGTTAAGCCGTGCATGTGCCTCAACAGGAATTACTTATTCAGCGCATATTTCGCTTGGGGGAGCACCGTTGAATTTATTTGGGACAGAGGAGCAGAAAAAGCAGTATCTAACGCCGATTTGTACGGGAGAATCGTTTGGTGCATTTGGTTTAACGGAAGCGAATGCTGGGTCAGATGCAGGGGGAACGCAAACGACGGCGAAAGAAGATGGCGATGATTTCGTCATCAATGGCTCGAAGGCATTTATCACAAATGCAAGCTATGCCAAACATCTAGCCATTACTGCTATCACTGGAAATAACAACGGGGAAAAAGAAATTAGTGCCATTATTGTACCGACGGATGCAGCAGGTTTCACTGTTATCGACAATTATGAAAAAATGGGACTACATGCCTCTAATACAACAGAACTTGTGTTAGACAATGTTCGTGTACCAAAAGAAAACCTTCTAGGTACACGTGGCAACGGTTTCCGGCAGTTTCTAGTGACATTGGATGGCGGACGTATCGGGATTGGTGCAATGGCTGTGGGAATTGCGCAGGCAGCATTCGACCGAGCGCTCAGTTATTCCAAAGAACGCAAGCAATTCGGGAAAACATTGTCTGCATTCCAAATTACACAATTTAAATTGGCTGATATGGCCCTGAAAATTGAGTTAGCCCGTAATATGGTTTATAAAGCAGCCTGGTTGAAAGACCAAGGTCGTCCGTTTTCAAAAGAAGCCTCAATGTGTAAGCTCTATGCATCTGAAGTCGCCATGGAGATTGCATCAGAGGCGATCCAGATTCACGGTGGCTATGGATATATGAAAGAATATGAAGTCGAACGCTACTTGCGTGATGCGAAATTACTTGAAATTGGGGAAGGTACGTCCGAAGTCCAGCGCATGGTAATTGCCCGACTAATTGGTTGCTAATTTGTTTTGGTGAAAGTCCTCATATCTTATGAGTGGCTGGATGAATGTCAGTCTATTTTCTATCCAATTGTGATTCAAATACCTGCTGAATGAACATACTCTTTCTGGGGATTGTCGAATATTTGTCGAAATTGTTACAACGAATGAAAAGATAATCAATAACTCTTTCAGTTTTCAATTGAATACAGTACAATGATAATTGTGCACTGTATCCAATACAGAATAAATTCTAATGAAGGAGGGTAATTCAATGGGTAAAAATCCAGTAATACCTTATTTTCTAATCTTTGCGCTCGGACTTGGTCTTATTTTCTTCATGTCCCTCTATGGACTTGATCAACAAAAAGAAATCGCGGGTGAAGATGAAGGAACTGAAGAAGTAGCAGAATTCGATCCTGCAGTTGCAGTCGGAAAATGTATCGGCTGTCACGGTGGTGACCTTGAAGGTGGTTCCGTTGGACCTAAATTGGTTGGTACTAGTCTTTCTAAAGATGAAATTAAAGATGTAATCAAGAATGGTAAAGGTTCAATGCCACCAGGAATCATTAAAGATGATGCTGAATTAGATGCAATGGCAGACTATATTCTATCACTTAAATAATTCGTAATGTGTAAAGAGCTGTCAGTCAGCAGAAGAACTCTGTCGACTGATGGCTTTTTCTATTGTACAAAGTCGTTCAACATCTTATACAATAACAGTAAGAAAAGATATGGACGTTCTTTTAGACGTCCGTTGTTTGGAAAATTACGAAAGGCGGGGATGAATTGAATACTGTACGTTTATCAACTAGATTGGCAACGGTCGCTTCTTTTGTCGAAACAGGGGCTGTTGTGGCGGATATAGGGAGTGATCATGCCTATTTGCCGTGTTTCCTTATACATAATGGAACGGTGCAGAAGGCGATAGCAGGCGAAGTTGTGAAGGGGCCGTATGACTCGGCTGTTAGAAATGTTCGACGTGAGGGATTATCATCTGCGGTGACCGTACGATTGGCTAATGGTTTATTTGCAATTGAAGAAAGTGATGCAGTCGATACAGTAACAATCGCTGGGATGGGTGGGCCACTAATAGCTAACATTTTGGAAAGTGGTAAAGACAGACTTCAAGGCGTGAAGCGCATCATTGCGCAACCCAATATCTACGCAAAAGCGATTCGTGAATGGGCTGTGGCAAATGATTGGACCATTCGTGACGAGGCTATTTTGAAGGAAGATGGTAAAATCTACGAAATCATCGTATTGGAACGGGGAGCAGCAATATACAATGAATTGGAACTACTTGTAGGCCCCATTTTGCTCCAGAACAAATCGGCTGTATTCCTTGAGAAGTGGGAGAGGGAATTGACGGAATGGCGACGTGTTCTAGGTTCTCTTGAACAGGCGGAACAAACGGATGCTATCAAAGAACGGAAACAAGAATTGCTCACGCACATCGACTTTGTTGGAAAGGTGCTGGCAATATGAAAAAAGTGAATGGGCATGAAATCATTAGCCTTTTTGAAAACTGGTCACCGAAACGCTTTGCGATGGACGGTGATCCGGTAGGGCTTCATATTGGGCAGCTGAATCGTTCGGTGGAAAAAGTGCTTGTTACATTGGATGTCAATGAAGAAGTGATTGATGAAGCTATTCAGCAAGGAGCAAATCTTATCATTGCACATCATCCACCAATTTTCAGACCACTTAAAAGTCTATTGACGGATACACCACAAGGCAGAATGATTGAAAAATGCGTGAAACACGATATCGCCGTTTACGCAGCACATACCAATTTGGATGTTGCCCCGGGGGGCGTCAACGATATGTTGGCTGCAAAACTGGGACTACAGAGCACAGCGGTCTTAGAACCAACCTTTTCCGAGCCACTTTATAAATTAGTCGTCTTCAGTCCTGTCTCGCATGTGGATAACATCAGACAAGCGCTTTCACAAGCGGGAGCTGGTGCAATTGGAGATTACGTGGGATGTAGTTTTAGCTCATCGGGGACGGGCCGCTTTACGCCTGTAGAAGGTGCTGACCCATACATTGGGGAGATTGGTAAAAGTGAAGAAGTACAAGAAGAGAAAATTGAAGTCGTCTTGCCTGGTAACATACGCAGTAAAGTGTTGAAGGCTATGCTCACGGCACATCCATATGAAGAGCCGGCTTACGATTTCTTCATCCTAGATCAACGGACCAATGAATACGGTCTTGGCCGAATTGGTAAGCTGAACGAAAAAACGACACTTGCTCAATTTGCAGAACATGTAAAAAATGTATTTGGCGTGCCTGCCCTGCGCTATGTGGGGAGCCCAGACAAGGCAATTCGAAAGGTCGCAGTGCTTGGAGGCGACGGTAATAAATATATCGGTGCGG
This sequence comes from Sporosarcina sp. NPDC096371, assembly GCF_044762865.1. Lineage (NCBI taxonomy): Bacteria > Bacillati > Bacillota > Bacilli > Caryophanales > Caryophanaceae > Sporosarcina > Sporosarcina sp. NPDC096371. The sequence goes on from NZ_JBIWFE010000001.1 coordinate 988,579, forward strand.
CTAAAAGGGCCGGTGCTGATGTTCTAGTCACAGGGGATTTATATTACCATGTTGCGCATGATGCCGAGGCAATGGGGCTTGCAGTCATTGATCCGGGGCATAATATTGAAAAAGTGATGATTGAGGGCGTCGCAGATTATATGCGTAAAGCTTGCGAAGAAGCGCGATACAATGTGCAGTTCATCCAATCAACAATCATTACAGAACCATTTCACTTTATTTGACACAACAAAATCCATCACCTCATTCATTTTTTAGGAGACACCGTTGATTGAAGCGGAGGGCGGCGACTCCTGCGGGGACAGCGCGAGCTGAAGACCCTGGACTGAGCGCAGCGAGGGAAGCGGCTGAAGCCGTGCCCGCGGAAAGCGTCCGGCCGCAGCGAAAATCAACTTTTCTAGTAGTACTACTATTGTAAAAGAAAAAAGACTGTAGGCAAACACCATAATTTCTGGAGTTTGTCTACAGTCTGGACCGACCTCTGCTAATGGAGGTCGGTTTATTTTATGTTGTTGCGTATGGCTCAATGCGTTCAACGGGAGTAGGATTTTTGATTTTCGGTAGGATTTTTTCCAATTGGAATTTCCGCTCTGGATGATGCGTCGTCGGATCCTCCGAATCGAATTTCTCCAAGAAAGCAATTACTTCCCTGACAATCAATGTAGGTGTTGAAGCGCCAGCCGTAACGGATACGGTCTCAACGCCTGTTAGCCAGCTGACATCCAGCTCCGAAACATCTGAAATCCGATACGAGGGCGTATCAGCAATTTCAACAGAAACTTGCGTCAACCTGTTCGAGTTATTACTTTTCGGATCTCCTACAACAATTAGCAAATCTGACTGACCTGCTTGTTCTGCAACGGCTTCCTGTCTTACTTGTGTCGCAAGACAAATTTCTTTATGGACTTCAATATGCGGATATTTTACTTGCAGTGCGTCCATAATATGAACGACATCCCATTGACTCATTGTCGTTTGGTTCGTGACAAGCAGTTTGTCATTTGTAACGTTGAGATTGTTAACATCTTCGATTGTTTCGATTAGATGAACAGCATGTGGCGCGACACCGATTGCACCTTCTGGCTCAGGATGAAATTTTTTACCGATGTAAATAATATCATAGCCTTCTGCAGTTTTCTCCCCAATTAAATCATGGGTTACGGTTACGTCGGGACATGTTGCATCAATTGATACAAGTCCTTTTCTCTTAGCTAGTTCACGGACTTCGGGTGACACACCGTGCGCTGTGAAAATAACTGTACCCGATTCAACCTTTTCGAGAATTTCCAAACGGTTTTCGCCGTCTAGCGTGATGATGCCGTCTTCTTCGAACGCATCTGTCACATGTTTGTTATGGACGATCATTCCCAATATATAAATGGGTCTCGGCAAAGTTTTGTCGAGTGCCGCATTTCTTGCGATAATCATTGCATCGACAACCCCGTAACAGTACCCTCTAGGGGAAATCTTCAATACTTTCATGCACTTTCACTCCTCTAAATAGGATCTATCATCCATTATAGCGGAGTCGGCTAGTTGATTCAATTACGCCGCGGCGAACTTTAATCGCCTTACCCTTTTTATGGTTGGAAGATGCGTGGGATGGATGAGCCGAGTGGGGCGCTTGCTGCTGCAGCTGTATTAGCAGCCGAACCTGCACTAGCTACGGCTGCACCGGCCCCTGGGAGTCCTTGAAAGCCTTTGTATAATCTCCACATGGCGGGTAAATTTTGAACCATTGGTGCAAATTGTTGAACCATCGGTGCAAATTGGTTGGCGGTATTTAGAAATTGGTTGGCGGTTTGCATATAGGATTCCATCTTTGTAGGGCCTTGCTGTTGACCTTGCTGTTGCCCTTGATTGGCCGCGGAACCACCTAAAGGATTATTCATTGGACTCCCCATCTGGTTCCCCATTGGATTACCCATTGGATTACCCATTGGATTACTCATTGGATTGCCCATTTGGTTCCCCATTGGATTACTCATCGGATTGCCCATGTGGTTCCCCATTGGATTACTCATCGGGTTGCCCATGTGGTTCCCCATTGGATTACTCATCGGACTGCCCATCTGGCTCCCCATTGGATTACCCATTTGGTTTCCCATTGGATTACTCATCGGATTGCCCATTTGGTTCCCCATTGGATTACTCATCGGATCGCCCATCTGGTTCCCCATTGGAGTCCCCATTAAGCCACCGTTTTGGATGTACTGATTTGGCATCTGCATGTGGCCCGTTTGTCCCATGGGAGGTGGAGTGGGTCCTTGTTGCACGAACGGATAAAAGGATTCATACCTCATAATTTTCTCCTTTCAATAAATCAGAATGAACTTTCACATTGTATACTATGCGAAAATCACATACGGCGGAACAAAATCGTGTTATAATGGGAGTATGATTAGGAGGAACACCAATGTCTAAATTTACTGATTACCAATTCAAACCGTTTATTCGGGAAGCTATCGGGAGGCTCGGCTTTGAAAATCCGACACCGATTCAAAAAGAAATGATTCCGCTCATCCTGAAAGGGACGAACGCAATCGGACAAGCACATACTGGAACGGGGAAATCTCACAGTTTCCTTATACCTGTATTAGAACGGACAGATGCAACTGTCGATGAATTACAGGCAGTGATATCGGCTCCGACAAGAGAACTGGCATCGCAGCTTTTCGATGAGCTTGCGAAGATGACAGCAGGAACCGATGTACGTAGCTCGCTACTGATTGGTGGAACGGACAAGCAACGTTCGATTGGTAAGTTAAAATCGAACCCACATATTGTCGTTGGAACACCAGGACGTATTAGCGATATGGCCGAAAATGGAGCACTTGCCATCCATACGGCGAAAATTTTAGTCATCGACGAAGCGGATCTTGCATTTGACATGGGCTTTATCGAAGATATTGATAAGTTTGCATCGAAAATGCCACCGAACCTTGAAATGTATGTATTTTCTGCTACGATTCCTGAGAAATTAAAGCCGTTTTTGAACAAATACATGGAAACTCCAGTTCATGTGAAAATCGGCGAACGCAAGCCGTTAACGGAGGGAATGCGTTATTCCCTTGTTCCTGTTCGCAGTATGAACAGAAGAAAAAAATTATTGCATGTCATTGAATCCATCAACCCGTATTTGGCGATTATCTTCACGAATACACGTCAAAATGCAGACGGACTAGCTGCTTACCTTGCTGAAAATGGCATTAAAGCAGGGAAAATCCACGGTGACTTAACACCACGTGAACGGACGCGCATGATGAAACAAATCCGTGATTTAGAGTACCAATATATCGTGGCGACAGACCTTGCGGCACGCGGTATTGATATTCCTGGAGTTAGCCACGTCATTAACTTTGAACTACCGGATGAGCTGGAGTTTTTCATCCACCGTGTGGGACGTACGGCACGCGCAGGTTTAGAAGGAACTGCGATTACATTATACGAGCCGTCTGAAGATGATAAAATCGTCAAAATTGAGAAGCTCGGCATTCCGTTTATTCACGAAGATGTGAAAAATGGTGAGTGGATTGAAGTAAAAGAACGTCATGCTAGACGTAACCGTGTCAAAGAAGAAGATGACATTGACCGCAAGGCGACTTCTTTCGTCCGGAAACCTGCGAAAGTCAAGCCTGGCTATAAAAAGAAAATGGCACAGGAAGTTGAACGCTTTAAAAAGCGTGAAAGGAGATTGACACGTAAAAAATGACAAACGATAAACCTTTATTGCTTGGTTCTCACGTCTCGATGAGTGGCAGTAAAATGCTACTAGGCTCAAGTGAAGAAGCTGCAAGCTATGGCGCTAGCACGTTTATGATTTACACGGGGGCACCACAGAATACACGCAGGAAGCCTATTGAAGAACTAAATATTGCGGCGGGTCAACTGCATATGGTGGACAATGGCTTATCAAATATCGTTGTCCATGCTCCTTATATCATTAATATCGCTAACACGTTAAAGCCAGAAACTTTTGAGCTGGGTGTCAGTTTCCTGCAGAAGGAAATTGAACGGACAGCGGCACTCGGTATCGACCAGATCGTCCTGCATCCTGGGGCGCACGTAGGAGCGGGTGTTGATTTGGGCATTGCTAAAATTATTGAAGGGTTAAATGAAGTACTTTCCCAAGACTATCCAGTTCGTATTGCGCTGGAAACTATGGCTGGTAAAGGAACGGAATGTGGCCGAAACTTTGATGAGATTGCGGCGATTATTGATGGCGTGACGCATAATGAACGATTATCCGTTTGTTTTGATACATGTCACGTTCATGATGCAGGCTATGATATCATCGGTGATTTTGAAGGTGTGTTAAATGAGTTCGATAAAATTGTTGGACTCGACAGAATCTCTGTCATTCACGTCAATGATAGTAAGAATGAGCGCGGCGCGAAGAAAGACCGTCATGAGAACATCGGATTTGGTCATATTGGCTTTGAACCGCTTTCTTATATCGTTCATCATCCGACATTCGCAGCAATTCCAAAAATTTTGGAGACTCCTTTTGTTGGTGAAGATCCTAAAAAGAAATCGGCGCCTTATAAACTCGAAATTGAGATGTTGAAGGCGAAATCATTTGAGCCGGCAAAAATGGAACAATTGAAAGCTGAATAACAAAACCCGTCTGCAATTGGCATACAATGCAGACGGGTTTTATCATTTTGTAGTGTCTATATATTTTTGAAAAAGTATTTCTGTTTTCCGGTTACCAATCGCTTTTCTGATTTTGTTGATGAACGATTCAGGGACACCCGTAAAAAGCCAATGGAATGAAACATCGTCTAATAGAGGTCGAAGGGCTCTAATTTCCGTGATAGAAAGTTCGACTCCGTACTGCCTCGCAAGAACTTTTACATCCTCATCACTTCTCAACTTTACTTCATTCAATAGTTGCGCATAATCCACTATAAACACCATCTTTCTTAAAAGGTTGTTTCCCTTCGCCTAATAGTTTATACTTTGACGAGTGAATCGGAATGGTTACTGTTAAGGAGAAAGGATCGCAAAATGAAAAATACAATTATTCAATTGGACGATGTGAGTTTCAGTTATGAACAGTCCATCGCCCTTGAACATATTTCCCTCCAAGTGGAGGAAGGTGAATTTTGGGCACTAATAGGACCAAATGGTTCCGGTAAATCAACGCTTATCAATATTATTTTGGGGCTACTCAAACCAACGAGTGGCTCAGTGAAATTATTTGGCGAGGATATGGAGTCATTTAACCATCGGGAGCGGATTGGTTATGTGTCGCAGAAATCGAATTCATTTAACTCTGGCTTTCCGGCGACTGTCCTTGAGGTAGTACGTAGCGGCTTGACGCGAAAAGTAGGATTATTTAAAAGTTTTTCGAAAAAAAATGAACAACAGGCGTTAGAAGCGCTCCGCATTGTCGGGATGGAGGAATTTGCAAGACAGAATATCGGTCAATTATCCGGTGGTCAACAGCAACGCGTCTTTATCGCACGGGCACTTGCAGGGAAACCGGATCTGCTCATTATGGATGAGCCGACCGTAGGAATCGACCAACAAAACGTAGCATCGTTCTATTCTATGCTCAATAACTTGAATCGTGAGCATGGTATTGCCATTGTACTTGTAACACATGAAATTGATCTTGTGACCGATTTGGCGACGCATGTGGCCTGTCTAAACAGAACGATTCATTTTCATGGCGTGCAATCTGCGTATAAAAATATGGAAGATCAAGATATATCTAGGTGGTATGGGCATCCAGTGCGACGCGTTCACCAGCAACCGACGGAGGTGGGACGATGATCAGCGCTATTTTATCGTATGAATTTCTGCAAAATGCATTTCTTTCGGGATTGATCATAGGCATTATTGCGCCTTTACTGGGCTTGTTTATCGTCGTTAGACGTCTTGCACTTATCGCAGATGCGCTTAGCCATGTTGCGCTTGCAGGCATTGCAGGAAGTCTTTACTTAAGTCAGCAAGTGCTCTTTTTTGCCGCGTTGAATCCAGTTTACCTCGGAATTGCTTCCGCGGTTGGTGGTTCACTCCTAATTGAAAAATTAAGGGGCGCCTACAAACATTATGAGGAACTTGCCATACCGGTGATTTTATCGGCAGGTATTGGGCTTGGCGCGATTTTCATTTCATTATCGAAAGGTTTCGCTTCTGACTTGATTGGCTATTTGTTTGGTTCCGTGTCCGCGGTGAGCAGACAAGACCTAGTTATTGTCGTCATTATTGCCATCATTGTCATCGTATTTATCCGGTTTTTGTATAAAGAACTGTTTGCTTTGTCATTTGATCAGGACTATGCCAAAGTATCAGGCGTCAATGGTCGCTTTATCCAAATGGTGTTTATGATTATTACGGCGCTTGTCATAGGGGCATCGATGCGCATCGTCGGTATATTACTAGTGTCTTCGCTAATGACTATTCCGGTCGCGGCGGCAATGCAACTTGCGAAGAGTTTCAAAGGAGCGATGATCTATTCCATCGCTTTTGGTGAGACTTCCGTCATCGTGGGTCTTGTGACAGCTTATTATCTTGATATTGCTCCTGGTGGAACAATCGTGATTACGTCTATCCTTATTTTACTGATCGTTCTTATGTGGAATAAATTACGGGCTGGGCATCGTGCTCGTGTTGTGAAGGAGGGAATGGTATGACACTCGACGAAGCATGGCGTATTTTGCAAGACAATCAATTTAAGCGGACGAAAAATCGGGAAACCATTCTTCATTTTTTCTCGCAAAATGATCGCTATATGACTGCGGCGGAAGTAAGAAGTTTTATGGGACAAGACAACCCGGGGATTAGTTTCGATACGATATATAGGAACCTTACGACCTTTGCGGAACTCGGTATTCTTGAGGAAACAGATTTGACAGGCGAACGTCATTTCCGTATGCAATGTGAGCCTGGTGTCCATCATCATCATTTCATCTGTACGACCTGTGGGAAGACGCGCAACATCCCGCATTGTCCGATGGAAATGATTTCAGTCAATTTACCGGATTACGAAGTGGAAGGGCATAAATTTGAGATTTACGGAAAATGTCCTTTATGTGTAGCGAATTAAAAATGGTGTGGCACTCTAAAATTAGAGTACCACACCATTTTTTTATTTCGATATCGCTTGTTCAATCGGAAATAATTTCTTAATCCAATCGTTCGCTTCTTGCCAGTCATTAACGCGTATGACACCTTCGGGAATAGGCTCCCGGTTATACGGCGTATCAAACAGAAGGACAGGGATATTAAGCTCCTCGTGAATTTCCACGGCATTGTCATGCTTATCTTCAAAAAATGCATGAACGCCAAGCTTTTTCGCTGTTTCAATCTTATGATGACTACCGACAAGCTCAATATGGTCGTATGGAATTTCTTCACGCTTGAACCAATCCATTGTAGCATCATAGACTTGCGGACCACGGGCAGAAATATAATATAGTTCGAACTGTGAATGCCAGTTGTCCAATACCTTCTTGGCATAGGCTTGCGCAGGAGAAGTACTATATATATGTGCCTCCGCCCCCGTATACCACTGCCAAAATATATCCTTATCCACCTGGAATGCTTCGGTCAAGTCATAGGCTGTAATGTCATCGAGAACAAGATTGCAACCGAACTGTTTATTGATATGTGGCAGTAGGGAAGTCGGGCATGTCACCGTACCATCGATGTCGATGCCGAAACGGAGATTTCTCATTCCGTTTTTCCCGCTTGTAGTAGTAGTTCTTCTTGGCGTTTCTTTTCAAAATACTCTTCCGCAAGTTTATCGATTTCAATTTTCAGTTCATCGACCATCGTTGCCTCAGGTACTTTACGAACGATTTTCCCTTTCATAAAGAGCAAACCTTCACCACGTGCCCCGGCGATGCCGATATCTGCTTCACGTGCTTCACCTGGTCCGTTGACCGCACAACCGAGAACTGCGACTTTCAGAGGTGCCTTGATATGCGAAATATACTCTTCGACTTCATTAGCGATTGAAATGAGGTCGATTTCAATGCGTCCACATGTTGGGCATGAAATGAGCGTTGCTGCATTGGATGAAAGACCAAATACTTTCAACAACTCACGTGCCACTTTAACTTCCTGTACAGGATCTGCGCTCAACGATACGCGCATGGTATTACCAATTCCGGCTGACAGCAATGTCCCAAGACCAGCTGAGCTTTTAATGGATCCCGCAAATAGTGTACCAGATTCGGTAATCCCTAAATGTAATGGATAATCGAAAGCAGCCGCGGCTTTCTTATAAGCTTCGACAGCCAAATTGACATCGGACGCTTTTAAAGACACGATGATGTCATGGAAATCGAGGTCTTCTAATATTTTAATATGGTGAAGGGCACTTTCGACCATGCCGTCCGCAGTTGGGTAGCCATACTTCTCAAGAATTTTCTTTTCTAGTGATCCAGCGTTGACACCAATACGAATGGGAATACCTTTTGCTTTTGCAGCATTGACAACAGCTTCAACTTTCGATTGCCTTCCGATATTTCCTGGGTTAATGCGGATTTTGTCCGCCCCTTGTTCGATGGCAATTAGTGCTAACTTGTAATCGAAGTGAATGTCGACGACAAGCGGTATATTAATTTGTTTTTTGATAGCCCCAATTGAATAGGCGGCACGTTCATCTGGACATGCAACGCGGACGATTTGACATCCGGCCTCTTCTAAACGCAAGATTTCCGCGACTGTCGCTTCCACGTCATGCGTCTTTGTTGTGGTCATACTTTGGATGAAAAGCTCGTCACTGCCGCCGATAGTCAAGTTTCCAACGCGGACCTGACGTGTGTTTGCTCTGTTTATCATTGGTTTCATTTATTTCTCTCCTTAGTTGGTCTAGACCTTATAACTATATCTATTTTAGCAATCAACACAGCAAAAAGACAAGGGACAGCCCTTATCTTGTAGATTCTGTACAATCGTCAGATGGGATACGCGAAAGCGGGAGTACAATATTCTCCCCACCGATGATTTGTTGGTTTTGAAGATGTGGGTTTAGGGAATAAAAAGAATTCAATCTATCTATAAAGTTAGTTTCTGGATCAGGATACAGCGCAAAGAGTGTTTCAATTGTATCACCATCAACAGTCGTGACGGGAATAGATGTTGGTGCAGGCTGTTCTTCACAATGCACAGGCTCATCATCATTCATAAAGGAAGCGAGCGAAATGGTCCCTTCAACAAGGTCCATTCGGATGAAGTGAAAGGCTACGAATAATAGTGCGGCAAGTAGTAGTATTCTCATAAAAATTCCCCCCTCCGTCACTATATGCACGGGAAGGGGAATTATTCATTTCACTAGTTTTGGATAATACTTGGCCGCAGCTGCAATATAGCCGACATGAATGAGTGACGTGACAAACATACTATAGTTACTCGTTGCTGGAAAGAAATCAAGTATAATCGTCACCAGAATTGGAACAGTGACTGCGATAGCCGCAGTATTCCACATAAATCGGTACTCACCACGTCTTTTTGTCAATCGTAAGAGCAAGACGCCGACATAACCAAAAATGCTAATACGAAGGAAGATATAAGTGGTACTGATAACCAGCTGCAGGATGAAGGCAATCGGGTAGATTAACCAGCCGACCAATTTTGCGTGCTCCAACAGTTCTGGTGAGGCCTCAAACAGCACAGCGTCGCCAGTCACATAGCGGATGAAAGATATTGCGGTAAATAGTGTTACAAACAGGAATACGTAGCGGAAAACTTTGCCGATCTTCAATAAACGGAATGCGGCTAACTTTTTCGGTTCATAAATAGCTGCTTTAAAAATTTGATGAAACTTCATATGTATATCCTCCTCCGTCTAGTAACAGTCTACCATTATCTTTGGAAATAGTGCTTAACAACAAATTCGACAGAATGATGACATTTTGTGAATCAATTGTTAAGGGAATGTAAAGATTGACTCATTTCTATTTACAATCCGTAGGTCTTATCAACATAATAAGATGCTATACATATGAGGATGATGGAGGTTGACTGCAGAATGGAAGTAAACTGGCAGGAAATGCTGTTCCAGTTTTTGGGCGGACTTGGGATATTCTTGTTCGCAATAAAGTACATGGGTGATGGTCTTCAAAAAGCAGCGGGCGATAGGCTACGCGCAATTCTAGATCGTTTCACCACAAACCCTTTCATGGGAGTGCTTGTTGGAATTATCGTGACAGTTCTCATTCAATCGAGTTCTGGAACGACTGTGATTACGGTTGGACTTGTCAGCGCAGGATTTATGACACTGCGACAGGCGATTGGTGTAATTATGGGGGCCAATATTGGGACTACCGTAACTGCATTCATCATTGGACTCGATGTCGGTGCATACGCACTGCCGATCATGGCAGTTGGTGCATTCCTTATTTTCTTCATCAAGAAAAGTCAAGTGAAAAATGTAGGGGAAGTCATTTTTGGTTTCGGTGGATTATTCCTTGGACTTGAATTGATGAGTGGGGGAATGAAACCACTTCGGGAGCTGGATACATTTACTAATTTGATGGTTTCAATGAGTGATCAGCCGATACTTGGTGTAGTTGTTGGAACGGTCTTTACGCTAATTGTACAAAGTTCTAGTGCGACGATTGGAATTTTACAGGGACTTTATGCTGAAAATCTTGTCGATTTAAATGGAGCTTTACCGATTTTGTTCGGTGACAACATCGGAACGACGATTACAGCGGTACTTGCTTCAATAGGTGCATCCATTGCAGCTAAACGGGCAGCGGCAGCGCATGTTCTTTTCAATGTAATTGGGACAATTGTCTTTATGTTGCTCCTTGTGCCGTTTACCGCCTATGTGGAATGGTTAACAGGAGTCTTAGCGCTTGAAAATAAAATGCAAATTGCCTTTGCGCACGGTTCATTCAACATTGCAAACACTATCATTCAATTCCCGTTAATTGGTGCATGGGCATGGTTGGTGACAAAAGTGATTCCAGGTGAAGATGTGACAATTGAATATAAGCCGAAACATTTGGATAGGCATTTCATTGATCAATCTCCTGCAGTTGCAATCGGGCAGGCAAAAGAAGAAATTGTCCGAATGGGTGAATTTGGTGTACATGGTTTGCAGGAATCCTTTGAATACCTGAAGACTGGGAATAAGAAACATGCCGAAACAGCTGGACAGATTGAGGACGCTATCAATAATTTAGATCGGAAAATTACGGATTATTTGATTGAAATTTCTTCTGTCAGTATTTCACCGGTTGAATCTGCTCGTCATGTCATGCTCATGGATTCAGTGCGTGATATTGAACGAATTGGAGATCATTTTGAAAATATTATCGAACTTATCGACTACAGAGATGTGAATCGCGTCAAGTTGACAAGTGATGCGATGGCTGAGTTGTCGGAAATGTTTACGTTGACCATTGAAACTGTGCAAAAAGCTGTTGATTCGCTTAATATGAATGATATGGAATTAGCGAGGGCTGTTGCAGAACAAGAAGATTTAATAGATAAAATGGAACGGAAATTTAGAAAATCACATATTCTACGTCTTAATGAAGGTCGCTGTACAGCGCAATCGGGTATGGTGTTTGTCGATATCGTCTCAAACTTGGAACGTATTGGTGACCATGCGGTGAATATCGCAGAAGCGATTCTAGGAAATAGGGGATAATTTAGGGGGGAACCAATGGAAATCATAGGCTGGATTGTTGCAATCGTCATGTTTATCATTGCTTTTGCCGGACTAGTGTATCCAATCATTCCGTCTGCTCTCTTCTTAGTAGGCGGATACCTCCTGTTTGGATGGATCCATACATTTGATGGGATGAACGCATACTTCTGGATTATCCAAGTGCTGTTCGTAATCTTGTTGTTCGGTGCGGACACATTGTCAAACCTGGTAGGTGTGAAGAAGTTTGGTGGTTCAAAAGCAGGGATGTGGGGAAGCACAATCGGTCTTCTATTGGGGCCATTCGTCATTCCGGTCGCTGGTATTTTGATAGGTCCCTTTTTGGGGGCTGTAATTGCAGAACTGATTGTCTCACGTTCAGATGTTAAACAGGCGTTTAAGACAGGTGTCGGCTCGCTCGTTGGATTTTTTACGTCAATTGTGACAAAAGGATTTGTCATGGTAGTTATGATTGCTGTCTTTTTCATCTTTGTTCGATGAAAGTGCTAAAATAGTACATTTTATTTGAACGCTATTTGCAATTTTGATAATGTTGAAGGCGTAGGATAATATTGAAACTCTCTAGGAGGAAATGACAATGGCTTACCAACTACCTGAACTACCATATGCATACGATGCATTGGAACCACATTTCGACAAGGAAACAATGAACATTCACCACACGAAACACCATAATGCATATGTAACTAACTTGAATAATGCACTTGCAGGAAACGAAGAACTTCTTAGCAAGTCAATTGAAGAACTAATTGCAAACTTAGACGCTGTTCCTGAAGCGGCACGTACTGCTGTCCGTAATAACGGTGGCGGCCACTCAAACCACTCTTTATTCTGGGAACAACTTTCAGCTGACGGCGGTGGCCAACCAACTGGTGAACTTGCTGCAGCGATTGATAAAAAATTCGGTAGCTTTGATGCATTTAAAGAAGAGTTTGCAAAAGCGGGCGCTACTCGTTTTGGATCAGGCTGGGCTTGGCTTTCAGTAAACAATGGCGAGTTGGAAATTACTTCAACTCCAAACCAAGATTCACCAATCATGGAAGGGAATACTCCACTTCTTGGACTTGACGTTTGGGAACATGCGTATTACCTAAACTATCAAAACCGTCGTCCCGACTACATTGCAGCGTTCTGGAATGTTGTTAACTGGGATGAAGTTGCAAAACGTTACGGTAAATAATTGAACGGAATACCCTTTTGAAGGAACAAAGCACAGACCTTGTACGTCAAGGTATGTGCTTTTTCTTTTTAGGGTGCTATAATTCAACATGGTTGACTCTCTTCAGCAAAGAGGCCAACCGCTACAGTTGTAAGTGAATGCCATCGGTAAATGTCATCATTTCGCCGGGCATTAATTGTCTTTGGGAGAGGGGATACATATGAAAAAGCAGGTACATAAAGCAGATCAAGCTAAAATACGCCAACGAAAACATATCGCATTTCGGATGAACTTCCTATTCTTTTCTATTTTCATTCTATTTTCTTTGCTGATTTTTCGGCTGGGCTATTTACAGATTGTCAAAGGGGAAGAATACAGCCGCAAGCTTGAGCGGACAGAAGAAGTTGCTGTCAATACAAGTGTACCGCGAGGAAGGTTATTCGACCGTTCAGGAACTGTTCTCGTTGATAATGAACCGAAGGATGCCATCACGTATACGAAAACAACTTCAACAAGTGCGAAAGAGATGCATGAAATCGCCAAAGTATTGGCAACTTTAATTGAACAGGATACGAACAGGATTACGCGGGGGGATAAAAGAGATTTTTGGATTTTAAACCATCCGGAAGAAGCGTTAGCGAAAGTTTCGAAGAAAGAACAACTAAAGTATGAAAAGGATGGCTCACTAACGCGTACGGAAGCTCAGCGCGCTATTAATAAGCTGACACGAGAACGCGTGACTGATGAAGAGATTAACTCCTTTACAGATGAGGAACTTGAAGTGTTGGCTATTTATAGGGAAATGATGTCAGGGTACGCTTACTCTCCGCAAATTGTAAAAAGTGGTAATGTTTCTAAAGAAGAGTTCGCAGCTGTTTCGGAGCGACTTGGTGAACCGGAGCTTCAAGGTGTCGACACAACGTCAGACTGGGTTCGAGTCCAAAAATCGAAGAGTGCCATTCTTGGAAGACTGAGTACTCCGATAGAGGGTATTCCAGATTCGCGCAAGGAATATTTTTTGGCAAGAGATTATGCAAGAAATGACCGTGTGGGAAAAAGTTATATCGAGCAGTATTATGAGGAGTTATTGAGAGGGCAAAAAACCATTGCTAAAAATATTAAAGATCGCAGTGGTCGTGTCGTAGAAACTAAAACGATTCGAGAAGGAGAACCTGGTAAAGATTTAGTCCTGTCCATTGACAGTGAGCTAGAACAAGCACTGGAAGAAATCGTGTCAAACAAACTATTGGAACTGAAGGCGGGCCCAAATGCGCAGGAGTTAGATCGTGCGTTTCTAGTCATGATGAATCCGAATAATGGAGAGGTTCTCTCTCTTGTTGGTAAACAAGTCGTTAAGAATCAGGACACGGGGAAATTTGAAATACTAGATTACGCATACGGTACTTTCACTTCTTCCTATGAAGCCGGATCGACAGTGAAGATGGCGACACTGCTCACGGGGTATCAAGAGAATGCAGCACGCATTGGTGAATTTAAAATTGATGAGCCGATTAAGATTGGGGGTACACTCAAAAGTTCGGTTTTCAACCGGGGCTCTAGAATGTCAATAGGTGATATTGAAGCAATTGGTAGATCCTCAAACGTTTATATGTTCAGGATTGCTATCGCTATGGGGAAAGGCAATTATAGGTATGGAGAGTCAATGAGCATTGACAAAACAGCATTCGAAACATTCCGTCAATCATTTGCCTCGTTTGGCTTAGGCGTAAAAACAGGAATTGATTTACCAGGTGAATCAGCGGGCTATGTTGGAAATGAAACAAAAACAGGATTATTGCTTGACTTTGCCATTGGGCAGTACGATACATATTCACCACTCCAGCTGGCGCAATATGTGTCTACGATTGCTAATGGCGGCTACCGGATTGCACCCAAAGTATTAAAAGAAATTCGTGAGCCTTCTGAGGATGGGGAAATACTTGGACCATTAATTCAGGAAACTGATGTGACGATTTTGAATCGTATTAATAGTACCGATGCAGAAATTGAACAAGTGAAGCGTGGTATGTACTATACGTATCACGGGGCAAATGGGACGGCCAAAAGAATTTTTAATGATTTTGATGGGGCAGGGAAAACAGGAACAGCACAAACTAGTAGCTCAGGCCGTACGACAATTAGCCTGTCTCATGTTGGTTTTGCTCCTTTTGAAAATCCAGAAATTGCGTACGCTGTTCTCATTCCTCATGTCTCTACTACAAGTAAATATCCATATGCCAATAATGAAATTGCTAAAGCGGCCGTGGATAAGTATTTTGAACTAAAAGCGCAGCGAGCTGAAGAAAATACGGCTGATGTTACCCAGCCAATTAAAAAGCCGGCTGAAACAGAATCAGACAAATAGAAAATAGGGAAGCCACTTGAGTGGCTTCCCTATTTTCCTGTTGTGATTGTTTTGGCAATCGATTCAAAATCCATGGAAGTATCTACTTTGTATTCGCCAATTTGGATTTTACCTGCCAAGGCGTGGTCGGCGAGATAGGCGTCGAATTCAGCGGCGTTTTTGATAATACCTAGTTTTTCCAATGATGCAGAAACCACTGTGGAATTTGAACCTGGTTCAATTGTCAGCAAAGGTTCCGTCAAGCTTTCTACTTCTTTTTGGTCCATTCTAGGGACTTTTGCTTCTGTTGAAGAAGTTGTTTGGGCAATTGCCAATTCCTCTTTTGTTTTAGCAAGATCACTTTTAAGGTTGACTAGCTCATCTTGTAATTTTATTACCTGTGTGTCGGAAATAGCACTTCCGTCATTAGTAAAATAAAGGATTCCACTTGCGAGGATACAGCCAACGCCCAGTATACGCAATACTTCACGAATCATGCTCTCACACCTTTCGACTGCAACACTGTGATGACATCTTCTTTTGATAATGTAGAGCGTTTTGCAATGTCGTTGATGGAATAGCCTTGGGAATGAAGGGATAGAATCTGATTGACAATGATGTCGTGAACAGGTTTCACTTTTGGTACTGGATTCCCTTTATTACCTAAAGGCAACTGATTGCTGCTGATCATTAATTCTTCCTCAACAACTTTAATTCTTTTTTTTAAACTACTGGTTTCTTCGTGAAGGCTTATAGAAACTCTTTCTAACTCATCTGCATATTTGGTGGAAAAGTTTTTTGTGAAAAAGGAAGCCACAATACTTATCAGTCCAATAATGAGGAGGATTAGTGTGATGTCCATGTCAACGCTCCTTAATGAATCAATTGTCCCTATTTTAGCATACCTAGCTCGGTAAGGAAATTTCAAACTTTCTACTAGACAAAAACGGTTTATGTGGTACACTTGATAAGTCGTATAAATCATGCTCATAAAAAATTTATATTCCTGATGAGTGGGAGGGACAATAATGCGCGTAAATATTACACTTGCTTGCACAGAATGCGGTGAGCGCAACTATATTTCAAAGAAAAACAAGCGTAACAATCCGGAACGTCTTGAAATGAAAAAATACTGCTCACGTGAAAAGAAACAAACTTTGCACCGTGAAACGAAATAATCGCTCAGGCCAAAACCTTCACCGGTTTTGGTTTTTTCATTTCAGAACCGAAAGGGGAATGTAAATGACTAAAAAGTTAATAAGGAATCAAGTGCTAGATATATTGAATAGTATGGATCGAACAGAATATAAAAATATGTCCAGAGCGATTGTGGATCGTGTTGTTGCGTCGGATGAATTCCGCCGTGCTGATACAATTGGCATAACGCTTTCCCGGTTCCCGGAAGTGGATACACGCCCCCTCATCGAAGCTGCATGGCAAGCTGGAAAGCGGATTGCGCTACCAAAATGTCTGCGAGCAACGCGCGGGATGGATTTTCGGATCATTACGGCGTATAATCATTTAGAAACTGTATATATGGACCTTTTAGAGCCGATTATTGAAGAGACGGTTTCGGTTGAAAAAGATGTCATCGATTTGCAAATTGTGCCGGGCGTTGTTTTTTCGAACGAAGGGTACAGGATTGGTTTTGGCGGTGGGTATTACGATCGCTACTTAACTGATTATCAGGGTGAGACGCTATCATTAGCATTCCCATGCCAGACGGGTCATGTCATCCCTAATGAAGATCATGATATGCCAATTAACAAGATTTTCACGGTAGAACAAGTAATTAGTTGCCAGGAAAACGAGGAGTGAGCATGAAAGATTTTTTTGGAGTCCTTCAATTATTGAAACGTTTCGGTATCTATGTTTACACAGGTGATCGGAAAGATGATATCGCCATGTTAGAATCGGAAGTAAAAGATCTATATGATAATGGTTTATTGATGCAGGAAGATTATTTGCAAGCTGTACTGATTTTGCGGAACGAAGCATCCAAGTAGCGAGAATAGACCTGTTGTTATCATTTTTTTCATCTTTACTTATTTATTTTTGAAACTTTTCTCTGTCTACACCGTCTAATATAGGGTGCAGATTAAAAAACGCATGTAATACCAAATTTATAGTAGTAACTATACTGAAAGGGAGAGATGGAATGAAGAAAATAGTATGGCCCAAACATTCCGTACTCATCATCGCAATTATCGCAACTTGGCTTACAACATATTTCGGTTATTTAACTAGCTTTAAAATGAAAATCGATAATATGATGCAGGAATTCATTCTTTTTTTGAATCCACTAAGTTTCCTGTTATTCGTATATGGCCTTGCGCTATTCATGAAGAGTACAAAAAGACGTAATATATACTTACTGTCAGTGAGTATAATTACCTCGATCATTATGTTCAGTAACGCAGTGTTTTATAGATTTTTCAATGATTTTATTACATTGCCTGTGTTATTCCAAACGAGTAACTTTGGAGATCTATCATCCTCGGTGACTGCCAATCTACACTTGACAGATATATTCTTTTTCACAGATGTATTAATCGTCTTCTTAGCCATTCGGTTTATTCCGGAAGGTCAACGAAGTGTTCAGCGCGGAAAAATTGCACGTAAACTTTATTTTGTTGTTACGGCTACTGTTATGATGGTGAATCTTGGTCTTGCTGAAATGGAAAGACCGCAATTATTAACACGAAGCTTTGACAGAGAACTGCTCGTGAAAAATATTGGAACTTACAACTATCATATTTATGATTTGTTTATCCAATCCAAATCGCACGCGCAACGTGCACTTGCGGATGGTAGTGAATTGGTAGAAGCGGGGAACTATATTAATGCAAATTACGCTGCTCCTGACTCGGAAATGTACGGCGTGGCAAAAGGGCGTAATATTATTGCTATTTCACTTGAATCCTTACAATCCTTCGTTATTAATGAAGAGATGGATGGGCATGTGATTACTCCCTTCTTAAATGAGCTATCGAAGGATCCAGATACATTCTACTTCCCTAATTTTTATCATCAGACAGGACTAGGGAAAACATCGGATTCAGAATTTATTCTCGAAAACTCGTTGTATCCAAGAAACGGTAGTGCTGTATTTTTCACACATAGCGGAAATAAATACCAATCAATGGCGGAACAACTTGGTCAAGAAGGCTATTTTACAAATGTGATGCATGCCAATAACAGAAGTTTTTGGAACCGCGATATCATGTACAATGCGCTTGGAATTGATAAGTTTTACGATCTTGAAAGCTATAAAGTTGGGGAAGGGGAGGCTGTCAACTGGGGAATGAAAGATATCCCGTTCTTCAATCAATCGGTTGAATTGATGAAAGACATGCCGCAACCGTTCTACTCAAGGTTGATTACATTGACAAACCATCATCCGTTTGATTTGGATGAAGAAGATAAACTGATTCCAGAATACACCTCAAACTCGAAGACGTTAAATAAATACTTCCAGACGGTAAGGTATATGGATGAGGCAATAAAAGTACTTTTCGAAGACTTAAAAGCTAGTGGTTTATATGACAACTCGATTATTGTAATGTATGGAGATCATTATGGTATTTCTGAGAATCATAACAAAGCGATGGGAATGTATTTAGATAAGGAAATTACACCTTATGATAATGCGAAATTGCAACGGGTTCCACTTTACGTTCATATTCCTGGTTACGGTGAAGGGCAGACGATTGACGAAGTAGCAGGGCAAATTGACTTAAGACCAACCATTCTTCACTTGATGGGCGTCGATACAAAAGACGATATGCAATTGGGTGCAGATATTTTCTCACCGGATCATGAGCCATTTGTCATTTTCCGTGACGGACGTTTTGTAACAGATAAAGCAGTTTACACACAGGATGTCTGTTATGATAGTGAAACGGGTGATGAGATCGAAATGGCTGAATGCGAACCGTTTATCGAACGTACTTCGACCGAGCTGAACTATTCTGACATGATTATTAATGGAGATTTGCTCAGATTTAAAGAAGAGCAAGAACTAGAGCAGACTCCACCGATGAAAGGTTACCAGCAACAACAATAAGGTTCTGCACGGAACTTTCCGTGCGGCCTTTTTTTTACATATGAATACGTGAGGGGGGTGGCATCGTGAAAAAAAGATTGTTCACTTTTTGCTTAGCAGCCTTACTTGTAACAGGCTGTACAGCGAAAACGGATAATAACGACGAAATAGTACCAGATGATGAGCCTGTCGAACACACAGACGAGACTGATGAGGAAATGAGTCAGATACTTACTGTTGATCCTGCGAAATTTCACTTTGTGGCAGGTTGGCTAACGGATACAAAGATTGTTTATGTTGAAAAAGATGAGGGTTTTTATAAAGTGAATAGTTTTGACGTGCATACAGGCGAAACGGATAATCTGTACGAAGAAAAGTCGATGATCATCGATGTCCTCATCCACCCCACTAAAAACTATCTTTTACTACATACAAGTGATGACTCAACTTCTGCTACGATTAAAGTATTGTCGGCGGATGGTGTCGTACAGAATGAAATTGAAGTTGCATCCACTGAGTTGGGAATTGAGTGGAATGATTTAGACCCTTCACTCATTCTGCTCACCGCATTTTATCAAGATTGGACGTTCGATCTTTTTCTTTATAATGGTGCCGAATCTTATTTAGGTCTTTTGCCAGTCGATGATCCTTTTCCTAAATGGTTTGGTAGGGAAAAAATTGTCGTTGCCAATATAGAGGACCATGTATTGGATGGTGGAAAGCTACTTACATTTGATCTGTCAACAGAGAAGTGGGAGGATTTAGATAGAACAGGGATTGTTTATTTTGATACATATAACGACTCATTACTTACAGTGCGTATAGATGATGTAGGGGATGCGTATTACATACTGTCCGAATTGGATGGCACAGCTCGCTCGGAATGGACATTGCCTGCTGTCAGTAATTATTCGGAATGGGTGATTCCTGAAGTTGAATGGGTTTCAAGCAATACGGTATACCTGAGTGCATCAGCAACGGGCGGTCAACTAGACGAGTTGACCTCCCAGTTTAGGCTGTTACAGATAAGAGAAGGACAACAGAAGGTGATTGGGGAAGAGGTTGTAGAAGGCTACCTACGCTGTTCGCCATCAGGCCAAAAATGCTTAACAGGTACTTCGTTGGTAACAATTATCGATGTTGAGACTGAGGAAAGTAGTAAATGGCTAGAATATTTGAAATGAAATGAAATAAAATTAAGTGAAATAACATCCTTTGTATGTTTATTCATAAAGGATGTTGTTTTTTGTTAGGCAAAGAAAAAAGCACCTTGAATAGGTGCTTTCGCTTTTCTTATAGACCTGGTGGATACCCCTGGAAGACAACTGTCGCAATTGTAAAGCCTCCAAAAACGACTGCAGCTCCAAGATTGAATACAATACTTAAAATGTTACGTTCTTTGAACGCCTGAACTGTACCAACTACCGCTAAAATTGCGACCAGTCCGAAAATAACCATCAATAAGTTCATTGGGAAGACACTCCTTTCAATAGGAACTTCTGTGCAAGTCTGATTGCACCTGCTTTAGCAGAAATCCCCCACATCTATTGGTTGTGGGATGAATGCGAAACAGCCATTCAATTCAGTTGGGATTCACTCCCAAGCTGAATGAAGAGGAATGAAGTTCAATTCCTCACTGTTAGCCTCAGGCCGATGTCACAAATTTTGAAAGGGATTAATTGTACAAACGTATTTCAAAATTTGGATGCAGATACGCCGAGGTATAATTGATTAATATTCCTCCTCTATTGTACTGTTTACAATCAATTTTGTCGAGGTAAATAAGTGACGAATGTTTGAAATCGTATTTCATGTTGCGTATTATGTTTTGAAGGAGGTGGGAATGATGTTAAAAATTAATACTTATCCGTTGGGGCCAATTCAGACGAATTGTTATATTGTTCGGGATGAGGCAGGGAATTGTCTTATAGTCGATCCCGGTGAAGAAAGTTCGCGTATTATTCGTAAAGTGGTTAGCCAAGAATTGACCCCAATCGCAATTCTGCTAACACATGCCCATTTTGATCATATCGGGGCTGTTGACAGTATACGGGATCGATTTGGCATTCCGCTTTATATTCACGAGGAAGAGCGCGAGTGGTTGTCGGATCCTAAGCTGAATGGTTCTGCAAAATACCCTGGGTTGCAAGATGTACGTATACGAAAGCCGGATCATCTTATCTCAAAAGAAGGTTTGATGAATGTAGGTCCATTTAGCTTTGAAGTGCTCTATACACCCGGTCACTCCCCAGGAAGTGTTTCCTACATTTTTGAGGAGGACCGTTTTGCGATTGTTGGCGATACATTATTTAAGCGAAGCATTGGTAGAACCGACTTGCCAGGAGGTAATACCGGTATCTTGCTTGACTCCATTCACAATAAATTACTAACACTCGATGATGATTATATTATCTATCCTGGTCATGAATCTGCAACAACACCAGGGGATGAAAAAGATTCAAATCCATATTTGAATGGGTTTTAACTGCCTTCTTAGTAACCGGCAAGGAAGGTTGTAACAGAAAACAAAAAAACAGCCCCAATTGAGGCTGTTTTTTTGTATGTACTTTTTAGTGCATACCTTGTACGTGAATGAATGTTGTATAATAGCTGAATCCAACCATGAAAACAGTTAGGTATGCCCCGAAGATATACATATACATACGTTCTGTAAGGTTCAAAAACCCAAGTAGTAAGAAGAAAACCGTGCTCGCAACAAAAATAAGCGCGGGAGTAAGCATATCTCCGATAAAGAACATAACTGCGAAGATGCCTGTCCACCAGCCCATTAATTTAAACATATTATCCATGTGTGCGTCCCTCCTTAATAAAACATTACAATAAGCTCCCATTCATTATAAAGGATAACAGCTGTAGATGTAAACTCCAATCGTACTTTCATTGTGACAAAGAAGTGTATTAGGAGAATCTTTCTATAAATTTGAGATTTGCTTTGAAAAATAAAGTCGAAATGCGAATTTGGCCCCTTTTGGCAGTGCAAAATTCAACTTTAAGGGAAAGTATTCCAATGGCGGCTAGCAAGTCGTATACTGTGTCTTAAGATGGAAAGTGGTCTTTCGTCTTCATCTTGAAAAAGAGGGGTGTGCAATGATTCGGAATGATAACATTGTCGAAAAGAAAAGTTTTCAACTCCTGGAGACAGCGATTCAATACGAAGCTAGCGATATTCATTTTGTTCCCATGATAGATGGATATGATGTATTGTTCAAAAAAGATGCAAAACTTCATCAGTCGGGAACGTTACCTCCGCAGTTAGCGGGCCGTATGATTTCCTTTTACAAATTCCTTTCCTCACTCGATATTAGCGACAAGCGCAAACCTCAAAGTGGTTCTTTTCACAAACAGATACAAGGTAATAATTTTTCTTTTCGTGTGTCAACGATTCCCTCCATTGGCATGAAAGAAAGTGTAGTTATCCGTCTTCAAAGGCATGACCGAATTGTTTCGCTTGATGAGCTTTGCATTGAAATAGAATGGTCGCATAAATTGCGCCAAGTTGTACAGGAGCAACAAGGATTGGTCATCCTCACAGGTCCCACAGGCTGTGGGAAAACAACAACCATTTACTCAATGACAGCCCATTGCGTGAATCAATTAGAGCGACATGTGATTACATTGGAAGATCCTGTTGAAAACAACCATTCCCATTTACTGCAGGTCCAGGTAAATGAACGATCTGGCATGACTTATGCTGCCGGTCTGAAAGCGATACTACGCCATTCTCCTGATGTCATTATGATTGGGGAAATTCGGGACAAGGAGACGGCGAAGATTGCCATTCAAGCTGCATTGACAGGCCATTTGGTGCTTACAAGTGTTCATGCTAAAGATCCAGCAGGCTGTTTTTACCGAATGATGGATTTTGGTATTTCTGCCGAAGAATTGCGACAAACAATCGTATGTATTTCAGCACAGCGGCTTATCCGAACAACTTCCGGTCAGATGGGAGCAGTATTTGAAATTATTCAAGGCGACATGCTCGATCGCATGACCGACTCGGTTATGAAGGGAGAAAGAGTAGTCGTTCCGGAGGATCTAAAAGTGGAGTCGCTCATCCGGAAATACGCTAGACAAAGTGTGATGCAAGATGGGTAAAATCCCGTTTAAGAAAAAAGTTGTACTTCTAAATCGGCCGGCATTTCTGGATAGACTCTCTGTGCTGTTGACGGAAGGATACACATTTCATGAAGGTATCACGCTGTTATTACCACATCATATGAAAGAATACACGACCGTATTAACGAACATCAACAATGACTTTAAAGAAGGGTTAGGTGTAACGCAAATCTTGAGTCGTTTTGGCTTTTCTTCTAATGTGCTTCTTCCTGTCGCAATTGCTGAACTGGATGGTCGACTTGCATTGGCCCTGAAAGGGATGGCGGCTCGTTTAAGAAAGAAGGAAGAAAAACAAAAAAAGTTAAAAAGTCTGCTCGCATATCCAATTGTTTTATTCGTTTTTATTACCGTGTTACTAGTTGCTTATCGGCGTTTTTTCTTGCCAAACATGGAGGCGCTTGCGTTTTCCAGGAAAGAATCAACAAATAGTTTTGTATCAATCCTACCGGCTTTGGTGACTAAGATTCCCGATATTGTTATAGGTATGGGTATTCTATCTGCGTTGCTAACGGTAGTATGTGTCATCATCTATAAAAAAATTGAACCAGATACTAAAATTCGTGTCATGACAGCAATCCCGGTTGTGGGGACTTTCTTTTTAATGTTGAAAACACGTGATTTTGCAAGTGAAATTGGCGGCTTGTTACAGTCGGGGCTTTCAATGCAAAATGCGCTTGATGTTTTGATAGATCAACAACTGGATGTTGTACTCAGTGAAATTGCAAAAAACGTGAAACGACAAGTCGTTTTTGGAGAATCGTTCCATTCGGCTAGCCAGATGACGGAGGGACTAACAAATCAATTGGCGGCTTTTGCCAAGCACGGAGCAGAAAGTGGCCATCTATCGAAAGAGTTGTTGATTTACAGCGAGCATCTGGGGGAAGCGATTGACGATAAGTTGACCAAGGCATTGGCTATGCTACAGCCGGCACTTTTCGGCATCATCGCAATTTGTATTTTAGCTGCCTATCTGGCATTACTATTACCTGTTTACGGCATGATGAATAAGTTATGAATGGAGTGATTAGATGAAATTCATTAAAAATGAACATGCGTTTACTTTAATAGAAATGATGATCATTTCAAACGTTGAAAAGCCGAAAGGGCGCAACCACAGTGTTAGCACGAGTTAATTGAGAGTTGCGCGAAGTGAAAAACCACACAAAAACCACATTTATTTTCATTTTAGATAAATTGGCGGAAATACTCATTAATTTTATCGTCACTTTGTTGCTGCATCTTTTTTGTGACGTGTGTGTAAATTTCTAAAGTGATGTTTATGTTCGAGTGTCCAACTCTCTCCATAATGACAGGCAAGTCCACACCGGCTTCGACTAGCATCGTGATATGTGTGTGCCGTAATATATGTGTCCCACTTACATCGTTGATGCCATACGCCCTGTAAATCGTGTTAAACACACTACCGATTGTCACAGCCCGTACTGGTTGTTGATATTTACCTGCAAACACTAAATTACGAAACTCCGACTTTGGATCACGCAGGCCAATTAACTTTTCTTTGTTGTATTGCACCTTCATCCGCTTTAATTCTTCTGCTAAATCCTCATTAAATGAAACAGTACGATTTGAATCCTCTGTTTTAGGCGGTGCAAACTCAAATCCACCTTCTTCAGCACCTTTTTCAAACAACGTCTTATTTACCACCAACACACGCTTTTCCAAGTCGATATCATTCCATGTGAGCGCTAACACCTCGCCGATGCGCAAACCTGTAGAAAGCATCGTGAGCGCCACAGGATAAGCATTTCTTCTACCGGAAGACCTAACACCAGCTAAAAAGTTTTGAATTTCATCTTTTTCAAGATATTTCTTCTTTGCGTTCACAAGTAGTCGGGATTTCTTGTTAGCTTTTGGTATCACAGTATCTTTCACGATATTTTTTTCTACATAGTCGTTTTTTACTGCAAAATCAAACATTAAATTCAAAGTGGTGCGAGTCCCGGCAATATGATGCTGTGATATGCCGGTGTCCCGTCTCTCAACTAAAAATTTTTGTATATCGTTTATCTGTAACTTACTAATCAAATGTGCGCCATGCTTGTCGATAAACGGTTTAATTGCTACCATTCTAGTTTTTACTGATGACGCTTTAACAGTTTCTTTATAAACGTTCAACCATTCGTCATAAACTTCCTGCACGATCCTTTTCATCGTTTGGCGTTCTTTCGATAATTCGTCAGCCGCAAGTTGTGCCCTGCGCACAGCTTCTTTTTTCGTATCTCCACGGCGTGTTACTTGCCTACGCTGTCCAGTTAGGGGATTCGGTGTAGCATCAGTTGTACACGACCACTTGCCATTTTTGAGTACACGACAATACATATTCATTTCTCCTCTCAATTAATAATTTATCTAATTGGCATAGCGTATCTCGTTGAAAACACCTCCTTCCGTTTCCACATATCCAATCTTTTTTCCGCGAATTCATAAGTGACGTGAAACGTCTCTCGAACCATGCGTGCGGCCAGGTAGAAATCTTTGGGTAATTCCAAGTGCATCAACATAAAAGTGGGTATACAAAAATGTAATGCGAAATTTTCGGCTTGCCATTCTTGGTAGTCTATAAAAGTTCGAGGCATCTTCTTTTGGTTACCGGCATGTCTTAAAATGTGACATAACTCGTGACCAAACTCTTGCCACTGTCCTCTTCGAGTCAAATTTCGATTTAAAAATATATATTGCCGGCCGTTCGAATAAACACCTTCACTCGTACCGTTAAAAGCATATAAAGTAATCCCTAGTCTGACGGCAATCGAATTTTTGTTTAGTTGTTCAGGATTGTTTATTCCTATGCTCGTATAAAGATTCTTCACGTAATCTTCCAAATGGCTATAATTCATCATGGTGTCACCTCTAGATGGGAATGTTTGTTTGGTTATTTAGTTAAAATAATACCCCACCAATTTAGATAGGGTTTTTACGAAATTCGTTTATAAAGGGTATTAGTTAGTTTCTTTTATCACTTTTAATGATTTCCCACATTTGTCGAAGTTTTCGAAGGTCTTCTTCATCGCTTTCCGGCAACTCTTTGTACCAACGACCAAGTTCAGGATCGTTTACGAACGCTTCGAACTCTTTCTCTTCTTTATCTACTGAACTAGGGTTATCTGTTTTACCTAATAAATAGTCAATTGTAATATCAAGTGCATCAGATAAAAGTATTAGCATGTCATTCGATGGGGTGCTGTGCCCATTTTCGTAATTACTGATAGTGCTTTTTGTTGTATTTACCTTTGCAGCAAGTTCTTCTTGTGTAAGTTTAGATTTTTTTCTAGCGTATTTCATCCTTTGGGATAACACTGAAACTCCCCCTAATATCCACGTGTACAAGGATATTGTACATCATACGAATTAGAAATAAATAAAAGTACAAGATATTTGTATTTATTGTTGACGTACAAGAATCTTGTATGTATACTGAAGGTACAAGTTGTTCATACAACGGAGGTGACGATATGAAAAATATTAATCTAGTAAAATCTCGTGAGAAAAAAAGATTAACTCAAGAACAGCTGGCAAAATTGCTTGGATACAAAGGTAAGCAGTCAGTAGCCAATTGGGAAAACGGTTATATATCCCCACCTTTGGAAACTGCACTTCGAATATCTCGAATTTTAGAAGAGGATATCTTCTTTTTATTTGATAATGAAGTACAAGAAACTCATACAACAAGAACGGAAGTTGTTTAAAAATATGTACTCACGCCCAGCGAACTGCATTTGAATAGCCACCTGCGCCACGACCCAAATAGGGGAGCGATAAACAGAGTTAAAGAGCCGAGATTCAAATTCAGTTTGGTGGGCGTGAAGGAGAGAGAGGGGTGTGAAAATGTCAGAAATCACTCTAGTAAACGCAAAAGACTTGCAGGAAGTGATCAACGAAGCGGTAAGACAAGCAGTTGGTGAAGCGTTGCGAGAACGTCATCTGCCAATCTTACTATCGTTACAAGATGCAGCGGATTTGTTGAGCGTTAGCTATACGACAATATATCGTGCATCTAAAATTCAAGGATTCCCAGTCACTCATGATTTTGGTCATGCAAAAATCGTCACGGATCAGTTGCTTGAATGGATTAAGAGTAGAAGTAATTACGATTTGGTCTACAACTTTGGCAGTTAACAAAAGACGGGAGGGCGACAACGTATGAGTTTATCAATTATTGAACAGAACAACCAACGAGTTTTGACAACATCCCAACTTGCTGAATCGTTTGGTACAGATAACAAAATTATCAATAGAAATTTTCAACGCAACTCCGAGCGATATGAACAAGGTAAGCACTACTATGCTTTATCTGGCAACGAATTAAGGGAGTTTAAAGGGTCACGTCAAATTGACGACAGCCTTAAATATACGTCAGTTTTATACCTTTGGACGGAAAAAGGTGCATGGCTGCATGCTAAGTCACTTAACACTGATCAAGCTTGGGACGCTTACGAAATGTTAGTGGACGAGTATTACAAAATAATAGAAACACAACCAAGCAACACAAAACTACTTTTACAAACAGCACTTCAACAAGAAGAACGTTTGGATACCGTCGAAACCGAAGTTAAGTATTTGAAAAATCACATGCGAGTTAACGGAGCGCAAGAACAACGAATAGGAGCAAATGCCCGAGGGAAGGTAATGCAATGTTTAGGTGGCATTGAATCACCTGCATATAAAGAAATCGGTAAAAAGGCATTCTCTCAATTTTGGAGGGACTTCAAGAAATACTTTGAAATCCCTAGATACGGAGAGTTGCCAAAAGGTCAATTCGAGGAATCGCTTATCTACATCCAAGAATGGTCGCCGGACACGGCTTTACGGCTTGAAATCAAGCGATTGAACAATCAGCAACATTTGAGGTTAGTAGAGTAAAACGGAGAGGGGTGGCCATGCCCCTTAGAAACGGAATTTGGGAGTTTGTAAATCGAGGGTTTGAGCAGTTGTAAGGAGGGGTCTCACTTACAACTTAACTATACAACGAGATTACTAGATTCCCTATTCCAATCTGGAATATAAGGAAGGGGAAAAGAAAATGAGTTACGGATCAATATTGAAAGCATGTCGTGAGCGGGCAGGATTAAGTCAGGCAGAGTTAGCTGAGCAGCTATTCATAAACCAGTCCGATGTATCGAAGTTTGAACGGGGTTCGAAGGAACCGTCGATGTCGACATTTCAAAAGTGGGCCACGTTAACACAGTCGCCGGATGTACTAGTAGCCTTCATTGCGGGTATGGACGGCCTAACGATATTATCGAATGTACTAAACAGCATGAGTGGCGTTATCGGCTTTATCAAATTCATTTATTAGGAGGAAATCATGGACGTATTCATAGGAGCAGAACACGAACGCTTTGTAGCGGAAATGTGTTTGAGGGCAGCATTCAAAAAGCTGAAAGTGGGTGACGTATATTTAGCGGTTAAACGTACAGAAGATGCACTTCGTTCATTGAAAGTATTACAAGAAATAAAAAAAGCCAACTGATGGTCAAGATCAGTCGGCGAGAACTTATCGATAGTAGATAACTACATTATAACACATTGAAGGAGCTTTGGCTCCTATCAATCAGTTCGGGATCACCTCCCTGTGTCCTGAGCTGGTTGATGGGATTCAACCATCAGAAAGGGTGATGACATGCTAACACTAGCAGATAAAGTTGACGTTTTGATGATCCTCTTGTCGCAATGTATCGCGTTTTATATCGGTACACGGTGGAAACGTTCGAAAAGGGGTGAATCAAATGGATGAATACGCAAAGTTAGTCTCACAAGGCGTCTATTGCGAGTCGTGTGGTTGCTTTACAGGCACAGAGTCAGGTCAACCCACACTTTGCGACATGTGCAACAAAGAAGTATCAGACGCTATTGAAAGAGGTGAAAAACTATGATGCATCCAACGATTGAACGAACAATCGAAACTGGATACCCGTTCGGCGAACCAGTCGTAT
Source organism: Sporosarcina sp. NPDC096371 (assembly GCF_044762865.1). Taxonomy (NCBI): domain Bacteria; kingdom Bacillati; phylum Bacillota; class Bacilli; order Caryophanales; family Caryophanaceae; genus Sporosarcina; species Sporosarcina sp. NPDC096371. The sequence goes on from NZ_JBIWFE010000001.1 coordinate 1,017,856, forward strand.
ACACGAAATGTAAGTGTTGCGGCGAGGAAATACACAAGGATGAACTTTCTATCCTTCATGCCAGTGAGTTGTTTTGTGGCCCGACTTGCCTTGGTGAGTATTTGGAGAAAATCGGATTGGCTGAATGGAGTTACGCAGGACAATAAAAAAGGCCACTCAGCAAAGTGGCCCTCACGAAAAATATCTTTGAAACTACTATATCACAAATCGGGAGGAAATATACATGAATGAACTATCATCGCAATTTCAGAACAGTCAACAACCAGGAGTAATTGGACAGGCTACGGCATCGAGAGAGATGGAAGAGGTAAAGGGTCAGATATTCATGGCCAAACAATTCCCTCGCAACATATTCCAAGCGGAACAACGGATCTTGGATTCTTGCAAACGACCATCACTTGCTCAAGTAGCGATGTATCAGTATCCACGAGCGGGAACGAAAGTAATTGGTCCGTCAATTAGATTGGCTGAGGTGCTAGCTCAAAACTGGGGCAACCTCGCATTCGGAATAAAGGAACTCGAACAACGCGAAGGTGAATCAGTCGCCATGGCTTATGCATGGGACTTAGAAACGAATGTTAGACAAGAAAAAGTGTTCACGGTGAAGCATAGCCGACAAGCGAAAGGGAAATTACAAAAGCTCACGGATCCTCGAGACATCTACGAATTGGTTGCAAGTAGCGGAGCTCGTCGCGTTCGTGCTTGTGTGCTCGGAATTATCCCTGGGGACATCGTAGACAAAGCTGTTTCAGAGTGCGAGAGAACTCTACAAGGGAACAATGAAGGCCCATTGAAAGACCGCATAGCAAACGCATTAAAGGCGTTTAAAGAACAACACCGCATTACGCAGGAAATGGTCGAAACGAAGTTCGGTTATAACGCCGAATCCTTCACTGAATACGACTATGTGGAGCTAATCAATATCTTTACTTCTATTAAGGACGGTATGAGCAAGCCGGAAGATTGGTTCGATAGAGACGTGAAGAAAAAGCAGTCTAGTGGATTGGCTGAATCGTTCAAAACAGATGAACAACCGAAACAGGACGAGGTGAAGGTGAATGTCGCTGGAACTGAACCAAAGTAATTACTTCTCACTTGAAGCGGACCGAGAGTATTTCTCGGTCTCCCAATTCAAAGGGTTCGTGGAGTGCCAAGCGAAGGCTGTAGCCAAGTTGAAAGGCGAGCATGAAGAATCATTCGGTAAAGCGTTAGTCGTCGGATCGTACACGCATGCGGCGTTTGAGAGTGATCACGAATTCGAAAAGTTTACTGCTGAAAATACTGATGAAATCTTCAATAGAAGTGGTAATAAATATGCCGACTTCATAACCGCTGATGCCATGATCGGAACTGTCAAAAATGACAAGTTTGCTATGTTCGCAATGGATGGCGAGAAAGAAATTATCCTCACTGCCGAACTTTTCGGAGTTAAGTGGAAAGCGAAAATCGATTCTATTAATCACACTCGTAATACATTCACTGATTTAAAGACTACCAGAAGCCTTTCGCAACGTTATTGGTCGGACAAGTACCAGAAGTATGTTTCCTTCATTGAAGCATGGGATTACGTGCTACAGATGGCTATGTACCGTGAAATTATCCAAGCGAATACAGGAAGCTATTACTCGCCTTATGTGGTGGCGGTAACGAAAGAAGATCCACCAGATAAAGCGGTGCTGCACTTCGATGATACGAGATTCCAGTTCGAACTTGATTATGTAGAACACAAGATAGATCAGTTTGCGGCATTGAAAGCGGGCGAAGTAGAACCTACACGGTGTGAGAAGTGTGCTTACTGCAGGAAGACGAAACAGCTGAAAGACACGATTGAAATTGGGGAATTGGTTTAACTAACTAATAAATCGAGGGGGTGGAAGAATGGGCGGCTTTATAAAAGATTTTAGATCAGAGTTGAGAAGCGACATTTGGATGATGCCCCCTCTTTATCACAGGGTTTGGCAATATCTGAAATACAAAGTGAATCATTCGCCTAATAAAATCCCGATGGAAGACGGAAATTTCTTCTCTATTAAACCGGGGCAGCATTTAACGTCCGTCAGAAGTATCGCTCAAGGGGTCGGATATTACGAAGGTCTTGCGTGGAAAGAGCCAAACCCCAAGACAGTTTCTACCATTTTAGCATGGTTAGAAAAACAGCAGATGATCGAGATTGACCGTGGTAGGGGTAACAGACAATACACACTAGTAACCGTGTCAAATTGGGATTTGTACCAAGTTGAAAACGGAGAGGGTAACAGCAAAGGAACAGTGAGCGGAGAAGCTAGGGAACAGCGAGCGGATATAAAGAAGAATGATAAAGAATGTATTAAGAATAATAAAGAATTAAAGAGTAGTCATAAACGAGTTTACGACGAAGATTCACCACCTTACATTCTTGCAGACTTCTTTTACAAAGAGATATTGAAAAACAATTCGAATCACAAAGAACCTAATCTCCAGAAATGGTCTGATGATATCCGTAAGTTGATCGAACTTGATAAACGAGACAAGAAAGAAATCGGTGCATTAATTCGTTGGGTTCAGCAGGATGATTTCGAAATGAGTAATGTCTTGTCGCCTGCGAAGTTAAGAAGTAGATACGATGCGTTGGTTATGAAAATGAACAAACCTAAACTGCCAAGCAACGTTCATCGCTTCGAACCACCGAAGAAAATTGAACACGAACACAAATATGACTACGGATTTTAGGAGGGTGTCATGAACTACGCAAAGGTACTTGAAAACTTTCCGGCTCCTATCATTTTGGAAGAATACAAATGTGACTGTGGCGAAAGAGTGAAGTTGACTGAAATGCCAATTATGGGTGGGCCTAACAAGGGGATGGTTGAGCAATTCCTACTTGGGTGCAAATGCGGTGACAAGAAAATTGAGTTACGGGTCATTGAAAACGAGCGCAAAGCCAAGATGAATCGCGCTAAGGACGTGTTCGACCAGAATTCATTGGTCAATCAATCACTGCTGAAAGCGACTTTTGAAAGTTATATCCCACCTACGCAAGAACTTGAAACTGCTAAGAGGTTACTTGTCGAATACGCTTGGATGTTTGATCCGCAGGAAGGGAAGAACCTGCTGCTAACCGGAACTTACGGCACTGGTAAAAGCCATCTTTCGTTCTCTGTAGCAAAGAAATTGATAGAGAAAGGGCATACGGCACTTTTCCTGTCAGTTCCTAAGCTGCTAACGAAAATCAAGGAGACGTACAACGCTAAGGCGAGCTTTTCAGAAAATGATTTGCTGAACTATATTGCGACAGTCGACCTCCTGGTCCTTGATGACCTCGGGACAGAATACACGAATATGCGAAACGGAGCGGACAACTGGACGTGGACGAAGTTGTTTGAAGTCATCGACAGTCGATCTGGCAAACACACTATTTACACGACTAATCTTTCTAGCGCGGAACTTGAAAGTAAGGTGAATGCCAGGAACTTCTCGCGAATCATGGATAACACAGACGTGATTCGGATGAATGGCAGGGATTACAGGAAGAAAACATTTTAGGGGGAATCGGAATGACAGTAGACATCATCAACAAACTAATCCTCACTGTCGGCGCATGGAACGCCACTGGAAGTAAGGACAAGCGTCTAGAACGACAATTCGACTCATTGCTCAACGATCTACGTAAAGCGACAGGGACGACGCCGGAGGGTGCTGTGAGACTACTTGAAGAATCATTGTCAGAAAGGGAGGTTGCGGCGTGAGTGTCGTAGCACATAGATGCAATGTAGATCGTGTGGACGTTAAAAACTAGGAGGGGTGAGCATGCCGAAGAATTGTGTTGAGTGTAGCAATCCAGTTAGGCAACGCGGTAAATATCTTTGTTACAAGTGCTTTGATAAGGCGTTAAGGGATCTGTTGAGGAGGGACGAGCAATGAATGCATGCGGAAGGTGTGGCAGGAAATTGAAAACACAGAAGTCGATTGATGATGAGTACGGGCCAGTCTGCAAGGTGAAACAAGCGGAAGCAGATGCGGAGTTTGAAAGGATTCAAATTACGATTGACCAGGTTGTTGAGCAGGAGAGATTGAGTGCATGAGAAAGATATTATTCGAAATACCAGGTGAGCCAGTCGCGCAAGCTAGACCTCGGGCAGGTAAGTCATTTAGCGGAAAAACGGTTCTCTATGATCCGATTAAGTCTAAGGACTTCAAGCAGTTTGTCAGATTGGTAGCTATGCAGCACGCTCCTAAGGAATTGATTACAGGCCCGATACGGTTATGTGTGGATGTTTATCGTCCGACACCGAAGAACCTGCAAACTAAGCCTAAACAGGCACTCATTGCATCTGGGGAATTAAGGCCAACAACTAAACCTGACGTTGATAACTACGTTAAGGGCGTGAAGGACGGACTTACAAAGGTCATTTGGCAGGACGATAGCCAAGTGGTGGATCTAACGGTTAGGAAGTTTTATAGTTTGTCGCCGAAAGTGGTTGTTTGTATCAAATACTAATGGGGTGGATGATGTTCAAGATTTTGAAACGGCATATCTGCAAGCATAAGGTCAAGAAATTGGGAGACTGCTGCAGGAAGTGTGGGAAAAGGGGCGGGTTGATGGATTTGTTTTAGTACGGAGTAGACACAAAATGTGAAGTAAGGAGGGTGAGAGAGAAATGAAAACTCATTTCTCGCAAAAATCGCACCCGCTAGTTAAATCATAAGAACGCAGAAATTGAGAAATTTAACGATTCTTCTTTCATGGAGTGGCAACAAACTAGAGTTGCAATACGGTTATTGGCTCGTTGTGGAAGATTTCACCGTTGTCACGGAAGCCGAAGCTTTCATAGAGCTTTTTGGCGACGACGTTATTGGCCTCATAAGATGTCCAGCAGTAATTTGCGGGGCCGGCCGGAAAGGTACGGATAAATTCCAAGATTTTTTTCATAGCTTCTCGACCGTATCCTTGGTTCTGGTATTGCCTGTCAATCATCAGTCGCACGATGCAATAGCCGTCGTCTTCGATTGATGGGAGTTCGTATCCGGTGATTCCATAGGTCAGCATAACAAATCCAACCGGCTGCTCATTCGAATAAATAGCAAACGGAAATGGGTGTCCCTCATTGGTTGCAAGGACGTAACACGAAGCCACGCTTGATAGATTGGACGCAACGAAGCGACGTTGGTCTTCTGAAACTTCCAAATTAAATATGGCACGCCGGTTTTCTAATGTGATTTTTCTGAGAGTAATCATGTAGGGTTCCTCCTTCATTATCTAAATTTACAGAATGGATATTATATCATTAAATTCCAGATTTCGTTCTGATAATTTGCCCCATTAATAAAATATGCACATTTATTACAGCACCATTAAACGTTGTAGATGTGGTTATAAATTGTTTAGAAAATAGTACACAGTTCGACCAAAAAGCGCACTAAAAAAACTGCCAATTAGACTTTGGCAGTTTTTGCGACAGATAATTAAAAATAGTAAGTCTTTATAGGTTGTCATAACAAGGCTTATTACCACATCCTGGCCAAGGACCACCACCAAGACCACCTGCAGATGCTGAGTTTGGTCCTACTAAGAGTATTGCAAGACATACAGCAGATACGACTAGTGTAAACTTCTTTTTCATGTTATTCACCCCTTTACTGATTGTGAACAAAATTTTAACATCAATGGAAGTGGATGGGTATATAATTTTGACCAAAAATTACGACAAAATTCGATGTATGAGTTAGAACTAAGCAGCGCGCAAAAATGACCGAACTCTTCATTTAGATTCAGATTGGGTAGTTGTGGAAGATTAATTCGCGGTTCGACCACACTATAACTCAAGTAAACAGAAAAAAGACCTTCATAACAGAAGGTCTCAAACGGAAAAACACAAAAAGTTGGAGATGAGGGAAAATATAAACTATTCAATAGCATATGCAAATTTTCACTTATCGTGCTGTCTTATGTCGTACTAGACAGATTTTGTGTCGTTAGGGGACCTGTTAGGTATTTAAATGCCCTTATTGTCACGAAGTTCTACAATGGTTCCTTCAGGAGCTTTTATTTTGCATAAGCTACCATTCTCGACATAGTAAATGAATTCATTGTTCTTCATTAAGAATTCGGTGCCAAGTTCCCGTAGACGTGCTACCTCTGTGTTTAAATCTTCAACCCATAAACAAAAATGCGTTAGGCCTTGTGAATTTGCGTTTCCATCGCAAAGTATTTCATCTTGTTTTCCAGTTTGCAATTCAATATAAAAGTCTCCTAATTGTATCCATGTGTTGAAATTACGCCCATGGAAATCGGGTGATTCTTGTACTACCTTAAAACCTAATCTTTCAGTATAAAATTTTAACGTTTCTATATATGTATTGGTTTGGATGCACAAATGATGTACAAAACTTTCTACCATGAAAACTTCCTCTTTTCTATGAAAAATTTGTTTTTAAAACGATTATACCAATATTTTTTTTAAAACAAATACCTATTTACTATAATTTAAACTATTTTTACTGATCATAAACAGAAGAAAAGTTCGAGGAAGAATTAAGTCCTACTACACATTCCGACCATTAGGAGTAGTAAAAAGGAGTGATACCAATGGTGCAGCAACTAACCATATTTGATGTGCCAACAACAACTTTCGAGATTGGAAACACAGTCGAAGTCGTGGTCAATGTGACTGAAAAAGAAGTCGAGGACTATTACTATCTGAAAGAGTTTCAAGGAGTTCGAGGGCGGGTCATAAAGGGATTGCGCGGTCAACAGTATGAGGTGCTGTTTGCTAAGTGCAATCGGGTTGGGATATTTAGACAGAGTGAATTGAGGAGGGGTTAGGATGAGTGAAACGAATGCGGAAAGGATACGAAAGCATTTCAACTCAACTGGTGATGTATGGCCGAGCGATATTAGTTTTCTTATCGAACAAGCTGAACGGGCGCAGGAGTTTGAGCTGAATTTCAAAAGTCTTCAACATGAATGGGTAAGTGCGGTACATGAAAACAGACGATTACGTGGAGCTTTGGAGTTTTATGCGGATCAAGAGATATATGCAAAAGGATATTTTCAACAGACTGTTCTAATCGATTGCGGAAGAACAGCCCATCAAGCATTGGAGCAACCTAAATGATAGCTGCACAAGAAGTTAAGTACGTGCTGTTTGAAGATATAGAAGTCAAGTGGGTCTGGCGCGAAAGTGAACTGATGCGATTCCGACTGTTGTGGAATGAAGGCGTAGGGATTTCAGAAATGGCGAAGGAACTGCATTGCAATCAAAGAAGTGTTGCGCTGCTGATTATGGATCAAGCGGAACAGGGTTTGGTTAAACAACGGCCAAGAGGGGTTTTGGGGCAATAAAAGAAGACAGGATTCCTCCTGCCCTAGACAAGCAAAGTATACCACATAGGAGGGGTCCTGGTGAACAAAGATATTACTTTTAATACGGATGCATTATTGTTGGGAATTGGTATAATGGAACTACCATTGAACTGTGTTGTGGTGATTTCGGATGGGGTTGCGAAAGTGAGGGAATTGCCGGAGCACGGGGAATACAGGATTGTGACGCATCAGGGGAAGATCAAACGGATGCGGAGGGAAGAGGGAGAGGAATTTTGAGTGCGTCTGAGTGGATATTAGTAATAACAGCGTTGATCGCGTTATCTGGAGTGTTCGTGTCTTATCAATCCGTAAAGAATATGGCTGGGCAGGTAGACTTACAAAAACAGCAATGGGAATTTTCCCATAAACCTGTATTCCGAATTGATAAGCTGCCAACAAATAACGATCATCTAATCTTGGTGAATGAAAAAGAAAATTTCTTTATAATCGAAAGTGTAAGTTTCACTAATAGAGATATAGAAATTTCGTACAACGGCTTAATGGGAATGCAACCCATTAAGACTCGAGGGGATGAGAAAACGTACGGTGACTATAAAATTATAGTTCCTATAAAAATAGATTATAAAGGATTTCGAGGATATACAGAGGGAATAATTCAGATAACAGGTATTGATTTTTTAGGAAATCAGTTTAAATGTAATTCTCCTCAATTGAAGTTTGAAAATATGCGACCGAAAAATGATATGTATTTAACACATTCATATTTTAGGAATATATAAAAGTCCCCCCTGACCAACCAGAGGACAACGATGATTACAGCATTGCACTGTGTCATTTGTTGTCCTTATATAACATGGGAAATATAGGGTTGTAATGCATCAGGGGGAAGTTCGTAGGATGCGGAGGGAAGAGTGTTGAAAGAATATTTATTAAAGTTTTCTGATTTAACAATATTGGATTGGATATTCATTTCATTAGCAGGGGGCATAGTAATTAATCTATTTAACCTGATTCTGAAAAAGATTGCTAACGCTTCACGGAAAGGCATTACTCATACAATGCAAAGAGTATTTAATGCACTAAAATTAGCAAAAAGTAATAAAGAATTTAAAAAGATGCTGAAAAATGATTTTATTGAAAGTAAGGTTTTTACCAAGCTTTATATTAAAAAAATGAAAAAGACACTAACACCTCTAGAACAAAAAGTGTTTGATCGATACAAAGAATTAAATCCACCAATCTTGGAGTCTGAAATAGATATAAAAGTGAATCCATATAAATTGCCGGACTTTGATTTTAACCAAAATAAGAAGTATTAGTATTCTGAAGATATAGTCCCCCTGGCCAACCAGAGGACAACGATTGATTACAGCATTGCGCTGTGTCAATTGTTGTCCTTTGGTGTATGGTGGATAAGATTGTGATGTATCAGGGGAAAATGAAACGGATGCGAAGGGTAGAGGAGAGGAATTATAGTGGTATTTCTAAATGGATTAAAACAAGGTGATGAACTAAATAATAGCCAACTAACAAATGTTTTTAAATGTGCTCCACAAGGGGGGATGAGAAGATCCCACAGAACTAATAGTTTAGTGATAATATCAGATCCTTATAAATCACTTTATATGGATAGATGGATTTCTGACACGTTTTACTATACTGGTATGGGACAAGTTGGAGATCAAAATTTACATAAGGATCAAAATAAAACTTTGAATGAATCTAATAAGAATGGTGTAGAAGTTTATTTATTTGAGGTGTTTGAGCCCAAAAAATACACCTTTATTGGCCGGGTTCAATTAATCGCAGATCCTTTTACTGAAAAACAATTGGATAAATATAATAATGCAAGGGTAGTTTGGGTTTTCTCGTTGAAATTAAAAGATGGATTCAAGAAATTAGAAATTGATATCCAAAAAAATGAAAATAGAAAAGAGAAGCAAGTAAGGGAAGCAGGAAAATTATCAACTGAAGAGCTAAGAAGAAGAGCTGAATTATCCCATGGAAAACCTGGAACTAGAAGTGTGCGGTCTACTACATTTGAAAGAGATCAGTACATTGTTGAGTATGCAAAAAGATGGGCGAATGGTGTCTGTCAATTGTGTGAAGAAAAGGCTCCATTCAATGATAAAAAAGGAAAACCCTATTTTCATACCCACCATATTAAATGGTTGTCTAAAGGTGGGTCAGATACAATAGACAACGCTGTTGCTTTATGTCCGAACTGTCACGATAAAATGCATATTCTAAATAAGAAAAGTGATATAAAGAAATTAATAGGTAAGGTTCAAGAACATATAAATCAGTTGAAATAAAAGGCTAATATAGAATGGTGGATGATATTCACTTGATTGAGAACGTAATAATGGTAACTTTAATTTATGGAGCAATGACCTTACTAACAATATCCTACGACATTTTAAAAAAAATTATCTTCGGCCCATTAGTTATTATTACTCTAAAGTTGGTTGAAGAGTTAGAAAAGTTATTGAAGACTCCGACATTAATTTACCTTGGTTTATTAGGAAGAGTGGGATTTATATCTTTAATGATGATAGTATCATCATTAATTTTACTATTAATTATTAGTGCATACATGATCATTTTTAATGAAACTATTATTAAAACAGATGAATTTTTTTCATGGGTTAACGTATTTATAAACAACTATTCGAAAGAAGCAGTTTTATTATTGATCTCAATGGTATTTTATTTTGAATATAAAATATACTGCTGGCTATTGAGGTTTTTAGGGAAAACTCGTTTAGCTTTTAGTGAACCAGAAATTAATTATTTGAAAAAAATCTTACTAGCTGATTTTACAGTGTTGATAGTATTTTTGGGCCTATTACCAATATTAATTGATATAACATACGGTAACTTTGGTTTTTCGAAGGATATTCAGGATATGTTGTTTTTTTGTTTCTTAAGTGGAGTGGTTCCATATACACACTTAGTATATGAGCAAGTTAAATAGTTCTACGAGCAATTAAGAGGGAACCAAATAATGACTTGTAAGCAATAATTTTTTAATCAGGGGAAGTGAAACGGGGGAAGAGTTTTGAAGGGAAAAACTTATATTTTTGAAGTGATTATCGGTGTATTGGTGCTAATAATCATCTCCCTCTGCCTCAATATTGTATCTTCAGAGGCTAACCTATTACCAAACTGGTTCTTTCCTAGCTTATTTGGGGGGATATTCACATTAGTGGGTGCCTTTATTGGTGCAACTATTGCAGGTAAACATGCTGTCAATGTAATGACGATGCAACAGACTATATTAAAAAGAGAAAAAATGAAAGAATTAAATTTTGAGTTTAGAAAATACTATGCCAATGTGCAAAATGGGGTTAATTTTTCACTATTAAGAATGAAGTATTTTCTTGAAGGTAAGTTAGATCCAAAAAAAGTAGAAGGAATTATTGAGATAAATAAAATAACTCGCCAACAATTAACGGAAATTCCAACCAATATAATTTCTGAGGAAAAATATGATGCCTTCATTGAATGTCTCGAAATACTTAAAGATTTCGAACTAGCTTTGGAATGGTTCAAGGAAGGTATGCCAATAGCGGATAATGAAATTCAGCATTATAGAGATAGACTCAATAAAGCTAATATGAAATTGAGACAATAGTCCCCCTGGCCAACCAGAGGACAACAATGATTACAGCATTGCGCTGTGTCATTTGTTGTCCTCTTTTATTATTTCAAAAATAGGGAGTGAAGAAGATAAGGGCGTTACAAACGGAATTGATTGAAAAAGGGCGAAGCATTTAACCAATGATGAGGAGGGGATCTTATGTTGAATTGGGCAGATGAATTGATACAAGAGTATACGGGCGGGCGGCAAGAACTAAAAAAGCGTGCGGATCAAATTGATAGGAATAACCCGATTGAATTGCAGGACTTGAAGCAGATTAATAGTATGATTGAAAGTATGTCTTTTTCGTTGGAGTGGATGACGACAGGTAGACAACCAGGTACGTATCGAGGGGTCGATGAAAAGGCTGTTTATCAACGGAGGTCGTATGAAAACATTGATTTGATTCCAGATATCGAGATGCAACTGAGGGATGAGAACGATATTAATAAAAAGCATTTGTTTATGACGAGAGAAGAAAAGGTTATTATGGCGGACATTCTAGCTTCGTTTTCGTTAAGAGAGCGTCAATGCTACATTCTCCATGTTGCACAAAAGAGGAGTATGAGCGATATCGCTAACGAGCTGGGAGTCAGTAAAAGCATGGTGCAGCAATCGATTCGCAGGGCGAAGAAAAAGGTCGATGAAAGAATGGATAAAGATTCCGTGATATACGCTTGATATACGAAGTTTGCATATATGAGGGGGAGAATTAAAAGAGGGGGTGCGTTCGAGCGACCAGACCCCTCCTACAGCCCTGATACATACGAGTAGTAAATAAAGGATTTACACTTTTCTTGGCGAATGTTGTCAGTAGGAGGTGAGGGAAATGCTTGAACAGATAAATTGGGATATTGTGTCTGCAATCTCTAACATAGTATTATCCGCACTAACATTCATAGGTTTAATGATCACTTTGTATTTCAGTGTCAGAAACACTTTTTACAAACTTGAATTAGCGCATGATGTTAGTCGAGGTCATTGGAAAATGAAAGTTATAAATAAGAGGAATATCCCTGTTAACTTAATGATTTACGGCTTTGCATATAAAAACAATCAGAATAGGTACATATCTATAAGTGTCGAGTATCCTTTAAGGAATAATAGTAAATTAGAGTGGAATGATGCATTTAGGCATAGTTTAACGGAATCGGAAATGTCTGAGTTACTATTGAGTCAAAAGTTCAAGGAAGGCGATAAAGTACAAGTTTATGCTTGTGCGAAAACGCAGGACGGGAAAATGTATGCTAATAAAATAAAAAAATTGTGGTTAAGAAAAATGAAGTAAAATTGACGCTAAATTAATACTTATTATTCGCGAGCATCCTCCCGGGTGCTTTTTCTATGTCCAAAAACAAACTAAGCGACTAGCATAATGGGGTGATGCCATTGATTGAACGTAAATTGACAGAGAAGCAATTAGCATTTGCTGACTACTATATAGAGCTAGGAAACGCCACACAAGCGTATTTGAAAGCTTATCCGAGTGTGAAGAAAGAAACGACGGCGAGCACAAACGGAAGTCGTATGCTTGGAAATGCTAAGGTAAAAGCCTATATAGCCAATCGCATGGAAGAATTGAAGTCGGAGAGAGTAGCAGATCAACAAGAAATACTCGAATTACTAACGTCCGTCATTCGAGGAGAAGCAAGAGCAGCAACATTAATCGGGCTTGGTGGTGGCGCCGAAGAAATTGAAGGAGAAATGCCTCCGACTATGGCTGAACGTGTTAAAGCGGCTGAACTACTCGGTAAGCGTTACAAGCTCTGGACTGACAAAGTGGAAACCGAAATTACTGGTGCTGTTCAATTCATAGATGACATAAGTGGTGATAGTGATGGCGGTTAAAAAGTTATCCGAATTACTTCCGAAAGCATTCCATCCAGTCTGGCGCGCAGCTATAGCAGAAGACATTTTGAACATCGTCTGTAAGGGTGGCCGTGGTTCCGGTAAGTCATCTGACTTCGCTCACATCATCGTCCAATTGCTTATGCGATACGCAGTGAATGCGGTCGGCATCCGTAAAGTGGACAACACGATTGAGCTATCAATCTTCGAGCAGATGAAATGGGCCGTATCAGAGCAAGGTGTTTCGCATCTATTCAAGATTAATAAGTCCCCGATGCGGATCACGTACATTCCGCGTGGAAATTATATGGTATTCCGTGGAGCACAGGAGCCTGAACGTATCAAAGGCTTGAAATCATCGAATTATCCTTTTGCTATTGCTTGGATTGAGGAATTAGCAGAGTTCAAAACCGAAGAAGAGGTAACGACCATCACCAACTCCCTATTACGTGGAGAATTGGCTGATGGTCTTTTTTATAAGTTCTTTTTCAGTTACAACCCACCGAAGCGCAAACAATCATGGGTGAATAAGAAGTATGAAAGCTCATTCCAACCTGCTAACACGCTTGTTCATCATTCGACATACTTGGACAACCCGTTCATTTCCAAACAATTCATAGCGGAAGCAGAAGCAGCCAAGGAACGTAATCACAGGCGTTACGAATGGGAATATGAAGGTAAGGCAGTTGGTTCGGGTGTTGTGCCGTTCGATAACTTGAAAGTGAAAGCGGGAAGCATCACGGACGATATGGTGAAGACCTTCGACAACATTCGTCAAGGGATTGACTACGGATATGGTCCGGATCCTTTGGCATTCGTTAGATGGCATTATAACAAGAAGAAAAACGGCATCTATGCCATCGATGAATTGTATGACCAGAAAGTGAGCAACCGTAAGCTGGCAGAATGGATAATTAAAAAAGGTTACGAAAAGCAGGATATGACAGCTGAATCCGCTGAGCCTAAGTCTAACGACGAATTACGCAATGAACATGGCATAAGGCGTCTTAAGGCTGCAATAAAAGGCCCAGATTCGGTTGAGTACGGGGAAGAGTGGCTAGACGACTTGGATTTTATCTGCATTGATCCATTACGCACTCCGAATATAGCAAGAGAATTCGAGAACATCGATTATCAGACGGACCGTGACGGTAATCCGAAAGCACGTCTTGAAGATAAAGATAACCATACGATTGATGCGACTAGGTATGCTTTTGAGGCTGATATGAAGAAGAATAGCAAAGCAAGAATCGGCAGTAAAGCATTATTTGGATTGAGGTGAAGACATGGCGATTATTCGCAATAGAGAACTGATAGAGAAAGGCATCCCTGTTGAATTAATTTCAAGTTGTATTAAGGAACATCAAGAAAGCATCGACCGACTGAATATGCTTGATAACTACTACATGGGAAAACATGCTATTTTAGAGCGTCCGTCTGATGAGGACAAAGGGTTGCCTAATAATATGCTCGTAGCGAATCATGCCAAGTATATTACGGATATAGCTACAGGATACGTATTTGGTAAACCTGTTAAGTACGAGGGTGAAAAGATAGAGTCGATATTGCAAGCGTATAAAGCTATCGATATAACGTCTAAGGATTCGGAACTAGCAAAGGATCTATCGACATTCGGCATTGGATTTGAATTGCATTTTATGTCCCGTGAAGACGTGCCTATTCCAAAGATTGCGGTAGTAGATCCTCGGCAAATCTTCCTTGTGGTAGATGACACGGTTGAATATAAGCCGATGTTCGGGGTTCATTACTATGAGAAACGAGATGTTGACAACAAGGTAATAGGCTACAACGTCAATGTATACACGGAGAATCAAATACTGCGCTATACGATTAAAGATGTTGATAGTAAGGATTTTGCAGAGGGAGAATCTAATTCGCATTTTTACAAAGCTGTACCGATCGTTGAGTACTGGAACAACGAGGAACAACAAGGAGACTTCGAGCAACAGTTATCGTTGATTGATGCGTACAACGTTCTGCAGTCGGATCGTGTCAATGACAAAGAACAGTTGGTGGATGCGATACTGAAGGTTTCGGGGTTCTCGTTTGGTGACGATGAAGAGGAAACTTTTGCGACAGCAAGGTTACTTAAGAAATTGAAAATCCTAGAAATGCCAGATGCAGGTGCGAATGCTGAATGGCTGACCAAGAATCTGAACGAAGCGGAAGTCGAAATACTGAAAGATTCAATAAGCAATGATATTCATCGTTTTGCCATGGTCCCAATGCTAGCAGATGAAAATTTTGGCGGGAATAGTTCTGGTGTGGCTATGAAATACAAGCTGTTTGGTACAGAGCAATTGGCTGTTATCAAGGAACGCTATTTCATCCAAGGATTACGTGAGCGCCTGCAACTATTCTCTAATATCTTAGGGGTCAAGGGTAAAGAAACGGGTGTGACGGACGTTATTATTACGATGGTTCGCAACCTACCCGAAAATGATTTAACGATTCAAGAACTTGTGTCCTTGGTTGACCAGGTGAGCGACGAAACGCTACTTACCCAAATCCCATTCGTAGAAGATGCAGCTGAGGAGTTCAAACGCTTGATAAAACAGCGCGCCGAGAAAACGAAACGTATTCAAAGTGAGTTCGGTTTCCCTATGGACCCACCAGAGGACGTGAAAGTTGATGAAGAAGCGGAGTAACGCCTATTGGGATAAACGTTCGATGAAACGCATGAAAGAGTACCACAAAGGCGCTGATTCGACCATTCAAACCGTCAACGATGCCTATGACAAAGCAAAGATGGACATCCAAGTAATGATTGACCAGATATTCGCTACGTTTAGCAAGAATGGACAACTTGATCCTGCTGCAGCTAAAAAGATGCTGAACCAAAGAATCCCTAACCCACTACTGGCGATAGCGGAAAAGGCTTATCCGAAAATAAAGGATAAGAGAATACAAAAATGGTTGTTAGCGAAGATTAATGCCCCTGCTTATAGGGCACGTATCACTCGTTTGGAAGCGTTGAAAGAAAATGTGTATCTACAGTCCAAAATCATTGCAGACGTGGAGATAACAGCAGGCACAAACCTTTATATCAAGACTATGAAGGATGCTTATCATCGAACGATGTTCGATGTGCAGAAAGGTCTCGGGGTAGGGTTTGCATTCGCTTCAATGCCAGATAAGGTGATTCAAAATATCCTTAAGCAACCTTGGGCAGGCAAGCAGTTTTCATCGAGGATTTGGGACAACACGGATGTTTTGGCTAAGCAGGTCAATGAAGTTGTTACTGCAGGATTTGTCAGTGGCGCGGGGACAGCCAAAATGAGCAAAGAACTGGCTGAACGAATGGATGTAGGCAAACATGCTGCTAACCGCATAGTCCGTACAGAAACAACGTACATGGCTAACATGGCCGAGATGGAATCCTATGAAGAAGCCGAGATTGACGAGTATATGTTCCTTGCAACTCTTGATAAGAAAACATCGAAGTTTTGCCAGAATCAAGATTTGAAGGTTTATAAAGTTAAAGATGCGATGCCGGGGAAGAACATGCCTCCGATGCATCCTTTTTGTCGTTCAACAACTCGGGGTTATTTTGGGCCGAAAACGTTCGATAACATTCAACGCAGGGCAAGGAATCCAGCTACAGGTAAGAATGAACTGGTTTCGGCTAGCATGGCTTATCCAGAGTGGAAAGAAAAGTATATGAAAGCGGGGTGAAGGTGTGAATTTGCTAAAGACAGTCGGATTGATGTTTAAGGCTCTGTGGATTGGATTTGGGCTACTGCACAAACATGATTACGTTCACAAGCGTGACATTTATGGCGATGAAATCAATCACAGAAACGGCAAACGCTCTGAGTGGGTATGTTCTATATGCGGTAAATATCAATTCCGCGATCAATTATCCGAAAGGAAGTGATCCAACATCTCGGTTCGCTACTCCGTTATGTAGCCGGTCCAAAACGTGCCCACGACATAAAAAGGTGCATGGATAAAGCCGACGGGCGTTAAACGGTGGAGGTATTTATGAAATATATCACGCTATTAATGTCATTTTTCAAATCGCTATTCGTACCAAATAAACCTGTCCAGTCAATCGTTAGAAGCCCTGAACTTCCTTTGAGACTAAACATCCAATTCTTCGCAGATGAAGGTGGAGATGGTTCAGGTGATGACGACAAGGGCGATAAAGGCGACGACAAAAAAGAGGATGAAGAGAAGAAAAAAGAAGTCGGATTTACAGCAGACCAACAAGCCAAGATTGACGCGCTTATCGCTAAAACTGTTGCCAAAGAACGTGCTAATCGTGACAAGGACATCGAAGCGGCCAAGACGGAAGCCGAAAAGCTCGCCAAGATGAATGCTGATCAAAAAGCGGAGTATGAACGTGAACAGCGTGAAGCAAAGATTTTGGAACGCGAAGCTGACATCACTCGTAGAGAGTTACGGGCATCTGCACTTGAAACGCTTGCTGAAAAGGGTTTACCGAAACAGTTGGCTGAAATTCTTGTGTTTACAGATGCTGCATCAACAAACGGAAGCCTTGACGCCGTTGAGAAAGCGTTCCGTGAATCGGTCGAAGCAGGAGTGAATGAACGTCTACGCGGTGGCACCCCTCCCGGTGGTGGCGGTTCTAAAGGCGCTGGAGAAACGAGTGTAGGCGCAAACTTCGCCAAATCATTAAACGAAAAAAGCAAACCAGCTGCAACAACATTATGGGATTAAGAGAGGAGAAACAACATGTACGTATCAAAAGTAGAAACAGCAAAACAAATTAACTTTTTAGCGAGCGCGCGATACCAGTCGTTTACGACACAGGTAGAACAGACGGGGGTTGCCGCTAATGCAAAGGGGCGTAAGATTGTGCCTGCTGGAACTATTTATCCTAAGAACGATGCAACAGCTAAAGGTATCTTGCTGAATGATGTGGACGTAACAGAAGGGCCGCAACCAGGAGCGCTAGTTGTTGAAGCTTATATCTTAGAAGCTCGTTTACCCGTTGCGCCTGATGAAGCGGCTAAAACAGCGTTAACAGAAATCAAATTCCGATAAAAATAACCAACAGAAAAGAGGAAACAACACATGGCAAACCTATTAGATATGTTTAATCAAAAGGAAGTACTAAACTATCTTCAAAACCGTGAATATGCACCACTTTTAGGAGCATCTTTGTTCCCGGAAACCAAGAAACAATCACTAGAATTCGATTTAATCAAAGGGGCAGGACGTACGCCAGTAGTAGCTTCTGTTCATTCATTTGATTCAGAGGCAGAAATCGGATCACGTGAAGCGAGCAAAATGGCACTTGAAATGGCTTTAATCAAACGTAAGATGCAACTGACGGAAAAGGAAATCATTGCATTGGAGAACCCGCGTAATGCGGCCGAGCAACAATATCTAATGCAAAATGTCTACAACGATGTTGATGTATTGGTCGCCGGAGTTCACGCACGTGTTGAACAAATGCGTATGGAGGTTCTTGCAAAAGGGACGTTGACGCTTGCTGAAAATGGTTTGAATGCCGTACTGGACTATGGTGTGCCGACAGAAAACAAAGAAGCGCTATCCGGTGCGAATCTATGGACGAATCCCGACTCTAATCCTATCGAGGATATGATCCGTTGGGCAAATTCTCTTTCACTGGTACCATCACGTGCATTGACATCTAATACAGTTCTAGCGGCACTTTTGACTAATCCGAATGTCAAATCGGCATTGTACGGGAAAGATTCAGGCAGAATCGTCTCTGTTGGTGAGTTGAATACATTCCTTGAAAGCCTTCAATTGCCGAAAATCGCATCTTATGACGCTAAATTCCGTAAGCAGGCAGCTAATGGTACGTACACAACGCACCGTTACTTCCCGGAAAATGCTTTCGTTATGTTCGGTGATGGAGCTCTTGGTGAAACGCTATTCGGTCCTACTGCAGAAGAAATTCGTCTGACACGTGATCCGTCTATTGAAACTAGCAAAATTGGTAATGTGCTTGCGATGGTCTATGAAGAAAACGTAGACCCGGTTTCCACTTGGACTAAAGCGGTAGCTACAGCTATTCCATCATTCCCGGGCGCGGATGAAGTATTCCAAGCGCAACCAATTGCGTAAGGAGGTATTCAAATGATTGTACAAGTGAAAGATATTCCCATTCGACATAATCACCAGTCATATAAGGTTGGTGAGGAGTTTGAGATTGACGATAATGATTTCAATGAATCACTTTTCGTCAAAATAGCGGATTCGAAAAAAGAACCAAAAAAGCCGAAAAATAAAGAGAAGGGGAGCGGGGATTAAATCCGTTCTCCTTTTTTTGGAGGTGGTATTTATGTATGTACTAACTCAGCTAGATAAGTTGAAGATACAACTCGGCATTATTGACGAGGAGCAGGACAGGGCGTTGCAGCTGTCACTGTATGATGTTAAAGATGACATTTTAACATGGACAAACAGGACAGAACTACCTCAGACTCTCGAATCGGTTCAACGGCAAATAGCTGTCATCCATTATAACAAGCAGGGCGTCGAGGGTCAGTCATCCCATTCCGAAGGTGGTATCAGTCGTTCGTTTGAAGACTTGCCACAATCAATTCAGAATGCTATTAACCAAAAACGTTTAGCAAAGTTGGTGCGCTATGCGTCTTCTTCAACGTGATCTAAAGAATTACACAGTCAAAGGTCGAATCATTATCACTGAACCGGATGGCACGAAATCCGAGGAAATGGATCCAGTAGGATTTATCATTCGCGGCAACATCCAACCTGCAGGTGGGAAGATGATGATGGAAGTCTATGGTGAACGACTAGCGTACATGTTGACTGCTTATGTCAACGTAAACGCCCATATATCGGAGTCTGATGGTGTATGCGTCTATGTGTCGCCCTATGAAGCTCCAGACTACAAGGTAGTCGCTATTAGACGTTGGAATACCCATTACGTAGTTGATTTGGAGAAGGTGAGGTCATGAGTGGAATCAAAGGGTTGAATGGCCTTATGAAGAAACTCGACCGACTCGGTGGTAATAGCCAAAAATCTCTTAAAGTTGGAATACAGCAAGCAACTAAGATGGCGCAGGGTGAAGCTAAAGGGCTTGCGCCAGTTGGCGATAGTGGTATGTTACGGAACAGTATCAAGGAAAAAGTCGTTGTTAAAAACGGTAAAATTACCGGGATTATTTCGAGCAACCTATACTACGCAGCTTATGTCGAGTTCGGGACTGGTAAACGCGGGAAGGCATCACCTTCTCCACCTAAGTCGGATAAAAACGTGAAATACAGGCAGGATTGGGCAGGGATGGACGCTCAACCTTTTCTGTATCCTGCTCTTAAGAACAACAAAGACAAAGCGGTAGGCATCGTAAAAGAACAATTGAAAAAGGATATTCAGAAAATGGGTGGTTAAATGTACGACGTTAAACCAGAAGTATTCTCGTTGCTATCGTCCATCCACGGAGTGAGTGTTTCTGACGAGTTCCCTGCGGGTCCCGAGAAAACACCGCATATCACTTTTAAAGAAGGTGATAACTCGAACTATCATAAGATGCGGGTGGAATTGCAGTCTGAAATTATCATCTTGATTGACGTTTGGAACACGAAATCTACTGGAGCTATTGCAGCAGAAGTGGACGTTAAGATGACAAGTATTGGTTTCCTGAGACAATTTACATCAGATTTAAACGATCCAAGTGGTATGAAACGTAAAACAATGCGCTATCGAGGGATAGTGGATAAACGAACGAACTTAGTTCATCAATAGAGGAGAGTGTATAGAATGGCAGGACTATTATCGAAAGACACAACGCTGAGCTATAAAGCGAGCGGTTCAACATATACGGTGCTTGAGCATCTTATGGAAGTACCGGAGATGGGTGGAGACCCCGAAAAGGTGGAAGTAACCACTTTGGCAGATGGTGTTAAGAAGTATATCAACGGCGTAAAAGACCTTGGTGATTTAACGTTCAAGTTTTTGTACGACAACGGAACGGAAACGAGTAACTACCGCGTACTGAAGGCTATGCAGGATGCAAACAAAGCGTCCGATTTGAAAGTAGAATATCCGGACGGTACTGGGCATGAATTCAGTGCATATGTTAACGTGAAGATGGATGCAGCGGCAGTTAATGCGGCGATGACATTTACGGTTGGAATGAGTTTGCAGAGTGATATTACAGTAACTAATCCCACACCTTAAGTGGCATGAGTTTTCTCCGTATGGTAGAATATTCTTATAAAGAACACCGAGCGGAGGTTATTCAAATGCGTTACTTATTGTGTCTTTTACCACCTTTAGCGATTCTGTCGTGCAAAAAGCCGGGGCAATTCATTATAAATTGCATCTTATCTCTTTGTTTCTACATCCCCGGAATTATTCATGCGGTATTAGTGGTTAATCAGTACAATGCAGATAAGCGAAACGACAAGCTAATCAAAGCAATTCAACAACAACGAATATAACAAACGGCTAAAAGCACTCTCACTTCGAGGGTGCTTTTTATTATGAGGAGGAAATCTATTATGAAATACACATCACTAAATTTTGGTGGAGAAGAATTCAAACTTCGAATTACAGCAGCGTCGGCAATTGACTTGGAAAAGAAGCTAGGTGGACGGAATCCCTTAGATATACTGGCGGCCATCGAGGGTGGGAATCTTCCATCTATCAGTAGCGTGTTACTGATTCTTCATGCGTCCATCCAAAAGTTCCACCACGGCTTTAAATTTGAAGATGTTGTAAATCTGTATGACCAATACGTCGAGGACGGCAACGCTTATACGGATCTGCTACCTTCTCTAATCGAGGTATTCAAAGTGTCGGGTTTTTTCCCGAACAAGGCGTAAGCGAAGAAAATAAGAGTGACGCGCCTAAAAATGAACCGTTAAAAAACTTGACAGAACTTTTCGAGAAGCTGTATCCGATTGCATGTGAATGCGGTGTGGATGCAGTTTTTTATTGGGATATGACATATGAAGAAATTACAGCGGCCATATCCGCTTACAACAAACAGCAAGAGACTTCCATGCGTATCCAATCGATTATTGCGTATCGTCAAGCGGATCAAATCGCTTCACTTGTCGGTATCATGATAGGTAACAAACAGGAAGCCCCCGCTATCTACGAAGCGTTTCCGGGCGTATTCCCTGAACTTGAACGGAAAGCGGAAATGGAGAAAGCGCAGCAACAACACTGGCAAATCATGAAATCTCGAATCGAAGCGTATGCGACCGAGAAGCGGAAACGAGGTGAACGCCGTGGCAACGACTCTGGAGGAACTCCAGATACTGATAACCTCTGAAACATCTGGTTTAAGGCGAGAGCTAGACAGCGTGAGACGTGAATTAGGTACTATGGATAGAGCCGTTACAAAAGCGACTGACAGTATGAAAGATGCATTTAAAGCTGTCGCGGCTACCATTGTAACTCTTGGTATCGGTAAGTACGTCAAAGATGCTGTTATGGCGGCCAGTGACCTAGAGGGTGCTTTTGTTGGTTTGAAGTCGATTCTGGATGGGCAAGGACGATCGTTTAGTAAAGCGAAGGGATATATCAACGAATATATTAACGATGGTCTTGTGCCGTTGACGGATGCAATTAACGCCTATAAAAACCTTGCGTCACGCGGATATAACGATGAACAGATTCAACAAACGATGGAACGGTTAAAGGATGCGGCGGCATTCGGACGTCAAGCGGGGTTAACATTGGGCGAAGCTGTCGTCACGGCTACTGAAGGTTTACGGCAAGAAAACTCCGTCTTAGTCGATAACGCGGGTGTTACAAAGAACGTCGCGAAGATGTGGGACGAGTATGCCAAATCAATCGGTACTACTGCCGACAAGCTATCGCAGCAACAAAAGATACAAGCCGAGGTTAGCGGCATTATGGCTGAAACCACTTTCCAAGTTGGTGATGCAGCTAGATATGCTGACACATTTGCGGGGCGGTTAGCCTACCTCAACAAAACGCTAGGAGATATCCAAACCAACATCGGCGAAGCATTCATGCCAATTGCCAATTCTGTCATCCCGATACTTCAGAGAGTAGCTGGTTGGCTAGTTAGGGTAACGGCCTATTTCAAATTCTTTATGCAAGCTTTATTTGGCGTTTCCAAATCCAACAAACAAGCCGGGGCTTCCATCGGCGGCGGTGTCGCAGCACAGGATTCACTCGGTACTGCGGCAGAAAACGCAGGGAAGAAAGCGGAGAAGTCGGGCAAGAAAGTTAAGAAGGCTGCAGAGGAAGCTAAACGGTCCGTTGCAGGGTTTGATGAAATAAACACATTGCAAGAACCATCTAAAGGTTCTGGTGAAGGTTCCGGAGCCGGAAAAGGCGCTGGTGCAGGTGGTGGAATCGGTGATATAGGTGATATGGACTTTGGAGGTTTAGACATGCCTGGAATTGATACCGAAACGATACCGGCACACATCCAAGAGATGGCAGATAAGATCAAAGGGATTTTTACTGGAATTAACGATGGTGTTGCTTCCTTTGGAGAGCTTTTCAATGAGCACTTCGCGGGGATATTCGCAGAATTAGTGGTAGCTGTACAACCCCTCTTTGATGCGGTGGAGCCAATTAAAGCAGCCTTTGCGGATATCGGAGAAACCTTTTTAGTTCTGCTAGAGGAATATTTAAAGCCCGTTGTAGCGTACTTGCTTACAGACTTCATCCCAAGTATTGTCATCGGGTTCATTAAAGACTTCGCCCCAGTCATAGCTGATGTGGCGGTTTTTGCCGTTCAACTATTGGCCGACACCTTCAAGAACCTCACTAATATGATGATAAGTCTGTGGAATGGTACTTGGTTACCCTCTTTGGATAAGCTGAAATTCGCTTGGATGGATATGAGTTCATCTGCAGCTAAATATTTGCAAACTTTATTAGACGGTACTATAAAGCCTTTGGTGAATTTCATCATCAACGGATTCGTTATCCCAATCGCCCAAAGAATCAACGAGGTACTGGTGCCTATATTTACGGATATCTTGGTGTTCGCTTTCAAAGAAACAGCCAAGACGTTCGAGTGGTTAGCCAACTTGATTAACGACATCTACAAATCTGTTATTCAACCGGTTTTTGATTTACTTAAGAAGATTGTGTTGGATACGTTGAAAATCGTTGAGGACTTGTGGAAGAAACACGGCCAGACTTTACTAGATAACCTCTCAGAGCTATTCGAGAATATCAGAAACATATTCCAACGTTTATGGGATGACATATTGGAGCCGATTATCACACCATTCCTCGAAATGCTAACGTGGCTTTGGGACAAGCATTTGAAAGGATTAGTTGAGGCGGTCGGAGAATTTGTTATGAAACTTGTGAATGCTGCACTGGATATTCTGAACAAGTTCATCTTGCCTATCGTGGACTATCTGGTTAAAAAGCTTAGTCCGACTTTCACAACCGTCTTTAACTTTATAGTGGATCTCATGGGTACGACGATAGCTTATATATCTGATTTAATAAGTGGATTGCTAAAAGTATTCGGCGGTTTGATAGATTTTCTAGCCGGTATTTTCACAAATGATTGGAGTCGGGTTTGGAAAGGTTTAGTGTCGGTTTTCGAAGGTATCGTTACGATGATATCAGGAATTTTCAAAGCCGTGCTCAATGTAACGATTGACGTCCTGAATGCAGCTATTGGTTTAGTCATGAACAATATTAATCGGATGATTCAAGGTGCGATTGATCTAATCAATAAAGTGCCGGGCGTTGACATTAATATTTCGCCTATAACAGTGCCGAAAATCCCGAAACTGGCCCGAGGCGGAATCGTTGATAGTGCAACTAACTTCGGGAACTTCATAGCGGGAGAAGCCGGAACAGAGATGGTTGTCCCGCTTGAAAATACGCCGTTCGTCGACAAGTTGGCAAGCGCATTAGGCACAGCTGTAATGGCAGCAATGCAAATGGGTAGCGGGGGTCAACAATCGAACGGGGAAGGCGGAGATGTTGTTCTAAATATCGATGGTACGACATTAGCCCGCATCCTTAGCCCTTATCTTGCAAGAGAAGACCAACGGGTCGGTTCAACTATTATTCAACCAATCTAAAGGAGTGGGACCATGATCAAAATTAATGGAGTGGCAATCCCCACTCCTTCTGATTATTCAGTGGGCATACAAGATATATCCAAGGCTGAACGGAATGCTAACGGAACGATGATTATCGAACGAATAGCTACCAAACGAAAGATAGAGTTGGCTTGGAGACACTTAGATAAAGCGGATCTAGCGAAAGTTATGAGTGTTGTTAGTCCAGTGTTTTTCCAAGTGGAATATCTTGATCCGCAAGACAATCGTAAAAAGACGGGAACTTTCTATGCGGGCGACAGGAATATGGGTGCGCTTGATTATATAAACGGTAACATCCGGTGGAAAGATGTAAAATTTAATGTCGTCGAAAGGTAGGTGTATAGATTGATTGAAGTGAGCCCCGGGTACAAACAAGCGGTCTATGCACCTATCCGTAAGACTGCTGCAAAAGTGAGTTTTGAAATACTCGACAACGATGCTTATCTGGATAATACCTCCGTTGTTTCCTCGGAAGCTGAAATCAGCAGGAAAGACCAGTTAACCAATAAAGTCCGTAACATGTCACGTAAATTCGCTACCTTCGAACAGGACTATTTCAAGCTTGATGGTAGCTTCTTCATTCCTCCAAGACCTATTGAGGGTGACGATGAACTAGGTTGGTGGAGTGGGGAGTTGTGCGGTGCTGATGGCGTGTTCGCCGTCCATCAAACGGTCGAATTCACCTTTCTCGAAGAACATAACTCGATGGGTCTAACAATCCATTTCGACAATAAGACGGATGAATATGCGGCTGATTTCGATATTGACATCTATCGAGCCGATAACACGTTAATTGCACATGAATCAATTGTAGGAAACGCCAAGACGTCTTATGTATGGACTCACGGTCTGGACAATTACGGCAAAATCAGAGTCACTATCAAACGATGGGCCAAACCGTATCGTCGTGCCCGCATCGTTGAAATTGATTTCGGAATCATCCAGGAGTATGAAGGCGATAAATTGATCAACGTCAAACTTATTGAAGAAATGAATGTGGTCGGTGATACGCTTCCAGCCAATGAAATCAAATTTACCATCGATAATTCGAGCCGAGAGTTTAACATCTTGAACCCAGATGGCTTTTACCGTTTCTTAAAAGACAGGCAGGAATTGAGTTTATCCATCGGCGTTGAAATTGCGGAAGATCAATTCGAATATATCGATATCGAAAAGTATTACCTCACTGATTGGCAATCGGATGAAGGGGCGTTAACATCAACCTTTACGGCTCGTAACATCCTCGAATTGCTCGAGCAGAAGGAATACTTGGTGTCGGCAAACGGGACGCTCTACGACTTAGCTGAGGACGTTTTAATAAGTTCTGGTGTCACTCATTATTCAATCGATGAAGGGCTAAGGGATATCCCGACAAATGGATTCAAAGAGAAAATAAAAGCACGTAAAGCTTTGCAGTGCATCGGTATCGCAAGCAAAAGTGCCGTATACCAAGACCGTGCTGGTACGTTGATTATTAAACAATTCGTCATTCTCGATGAAAGTACAAGTTATGTCCATTTTGCAGGACCAGACATGTTTACAGGCATGGTTACTCCTATGGTTGATGCAGGTTGGGATATGAAGAATATCACGTTTGATAATGTCTTCAAGGAGCCACAAATCAAGCTTGATAAATTGATTCAATCTCTTATCA
This sequence comes from Sporosarcina sp. NPDC096371, assembly GCF_044762865.1. NCBI lineage: Bacteria > Bacillati > Bacillota > Bacilli > Caryophanales > Caryophanaceae > Sporosarcina > Sporosarcina sp. NPDC096371. The sequence goes on from NZ_JBIWFE010000001.1 coordinate 1,044,352, forward strand.
TGACTGTCTACATCAACGGTGAAAAGGTGGAGCACTCCTTTACGAATGAAGGTGTCAAAGAAGGTTCCACACTTAAATGTGACAATCCTCTTATCCAAACTGTTGAGCACGCCGAGGAAATTGCACAATGGATTATAGAGGAAAGTAATCTTCGGGCGCTATACTCCATCAATTGGCGCCAGAATCCGGCATTGGAACCGGGGGACATCGTATTGGTCGAGGACAGTTTTGGCATGAAAAAACAAAGCCGAATTACCAAGCAAGAGTATGAGTTCTCTGGTTACCTCAAAGGCAAGACCGAAACGAAAGGTGGTGTTTAAATGGCTGATTGGGTAGAGCCTGTCTTAGAATGGAGTCCATCGGATTTCTATAATTACGGGGACTTGAACAGAGTCGAAAACAATACAGAGGTTGTTGCTGATTTAATCAGTCATTTTGGCACCTTGCCCGCTATCGTTACGGTACCGAATCGGACCATGAAGCGCATTGAATTTGCGGATAGCTTGAATCGTGTAGAAAACAATCAAGACTTGCTACGTCAACGATTCACGCCTGTTGGGTGGCTAGCTAACAAAGTTGACTGGGAACCGAATGCACCATTTGATTATAGAGATGCAGCACGGCTGGAGAGTAATCTAGCTTTGCTGTATTTTTATTATCACGGAAATTATGAAGCTCGTCAGTATTGCGGCATGGTTACATGCGGAGAGGAAGTGATCTAATGGCTTACACGCCAACTGAATGGAAGAACAGGGAAGTAGAACGACCACGGACGTTTCGAGAGCAAAACAATCCTGATGGATCAATAACACTTATTCCGGCTGAGGGTGATGTCATTGAAGCTGGAACCCCTATCATTGCGGACAACATGAATAAGATTGAACTGGGTATCAAAGAAGCTCATGACGGTCTGGCCGGAATCGGAAATGTTTCGCAGGAGCTTGAGACGCATATGGCGGATTATGAGTATCAAACACCGACCGTAGTCGGCACTCAAATCAGAATCACGAGACAATCGGAAACGAACCGATTGTTTTTTAAATTGGACGCAAACTTAACTGGCGCGATTACTATCTCACTCGATGGAGGTACTACGAGCAAGAATTTAATCGATGTCAACGGCGAACAAATCACGTCACTAGATAAAGGTTTTGTGGAGGTGGTAGCTTACGCGAATTTTTTTATCTTACGGAATAAAGGGGGACTCTCGAAAGCGGATTTAGAGGCACTCATTGTGCTCACCAACGGAGCTGAACGGAATGAAGATGTTATCAGGACTAACGTTTCTAACGCCCTTAATGACCGCGGTGGCACTACAAGCCCCACTGACCCATGGGTGGTCTTAGTTGACGCAATAAGGAATGGCAAAGCGAATATAGAAGTTTTATTTAAGCCTAACGTCACGAATGCAGGCTTCACCCCTCTTAGTTCTAACTCGCCTGGGGCAAGTGTTAACATCTTGCCTGCGCAGATATACGTAGGACAAAGCTCTTACGGTTCCAGCACAGTTACTACTGGAGTATCTTCAAATAACACTTTCGATGTAACAAGCAAAAGTTTTGCCCTTTTTAAACTACTACCTGATTTGAGATTTGACAGGTCTATTTCGACAGACTTTTACTTTTTCAGGGTCGGAAATACTGAAGTAAAGACCAACAGAGACACTTCAGGCGCGTGGTGCTTTATTGATATAACACAATTATCAGGGCTTCAAAGCGTGTCTTTCGGAGTGCACAGAGTTTCCGATGGAGGGTCGCAAGGGAGATACGTTAGTTATTCAGTGTCAGATATTGTTTTGATATAAATAAGAAAGGAGGTACAACATGCCATTACCAAACGATGCAACGTTAGAACAGGTAGTAACAGCGTTGCAAAACATGACGGGTATTAATCAGCAATCGGAATTGGCGACCGTTATCGGAGCGCCTACTTTAATTACTGATGCTGTGGGTAAGCAAGTGGGCGATATTCAGACGCAGAAGACTTCACTCGCCTCAAAGTTAAGTGCTAGCGGAAAACCCTCGACGGGCGCTGAATCTCTGAAATCTTTAGTTGATAAAGCCGGAACTCTTTTACCCCCTGCCATTGCGGGACCTGTAAACGCTTATTCCATCACTGATTCATTTGGCACAACCGACACTACTTTAACGAACGCGAAAAGGTTCCAAGTTAAAATAGCGGGAACGTATCAAATAAAAACAAACCTGATAACCAGAAGCGGTTTGACTGCAGTTCTTCAATTGTATTTAAACAACGCGTTGTTAGGACCTAGAAGAAGTCACAGTAGCGTCCATCCTGCGGAGTATACCGAAACGGCAACGTTACAAGTTGGCGACGTCATTCAAGTAGCTATCTTGTCTGGGTCATCTAACGAATACGTTTATAACACTTTGTTAGCTTTAGGCATTTCGCAACCGAACCCATACGCTACTACGTTGCTATCATAAAGGAGGAGATAAAGTGTTTTATTTAGAATATGAAAACGATACAAAATTAGTTGTAAAAATCCATGAAGTAGAGCCGGAGTCGGTAGCGGAAGGTCATTCCGTCGCTAGGAGTGACGGGTTTGATATAGGCATGGAATTAGAATTTGTTATCACCGTTGATACAGTTAACGAAGACGGTATAGTTACGGCTACATCGACAACGAAGCAGGTTGCGCCTGCATATCAACTATTAAAGAAACTTGATGACTCAGAAAAAGAAGGAAGATCTTTGAGAAATCAATTAGCGGCGCAAGAACAAGCTATTTTTGAGTTAGCCAAAATTCTAGCGGGGACGGTGAATGAATAATGGTAAATTTATACGCAAATCGCATCGTTGCAGATGTCGGTAAAGAAAATGGATTTACTATCGATAACGTCCCGAGTCTATGGAATGCCAAGACTATAACGGAATTGAACAAACGTGGATATGATGGTTATGGTCAACCTCTAGATGCGACAGCTTAGGACCATTATGTGTAGCAAAAACACCTTATATTAGGTGTTTTTGAATACCTAATAATTGGATAATTGTGGTACTATGATAATAAATGGTTCTTCAACTAACGGGGCAGTTTAGTGAAACAAGGATTTGTAACTTAATTTAAGAATTAAAGTCTAATTTCAGAGGGGGGATATTAATGAGAAAATTATTTGTTTTATTTATCGCATTTGGATTCGTATTAGCTGGTTGCTCGCAAGAACAAGAAAATAAATTAAGTGAAGCTCAAAATGAAAGCAGTTCTGAAACAGTCACTACCACTAAAGCGATTTCCTTAGAACTAAAGGAAACAGAGGAAATAGAAATTTTCGCAAAAGCAGTAAGTGATTCAAAGAAAGAGCCTGGTATTGTCAACATGACAAATCACCAATATCAATTTAGTATCGGTGAAGAATCCTATTATCTTTGGATTACTGAAGATTCCGGGACATTAAAGAACACAAAAGACACACACACGATTTATGCATTATCCAGTAATTCAGTCCAAGAGATTTATGAGTTTGTTAGTAAAGGTTAAAAATATTCATGTTCAACTAACGGGGTGTTTTACTTTGATTAGGGTTAAGCACCCTTATCTTGTTCAACTAACGGGCAGTTTAGTTGAACAAGAGATATCATATTTCGCTACAGCTAATTCATCCGTTGATTCTGGCATTACTTTAAATATTTACCAGCTCTATCATTTTTAGTGTAATATTTTTCGATGTACTATTTCAACATATTTTTACTAAAGATGGAGGAGAAAAATAATATGAACAAGTCTTTTGAAAATTTATCAAAACTAACGTTAGGCGCAACTTTAGTTGCCAGTGCGTTTATGGGTTCAACAGATTCAGCAAGTACTAGTCAAACTGCTACGTCAGAAAATCTTAATGTGCCGACTACTCAACTTATCCAAACTACTGAGGATACGGTTAATCCTATGCTAAGAGCAAATCATGTAGCATTGGATGCACCTCTTAGTAACAACGGGAACTACTGGCATCAACCTGGTGGATATAAATATTTCCGTTTGAATATTAATAATACAAGCACTGATACGTTAAAAGTGTATATTTTAGAAGACGGTTATTCTAATTATTGGGGTACTGTTCCTGCTAAATCTTCAAAAACATTTGTCTCTATACCACTAACAGTGCTTCCGGGAAATGGTAAACTGTTTGGTCTTAGTTATGCATCTTCAACTGGAATAGTTTCGGGAACTGCTACGGTTCGTGTATCTACTACACCATTTTAATTTCTATATGTGTATTTCAGCGTTTTTAATCAAAGCATAATAAAGAAGATGTTATGAATTTAGTGCTTCAGATCTTAGCCCTCATAGGTATACGATTTACATAAGAAATTGAATAACTAATTAATTCAACATCTGAATACTTATCTAATTTATCCAAATGAGATTTTTCAAATATGCCTGCTACTACTGCTTTTTTAATCAGTCCTTTTGCTTCTGCACGTTCGGTTTCGTTTAATAATACTTGTGTCACTTGATTATTGCATACGAATTGAGCCACCTCTGCGGAGTTTTGAAGGACAAATTAGCGGAAGTGAAACGGGATTAACTGCGTTAGTTCTTCAATCAGATGAATTGGAAAACCCCATGAAATAGAGATTTAATAAATGGTTTAAAAGCATTTTTTATCAAAATTTTTGTTGTACTAACGGGTGCTTTAGTGAAAGATCATGTAGTTACTTAGGCTTCTCTTATTACTTGTTGAACTAACGTGGCAGTTTAGTTTAATAAAAATAGTGGGAAGTTTAGAGAGGATGGTATTATTGGAAGTCCGACAAATGGCAACTGCATTCCTAATTCATCAAGGAAGTGCGTTAATGATGAAAAAGGAAAAAAGTAAAATTTTTAATTTTGCATTTTGGGGTGGAATTGGAGGTCATATGGAACCCAATGAACTTAATTCACCAATAGAGGCAAGTTTCAGGGAAATTGAAGAAGAGACGGGATTTAAAAAAGATGACATTAAAAACTTTAGGCTTAAATATATTCTACTTGAAAAAAATAGCGGAGAAATACGCCAACAATATGTCTACCTTGGAGAAACAAAGCATATGAACTTTATTCCTTCAGACGAAGGGGAATTATTTTGGGTTCCTAAGAATGAATTATCTAATTTATATACTTCGAAAATTATCAATTTAACTATTGAACACTATTTAAATAATAAAGATATTGATGACGTTTTTGTTGGAACGATGATGACCAACAATGAATCTAAATCTGAAATACAATGGTCAGCCATCAAAGAGACCGTTGGTTTTTAGAAACCAGTGAATAGAAACTTGTTCCTTCTTCAACTAACGAGGTGCTTTAGTGAAAGCTCATGTGGCTGCTTAGGCAGCTCTTCTTACTTGTTGAACTAACGAGGCAGGTTAGTGAAAGATGGAATTGATATATCAATCAAATAAATAGTTAGGATGAATATGGTGAAGGATAAAAAGGAACGTTTAAAAGAGTTGCTAAACAAGCAAAAACAAAAAGGAATAGAAGAAGAGGAAAAAAAAGAATACGAAGCTGTTTTAGAGGAAGTTAATGAGTTATTTCCGAATCATATGGATTATCAAGAAGAAGTAGAAATTTTATCTAAAGAAGAATCTAACAAAATTAAAGATGAATTATTTGAAGTATTTCCGTTTTGTAATAGTGGAATAGAGTGGGGACTTATGTTTTATAAAACTATTTTTTCTAACTTTATTGACTATGAAAGTGCATTAGCAGAACTAGTAATTAACAGTCATAAAGTCAATAATGAAATATGTTACATTATTGACCTTAATTTTCAACATGTCATTAAAACAAAACTGATTAAAATTATTCACAGAGTTGAAGAAGTTAGAAATTGGGACAGATATATTTATTCACCTCAAATTAAATTGGTTATTGAATTCCCCTCCAACGATATAGCAGTAGGATGGAAGGAATAAGTGTCTACAATCAAAGAATGTGAAGGTTTACACTTAAACTAACGGGTGCTTTACTTGGAGATTGTTGAGCTGCTTAGACGGCTCTTTTTTCTTGTTCAACTAACGAATCAGGTTAATGTAAGAAGGAGTGCAGGAAATCATGTGCGATAAATAGAAATACTTACTTAACAAACTATGTAAGGAGATAATACTTTGAACATTTTAACTTTGATTCTAAGTTATTTAATTGGTTCAATCTCATTTGCTTTAGTAATCGGTAAAATATTTTATAAGAAAGATATTCGTGATTACGGTAGTGGTAATCTTGGTGCAACTAATGCTTATAGAGTTTTAGGCATAAAAGCAGGAGTAATTGTTGCAATTGCTGATATATTAAAAGGTACATTTGCTTGTTTACTTCCCCTAATACTTGGTTCTACAGTTAACCCTATTGTATGTGGTTTATTAGCCATATTAGGGCACATATTTTCAGTTTTTGCTAGTTTTAAAGGTGGAAAGGCAGTTGCGACAGCAACTGGAGTTTTCTTGTTTTTGACTCCTTTAGGTGTTTTTGTTGGTTTTGTTGTGTTTGTGTTAACTTTGCTAATTACTAAGTATGTATCACTAAGTTCAATGTTGGCTAGTATAGCATTATTCATTTACAGTCTTATATTTGAAGATAAAGTTTTCATAGCACTTTCTCTACTAATAAGCGTATCGATAATCATTCTACATCGACAAAATATAAAGAGAATTGTAATTGGAACAGAGAACAAAATAATTGAAAATTAGTGTTTACTTGTTAAGCTAACGGGTGCTTTAGTTTAATAAGGATTACTGAAGTCAACATACTATTTGTTGGCTTTTTATTTCGCAGTAGGAACAAAAATGGTAGTAAGCAAATCGATAAATATCAACTAAGGACGTCCATCGGGCGTTCTTTTTCTTTACCAAAAAATAGAAAAATAGAGGTGCAGAATGGAATGGTCAATGATTAAAGATTATACGTATGAGCCGTTTTCGCATCCGGTTATGGGTGCGATTGGGGCAGTATTCTTAACTGTTTTCACGTTTTTGTATGGAGAAGGCATTGTCGCTACTGTTGGAATGTCTCTTTACACAGGCGTGATTGCACTTGATTGGATAAGTGGTTATAGAGCGTCAAAGAAGGACGGCAGCTATGCAAGTGAATATGGCATCGATGGTGGTTTTCGGACCATCTTCTTATTTATCGTCCCTGCCCTGGCACATGGCGTTGATCTATTAATGAGTACACCGAATGTCGTTTTCGGATTCGCGTTACTTTCTTTCGGCTTTCATGTTTGGAAATCGATGACGGCAAACGTGTACAGAGCTGGATGGGATAGGTGGATACCTGTTTCAGTTCTCAATATTGTTGCTGACGAAATTGAGCACAAAATTGCTCGGTCTCGAAAAAGAATTGCAGACAAACAAAAATATTTAGGAGATGAATGATAATGAATACAGACAAATTAAAACAATACGTAGCACTGTTCGGAGGATGGCTATCAGCTGTCCTTTTATTTATGGGGACATTAAACGTTAAGTTCGATTGGTTTAACGAGGAATCAATTGGGGCGTTCGAGGTTGTGTTGATGGCCTCGGTGCCGTTTGTAATCGCAATTTACGGGATTTACAAAAACTCGTACCGTTTGAGTGAGAAGGCGAAGAAGCAGGAACAGGAATTAAAGCGGAAAGGGTTGAAGTGAAATGGTGAAGATTTTCATTGACCCCGGTCACGGTGGTAAAGATCCTGGGGCTGTCGGATTCGGGCTAAAAGAAAAAGATATAACGCTTAAAATATCGCTTAAAATCCGCGATATTTTGCAAAAAGAATACAGCAATGCAGATGTGAGGTTGAGCCGTACTACGGATGTTTACCTATCGCTTGCACAGCGTACTAATGCAGCAAACGGCTGGAATGCTGATTTCTTATTGTCGGTCCATATCAATGCTACTCCAAGCGGATACGGCTATGAGGACTGGGTATACGAGAAGACAACTAATTCAAAATCAATAGCAGCACAAAACGTGATTAACGCAGAAGTGATCAAAGCGACTGGTTGGCGTAATCGAGGGAAAAAGCGCGGCAACTTGCATATGGTACGCGAGTCTAAAATGGCGTCGGTATTAACCGAGTCGGGATTCATTGATAATCCTAATGATGCTAAATTGTTGAAAGATGATACATTTCTTGATAAGGTTGCTCGCGGTCATTCTGACGGAATTGCAAAAGCGTTTAATTTGAAGAGGAAGACAATATTACCCGAAAAGGAGGAGTTACCTGTGGAGGACAAAGAAAAAAATGCACGTGCCGATAAATCATTCCAATCAGCACAAGACTTCGTAAAAGCAAGCGGGATATCAGACGGAACTTATCCACGCCGTGCGATTACCAGACAAGAAGTTTGGTCCATGCTTGAACGGATGAATCGAATCTTAAAGAAATAAGAAATAAGAACGAAGTAAAAGCGACCTATCCATTTAATTGGACAGATCGCTTGTTTTTGTACCTAAAATTGTAACGGTGTTAGTTTTTTATTAAAAATTGTTATCTAATGCCCCTGATAAACCTTGAATTAAACGATGGAACTTTGGAGCTCCATTATCGCTATTGATAACACCAGGCAATTCAATACTGCTTTTTGCTGCGGGGTACAAAGAGTTAAATAATGTTTTTGCCTCAGCAGTTCCCACATATGAAACAGCCAATGCATACGATGGGACAGAACTTCCTTCTGCTGCGATCCCGCTACCAGTTATTCCATTACTATATTCAGTCATGAGTCGGTTGGTTGCTAAGTAGTGAGCATTTAATCCGCTGACTCCTTTAGTGGCTGCAGTAAAGAAAGAGGAATTTGGATTTGTAGTCACCCCTGTTGATCCCATACCAGCTAGAGCAGAACCCATAACGGACCATGTATCGTATCCAACAGCCATTTGACAACTTTCTACCGGTCTTCCACCGCCGATAAGCCATAGACCATTAGAAAGTTGAGTATCACGAACGTATGATGCGAAGTCTGTCATTACACCACGATACGGATTCTGTGTACCTCCAACATTCAGAGCATATGAGCCTATTCCCCCAGCTGCAAGTGCAAAAATATTATTTGAAGCTTTTGATTTGTTTACAGCACCACAACTAGCCATCGATGGTGCTACCCACTTATCTACACTACCATTACTAATGTGACGGTTTTTTGCTGTTTGTAAAGCAACTAACATTTCATTCATAATCGTATTGTAACTGGCTTTTTGTGTTGAGTTTAAATCCAACTGTCCGTAAGCTTTTGAAAATGCTAATAATAACATGCTGGTATCAGGTGAGTGTGTGGCACTATTATACCAGCCCTGAGAATCCTTCGTTTTACTTAAATCCATTCGTGCTTTTATGTGATCCAAAGTGGCAATTGCATCCGCACGAACGGATGAAGCTAAAGGATCATTAATTTTGTTTAATCGATTATATAAACTTGTTAAAAATAAAGCATCTTGTGCTGCTCGGAAAAACCCGGGATTCGTACTGTTTTTTGAACCGTATCCATTATGACTTAGGCTTAGTTTTGTTTTATCTACATGTTTTCCTTGCTGAAAATACGTCACATAGATAGATTTAGATTCTGCGACTACATCAATATTACTTGCGGAGGCATTCTGTGGCAAAAATAGAGTGCTTGCAACGAGTAGAGTTGTTAAAAATAAAAAAAATGTTTTTTTCAATTTTATTCCTCCCATTTTTGTTTTTTTGCAGTTTAACGTCATGCTTAGGACATAAGATGGATAATTTAGTGAATAGTAATTAATTATCGATACTTGGCTATACACTAACATTCAATGTATTATTTTACAAAAATAATACATTTTGTGGATTTATAGTTAATTAGTTCCTTGGTAATTGGGTGTATCGCTCTTCTATAGGTCTTACCGTTCGGTTACTGGAAATAATCTGTTTACCAGATTTCATTTTACGTTCATAGTTTTTAATTTAGTCTATTTAAATGGGTTCTAAATAACTAGTTAGTGTGAATTTAAACAATTGAAAATTGGTGAGGTGAGTCGCCTTGGTTATTGGTTACAATTACTTAATCATTAATACAGCAAAATACGCACATGCAAAAGGCAATTACTCTTAATTGAGTGATCGCCTTTTTTGTTTGTCGAATTAAAGAGGTATTCGTATTTGAAGTGCCGAACAATAAAATATTGAGATTCGCCTGTTCTTTCCAACTAACGGACAGGTTAGTGAAATAAAGACTATTCACTGAAGAACTTAGATTGTAGGTAAAATAAAGGGAGGTAATAAAAATTGACTACAATAGGACTTATAAGGCATGGAATTACTGAATGGAATGTACTTGGTAGGTCACAGGGAATATCGGATATTCCTTTAGCTGAAATCGGTAAACAACAGGCAATGGCTTTGGCAAATAGACTCTCTTTAGAGGAAAAGTGGGATATTATTGTGACAAGTGATCTATCACGTGCCAAAGAAACTGGACAAATAATCGCTTCTAAATTAAATATTCCTATCAGTATGTTTGAAGAAAGAATACGGGAAATTAACTGTGGAGAAATCGAAGGAACGACTGAAGAAGAAAGGCTAAATAGGTGGGGGAGTAATTGGAGAGAATTGAACCTAGGAATGGAGAAGTTTGAAGATGTATCTAAAAGAGGTTGTGAATTTTTATCAGAATTAGCTACTACATATATTGATAAACGAATATTGGTAATCAGTCATGGGGCTTTAATAGGCCTAACATTACAAAGATTGTTACCAGAAGAATTCTCAAGTACACATATAGAAAATACTTCATTAACTATTCTCAATAATAATGAAAGTACGTGGGATTGTACGCTATATAATTGTACGCAACATATAGTTCAACAAGAGGAGATCGTCTATTGACGATCTTTTTGTTTGTCGAATTAAAGAGGTATTCGTATTTAAAATGCCGAACAATAGAATGATGAACAAATTATCAGGAGTGACCTGTTCTTGTTCAACTAACGGTGCAGGATAGTTGAATAAGAAGGGATATTTTAAAGACTGTCGAAATATTAAAGACGTAAAGATTTAACGTTGTTCATCTAAGAATAAACGTTCCTAATTTAGTTATCTTAAGGAGTGCTTAAATTGACTGTACATAGTAAATTCCCTAATTTAGAAACTGACAGATTGATTTTGCGGAATGTGGGAAATGAGGATATTGATTTTATTTATCGACTCTTCAGCAACGAAAAAGTATGTGAATTTTTATATGATGAAGAATTGTTTACGACTAGAGAAGCTACAGAATTTGTTGAATGGAATTCAAATCCTGAAGAAAAAGGATTTAATCGTTGGATATTAGTCGAAAAAAATAATCAGCAACAAATTGGAACGTGTGGATATGATTCTTGGGATAGAACGAACCATATAGCGGAGATAGGCTATGATTTATGGCACGAATATTGGGGACAGGGATATATGAAAGAGGGATTGTTAATTGCTATCGAAAGTGGCTTTAATAATATGGCACTGAATAGAATTAACGCATTTGTAGCTTTGGAAAATATCAATTCTATAAAATTATTAGAAAAGCTAGGATTTAAGAATGAAGGAATTTACAGAGATAAGCATTTATTTAGAGGTAAGTATTATGACCACTACTCTTTTTCTTTGTTAAAAAGAGACTGGAATCAATTCTAAGGTTAATTCAACGATTCGACTAACGATCCCTTTAGTATGTGAATGATTGTACTTAAACTAACGGGGTGCTTTAGTTGAACAACAGGAGATCGTCTATTGACGGTCTTTTTGTTTACTTTACATACGAACATTCATTCTGTATACTGAGAAACAAGGAGGGGAACAAGTGTGCTGAAAATATTAGTCAAGTCGGTAAGTTATGGTGATTTATTGGATATGATGTATTTAGCGAAAGACGGGACGATTACTCAAAGACGAATCAAGGTGCTGCAGGTTGGCGAGGTATCATTCCGTGCATACTGTTATTTACGCGGAACTAAACGGACATTTATCATCGACAATGTTTTAGCACTTGTTCCCGTCAGCCAGAAGGAAAGGGATGTTATTTAATGAGCGAACGCCAACAATTGATATATAACTATATAAAAAAATTTATTGCCGAAAACCATTATTCACCTTCAATGAGAGAAATCACTGATGCTGTTGGACTTAAATCAGTTTCGACAGTTCACGGCCACTTAGATCGAATGAGAGATAAAGGATATGTAGACTTTGTTAATACATCAGCACGTACATTGCGAATTGTCTCATGATGGACTACAGCAAATTTCCTAACCGTCAAATTGCTTGTATAGACATGATGAGTTTTTATGCCAGTTGTATGGCTTCATTGCACAGTTTGGATGTTCGTAAAGTACCAATCGCAATTGTCGGCAATCTAAAGCAACGGGGTAGCGTCGTATTAGCAGCATCTCCACCTATGAAGAAGAGGTTCAAAGTGAAAACGGGTACGCGTTTGTATGAAATACCGCATCACCCTGAAATTCGGTTGTTCGAACCTCGTATGGCGTACTTTTTGGAAATGTCGATGTCCATCACGAGGATCCTGCATAGATATGTACCTGCGGAGGCAATACACGTCTATTCGGTCGATGAATCGTTTATTGACCTTACCGGCACTGAGAGGTTATGGGGTGACCCTGCACAAACCGTTAAAAAAATTCAAAAAGAAATATTAGATACACTAAATTTACCGTCCACGGCTGGCGTGGGTCCGAATATGCTAATGGCTAAGTTGGCACTAGATCTGGAAGCTAAAAAGACCGGATTCGCAAAATGGACATTTGAGGACGTTCCGAAGAAACTTTGGCCGGTTTCTCCATTAAGAGAGATGTGGGGAATTGGAGGGCGAACTGAGAAGTCGCTGAACGACATGGGGATATTTTGTGTGGGTGATTTGGCGAATACCGATTTGAGTAAGTTGGAAATGAAATTCGGTGTCATGGGCAACCAGCTATATCACCACGCTTGGGGTATTGATCTGTCAGAATTGGGCGCTCCCATGCCGGAGGGCCAAGTCAGCTATGGTAAGAGTCAAATATTGATGCGAGACTATAACACGATAGCGGAAGTCAGAGCTGTACTCTTAGAAATGTGTGAAGACGTAGCCAAGAGGGCAAGAGATGCAGGTAAGGCTGCACGTACGATCAGTTTAGGTATCGGCTACAGCAAAAACGCACTTGGCGGCGGATTTCAAAGGTCTCGAACTATTACCGCAGCAACAAACGAGACAATGAAAATCTATGCAGTTTGCAAAGAATTGCTAAGTGAAAATTATGATGCACAGCCGGTGCGCCAGGTGTCGTTATCGATTACGAAATTAGAGGATGAACAATCTGTACAACTTAGTCTGTTCGACAAGGATAATTGGCGCGAACGGGCAATTGGTTCAGTAATGGACAACATCCGAAATCGCTTTGGATCCACGGCGATATTAAGGGCAATATCATTAACTGACGCGGGTACAGCAATTAAACGCTCTGAGCTAGTCGGCGGTCATAAAGGATAGATGACAGGTATGATTAAAGATAGAGGGATTATAAAATGGCAGGGCATGATGTTGACGGAACACAACGTCGAGATAAAAACCTGGCAAGACAAGGATCAAAACATTGAACGTCCAGAGTTAGACGACTGGGAACTTGAAGCAATCCAAATGGAACTTGAATTAGCCTACAAGCGGCAATGCGATGCAAATGTAACAGTCTGGAGAAATGGGAAGACCGATTCGTACATCGGAAAAATAACGGAACTGGATCATAGGCTACAATCAATATCTGTGGAAGGTCCATTTGGTCAAGATCGAATACCGGTCAGGGACATTATCAAAGTGAATAGTATGTATTGAAATAGACGGCCAATCCGAAAAGGGAAAGGTTGTTTATTTTTATTGAATTGTTAGAATAAATAAAAAGGACTTTCATCCCTCTATGTCGAAATTGGACAATAGGAGGGGTGAGTGGAGAAATGAATTTTTCACGAGAAGAAGTTGCAGAATACATAAAGGGTGAGGTTAGGGGCTTACCCTGTTTTCAATGCCCAAGCGGTATGCTCGAATTGGTGCATGTGGATTTCAAAGAGTTAGTGCGAATAGACGCAAGTTGCCAAGAGTGTCGTTCCACAAGTAATTATGAGTTGCGCTTATAATGTATCAATTAAAACAGCCACCTTCAATTAAATAGAGGAGTGGCTGTTTTACATTTGAAAGGATAATCATTTTCGGGCTATTTAATAGTAGATTATTATTCCTATGTGGTCCTTTTAATAAAAATCACAATGAAACATTCATACTTGTGGTCCTTTTAAGTGGTCCTCCCACAATTAAATCACAAAAATAGACATCGCTAGGTCGCCAGAGAAAATACATCCAAAGTTAAAGCGCTTCATAAGGCTATTTTACTCCCATAAGAATGACCGGAAATGGACGGGAAAAACCTTCTGAAATGATGATCGTTCTACTTATTATCTCAGTGCTCCTTCTAATCGCGATTCCGAATGTGACAAAGCATTCGAAATCAATCGATGAAAAAGGGTGTGCTGCTTATGTGAAGATGGTGGAAGGACAAATAGAAGCTTATAAAATGGATGAGAAACAGGCACCCGAAAGTATCGACGATTTGACGGAAAAGGAATACTTACCGGGAGTTGCACAGTGTCCTGACGGAAGGACACTATCAATCACTTCGGAAGGAAAAATAGAAGTTGAAGGGGAATCTTTAAGTCCATAGGTCGATGGTGAAGGTAAAGAAGGAAAGTGGTTTTACGTTTCTTGAATTACTCCTTGTGTTGTCGGTTGTTACCGTCATAACAGCCATCATCTTACCCGTGGGGGATAAATGGATTCGTGCGGCTTCCGAAGAGGATGGACGTCAAGCATTTATTGCATCGATCCAAAATTTGCAGGCATACTCGATGGCGAATCAAGTGTATACAAAAATGGATTTTAGGGATTCTGGGAAGGTGTATGTTTCATCGGTGCCAGGGAAATTTGAATTCGCTAGGACTACTTTCCCCGAAGGAATGAGGCTGTCAGATTCAAGCAGGATGAAAGTGGTTGAATTCCACCCGAATAGTAATATTGTAAACTCAGGTACACTTACTCTCGAATCAAGTTCAGGGCTTACCGAAATCCGATTCCAATTTCAGCGTGGGAGGATGATCATTTATGAATTTAAATGAAGGGGGCTATTCATGGCCCGAGGCAATCCTTACACTAGTAATTGTGATGGTTGTCTTTGGCACGCTACTCCCTTTCGCCACAGTTATAACCTCTAAGTTACAAATGAAAAAAATGCAAATGTACGCGACGGAAACGGCATTACAAGGGGCGATCTATTTTCAAGCATACGGTTTGACGGAGGGGACCCGGCAGGTGGATGAGGTAGCATATAATTGGACGGTTGAAGGGCATTCTGTCTGTGTGCAATATAGGGTAGTGGATGAGGATATTAAAAAATGTGTGAATCCATGAGAAATTTGGATGAGCGTGGCTATACATTATTAGAAAGTATCTTTCAACTGCTGATTATGACGGCCTTCATCCATCTTTTTGTACTATTTTTTCTTTGGAAAGGGCCGATTGAACAGCAATATAACGACTATACATCAACTGAGTGGGAATTATTTTCGGCGGATTTGCAACAACTACTCGTGAATGTAAGTGAGATTCGAATAATGGGTAACGGAACGGCAATTCGTCTTCGGAGTAATCAAGAAACGATTGATATCGAGCAAAGTGGCGCAACCATTAGAAAGCGAGTTAGTGGGGATGGACATGTGCCGCTATTTACGGGTATACGTTCCGCCGCGTATACCTTTGATGGCATGGCTTTAACGGTTTCTGTGACGATGCAGGATGGTTCCGTTAAAGTGAGGGGGTTTGCTGTTGGCTACTATCCAGAATGAACGTGGTGCCATGCTGGTCGCAGCAATTATTTTATTATTTTTCGTCAGTCTCTTTCTTTTCACCCTCGTTTCATGGCATGATAGTCTACAAAGAAGTTACGATTCACTTGAGACATATTATGAAAATGAAACGAAGAAGACAATGAATCGGGACGAATAATGCTATTCGTCTTGCCGAATGGGTGATGATAATGAAGAAAGTTTATCTGATTGGTTATATGGGCTGCGGAAAAAGTGCGATTGGTAAACGGCTAAGCTTTGCGACAAAAATGCCTTATTACGATATGGATACCGAAATTGTGAAGAAAATGGGTATGACCATACCAGAAATTTTTGAGAAGTATGGGGAAGAGCGTTTCCGTGAAATTGAAACGGAATTTTTACGCACTTTTCGTGATGAATATTGTATCATTGCGACGGGTGGAGGCGTTCCAATGCGCAAAGAAAACCGTGAAATTATGCGACGGACTGGCATTGTCTTTTTTCTGAATGCGCCGTTCCGGGATATATGGCGACGCATTGCTTCAGATCGTAATCGTCCAATCGTCCAACGCTCCACGCGTGGGGATCTTGATAAGTTGTTTAATGAAAGAAAGCCACACTATTTGCACGCAGCCCACTTTAAAGTCGAAACAGAGAACCGATCATTGCGCGATATTATGGATTACATTGCATTCCAAATCCGCAGACTGAAAGGCGAGCTGTAGAAAAATGCTGAAATCATCTATTGATTTCAGCATTTCTGTCTATCCGTAGGAAGAATAGTTAATTTATGACCAAAACACGAACGATTGTAGATTATGCGTAATGTATGTTCGTGAATTCAACTAGCAATTAAAAAGTATTGCGCTTTTAGATATCAAATGTTAAGATATAAGGCGAAAGGGCATTATTGTCCGAATCTTATTCGTATTCTTATTCACGCCAATTGAATAACGCGAATGATTGTATGGGGAGAGCACGCACTGGCGTCGCCGAAGGAGCAAATAACAGCGGTTATGAATCTCTCAGGTAACAAGACTCATACATGACGCATCTCTGGAGAGTGCCGGGATTTTTCGGCCACCGACGAGGAAAGCCGCAAGGTAAACTTTCAGGTACAAGGACAGGGGTTCTCTTTAAGGGGACCACTGTCTTTTTTTAGTGTCTGGCTCCAGTTTCTAGTGAGGCGCGGTGTACGTGGATTGCCTTTCCATTATTCAAGGCGCTTACACTTTTCTTTATTAAATACCAAGGGGGAATTAGCGATGGCAGAAGCACTAAAACGAACTGCACTTTTTGACAGTTATGCCGAGTACGGCGGGAAAACAATCGATTTCGGTGGTTGGGCATTACCCGTCCAATTTTCAAGTATTAAAATCGAACATGAAGCCGTACGCACAAAAGCTGGCTTGTTTGATGTATCGCATATGGGTGAGGTTTTTGTGAGTGGGGCGGGTGCACTTGCTTACCTACAAAAACTGGTGACGAATGATGTGTCTAAATTATCAGATGGTCAAGCCCAATATACGGCAATGTGCTATGAAGATGGCGGAACAATCGATGATCTTCTCATTTACAAACGTGGAGAAAACGACTATCTGCTCGTCGTCAATGCATCGAATATCGACAAAGATGTTGAGTGGATTAAACGTCATGCGACTGCAGATGTGGTTATCGAAGACAAATCAGCTGACTACGGTCTTCTTGCTTTACAAGGACCTGTGGCGCAAGAAGTACTTCAAAAATTAACGGATGAGCCACTAGCAGATATCAAATTTTTCCGTTTCAAGGAAAATGTAAACGTGGCAGGGCATTCTGTACTTGTTTCACGTACGGGCTATACGGGTGAAAATGGTTTTGAAATCTACGGATCAGCAGATGCAATCGTTGCACTTTGGCCTGCAATTCTTGAGGCTGGTAAAGAAGAAGGCGTGATTCCAGCAGGTTTAGGTGCTCGTGATACACTTCGTTTTGAAGCAGGATTACCGCTTTATGGACAAGAGTTGTCAAAAGATATTTCACCGCTTGAAACGGGTCTTGGCTTTGTTGTGAAATTGAATAAAGAACAGGATTTCTTTGGAAAAGCAGCTCTTACTGCACAAAAAGAAAATGGCGTACCGCGTAAATTGATTGGTATTGAAATGATTGACAAAGGTATCCCACGTACGGGTTACAAAGTGTTCCTTGGAGATACAGTAATCGGCGAAGTGACGACAGGTACACAATCACCGACTCTTAAAAAGAATATTGGCTTCGCATTATTGAATAGTGAGCACACTGCTGAAGGTACGGAAGTGGAAGTCGAAATCCGTAATAAGCGGTTGAAAGCAGTAATTATTGCAACACCATTTTATAAACGATAACTAATGAAATGATGAAAAGGGGCTAACTAGACATGAAGCATCGTTACCTTCCAATGACGGAAACCGATCGTGCTGAGATGATGCAGACAATCGGAATTTCCTCTGTAGATGAACTATTTGCAGATATTCCTGAGAAAGTTCGCTTTCAGGGCGAATATAATATTAAAAAAGCGAAATCCGAGACTTCATTAACAAAAGAACTTGCACAAGTTGCTGCAAAGAATGCGGATGCGCGTACATATGCATCATTCCTTGGCGCGGGAGTCTATGATCATTTCAAGCCGATCATTGTTGACCATGTCATTTCACGATCTGAGTTCTATACAGCTTATACGCCGTACCAGCCAGAAATTTCACAAGGTGAATTGCAAGCGATTTTCGAATTCCAGACAATGATCTGTGAATTGACAGGCATGGATCTTGCAAACTCATCTATGTATGACGGCGGAACGGCACTTGCAGAGGCAGGAAATCTTGCAGCTGGTCACACACGCCGTAAGAAATTGCTTGTATCGGAAACGGTACACCCTGAATCACGTGAAGTTGTCCTTTCATACGCATCTGGACAGTCGATTGAAGTAGTGACGATTCCACAAAAAGATGGCGTAACGGACATTGCGAAACTAGAAGAATTGATGGATGAGGATACAGCTGCTGTTCTCGTTCAATATCCAAACTTCTTCGGGCAAATTGAAGACATTCAAAAAATTGGTGAGCTAGCTCATGATAAAGGCGGACTATTTGTTGTATCATCCAATCCTCTTGCACTTGGAGTACTAACACCTCCAGGTAAGCTTGGTGCGGATATTACAGTTGGCGATGCACAACCATTTGGTATACCAGAAGCATTCGGTGGGCCGCACTGTGGTTATTTCGCTGTGACGAAAAAGTTGATGCGTAAAGTTCCGGGACGTCTTGTTGGTGAAACAACGGATGATGAAGGACGTCGTGGTTATGTATTGACGCTTCAAGCACGTGAGCAACATATCCGTCGTGATAAAGCGACATCAAATATCTGTTCAAACCAAGCGTTGAATGCATTGGCAGCATCTGTTGCGATGACTGCACTTGGAAAAGTGGGTGTGCAGGAAATTGCGTACCAAAATATCGTGAAAACACGTTATGCCAAAGATGCTTTTGAAAAAGCTGGTTTTGATGTGGCATTTGGCGGCGCTCATTTCAATGAAATCGTTGTTAACTGCAAACAGTCAGTTAAAGAAATCAATGCACATCTCTTCACAAAAGGGATTCTTGGTGGCTACGACCTCGGTTTGACATATCCAGCATTTGCTAATCATGCACTTATTGCTGTGACTGACCAACGTACTAAAGAAGAAATCGATGCACTTGTGCAGGAAATGGAGGCCCTTCATGCATAAAGATAATCAGCCGTTAATTTTTGAACTGACGAAAGAAGGACGAGTAGGCTACAGTCTACCTGAACTAGATGTGCCTGAGCTGGACCTGTCAGATTTATTGCCAACAGGATTTGTCCGCGAAGAAGCGGCGGAACTTCCAGAAGTATCTGAGCTCGATATCATGCGCCACTATACGGCGTTATCTAACCGTAACCATGGTGTAGATACAGGATTTTATCCACTTGGATCTTGTACGATGAAATACAATCCAAAAATCAATGAATCTGTTGCACGTTTCCCTGGATTTGCGAACATTCACCCATTGCAAGATGAGTCGACTGTACAAGGCGCAATGGAAATTATGTATGATTTGCAAGAGCATCTTGTTGAAATTACAGGAATGGATGAAGTGACACTTCAACCAGCTGCTGGCGCACATGGCGAATGGACAGCATTGATGATGATTCGTGCATTCCATGAGGCAAACGGCGACTTCCATCGTACAAAAGTACTTGTTCCAGACTCTGCGCACGGAACAAACCCAGCATCGGCAACGGTTGCAGGTTTTGAAACGGTTACAGTGAAGTCAAATGAACACGGACTTGTTGACTTAGAAGACTTGAAACGTGTCGTTGGACCGGATACGGCAGCATTAATGCTGACAAACCCGAATACGCTTGGACTTTTTGAAGAAGACATTCTTGAAATGGCTGAAATTGTTCACGCTGTTGGCGGGAAATTGTACTATGATGGTGCTAACTTGAATGCGGTTATGTCTAAGGCTCGTCCTGGCGACATGGGCTTCGATGCGGTTCACTTAAACTTGCACAAAACATTCACAGGTCCTCACGGTGGTGGCGGTCCAGGTTCTGGTCCAGTTGGTGTCAAAGCTGATTTGGCTCCATTCTTGCCGAAACCAGTGCTTGTGAAAAAAGAGGATGTTTACACGTTCGAATACAATGTTCCACAATCGATTGGCCGTGTGAAGCCATTCTATGGCAACTTCGGCATTTATCTTCGTGCATACACTTATATTCGTACAATGGGCCCAGATGGCTTGAAAGCTGTTACGGAGTATGCGGTATTGAACGCAAACTATATGATGCGTCGACTTGAGCCTTACTTCGACCTTCCATATAACCGTCATTGTAAGCATGAATTCGTTCTCTCAGGCCGTCGCCAGAAAAAAATGGGTGTTCGTACACTCGATATGGCGAAACGACTGCTCGACTTTGGCTACCATCCGCCAACAATCTACTTCCCACTAAATGTTGAGGAAGGCATGATGATTGAGCCGACAGAAACAGAGTCAAAAGAAACACTCGACGCATTTTGTGATGCATTAATTCAAATTGCAAAAGAAGTCGAAGAAAACCCTGAAATCGTTCAAAACGCACCACATACGACAGTTATCAATCGTTTAGATGAAACGAAGGCAGCACGTCAACCTGTATTGCGTTATACAAAATAATAATTGAAAATGTTATAAGCGTAGAGAATCCATATTGATCGGGATTCTTTACGCTTATTTTTCGTGTTTAAGAGAAAATAGTGGTGATGATGCTTTTCTTGAATTCATATGATGGTAGGAAAAGGGGTGGATAATTGAAGCATTCAAAAAGCATGTTATTTATCCTATGTATCGCAGGCGCATTTTTATTAGTTTATGGGACAGCAGTCATCCTACGATTGACATTGGGCAATTATCTATTGGAGGGGGGATTGGCTAATCTAAGCTACGTGCTGCTTGCTGTATTATGTGTACTACCATTTTTGGTATATCTATTCATTAGTGGAAATCAGGTCGGAAGGATTTTAGAAGTGATAGGGACTAGTGGATTCTTTTTTTCGATTCTTTTTGTATATGTTAACTTTATGCTTGTTTTTTCATCAACAGAAAAGTTTCCGGAAGATGAAATAAGATTATTGATATGTTTCCCTGTGGTGGCTCTAATTTTGGTGGTTCTTTTGCAATTCATCCATAGTAAAAATATATGGTGGAAAGAAATAAGGTGAACAATAGTGTTATCTGCTAAGGAAAGGGAGGGCCGATAAGGCAGCTCCCTTTTAAAATCCAATCGACCCATCTTGCTCCCAAGCACCTTTTGTAGAGCGTTTATGTTGTTTTTGCAAATCTTTGATGCGGCGTTCGTAGTCGATGGTTCCATCATAATGAAAGCCGAGTGCGGCGGACATATATAATTCATTGAGCTGCGAAATGGATAATCCCGCAGTTCTTTTTGTCATGTCGTCTAGTTGTTCGTCATTGAACAATCCTTTTTTGTCGAGCTTTTGCAAATACTGACGTCGAACTTCTGCAGTAGGTGATGGAATCTCATAGGTACTATCAAAGCGGCCAGCGCGGTTAATAAGCGCGGGATCGATTTTTTCTGGGTAGTTTGTCGTGCCGATAATAAACAGCCCTGCACGCACGCGAGCGCCGTCTAAAGTGTTGAGAAACGAGCTACGCGTATGTTCGGGCATGGAGTCAATATCCTCAATAACAAGAATCGCGGGTGCCATTCTTGCAACGGTATTAAACACTTCCTGCACGGAATAGCTACCCGTATGCTCCGTAATTTGCCAATAGATGACAGGTGCCGCTGTTGAGCCGGTGATAGAGCGGACAAGCGTTGTCTTGCCGTTTCCGGGAGCACCGTATAACAAGATTCCCCGTTTATAAGGTAATCCATATTCCTTGTAGAATAATCCGCCGTCTTTGAAGAATTCATCAATGGCACGAAATATATCGTTTTTCATCGTGTCCCCAAGAAATACATCATCCCGGTCCACTTTTTCTCCGTGTTCAAAGCTTTTCTTTTCAACGCCATTGTCTGTATCGACAAGGTAAGTGACGGTTGTTTTCATCATTTCACGTTGTAAATGATTGACCTGTTCGATGAAGACCTTTACTTTTTCCGCCGAGGATGCGAAGAATTGAAATTCAGGCCATGTTGAACCGTTGCCAACGTAGTACAATATTTGGGTGAAAGCGATATCAAAATCAGGAAGGTAGACTAGTTGGTTTTCAATTGTTTCAGAAGTACGTAATGTGAAGCCATTCCCTGAATCGGAACGTTCTACTTTTCCTGACGGACGTACGCCGTAGACATGGCAAAGGGATTCATAGTGTAATTGTCCTTTTTTCATCAATTCATCGATGACTAATTCTGAGTGAGCGATCAAATCATCTGCTTGTATGGTTTGCCAGTCTTGTGGTTGCCGCTTGTTTAGTTGTTGGATGATGCGACGATTGACGGTCGCATAATCTTCGTAAAAGGGTAGTAGATCGCGCATATCTTGATCGATGGGGAATAATATTGTTTTTTTCATAGGCCTCTCCATTTCTTTTGGTAAAATGGTTTTTTCTAGAAAAAAAGTTCCTCCGGGAGGAAGAACTTTGCCGTTACTTACTTTTCACTTTACCCGTCCACAGACGGAAACCGCCCTGTAGATGGAATAACTGTCCATAATCTTTTTTCTTTAAAAATAATGCAGCACGTGCACTTTTTCCGCCATTTTGGTCGTACAAGTAAACAGGCTTGTCCGGACGAATTTCTTTGAAACGTTGACGGAACTGGGAGTACGGGATATTACGAGCGCCGAGAATGTGGCCTGCATCGTAATCTTTCGCCTCACGCACATCGATGAGCTGCGCTTTCCGGTAACCTTCGATAAACTGATCTTGCGTCAAATTTGTAACGGCTTTACGAAGACGTAGCATCGTTACGACCATGTATCCAATCGCTATAAGTACAACGGCCCCTAAGATAATAAAATCCACAACAACTTTCCCCTTTCTTTCTACTTTTCTATTATAAAGATTTGGTGGCACTAGTTCAATGGGAATGATAAAATGAAATTCGTTGTGAAGGGGGAATTCGGATGAAAAAAACGATTTGGCACTTCATTAATTCGGGGAAATGCAGCGCTTCGTTCAACATGGCGCTTGATGAAGCATTGTTGGAATGGCATAGCAAAGGGGAAATCGGACCAGTGTTGCGATTTTACGAATGGCAACCGGCAACGCTTTCGATTGGCTATTTTCAAAGCGTTGACAAAGAGATTGACATGGAAGAAGTAAATAAACATGGCCTTGGTTTTGTGAGGCGCCCGACCGGAGGAAGGGGAGTTCTCCATGAGCATGAACTTACATATAGCGTTATTGTGTCTGAAAGCTATCCAGATATGCCCGAAACCGTGACGGAAGCGTATCGCGTTATTTCAGGAGGGGTGCTTGAAGGGTTTCGGAATTTAGGTCTCGACGCAAAGTTTTCGGTTCCAGAAACGGTCGAGCAAACGAATGACCTAAAAAAGCCGAAAAGTGCGGTGTGCTTTGACGCGCCAAGCTGGTATGAGCTAGTCGTTGAAGGCAAGAAAGTAGCCGGTAGTGCGCAGACGAGGCAAAAAGGTGTCATTTTGCAGCACGGTGCGATACTTTTAAGTCTTGACGAAGACAAGCTTGTTTCTTTATTTAAATTCAAATCGGAGGAGCAGCGCGAACGAATGCGTGTCAGTTTGCCGGAAAAAGCAGTGGCGATTGATCGATTAATTGACCGAACGGTGTCAGTTGAGGAATGTGTTGAGGCGTTTGCGAAAGGATTTGAAGATGCGCTCGAAATGCAACTTGAGCCATTGGAATTAACATCGGAGCAACTTGAATTTGTCATGGAAATCGAACGACAAAAATATGCAAATAATGACTGGACATTTAAAAAATGACGCCTGTGACTTTTGTACTATTTTTTGTGGTGCGGACAATCCAAATGGCGTGAATAAAGCGTTTGACGAAAAATGTAAAAAACGTCGTCGTTGAAGAATTACTCAATATGTAGTAGATTAAAAGAAAGAACCAACACAACATGTTGTGTTGGACGAAGGAATTTAAAAAGGAGGATGCTTGAATGGTCATTGTTTCAAAGCATCAAGAACCAATTTTGGACAAGGTGCAACTGAATGCAGATATTGCGAAATTCCCGCAAGTGCATCCTATTACAGCAGATATGAAAATCGAACATAGTGGTGTTTCGAGGCTCGTTATGATTGATCGGTATTCGTTCAAGGATACGGAAAAGAAAACCCTGAAAGCGGGAGATTTTGTCGTACTGACAGTAAAAGAGGATCCAAAGTTCCCAGCACGTGGACTTGGATTTATCACTGCGATTGACGATAAGAATGGCAAGGCGGATATTTGGATTGAAAAAGAATTTCGTTCTGCGATTGATAATCCCGAAGAGCAGGAAAAAGGCATCATCACACGACCAATCGATGCGGTTGAGAAGCCACTTGAAGTATTTTATGAGCAGATTGCGAAGCGTAATGCGACTGGGTTGGCCTCTGTTGAAACGACGGAAGACAAGCGCCAAGCATCATTTGAACGATTCTATGATCAGCTGTCGAACTTGAACTTCATCCCGGCGGGCCGAGTACTATACGGGGCTGGTTCAGATACGGAAGTCACATTTTTCAACTGTTACGTTATGCCTTTTGTGGCAGACTCCCGTGAAGGCATTTCCGATCATCGCAAACAGGTGATGGAGATTATGAGCCGAGGCGGCGGTGTAGGGACGAATGGTTCAACATTACGACCACGCAACACACTTGCACGCGGTGTCAACGGTAAATCGTCTGGGTCGGTTTCATGGCTAGACGATATAGCGAAATTGACACATCTTGTGGAACAAGGTGGATCAAGACGTGGAGCTCAAATGATTATGTTGGCGGACTGGCACCCTGACATTTATGAATTTATCATCTCTAAAATGCAGAATCCGCGTATTCTTCGTTACCTTCTGGAGCATACAGAAGACGAACTGATTAAAAAGCTTGCCAGTGATAAACTGAAATTCAAACCGCTGACTGTACAAGAGGAAGCGATGTATCAAGGTATTTTGAACTATCGGACAATCCCAGGTATGGGGGGCTTCAATGAAGCAATCATGCGCGATGCTGAATCGAAATTACGCGACGGTGGGACGTATTCCGTACATAATTTGGAATTCCTCACAGGCGCCAATATTTCGGTCACATTGACGGATGATTTCATGAAAGCTGTCGAACAAGATGCAGATTACGAGCTCAGGTTCCCAGCAGTGGAAAAATATTCACCAGTTGAAATGACAGCTTACAATGAAGAGTGGCATAAAGTTGGGGATGTTCGCGAATGGGAGCGTCAAGGATTCGCTGTGCGTGTCTACCGCACCATCAAAGCGCGTGCACTCTGGGACCTAATTAATATCTGTGCAACATATTCCGCAGAACCAGGCATTTTCTTCATCGACAATGCCAACAATGAAACAAATGCGAAAGCATATGGTCAGCAAGTCGTAGCGACAAACCCATGCGGGGAACAACCGCTCGCACCGTATAGTGTTTGTAACCTTGCTGCCGTCAACCTTGCCGAATTTGCAGATAAAGAAACAAAATCAGTCAATTATGAAAAATTGATGGAAACGGTACGAGTTGGTGTTCGTATGCAAGATAACGTCATCGATGCGACACCTTATTTCCTTGAAGAAAATAAAGTACAAGCTCTCGGCGAGCGTCGTGTAGGACTAGGTGTCATGGGTCTTGCTGATTTGCTCATCTATTGTGAAAAGGAATACGGCTCGACAGAAGGTAACGAACTTGTTGACAACGTATTCGAGGCGATTGCAACGACGGCTTACCGTGAATCAGTCGAACTTGCAAAAGAAAAAGGCAGCTTCCCATTCCTCATCGGCCAAACAGATGAAGAAACAAAAGCACTTCGTGAAGCATTTATCAACACGGGCTTCATGAAAAAAATGCCGGAAGATATCCGTCAATCGATTTTGGAATATGGTATACGCAATTCGCATCTACTAACTGTTGCACCTACGGGATCCACTGGGACAATGGTAGGAGTTTCCACAGGATTAGAACCATATTTCTCCTTCACTTACTATCGCAGTGGTCGCCTCGGGAAATTCATCGAGGTTAAAGCGGGTATCGTAGAAGAATATTTACAGAATAATCCTGAAGCAGATCCGGATCAGTTACCGGAATGGTTTATCTCTTCGATGAGCCTTGCACCTGAAGCGCATGCGGATGTCCAATGTATCATTCAGCGCTGGATTGACAGCTCAATATCTAAGACGGTTAACGCGCCACGTGGCTATACGGTTGAACAGGTCGAGAGCGTCTATGAGCGTCTATATAAAGGTGGAGCAAAAGGCGGTACTGTTTATGTTGATGGTAGCCGTGATTCCCAAGTATTGACGTTGAAAGCTGAAGAAAATAATATGGATGCAGATATTACCGAAGAAGTCGTTTCGGCACAGCCGAAAGTCGTACTAGTCAATACCGTTCATGACTTACGGTCAACTAACGTCACAATTGGCTCTGAAGTGGGCGATACTTGTCCAGTCTGTCGTCAAGGAACAGTTGAAGAAATGGGCGGCTGTAATACATGTACAAACTGTAATGCACAATTGAAATGCGGTTTATAATCAAATCAATTACGCCTTGGTGTAGGTTTGAAATAAAGTCGCGATGTTTATAAAAAAAGATACGATGTTTTGAATAAAGTCGAGATGTTTTCCCCCTTTGGATATGGTTATCTAAAGGGGTATTTTTATAATGAAGGGAAAGAACATCTGAATTAAAAGGTGGATTAATGAATTGTTAATTGAAAATAAATTGTTCCGTTAAAGGGACAGTTTGTTGAATAAAGAGGGAAAGCTATTAAGCAGTCGAGAAGAAATCTTTAGGAACATATATGATAAAACTAGGAAAAAGGTGGTATGAGATATGAAAATCCGTAGAATAGATCATGTGGGTATAATAGTCAATGATCTTCCAACCGCGAAAGCATTTTTTCTTGACTTTGGCCTTGAAATGCTAGGGGAAGGAAAAGTGGAAGGTGAGTGGGCGGAGAGGATGGAGCGGATGATAGGGCTTCAAGACGTTAAAGAGGAAGCTGCAATGTTGCGAACGCCAGACGGTGATGCAAATATAGAACTAGTAATGTTGGGAACGCCAGACGGTGACGCAAATATAGAACTAGTAAAATTTCACATGCCATCAGATGAAAATGGCATCCAGCGTCCTTTAGCAAATACTCTGGGTATCCAGCATATTGCCTTTGCTGTTGAAGATATTGAAGCCCTTGTTACCAAATTGACAAAGAAAGGCGCAGTACTTATTGGTGAGATACAAAACTACGAAAACGCTTATAAATTATGCTTCGTTCGTGGTCCAGAAGGAATAATTTTGGAGCTGGCTGAGAAAATTAAATAAAATATCCAATCTTTTTTATCAAAACAGCAAACTCGTCGATAAGATAAGAAACCACTTTGATCAACCTTTTTTCAAAATGGTTTCTTTGGCTACTAAATAAGGGTTGGTCCCATACATTCACTCAAACTTTATTCAAAAATTACACTTGGCGTAATTGCGTCCAAATTTTTAATTGCGCTTTCGCAATTAATTCCCTTCAAAGTTTATGACATCCGCCGGAGACTCAACTGGGAGGAATTGAACTTTATTCCTCCTTAATCTGCAGTGAGTTTGAGCCCCCGGTTTTGAATGTCTTCTTACATTCATCCCGCAATTTATTGAAGTGGCTGACTTCAGCTGAATCAAGTTGAAAAAACGGAAGGTGCCTGATTCGGCGCCTTCCGTTTTTTTAATTCACAGGAATAGTTTCAATTGTAGAATTCGTATCCGTCTTAGCGGGTGCTTCCAATACTTTAATGCCGTATTCTTCAATCTCTAATAATTTTTCAAACGATGCAATCGCCACTTCTACCTGTTTGTTATCGGGCTCTTTTGTCGTCAATAACTGTAGCCATAATCCAGGGTAGCCTAAATATTTCAGCACAGGAACATTACGCATTGCGTTGGTTAGCTGCAATACTTCAAAAGAAATACCAAGTACAACCGGGATCAGAAGAATCCGATTAACAATACGTAGCCAGAGCGGATCTGTTGGCACCAGGAAGTAGATGAACATGCCGACAATTACTGTGAAGAGAATGAAACTACTGCCACAACGGAAATGAAGCCTGGATTGTGCTTGTACATTATCAACTGTCAGCGGTAAATTATTTTCATAGGCATTGATAACTTTATGTTCCGCACCGTGGTATTGAAAGACTCGCTTAATGAGAGGAGTCATCGAAATAAGTGAAATATACGTAAGTAATAAAATGAGTTTGAACAAACTTTCTAGTAAGATTTGTGCGGGTTTCCCAGGTGCGATAAACTGCAGCATTTCTGCTAGGAATACCGGGACAAGTGTGAAAACGAATTTTCCGAACAGAAACGACAAAACACCGACTGCAGCTACGCCGAGAACCATGGTTAATTTGGATGTTTCTTCGGGCTCCTGTTGTTGTTCTTCCCCGGGCATGACATCATAACGATCGCTAGAAAATGTCAAATGACGCGAACCGATACCGGCTGATTCAATCAAGGCAACGATACCACGGACAAACGGAATCTTTTTCAATTTCATCCGCGTATTATTTTTTTCTTTCGGCAGATGATAATAATCGATGGAATCATCTTTGCGCCTGATGGCTGTCACAGTATGATCCTTGCTAGCGAACATAACCCCTTCTACAAGTGCTTGTCCTCCATAAGTAGGAGGTTGTTGTTCTTTTCCCATATACATTCCCACACTTTCTATCGTATCAACTAAAACCTATTTAACCATTGTACTAAAAAACGGCCGTACACTCCACAATTGATGTTTAAAAAATAGAGAACCATCCGACACTTTAGACAGGAGGGATTTCCATGATCAATAAAACCTTACTGTGGACGGCACTTTTCAGTGCTTTATTTACGGTACTATCGCTCATGTTTTTGCATCTTTTCAATTTCATCGACTGGTCGCCTGTTGGATGGGCAAAGAAAGGGCAATTCGCTACATCAGCTCATTTTACAATCCAGTGGACGCTACTTTTTATTGCACTTACCATTGTATTAGCTGTTGTCTATTATGCTGTTTCATTTACAACGTCTATTCCGCCATCCGTAACTTCACTTATCATTGCAATCATAGCTGTCTTTGCTATTGAATGGACGATTGGTTCGCCTAAAACGCCTTTCGATGCTATCAAATCTGTGTCTATCCCATTTCTTGCAATCATCGCCATCGTTCTTCGATTTATCACCGGGACAGCTGTTTTTATGAAGAAATTTTCAGGGGAAAGTATGAAATGAGTTGCTAGACAACACCGATATGATAAAATAAGAAAGAAAACGGTGAGGGGAATGGTATGGGGTGAAATTATTAATTCTGAATGGTCCTAATTTAAACAGACTTGGAAAAAGAGAACCGGGCATTTATGGTGCGGAAACGTTGGAGGATATCGAACGTAGACTGGATAGTCTTGCGGAACAGCACGGAGTTGAATTGGCATTCTTCCAATCCAATATAGAAGGTGCTTTAATCGACAAGATCCATGAAGCGGAAGACATCGGTCTCGATGGCATTGTCTTCAATCCAGGTGCATTTACGCATTACAGCATTGCCTTACGTGATGCGGTTGCTTCGATTCAAGTACCTGTTATCGAAATCCATATTTCGAACATACATAGTCGAGAACCATTCAGGCAGACATCAGTCATTGCACCGGTCTGCATTGGCCAGCTGTCGGGATTCGGCACAGACGGATATGAACTCGCCTTTCAAGCTTTTCTCCTCCGTAGAAAAGGGGAATGAAATGATGAAACTGACAAAATTACGTGAATTACTAAAAGAACAAGAAATTGATGCACTACTTGTTACTAATGAATTCAATCGTCGTTACATGACAGGTTTTACGGGGACAGCTGGACTGGCGATTATCTCATCTGACGACGCTGTGTTTATCACGGATTTCCGCTATACGGAACAAGCAGAAAAAGAAATTGAGGGCTTCCGTATTGTCCAACATGCGAAAACCATTATAGAAGAAGTTGCCGTACAAGCCGAAAGTATGGGCCTTCAAACAATTGGTTTTGAAAAAGATGATTTGACATATGGTCTTTATGAGTTATACAATGCACAAGTTAAAGCGACGTTAAAACCGGTTTCGGGACTTGTTGAAAAACTACGTATGGTAAAAACGGAAGACGAACTTGTGATTTTGAGAAAAGCTGCTAAAATTGCCGATGATGCATTTGCACATATTTGCACATTCATCAAACCTGGCGTAACCGAGCTTGAAGTATCGAATGAACTAGAATTCGCGATGCGTAAACAAGGGGCAACATCTTCATCGTTCTCCATTATCGTGGCATCTGGCTTACGTGGGGCGCTGCCACATGGTGTTGCAACAGATAAAGTGATTGAATCAGGTGATCTTGTCACGCTTGACTTCGGTGCGTTATATGAAGGCTATATTTCAGACATTACGCGTACGGTTGCAGTTGGGGAACCTTCGGACAAACTAAAAGAAATTTACGAAGTAACACGTGCTGCACAAGAACTAGCTTTACAAGAGATTAAACCTGGGATGACAGGAATCGAAGCAGATGCGATTGCACGCGATTACATCTCGTCCAAAGGGTATGGTGAGGCATTCGGTCATTCCACGGGACACGGTATCGGCTTAGAAGTACATGAAGGACCTGGACTATCCTTCCGTTCGGAAACAGTTCTTGTACCAAATATGGCTGTCACTGTTGAGCCGGGGATCTATCTTCCGGGAATCGGCGGCGTGCGTATTGAAGATGATATCGTGATGACGGAGGACGGCAACGTACGTCTAACACATTCACCAAAAGAACTACTTATCTTATAAGGTAAGCCAGTAGAAGTTCTTGGATGCCCTATATAAGGGCCACTACGGCACTGCTGTTGACAGGAATTGGTGGCTTTTGGCCACCTTCCTGTCGGGCTCGAAAATCACCGAGCTATCTAATAATCTAGTAAATGGAGGAATCATCATGATTTCAGTAAACGATTTTAAAACAGGCTTAACAATCGAAGTAGACGGGGATATTTGGCGCGTTATAGATTTCCAACACGTTAAACCGGGAAAAGGCGCGGCATTCGTCCGTTCGAAATTGCGTAATTTACGTACAGGGAACGTCAATGAAAAAACGTTCCGTGCAGGTGAAAAAGTTGGGAAAGCACAAATCGACAATAAACGTATGCAATATTTGTATGCAAATGGTGACGATCATGTCTTCATGGACAATGAATCTTATGAACAAATCGAACTTCCTGCAAAACAAATCGAAGAAGAATTAAAATTCTTGAAAGAAAATATGGAAGTGCATGTGATTCAATATAAAGAAGAAATTCTTGGTGTTGAATTGCCAGTAACTGTCGTACTAGAAGTTGCTGAAACAGAGCCAGGTATTAAAGGTGATACGTCAAGCGGTGGTTCGAAGCCCGCTACACTTGAAACAGGCCTTATTGTTCAAGTGCCATTTTTCGTTAACGCAGGCGATAAACTAATCATCAACACGGAAGAATCCGAATACGTTTCACGTGCTTAATATGGAATAGAGACAAAAAACACTTTGCAACCCAATTGGGGAGCAAAGTGTTTTTTTATTCATATGATAAGCCCATTGCACATAGGATAGTGCAATGGGGGGAGCGCCAGATGGAGTTGAATGATTTACTACGTGTTGCCGGTATTGGTTTAGTTATCGGTTTACTACATGTTTTTTTCGAACAGACCGGCAAAAAGGAATTCTCCTATTTCCTATTTTTTATAGCCTATATTTACATCACTGCGGAAATGTTGCGTTTCCTTAAAATCTTCTTTTCGGAAATCATGGAATTTTTCCAATGGTTGTCGATGACAGTCTGATGTTCATTCTAATCCAAACGATAGTTGTCTTTCTCATTCTACTGCTCATCGCATTTGCCGTACCTAAGTTGCAACCGCTGTTGTATACATCCCTCTTTTTATTCTTTTTATTTTACGTACTGAGTACGATCGTTTTTCCGTTTGGTAAAAAGATTGCGAACATTTTCGAAGCGTTGCCGGATCCATTTGCAAAACTATTGATTGGCAGCGCCATTTTGTTTTATGTTTCTGAGCTTATCGCCAAACATATTGAAGAAGCGGGGTACGGTTCGCTTGCGGTGCTGATGCATTTTGCTGTAAAAATTGCCATTCTTACCTTGTGGATTACGCAGACCACCAAACTCATCGAAATACTGTCGACACTCATTACAAAATGATCGGACTGGGCATCTATGATTACCTTTATTGAATCGATACTCGGAACTGTACTATCAAGCTTCGTCATCGTAATCATTGCAACCTTTATGGCATTGTTGGTCGATTTTTTATTCCCTTCATTTACGAAGTGGACGAGGATGATGATGATCTTCATTGTCATTGCTGTCGTCTTACAACCTGCGTTCGAGCATCTGGCCCTGATTCGGGATATAGCACATTCCATTTCGATGATGTTCATCGGGGTCTATCCAATTTTGACTGCAAGTATGATTGCGGCAGGTGGGGCATTCAGTCTACTTAATTTTCAGCCTGCAATGCTGCTGTTTGCCAATGGTGCTGTTGTCCTAACGGAAATGGTCCTCATTCCATTATTGACTGCGGCTCTCATTTTTGACCTTGTGACGAGGATACTCCCGGAAGTTTCGTTTTCTAAAATGGCGGACCTTATTCGGACGACCCTTCTTGGAACGGTGTCGGCTGTGGTGGCTGCTTACTCTATCTTTATCACTGTGGGTGGCTCGATGTCTTGGGCGTTGTCAGGCTTTGCAAGCGAGCCAATTAAAGAACTGATCCGTCAAAATGTCCCGTTAATCGGTTCATTCATGACCGATAGTATGGGGACAATTGGCCGCTATTCGTCGGGGGTGAGCGTTTTTGCTGGAGGCTGGCTCATTTCGACCATTTGGACAGTCGCACTCGTCCCATCCATTAAAACGTTGCTAACGGCTTTTTTCTATAGATGGACCGCTGCGCTAATTGAACCGTTCGCCAATGAAGATATCACAGGCATTTTAGATGATATCGGAAGAACATTATTCGTATTATGTGCGGTGTCGTTTCTAATTGCTTTCGCTTTCATCTATACCGCACTTTTTTCAGTCATCCTTATCAAACTAATGACGACGATGAAATGAGGTGAGAAAATGGCATCTTTTTAACAGGAGTCTTGCTAATTACGCTGTTATCTTCCACGATTTTACTGATATTCCCGAAAGAAACGGGAGATAATCTCCTGCCCCTTATTAAACTTGCGATGGGCATTTGGATGATTCGGTCAATCTTCTTAATTTTTGGTCATAGCCTTTAATGAAATTGCATAAAATGAATCATTGATGACAGGTCCTATAACCGGCTCAATGAACGGAAATGGTGATGATATGCAAAAAACAACAAGTAAAATCCATCCCATCCTTCTCGGGACGATCGTTATCCTAGTCATCATTTTTATTACTTCTAGTCTTGGAGGTATCGGGGGGGAGAAGGGGAAGAAGGAGGAGAGCCGGGCATTCGTAGAATTGGAACAAGCATTGATGAACGTGGAAGGGATTGGAGAGGTATTATTATACCCCCACTATGAAAATGTAGAGGCTACCAATCCGTTGGCTAATTACTTTTCACCGTCCACCGCAACAGCTGCAAAGGGGAATGAGCTACAAGGTATACTTGTCGTTGCCGAAGGTGCAAAAGACCTCAAGATTCGAAACCAATTGTCCAAAATCTTGACGACCGTCCTTCAATTACCCGAACATCGGATCGTTATTGTTGAAATGAATAATAGGGGGAATACAAATGAGAACGAATAAAAGAACAGTATGGTTTTTAACATTACTTAGTCTGGTTGCAGTGATTTCAATTTATAGCTTCAAGGAAAAACCAATGACTTTAGATGGCATAACCCTTTTCGCGAAAGAGTCGAAGGACTCCCCGACGCTAACTGAGAAAGGGGACGGCACTGGCAAAACAGCACCCGTTTTTGCAGAGCAGTATCTTTTTGAAGCAATGCGCATGGAGGCCAGTAATGAGCGTAGTAAAATACGTGAACAACTGACGATGAAAGTTGGATCTCCCGACTATACAGCCGCCGAGAAGAGTGATGCGTTAGATCAAATGGCGAAGATTGACAAACGGGAGACTGCAGAAGCACTTATGGAATTGGAAATTATCGCACTTGGCTATCCGGAAGCATTCGTACGTGCGGAGGAGGATGGTGCAGTGAAAGTGACAGTCATGTCCACAGAGGGACAGTCCAAAACTTTGGCGGCTGAAATCACTCAGCATGTGTTAACTAGCTGGGAGGATGTAGGGGATGTTAAAGTTCAATTCACAGGTGGAACTGAGGAATGAAAAAAGGAGACGTGAAGGCCCTAAATAAGGGTCTTTTTTCTTTTTTAATGATGATTTCAATAACAAATCACTAATATCTATTTCATTATGGAGAGAAAACGTCTAAAATAGAGGGGAACGCAATTATAATGTAGTCAGGGGAATCGATCATGTTAAAAATTCAAGAAATTCGTGAAATTATTAAATTAATCGATCAATCTTCAATCGAAAAATTTACTTTTGAATCAAATGGAGAAAAAATCAAACTGGAAAAAGGTAACGGACAGTCAAACACTGCACCATCTGTTATCGCAACTGCACCTATTGTTCAGCAGGAAGCACCTGTCGTTCAACCGGTAGTGGTAGAACCGGTTACAGTAGCTGTACAAGAAGTACCTGTAGCTACTCCACAAACGGAGGATCCATCTTTACACAAGGTTATTTCACCGATGGTTGGGACATTCTATGCCTCTCCTTCGCCGGAGGAATCAGCTTATGTGCAAAATGGTGATAAAGTAAAGCCTGAATCCATCGTCTGCATCGTCGAAGCGATGAAACTTTTCAATGAGATTGAAGCTGAAATTTCAGGGGAAATCGTGGAGATTCTCGTAAAAGACGGACAACTCGTTGAATACGGACAACCTCTCTTCCTCGTTAAATCAAATTGAGGGGGACTGCCAAATGAAAAAAGTATTAATTGCCAACCGTGGTGAAATTGCCGTTCGAATTATTCGAGCTTGTAAAGAACTTGGTATAAAAACCGTAGCGGTCTATTCGGAAGCCGATCGGGATGCCCTTCACGTTGAACTAGCGGATGAAGCTTATTGCATCGGACCTAAACTATCGAAAGACAGTTATCTTAACTTTTCTAATATCATTAGCGTTGCAAAAATGACGGGCTGTGAAGGGATTCACCCTGGATATGGTTTCCTAGCAGAGAATGCAAGTTTTGCGGAACTTTGTGAAGAAGTCAATATTGAATTTATCGGACCAACTGCTGATGCCATTTCTCGTATGGGCACAAAAGATGTTGCCCGTGAAACGATGCGACAAGCAGGTGTTCCGATTGTTCCAGGATCGACTGGTATTGTTGCAGATGAACATGAAGCACTTCAAATTGCGAAAGAAATCGGTTTTCCAGTCATCATTAAAGCGACAGCAGGTGGTGGTGGGAAAGGGATTCGTGTAGCAAGGGATGAAGAAGAACTAAAAAGTGGCATCAAGATTACCCAAAAGGAAGCAGCCGCTGCCTTCGGTAATCCGGGTGTTTATCTTGAAAAATTCATTGAAGTATTTCGTCATGTAGAAGTACAAGTAATGGCAGACAAATTCGGCAATACCATCCATCTCGGGGAGCGTGACTGTTCCATACAGCGTAGAATGCAGAAGCTGCTAGAAGAGGGGCCTTCACCGGCTTTGACGCCTGAACTACGTCAGGCAATGGGGGAAGCAGCTGTTAAAGCAGCAAAAGCTGTTCAGTATCGTGGTGCTGGAACGGTAGAATTTATTTTTGATCATATTAATCAAAAATTCTACTTCATGGAAATGAATACCCGTATCCAAGTCGAACATACCATTACAGAAATGATTACGGGGATTGACTTGGTTCAATTGCAATTGAAAATTGCGTCGGGTGAGACATTAAGTCATCGCCAAGAAGACATCAAAATCAACGGATGGGCCATTGAATGTCGCATCAATGCGGAAAACCCATCGAAAAACTTTATGCCGTCACCGGGGAAAGTAACAATGTACATTCCACCGGGTGGATTTGGCGTTCGTGTCGACTCGGCTATGTATACAGGTTATTCCATTCCCCCGTTCTATGACTCAATGGTTGCCAAACTAATTGTTCATGCGGATACAAGGGAAGAAGCGGTAGCGAGGATGAAACGAGCACTCGATGAATTTATCATTGAAGGTGTAGATACGACTATTCCCTTCCATTCAAGACTTATGGACGATGAAGTCTTTAAGTCGGGTGACTTCGATACAAAATTCCTTGAAAAATACTCGATTATGGACTAAAAGGAAGGAGAATAGGAATGCCTGAAAAGACAATTCCATCATTCGTTGGAATGGCTCCGTCGGGGAATGTCGAGATTGGACGTGTCCAGCTTGCTCCCGAAGTTCTTGAAGTGATAATTGGAATCGCAACAACGGAAGTAAAAGGGGTTGCGAATACTAGGGGAAACTTTGCCACAGGTGTTGCGGAGAAGTTCGGCAAAGTGGTTCACGGTAAAGGTGTCAAAACGGCTTGGTCAGAAGAAGGTTTAATCATCGATGTCTATTGTGTCGTTGACTATGGCTATTCTGTGCCTAGCATTGCAACTGAAATTCAAAAGCAGATTCGCCATGCGGTTTTCCATATGACTTCCCTTGAAACGAAAGAAGTGAACGTCCATATAACGGGAATCCAATTCGAAGTGGGAACGGAAACGGTATGATCTGAAAGCATCGTCCTAGCCGGATGATGCTTTTCAGCTTGTCTTACTGTATCCGGGCACCCTGTTTATGCTATGATAATGCCCTAGAGATACAGTAGTGGAGGAGAAATTTTATGAAACGACGAGAAGCAAGGGAAAAAGCGGTACAAACTCTTTTTCAACTTGATAACACAGAACTAACGATTGAAGAGGCTATTAGGTATATTGTAGATCTACCCGTCAACACGTTTTACGAGCAATTGGTTCGGGGAACTATGGAGCATCAGGAAGCGATTGACCAGACATTGGTGGAAAAATTGGAACATTGGTCGTTGGATCGTCTCCCAAAAATTGAACGTACAGTTTTACGACTTGCTGTCTATGAACTGATGTTTAATGAAGAAGTGCCACATCGAGTGGTTTTAAATGAAGCCATCGAACTTTGTAAAACGTTTGGCGATGAAAAATCGGGTCGTTTTGTCAATGGTGTGCTATCGAAATTTGAAGAAAAATAATCGGAGCCGTTTGGAGGAACTAGAATGACTGGGAAATTAATTGATGGAATTGCGATTGGAAAAGAAATTAGAGAAGAAATCAAGGGAAGAGTGACTGCACTAAAAGACCAAGGGTGTCAACCAGGTCTTGCAGTAATTCTTGTTGGAGACAACCAAGCTTCTCATACATATGTGAAGAACAAGCAAAAGTCTACGTTAGAAGTAGGCATGAAGTCCGAACTTATTGAGCTACCGGCTACTGTAACGGAAGAAGAATTGCTGTCATATGTAACAAAATTGAACAATGATGATTCCATCAACGGCATCCTTGTTCAGCTTCCGTTGCCAAAGCATATCGATGAAAATCTAGTTATTCGTGCAATCGATCCAACAAAAGATGTAGATGGATTCCATCCAGAGAATGTTGGAAAAATGATTATTGGGCAGCAAGCATTTTTGTCTTGCACACCTTATGGCATCATCAAACTTCTTGAACGTACAGGTACAGAAATTAGCGGGAAGCATGCGGTCATCGTTGGACGTAGCAATATTGTAGGCAAGCCTATGGGGCAATTATTATTGCAACGTGACGCTACCGTGACATATTGCCATTCTAAAACAGAGGACTTAGCATCCTTTACAAAGCAAGCGGATATACTGATTGTCGCGATTGGCAAAACGAAATTC
Source organism: Sporosarcina sp. NPDC096371 (assembly GCF_044762865.1). Taxonomy (NCBI): domain Bacteria; kingdom Bacillati; phylum Bacillota; class Bacilli; order Caryophanales; family Caryophanaceae; genus Sporosarcina; species Sporosarcina sp. NPDC096371. The sequence continues at coordinate 1,082,781 of NZ_JBIWFE010000001.1, forward strand.
ATTACAGGCGACCATATTAAAGATGGCGCTGTTGTTATTGATGTCGGCATGAATCGTGACGAGAATGGAAAGTTATGTGGAGATGTTGATTTTGCAACTGCAAAAGAAGTAGCTTCTGCCATTACTCCTGTTCCGGGCGGGGTTGGCCCAATGACGATTACGATGTTATTGAAAAATACTCTTCAAAGTGCGGAGCAGGCCTGCGCAGAAGGTAAATGTTCACGATAACTATAAAATACCGAACGGACGCTGTTTTTCATCGGAAAGACAGCGTTTCTATACGTTGGAAATCGGGAGGTGGGACTGTTGACTGGAAATCCCTACTTATCTGTACAAGCATTATCGAAATACATTAAACGAAAATTCGATGCGGATCCCCATCTGCGTAACGTCTTTGTTAAAGGTGAACTATCGAATGTTAAAAGTCATCCAAGTGGGCATATATACTTCACATTAAAAGATGAAAAGAGCCGGATCCAGTCGGCAATGTTTCGTTCAAGCGCGGCACAGTTGAAGTTCAGACCAGAAAATGGGATGAATGTTCTGATTACGGGAGATGTTACTGTCTATGAAACGACTGGAAACTATCAATTGTATGTCCAATCGATGCAACCAGATGGCGTCGGTGCATTGTATCTAGCCTTTGAACAATTGAAAGAAAGTCTTGGAAAAGAAGGATTGTTTGATGCGCGCTGGAAAAGTCCGCTACCTGCATTTCCAGAGAAGATAGGTGTCGTGACTGCGCAGTCAGGTGCGGCGATCCAAGATATTTGTTCAACGATTGAAAGGCGTTATCCACTTGCTGAAATCATTTTATTTCCAGCGGTCGTACAAGGTGCACAAGCTGCTCCTTCCATCGTTCAATCGATTGCACAGGCAGAAGCCCATGGGGCAATCGATGTGCTGATTGTTGGTCGTGGAGGTGGTTCGATTGAGGATTTATGGGCATTTAACGAAGAAGCGGTGGCAAGAGCCATTTTTTCCTGCCGAATCCCGATTATTAGTGCTGTTGGACATGAAACGGACACGACGATTGCTGATTTCGTATCGGATAGAAGAGCACCAACCCCAACCGCTGCTGCCGAAATGGCGGTTCCAGCTCGCGATGAGTTAATCGAAAGATTATTGGATCGAAAACGTGCAATGTATAATTCTTTATCCAATCAAATTAAGAATGAACGTAAACGATTGACCACCTTACAAACTTCCTATCCACTGCAATTCCCTGAACGTCTCTATCGGCCTTTTACAGAAAGGTTGATTGGGCTTGAAGGAAGATTGTCGCGAAGTAGTCAAGACATTACGAGTCGAAGAGCGTCAGAACTCCATAGATTAAGTGGCATGCTTACCACTTTCTCGCCGGATCAGCGAATTAAGGTTGAGCATCGGAATGTGACCCTGTTAACAGAACGTCTAACAAGGACGATTCAGCACGATGTCCACATACAAAGCGAACGCTTTCAGGCATCTATTCGCATGCTACAAGCGCTCAATCCGCTCAATGTCATGGAACGCGGCTATTCAATCATCTATCAGGATGGTGTCGTCGCCAATTCTATTAAGTCTATGGAAATTGGGTCAAACATTCAAATTAAGTTGCAGGATGGAACAGCGGAAGCGATGGTCCAATCGATAACAATGAATGATGGGGAGGAAAGTTAAGTGGAAAAAGAGCCGATTCGCTTTGAAGAAGCGATGTTAAAATTAGAAGAAGTTGTCCAGAAGTTGGAGACGGGGGATGTCCCGTTGGAGGATGCTATCACACTTTATAAACAAGGAATGGAGTTTTCAGCATACTGTCATGGGAAATTACAGGATGCTGAAAAACAGCTTATTTCCATTATCGATAAAGACGGCAATTCATCACCATTCGATCCAACAAAAGGTGCTGATTCTAATGCATAAAAAACTACAACGCTTTATCTCGGATTATCAACCTATTATTGAGGACAAAATGAATCATTTGCTTGCGGCCACGAATGTGTCTGATACATTGAAATCTTCGATGGCTTACTCTGTTAATGCCGGCGGGAAACGTATCCGACCACTTCTTGTTCTTGCCACGCTCGAAGATTTGGGAGTCCAATCGGACGATGCAGTAACGGTAGCTTGTGCTGTTGAATTGATACACACGTATTCGCTTATCCATGACGATCTTCCATGTATGGATGACGATGATTATAGGCGTGGGAAATTGACGAATCATAAAGTGTATGGTGAATCAGTAGCCGTTCTTGCGGGTGATGCACTGCAGACGTTAGCATTTGAGGCATTAGCGACCCTTCAGGACACGTCGGCAGAGGATGCATTACAACTTATCCAGCTGTTAGCGAAGGCTTCAGGTTCTGCTGGTATGGTCGGTGGTCAAATGCTTGACATCGAAGGCGAATCAAAACGCTTATCGCTAATGGAATTGGAAAATGTCCATGTCAATAAAACAGGGGCATTATTGTCATTTTCTATCGAGGCAGGCGCTATTCTCGCAGGTCTTCATCAACAAAAAACAGCAAAATTAAAGGCATTTGCATGGAATATTGGCCTTGCCTTTCAAATCCAAGATGATATTCTTGACATTACATCAACAACGGAAGCACTTGGCAAGCCGGTTGGTAGTGACATCAGTAGTGACAAGTCGACGTATCCATCACTGCTCGGTCTTGATGGTGCAAAAGAACGTCTTGCAGAACATCATCGTCTGGCAGGGGAAGCGCTTGCTTTTCTTGAAAAAGACCAGCCACTTCTTGGGTTATTTGCGGATTATATTGTCGATCGGCAATCGTGAAGGAACGAAAGTGTTGTGCGGATCGTCCTTCTTGATATAATGTACTAAACTCGCTTCGGACGAAATCCCCCATTTCTTTAAGTTTTGGGATGAATACGAAATAGCTATATTTTTCTGTTAGGGTTTTAACCCGGCTGGATCAAGTTAGCCTCCGACGGATGTCACAACTTGTGAATTGCGCTCAGCCGTAATTTAGGAGTTAAACGTGACAATCAATTTATGAAGGTGTGTGATGTTGATGGATCTCACTGAAATTACTAGTCCATCTTTTATTAAAAAGCTCGACAGGGAACAGATGGTAGAGCTTGCCGAAGACATTCGGAAGTTCCTTATTGAAAAATTATCTGTCACCGGGGGCCATATTGGACCGAATCTGGGTGTTGTAGAATTAACAATTGCTTTGCATCGGTTATTTGATAGTCCGGCTGATAAATTTCTTTGGGACGTTGGACATCAGGCATATGTCCATAAAATCCTTACAGGACGTGCAGGTGATTTCGATACGCTCAGACAATTTAAAGGCTTATGCGGCTTCCCTAAAATGATTGAAAGCGAGCATGATGTGTGGGAAACAGGTCACAGCTCGACGTCTTTGTCGGCGGCGATGGGTATGGCGGCTGCACGCGACGTCAAGGGAGAATCCAATTACGTTATTCCAATTATCGGTGATGGAGCGTTAACAGGCGGTATGGCACTTGAAGCATTGAATCATATCGGCCATGAGAAAACGAATATGATTGTCATCTTGAATGACAATGAGATGTCAATTGCACCAAACGTTGGCGCTCTCCACACTGTATTGGGGAAACTGAGAACTGCAGGCAAGTACAATAATGCCAAAGATGAACTTGAATACATTCTCAGAAAAATCCCGGCAGTAGGCGGTAAAGTGGCCGCTGCGGCAGAACGCGTCAAGGATAGTCTGAAGTATTTACTTGTCTCAGGTGTCTTTTTTGAAGAGTTAGGTTTTACGTACCTGGGGCCGGTAGATGGTCATGATTTCACTGAGTTGGAGCGCAATCTTCAGTATGCGAAGAAGATGGATGGACCTGTTCTTCTGCATGTCATTACCAAAAAAGGTAAAGGCTACAGCCCTGCTGAAGACGATAAGATAGGTACTTGGCATGGCACAGGACCATATAAAATTGAAACAGGTGATTTCGTTAAATCTGCATCAATTGCGCCTTCTTGGAGTGGATTGGTGGCAGAAACCGTCCGGAAAATTGCACGTGAGGATCGCCGTATTGTCGCGATTACACCCGCAATGCCGGTGGGTTCTAAACTGGAATCATTTGCGGCAGAATTCCCAGATCGTTTCTTTGATGTTGGGATAGCTGAACAGCATGCAACAACTATGGCAGCAGGACTTGCTACACAGGACATGAAACCATTTCTTGCGATTTATTCGACCTTCTTGCAACGCGCGTATGACCAAATGCTCCATGATATTGCAAGGCAAAATTTGAATGTCTTCATTGGTATCGATCGAGCAGGACTTGTCGGTGCGGATGGAGAAACCCATCAAGGTGTTTTCGATATTGCATTTTTAAGGCATATGCCGAATTTGGTTATTATGATGCCAAAAGACGAAAATGAAGGACAGCATATGGTTAAGACAGCGATTGAGTACAATGATGGTCCGATTGCGATGCGTTATCCAAGAGGTAACGGTCTAGGTGTCCCAATGGATGAAACGTTAAGTCCGATTCCAATTGGCTCATGGGAAGTACTTCGCGAAGGAACGGACGCGGCAATTTTGACGTTCGGTACGACTATTCCAATGGCATTACAGGCTGCTGAAACGTTGGCGGCACAAGGGACTCATGTGAAAGTTGTCAATGCTCGCTTCATCAAACCGCTTGATAACCAGTTATTAGATGAATTATTTGCGACAGGCATGCCTATTATGACTGTTGAAGAAGCGGTCCTTGCGGGTGGTTTCGGAAGTGCAGTTATTGAATATGCGCATGATACATGTCAAAAGGCTGTTCCAATTCGACGGATGGGTATTCCTGACCAGTTCATTGAACATGGAAATGTTGATGAGTTGCTCGCAGAAATCGGGATGACGGCAGGTCACCTCGCCGATAATTTACAAACATTCGTCCAAGAACTTGCACTAGAAAGGGAACAAGTATGACAAATCGTATACCAAAAGAACGAGTCGATGTCTTGCTCGTTGCACGTGGACTTGTTGAAACAAGAGAACAAGCTAAGCGTTCAATCATGGCAGGAATCGTCTATTCGGCCGAAACCAGGCTCGATAAACCCGGAGAAAAAATTCCTACAGATGCACCACTTACCGTGAAAGGCTCCACATTGAAATATGTGAGCCGCGGTGGTTTAAAACTTGAAAAAGCACTTGAGCAGTTTACAGTAGATGTTAGGGATAAAATAGTTCTTGATATCGGATCATCTACGGGTGGTTTTACAGATTGTGCACTGCAAAACGGCGCAGTACATTGCTATGCGTTGGATGTTGGTTATAATCAGTTGGCCTGGAAAATACGTCAAGATCAACGAGTAACCGTAATGGAAAGAACGAATTTCAGGCATGCAACACCAGAACTATTCACAGAAGGTGTACCGCAATTTACAACCATCGATGTATCGTTTATTTCACTGACGCTCATTTTGCCTGCTTTGAAACGTATCATTGCGGAAGGCGGGGACGTAATTGCACTCGTTAAACCTCAATTTGAAGCTGGTAAAGGAAAAGTAGGTAAAAAAGGTGTCGTTCGTGAAAAGTCAGTTCACTTCGATGTGTTGAAAAAAATTGCAGAGGCATCACTACAAGAAGGGTTTAGCCTACGTGGCATGTCATTCTCCCCAGTTACAGGAGGAGAAGGGAATATCGAATTCCTCTTCCATTTAACTGCGGATGAAAAGCCAACTACTCTTTTTGATGATGCATCGTATGATAAACTGATTGAAGAGGCCTACCAGGAGCTACTATAGCGCGCATTCATTTGCGCGTTTTTCTCATCTATCCTCACGGCGCGAGGCACTTGGGTCATAAGTCGTATTGTATCTGAGCAGGTGCCCTGGGATGTTGTAGTTGCAAGAAAAGTTCGGTGGTACAATATAGTGAAAGTGCAAGTGTCGTAACAGATTTAATGAAACTTATTTATCATTTTAGTTAGACATAATTAGTGTGTATGGGAGCGATGGGTATGAATAAAGGGCATAGACATATTCGTATTCGGGATATTATCTCGAATTTCGAAGTAGAGACACAGGATCAGCTTGTAGATAGTTTAAAAGATGCGGGAGTGGCGGTAACACAAGCAACGGTTTCGCGTGATATTAAAGAAATGCATCTTATTAAAGTCCCTTTGCCAGACGGTCGCTATAAATATAGCCTACCCGCCGTACATAGTTATAACACGGAGCAAAAGCTTAATCGAATGCTAACAGATGCATTCGTGAGTATCGATGGAGCAGGTCATTTCATCATTTTGAAAACGCTTCCTGGTAATGCACAGGCCGTTGGGTCTTTAATTGATCATCTTGGATGGGATGAGATGCTGGGGACGATCTGCGGCGACGATACATGCCTCATTATTTGTCGCGATGAATCGCTGACAATGGTAGTCAAAGAAAAATTGCTTGCGATGCTGTAAGAGAGGTGACTTTAATTGTTAAGTGAAATCTCCATTAAGAACTTTGCAATCATTGAAGACCTTGATATTGCCTTTGACGAAGGTTTGACTGTCTTGACCGGGGAAACAGGTGCCGGAAAATCGATTATTATCGATGCAGTCCAACTACTTGCAGGGGGGAGGGGGTCGACGGAATTTATCCGCCATGGTGCGGTGAAGGCAGAGCTAGAAGGGCTGTTTACAATTGCGGATTCTGCACACCCTGTGATTGGGAAACTAGCTGAGCTCGGCATTGATGTGGAAGATGGCATCATTATTTTGCGTCGCGATTTGAATATAAATGGTAAAACCGTTTGCCGTGTCAATGGAAAGCTTGTAACAATTGCTGTTCTAAGGGAAATAGGTTCTCAATTAATCGATATTCATGGGCAACATGAAAACCAGGAACTTATGCATGAAAGAAGCCATATCCATTTACTCAATCATTTTGCTGGTGACAAGCTAACACGGGCGTTGGATAACTATTCAGAGCTCTATGACCATTACCGGAAACTGAAGCGTAAGCTTGATACCGCTGATGAAAATGAGCAGCAAGTCGCTCAGCGCATTGATGTGTATTCATTCCAACTAAAAGAAATTGATGCAGCTGCCCTTGTTATTGGAGAAGAGGACGAGCTAGAAGCGGAAAAACAAAAACTTCAAAACTTTAATAGACTCTATGAACGCTTAAATACGGCCTATGAATCCATCAGCGGAGATACGCATGCGCTGGATTGGGTAGGTTCGGCTATGAGTGATATTGAAGACGCAGCATCTATCGATAAAAGCTTGAAACCGCATGCGGAAACGGTAGCAGCCAGCTTCTATACGTTGCAAGACACTGCACATGAACTAAAAAGTATACTGGATGATATGGAATTTGATCCGGGCAGACTAGAAGTAGTTGAGGATCGGCTAGCCCTTCACATTTCTCTAAAAAGGAAATATGGAAAAACAGTTGAGGATATCCTCTTATATCGTGACAAAATTGCGGATGATCTCGAAAACCTACTTAGTCGGGATGAACGGCTCTCTGCACAGCAGGAAAAACTGGAGCAATTGTTGCGTGACTTAGAGATAGAGGCAGGCGAGTTATCGATTATCAGACAAGCGTCTGCTAGTCAATTACAACAAGCAATTATGGAACAACTGCAACAGTTACATATGGGAAAAGCATCATTTAAAGTGGACATCAAGCGTAAAGCAGCAGGGATTTTTGATTCGAATGGTTTCGACGATGTGATGTTTCTCATCTCAACGAATGTCGGAGAGCCACTGAAACCTCTAGTAAAAGTGGCCTCGGGTGGAGAACTTTCGAGAATTATGCTGGCACTTAAAACGATTTTTTCAAAACATCAAGGCATTACTTCGCTGATTTTTGATGAGGTGGATACGGGCGTTAGTGGCAGAGTTGCACAAGCGATTGCTGAAAAAATCGCCATGATTGCAACACATTCCCAAGTCTTATGTATATCCCATTTACCGCAGGTTGCGGCAATGGCAGATCATCATTGCCTTATCAAAAAAGAAGTGGAAGATGACAGAACGCGAACAGCTATCCACGATGTTATTGAGTCGGATAGAACACAAGAACTGTCCAGAATGCTGTCGGGAGCGGAAATTACACCGTTGACATTAAAACATGCCGAGGAATTGCTTTCTTTAGCTGAGGACCGAAAAAAAACCTTTAGATAACACAAAAACGTGCATCGCTAATAGAGGCCATTGAAAAACATACGTTTTTCAATTTTGCCTTTAGATAGTATGCGCGTTTTTTTCTTTGCCATCATTTACACCGTTCTTTTTCTTTTTTTCATGATTTACCCTTTCATAACATTCCTCAGAAAGGACATACCATTGGTATCTTAATACGGGGAGGTGAAGTATGGGATGGAGTAGACAGTTTAAGTTGGCCGTTTCGTTTTCTGTGCTTTTTCTTATCATGCCATTCATGTCAGATGCAGCATCTGCACAAGAAGAATCGCTCATTCCAATGGGGCACTCAATCGGTATAAAAATGGAGTTATCGGGTGTCTTCATTACGAATGAGGTCATGATTAGTAAAGATCAATGGTTGAAGGCAGGTGATTTGGTCGAACAAGTTGATGATGTCAAGATTGGCACATTGACCGACTTCGAAACAGCATTGTCTACTCTACGTGGCAAAAAGGAAATCGCATTGCACGTAAATCGAGATGGAGACAAAAGTCAGATCCAAGCAGATGGCGAAGCGTTAAAACGTCTCCTTCCATTCCTGAAAGATCGGACGGAAGGAACAGGAACTTTAACGTATGTCGATCCGGATAATGGCACGTACGGTGCACTTGGTCATCAAATCATCGACAGTGCATTGAAATCACCACCATCTTTTAACACTGGCTCCATTTATCTTTCAGAAATTGGACAGATTAAAAAAAGTGTACCCGGTGTTCCTGGTTATAAAATTTCGACAATTGTTGAAGATGAGGAGCTTTTAGGAACGATTCGAATCAATGGTGTGTACGGAATTTTTGGGTCATGGAATAGCGCTCAACAGAAAGTGTTAGCAGAACCAATGGAGATTATGCATCCAGAACAAGTCAAAGAAGCTGACGCAGAAATTTTAACGACGATTAAAGGAACGAAAGTAGAATCTTTTTCGATTCGAATTATGGAAGTTAAAGAAGACCAGTTCCAATTTGTTTTGACAGATCCTAAGTTATTGGAGAAAACTGGCGGTATTTTGCAAGGGATGAGTGGCAGTCCAGTTATTCAGGATGGAAAATTTGTAGGTGCTGTTACGCATATGTTTGTCGATGATCCAGAAAAAGGTGCCGGGCTGTTTCTGGAGACGATGCGAGATGGAGAACGGTAAGAAAAGAGAAGGATATCCAGAGTTCAAATACTAAAAAAAAGGACCAACTTGCAATTGCAGGTTGGTCCTTTTTTTTTTGTCGTGGTAAACTAATGATTAGCGATTCGACAATTCGATAGAAATGATTGGAAATGGTCGAAGTGTAGGGAAAACATATGTCCAAAGATACATTTTTGGAAATTAAAAAAGGATTGCACTATGCTTTGTCGAAAAGTTCCTTTATGCAATTAAAGAGAAGGTTGCTATCGTTTTTTAGAAACTAACACATAAACGTACTGGAGGGAAATGGGAATGGAAAAACTGAAAATCGCGATTGCTGACGATAACAAGGAATTAGTGAAAACAATGGTGACGTATTTTGAAAGACATCCGGAAATTGAAATTGTCTGGACCGCACATAACGGCAAAATATGCTTGTCGATGTTGGAAGAAAAAAAGCCGGACGTGCTACTGCTTGACATTATCATGCCGCATTTAGACGGAATTGCTGTGCTTGAAACATTAAGTGCCAATGCACAAACGACCGATTTGCATATCATTATGTTAACGGCATTCGGACAAGAAGATGTGATGACGCAGGCGGCCAGCCTTGGAGCTTCTTATTTTATGCTGAAGCCATTTGAATTTGAGCGACTTGCAAACCAAATCTTCCAAGTAGCGGGAACAAGAAAACCAATTATTCCTGTAGCAAAACCTGAAATGGACTTTACGACTGGGGGAGCCGTAAGTCAGAAAGTTCTTGATACAACAATTACTTCAATTATCAAAGAAATTGGCGTGCCTGCGCATATTAAGGGATACGCATTTCTTCGTGAGGCCATTCAAATGGTCTACACAGATATCGAACTGCTGGGGGCAGTCACTAAAGTTCTTTATCCAGAAATCGCTAAAAAGTATAATACGACATCGTCCCGTGTAGAACGTGCTATTCGACACGCGATTGAAGTCGCGTGGAATCGGGGGAATTATGACGTTATCTCGAAAATGTTTGGCTACACCGTGCATCATCTGAAAAGTAAACCTACGAATTCAGAATTTATCGCGATGATCGCTGACAAAATTCGTTTGGAACATATGGCGAGCTGATTGTTGGTTTGAAAGGGTTTTCAACAACTACTAAGCCGACCTATTTTTAGCATTCATATTATAATTTAATTTCAAAGCCTATAAACTACTACTCAACAAGCCGACTAATTATTAGATTAGTTGGTTTTTTGACGTCCAGAAACAGGTGGGGAAAATAAAGCTACCGGAAATTGAGTTTTACCGAGAAGATTTCCTTCTTCATTGTGAATCAAAGAACCTGTCCGAGAAAACTCTCAAGTTATATATTCAATCACTTAAGCTGTTCCTAGTTTATCTATGGAGGAAGCATAAGATTGAAGACCTAGAGAAGGTAAAACCAGCCCATATTCGACAATACGTCATGTATGTTCAAGAGAGAGGGAAGTACACGATTGTCGGTAATGAGAAGAGTCGGAAATTCAACAATCCTGATGGTAGAACTGAGCTGGAAAATAGTTTCACCATTAGCAAGTTGGAAAAATAAAGGTGTTCGAATATTCAACTAAATGATATAATAAAAAAGAGCAACTTGGTTTGGACACCCAGCTCTCTCTTAATAGAAAAGTGCAGAAGGGTTAAACAATTATTCAGCCCAGTTGAAAAGAAAAAATCAACTCCTAAGAAAAGTAAAAAGCATGATATCGTTCCTGAATGGTTTAAAAAGAATGGTAAATCGTAGGTGAGAAAAGAAAAAGAATTGTCAACTGCAAAAATTGATGCTCCACGTACAGAGCTGTTGATTTAGCTTGGTGTCATTTAAGGACAAGCTTGAAATATCAAGGTGAGGCCACACAGGCTCTTTCTAGGCTTTTCATAGATGAAAATGAGTTATTTATGTTGTGGGGATATCAACTGGTCTTAAATTGGATCGTAGCACTATCTAATAAATCATCAGTAGCAAAGAAAAATATCTGATCAATTAGCGAAAGATGTTGCTGATAGGTGTCCCATTCTAATGAAACCAAATAGAGGACTATTTAATAAGATTATAGTAAAGAAAGAAGTCATTGATCCTACTTATTGGATAGTTGTCAGAGTCTGGTAACATGCAGGTGTTGATTATGATGAATATCTGGAAGCAACGAAAAAAACATAAGAAGAACTAGAAAATAATGAAAGAAAAAACCGTATTAAAGGACTACTCAATTTATTAATAAAGGAGAGAGACAAATGTTAAAACACTACAACTTTATTTTCGGTGGCCGTATTATCGAAGTGGAAGCTGCATCATCCGTAGAAGCACGAGCGAAAGCGTTTGAGATTTGTAAGGATTTGCGAAAAGAAGACAATGAAACAAATGAGCCAGTGATTCTTGATTAAATTCAAGTTTTCACGGCTCTTCTTTTTTTTTTGCCCATTATAACTTATTTTTAGCAACACGAATGAAATTAGCAACAGTTTTTCAAATCCATTCCTTGCCAGGGATCTATAATCAAAAAATAATGAAACAGGGCATTTCAGCAATGTGTTTTTTCGGGGTGGTAAATAACCCCTTCATAGACATAATCTCCATCATGTGTTAAATTATAAATTATTCACAAGATTGTGTATAATTTACCTAAAAAAAGTATTTATGGACACGTATTATTATGTGGTTGATTCAGAAAGTAATAATACAGTGAATCTTGGAAAATTTATCGAAGTAGAGTTTTTATGCAATGTGGACAAGTTTGATATGGTTAATTACAACTGCATTGGCTGAATTAAAAGGTATAAGTTGGGAAGTTATGTATGAGCATATATTTTACCTGAAATTTGGAGAAAAAGGACTTCCATCCAGAGGAAAGAGGATCTAGTTGTGAAGTTTAGTTTCATAGATAATGACGAAGACCAAAATGAATTTCACGGGGATTATCTACAGTTAAAAAGGACCTTCAATGCATAACAAGCAACTGGTGGGAAAAATATCTATAGACACGAAGACAATCGGAATTTCTAAAAAAATCAAATAAGCTTCTATAAATTTACTGTTATTAGAGCGAATCAGATAGGGAGGTGGTTATGTTCATAGGGTTTTTCAACAAAGGCATATCAAAGAAGTTTTAGTTATTTATTGTTCAAAAAAATTGTGAATATGCTATCTTCGGAAAAAAGTGCTCCTTAAGAGGTGCCAATTCATTTTCTTGATGTAAGTACCGAGAATCCATGTATCTGTTTCTCCTGCCATTTTTGAGAACAATTGCAGATGGACTTTATTGATTTTGTGGTAGGTTCGTCTGTACTTGGCAGAACAAGACGTCTCGTAAGTGTTGTAATTACTATCGGATAAACTAACTGAAAAATCACTCTTTTTTAATGGAGGGAAAAGTATAAAGGGGGAGAATCAGAAAAAAATATGAACCATCTGTCTCAGGAATGCCGAGAGTATACGAAAATAAAAGGGGGAAATTAAATGAAGTCATTAAGGATATTTCTGTCAATTTGTATGATCTTCACATTAATTATTGTAGATTACCAACCTGTTTCTGCATCGGTAAAAGGAACTGTTATTGATGTCACCAAGTTTGGTGCAGATCCTAGCGGAAAAACGGATAGTACCAAAGCAATCGTTGCTGCTCTTGAAGAGACAAAGAAAATACAAGGTCCTGTTACGTTGGATTTTCCGAAAGGGGAATATCATTTTTATAAAGAAAATGCTACTGAAAAGATGGTACATACATCAAATACTAGTAGTTTATCTAATCCAAATAAATGGATTTCAATCTTGATTGAAGAACAAGAGAATCTAACACTTGATGGCAATGATTCCAAATTCATCATGCATGGAGATGTCATGGCGATTGCAGTGATTAAAAGTAAAAATATAACCTTGAAAAACTATGTATTAGATTATAAAGATGCTGATACTGTAGACTTAACCGTAATTGGTCATGGGGATGGAGCAAATGGAAAACCTTATACGGATCTCTATGTCCCAGAGAATTACAATTATCAAATTAGTGAAGATAAAAAACATATTACTTGGCAAGGAGATATAAATTCCCAGACGGGTAAACCATATTGGGAAGGAAGAGACTCTTTTGGAGCCTACTTGGTCATTTACAATGGGCATGATCAGACTGTTAGTCGCCATCAAAAATACGTAGATGGAAAAAACATTTCAGATCCTTTTAATGGAGTGGCAACTATAGAAGATATAGGAGAAAATGCACTGCGCTTTACTTATGAAACGGCACGGCCAAATGCCCAAGAAGTAGGTAATATATTTCTGCTGACTAACTCTGCACAACGTAGAACAGCAGGGGCGCTTTTCTGGGAAAGTGAAAAAGTCCATGTAGAGAACATTGATGTTCATTATCTGTCAGGATTTGGTTGGTTAGTACAGATGAGTAAAGACATTGAGTTTAATAGCGTTAATTTCCTTCCGCGTTTTGGGTCGGGTAAATATACTACAAGTAACGCAGACCAAATCCACGCGGCTGGTGTAGGCGGATATATGAATGTAATAAATTGTAACTTTTCAATAGCTCATGACGATCCTATAAATATTCATGGTACTTATATGCGAGTAGAGGAAGTTATTGATAGTAAAACCCTAAAAATGGCTTATATCCATAGTCAGCAGGGCGGATTCCAGCAATTCCATCCGGGTGATGAAGTTATGTTTTACTCGCGGACTTACTTAGAGTTACCAGAAGGATTGGATGAGCAAACAGCTTTTAAAGTTGCATCCTCTATTGGTCCTGGAGAAGACTATAATAGTAAAACACTTGATTGGCGCACAGAGATTGTCACGTTTGAGAAAGAATTTGACAAAGCTCTTTTAGAACAACTAACTGAAAAAATCCAGGTCAATCGTAGTGGAGACTGGAAAACTGAGCCTCTATATGTTGCTGAAAATGTTACCTATACACCAACGGTTACTATCAAGGGGAATAAAATGAAGAGTATACCCACTCGTGGAATACTAACAACAACTAGAAAACCTGTAATAATAGAAGATAATATTTTTGAAAATATGACGATGGCCAATATTTATTTATCAAATGATGCCGATTACTGGTATGAATCAGGCCCTATTCGTAACATGACGATTAGAAATAATGAATTTTTTATTCGTCCAACCGGACAGACTGAATGGGGCAATGTATCGGGTATCTATGTTGACCCAGTAACGATAAGACCATGGAACTGGAGAAAATTAGATGGTTCATCTTCAGCTCCCCCGAAGACAGATGATTTGGTACACCGCAATCTAACGATTGATGGGAATACATTCCATATGGCGAATGACAATGTTGTAACGGCAGAATCTGTTCAAGGAATGAAAATTACAAACAACCGTATTATACGTGACAATCCTAATATTGGGATTAAACTATCTGCAATCACAAATCATGTAGCTACGGGAGACAGATTACCATTACAAGTCGATGTTAGTGAAGCTACTTTACCAAAAGAACTATTTAAATTTAAAAATAGCCGTGATATTTTGATTTCAGGCAATACCTATGATGATGGATTTAATATGAACATATCAACATCTGAAATGGATGAGGAAGAAGTTACAAATAAAGATATGGGATTGACCATGAATGGTGGGAACAATACAACTTCTGCAGCGGATAAGATTCAATATATCTCTTCTGATCCATCAGTAGCATATGTAGATGAATATGGAGAGGTTGTCGGACTGAAGAATGGTGCTGAAGCTGATATTGTTGCGTACTATGAATGGAATGGAACTATGTTTCTATCAAATGTATTTCATGTAACAGTGGGCAATAATGGAGAATCAACACTTGATATATCGGTGGAAAATAGTTGGTTGAAAAATGAAGGTGAAACAACGCCAGTAAAGGTGAAAGGTGAAGCTTCATCCATTCAAGTTTTAGACCCGGTTTCGGGCAAAATATCAAATGCTGGGAAAGTTGAGAATGGTATATATACAGCCTTAAAAGAAGGTATCGTTCTTATTCGAGCAACCAACGAAACAGGGGTATCTTCTGTATTAGTAGTAAATAGTTTTGACAAAACATACGGAAGTCAGGAAAAATTCAATAGAGAAAGTTTTACAATAGAAAGGGAAAATGCAGCCACATGGTCAGGTGTTGATCGTGACAGTGTATCAATAACTGGTGAAGCTGGAGATCTTTTTGCAGGGAAATCAGATGTTAACAATATTATTGCTTATAATATCCCGGACGCAATGAAGGATGATTTTCGTGTGCAAGTGACTGTGAAAGGATTACCTGAAAGAGGCGAGGGATGGAATAACGCTGGGGTAATGTTATATAAAGATGGAAATAATTATATCTCTGTTGGGAAGAAAGCCCACATGGATGGCATTACAACAGTATTTGAAAATAACGCATCTGCACAAGAAAATGCTGGAAAGACGGCAGACAATGGATTGGCTTCAACAATTTTAGAAATTGCAGTCCAAGAAAATACAGCCACAATGAGTTATGTAGCTGCCGATGGTAACTGGAAAGTGGCCCATACATTTGATGCGTCTTTCTTAGATAAAAAATATAAAATTGCAATGGCAGCATGGAAACAAGGAAATGTACCCATAACTGCTCAATTTGGCGAATTACGTATTGCTAAAGCCTCAGAATTGGATAGTGCGGACCTGATGAAACAATCCGCTATTCCAATGTTTGAAGCTGAAGAAAATGCACGCCCTACTGTTAATAATGTAAAATTAAAAGATATAATTGTCGAAGAATCTACAACTGTATCCTATGAATATGAGGATTTGGATAATGATAAGGAATCCAAAAGTCTTTTTGAATGGACTACTACTCACAATGGTTTTGAAGAGGTGATGTATACGGATACTCCTTCATTTGCTCCAAGGTATACTGGAACTTTAAAGGTAAAGGTTTATCCAGTAGATGCAAGAGGGAAAATTGGTAAACCAGTTGAAAGTAATACTGTTCAAGTAACAGGGGAAAATGGTGAAAATGTACAGATTTCCAACTTATATCTAAATGGATTACAAGTTAAGGAATTTAATTCTGATGCATTTGAATATAATTGGGCGATACCAGCTGGATACCGCACATTGCATATTGCTTACAGTGCGAAAGACACAGGATTGTATACAAAAGTAGAGGATTCTAAAGGAAATATATTGGCAGAAGCGACGAATGAAAATTATTTAAATATAACGGTTCCAGAAGACGGGATTGTGCGAATTGTACGTAATGAAAATACAGTCTACACATTGAATGTAGATAGCATTGAAAGCAGTGACAACCATATAAAGGAAATCTCTGTAAATGATCACATGCTTGATACAGAGATTGTTGATGGAACAGATAGTTATTATATTGCCCTACAAGATAATGAAAACATCGTACCTTTAAGTATTAAAGCAGATGATGGAGTAAGTTCTATTTCTGTAACACGTTCATTTTTTGATATTGCTGTAGAGAATCAAAGTAAACAAAAAAATGAATTTAAAGCGGATGTAAATCTTACCAGTGGTTTGAATGCGTTTTATGCAAAGATTACCGCAGCTGACGGCGAAACAACAAGATATGTGAAAATATATGTTTATCGTAGCGGGTACAATGACGCGGACATAAAAGGTATTGAGATTAATGGAAAACCGCTCCATGATTTTGATGCTACTAAAACAGACTATGTTATAAATATTACCCCAAAAGATGCAGCAGATTTTAACGTTGCAGTCTCTAACGATATTGAAAAAGATCAAAGAACTAGTATAACAATCAATAATAAACGTATTGATTCTCATCAAGCTAGTAGTACTTTAAATAAAGGGAAGAATACAATTATTATTGCCAATCAAGCCGAAGATTTATGGACAAATCAATACTATACGCTACATGTTATTTTGAATTCTGAGGATAATGCAAATCTACTTGATCTATCTGTAGACAATGAATTTTTAACGCCAGCATTTGACTCGGATAAAACGGAATATGAAATTTCAACAAATAAAAATACCATTACACTTAATGCTACAACTGAAATCAAGGAAGCCACTATTCGTATGTATAGTCTTCATGAAGAAGCTGAAGCCAGAGGTACTGTATCAGCCACATTTAAGCTATACGAAGGTGACAACCCTATTACAGTGGAAGTTACGGGCAACGATGGTAAAACAAAAAAAGTATATAAAATGAATGTTACTGCAAATGGTGTTGTCTATGCTTCTGACTTGAAAGAAGAATTTAATGAGAATGGATATGATGTATTAAAATATGATGTAGCAACAAGTGGAGCTCCATTGCGGCTTACTAATGAATTAGGTGAAGTAGTAACCTTTGAAAAGGGATTAGGCGCGCATGCGACTTCGACTATTGTTTACAATATTGATGGGAAAGGCATGGAGAAATTTGAATCTTACATCGGAGTTGACTATGTGCAAACTGCCCAAGGAAATGTTCCGAGTTCGATTCGTTTCTATGTCTATGTAGATGGTGTTGAAAAATTTGATTCTAAGGAAATGAATGAAGATGATGCAATGAAGTTCGTCTCTATTGATGTTCAAGATGCAAAAGAAATTAAATTGTATGTTGATGAGATTGAAAACAATTATAATGATCATGCGAACTGGGCGGATGCAAAATTCTTGAAGCCGCTAGAAAGTCACCCAAATGAAAATGTAGACAAGAGTAAATTGAAAAGTTTAGTAGAAAAAGAAGAGAATCGAAAGAATGAAAATTATACAGATCAATCATGGAATGCATTTATTGATGCACTAAACGCAGCCAAGAAAGTACTTGAAGAAGAAATACTGACACAAGCAATGATTGATGATGCCCTAGATGCATTAACAACTGCTGTTGAACAATTGGAGGTTAAAGGAACGGAACCAGAAGTGGATGTTACAGAATTACAGGACTTAATCGAAATGGCTCAGGCAATTTCGAATGATGATGGAACATATACAGAATCTTCCTATGAATCATTACAAATTGCTATTAAGGCAGCAAAATCAGCTCTATCAACAATAGAAACAGAGGAAGAGTTAAATGTAGCTCTAGTAGCATTACAGAGTGCCATTGATGGGTTGAAAAATAACTCAAGTGCTGCAATGATATCGCTTATAGAGGATTTCGAAAAGGAAGGGGAGTTCAAGAATGCTAGTGCTGCCCAATCCTTAAAACTACATTTGACGGCAGTAAATTTATATGAAAAGCAAGAAGCTGTTGAGAAGGTCGTTAAGCATATGGAAGGCTTTAAACTGTTACTTATTCATCAGAAAGAAAATGAATTAATTTCCGAGAAGGCGTATAACGCACTTAAGTCAGATGCTGATGCATTGATTAAAAAGTGGCATAAGTTTGATAGGTAAGACACCCCTGTAGCATGTAGAAAAAATAAAGGTAGCCGTCTATTCGATTGAGAAAATCGTAATAGGCGGCCATTCGTGTTCCACGCCGGTAAGATGCACTTTTTTATATTTTGGGCTTGTGCTGTTTTTTTTGATTGGAGAAGTGAAATTTCTAACATGCATTCTAAATTTTATTCTGTACAAATCCTCGCTGCAGGATATAAATGTTGGTGGGGTGATTTTTTATGAAATAGTATGTCTATCTGCATAAAGACAAACGGACATAGAGAGTAATTTATTGGGGAAAGGGTTCAAATTACAGATACTGTGATTTGAACAGCAGGTGGGATGAATACCTTTTTATGATGAAAAAACAGTCCATTAGAAAAAAGCATTATAAACTACTTTGAAGTCGAAAAAGAAATATATTCATATGAGGAAGAGTTTACAGGCTAAAATAAAGCGATCAATCAGTATAGATTTAATATCTCTATTGGAAGAAGATCAAGCGAAGAGGTAAAGGTAAAATTATCGGGAATTCTCAAAGGGGAGAAAAATGGATAAAGAATAATCATGATCGGCCGAATGCTAAAAAAGTTCTTTTATATAAAGAAGGCGTTTTTTTGAAGAAATTAAGGAGTGCCAGGGATGTGGGAGAATATGCAGTGGAAAATGGAATCTGTTTATAGGGGTGCTGTGGCAGATCTATAAATACTGGAGAAGAAACACAGGCTACATTATCTTTTCCAATTCAAACCAACAAGTTCTGAGTTCATCGCAATGATCGCTGACAATATTCGTTAGGCACATATGGCGAGTTGGTTGAATATAATATAATCGTATAGATGACATGCCTACTTACGGAAAGTTATTTTCGTCAGTAGGCATTTTTTCTAAATTAAAAGGAAGACACCAGCTGAAAGCATAATGGAAGGCGACCTAAGTTCGCAGAGTCCTGTGGCTATGGTTGCATGACCTACACCCTGTAGGCATCAAACTCGATTCGAAATCTGGACGCAATTACGCCCAGGCGTAATTGATTATGACTAAAATCCTAAAACTTTAACTAAAAGTTTTGAAATACACTATAATGTGTATAGAGAGAAAGGGTGAAGCATTTTTGTTGATTGAAAATGAATATTTTGATCTATTCGTACAAGATGGAAAAGTGTTAGTTCGTTCAAAAAAAAGTGGTTTTCCACTGAAATCATTTGATGCTATCACAAAACAATATCCCCGCATAAAAATTTCTTCGTTTGCTAATTTGCGTACGGCACTGACAGAGATAGATGGGGAGCATGTTATTGGTAGCTGGCTTCCCGATTTTGAGGTGTTTGTTGCATCTGACAAGATGAGCGCTCAACTAACTATCAATATGTCTATAGTGGAATTTGAAGGGAATAAACAGATAATCCTGCAGCAGGTCAACCAGGCATTGGATGAAGCAGGCATCATTTATGGTCGGAAATCACTTGAGGATGTGCCGTTTATACCTGGAGAACCACTGATTGCTGCTATTGGAACACAGCCAGAACAAGGTGCAGATGCGGTTATCACATATATTGAAATACCTGAACGAAAACCAGTTATTCGTGAAGATGGATCGGCTGATTATTATGAGATGAATTTTGTCACCCCTGTAAAACAAGGTGATTGGATGGGAGAAAAAGTTCTTCCTCAGGATGGTATTGATGGTAAAGATATTTATGGCAACACCCTACCAGCACGTAGAGGGAATGATAAGAAACTGTTCTATGATCGTAAAGCCATAAACGAAGAAGTGGAAGCAAACAAAATTATCCTTCGCGCAACACATGGCGGCGCATTGGAATATACGAATGGTGTCATTGGCATAGGCAAGCAACTGACGATTGACGGTGATGTGGGGCCGGAAACGGGATCGATTACGTTTGATGGTGCCGTCACTATCTATGGAACTGTACTTGCGGGCTATTCGGTGAAAGCAACGGGTGATATTTCCATAGAGGGAAATGAAGGCGTTACCAATGCCAAAGAAATCCAATCCTTACAAGGCGATATTTACATAAAAGGTGGCGTATTCGGCGGCGGCGAGACAATTGTCGAGGCAAAAGGTGATATTTTCATTAAACACGCGAATAATTGCAAATTGTATGGCACGAACGTTCATACGGGCCTTTACTTAATCGGAACAGATGTAGTTGCAGAGCGTGTCTTTGTAGACAAAAATAGAGGGAAAATTATCGGTGGTACTATTGAAGCACTGTTTCGTATTGAATGTGCATATGCGGGTAACAATCATGGGCGTACGACCAATCTTCATGCAAAGGGGATTAATAAGGATGTCCTATATAAAGAAATTCAAGAGATGGCGCGGGATTTGAAGGAGCGCCAAGGAATTCTCGACAGATTGGAACAGCACGCCGTCCAATTCGAAAAAGTAGCGGTTGGTGCAAGGGGACCGCAGGCACAAGCTTATCAGAAGACTCTAGAAACGATTGAATTAAATCGAACAGCCATTCAAGAACTCGATCGAGGGATTCAAATAGGAATACACAAGATTAAACATGCTGTTCCTGCGCAAATCGAAGTGACAAAGGAAGCATATCCTGGGGCTGTCATTCAGGTTGAAGCAAGAGTTGCCACACTTTATGATTCAGCTAAAGGTATTTTTGAACTCCGGGATGGCGTTTTGAATGTCTAGACCAAACGTTTTTGCACATCGTGGAGCATCTGCTGATCGATTTGAAAATACGATGCCGGCGTTTGAAAAAGCGCTGGCCCAAGGTGCGAATGGGATTGAATTAGATGTCCAAGTGACGGAGGACGGCGTGCCAATTGTGATCCATGACCCTGATCTTGCAAGGCTTGCTGGCATTCGTCAACCGATATCGTCCATGACAAGTCAAGAAATCGCTAACGTGCGGGTGGGTAAAAAAATTAGTCGCCTATTCCATGGGCATCGGATTCCGACATTGCTTGAGGCAGTGACGTTCAGCGAACAGCATGGTCTAATTCTGAATATTGAATTGAAAGAAACTGTATCAGAACATCCTGAAACGATAAAGCAAATTGTCGATATTGCTACTCTTTTGGATAATTTTCATTTCTCCTCATTTGATTACAACTTACTTGAAAAAATAAAAGAACTGGATGCAACAATTGAAACAGCTTATTTGCTACGTAAGAAGGGTGTGGATTGGGACCATCTCGAGCAGTATGTTCATGCGGATAGTTTCCATGTAAGTAAGAAATTCTTGAAAGAACCCTATTTAAGTAAATTGATTCAATCTGGCAAAAAAATTCGTGTCTATGGCATGACTGGGCAAGAGGACATGGCGAATAATCCTCCCCCGTATATCGCCGGTTGGATTACGGATTATCCAGATCGTTTTTAGCCTAACAAAAAGACTAAGACATGTGGAATTGTCTTAGTCTTTTTGTTGTTTTTTTTCAAATCGACCTTGTACACGTCCATTTTTTCGATCACGTCGCAATAGGAAGCCTGCAAAAAATGCAAGACCAGCGGCGCAAAAGAGTAACCCGACGATAAACTGAAGCCAAATGAACGGGAATGGTTTGAATAATATTCCGAAAATTGAATCCCTCATAAGCTTTATTCCACCAGCCGCAAATAGGCCAGGGATTAGCAAGACGATAAAAGCTGCTAGACGCGCCATAAATCACATCTCCTTAACGAATCTAATTTTACCTTGTCATATTTTATTGTCAAGAAGAGAACAATCATGTATGATTGGTTTGTAATTGCAAAAGATTGCATGATTTAAAAGAGGAGAATGAATACCCTTGCAAAACGTTCTCATTGTCGGGGCGGGCACAGGCGGATCTATAATACTGGACCTTCTCCAAAACTTAGAATTCATGAATGTTAGAGCAATCATCGATACTGATGACCAAGCACCAGGAATAATTCAAGCAAAAAAGCTAGGCGTTGCGTACGGAACGGATTGGAGACAGTATCTAACGGATGATCTGCACATCATTTTCGACGTGACTGGAAACAAAGCGGAATTCGCTCAACTGTTGAAAGCAAGACCTGCCCAAACCGTATTGATACCTGGGTCTGTCGCAAATCTCCTTGTAAACCTACTAGAGGAGAATGGAGAGTATATTAAACAGATTCAAGCGGAAATGCATATGCAACAGATGATCTTCGATTCCATTGAAGAAGGTATGATTGCCATCAACAAAGATGGTACTGTCGACTTTTTTAATAAAAGTGCCTCCCGAATGGTTGGGGTTTCGGTAGAAAAGGCTATAGGTAGGCCGATCTTAGAAGTTATCCCACTATCCGAGTTACCAAACACTTTACATACGGGTAGGTCGGAGTTGAATCGAGAATTGGTGCTTGCCAATGGTTTGAAAATCGTTACTTCTCGATTTCCTTTAATTGATTTTGATGGGAAAAGTGTTGGCGCGTTTGCAGTGTTCAAAGATATTTCAGAGGTCGTTGCACTTGCGGAAGAAATAACGGACCTCAACAAAGTAAAGACGATGTTGGAAGCGATTATTCATTCTAGTGATGATGCCATCTCAGTCGTCGATGATCATGGCAACGGAATTCTTGTTAATCCTGCTTATACACGGATTACGGGTTTATCAGAAGATGAAATTGTTGGCCAGCCTGCCAATGCCGATATCAATGAAGGCGAAAGCATTCATATGAAAGTACTACAGACAAGAAAGCCTGTCCGTGGTGTTAATATGCGTATTGGTGAGAATAATCGCGAAGTAGTTGTCAATGTTGCCCCAATTATCGTTGACCAACAAATAAAGGGTAGCGTCGGTGTGATTCATGACATCACTGAGATGCGCAATTTGATGAAAGAACTGGACCGTGCCCGAACGATTATTCGAAAACTGGAAGCAACTTATACATTCGAAGATATTTTTGGCGGTTCATCGGATATTGAGATTTCGATTGAACAGGCTAAATTAGCTGCCAAATCTGAGGTGCCTGTCTTGCTACGTGGAGAAACGGGAACAGGAAAAGAATTGTTCGCACATGCCATTCATAGCAGTAGCAACCGACGATTTCATAAGTTCATTCGTGTCAATTGTGCCACAATGAATCCGGTTACATTAGAGTTGGAATTATTTGGACCGAGCGTGAACGAATCTCAAGAAGAACTAGGAAGAAGTCAAGGTTTGTTCGAGGAATCGCATCAAGGCACGTTGTTCCTAGACGAAGTCGCGGACCTGCCACTTGCAGCACAAGAGAGGCTACTGACCTATTTAGTTGATGGGATAATCGCTAGTGGCTCTGCACACCTATCCGTTCGAATCATTACGGCGACATCGAAGAACTTGGAAAAGGCGATGCATGAAGGTACATTTAATGAAGAACTCTATTATGTCCTCAATCGAATTGCCATCCAAATTGCACCACTTCGCTCCCGCACAAAAGATATCCCATTGATTGTTGGCCATTTGCTTGTGAAACTGAATCAAGAATTCGGGATGAACATTAAGAAAATGACTGATGAGGCGCTGGAACGGCTCAAGCAGTATGACTGGCCAGGGAATGTGCGGGAACTTGAGAATGTACTTAGTCGAGCTATGATTTTTATGGATTCAGGGGAAGTCGTCATTGGACTAGATGATATAGTGAAATCCTTTTCGCAAAGGGAAGATAAAGACGAGGAACCGTTACTTCCGGAAAAAAGCACACTTGCTTCAATCATGGATGATTATGAAAAAACAATCCTTGAAACAGCCCTCCGTGAAAATGATGGAAACAAATCACTAACAGCCAACAGGCTAGGCATTTCGCTTCGATCTTTGTACTATAAACTTGAAAAATTTAGCCTCGTTTAAGAGCTACCCAGTAAAGGAGGACAACACGATGGTTACACTCGATTTACTCATTACGCGGGCTGCATCGAAAAAAGGACCGGTTGTCGCTGTTGCATCAGCAGCAGATCGGGCAGTTCTAGAAGCCGTTAGCGGCGCCATCGCAAAGGGAATCGCCTCATTCTTATTGTACGATGATGAAAATCGCTTGAAAATGTTGATCAAAACGGAATTTCCGCATTTGCTAGAGGATGAAAACATTAGTATTCATCATGCAGATGACGGGGTCCAAGCAGCGAACCTTTCTGTGAAAGCGGTTTCAAGCGGATGGGCACACGTCGTGATGAAAGGGAATGTAGCGACGTCTATTATCCTGAAGGCTGTATTGAATGGTGAATATGGATTACGGACAGGTAAAGTGCTATCACATGTCGCAGCCTTTGAGGTGCCGGGTTATGACCGGTTGCTGTTTGTGACAGACGCTGCGATGAATATTGCTCCTGACCTTGAAGCGAAAGCGCAAATTATTCGCAATGCGGTTGCAACTGCACATGCTTGTGGTGTCAAAGAACCGATCGTTGCACCGCTTGCGGCAATCGAGACGATCAATCCTATAATGACACCAACAACAGATGCCGCATCGCTTGTCGTTATGAATAGGCGTGGGCAAATCACTGGATGTATTGTCGACGGACCCCTTGCATTGGATAATGCGGTTTCTGAACAGGCGGCTATACAAAAAGGGATTACGAGCGACACAGCAGGTAAAGCAGATATTCTAGTTGTCCCAAACATTGAAGCAGGTAATATTTTATACAAATCACTAATGTATTTTGCAAATGCCAAGGTTGGTGCGGTGATTCAAGGCGCCAAAGCACCCATCGTCCTAACATCTAGGGCGGATAGCGCTGAAAGTAAGCTGTATTCATTAGCACTAGCCATTCTTTCGGTAAAATAAGCAAAATTTCGGGCGCTCGATGCTTGGACAAAAAAATAATATAAACCCCTAGGAGGAAATTCACAATGGAACTTTTTAAATATATGGAAAGCCATGATTATGAACAAGTTGTTATCTGTCAGGATAAAACATCAGGATTGAAAGCGATTATTGCTATTCACGATACAACACTTGGACCAGCATTAGGTGGAACACGCATGTGGACGTATGCGAGTGAGGAAGAAGCAATTGAAGATGCACTTCGTCTTGCACGCGGAATGACATACAAGAATGCAGCAGCGGGCTTAAATCTTGGTGGAGGAAAGACGGTTATTATCGGTAATCCAAAAACAGACAAGAACGATGAAATGTTCCGCGCATTTGGACGCTTTATCGAAGGATTGAACGGTCGCTATATCACAGCGGAAGATGTGGGTACAACCGAAGCGGATATGGACTTGATTCATCTTGAAACAAATTATGTTACGGGAACATCTGCTGGTTCAGGTTCTTCGGGTAATCCTTCACCTGTGACTGCTTACGGAATTTATCAAGGGATGAAGGCGGCTGCGAAAGAGGCATTTGGTTCGGATTCACTGACAGATAAAGTTGTGGCAGTACAAGGAGTCGGCAACGTTGCGTATGCACTTTGCGAATACTTGCACCAAGAAGGCGCGAAACTGATTGTAACTGACATCAACGAAGAAGCGGTTCAACGTGTTGTCAATGCATTTGGTGCAACAGCTGTTGGCATCAATGAAATCTATTCACAGGAAGCGGATATTTTCGCACCATGTGCACTTGGCGCGATCATCAATGACGAAACGATTCCACAATTGAAAGTGAAAGTGATCGCAGGATCGGCAAACAATCAATTGAAAGAACCTGAACATGGCGACAGAATCCATGAAATGGGCATTGTCTATGCACCGGATTATGTTATCAATTCTGGAGGCGTCATTAACGTTGCGGATGAGTTGATTGGCTATAATCGTGAACGCGCATTGAAACGTGTAGAAGGTATTTACGATACAATCCTAAAAATCTTCGCAATCTCAAAACGTGATAATATTCCAACGTATGTGGCTGCTGACCGCCTTGCGGAAGAGCGCATTGCCCGCGTAGCGAAATCACGTAAACAGTTTTTACAAAACGAAAAAAGTGTTTTATCAAACCGTTAATTGACAATAACCAAAGATTGAAATGGAAGGAGGTTCTATTGTGCATGATAACAGAATCAGGGTCTTGGTCATCAATCCAGGATCCACATCAACAAAGATAGGCGTCTATGAAAACGAAACACTATTGCTTGAAACTACTTTACGCCATTCATCAGAAGAAATTGCACGATATCCTTCTGTTATCAATCAATTTAGTTTCCGTAAAGAGACTATTCTTGAAACTCTTGAAAAAGAAGGAATCAGTATTTCGGAACTTTCCGCTGTTTGCGGTCGTGGCGGACTTCTCCGCCCGATCGAAGGCGGTACCTATTCCGTCAACGACGCGATGATCGAGGATTTGAGAAAAGGATATTCTGGACAACATGCCTCGAATCTTGGAGGCATCCTGGCGAATGAAATCGCGGGTGGATTGGATATTCCTGCATTCATCGTCGATCCTGTCGTCGTCGACGAACTTGCACCCATTGCGCGCATTTCAGGTTTTGCATCGCTTGAACGGAAATCAATTTTCCATGCGCTCAACCAGAAAGCCGTTGCACGCCGTTATGCAAAACAACTCGGTAAAAAGTATGAAGATCTACGGTTAATCGTTGTCCATATGGGCGGGGGTATTACGGTAGGTGCACATGAATTCGGCAAAGTCATCGATGTGAACAACGGTCTACATGGAGATGGCCCATTTAGCCCGGAGCGGGCGGGTACGGTCCCAGCGGGGGCACTCGTTGAATTATGTTTTTCAGGGAAATTGTATCGCAATGAAGTGATGAAAAAGCTTGTCGGTCAAGGTGGCCTTGTTGGCTATTTGGGAACGAATGATGCTGTACAAGTTGAAAAACGGATTGAAAACGGAGATGCCGAAGCTCAGCTTGTGTATGAAGCGATGGCCTACCAAGTTGCAAAAGAAGTAGGTAGTGCGGCTACCGTGCTTCGTGGTCAAGTGGATGCAATCATTCTGACCGGTGGACTTGCGTACGGAAAAGGGTTCGTGGAAGATATTTCATCCAAAATCGCTTGGATTACGGATATTGTCGTCTATCCAGGCGAGGATGAATTGCAAGCACTTGCAGAAGGTGCAATTCGCGTTCTTTCTGGTGAAGAAACAGCTAAAATCTACCCGTCTTGACGGGTCGTTGTGAAGGAGGCCATTTCTATGGCGCGGGAATATGATGTAGTAATTTTGGGAGGCGGAACAGGCGGTTATGTGGCCGCTATTCGCGCTGCGCAATTAGGACTGAAAACAGCACTTGTCGAACAAGGAAAACTTGGCGGTACTTGCTTGCATAAAGGCTGTATTCCAAGTAAAGCGTTGCTGAAAAGTGCTGAAGTGTTTGATACTGCCAAAAACCAAGCAGCAGCATTTGGTGTAGATACAAAAGAAGTAACACTCGATTTCAGTCGGGTGCAAGCACGTAAAGAAGGTATTGTTAAACAGCTACATAGCGGCGTAACGGCACTTATGAAAAAGGGTAAAATTGATGTTTTTGAAGGACTTGGCAGAATGCTCGGACCATCGATTTTCTCGCCAATGCCAGGCACCATTTCAGTGGAAATGAACAATGGCGACGAAAATGAAATGTTGATTTTGAAAAACTTAATCATCGCAACAGGCTCTAGACCACGTACGTTACCCGGTTTGGACATCGATGAACAACAAATCATGTCTTCGGACGGAGCATTAGCGATGGAAAAACTTCCACAATCGATCATTATCGTCGGTGGTGGTGTCATCGGTATTGAATGGGCGTCCATGCTCAATGACTTTGGCGTAGATGTAACGGTCGTTGAATACGCAGATCGCATTATTCCAACTGAAGACGAAGATATTTCCAAAGAAATGAAAAAGCTATTGACGAAAAAAGGAATTACTTTTGTGACAAGCGCGAAAGTCCTACCAGATACGCTAACAAAAACTACAGACTCCGTTACCATTTCTGCCGAAATAAATGGTGAAACGACAGCGTTTACTGCTGAAAAAATGCTAGTATCTGTTGGACGACAAGCAAATGTAGAAGGAATTGGCATCGACAATACCGAAATAGAAGTAGACAAAGGTTATATCAAGACGAGACCGACATTCCAGACAAAAGAACATCATATCTACGCGATTGGTGATGTTATCGGTGGATTGCAACTAGCGCATGTGGCTTCCCATGAAGGAATTGCGGCAGTAGAACATATCGCAGGCTTGAAAAATGAGCCAATTGATTATACGAAAATCTCACGTTGTATCTACTCTAATCCTGAAGCATCTAGCGTGGGGATAACGGAAAAGCAAGCAAAGGAACAAGGATATGACGTCAAAGTTGGTAAGTTCCCGTTCATGGCAATCGGTAAAGCACTGGTGAATGGTAATTCGGACGGTTTTGTTAAAATTGTTGCGGATAACAAAACGGACGATATTCTAGGCGTCCATATGATTGGTGCACATGTTACGGATCTTATTTCAGAAGCGGGACTTGCAATGGTACTTGATGCGACACCGTGGGAAGTGGCTAGCACAATTCACCCGCATCCATCTTTGTCTGAAGTGATGGGCGAGGCGGCACTGGCAGTGGACGGTAAAGCAATTCATATGTAAATAGGTTTTCTAGTGAAAGGGGATAATAGAAATGGCAAATAATCGTCATGAAGCACTTGGATTGACTAATGAAGATGTCTTGCAAATTTTTGAAACGATGCTGATGGCTCGTAGAATTGATGAGCGTATGTGGCTCTTGAACCGTGCAGGGAAAATCCCATTTGTCATC
Source organism: Sporosarcina sp. NPDC096371 (assembly GCF_044762865.1). Lineage (NCBI taxonomy): Bacteria > Bacillati > Bacillota > Bacilli > Caryophanales > Caryophanaceae > Sporosarcina > Sporosarcina sp. NPDC096371. The sequence continues at coordinate 1,112,035 of NZ_JBIWFE010000001.1, forward strand.
TCTTGTCAAGGACAAGAAGCGGCACAAGCGGGAGCAGCTTACGCACTTGATAAAGAGAAAGACTGGATTGCCCCTTACTACCGTGATATGGGCGTTGTCCTTCATTTCGGTATGACACCAAAGGATTTAATGCTGTCGGCTTTCGCTAAAGCGGAAGACCCGAACTCAGGTGGCCGTCAAATGCCAGGACACTTTGGTCAACGGAAAAATCGTATTTTAACAGGTTCATCACCTGTTACGACACAACTACCACATGCTGTCGGCGTTGCGCTTGCAGCGAAGATGAAAAAGGAAGATTTCATTACATTTGTTACACTTGGCGAAGGTTCATCTAACCAAGGAGATTTCCACGAAGGCATGAACTTCGCGGGCGTTCATAAATTGCCAACCGTTATTATGGTTGAAAACAATAAATATGCTATTTCGGTTCCAGTCGAAAAACAACTGGGCTGTGTCAACGTGTCGGACCGCGCAATCGGTTACGGGATGCCGGGTGTTACAGTTGATGGAACGGATCCACTTGAGGTCTACAAAGTCGTGAAAGAAGCGGCAGATCGCGCGCGTAGCGGGGAAGGTCCAAGTCTAGTGGAAACCATCTGCTATCGTTTGACAGCACACTCCTCAGATGATGACCAACGACAGTACCGTGATGCAGAAGAGCTTGAAAATGAAAAGAAAATGGATCCGATTCCAAAGTTCTCGGCTTATTTAAAAGAAGTCGGTGTACTAACGGACGAGCTAGAAAAAGAACTGGAAGAACGCATCATGAAAGAAGTGAACGAAGCGACTGATTATGCAGAAAACGCTCCGTACGCTGAACCTGAGTCTGCGCTCCTTCATGTCTATGCTGAACAAGGGGGGAACGTCTAATGGCTATCATGTCTTATATCGATGCCATCACATTGGCCATGAAAGAAGAAATGGAACGTGATGATCGCGTTTTCGTACTAGGTGAAGATGTTGGACGTAAAGGCGGCGTTTTTAAAGCCACAACGGGTCTTTACGATCAATTCGGGGAATACCGTGCACTGGATGCTCCTCTTGCAGAATCTGCGATTGCAGGTGTCGGCATTGGTGCAGCAATGTATGGCTTACGTCCGATTGCTGAAATGCAGTTTGCTGATTTCATCATGCCGGCAGTGAACCAAATCGTTTCCGAAGCGGCAAAGATTCGCTATCGTTCGAACAATGACTGGACATGTCCAATTGTCATCCGTGCGCCTTTCGGAGGCGGCGTACACGGCGCATTATACCACTCGCAATCTGTGGAATCGATGTTTGCCAGCACGCCTGGACTGAAAATCGTGATTCCTTCTACACCATACGACGCGAAAGGTCTGTTGAAAGCAGCCATTCGTGATGAAGATCCAGTGCTGTTCTTTGAACATAAACGTGCTTATCGATTAATCAAAGGTGAAGTACCAACAGATGACTATGTTTTACCAATCGGTAAAGCTGATGTTAAACGTCAAGGCGATGACATTACCATTATCACTTATGGTCTATGTGTTCACTTCGCATTACAGGCGGCTGAACGTCTTGCAGAAGACGGTATATCCGCCCATATTCTCGATTTACGTACGATCTATCCGCTCGATAAAGAAGCGATTATTGAAGCCGCTTCAAAAACGGGGAAAGTCCTGCTTGTGACAGAGGATAATATGGAAGGAAGCATCATGGGAGAAGTGGCGGCAATTATTGCTGAAAACTGCCTATTTGAACTCGATGCACCGATTAAACGTCTTGCGGGACCAGATGTACCTGCAATGCCGTATGCACCGACAATGGAGAAATTTTTCATGGTCAATCCAGACAAAGTCGAGAAAGCAGCGCGCGAACTCGCTGAATTTTAACTTGATTCAGCAGAAGTCCGCCACAACTATAATTGGTGGACTGAATGACAAAATGCATTCCATTCAGTGGGAGTCCAAACACCTGCTGAATCAAGTTAGCTGCCGGCGGGTGTCACAAATTTTGAGAGGAATGAATTGCGCAAGCGCAATTCAAAATTTGGACGCAATTACGCCGGGGCGTAATTGATTTACATTCAGGATGGAGGTAAAGTAATTGGCTATTGAAAATATCTTAATGCCACAACTCGGTGAAAGTGTGACAGAAGGCACTATCGAGAAATGGCTTGTTAAACCAGGTGACACGGTGGCGAAATATGACCCACTTGCAGAGGTGAACACGGACAAAGTAACTGCTGAAGTTCCTTCTTCATTTGCAGGTGTTATCAAGGAATTGATTGCACAAGAAGGCGAAACGCTAGCTGTGGGGTCAATTGTTTGTACGATTGAAATTGAAGGTAGTGCAACGACAGAAGCACCAGTTGCTGCGGTACATGCACAAGAAGAACCTGCAAACGAAATGCCAGCTGCTGGTTCACAAAAACCAGTTGAGTCATTGAATCGTGAAAAAGGCAAAGCAGCTGGACGTTATTCACCTGCTGTCCTTCGTCTGTCACAAGACAATGGCATTGATTTAACACTCGTAGAAGGTTCCGGTAAGGAAGGGCGCATTACGCGCAAAGATTTGTTGGCGATTATCGAGAGTGGCAATATTCCAACGGCTGCGGCGGCGCCTGTTGTGGAAACATCTGCACCAGTAGCACCGGTGGCAGTAACGCAGACAGCACCTACACAGACAGCTGCTGAACCTGTCAATGCACCAATTGCCGCAGGAGATATCGAAATTCCAATCACGGGCGTACGTCGTGCCATTGCCAGCAATATGCTGCGCTCGAAACACGAAGCGCCACATGCTTGGATGATGATAGAGGTCGACGTAACGAATCTTGTCCAGTATCGTGATTCCTTGAAAAATGATTTCAAACAAAAGGAAGGCTTCAATCTGACGTACTTCGCATTTTTCGTGAAGGCAGTATCGCAAGCATTGAAAGAATTCCCAATGATGAATTCCATGTGGGCTGGCGATAAAATTGTCCTGAAAAAAGACATCAATATCTCCATCGCTGTTGCATCGGATGACGCATTGTTCGTTCCTGTTATCAACCATGCAGATGAAAAAACAATTAAAGGCATTGGACGTGAAATCCAGGAACTTGCTGGTAAAGTACGTACAGGCAAATTGAAATCAGCTGAAATGCAAGGTGGAACATTTACGGTCAACAATACGGGCTCATTCGGATCTGTTCAGTCAATGGGGATCATTAATTATCCGCAAGCAGCGATTCTTCAAGTCGAGTCGATTGTGAAACGCCCAGTCATTATGGCAGGCGGTATGATTGCAGCGCGTGATATGGTGAACTTATGTCTATCACTCGATCATCGTGTACTTGATGGCTTAGTTTGTGGTCAATTCCTTGCACGTGTGAAAGAAATTCTTGAAAATGTTTCTGCGGATAATACATCTGTTTATTAAGAAAAATGATACACCTCGGTCCGTTTCGTACGGGTCGAGGTTTTTTTTATCGAAAAGAATAGAGGTATTCCTGTGAAAAAAGTCGAATTATAGACGTGAAATAACTACATAAGATGAGGGGGAAATGAAAATGACGAAAAAATTAAAACTTGGTATCATAGGCTGTGGAGGAATTGCACAGGGTAAACATCTTCCAAGTCTAAGCAAACTAAAAGAAACGGTTGAGCTTGTTGCATTTTGTGATATTGAAATAGAAAAAGCTGAAAGCGCGGCTAAACAGTATGGAACTGCTGACGCAAAAGTGTATGAAGATTATAAGAAATTACTCGAAGATATGTCAATTGATATTATTCATGTGCTAACACCGAATGTCTCTCATGCTGAAATTTCAATCGCGTCAATGGAAGCTGGCAAGCATGTCCTATGTGAAAAGCCAATGGCTAAAACAACTGCAGAAGCAGCTCAAATGGTTGAAGTCGCAAAACGTACAGGTAAAAAATTAACAATCGGTTATAATAACCGCTTTCGATCGGATAGTCAACATTTACATAAAATAGCAAGTCGTGGTGATTTAGGAGAAATTTACTTTGCGAAAGCACATGCAGTTCGGAGACGGGCAGTTCCAACTTGGGGTGTCTTTTTAGACGCAGAGAAACAAGGTGGAGGCCCACTTATCGAAATTGGTACGCATGCACTTGACTTAACACTATGGATGATGAACAATTACAAACCAAAAGCAGTTATGGGTTCTGTTCACCATAAATTGGGTAAAAAAGAAAATGCGGCAAATGCATGGGGACCTTGGGATCCAGCAAAATTCACAGTCGAAGACTCTGCATTTGGGTTTATCACGATGGAAAATGGTGCAACGATTACATTAGAAGCAAGCTGGGCGTTAAATACACTAGATGTTGACGAAGCAAAATGTTCACTAAGTGGAACAGAAGGCGGAGCAGACATGAAAGATGGCTTACGCATTAATGGTGAGGACCTTGGAAAATTGTATACAACAACTGTAGGAGTAGGTGCTAGCGGAGTTGCATTTTATGAGGAGACATCAGAAAGTGATACAGACCTTGAAGCGCGTTTGTGGATTGAATGTATTCTGAATGACACTGAGCCAATAGTTAAACCGGAAGAAGCATTTGTAGTAACGCAAATTTTAGAAGCGATCTATGAATCTGCCAAAACAGGTAAAGCTGTTTATTTCGACTAATCAATTTCGGTTTGAAAAAGTGTATGTGACAAAAGAAAATGTGTAATAAACTTGGCTTATTTAAAAAATGAAAAGTGAGTGATGCGAATGATTAAAGTAGCTGTATTAAGTAGATGGCATGTCCATGCGGATGATTATGCACGTGATATTCTAACAAATGATAACCTATCCATCGAAATGGTGTGGGATGAAGATGCTAAACGCGGAGAAAACTGGGCGAAAGAGCTAAACGTTCCTTTTGAACAAGATTTGCAGGCTGTTTTGGCGAATCCGAACATTGACGCAGTTGTTGTCAGCACACCGACAAATATGCACAAAGAAGTAATCATTGCTGCGGCACAACATAAAAAACATATTTTCACTGAAAAAGTGTTGGCAATTACAGTGAAGGATAGCGAAGAGATTTATGCAGCTGTTGAAGAAGCTGGTGTTCAGTTAATGGTATCATTACCAAGACTAACAGATAACAACTTCTTGTATGCTGAAAAATCCATCAATGATGGTTGGGTTGGTAAAGTAACAATGGTTCGTTGTCGTTTTGCTCACGCTGGTGGCGTTCCGGCAGAAGGGCAAACGAATGGTTGGTTGCCAGCACGTTTCTATGATAAGGAGCAAGCCGGTGGAGGTGCAATGATGGACCTTGGTGCACACCCCATTTATTTGACGAATCGTTTAGCTGGAAAAGCAGTTGGTGTTTATGCACGCCTTCAAAAAGAAATCAGTACAACTGTAGATGATAACTCTGCTTTGTTAGTCGATTATGCATCAGGTGCACTTGGTATTATTGAAACAAGTTTCGTATGTAATGGAAGTCCATTCCAGTTGGAAGTGTACGGAACAGAAGGATCATTGTTCATCAACGATGACAAAGTTCGCATCAATAGTACAAATGTAAAATCGGCTGAGTTGACAGAAATTCTACCTGGATTGCCAGCGCCAATGGTACAATGGGTAAATGCAATTCAAACAGGTGCAACACCAACGATTACAAAAGAAGATGTTATTAATTTAACACGCATTAATGAAGCTGCGCTGCAATCACACGATGAAGGTCGTCGAATCGAGCTATAAGTTTTTTGTTTCAGGCTCTTGGGTAATCCATTTGTTTAATAAGAAAAATAACATGCCTCGGCCCGTTTCATATGGGTCGAGGTTTTTATTTGTCGAATAGATAGAGGGATTCATGTGAATAGGGGAGAATAACAGAATATAAGTTTTTATATGGATTGGTGGCAGAGAGCTATGGATATATTTCTTGAAAAGTTACACCTTGCAGACGCTGAACAATTATTTGCTTTTGAACTTGATAACAGGACTTATTTCGAAGAAATGGTACCCACTAGAGGTAATGATTATTATAATTTCGACTTTTTTAAAAGTAGGCATGAATCCTTGCTAGAAGAACAGGATCAAGGAAGCTCCTGTTTTTATCTAATTAAGGATAAAGACGCCTCAATTCTTGGCAGAATGAATGTAGTGGATATCGAGGAACCTCAAGGTGTTGGTCATTTAGGATATAGGGTGGGGCAAATACATACTGGAAAAGGAATTGCGCATAAAGCATTGAAAATATTAATAGAAAAAGTAGTGGAGGAAGGAAGAATAAAACAATTAAGAGCGCAAACAACAACTAATAATATAGCGTCTCAAAAGGTCCTGGAGAAAAATGGTTTTGAAATGATAGGTACGAGTGATGAAACGTTTGAGATGAACAATCAGCAGTTGACATTTGTCTATTATAGTTGGAGTTCCTTACTGAAATAATTGGGCATGTGAGCACAACAAGTAGATGTAATTACACATGCTAACTTATTTAAAGAGTTGAATTAGGGTGGTACATCATATGGGGTTATATGGTGAATATTTCGAAGCAATTAAAGAAGGCAAAAAACAGTTGAAGTTCGCTTGAACGATGAAAAGTGAAACGATTGTTAAATGCCTAGTTATTATGGCGGTTGGTATGACTGCGACGCGTGAACTGGGAAACTTATGTCTTTCACTCGATCATCGAGTGCTTGACAGCTTGGTTTGTGTCAATTCCTTGCACGTGTGAAAGAAATTCTTGAAAATGTTTCTGCGGATAATACATTTGTATATTAAGTAAAATGATGTACCTCAGTCTGCTTCCTATGGGACTGAGGTTTTTTTGTCGGATAAATAGAAGTATTCGTATGAACAAGACCCCGTAAAAGAAGGGATCCGACTTCGGTGTTCGACTCATGTGACAATAATTGTTTATTCGGAGTAGTGGAACTTTTTAGTTAAATGAACGTAATAGTAGTAGGAAGATTTGAAGTTAGTTAATAGCAAGAAAAGGAGATTGTCGATATGATATTAAAAAAATTTAACTTATTGATTCCGTTGTTATTTTTAGTTTTAAATTTTATTTTCTTGTCATTTTTGATTGAAGAGTTAATAGATGCCTCTGAACCCAATTATGGAGGAGGATGGAGCCTGTCAACTCCCGTATTTGGTTTAGTATCCTTTATATACATTAGAAAATTTGTTGAAAAAAAGTCTAGCTCTTTGATATGGATTTTACAGGGGTTAAATTGGTTTTTTATTCTTTTTCCCATAGCTGTTTTCTTTTATGGGGTTTTTATAATGGTTAATTATTGAATTAACATGGGGGAAGGTGAAGAAAATTAGGAAGGATACTTCAAAGGCGATTAAGTTTATTGGCATAGGAACGGTACTTCTAGTGTTGGTCGGGATAATCACATGGCAGTCGATTGACAGATATAAGGAAGTTCAGCAAATAGAGTCGAAATTGGGTTTTGATATTACAGTAGTAGATAGACAATCCCACGATGCATGGTGGGTAGCAACGAGAACATATCTGGTGAAACCGTCGGAAGATAATAAGGAAAGTAATATCGAATACATGTTTCACTTGAACAAAGAAAACAAGATAGAACAATGGGCGACGGTCAAAAATGGAAAGATAATCACACCAATTAAGTATGAGGAGACATTTAAGTAGGACATCACTACAAATGATACGTACTTAAGAGTGCGTTCGTTGACCAAGGTACGATTGTCGAATGACAGTCTTTTTTACCTTTCATCACCGAGCATAGTCGGGTAAACTAGTAGTAGATACATAATTAAAGGGGTGTAGCGTGTTATATGACTATACATACTATGAAATTAACAACATTTGACAAAATTGACTTCGAACAATGGAAAGTTGAAGCCATTCGGTCTTTAAAGGGGAAGCCGTTAGAATCGCTGATGACGAAAACGTTGGAAGGGATTGACCTTCATCCATTGTATACGCAAGATAATTGTAAAGAAGGGGGCCGAATAGCTAAACAACAGACTGGCTGGATCATCGCACAGCAAACGCAAGCAACGAATGGACAACAATTTGTTACGGAACTAAGAAATTCATTGGACCGCGGCAATGATGCGATTGTTTACGATGGTACACAACCATTGGACTTGGACGAATCCTCTCTTCATGAAATTGCACAACTGATGACCGATTATCCGGTTTTCATCACAAATACAACAAAGGAAGACCCATTTTTGAAAGCCTTTACATTTGTCGATGAAGCGAGCCGTTCAGCAGTGAAAGGGGCCATTGCTGTTTCAGGATGGACACTGCCCGAAGGTTTCACAAACATACGGACAAGTGGTGCAGATACATGGACTGCGCATCATAATGGCGCCGACGCGGTTACTGAACTGGCGCTTTCGCTGGCACAAGCAGCACAGTATGCGACGGAGCATGAAACGTTCACTCATTTCGCCGAAGATTTCTTTGTTCGTTTTGCAGTCGATACGCATTTCTTCATGGAAATCGCAAAGTTCCGCGCATTCCGAGTGCTATGGCAGGCATTTAGTGCTGCTTATGGGGTTACGGATACACCGGATATTCCGCTACTGGCAACGACATCGCTAAGATCTTATTCGAAGCTCGATCCGTATGTAAATCTATTACGGGCAGGCAATGAGACGTTCGCTGCGGTGCTAGGTGGAGCAGATGTGATGACGGTTCATCCGCATGATATTTTGACGGGGCCATCAGAAAGTTCCATTCGATTTGCACGCAATATCCAACTCGTTATTAAAGAAGAAACGCATGTTGATAAAGTAATCGATCCAGCGGCCGGTTCTTACTTCATTGAAACGTTGACGTCTGAGCTAGTAGAAAAAGCATGGGCACTATTTGTAGAAATTGAAGCGGCGGGTGGTTTCGAAGTGTTTATGGATAGTAGTTCTCTCGCTACACTTCTTGAACGACGTAAGGACGAAGTGGCAAAAGGAAAACAGTCATTGATTGGCACAAATGTCTATGCGGATTTAACGGCTACCGAATTTGCCGACTGGAGTGGCATCACTGTCGAAGGACGCCTGGCTGAGCCGTTTGAAAAGCTTAGATCCTTATTTGGCATAGAACAACCGCGAACGGTGCTGTTGACGTTTGGAGAATTGAAAGATTTCAAACCTCGGGCTGATTTTGTCGGTGGATTTTTAGCGACGGGGGGCATTCATTCTGTATGGAGTCCTGCATTCGAAGATGTGCAAGCAGCACAGACTTGGCTTGCTGGTGAAAAAGTGGACTACGCCATCGTTTGTGCCACGCCTGCCATGACCGAATCCATCGTGGAATCACTGCTTAAAGGATGTCCGAAGAATATGATAGTAGATGTCGCTGGGAAATATGAAACGGCAATCGAGCAACAATGGCTAGGTGCTGGTTTGAATGGCTTCTTATTCAGTGGACAAAACAAAGTAGACAAATTAATGGCTATCCATAATACATGGAAAGGGGGCGTTGACGGTGAAAAAGCCTAATTTCAGTCAAGTGAATGTACAGCAAATGACACAATCGAACAAAGAACGAACAGTTTCTACTGGGAAGCCTTTTCGGACGAATGAGGGAATCGACGTTAAAACGGTCTATACAGCTTCAGACATTGCGAATGTTGAACATGTCAACGATTATCCTGGACTTGCACCGAACACAAGGGGCCCTTATCCGACCATGTACGTGGCAAGACCGTGGACAGTTCGTCAATACGCCGGGTTTTCAACAGCTGAGGAAAGTAATGCATTTTACAGACGTAATCTCGCCATGGGGCAAAAAGGGTTATCTGTGGCATTTGACCTTGCGACACACCGTGGTTATGATTCCGATCATCCGCGTGTCACAGGTGATGTGGGGAAAGCCGGCGTTGCCATCGATTCTGTTGAGGATATGAAAATTTTGTTTGATGGTATTCCACTCGATCAAATGTCTGTGTCAATGACGATGAACGGGGCGGTATTGCCCATTATGGCGTTTTATATCGTAGCTGCTGAGGAGCAAGGCGTCACTCCAGATAAACTTGCGGGTACGATTCAGAATGATATTTTGAAAGAATATATGGTGCGTAACACTTATATTTTCCCGCCTGAGATGTCGATGAAAATCATTGCCGATATTTTTGACTACACATCGAATAATATGCCGAAATTCAACTCGATTTCGATTTCTGGCTACCATATGCAAGAAGCGGGAGCAACCGCAGATATTGAACTTGCCTACACGCTTGCGGATGGACTCGAATATGTCCGAACCGGCTTGAAAGCGGGCATCGACATCGATTCATTTGCACCACGATTGTCGTTTTTCTGGGCAATTGGCATGAACTATTACATGGAAATTGCCAAAATGCGTGCCGCTCGTAAAATCTGGGCACAAATGATGACAACGTTTGAACCGGAAAATCCGAAAACATTAGCACTTCGTACGCATTCGCAAACTTCGGGATGGAGTTTGACGGAACAAGACCCATTCAATAATGTCACACGTACACTCATCGAAGCGAATGCTGCGGCAATGGGGCATACACAGTCGCTCCATACGAACGCATTGGATGAAGCCATCGCTCTGCCGACAGATTTCTCTGCACGTATTGCACGTAATACGCAATTATTCTTGCAAGAAGAGACGATGATGACGAAAGTAATCGATCCGTGGGGTGGCTCATACTATGTCGAAAAACTGACGGATGAGTTGATGGACAAGGCTTGGGAATTGATTGAAGAAATTGAGGATTTGGGTGGTATGGCGAAAGCGATTGAAACAGGCCTTCCGAAAATGAAAATTGAAGAAGCGGCGGCAAAACGCCAGGCGCAAATCGATTCACGGGCAGAATCCATCATTGGGGTCAATAAATATCGGCTAGATAAAGAAGATCCCATCGATATTTTGGACATCGACAACACACTTGTGCGTCAGAAACAAATTGACCGCATTAACCAGATGAAGGCAGATCGTGACGATGCGGAAGTTGCACGCATTCTAGCTACGTTAACGGAAATTGCACGAAGTGGCGAAGGAAACCTTCTTGCTTGCGCTGTCGATGCAGCACGTGCACGCGCGACGATTGGCGAAATCTCAGATGCCATTGAAAGTGTTTCAGGTAGACATAAGGCGGTGATTCGTTCTGTGAGTGGCGTATACAGTTCTAATTTCTCGAACGCAGAGGAAATTAATGAAGTGAAATCGATGGCCGATGACTTTTTGGAAAACGAAGGTCGGCGCCCACGCATTCTGATTGCAAAAATGGGGCAGGACGGGCATGACCGTGGTGCGAAAGTAATTGCATCTTCATTTGCGGATCTTGGTTTTGACGTAGATATCGGACCACTGTTCCAGACACCAGAAGAAACAGCTTTGCAAGCAGCGGAAAACGACGTGCATGTCATTGGTGTTAGTTCGCTTGCTGCAGGACACAAGACGCTTGTTCCAGAACTGCTTGGAGAGCTGTCGAAAATAGGTCGTGAAGATATTCTGATTGTCGTGGGTGGCGTTATTCCAGCCCAAGATTATGCATTTTTACGTGGAAACGGAGCGGCAGCAATCTTTGGTCCAGGAACAGTAATCCCAGTTGCAGCGCAAAAAGTCATTGAAGAGATTTACCGGAGACTCGGCTATGAGGAAGTGTCGGAGTGACAGACAACAACGGCTTATCTCCTGACGAAAGTGCACTCCATGTGATGGACGGTATCACGTCCTCACATGACGGCATGGCTGCTGCGAAACGCAAACGATTTGTCAAAAAAGACCGTGACATTCCTATTGAGGAATTATCGGACAAGATTGTAAAAGGTTCTCGCCTTCATTTGGCAAAAGGGATCACCTTACTTGAAAGTATTACAGCAAAAGATAAAACAGCGGGGCAACAATTGTTGCTAAATGTCATGCCGAAAACAGGCAAAAGCATACGCATTGGCATTACAGGTGTCCCGGGTGCGGGGAAAAGTACATTCATTGAAGCGTTTGGACTAATGCTTGCCAATGCCGGTCATAAAGTGGCGGTTCTTGCCATTGATCCAAGCTCAACAGTGACAGGCGGTAGCATTTTGGGTGATAAAACCCGCATGGAAGAGTTGGCTAGACATCCGAACGCCTTCATCCGACCGTCACCATCAGCGGGTACACTTGGTGGGGTCCACAAAAAATCGCGTGAGACAATGTTGCTGTGTGAAGCGGCTGGCTATGATGTAATCCTCATTGAAACAGTAGGGGTCGGACAAAGTGAAACCGTTGTACGTGGCATGGTCGATTATTTCATGTTGCTGGTCTTAACCGGCGCGGGGGATGAACTGCAAGGGATGAAAAAAGGAATTATGGAGCTAGCAGATGGCATTATCGTTCATAAAGCCGACGGTGATAATTTACGGTTGGCGAAAAAGACGGTAAGAGAATACCGCCAATTGCTCCATTTTCTTCAACCGGCTTCACCAGGTTGGACAACAACAGCACTTCCTGTATCATCGATTAAAAATACCGGGCTCGAAGACGTCTGGCAGACGATATTGACCTTTAAACAGACAATGGAAGATAGTCGCGTTTGGGAGGGTAGACGCCAATCTCAGACAAAAGACTGGTTCCGTTCGATGATTAACGATAGGTTGATTGATACGTTTTTTGCAGAGCCTGGGAAGAAAGAACAAGTCGCCAAACTTGAAAAATCTCTACTTGAGGGCAATTTGACAGTGACAGGTGCGGTGGATCGGTTGTTTGAATGAAAAAGGTGACCTCCGTTTAATGAACAACGGAAGTCACCTTTTCTAGTTAGGCTACTTTTTCTTTGCGATGGCGTAAATAATAAATAAACTCTGCAATTAATGATGCAGGTAAAGTATAGGGACTACCTTGCAAATTAAATTGCATTTGCTGCTGCTCAAAACTCATGTCGTCATACATCTCATTATGCGTTTTTCCAGACTTTTTCAATTCTTTTTTGGTTTCTGTAATATTACCATATTGCACGGGAATCATCACAATAAAGTAAAGGGCTAAAACCGAACCGATGATCCAAAATTCCATGACTTTCACCTCCTTTTTTTATAACCTTTATTGTATTTACGCAAGTGTATTGAAAAAGGTTTCACTTATTTTATTTATTCTGGAAATTAAACCTATTAAAAGCCTTAGTCCAATTGCACAAATGAAAGCCATAAAAGATGCTGGCATAAAACGAAGCTGTACAGTGCCAGTGCAAATCTGAGTAAAAACCGCAAGTATCTTTTGGGCTCGATCTTGGTGAGCACAAAAAGCAATAGAAAAGGAAGGCTAATTTTGATTAGAAAAAATCCGGAAATACTTGTTTCATAGACGGAACGCATAAGTGGATTCGCTTCAGTAATATGGTTATTTCGAAGGCCGAAATCGGTAAACAAGGCGTCCCAAATAGCTAATGAGAGAAGCAGAATCCCAGCTTTGAATAGTCTGCTACGGGTAGATAACATATGCTTTATCTGCATAACCTCGATCCCCTTTCGATTTGACGGTATAGCATTAGGCTATGGATGATTAGGATGAATTATTCGCCGTGTTGTCCGTTTGTTTTGAAATCGATTTTTTGCACGAATCCACTACTCCTGCTATGATAAAGTAGTAAATAGAAAGGGGCAATATTAATTATGAATATGGATTTTAATCTTTATATGAATGACATTCTAAGACAAGCACGTTCAGAGATGGAAGCAAGTGGTTATGAGCAATTGACAACTCCTGAGAGTGTTGAAGAAGCATTTAAACGTTCGGGTACAACACTTGTAATGGTCAACTCAGTTTGTGGCTGTGCAGGCGGTATTGCACGACCAGCAGCGGCTCACGCTGTCCATTATGATAAGCGTCCAGATCACTTAGTAACGGTATTCGCTGGACAAGATAAAGAAGCAACAGCGCAAGCACGCATGCTCTTCGGCGAAGATCATTTGCCGTCTTCACCGTCCTTTGCATTGATTAAAGACGGTAAGCTCGTAGCTGAAGTGGGACGCTATGAAATCGAAGGACATGATCCAATGTCAGTTGTGACGAACCTACAAAGCCAGTTCGAGGAATTCTGCGAGGAAGTGTAAGAAAAAACAGTCCGTGTGTGCACATAGCGCATACGGACTGTTTTTTTGAGAAACAAGGTTAAGTTACATCATTAATGTGCTAAGACCAAACAAGACACTTGACGCTACCATAGCGCCGATCATAACAAGGACAACAATCTTCTGTACTTTCTTATTGCTCATTAGTCAAAACCCCTTATGTTTTATACTTCTATTTTAACAGAAATTGAGGATTTCACAACATCTGGCGAGATTATGAGGTAAAATGGACAAGAGGGAAAGGGGGAATCTGGATGAAATCAGTAGATCATGTAGGAATCGCTGTGAAGAGTATTGATGTGTCGATTGACTATTACATACATACGCTAGGATTGAAATTGCTAGCCATCGAGGAAGTAGTCAGTCAAGGAGTGCGTGTCGCATTTATCGACGCCGGTAATATCAAACTGGAATTGCTGGAACCGCTTGGGGAAGACGGTCCGATTGCAAAGTTTATTGAAAAACGTGGCGAAGGTGTCCATCATATCGCATTTGGCGTGACGGATATTCGTTCAAGGATGGTCGAGTTGCGAGAAAAAGGCGTCCAGTTGCTACAAGAAGAGCCGAAAGCGGGCGCGGGTGGGGCACAAGTTGCATTTCTTCATCCTAAGTCATCATTCGGTGTTTTATATGAACTATGCGATAAAACGGGCAAAGGGGATTAAATCATGGATATTTATGATAAAATTAATGAATTATATGATAAAAAACGAGCGATTGAACTTGGTGGCGGCGACGAACGAATTGCCAAACAGCACGAAAAAGGTAAGCTAACAGCACGTGAGCGAATCAATTTGCTGTTGGACCCAGATACGTTTGTTGAATTGAATCCGTTTGTGACGCATCGGACACGGGATTTTGGCATGGACAAGCTAGAGGGTCCTGGCGATGGTGTGGTTACAGGCTATGGTAAAATAGATGGTCGACCAATTTATCTATTTTCTCAAGATTTCACCGTTTTTGGTGGAGCACTGGGGGAAATGCATGCGATGAAAATTGCGAATGTGATGGATTTAGCGGCGAAGAATGGTGCGCCATTCATTGGATTGAATGATTCGGGTGGAGCACGTATCCAAGAAGGTGTCGTGTCACTGGATGGTTACGGGGAAATTTTCTATCGTAATGCGATTTACTCGGGTGTCATTCCTCAAATCTCTGTTATTCTTGGACCTTGCGCGGGTGGTGCCGTGTATTCTCCAGCGATTACAGACTTTGTATTTATGACGGATGAGTCAAGTCAGATGTTCATCACGGGTCCGAAAGTTATCGAAACGGTGACGGGAGAAAAAATTTCGTCCGAAGATCTAGGCGGTTCGAAGGTACATAACGCAATAAGTGGAAACGCGCATTTCCGTGGGAAAGATGAAGCAACGGTCTTGCATGATGTACGGAAATTACTTTCCTATTTACCACAAAATAATACTGAAAAAACGCCCGTAACGGGGTATGATGACATGGAGGACTATCGTGCAGATTTGGCAGATATCGTGCCGTTTGAAACAGTTCGACCTTATGATGTACGCAAGGTCATTGACCAAGTTGTCGATACAGATTCATTCATGGAAGTTCAAGCTGAATTTGCTAAGAATGCGGTTGTTGGATTTGCGCGAATGAAAGGGGAAACGGTTGGACTCATTTGTAATCAGCCAAAAGTAATGGCAGGTGGGCTTGATATCAATTCATCGGATAAAATCGCACGCTTCATTAGATGCTGTGATTCCTTTAATATTCCGCTTATAACATTTGAAGATGTAACCGGCTTCTTCCCAGGTATTAAACAGGAGCATGGAGGCATAATTCGTCATGGTGCGAAGATTTTGTACGCGTATTCCGAAGCAACTGTGCCAAAAATGACGGTTATTCTTCGTAAAGCATTTGGCGGTGCTTATGTTGCACTGAATTCGAAATCAATCGGAGCAGATATCGTTTATGCATGGCCGAACGCAGAAATCGCAGTGATGGGTGCGGAAGGTGCAGCTAATATTATCTTTGCCCGTGATATTGCGGCCAGCGAAAATCCAGAGCAAATACGTGCAGAAAAAATTGAAGATTACCGAGAGAAATTTGCCAATCCCTATGTGGCGGCCTCTCATGGTATGGTGGATGACGTCATTGATCCACGCGAGACACGTATTAAATTATTGCAAGCACTCGATATGATGCGCAATAAACAAGAAACAAGACCGAAAAAGAAACATGGCAATATCCCACTATAAGGAGATGTACGGAATGAATAAACAAAGACTGTTGGAAGAATTTTTAGAACTAGTACAAATTGATTCGGAAACAAAAGATGAACGACAAATTGCGGATATTTTGACAGCTAAAATGGAAGCACTTGGATTTTACGTTGAAGAAGATGATTCGGACGACCGCAGCGGACATGGTGCGGGGAACCTGATTGCGACAATGAAAGGAACTGCTGAAGGCGTCGATTCAATCTATTTCACGTGTCATATGGATACCGTTACTCCAGGTCTTGGCATTAAACCTGAATTACGCGATGACGGCTATATTTACTCGGACGGGACAACTATTCTTGGCGCAGATGATAAAGCAGGAATTGCAGCGTTGTTTGAAATGGCGCGTACGTTGAAAGAAAGCAAGCAGCCGCATGGCGAGATCCAGTTCATCATTACAGCAGGGGAAGAAAGTGGACTAGCTGGTGCGAAAGAAATGGATGCGTCATTGATCACGGCGAAATACGGCTATGCAGTCGATAGTGACGGCAAAGTTGGCGGCATCGTGACCGCGGCTCCTCATCAAGCGAAATTACGGACGACTATCCACGGCAAGACGGCGCATGCTGGTGTTGCACCTGAAAAAGGAGTTTCTGCTATCAATATTGCTGCAAAATCGATTGCAGCGATGTCACTCGGGCGCATTGATGCGGAAACGACTGCGAATATCGGACGTTTCGAAGGTGGACAAGCAACGAATATCGTTTGTGATGAAGTGCATATTTTAGCAGAAGCACGCTCAATTGATCCTACTAAGTTGCAGGAACAAACAGAACATATGGTACGTACTTATGAACGTACTGCAGAACTAATGGGCGGGAAAGCTGAAACAGAGGTAGAAATCATGTATCCAGGATTCAGCTTCTCTGAGGATGCTGAAGTTGTCCAAGTTGCGGTGCAAGCCATCCAGAATATTGGACGTACTCCAGAACTAATGACAAGTGGCGGGGGCAGTGACGGCAATATATTCAACGGTGCTGGTATCCCGACAGTAACGCTATCTGTGGGCTACGAAGAGATTCATACGAAAAATGAACGGATGCCAGTTGAAGAGCTAAATAAGTTAGCTGAATTATTGCTGGAAATTGTTCGTGTAACGGTGAATGTTCAAAAGGAGGCGTAAGAAATGAGTGATTTAAAAGCGGTCGTTATCCAATGTGGGAACGAGGAATATGCGATTGCTGTTGAATCGGTTGTGTCGATCGAACGCTTGGAACAGGTTAACCCCATTCCACATCTACCCGATTATATGCTTGGACTTATGCGAATCCGCGGAGAACTTGTTCCGATTATAGACTTTGAACAAATTTTATACGGAAGAAGCGCAAAAGAACATAATGATGTGCGTGTCGTGGTCGTCCAGACCGTGAATTTATTCATCGGATTGCTTGTGCTAGATGCAAAAGAAATTCTTGATATTCCGGAAAGTGTGATGACATCCACAGGTCTGATGGCCTATTCGAGAACACCGTATTTCACAACGGTTGCCAACTTGGAAAATCGCATGATTACGGTTGTTGATCCTGAGATTTTATCCCGTACACTTTCTGGGATGGATGAGATCAGTGACTTCGTGAAAGAACAAGTAGCGCAAGAACAATAACGTTTCTAACCGGACAGTGTCATCTGTCCGGTTTTTACAATGAATGAGGATACCAGGTACTTACACAATTCATAAACCTCGAATTGAGTGAGTACCTGGCATCCCAAGGGGGGAAGAGCCGTGGCGCCGTCTGCGAAAGTGATATTACATTTGGATATGAACAGTTTTTTTGCTTCCGTCGAACAAGCACATGACCCTTCCCTAAAAGGTATTCCGATGGCTGTTGCTGGCAATCCGAAAGAGCGTAGGGGCATACTCGTCACTTGCTCGTACGAAGCGAGAGCACTAGGTATTTACACGACGATGACGGTGGGAGAGGCGAAACGACTATGTCCAGACTTGGTTATTGTCCCTCCCGATTTTGAAAAATATCGGATTGCCTCATCGGCTGTTTTCGACTTGCTACGTTCCTATACAGAACTAGTGGAACCGGTGTCGATTGACGAGGCCTATATTGATATTACTGCAATCGGCGGATTGACAGACGCTGTTAACATTGCATTAAACATGCAACAACGCTTGTTGCGGGAACTCGATTTGCCCTGTTCCATTGGTATTGCACCTAATAAGTTTCTAGCGAAAACGGCGTCCGATATGAAAAAACCGATGGGCATTACGATTTTACGTAAGCGGGAAGTGAAGGCCATTCTATGGCCGCTTCCTGTGATTGATATGCATGGTGTTGGAAAAAGTACGGAAAAAAAGATGCAAGCACTTGGCATTCAAACCATCGGCGACCTTGCACAGTCGGATGAAGTGACGATTAAATCAACACTTGGTAAAAACGGCTTGCGCCTTCGGCAACGAGCCAATGGCATCGATGACCGCGTTGTTGACCCGGAAGCGGCAGAAGAACGGAAAAGTGTAGGTAGTTCAACAACATTAGCTGTGGATGAAACTGATATGGATGCCTGTCTCAAAATATTCAACAAGCTTGCAGGCAGTGTTGCCAAGCGGCTTGATAACAGGCAACTTGCGGGGACGGTCGTGATGATTCAATTAAGAACCGCCGACTGGCGCAATCAAACGCGCAGCCGGACTGTTTTAAATCCACTCTATAAAGAGCAAGATATCTACAGAGAAGCTGCGAATTTATTCAAAAAGTATTGGGATGGTGAGCCGATTCGTTTGCTTGGCATTACAGTATCTAATGTCATCCCGATGCATGAATTGCATGAACAGCTGTCATTTTATAATTTTGAAAAGCATGCTAAAGAAGAACAAATGGATAATCTTCTTTCGCAGTTAGAACAAAAATTTGGTCCTGGTTCAGTCAAGCGGGGCAACATATGAAAGGATGGATGCCAATATGGAACTGCAATTTTTAGGGACAGGTGCAGGTATGCCGTCCAAAATGCGCAATACATCAGCTGTCGTTTTGAATTTATCTGCTGAAGGGCAAGGCTACTGGCTCTTTGATTGCGGAGAAGCGACGCAGCATCAAATTTTACATACCTCTTTGAAGCCGAGGAAAATCAGTAAAGTATTTATCACACATTTACATGGTGATCATATTTTTGGGTTGCCCGGCTTAATCGGCTCGAGGTCATTTCTTGGTGGACATGAACAGCTTGATATCTACGGGCCAGTGGGTCTTGAAGAATGGCTGGAAACGACGCTGCGGATCACCAAAACACATTTAAACTACGAGCTTCGAATTCATGAAATTGAGGAAGGCATTGTTGTTGAAGATGATGAATTCTTGGTTGTTGCTAAAAGCTTACAGCATGTGATCCCATGCCTTGGTTATCGGATAGAACAAAAGCCGTTGCCAGGTAAATTACTAATTGACAAAGTGAAAGAGGCAGGGGTTCCCAATGGACCACTGTTGAAACAGTTAAAAGACGGGGAAGATGTGACGTTGGAAGACGGGCAGATTGTACGCAGTCACGATGTCACAGGAGAACCGCAGGACGGATTTACGGTGGCCATTGTCGGCGATACGAGTTATTGCGAGGCGGCTGTTGAGTTGGCGCAAGCTGCAGACATTCTTGTCCACGAGGCAACATTTGATATGGACACGGGAAATTTAGCAAAAGAGTATGGACATTCGACGATAGGGGATGCGGCACATACGGCGCAAGAGGCAGGCGTGAAAACACTGATCGCCAATCATATTAGTGCTCGCTTTATGCCAAGTGATGTGGCGAAGTTGAAGGCACAAGGCGAAGTCATTTTCCCCGCCCTCCATATCGCGGAAGACTTTGCGCGGTTTGAGTGGAAGAACGGGTCCGTAATTGCGTCGCGGTCATAAGGTAGTTCATAACGAACATTACCTTACTGGTGCCGAGTATCATGTCATCAAAAACCCACTTCTCCTTGTCTAGGAGAAGTGGGTTTAAACTATTTCATATTATTTCACAGCCATCACTTGTCCTTTAGTCATGCTTTCCAACTCATTAGGCGTCAACTGAAACACCGCTTTCGGATGTCCGGCAGCAGCCCAAATCGTGTCATATTGAAACAAATCTTCATCAATCAAAGTGCGTACAGGATTTTTATGCCCCAATGGCGGTACTCCGCCGATGACGAAGCCAGTCGTGTCACGGACAAAATCAGCATCTGCTTTCCCTAATTTATCCTCCAGTTTTTGAGCAATTAACTTCTCATTGATTCGATTAACGCCACTCGCTACTACTAACAGCGGCTCATTGGTACTTGTTAAACGGAAAATAATTGACTTGGCAATCTGTGCCACCTCGCAGCCTAAGGCGTCCGCTGCTTCTTGTGCCGTTCGCGCACTATCCGTCAATGTGACAACTTCATTCTGGTAACCTAACTGCTGTAACTTGTCTTGTACTTGCTGTGTACCCTCTGTTAACTTTTGCATGAACTTCATTCCTTTTTTATGTAATTTGAATAGATAGTTTTATGTGCATTATACAATATTCGACCAGACCACGACTTTTTCCTTTTCATTTCGCTAATACCTTAGATTACCAATTCGGAAAATATCCGTTATAATAAAAGAATCAAAGATAGGGGGACTATCATGAAAGCTTTTTTCAAAAACGCTTCTAAGGTTTCATTTACTTCTTTGTTTACAACTATTATTGTTTTTTTATTATTCGTCTGTTTTCTCGAGTTTGTCAGTAATGATGTAAAGATTATCCGAATGACGGCGAAAATACTCATACCTGTTGTCTTAATTTTTTTAATGCTAAATCCCATCAGTGGATTCATCTATTCATTTTTCATGAAAGGGAAAAGTAAAATAATTATGATTTTCCTTCACTTAGCCTGCATATGTACGATTTCATTTTTTGCTTTTATAGGCATGATGTTTAGATACTTTGTTCCGTTTGCTCCGTGAAATAGGAAGGATTTCAGTAATCTCATTATCAAGAAATGGACATTGTTCAATACGAAAAAACCCACGAAAAATCCCTTCGTGGGTTTTCTATTTCTACTATTTAAAATACCCAACCTCGCGCATACTGCTTTGGTGATTCAATTTCTACGCCAAGTTCTTTCGCGGCGGTATAGGCCCAGTACGGATCACGTAGCAATTCTCGTGCTAGTAAAACCACATCCGCACGTCCATTTTTCAATATTTCCTCTGCTTGTATACCCGTTGTAATCAGCCCGACCGCGCCAGTTGCGATGTCGGCACCTGCTTTGATTGTTTCAGAAAAGGGCACTTGATAACCTGGGAATACATCAATTTTAGCAGAGACGACTGCTCCTGAACTAACATCAATTAGGTCGACACCTTGTTCTTTCATCCATGTGGCCATTTCCACGTAGCTGTTAGCTGTCATGCCACCGTCTGCGTAATCATGTGCGGAAATACGTACGAAAAGGGGACCCTCCCAAACCGTGCGCACTTCTTCGATGATATCACGTAATAAGCGATAACGATTTTCCGCTGAACCTCCATACGTATCTGTTCGTTTATTTGATAATGGTGATAGGAATTCATTGATGAGATAACCGTGTGCTCCGTGGAGCTCGATGACATCGAATCCGGCTTTTTTTGCACGAATGGCTCCCTCTTTAAACGCTTGCACCGTCTGTTGAATATCCTCCAGTGTCATCTCAACAGGTGTTGGAAAGCTATCACTGAACGCTAAGGCGGATGGTGCATAAATATCGCCCTCTACTGTAGCTTTCCTTCCAGCATGTGCAAGTTGGATGCCTGTTTTGGCTCCGTGCTGCTGCATCAAGCGTACTGCTTCTGCTAAGCCCTCGACATGATCATCACTCCAAATACCAAGATCCTGCGCTGAAATCCGTCCAGCCGGCTGTACGGCCGTTGCCTCGACAATAATCAGTCCAACTTGACCCACCGCACGTGTGGCATAATGAACTTTATGCCAATCCTCGACCATGCCATCCTCATTCAGACTCGAATACATACACATCGGCGCCATGACGATGCGGTTTTTGAATGTAGTATTGCGTATTGTAAATGGTTCAAATAATTTAGCCATCATCTCAACCTCCCCGGGTAATCTTCATGATTAGTATAGCAAAGGGAGGTCAGTAAGAGAGGGAATGCGGCTTGTTAATTTCTGAATATGAAAAGTTTTTGTATACATAAATCCTCTAGTAACGTTATAGCTAGTGAAAGGAGGGACAGGTATGGGGACTCAGCCCTCAAATGAAGAAATAACTCAGTTATCGAACGAAATCGTTTATAAGCTTTGCGCAATGGGGGCTAATCCGCAGGATGCTCGTGATATTGTGCAAGAATCCCTTTACCGTGGATTTTTGAACATCGATGCCATCCCGGCGCATGCGTTTAGAGCTTGGCTATACAAAGTGGCCATCAACCAATATTACGATTTGTGCAGGAAAAGAACGCGTCACCCTACGATTGAATTGGATGACGATCATTTGATTGACAAAAACGATGTGGAAAATGCGGTCATTGAACAAGAAACAAAGGCTGAATATGACAGGGCATTGCAAAAATTAAATGCTGTCGAACAGCAACTTGTGAAAATGAAGTACGAAGAAGGCTATTCCTACAAGGAAATGTCTGGGCTACTCGATATAAAAGAAAATACGATTAAAACCTATTTATATCGTGCTAGAAAGAAGCTCATCACTATTTTTAGGAGGGAAATGAAATGACGAATACCCCGTTTACAACAGACGCTATCGAAAAGATTGTGCGTCAAGCAAAGAGGAAAAGTATAGGACGCACTATCATTAGCTCAACTATAGCAGTCATTGTGCTTGGAACCATCTTGATCATGTGCAATGGGAAAATCGTGAATCGAGCGTATAACAAGGCGATGCAAGAGAATCAGCTATTGTATAAAATCTCGCAGCCAAATGTAAAACGAAATGGTGTGACATTCGATTATGGCATTTTGTCAGGAAGTTATGCGTACTATAAATATAAAGTCATTGAAGACAAAGTCGTTCCATGGGGAGAAGAACAACAAACATTTAACGTATTTGGGCATAATAATCCTTCAACAGAATTTGATAATATAAGAGTAGGGGAAAATGAGGAAACGTACAGAAATTATAATCCGATTAATGGCCAGCGCTCGATGTTGTTTTATCATCCATGGTTTGACTATGTAACGATGGAAAATGATTTAGACCTCATCCATGCAGCGCCAGATGATGCAGTGATGGAAGTCGCTCTGTCATTCGACCAACCATATTCCGTTGATGAAGTGCAGGCGTTTTTCCCTTTACATAAAAAAATTTCGTGGTATTGGGCAAATGACTATAATCAAAATGATAAAAAACAATTACAAGGCCTGCATGATTCAGGGAATACAGCGACCCATGTCTATGGCTTTCTTGCTACAACAGAAGTATGGGAAGGCAGCAAGCCCCAGACAGAACAAGATTATCTAAGGTTAGTCAATGAATTAAAAAATAGCGGAGGCTATGACCATATTGTCAATCGACTGTTAAAGAGTGCAAAACAGAATGAAAAAGAAGGACTCATACTAGGCGTTGTCATAACGGGGACGAAAGAGGAATTGTTGGCTTTGGAACAGGATCATCACATCAGAGCGATTTCGTTAGGAGCAGTGGCTAGAGAATGGTAGTGTTTTAGCCTATTTGCAGGATAAACAGAATCTCATGTAGAAGACTGTCTGTATCGAAAAAAGGGAGTGATTAGAAGTGCAAGCATTACTAGTCATTGATGTCCAGAATGGTATCGTGAATCTTGGAGATTTTCAGCAAGAATTAGCATTGATGGAGAATATGATCAAGGACTTCAAAAGTCAGGATAAACCTGTTATTTTCGTCAGACATTTTGATGATGCGGAGGAAAGTCCCTTATACGAGGGGTCTATTGGTTCTGAGTTACATTCTTCGCTAAGAGAATATGCCGATTGTATTGTTGAAAAACAAACGCCAAGCTCCTTCTTTAATACGAATTTGGCTTCATTGCTAGAAGAACTAGGCATAAAGCATTTGTTCATAACAGGCTTTAACACAGAGTTTTGCTGCATGTTTACCGCCATTTCCGCATTTGATAGGGGCTATCAGGTGACCTTTATCGAAAATGCGACGGGAACTGTCAATACGGAAGTAACGTATGAGATGAAGGGATTAGACATCGGAGATTTCGTCGGGACGGTTTTGCATTGGTCGGATGTCATTGAGGTGCTGTATTACGAGGAATATGTCGAAAAGTATGCAATCAATAAGACCGTGTAAAGTAGAGGAGGCTTTTATGCCTCTTTTTTTTGTTGTCCTCAATTGAAAGAAAAATTAGGAACTTTAGAATTCAATGAACCGTCTACATAACAGATGAACAATGAAAGCAGGTGCACGTTATGAGTTATCAATGGTTGGAATGGGCACAACGAATTCAAGCCTTATCACAATCAGGCTTAGCCTTTTCAAAGGATATTTACGATATTGAGCGCTACGAAGAATTACGTATGATAAGCGCAGAAATCATGCAAGATCATACTGGTTTAGAGATGCAAAAAATCAAGGATTTATTTCTAAATGAAACAGGCTACCAAACGCCTAAAGTAGATGTACGGGGCGTCATTTTTCAAGATGATAAGCTATTAATGGTTAAAGAAAAATTGGATAATCGTTGGTCATTACCAGGCGGATTTTGCGATATTGGTCTGTCTGCTGCCGAAAATATTATCAAGGAAATCAAAGAAGAGTCCGGCTATGACGCGGTGCCAACGAAATTGCTTGCTTTGTGGGATAAAAATAAGCATTTGCACCCTCCTCAGCCTTATCATTATTATAAAATATTTATTCAATGTGAAATTATTGGAGGACAGCCGGTGACGGGCATTGAAACATCGGATATACAGTTTTTCTCTGAAAGCACTATTCCCACCCTATCGACTGACAGAGTTGTTGCGTCACAAATCAACACTCTTTTTGAATTTTTAAAGGACCCTAACAAAGCAACGTTATTTGATTGAGGGGTGGCGATAAATTTGGCCGTCGGTAAAAAAAGGTGGAGTAAGCTTTATGAAATCGTTTTCTTCACAGTCTGTGGGCTATTTTTTGTGTGGTCAGCTATAGGCTTTATTTTTATTCTGTTGTTAACGATTGACTATTTTGCGCAATAATGAGGTGATTAATAAAGTGACTTCTTCTGTTAGAAGTAATCTGAAAAACATGATAGTCTTGATCCTATTTATTGTAGTTGTGGGTTCTGTGTCTTATTTCGCTGTGCACAAGGCCTCATTTTTACCAAATGGCTATGATATTGTTTCACAGCAAAAAGATAGTGTCACCGTGAAATCATTTAATCTAATTGGTATGGAAAAAGATACAACAACCGTAGTGTTTTCTGAAGATGATGCTTGGAAGATTAATTATATGAGTGATCAAATCAAGAGGCAGAAAGAGTTTTTATGGCTACTATTTACGACCAGTAGTTTTTGCATCCTTTTGCTTGTTAGAAAATTACGCGTAGGGAAGAAATGGTGGCGTGCAATCTGGGAAAGTAATCTGATTATGACGATTTCTATTCCGTTAATTATCATCAATAACTCTTTGACGACTATACAGAGTTTGATTGCAAACCTATGATTCGAGAGTTAAAAGAATTAAAAGTGGGGTTTGAAATGAGAAAAGTTGAGGTTAAACCTTATGACGAACAATGGGGTCCAATGTTTGAAGAAGAGTCGCGAAGATTGTTTGAAATCTTCGGTTCTGAAATAGTTGAATTGCATCATATTGGGAGCACATCTGTGAGCGGGCTACAAGCAAAGCCAATCATTGATATGATGCCTGTCGTTAAGGATATAGATCGAATTAATGACTATAACAAGGCAATGATTGCCATTGGCTATGAACTAAAAGGGGAAAACGGGATAGTTGGACGTCGCTATTTCCAAAAAGGCGGAGATCATCGAACTCACCATGTCCATATGTATGCACAAGGTGATTCAGAAATTAAACGACATCTTGCATTTCGAGAATATTTACGAGCACATCCGGAAGTTGCGCGAAAATATGGGGATGTAAAGGTGGAGTTGTCTCAACGCTTTCCTTATGATATTGAATCGTACATTAAAGGAAAAGAACAGCTAGTATCCGAGATTGATCGGAAAGCGAAAGATTTTGAAATCTAATATACGGGGGAGGTTTAACTTTTGTACAACAAAAAGTTGAATAAATCTACATTAGGAATAGTAGGATTCGTACTTATTATTCTTATGGGTTGTTCACCAAAAGAGAATAACTCGAATGAAACAGAAATAAAAGAAAATAAGACAGAACAAATATCAAATGTGGAAAATTCTCCTGAACCATTAGAGAAATCATCAGCAGAAATATTACGTGACTTAGCTAATCAGGAATTTTCAATTGAAGAAGATCAGATGAGTGATGCATCCGAAACCATTGTAAACTTTGGAAAAGCTTTCGTAAATCTTTATAGCGGAGCAGTTGCAGAACAAGAAACAGTATCATTTAAAAATTATATTTCAAATGAAAACCTACTTAAATTTACAAATAAAATGTTGGAATTAGAGAAAAAGAAGGAATTAAAGGGTGGCATTGGTGTAAGTTTTGGTCTGAAAAACGAATTTAAGGATGTAGAGTTCAAGAAAATGGATGAGAATCTTTACTACCTAACTCTACCTTTTTCTTACCAAGGGTCTGGATGGGGTTGTAAAATGTTGGTTCAATCTGAATACAAGTCATTAAAAATTGTTGATGTGTATTTTGGAAACAAAGATGGTGTAGATACCATTGTAACAGGCCATCCTGCGGATAGAAAACTTGATAATCCAAAATTATGGCATGAACAACAATGGGTTAATGCTGTTTTTGAAAAGCTTGAACAATACGAAACAGAACTTTTAAGCATGTAAGTGCATTATAGAATAGAACTTTGCACAAAAGTAAGGAGTTTTAAAGGGGAAGTTGTCTTAGCGCTATCACGATGAGTTTGATGGAATATGAACCATCAAAAAGCTCTTTTTGTTGTGAAAAAATCAAGTAGTTCGTTCGATTAGAAAATAAGCATGGAAATGGAGATTGAGAGAATGACACAACCAAAACATAGTGTTTCAGCAGCAACTATTGTACTAAACGATCGAAACGAAATTTTATTGATTAAAGGACCCAGGAGAGGTTGGGGGATGCCTGGTGGACAGGTTGAAGAAGGAGAAACGTTGAAGGATGCTGCGATTAGGGAAACTAAAGAAGAATCGGGAATCGATATTGAAATAATAAAGTTTTGTGGAATATCTCAAAATGTAAGTGGCACAATCAGTACATTATTTTTGGCTACGCCGATTGGAGGAGAACCAACAACCAGTACTGAGAGTCTGGAGGTAGGTTATTTCCCAATTGAAACAGCATTGGAAATGGTTACTTGGAAAAATTTTAGGCAGAGAATTGAATACTGTCTAAATGACGAAATGCAGCCATTTTATATTGAATTTTAATTAGGCTTTTTCTATGCTATTTTAATTTTGAAGAATGCATGATATCAGGTGAAGGAGTATCTATTGAATTGACTTGGAATATACTGTTTTTGATAACTTCTTCGACTAGCGGAATAGTGAAATATATAATTGGAGGGGTACAGTGAAAACTCGAAAAGGTCGTCTGATTTTATTGGGTGCCAATTTTTTGATATTCGTCCTATTAAATATTTCATATTTTTCTAATGACTTTTATACACCACAACAAGATGCACAAATGACCAAATTAATGGTATATGTGTTTTTCATGTTTGTTTTTGTATTATTTGGGGAATGGTTTGGAACCTTTGACGAGGATTGCCCACGCTTAAAAAAATATTTATTTAGAAGTGTAGCGATTATTTGGGTTCTATTTTTGCTGATTCTTGTTAAGAATATGATTTTTGGATAACGGGCGTGCAAAATGACAAAGAAAATAATTATTAATCCCTAATACTTATCGGGTGTTATGGGTTCGTTGGCTGTTTATTTTTCAGTATTTTAATAAAATGAACCAATCCTTATTACCATTTTATGAGGTGAAAGATATGGTTTTAGCTATCGTTATTATTATATCATTATTACTTGGAGCAACGGTGCTATTGATTTGTGGGAAAGAGAATATCGAGGGCATAATTATTCCATTACTTGTTTTATGGGTAGGCGATTTCTTGCTTCTGTATGCAAAATTTGTAGTGGGTGACTCGACCTCAACGTTTTTTCTTTATCTTCCTGCGATGATTCTGCTTGGAATTCCAGTAATTTGGTTTATCACTATTGTGGTGAAAAGTAATGGAGGAAAAGGTAGTGAAAAAATCGTTCGTGCGATTGTATTTTCCTTGACGATGACAATTATCATTGTTTTTGTACCGTCATTAAAATCAGAGGGGAAATTCAAACTGTATCAAAACGATTTTTTTGATGTTTCAGATGCAATTTTCCAAGCGTACGATGATGGTAAAGTATCAGTTGGAGAGCATTATTCTAGTAAAGAAATTATGGGGAAAATGGAGAAACTAGAACGGTCTGCTGGCGTATATGGCTATGATTTGGTAGATAAAGATGTCATCTATTTTAATTTTGGTGCTGTATTCCATTCAATCAGGGGAATTGCAATATGTAGGAATGGTAAAGATCCTTCCGTAGATCAAATACTGCCACCAAGTTCCTTTGATGGTATGACTACGTATAAGTATATAACGCATGGTGTCTATCATTTTAGTGATGGATTATAAGCAGTGATTTCTTTGATGAATAATAGTCTCGTGCTTCTACTAATGGGGAGAGGTTTAGAATGAATGATTATGAACAATTTAAAAGGAATAGTTTTGAAACCTACTCATTTACTCGCTTGGTGAGAACCCCGAGTTTAGAGTTCTTCTTTATTCGTGGAATAAATGAAGCACAGAATTTTAGTGAATATTGGGATGGTAGGATGATAGAAGTATTGGGATATCTTGTTTTATTTACAGATATTCAAAATGACGAACAAACAAATTATATTTACCTAATCGAAGATGAAGGTAAGAACTATGAGGAAATTACCCGTTTCACTAAGATGTTTGCAAGTGAAATGAGTACAGCCTATGAAGTATTTGACATGGAGAATTTTACAGTCCAAATGACGAATGTATATCAAAGAGGATTGCTCAAACAAGACATTGTTGATTTTATAAAAAGAATTGTTAACGAGGATATTCCAGAGATTATTTGGGAGGAAATGAAATGAAAAAACTTTTTTTATTCGTAGCCCTGTCGGTGTTGGTATTAAGTGCTTGTGCGAATAACGATTCGCAATCAAATACTATTTCAACTGTTGAGCTAACAGAAAGAGAAAATGCTATATTGACAATTACTTCGGATAAATCATTCGTTTTTGATTTCGATATTGATAGCGAATATAAAGAGCTATCTGTCTGGGTTGAAAAATATGAATTCGGAAAATTGGTTGATGATAAAATAAATTCTATCATTACACCAGTAGAGACAAGTGGCTCTATTGTTTTTGCAACCTCGAAATGGGATGGCAGTGTAAAACACCAAGCATTTAATATTGGAATAAGCAGTAATGGTAGCACGGGTTCATCAAGTAACCTTATTGAAAACTTGACCGGTTTAGATAAAATGTCAAGTGTGTGGGGCGATTTTCTAGAAGAGAACAAGTCAATTGAAGGAGAATTAGTATTGGCGAGTATCTGTTATTCAAGTGATGACAGTGGCATGAGCAGTCTTTCCAATGATTTTTATAATGATGTTGAGGGGCATATGGGTGAGTTAGACAAGTATGATGTTGTTTATCTTCTGAAAGCGGAGTTTAATATTGGTGAAAATGGAGGAGATAGTTAATGCGTACTGTAACAGGTCATGAGAATCTTGGTCAATCTGACAAAAATATAAAGGCAACCATCGCTCTGATTCTAGGTATTCTTTCTTTAGTGTTATCAGTAATAGCAATAATAGGCATCGTACTTGGTATTATCGGCCTTATATATGGTGTATTGGCTTTAAGTGAAATAAAAAGAATGAAGCGACAGGGGCGAAGTATTGCTATAGCAGGTGTGACTTGCAGCCTTATAGGGATAGCCTTTCCGATTATTTTAGTCATCCTCTTTTTCAGCCTCACTTTGAAGTTGAATTAAGTGGCTTCGATATAAAACTAGGATAGAATTTCTAGTATGTGAAGTAGCTTCAAGAAAAGAACAAGGACTGGGGGCCGACACAAATGTTTTATTGTAATGTTGATGAGGATCTTACACTAAAGTTGTTAACGCAGCATAATACTACTGAACTATTTACTATTATAAATAAAAATCGTGATTTTTTGAGAGAATGGCTTCCGTGGATTGATAGTAAAAAGTCCGTTGAAGATGTTCAAGATTCAATCGAAAGATGGGGAAATAAATACATAGCCGATAAAGCAATAAATGCAGGAATCTTCTTTAAAGGACAACTTGTAGGGATGGTAGCTTTTCCTGAAATAGATTGGCAGGGAAAAAAGACAAGCTTTGGCTATTGGCTTTCGCCTGAATTTGAAGGAAAAGGCATCGTCATAAGATGTGTAAATGAATTAATAAAGTATGCCTTCTATAAATTAGACCTAAATCGTATTGAAATTAGTTGTGCAGAAGATAATGTTAGAAGTAGGGCCTTACCTGAAAAATTGGGTTTTATTAAGGAAGGCATTTTGCGTGATCATTACTATTTGAATGGAGATTTACATAATTTAGTTGTCTACAGCTTGTTAAAAAGTGACAGGGAGAAAGACAAGGGAAATTAGTGTCCTCCTAACATGTATGGTAGGAGGAATTAATCAATGGAATGATTAATAACGAAGGGGATAATTATGAAGGATAAGAATGAAAAATGGAGTATTAAAGAAATCAAAACACGTTATTATGTATCGACTGGATTGATACTAGGTGCGATTTCTGGATTAATTTTTTATGTGAAAGACTGGTTATGATTTAAGATGTTGTTTGAAAGATGTACCGTGCCCGTTGAGAACAGACTAACTGATGGCCTCTATAGTACCTGAGTTTTCATAAAAGGCAGTATCCAATAACCTGTTTCTACCGACATTGTGGCGTGCGTTTCTTGTATGGCTAACGAGAGGCTTACTTGAAAATGAAGAAGAGTGGAGCGATGGGAATTAGGGGTTCAAGAATTATGCATTTGATTAGCGAAAATCATTTTTACTTGGCGTCAATGCCCCAGATGCTATTTCAACTAAGGACTTATCGCATTTCTTTAAAGTTGAGGTTCAAGATTATTCAAGAAGTGTTGATTATAAAGGATTTTTACTTAAATATAGCTCGCACGTAGAAAATCATTATATATTGGGGTACTTTACACATTTAATCGCCGATGACATATGGCTGAAAGGTTTTTATCTTCCTTGGTTGAAAAATAGAATGGAAGCAAATAAAGAAATGCTTAATGTATACCATAATGATTTTCGATTACTGAATGGAAAAATATTAGAATACTACGTGTTTACAGATGAAATTAGGGAAATGCTCAGTTATCCTCCTACAATCGTTGATTTGCAAGAGGTTAAATCCGCAGTTGTTGAAAAATTCATTCCGTATGTCCTCGGCGATATGGAGTACGATAAGAAAGTTATGCGTTAAAAACTTAATGTATTTACGTTTGATCAGATAGTTGGTTATATAGAGACATCAGTGGATATAGGGATATTAAACGTATACTCGCTGAATCTATTTTCAATTAATAATTTTGAACAAGGGGTAGCTTAGTTTAACAAGTGAGCATTTAATCACATGATACTATTGAGTTATTACAAAAGCCGAAGTAGGGGAATTAATTTGGAGCTTATTTCAGAAAAATTATTGTTTATATTTTTGTTCATTTTTATCATTCACTCAATAGAAACCCTTGCTTATGCTGTTAGGCTGTCGGGTGCAAGGGTAAAATTAATTGCTTCTGCTTTATCTTTATTTAATCTAATGGTTATCATCTCAAGATTAGCTAATATGATGCAACAACCTTTTACAGGAAGTCTCATTGATACTGCGCCTCCAGAAAATGCTTTAGATTTTGTAGAAAACCAATATAGATTTCTTATTGGTGCTTCAACATTTGGAACATTAGTTGGCATCCTTTTACTTCCCACTTTTATTGCATTATTTTCAAGAGCTATAATCCATTTATCTGAAGAAAGAGGCTCGATTCCTAGTCTAGTTAAAAAGGGACTATCCTTTGAATATATAAAGCGTGGAATAAAGCATTTTAGTTTACCCAAAATAAGTTATTTGAAAGATATTAGCGTAAAAGAAATCCCTCTTAAATTATTTTTAGTAAATATGATAATTACAGCGATATATACAATCGGGGTACTATCTGCATTATACGCATCATTATTGGCACCTGATAGAGCTTCAACAGCCATTATGGCATCTGGACTTATAAATGGTGTTGCCACTATTCTTCTAGTAATATTTATTGATCCAAAAATTTCTGTTCTTGCTGACGATGTAGTTAATCAGAGGGGAAGCTACCTCAAGCTTAAGAGTATTTCTTTAATGATGATTACTTCGAGACTATTTGGAACTTTACTTGCACAGGTATTATTTATACCCGGTGCCAAGTATGTAGCATGGCTTACAAAATTCATGATTTAATAATCATTGCGGTTGTTCATTCCTGTGAAATCTAACAACTCACGTAGATTAGTAATAGGGAGATTAGTGGAACAGCATGACTCATTTGAGGGTGAAGGATAATAATATCGAACGGAGGAACTAAATTGGATTATGTTTTAGATCACGTTGGAATTGCTGTTAGAAGTATTGATGACGCTCTTCCATTTTATCTTAATGTATTAAATGGATTATTAGAGGACCGTTATACAAGTGATGCACCTGGTGTTGAAGTGCACGTTGCCGTTGTCAGAACGAATGATAAAGTAATTGAATTACTGGAACCAACCAACGTGAATTCACCAATGGCTCGGTTTATAAAGCAACGAGGAAAAGGTGTGCATCATATTGCATACCGAGTTGAAGATTTGGACAAAGCAATACTTGAGGCAAGTGAAAAAGGAATTCGTTTTTTAGAAGATACACTACGCACTAACACACGTGGAAGAAGACTTATTTATGTTAATCCCGCATCAACGCAGGGAACTTTAATTGAACTTTGTAGCTATTCGAAGAACTAAAATGGATTTATATGTTAAAGTGAGTTGTCACAAAGCTAGGTTCAATATCAAAGGCGGGGAAAAAATGAGCACACACGTATATTTAACAAGACACGGGGAAACGGTTTGGAACACAAAGAAACTTATGCAGGGGTGGAAAGATTCGCCTTTAACAGCGAAAGGGGTAAAACAAGCAAGACAATTATCCCAAAGATTATCTGATGTTCCATTGAACGCTATTTATTCTAGTACGAGTGATAGGGCAGCGAACACTGCTGAAATAATTAAAGGGGATAGACCCCTAAAAGTAATTAAAATTGATACTTTAAGAGAACTTTCCTTCGGAAGATGGGAAGGTAAAACGTTTGATGAAAATGAAAAGGAAAGCCCTGAAGAATGGTTATCTTTTTGGGGAACTCCCCATCTCTTTTCAAATGATACAGTTGAACCCTTTGTTAAAGTGCAAGAAAGAATGGTTAAAACAATAAACAATATAGTAAAACAGCATCCTTTTGAAACTGTTTGTATAGTATCTCATTCTATTGCACTTCAACTGTTGATGGATTATTTTGAAAATAATGCACTTGAAAATTTATGGTCTTCTCCAGCAATACCTTCAACAAGTTTAACTTTGGTTAAGATAAACAGTGTATCCAATGAGATTTTATTTAAATATGATACCTCTCATATGGAAGAGTAATACATAGGTTAAAGATGAACTATCATTTCAATTTTCGGACCTTTTCTCTTTTTATTAATAAAGTTTTGAGAAAATGGCATAACGGAGAAAAGAAAAAAATGTTATCCTATGGCCATGTAAATGATAAACATAAAAAATGATTGGACCATTAGAATTTTTTTTATTGTCTTTGTGATTATTAGTTTTTTCACTAACGTCATACGTGATCCTTTAGAGTCTATTTGGTTTTTGGAAACGCATTTCCTTTTGTTTATTTTTATAGCTGCAACCGAAACAGTAAGAGTAATTATGGAGAAGAGATATGCAGAAAACAGGAATGGGTATATCTTTCGGGCTATTCGATTATTGGTAATATCGAAATTTTTACTTTCGGTGTTTACGACTGATTTCTTTGGATTGTTTGGATGATAAAAAAACTATCTTGAACAATCGGGCATTTTTGGGAGTAAAGAGGATTCAGAGGTTACATCTTGAATTTATAGTTACACCATTAAATCATAGAAGGGAGTTTGCATGGATTTTACAATTCGTAAAATGCCGTTTTATAATAAAATAGGTCTTGTTTTGAAGGTGGTGAAATATGGATTGCGTTTTATCGGAAGAAGCGGCGTTAAAGGTGAAACGGTGGCCTAAAGATACTATAGCTGCGGGTCGTCGTCATACCGTTGGGCTTAAATCTGACGGAACGGTGACGGCTGTGGGTGATAATAAATATGGACAATGTAATGTAAGCGATTGGCATGATATTGTGGCGATTGCGGCGGGTAATGTTCATATGGCGACGAACACGGGTAATGCTCATACAATCGGTCTTACATCTGATGGCACGGTGGCGGCTGTGGGTTGGAATAAGCATAGCCAATGCGATGTAAACGGCTGGCGCGATATTGTAGCGGTAGCGGCGGGTTGGCGTTATACAGTCGGTCTTAAATCGGATGGCACGGTGGTAGCTGTGGGACGAAATAATGAAGGCCAATGCAATGTAAGCGGCTGGCGTGATATGGTGGCGGTAGCGGCAGGTGACTGGCATACCGTCGGTCTTACATCTGACGGCACGGTGGCGGCTGTGGGCAATAATCGGTATAGCCAATGCAATGTAAGCGACTGGCGCGGCATTCAACTGCCCGGCAATTAGTTTTCGGATATCCGTAAAAGTGTGTTAAAATCATCTCCTTTTCTGGTCTTCAACAATCTGACGCGATTGTTGAAGACCAGAAGCCTAATTCCTCGTTCAAGATACGGAGGGGTTAGGCTTTTTTATCTTTCAAAATGTTCAACGTTATAAATTTGCACTTACTTGAAGTTAATTCATTGATAAACTCATTGGCAACGAGTGGTACATTCTTATGGCCGTAATCATTACCAACGCGAAGAAAAAATAAATTGCATCATGTTGTCCACTTCTCCGTATGGTTTGTCTATCTATAGGGTGAAAGCATCATTCGTCTAGGCCCAAGACGTCG
This sequence comes from Sporosarcina sp. NPDC096371, assembly GCF_044762865.1. Lineage (NCBI taxonomy): Bacteria > Bacillati > Bacillota > Bacilli > Caryophanales > Caryophanaceae > Sporosarcina > Sporosarcina sp. NPDC096371. The sequence goes on from NZ_JBIWFE010000001.1 coordinate 1,147,562, forward strand.
TGCTGTCGTCAGAAAACACCAAGGAGGATTCGTGATGAATTTACTAATTAAAGAGTCACCACTTCAAGTGGGATTGAATGCAGCCATTTTACTTCGGCTACTATATTTTAGACTGCTCATCTCGACTACTATTCGGGATGGGCATAAGTGGGTTTACAGAACATATGAAGAGTGGAAAAACGAGGAGTACCCATTTTGGTATGTCGGTACGATCAATAGAGCGGTTCTTGGGTTGGAAGATAAAGGGTATATCATTGCGGCTTCTTCGTATAATCGGATGAAAATGGACAAGACGACAAGGTACCGCATTTTTTATAAAAAGCTGCAATATTAGATGGTGCAAGTTGCACCATCGATGAATGACAAATCAGCTCAAGAGGAAGTGCAAATTGCCCTCACTACACAGGGCAAAATGCCCCTAGCAATAACTTAAAAGAATAAGAGTATTAAAAAAGAACTTGTCGAGTACGATCTCGACGTTGTGTCTGTCGCTGATTATTTGAATGTCAAAGCAAGCAATTTAAAGCGCCTTCGAAGGCGACAGTATGATTGATGAGAGGGCGTTTCAGTGAAGGGAACACATTGAGGGCTTATAAAAATGCCATTTGAATTTATTTTATCTAAATAGACTAGGGCACTCATTAACAATGACAAAGTGTGGTTTGTTATAGGATAATGGTAATATATTTGATGGACAAAATATGATGCGGAAAACTCGAAAAAGAAGGACGTGCTAAATAATGAATGTAGAAACGGTTATGCAGGAGCTTGAGGTCCTTGGCAAGGAACGCATGAAAAAAATGTATATGTCCAATGGTGCGCATGAGCCGCTTTTTGGCGTAGCTACGGGCGCAATGAAACCAATGGTAAAGAACATAAAAATAAATCAGCCATTAGCTGAAGAACTTTATGCCACAGGGAACTACGATGCCATGTACTTCGCAGGCGTTATTGCAGACCCAAAAGCCATGACGGAGTCGGATTATGATCGTTGGATAGATGCGGCGTATTTTTATATGCTGTCGGATTATGTAGTGGCCGTAACGTTATCAGAGGCAGATATTGCACAGGAAGTTGCAGATAAATGGATCGCAAGCGGTGAAGAGCTAAGAATGTCAGCGGGCTGGAGTTGCTACTGCTGGTTGTTGGGGAATCGGAAAGACGCTGAGTTTTCGGAAAGTAAGATGTCCAATATGCTTGATTTGGTAAAAAAGACAATTCACGATTCACCTGAACGAACGAAATCCGCTATGAATAATTTTATATACACAGTGGGGACTTCCTATTTGCCGCTCCATGAAAAGGCAGTCGAGACTGCAAAGGCGATAGGAGTAGTAGAAATCAAACGGGACAATAAGAAAAGCAGTTTCGTAAATGCTTGTGAAAACATCGAGAAAATGGTTGATAAAGGGAAAATAGGTTTTAAACGCAAGCATGTAAGATGTTAAAAGTAGCCTCATCCTTCTAAGAATAAAGGCAAGGCTGGTGCCAATTGTTTATTTACCTTTCTCGCCAGCCTTGCCTTTAAAGTAAGAGAGAAGGCGGTAGATGTTTACTTTCCTAATGGGAAGTTTTGTTGGAGATGACATCTGGTATATAATTGGAACATGAGAGGATGATTCTAATGAACAAGCGAAAGGAAGCTACGCCTAGATTTATTGTAGTGATGTCCATTATTTTCGGTATAATCGTAATTCTTCAAAGTGTTCAAGTTATATACACGCCTCATACATTTGTAAGAGTTATAAACTTAATATCTACAATCTTTTTATCTTCAGTAATTGGGGCCTTTATTAGGGAATTATTTATTTTAAAGAAGAAAGAAAAAATCATGTAAATTAGTGAAAATGCATAGCAAAAGAGACTCAGAAAAAGCTGAGTCTTCTTTCGGCAAATAGATAAAGGCAAGCCTGGTGCAACAACCAAAGTAAGACTCGTGTTACTCATAATAGGTGTGACAGTTCATGATGCGAAATTAATCAGTTACTACCAAGCCCAATAAAGAAGCCATTTGAATGGCCTGATAAGAATTTACTTTGCACCCTTTAAGATCTTCAAAAGATACGATAAGCGATTCAAAAGTAGAATTACTTAGGTTAATCCCTTTAAGTGGCGTTTTTTCAAAGTTTGACCCGTCAATGTTACATAAGTTAAATTCGACATTCTTAAAGATACAATCATAAAAATCGGAATTTACTAATGAAGTCTCTTGAAATTTTACTTTTTCTAGTTTTGAATTTCCGAATGCGGTTAAGTTCAGTATAGAACTGTCGAACTCTATGTTGCCGAAGCGTGATTCTGTCAAATCTAGACCTAATAATTTGCAATTCCTAAATACTACCCTATGTATAGAAGAATTACTTAAATTGGCATTAGAAAAGTCGCAATTCTCAAAAACAACATCTGTAATTTCGATATAGCTAAAATCAGTATTGTTAAACTTACAATTTTTTACGATCATTTGAGATAACCGCGGTCTATCCAATACTTCATTCGTAAAAAAAGAATCATTAATGATGCACAATTCAAGTTCTGGATCTTCTTGATAAAAAATATCTTGGAAATTCATTGTAGGTAAATCATTGGGTATTCTTGGTGAATCGATTTTCAAATGAATGACCTCTTTCAAACATATTGTAGGTATATCTGTTCAAGGAATGTACTTTTCACCTTGAATCATAACTGTAAGCCATGAATGATTAATATAAAAGACTATATTTTTGTCGGAGTTTGTGTGCACTGTGCTTTGGAAGTGAAAAATGATTTTAAGAGGAGGCTTTTTTATGAAGAAACTGTTGATTCTGGGTGCTAGTGGGCTGGTTGGGAAAGCAATCGCGAAGGAGTGCGCGGAGAATTTTGATGTATACGGAACCTACTTTTCAACAAAAACGGAACTTGCAAACGACAAGCAATTTCAATTAGACGTTCAGGAAGAGGGGCAAATAAGAGATATACTCCATTCTGTCCAACCTGATATCATTGTTTCGAGTTTACGGGGAGATTTTGACGAGCAGTTAGTATTCCACCAAAACTTAGCGGAAGCCATAAAAAATAAAGCGACTGTACTCTATTATTTCTCAACAACCAATGTTTTCGATGGTGATTTGTCGAGGCATCACAGTGAATCAGACATACCTATTGCTAACTCAGATTATGGTCAATTTAAAATAAACTGCGAGAATATGCTAACGCAATCACTTGGAAATCGTTCTAATATTATTAGAATTCCAGGTATTTGGGGAAAGAATTCATCTCGTATGAACAACCTAAAAAAGAATCTTGAAACAGCTGAACCCATCCAAGGTTATAGTAATTTAGAATGTAGTTTTTTGTCAGATTCACAGTTAGCCCGACAAATGCGCTTCATTTTTGAACATGAATTGACTGGAATATTCCATTTAGGTGCGGTTGATATGGTGAAAGAGTATACATTTATCGAAGAGTTGGTTGATAGATTAACCAATAAGGAAATTGATATACAATCTAACGCTTTCGAAGACAGAGGGGTTACATATTATTTCGGTCTTGTGTCAAATCGCGAAGATTTACCAGATGAACTTAAAATCACTAATAAGGAAATAATTTCTCGTTTGGTGGAATGAATTTTATACTGTTAGTAGATTTAACGAGTGTTACGTTTCAATAGTAGTGTACAGTTTCCAATCTCCAATCACTTAATATGATTGGAAAGTCATTAACAATATACGATGGGAATGCTATTGTAGAGATTGCTCCGAAAATTTATAAGTATTGATTTTCGGAGTGTCAGTCCAATATAATGTGACTGGGTGTCATGGCCCCCTCCTGAAGCAAGGAGGGGGTCTCTATTTGGTGCAGACCTAAAAATCCTATGTAGACAGTACAGAAAGGTGAACCGATGAATTTGGATATAGATACACTTTTAATTATTGTAATATTTGGGTTCTTAGCTGCCTTTATTGACTCAGTTGTAGGTGGTGGCGGTCTTATAACGCTGCCGGCACTATTATTTGCCGGCTTGAATCCTGCGGCCGCTGTAGCGACAAATAAATTGGCAGGCACAATGGGATCCTTCACAAGTACCATGATCTTCTATCGAACTGGAAATATAGACGTGAAGTCCGTCTTGAAATATTTTCCGTTAGTATTTATAGGTTCTTTACTTGGAGCATGGACAGTACATCTCATGGATCCGAGTCTGTTTAAGCCATTGATGCTGGCGATGTTAATCATAGTGGCCATCTTCACAGTAATAAAGAAAGATTGGGGCGGTGTTTCGACCAATAGTAGGCTGACAGTGAAACGACTTCTACTGGTCGCTTCCATTCTGATGATTATCGGGTTCTATGATGGCTTTCTCGGACCAGGAACTGGTTCGTTCCTAATGTTTACTTTCTTAATCATCGGTTTTGATTTCTTAAAAGCAGCTGGTAATGCGAAGTTTTTGAATTTCGGAAGCAATTTAGCAGCGTTATTAATGTTCATGTTCATAGGAGAGGTTCAATATGCCATAGGAATTATCATGGGAATATCTGGCGTGTTAGGTTCGATTTGCGGTTCTAGGTTTGCCATTAAAAAAGGCAGCGGTTATGTTAGAGTCCTATTTATTATTGTTACAACGGTCCTTATCCTAAAAAATCTTTATGAGTATATAGTAGAACTCACTGGGAAGTGAAATCCCTTATATATTTAAGACATATGCTGTTTTCCTAACTGTTAGAAAAAACTAGATTTGGTTATCAGGTAACAGTACAACTTTTTACACAATAGTCTTTGATAAAATGGTTCAGAAAAGGAACATCCTTACGAAAGAATACTGAAACTGTAGTTTCAAGCGTTATTCTGTAAGGGTGTTATTTTGCATGTTTTGTTTTATATGTTCATCAAATTGATTCGAATTCCAATAGTAGCTGCAGTAGCGAGTTCATCTTTCGGTAAAATTGGCAATATCTATAATAAATACAGCAATATTGGGGTTGTGAAAGCGCTTTAACAAAGGTATTCTTGGGGAGCGCTTAACTCAAGAAGAGTTGTTTTTTTATAAAAAGAGAAAAAAAAGCGCGAAATTATTAATTTATCTCTTAGAGGAGTGAAAAGGGGGTTAGTTAAAGTGAAAGGTTCCTTAACCTAAGTCAAAAGCGATAATATTGGTGGTACATAAAGAATTAGCGGAGATCGTAATCTAGCGGTTTCGACTCAAACCTATTTACTAAACCAATGCAAAGAGAAGTAAGAACCGCATATTATTATTATTATTATTATTATTATTATTATTAGAAGCAGTTGATAATCCGTTTGTGGTTGACCTCATTTTACCGATGCAGGGTGAAATAGATAAGTCTATTAGTTAGGAAGGCAACCATTTGCAAAGTGGAAGATTAGTTGACGCTATGGGCTAACACAAAACAAGTAACATGGAGGTAATGGAATGAAGAGATTTAAAACTCAAGCTTTATTTTTTGTTATTGTTTTTGGTATTCTGTTGTATGTTTTTGAAAGTCCCTTTGCTCAGGCCAAAGATATGAACATGACATCAGCTGTTGGTACAAGCTATTATATTGATGAGACGAATGGGAATGATATAAGTGATGGTACTAGTCCAAAATCGGCTTGGAAATCACTAGATAAAGTAAATAGTTTTACATTTTTGCCTGGGGATCAGATTTTATTTAAAGCAGGTGAGGAATGGTCGGGGCAATTACATCCGAAAGGCTCTGGGACTGAAGCAAAGCCAATTAGGATTGGAAAGTATGGAGAGGGTGAAAAGCCCCTTATTCAAGGTGAAGGAACTGTAGAGAGTGTAGTTTATTTATACAACCAAGAGTATTGGGAGATAGGATATTTGGAGATTACCAACTATTCTTCTACTCCTGCCGATTCACCAAGGCGAGGTATCCATGTGGAAGCTGGGGATGTTGAAGTAGATAGCACGAATGATCTAAACAAGGTTTCTACCCTTAATCATATCTATATTCATGATTTATATATACACGACGTAAATGGAGAAGATAAAAAAGATGGTGGGGGAAGTGCCGGTATTCAAATCAGTGTTACAATTTCATCGTTGGATGATAATTCCACTCCGGATCCGGAATCTGTTCATCGCAGAACGACATTTAACGATGTATTAATTGAAAATAATGTAATTGAACGGGTAAGCCGTTCAGGAATCATTACTTGGACTGACTGGAAGAGTAGAAAAGAGTTAGGTCAAGGTAAAACATATGGAGATGAAGAATATACGCCCTGGACACCCTTGACCAACGTTGTTATTCGTGCCAATGAGCTTTTCGAAATCGGTGGTGATGGAATCGTCCCTCATATGACCGAAGGTGCTTTGGTAGAGTACAATAGAGTCGATGGTTTTAATAAGACATCTTCTGGTTACAATGTTGGGGCGTGGACATGGAATGGTGACAATACTCTATATCAATATAATGAAGTTTCTGGTGGGTTTTCTATAAGAGATGGAAATGCCTTTGACTTTGACCATGGTTCAAAAGGTGTCATTTATCAATATAATTATAGTCATGATAATGAAGGTGGAACATTACTCTTATGCGCTGATGGCAGTACAGGAACAGGAGGCGTTTACGATGGAATTTTCCGCTATAATATAAGCGAAAATGATCATTATCAGACATTTATCATTTGTGGAGCCGATAATGTTCACAACATACAAATCTATAATAATGTATTTTACGTAGGACCAGGTATAAAGACCAATATGCTTGTTTCACAAGGTGGAAAGACAGAAGCAGTATTGCGCAACAATATTTTCTATAACTTTGGGTCAGGCGGTTACGTGAAAAAATCAAGTTGGAGTTACGATAATAATCTTTTCTTTGGTAATAAAGTTCCTACAAAGAGCATCATTCCTGATGATAATATGAAGACTTTCGATCCATTATTTGTTAATCCAGGTAGCGGCGGAATTGGCTTGGACACATTAGACGGATATAAGTTACAAGTCGACTCTCCTGCAATTGGTAGTGGTAGTTTGATTAATAATAAAGGGGATGTGGACTTTTGGGGAAATCCATTATCTCCCATCAATCAAAATATCGGTGCATATGATAGACCAGCTGCAAGCATTTCACTTATTCGTGATACAATTGAATTCTATCGGAACTCCGCTGATATCCAGCAACCTTTGTATCAACAATTACAACTTCACTTAACTGCAGTGGGCCATTATGAAGAGCAAAAAGCTACAGAGAAAGTCGTAAAGCATATGAATAGTTTTAAGGTACTACTTGATTATCAACATGGCAAAGGGTTGATTACTGAAAAAGCATATGACGTTCTTATGACTCATGCTGATGCGATGATTGAGAAGTGGGAATAGAATGTTGGCTTAATAAATGAAAACCATTTTTGTGATAGAAAAAGCCCTGTCATAGGGGCTTTTTAAGTGACGAAGATTGAAATCACTCATGCTTTGAAAAATGTTGTGGACGAGAAGGGCTTTGCAGCACATATATAACCAATCTAGAAGAGATATGTATGAAAAATGGATGTGAAACTACCCTGAGAAAAGGGGAGGATTCATCCATTTTTTTATGCTTTGATTTCCACGAATGAATGGCGTGACGTTCTTTTTCAAATACTTTCTTCAAGTAAATCATCGTCGTTTCAATCTTTTCATGACCGACAGAACGAATAATTGCGTTAAAATTTACTCCTTGTACTGAACGGTTGAACAGAATGTCCACATTTATAGGTTTGAATTCGTATTATTACATCCTCTACATAACAAGTACCAGAAGGACAGGCTATGTTTGTCAGCAACTGCCGTGAATTTAAACAAAAACCTTCTACCAGGGCACGTCGTCTATTAATTAGGAAGGAGGGATATAGGTTGGAAGAATTGATCGTTGAAGCGTTTGAAACAGAAGACAGAGATGTTCTAATTGATGAGATTATGAATCGGTACGGGCAGGATATCTTAAGGCTTGTCTATTCTTACGTTAATAATAAAGAATTAGCGGAGGATTTGACGCAGGATATTTTTGTGAAATGCTATAAATCCCTTCATACATACAAAGGAAAATCCACGCTGCGTACCTGGTTGTGGCGAATCGCAATCAATCATTGTAAAGATTTCCTGAAAAGTTGGTATAACAAAAATGTCGTGATTTCAGAAGAAGAGCCTATCACCAATCGAACAACAAAGGAAATGGTCGAGGAGGTTGTCATTCAAAAAGAAGAGGATGATCAATTAATCGCTGCGATAATGACGCTACCGATTAAGTATCAAGAAGTTATTTATCTCTATTATTACGAGGAATTGCTAATTAAGGAAATTGCGGGTGTGACTGAGGCTAGTGTGAACACGGTTAAAACGAGGCTAAGACGTGCGAAAGAGTTATTGAAAGAACGATTGGAGGCGTAAGAAATGGAGAGTCGTTTAAGAGGACTGAAAAAATCAATGGATGACACTGAGTTTAGCCAACTCCAATTTACGGAACAACATCGCAAGAAAATTCGAGCCAAAATAAGTGAAGATGATGACAGTGTTTTGTTGGCGGTCATGCAGCTACTGGTCGAAGAAAAAACGGGGTACGAATTGGTGCAGTTTTTACGAGGACGAGGTATTCGTAAATTTGAAGACAATGAAGGTAGTCTATATGCCTTGCTGCATCAGCTTGAGCAGGACGGGTGTTTACAATCAAGCTGGAACGAGGCAGCGGTGAAATATTATCTACTTAACAATAAAGGCAGTAAGTTATTACGGAAAATGGAGAAGCAATCTAGTAGTAAACGGTTTACTTTAAAAGAAATAGTGGAGGGGTGACCAATTGGTGCACAAGCGAGGCCAATCTTTCTTAGGGGAAGTTAGGGATCAGATTAGATCAAAAGAGGCGAAAGATTTTGTTTCAGCCGAATTAAATCATCATCTAAAAGCGGCGAAGAATAAGTGGATAGAAAAAGGGATGGATGAAACTGAAGCAGAAGAAAAAGCTGTTGTGCAGATGGGGAGCCCGATAACGCTAGGGCAAAAGCTGAACAAACTTCATCGGCCAAAGGTGGATTGGCTGACGGTGATGTTGTTGGTCACGACGTTGGGGTTAGGGTTTTTGCCGATTTTATTTATGGATGCTGATTACTACCTGCAATATAATATGGATGCAAGCTCTTTTTCTGTACAGAAAGTCGTCTTTTCCTTATTAGGCGCGGTGTTAGCTTTTTGCGTCATGTTAGTAAATTATCGGAGATTAGAAAGTTTTGGCTGGTTGTTTTACAGCATTGGTGTACTCATTCTTGTGCTGTTACAAAATTCTTTCGATATGATAAATGGCGTTTCTATTCTTGTGATCGGTCCATTTACGATAAATAGTTTGAGCGTTATGCCATTTTTCCTTCTAGCTTGGGCTTCTTTTTTTAATCATAAAAAGTTGAAGCTTTGGCATTTGAGTTTATTATTCGTATGTTCTTTTTGGTTGTTCGTAAACACCGTAAATCTTCCAGCAATTTATATCTACACGTTTATGGTATTTGGGTTATTTTTGTGCAGCCGATTTAGTCGGAAAATAAAATGGATGATAACTGGGGGGATAATGGGCTCGCTTCTTTTGTTAGGTTTTATAGTTTGGCCATCTTTGGAGATGTATCAGCTAGTTCGTCTTTTGGCATTTGTTAATCCAGAACAGTATGCGGAGGGGGAGGGTTATATGATGTTACTCCTCCAAGACCACATATCAAAGGCGGGTTGGTTTGGGAACGCACTGAATAGTGGAACGATCCCCAATGTCCACACCGATTTTGTTTTTGTGGGTTTCACGTATTACTTCGGTTGGTTAGCTGCCTGTGCACTTTTCATCGTTCTTGCCCTTTTTATAGTGAGAATCATAATGATTGCGCGTAACATTCATGAGCCATTTGGAAAGTTATTGTTAAACGGCGCTGTTGCACTGTATACGGTACAGTTGGTTAGCAATGTTGGTATGACATTTGGATTAGTACCGATTACTACCATTTCTTTGCCGTTTATCAGTTATGGCTTAATTCCAATTGTGTTGAATGCTTTTATAGTGGGCGTTGTGCTGAGTGTTTATCGACGTAAGGATTTGACGTCTATGAGAACTTTTCAGCCGCAGCAATAGGTAGGAAAACCCGAAGAGTAGTCGCTTCGGGTTTTTCATTTTCTTAAGACTGCGCCCCTAACTCACGTGACCGTGTTGTTGCTTTTTCAATGCAATCACCAATCGCTTCTTTGAATAATCTACCTTCCAATGCTTTCAATCCTGCTTCCGTCGTACCGTTCGGACTGGTCACGTTTTTCCGCAATTCAGCCGGTTCTGTGCCAGTATCTTTCATCATCGCAGCGGCACCTTCAAGTGTTTGGATGATAAGGGAGCGTGCGACGTCTTTGGATAGCCCCTTAGCAATCGCTGCTTCTTCAAGAGCTTCCGCTAAATAGTAAACATAGGCTGGACCGCTGCCGGATAGGGCAGTCACCGCATGAAGGTCATCTTCTTTGACTTCTTTAACCAGACCAATGGCTTCTAGTAGGCCGAGGAAATGCTTGCGCATCGTGTCATCGACGGCGTTATTCATGGCAACACCGGTTGCCGATTTCCCGATGGTTGCAGAGGTGTTTGGCATAGAACGAGCCACTGGTCTTGCACCAAGTCCATTTTCAAGTGTCTGGATTGAAACACCTGCAATGACAGACAAAACGGCTGCTTGAGTGGCGAGATGAGGGCGAATGTCTGCCATCGCTAGATGAATGTCTTTCGGCTTTGTCGCTAGTACAACTAGATCTGCTGTTTTCAACGCTTCTTTGTCCTTACAAACAATGGAGATACCATATTTCTGTTGTAATGAAATCAGTCTGTCGTCATCTGATTTATTCATCACATAGACCTGCTGCGGCTCGATTGCACCTCGTTTAACAATCCCAGCAATAACTGCTTCAGCCATTGAGCCTGCGCCTATGAATACAATTTTCTCCATTATAATCTCCCCTTTCGTTCCAATTCACAAATAAAAAACATGCGTTTCCATCCTTCGTAAAAAGGACGAAAACGCATGTTTCCGCGGTACCACCTAGTTTTACCAGCAAACCATTTTGCTGGTACATCTTGTTCTTTCTTAACGCGAAAGGCACGGCCGGGTTTCCACGGCAGCTCGGAAGGAGGTTCAAGGCGGGAGAGGGAATGTGGCTTTCAGCCGGTGACCACATTTTCTGTTGTCCATCGCCGTCAGTACTAATCTTCGTCTACGCTAATCGTTTCATGAATTAGAACGATTATTACACGTTGTCTGAACAAAGTCAACATTCTATCCGGCTACTGGTTTATTTGAATGAAAAACCAAATGATGCCGATGATGGCAAGGACCGCCAACACAGCGAATGACACTTTGACAGCACTTACCGGAGATTTGCCGCTGACCTTGCCTGTTTGTCCATTGACAAGGAAACGATAAATCTTATTGTTGAAAGCGAAGGATGAAATCCAGATAGGCAATAACATATGTTTGTAGGTAATCGCTGTGTAGTCTGTAGATACACTGACGATATTTACGACATCTCCAGGTACTTGTCCGTGAATACCACTGGCAATGCGCTGATCGATAATCTCCTTGGCATCATTCCAGCCTTCTTTTAACGGAATGGAATACTTTTCTGCTAAAAATCCTGATAGATACTCTGTTTTATAGTCAACTAATCCGTTTAATTGAAAAGGCTCAATGTTATCAATGAGTCCGCTGGCAACGTTACGAGAAGCTTTCACTAATACGTCATCATAAAATGCGCGATAATGGCCATGTTCTGTGCGCCATCTAATTTTTCGTACTTGTTCCGTTACTTGCTTCGGCTTGCCATCTTCTACGACAGTGCGCGTTTCCGTTACATAATAATACGTTCCAATGTTGACCACATAGGCAGAATTCGTTTGCGAATCGAACGTCCAATAGGGAATGTAAGCGCCGGATAAGGTATGCAAGGTATACGATTTTTTAAGTTTGGATGGTGCAAAATATCTTTTTCGTATCCATAGCTTAAATTTGTCGACAGCTTCATCTCTTGGTATTTGAAAAGGTAGTACTAGTGCGGGTTTAATACCAGCATGATGGCTGCTAGTGGCGATATGTGAGGAGCCGCAAAATGAACAGAAATCAGCTACTTTGTCTTTATCTAGAAGTGTTTCGGCCCCACAGCTATCGCATTTAAATACCCGTTTTTCATCATCCCAGCTATGATCTTCTTGTTCTAATGCTTGTAAAAAGTCATGCTCAATCGTGTTGTGCTGTGTTTTTTCGATGGCCCGCTCGCTACCGCAAAAAGGGCATTTGAGTGCGCCTGTTGCGGGATCGAATGCGGCATTGCCGCCACAAGAAGGGCATTTCGTCATTTCTGTTTGTTCGATTGTATATTCTTCATTTTCTACACCTGTCATTCGTACACCTCATTCGCATCCATGTTACAGCGTATCTCCGCAGTCACCACAAAATTTTGCGGTTGGGGCATTTTTAGACCCGCATTTTGTACATGTTTTTTCCGTCACTTGCTGTGCGCCACACTCCCCGCAGAACTTTGCATCTGCATTGATGGGAGCCTGGCAACTAATACAAGGCACTTTTTGTGTTTGAACAGTTTTGCCACATTCTCCGCAAAACTTAGCGGTTGCTAGAATTTGTGCCTGGCAATGGGGACAGCTTATTTTAGCCGGCTGTGCAGCGGGTTGATGGCCGCCTGAAAATGCATTTGCCATCACTCCACCGAGCGCGGCGCCTGCTCCTAGTCCTGCACCAGCGCCTGCTAATCCGCCGCCTTCATTGCGAGCGGCTTCGCGAATGGCCTCTGCCGCTTGGTATTGCTGATACTGATTCATATCGCCAAGCACGCCCATTGCTGTTCGTTTGTCCATCACTTTTTCGACTTCTTCAGGAAGTGATAAGTTTTCGATATAGAGGGAAGTGATATCAAAGCCGAATGCATTGAATCGCTTTTTCATCTTCGCTTGCCCTTGCTCACTCAGTTCATCATAGTGCATTGCCAAATCTAAGGCCGGAATTTTCGACTCGGCAAAAAGATCCGTTAATCCAGACAAGATCATCTTTTTCAATTGGTCTTCGATGGCACTCGTATCATAGGATGCATTGGTCCCGAATAATTCTTTTAAGAACACCGTGGGCTCAGATACTCGGTAGGAATAAATACCGTACCCGCGTAAACGTATCATGCCGAACTCGGCATCGCGCATCATAATAGGATTAGACGTACCCCATTTTTGGTTGATGAATTGCTTGGTATTGACAAAATAGACTTCCGCTTTAAAAGGTGATTCAAATCCGTGTTTCCATGATTTTAACTTTGTTAAGATCGGCATATTTTGCGTGTACAATAGATGTCTTCCGGGTCCGAAGACATCTGCAATTTCCCCTTCATTGACAAAAATCGCTACTTGCGATTCTCGAACGGTTAACTCCGCCCCCATTTTGATTTCATTGTCCTGAACGGGAAAGCGATAGACCATTGTATTCGTACTACTATCTGTCCATTCAATTACTTCGATAAATTGACTTTTGAAAAATCCGAATAAGCCCATATAAACACTCTCCTACCAAAGATAATTATTCTGTGAATTTCATTCTAGTATAGCATATGTGAACTGGCTTCAGCAGAAGTCTACCATTTCATTAAGTGGGTGATTACTATACTCAACAGGTGACGTCTTCCTAGAAAACAGGTACAATGGACTGAATACTCATTCATTTAACCAAAGGGGACTTTGACTATGATTCATAAAATTATCATTCCAACACCGTTTGCAGTTGGGGATGTCAACGCATTTCTTATCAAAGGAGATACGCTGTCTCTTGTCGATGCAGGACCGAAAACACCAGAGGCGTATAAAGCACTTCAGCATGGCATTAAGGAAGCAGGTTATACATTTAACGATATTGAACAAGTTATTTTGACACATCATCATCCAGATCATGCCGGCTGGATTGATGCATTCGACCAGGCGAAAGTTCTGGGGCATACATATAATGATCTTTGGTTGAAACGAGATGATGCATTTTTCAAGTATCATGATGCATTTTACTTGGAACGACTGCTTGAAGAAGGGGTTCCTGAAGAATATCTCTTCTGGGTGAAACGTATGAAGCGCTCCGTCGCGTTGATGGGCGATCGACCGCTCGATCAGCTACTTGCCGAGGGGGATGCGCTTCCGGGTCATGAAGGTTGGACGGTATTAGAAACACCGGGGCACGCACAGAGTCATATCGTTTTTTGGAATGAGAAAACGGGTGAAATGATTGGCGGAGATCTCGTGCTTGAAAAAGTTTCTTCCAACCCACTCATTGAGCCGCCACTTCATCCGGAAATGGGGCGTCCGCGCTCGTTATTGCAGTACAACGCATCATTGAAGAGGCTTCTCACATTGCCTGTCGATATCATTTACACGGGTCACGGCAATGAAGTACGCAACGCCCATGCTCTAATTGAAAGTCGTTTGACGAAGCAGCGCGAACGAGCAATGAAAGTGCTTGCGATGATGGATGGCGGCTCGCGCACGATTTTTGAACTTACAAAAGAATTATTCCCAGCAGTTTATGAAAAAGAATTAGGCCTCACATTGTCCGAAACAATTGGGCAAACAGATTATCTTGTTGACAAGGGCTTGGCCCGTGAAGCGCAAGATGAGGGCGGCGTCTTCCATTATGAACAAGCGTAAATCGATCGTCATAACTGGTGCAACAAGTGGTGTCGGATATGCATTGACGAAAAGGCTGTTGCGAGAAGGTCATACGGTTTGGGCAACAGGTAGAGCCCCGGATAAGCTATGGGAATTGCAAAATGCAGGCGCACAAACGGTACCTGCGGATTTATCAATCAAAGAGGACATAGATCGGTTGTTGGCACAGATTGATCCGCCTGATATCGTCATCTTTTCTGCCGGTGTTGGAACGTTCGATTTTGCGCATGAAACGGCGGATGAAGCGATCGAGAGTATGATGGCTGTCAACGTCGTTGCAACTATGCAGCTGACTAAACGTTTGTTACCGGACATGATGGAACGCAAAAAGGGTCATTTTATCTTTCTTGGTTCGCAAGCTGGGAAAGTGGCAACACCAAAAGCTTCTATTTATGCAGCGTCGAAGCATGCGATTATTGGCTACACGAATGCTTTGCGAATGGAGGTTGCTCCATTCGGTATCCATGTCACAACCATTAATCCTGGTCCGATTGACACACCTTTTTTGGATTTGGCCGATGATACAGGTAGCTATCGAACATCGCTAGGTAGGCACTTATTAGCAGTAGAAGATGTTGTCGAAGCGGTGATGAAAACGGTGGGATGTCCGGTGAGGGATGTCAATCTGCCTTGGTATATGGGCGTCACTAGTAAATTGCATGCCGTTGCACCGACGCTTGTGGAGCGGCTTGGGCGTAAGTATTTTATGAAGAAATAAGGCGGTAGTCCTCGATTTTCCATAGAAATAGGTTCGGCTACTACATGAGAATCACCCTTAATCGATTTATGGATTAAGGGTGATTTTTTTATTCCACTTGATAGGGGACGTATGTTCTATATATACTGTTGATAAGATAAAACGTTCGAAATGGGTGTTTGCAAGTATGAACAGTTAGCAGACCGAAAAAGCGCCAGCATTGACATGCGTAGCTTTTACACGTGTTGTGTGGCGGAGCAACTAACCTGCTATTTTTGAACAGCAACCTATTAAGTAATGGAGGACTCGAACATATGAATAAAAACCCTCAAGGCCTTTCAATTGCTGACCGTAATCACTGGATCTCCTCGGTCGCTATTCACAGTGAACTTCTTGCGACTAAGGATCTCGTCTATAACCCCTGTAACTTTGAGTGCTCTCAGCCATTAATAGAGGCACAAAACGCGGAATATGGGGCCTATGTCTATCAAGTGAATGACTTCTCTGTTAGATTTCGTGTCGCTAAGATTACACCAACAAAGGTCGGACAATTTGTAACGTTGTGGGAGAGAAGCGAGGCTGGACCAATCCAACCATACGACTTATCAGATCCAGTTGATTTGTTCGTGATTAGTGCTCGCAAAGGTGATTGCTTTGGCCAGTTCGTCTTTCCGAAAGCTGTTCTATGCGATCATGATATTGTGTCGAAGAATAGGCAAGGTGGAAAGCGGGCCATCCGCATTTATCCACCTTGGGACAAGCCAACGAGCCGTCAAGCACAAAAAACGCAGGAATGGCAGCTAGATTATTTCTTAGAGGTACCTGTAAATAGACCGATAGACTGTGAACGGGTTCAAATGCTTTATGGTTTAAATCGCTAGTATAAACTAATTCATAGGTTTTTCATTAAAACAACCTGATTTCAACGGTAGAATTGACTAGCAAGGTGCTTCTCGCTTTGTACTTCAAATATTAATTAGGATACAAAGCTGTTTAAAATGCCAAAAAAGAATTGATCTATCCGTGGCTTTCGAGTACAAGGATAGGGTCAATTCTTTTTTCTATTACTTATTCACAGTGCGATTATAAGACGTAATGGTCAACACATAATAAGTGAGGTAGATAACACCATAGATAATGATCGCCGCCATGAAAGAAAAGATATTTTCACTGAGGTTCATGTCATATTGTAAAACCAATGATAGAAGGACCATTCCTGCATTGAGTATACCGAGCAGTAAAGGAAGGAGAAAGACAAATAGCGATTGTTTGGCGATTGTTGTCCGAATTTCTTTTTTACTGACACCGATTTTCCGTAAAATTTCATACCGATGTTGATCTGCATATGCTTCTGTGAGCTGTTTGAAATAAATAATGCTTCCTGTTGCCGCCAAGAGGACTAATGCTAATGAGCTGACGATAAACATTTTCATGCCTGTGAATGATTGCACGTTTTTATATTCTTCATAAAACGTAATCATTTGCATATCTTCTTCAGCTAGTTTCAGTAAGGTATCGGAAGTTTCTTTTGTTGTTTTATCATTGTCTACTTTATACGCTTTATACGTGATGGTGGGAAATTGCGCTGACATTTTCGTAAACATTCTGTCATCCACTACAAGGTATAATAGCTCCTGCCCACCTGTTAGTCGTATTGATTTTTTTTCAAGTTTTTCAAGCATCAATGTCTGTTTGCCTTCAGTTAATGGGATATCGATGTCATATCCCTCGAAATCAGTAGCTGGTTGATGGACAAAATAATATTTAATAGCGATAGCTTGTTCATCAGATAAGGGGGGGATATCCTCCAAATCGAGTGTTTCTTTTATTTGATGAAAGGTTTGTTCTGCCATCAATTGAATGGCAAGATTATCATTGTCTTGAAAGGGTGCTTTTGTAGTTCCTTGCACTGAAATAATTGGGATATCGAATTGCTTGGTAATGGGATGGTCTTTATCAGTTGTAATGATCCGATTGATCTGCTGATCGAATGCATCGTCCTTTGAGACATAGAGATAGCTAAAAGGAGCTGTGCCACGGGCATCTTTTTCAGTAGCCGCAAATTCCGTAAAACCTGCTTGAATGTAAGGTATCGCTAATGTAATGAGCAAGGAGATGATTGTCAACATCAACGCATTTCCTTTCACTCGGTATAGTAAGTGAGAAGTACCGATCATGTTGATGCCGTGATAGTATTTAGCCTTATTTTTTTGTGCACGTTTAAGTAAATAGACAGTCAACGAGCGGAATAATAAATAGGTGCCTATGATAATAAAAGGGATCGCAAGCATTGCCATCCCGTTAAACATCAACCCATAACTACCCGCAAGTAACACAATTGACAGGCCAGCAGAAAAGAAAGAGGCCTTCGGTACTTTTTCACCTTTTTTCTCTGCTTGGAATAGTTCAATCAATCTAAAGCGATAAATTAAGAGATATGACTGAATAGATGTGAAAAGTGTGAGGACTGTAAATACAAGTGTAGTCGTTAAGACAGCCTCCATTGGAATACTAAAACTGGCCTCGATCGGAGCGCCCAACAGCTTGAGCAGCAACATAGTGGACAGTTTAGATAAGATGATACCTAGGACGAGTCCCGCCACTAACGTCATGGCTCCGATGATGATATTTTCAAAAAATAACATGCCCGCTATCGTTTTTTTTCGGACACCTAGTAGGGAATACAAGCCTACTTCCTTCTTTCGTTTCTTTGTGAAAAAGGCATTCGAATAGCTGATGAAGACAGCCATGAATCCTATTAAAATGACAGAGGTTTGAGACATGGTCTGAACCAAATGTTGAACAGAGTTTTGAATCTCGGGAATATATAACAGTGAATTAAATGTATAAAAGATGACGATACAAACAACCATCGAGAAAAAATAGAGAAGGTAGTTGCTGATATTCCCTCTAATATTTTTTTTCGCAAGATTAAATAACATCACTTGCACCCCCGCCAAGAACTGCCAAGACATCTAATATTTTTTTAAAGAATTCTTTACGGGAAGTATGTCCTTTTGCTAGTTCCGTAAACAAACTACCGTCTTTAATAAAGATCACACGTTGACAATAGCTAGCAGCAAAGGCATCATGTGTGACCATTAATATCGTTGCTTTTTCATCCACACTTAAGTCTTGCAAGCTCTCTAATAAGTCTGTCGCAGATTTTGAATCCAATGCGCCAGTCGGCTCATCTGCTAATATCAAGCTGGGTTTAGCTACCATTGCACGGGAAGCAGCTGTACGCTGTTTTTGCCCCCCTGAAATTTGATAAGGATACTGTTCCAAAATGGAGCGAATCCCGAACCGATCTGCTATTTCATGGACTCTTCTCTCTATTTCATCGACATTCATTTTTGCTAATGCCAGTGGTAACAAGATATTATCCTTCACAGTTAATGTATCTAATAAATGATAGTCTTGAAAAATGAAACCAAGTTTATCGCGACGGAAGTTGGACAGTTGTTCCTCTTTCAAGTTTAATATACTTGTCCCATCAATCAAAATTTCACCCGAAGTCGGTTGATCTATAGTAGCTAACATATTTAACAGTGTCGTTTTACCAGCACCTGAAGGCCCCATCATAGCAACAAATTCACCTTCTCGAACGGTGAAATCAATATTATTTAATGCAGTAAAAGTATTACCCTTTACTCCATATACTTTCTTAATTTGTGTAGCTTCTACGATTGTTTTCATCCATATATCCTCCATTTGTTAAGTTTCTTTCCTTTACTTTCTCTAGTCTATACCATGCAACCCTTCCATAACCTTTCAATGCATGCGTTAAGCTTACAGTTTTGTCACCTTGGCTTATAATGAAGAAAGGTGAGAACCGCATAAACGTACGATAGCTAACACAAAGTAACCTTATATACAAAGCTTTGGAGGGAATAACGATGAAGATTATGATTGTCGAAGATGAAACAACCATTCGAGATATAGTAGGAGAAGCAATCGGAAAATGGGGGTTGGAGCCCGTAAAAGTAGAAAGATTTGACCAAGTATTACAGGTCTTTCTACGGGAAAGCCCTCATCTGGTGCTAATGGATATTAATTTACCTTCTTTTGATGGCTTTTATTGGTGTAATAAAATAAGAGAAGTGTCAAAAGCACCGATTATCTTTTTATCCTCTCGCAATACACCTATGGATATGGTGATGGCCATGAATATGGGAGGGGATGATTTCATCAATAAACCATTCGATTTAGATGTTTTGATGGCTAAAATCAATGCTCTTTTGCGACGTACGTACGCGTATATAGAAGATATTGAGTTAACGGTCATCGAGCATGACGGAGTTGTTGTCAATTTGAACACTTACGAAGTTTCTTATGCCGATCAAAAGGTCGAGCTTAGTAAAACTGAGATGAGTATTCTAAGCCTTCTTATGCGGAATAGAGGAATTGTTGTCAGTCGGAATAAAATCATGCGCAGCCTGTGGGCTGATGAAAGATTTGTAGATGACAATACGTTAACCGTTAATATTACGCGTATACGTAAAAAAATCGCTGAACTAGGTAAGGAACAGTTCATTACGACGAAGAAAGGTCAGGGGTATATGATTGTATGAGCTTTAGTCAATATTTGAAAGATAAACGATTTTTTCTAACCCTATACGTGATCTTGATGGTGTTCGTTTCATTAATTATGATTGTGAATGATAACTGGCATCTTGCATCTCAAAACCTTGTCTATACACATATTTTTTGTTTCTTTCTTGTCAGTCTGTACATAACAATTGGTTTTTTCTATCGGCGATCCTTCTACATGAAATTGCAGGATGTCATCGACAGTAAGATGGAAGACTTTCATGTAGCCATGCCTGAATCACAGAATTATGAACAGGCTTTATATAACCAATTCATTCAAAAAGTGCAAAGCAATCATGCAGAGCAACTTCAAAATTTGATACGTGAGAAACGTGATCATCAAGATTTTATTATGTCTTGGGTGCATGAAGTGAAGCTGCCCATTGCCGCGAGTCATTTGCTAATGGACAACAGTTCGGGAAAAAACCTGGACGTTCTTGTAGACAAATTGGAAGATGAGCTGACTAAAATTGATAACTATGTAGAACAGGCGTTGTACTATTCACGTATCGATTCTTTTTCAAAAGACTATTTTATTACAGACGTATCTTTAAATAGTATTATCAAAAATAGTGTGAAGAAATATGCTAAGTTTTTCATTACAAAGGGAATTCGTTTTCATATGAAAGACGGACAGTCATTTGTACAAAGTGATAGTAAATGGCTTACTTTTATCATTAATCAGATCATAACGAATGCTTTAAAGTATACCAATGAAGGCGGAGACATCTCTTTTCTCGTAGAGGAAGACAGTAAAGAAAAACGATTAGTGATTCAAGATACCGGAATGGGCATTAGGCAGGAGGACCTGCATCGTGTATTTGATAGGGGATTCACAGGTTCTAATGGGAGATTACATACAAAGTCTACCGGAATGGGCTTATATCTTGCCAAGCAAATGGCTCTCAAATTAGGGCATAATATTTCCATTCAATCACAAGAAGATAGGTACACAATGGTTACTATCCATTTTCCGAAAATGCGGAATTACCATCACTATTGATGGACAAGAAGGGGTTATTCCCTAAAGTAAAAGGTTTTTTTTAATCCGTTTCGGTATGAAATCGAGGATACACATGTAGAAGTTTGTGGGTGATGGAGCAACTGAGGTTGTTCAGTTTCAACAAATTAAAAAGGTTCCGTTCATCGTTCTGTCAGGTGGAAAATTGGGAATAAATTATCTGTAAAGTAGGTGTATGAGAACGTATGTGTGGTATACTATAAGGGTAATTAAATAGGTATTCAAGGGTAATCAGCACACCTGTAAGTTGTTCCAGTCACGGTATATCACCTGGTGGAAGGCGGTGTTGTATGTGAGCGTGTTTGAAGCCATTGTTCTTATGGTTAGCTTTTCTAGTCTAATCGTTGCCGTTGTTACATTATCACAAAAGAAATAACCCGCTCTTGAGCCTCCAAGCAAATGAGCGGATTATCCTGTGAAATTTGTTGATCGCCTTTGAAGCGATACTATTTTATTGCAAAGCCGTTTGATGGTTGCACATCAGACGGTCTTTTTACTATATGTTACTTTACCACTAGTATACGTCGTACACTTCTGATTTTCAAGCTATCACAACGTGGAAGCGAATTCAGGATTTGTTCGGAGTATGCTTTTTTTACAGTCGCTTTACTTCCGAAAGATGTATGTCAATATTGTCTAGTTTTTCTGGTCTCTGAAGTGTCGGTAGCAATCTTAATCGCCGCATACATTTATTAAACAAGTACACACTCTACTGCCCAAGTTCCATACTATTTCACACCATTTTTTCGCTTTTCAACGAAGTATTCAAAGGTCCTATTTTTCATTTATTAAAAACCGACGATGCTGAATCAACGTGTATATGGCCGCCAGACCTAACAATACCGCTGATAGTATGAATGTGATCCGGACGTCCCACATTTCAGCAAGAGCACCTAAGGTCAAAGAAGAAATCGCGAAAAGTAGTGAGACGAGTGCGCTTTGCGCCGCATAAATTTTAGGTAATTCAGCCGAAGAAGCTGTTTTTTGAAGAAATGTGTCGACAGCAATCCCTTTTAGTTGTTGGAATATACCGTTTATTCCTACAATAACGAGTGCCAGCCAAGCAATCGTTGCTAAACCAAACAGCAAAGTGATTAGACTTAGTCCGATTGAACAAATGATTAACACAGTTTTCATATTCTTTTCAAACATCGATATAAAACGCGTGCATAGTATTCCACCTATAACCATCCCGATAAAAAATATGGTGTTGATATATCCCCACCAAGCCTCAGTTTCTCCGAGTACCTCGGTTACAAAAACGTAAAGGATAGAGGCGATCCATACCACGTTGGCGACGGCTTCTAATACGATGATCACATGCAGGCTCTTATAGAGCGGATTCCTCCATATGATACGCCAACCCTCTATTAATTCACCATTTCGGCGTTCTCGTGATACTTTTCGTTGAAATTCGGTTGGATCCACAATTCTCGTCATCATAATCGAGGCGATTAAGTACATCACGAGGGTAAGTAAAACGACATTTTGGCCATGTGAAAATGCAACCAGCAGTCCACCAAGTGCCCATCCGCCTAAATTAACTGTTTCGTAAACAATGGAGAAAAAACTATTGGCTTTCACTAATTCATTGTTAGAAACTAAACGCGGTAGCATCGCATTGCTCGCGGGCAATGCCCAGCCATCCAAAAACGCAATCATAAAAATAAAAATCAAAAGTATGAGTATATTCGGTGCGAGTTGAACAACTAAGATTAGCGAAAGTAAACCTAACAAGATTGTTTTACACACCTGTGAAAAAACCAGGAGTGTCTTTAACGGATATCGATTTAACAGTAACGGCGAAATCATACCGCTAGTAAAACGACCAATCATGTTGAGGAAAGGTACTAGTGCCAACATAAATGGTGACTCCGTAATGCCATACAACATTGAAATGATTCCTACAATGTAAAATATATCACCTAAGTTGGCCAGCGATTGACCTATCCATAAAAAACGGAAAGACTGACTTTTCATTCTTACTACCCCTTTACAATCAAAATTTAGTACTGATTAGGAAAGGGTAGATTTTACACTCGTTTTTTGCCTCCTCAAATGTGTTCAGTTTCTTCATATATTGGAAGAACGACAACAACTACTTTTTAGCATGTGGAACCTTTAACATTTATAAGGGTAGTAAGAATGATTTATATAACTCCATTGTACATCAACTTAAAACTAATATATATGAATACTCCGTGATTACATATGGCCCTTTTCCTGATTTTTGTTTATATAAGTATTGGGTAGACATTTCTCTATGCCACTTTATTTGTCCGTGTACTCATTATTCAACATCAAGTAAGAAATGGATGTTAGGTGGATCAACTTCATTATTACCTATTACGTTTAAAAAACCGAACGATTAAAAGGTTATTCATTTAATCAGTCGCCAATATTACTTTCTACTTTCGTTGATTGGAGCGTAAGGCGGCGACTCCTGCGGGAACAGCGCGAGCTGAAGCCGTGCCCGCGGAAAGCGTCCGCCTGAAGCGTAAATCAACCTTGTTCGGATAGTAAGTCCAATATCTCTATTATGAAATTGATTCAGGTGGATGAACAATCCAAATCTTTCATATAGGGAATGGGCTAAACAAGTGGGGGATTTTGTTAAGTACTATTGTAGGAATTGAAGTAATTACGCTTGCTTAGCTAGCCTTAGTGATCGTGATCATGGTCGTCTTCTTGATCTTTCAATACAGTTAGTAGTACATAGCTTTCTGCGAATGAATCTTTTTCGCAACTTTCAAGAGTGTATGTCAATACTTGGTGACCATCTTCCTTGACAAGGTCTTTACAAGTCATATTATCTTTGGCGGGCTCATTGCCTCTGTTGTTATTTTTGGAACGGTCAATTTCCAAATCGATGGATGAACCATCGAAAGTCAGATTATAGAGTGTCGGATCTCCTTCGGGTGTGTAGTTTGCAATGCGGACAGAAGCTGGTTTCTTCCCTTCAATCTTTTCTAAGAATAATTCAAAGCTTGAAAAATTAAAAACGGGACCATTGTTATTGATGACATCTCCGTTTTTAACTGCCTTTTCGCTGTCGTATGAACAAGCTGATAGTAGTAAAATCCCGAAACCCAAAAGTAAGTACAAATTTTTCCGCATGTGTATCCTCCCTAGCTATGAACTTGTCTCTTCACCTTCACTATATGGCTGAATCGAATGGATTATCCGAATTCTATCACCAAAACTATTTCATAATCCGAATAATGTAAGACTCGGAGCTTTTCTATTGTTCATACTTTTGCTAAAATATTCAAAGGTCAATTTGAATCAGTAGGAGCCTAGACTATTTAAATTGGCCTCCGGCGGATGTCACAAATTTTGAGGGGAGTTAATTGCGCAAGCGCAATTAAAAATTTGGACGCAATTACGCCGAGGCGTAATTGATTCTTAAAGATAAAAGGGGGGAGTTAAATGAAGGTTTTAGTACAACTGAGTTGGTTTTTTAAACAACAAAAAAAGCAGTACATATTTGGGATTGCCATGCTTGTTTTTGTCTCACTCTTACAACTCTTGCCTCCGAAAATCATCGGGATCATTGTCGATGATATTACATTAGGCGAATTGACAGCTGGTGGGCTGACAACATGGCTCGTAATCTTGGGTGTTGCGGGTGTGCTTATGTATGTTGGGCGGTTTTACTGGCGAATGATGATTTTTGGTTCAGCCGTTCTGTTATCCCGAAAAATGCGCGAGAAGTTATTCAATCATTTCACAAGAATGTCGCCGGCTTTCTACCAAAAAAGACGGGTAGGAGATTTAATGGCCCATGCCACAAATGATATTAACGCCGTGCAGCAAACCGCAGGCATGGGGGTATTGACACTCGTCGATTCTATATCAACAGGTGGATTGGTCATTTTGACTATGGCCATCACCATCAACTGGAAATTGACACTAATTGCTCTTATTCCGTTGCCATTCATGATTTTCATGACAGGCTATTATGGGAAATTGCTTCGTAATCGATTCCGATTTGCGCAAGAAGCTTTTTCTAATTTGAATGACAAGACACAGGAAAGTATATCAGGCATAAAGGTCATTAAAACATTTGGGCAGCAACAGGAAGATATTGAGGATTTTACGAATCTATCAACGGATGTTGTCGCTAAAAACATGCGAGTTGCTAAGATTGATGCTTTATTTGATCCGACGATTACAGGAATTTTTGCGATTTCATACATTTTGTCATTTTATTTCGGAACGAAGTTTATCATCGCTGGTGATATGTCTATAGGGGATATGGTAGCGTTCAGTACCTATCTTGGTCTCCTCGTGTGGCCGATGTTAGCATTTGGGTTCCTTTTCAACATAGTGGAACGTGGAAATGCGTCTTACAGTCGGATTACAGAATTATTGTCCATCGATCCGGAAATTAAAGACCTTCCTGGTGCGATCGATAACAGACCGGAAGGCGATCTCTATTTTGATATTGAAGAATTCAAATTCCCAGGCGATGAGCGACCTGCTTTACATAATGTTCACTTCACGTTGCAACGGGGAGAGACAATGGGGATTGTAGGGAAGACAGGATCAGGTAAAACAGCGATTTTGAAATTATTACTTAGAGAATTTGAAGGATACAAAGGTAGCGTTGTCTATGGTGGCAACCCGATTAATCAGTACAAGCAGCAACGACTACGGGAATCTATCGGCTATGTGCCACAAGATCATTTCTTATTCTCGACAACACTGTCTGAAAATATTGCATTCACGAATCCTAAAATTGCGACGGAGAAAATTTATGAGGCGGCACGACTTGCGCACATTCATGACGACATATTAGGGTTTACGGAGGGCTATGACACGATGGTCGGCGAACGTGGAGTATCGTTATCAGGTGGTCAAAAGCAACGGATTTCCATTGCGCGTGCTTTGATTATGGAACCGGAATTATTGATTTTAGATGATTCTTTGTCGGCAGTGGATGCCAAAACAGAAGAAGCCATTTTGGAATCTCTCAAACAGACGCGTACGGGTGAAACGACAATCATTACGTCCCATCGTTTAAGTGCCATTCAACATGCGCACAAGATCATCGTCTTAGATGAAGGGACAATTGTTGAAGCTGGAACGCACGAAGAATTAGTCAGAATCGATGGGAAATATAAAGAAATGTATGATCTACAACAACTCGAAGTACTTGTCGAACAAGGGGGTGAGGGATAATGTCAGTGGAAAAACAACCAAAACTATCAGCAAAAGACCAATGGCTTGTTTTCAAAAGGCTATTAAGCTATGCCATCCCTCATAAAAAAAGTATTACGATTGCGCTCGTGCTTCTAATTTTGACAACGATAGGAAGCATTATAGGCCCATTAATCATTCAACGTTTCATTGACAATCATTTGACACCTATGAGTTTTCCGAAGGAAGCCGTCACAACGATTGCCATCGTCTACATTAGTATTCAGGTCTTCATCGTCATTGTGTCCTATTTCCAACTCATGCGTTTCCAAGACATTGCATTGAAAATCATTCAACAAATGCGAATTGATGTATTTTCAAAAGTTCAAGGGCTTGGTATGCGTTATTTCGATAAAACGCCTGCGGGAAGTATTGTGTCACGTGTCACAAACGATACGGAATCTATTAAAGAAATGTTCGTTAGTGTCATTGTGACGTTTTTACAAGCTATTTTTGTATTAATGGGTGTTTATATCGCCCTCTTTTCACTGGATAGTAAGCTTGCGCTGATATCTTTAGCGTTATTGCCTTTATTCCTACTTGTTATTGTCGTTTACAGACGCTATAGCGCTGATTTCTATCAGGATATTCGTGAGCGGTTAAGCCAACTGAATGCCAAAATTGCCGAATCACTCTCCGGCATGGGAATGGTCCAAGCATTTAGACAAGAAGATCGATTGGAAGCAGAATTTGATGATATCAATGAAAAACACTTCCGAGCAGGCATGCGCAATATTAAATTCGATAGCGTGTTGTTAGGACCTGCGATTGACTTGTTATATGCTGTGGCTATTGTTTTCGTACTCGGTTATTTTGGATTTCTATCACTTGATAGTGCAGTCGAAGTTGGGATCCTGTATGTCTTCACAACATTAATCGGCCGACTGTTCCAACCTGTCCAGCAAGTCATGCAGCGATTATCCATTTTCCAACAAGCACTCGTTTCTGCCTCTCGTGTCTTTAAATTGATGGATGATTCGGATATGGAACCGGAACAACAGGATAATGGCAAAGCCGAAATTCGGGACGGTCAAATCGAATTTCGCAATGTGACGTTTTCGTATGACGGGAAAACAGATGTGTTGAAAAATATTTCATTCACGGCAAATGCAGGAGAAACCGTTGCCCTTGTTGGACATACCGGCAGCGGGAAAAGCTCCATCATCAATTTGCTGATGCGTTTTTATGAATATGAGCGCGGTGATGTCTACATTGATGGTGTTTCGCTGAAGGAGTTTCCAAAGCAAGAACTACGAAAGAAAATGGGGCTTGTCCTGCAGGATCCGTTCCTATTCTATGGGGATATCGAAAGTAATATCCGTTTGCACCATCAAGAAATGACTTCTGGGGAAGTAAGGGCGGCGGCTGAATTTGTGCAAGCGAATGAATTCATCGAAAAGTTGCCCGACAAATACGCACAAAAAGTGACCGAGCGTGGTTCAACATTCTCAAGTGG
This sequence comes from Sporosarcina sp. NPDC096371, assembly GCF_044762865.1. Classification (NCBI taxonomy): domain Bacteria; kingdom Bacillati; phylum Bacillota; class Bacilli; order Caryophanales; family Caryophanaceae; genus Sporosarcina; species Sporosarcina sp. NPDC096371. The sequence goes on from NZ_JBIWFE010000001.1 coordinate 1,175,224, forward strand.
TCAGCGTCAACTGGTGGCGTTTGCCCGAACAATCGCAACAAATCCCAAAGTTCTCGTGCTCGATGAAGCCACGGCAAACATTGACACGGAAACGGAAGTGGCCATTCAGGCGAGTCTGGAGAAGATGCGAAAAGGACGTACAACGATAGCTATTGCTCACCGATTGAGTACAATCCAGGATGCAGAACTGATTCTTGTTCTTCACAAGGGGGAAATCGTTGAACGTGGAACGCATCAAGAACTGTTGACACAAAAAGGACTGTATCATAAGATGTATTTACTGCAAAATGGGATTTTAGAAGACGTTATCTAATTGTAAAGCGAATTTGGCAAGTTGACCGGCTTACAAACCTCAATAGGGGTATGTGTGGGCCGGTCTTTTCATATACTGATAAAATGTCATAAACTGTTCACAAACAAATTAGACGTATTCCCGCGCTTCTTTTGATACGATTAGGACAGAAAAGATAGAAGGGGAGAGAAAAATGGCACCAGACTTAAATCTATTTCTCGCTTTCGGCGCAGGTTTTTTAAGTTTTATATCACCTTGTACATTGCCGTTGTATCCAGCATTCCTTTCGTATATTACCGGCATGTCACTGGATGACTTAAAATCAGATTCGAAACGTATGAGTAAAAGCGGGATGCTACACACACTATTCTTTTTAATCGGATTTTCACTTATTTTTATCGTACTTGGTTTCGGATCATCATTTCTAGGGAAGTTTTTCATTGAAAACCAAGAAATACTAAGGCAAGCAGGGGCTATTTTCATTGTCTTATTTGGCGTTATGATTGCTGGATTGTTTACACCGCAATTTTTGATGAAGGAAAGAAAGTTACATTTTAAAAATAGACCTTCCGGATATTTTGGGTCCTTGCTAATTGGACTTGGTTTCGCGGCGGGCTGGACGCCATGTTCAGGACCAATCATAGGAGCGATTATCGGATTATCCGCTGCTAACCCTGGGTCAGGTATGCTTTATATGCTGTTATATGTGTTAGGTTTCGCGATACCTTTCTTCATCTTATCGTTTTTCGTTACACGACTCGGTTGGATTCGAAGATCGAGCGGGGTTATTATGAAGGTAGGTGGTTACGTTATGATAGCAGTCGGAATTCTACTGTTTTTCGATGGCATGACGTACATCATTAGTTTACTTAGTCCGATTTTTGGGGACTTTACAGGTTTTTGATAGGAGTTTGGAGGGAGACCTATGAAACGAATTGGATCATTCAGTGAATGGATTGAAACAATTGAACGGGAAAATGAATTGCTCCTTTTCGTGAAAACTGACAATTGTTCGGTCTGTGATGGATTATATCCGCAAGTAGAAGTATTGAAAGGGGATTACCCAATCCCTTTTTACCAAGTAAATGCGGCACAAGTTCCGGAAATGGCGGGGCAGCTGTCATTGTTTACGGCGCCGGTCGTCTTATTATTCCATAAGGGCAAAGAGTATACGCGATTTGCTCGATTCGTACGTATGGAAGAGTTAAAGCGACGCTTAGAAGAACTGGTAGAGCGGGGGAAAACGATTGAATGAATGGATTGAAACAATATTCACGAAAATACCCCCGGTTTATCTCATAATTGGTTCAACTGCTATTGCGCTGTTTATGGGAATTATGGCTCTCATCGTTCGAACGAAAGCGGCCAAAAAACCTGTTACAGCGAAAAAGATTATTTTGCCGCCACTCTTCATGTCAACAGGTGCGCTGATGTTCCTATTTGAAGAATTTAGGGTTGCACCGCTACAAATTGTAGAGGCACTTATTGTCGGAACCCTTTTCTCGATTATCTTGATAAAGACAACAAATTTTGTGCAAAAAGAAGATGGTATTTATGTTAAACAATCAAAAGCGTTTTTGTTCATCTTACTGGGGCTTCTAATCGTACGGCTAGTTGGAAAGTTGCTCCTTAGCAGTACAATCGATGTAGGGGAACTGGGCGGGATGTTCTGGATACTTGCATTTGGCATGATTGTTCCCTGGCGGATTGGTATGCTCAATAAATATTATAAAATGAGTAAAGAATCAAAATTAACCGCTAAGGCTAAGTAATAAGAAAAGGTGTCCACAATTTCATGTGGGCACCTTTTCTTATTGCTTAGGAAAATATAAAATCTCGAACTGTGGGTAAGTTGAGACGTATAGATTTTGCGTCTAGGCTCCAGCGCCTAGCCCCTCGAGTCGCTTCAGTCTTGAATATAAAGGCAAAGAGCGCCTTTATATTCAATACTTCCAGCGCTTGTCGGGGCTGAACAGGCGCTTGCGCTTTTGTACTGTTTCACCATTAGAATAGATTTTCGTACGGGGTCAAATCAATATTCATCGATGTTAGTTTTTTGCGTAAGAATTTATGATCACGTTTCGGCGTCGCTTGTATATATCCTCGGATAATAAGATCGTGATTAATTTTCTTCGCCTTTTCCTCTAGTGCAATCTCGCCAATCTTCCCTGCGATTTTTTGCTTCGCTACGGGGCGGAATAATTCCGGTACCGGAGTGACAAGCTCATTAAGCATTAGTTTTGCATCATCATTCCACAGGTGAAGTGAACTTTCTACGTAATGCTCTTCCCAGTCAAGTGTCGATTTCCCATCCGCCTTCGGAAATACTTTGAGAAACTTTCGGAACATGAAAAAGCCGCCAATGCCAAAAAGCCCGACAAGGACAAAACACCAGAAAATGATGAACCACATAAATAGATCCTGCAACAGTCTTCACCTCTTCCATTCTATTCTTCATTATAAGAGCATTTGCAAAAAAATACACGAACTATGTATCCCTTTCTCCATTTTTACTCTATAAAGTGGGTGAATTGAGATGATACACATTTTTTTCCTGTTGCATCACCTTAAACTAAGCTTGTCCCCATTCATGATGTGACTGTATCCTTAATGATGAAATAAACTTCACAAAATCGTCGATGTTTCGACAAGATGCTTCTCGACGATTTACTTGTTATGGTGTAATACTTCGGCTATGATGAACCTATAAACAGTATAGTGGAGGATAAGAGAATGCCTAAAAAGTTGTTGTTATCTTGCGTGTTACTCGCAATGCTCGTTCTCAGTGCGTGTTCAGGTGGATTCAAAGCAGATCACGAATATGAAGTTGAACCATTCGAGTTTACGAACCAGCACAATGAACAAGTATCATTGGAAGATTTGAAGGGCCAAGTATGGTTAGCGCAATTTGTGTTTACAGAATGTACTGCTGCTTGTCCACCCATGATGATGAATATGGTTGAACTCGAGAAACAACTTGGTGCAGAGGATGTTGAAGATTACAAAATCGTATCCTTTAGTATTGACCCCGAAGTTGATACGCCAGAAGCCTTTCAAGAGTACCTCGACATGTATGATGTCCAAGATCAAAGTAAGTGGGAAATGTTAACTGGTTTTACACAGGAGAAAATCATTAAATTTGCGATGGATTCATTTAAAGTTATAGTTGCCGATGATCCGGCTAATGATACTGTTATTCACGCAACTTATTTCCAACTTGTCAATCAAGATGGAAAAGTCGTTAAAACGTATAATGGCTATGCAGAAGTACCTTACGAGCAAATTGTTAAAGATATGAAAGCACTTATTAAAGAAGGTGCTTAAACAAAAAAGGCAAGGCTGGATTTGACGGGGTGAAAAATACAATGACAAAGAAGAAAAATAAAAAATCCTACAACAAGATAAAAGCGCTAATTATTATTCTTTTAATCCCCGTTGCAGTCACTGTTTTTACGTTGACGGCTATCATCTGGAACCCAGATTTGATTCGGAAATCAGCAAGTGCACTGATTGACATGAAGGATCATCATAGCGCAACTCCAATTCCTGAAGAATATGTTTCCATCTATAAAGAGGCGGCCGAAACATACGGTATTCCATGGACATTGTTAGCCGCGCATCATCGAATCGAGACTCGTTTTTCAAAGATGGATCCTCTTTTGTCTCCGGCTGGTGCGGAAGGGCATATGCAATTCATGCCTTGCACGTTTGTCGGGTGGGGGTATCCAGGATGTAGCGGACTTGGTAAAGGAGAAATCCCGGAAGCGGATAAAACAAATCCAGAAATTATCAAGCAATATGGCGGGCATGGTGTAGATGCGAACGGTGATGGGATTGCTGATCCATATGATATCGAAGATGCCATATTCAGTGCTGCAAATTATCTATCGAAAAGCGGCGCAGCGGAGGGGGAGTACGAAAAAGCCATTTTTGATTACAACCATAGTGAAAAATATGTTCAAGACGTACTTTTTTACTTCAATGAATACGAGACGTATCGTGTCGAAATGGAAAATAAATAATAAAAAGATGGACCGCCAAATGGGCAGTCCATCTTTTTATTATTTCCAATCAAGTTGCTTTACGCATGCTTCTCATGATAAAGCTCACAATAAAGACAAGGATTATCGCACCGATAAGGGCGGGGAATACGTAAAAATCAGACACTCGCCATCCCCATTGTCCGAGCAACTTACCACCGACCCAAGCGCCGATAATCCCGGCAATGATATTACCGATAATGCCGCCCGGGACATCCCTCCCTAAAATCATACCGGCAAGCCATCCGATGATTCCGCCGACAATCAAAAACCAAATGAATCCCATTGCATTCCATCTCCTTTTAAGTAATTCGTAGTTGCTTATGTAGTATTCTCCATAACCTTCTTTACAATACTTTAAACCGCAAATACGAAAAAATTACCAAAAAATTCGACTGGATTCAGCAGGAGCAATTGGTTGAGAAATTATCGAACAATCGTGGCTCCTAGTGTCTTTTCAAAATGACGCAGTGCCCATTCATGACCTGCAGGATCGAAACTTGCCACACCTTTTTCATGAATCACGATATTGAAGCCACGGTTGTAGGCATCAACAGCCGTATGGAGGATACAAATGTCTGTACAAACACCGACAAGATGCAATTCCGTAATTTTGCGTGCACGTAAGTGTAATTCTAAATCGGTTCCGGCAAATGCGCTAAAACGTGTTTTGTCCATCCAATGGATTTCATCCTTGCGTTCCTCATATAAATGTTGAAGTGTGCCATATAAATCTCTTCCCGCGGTGCCGCGAATATTATGCGGCGGGAACTGTTTAGTTTCAGGATGGTATGGATCATCGATATCATGCACATCCACTGACATGACCACAAAATGTCCTTCTTCTAGAAAGGTGGTTGTTAATTTCGTAATATAATTATCGAGCGCAATTCCCGGTTCGCCGCACGTCAATGCGCCATCCACGGCCACAAAATCGACCGTGTAATCAATAACCAATAATGCTTTCTCCATGTACTGTCACTCCTTTTTATACCATCCTATTTATCATGCCATAATCTAACAATAAAAACATACTCGAAAGCTAACGTCTACTTTTATTGTTTGAATGTTCTCAGCTATTATGGTCATCACGATTACTTATGAAAGACTATAAATATAATGTATTTTACTTATGTACGTTGGTATTATATGATGGACTAGAGAAAAGACGCTTATTTATAGCCTTTTCAGCAGTTGTAGTAAAAAGAGGAGGAATTCAGCATGACAAAAAGTAATTTGCACAACAGCCGTAAGTCCTTCGAACTAAACGGCAAGACGTATAACTATTATCGTCTAGCTGCACTCGAAGAAGCAGGCATCGCAAACATTTCTAAACTACCTTATTCTGTAAAAGTGCTACTTGAATCTGTCCTACGTCAACACGACGGCTATGTCATTAAAGACGAACATGTCGAAAACCTAGCAAAATGGGGGAAAGATGCGGACGCAGATGCGGAAGTACCATTCAAACCTTCACGTGTTATCCTTCAAGACTTCACAGGAGTACCTGTTGTCGTCGATCTTGCAGCACTTCGTTCAGCAATGGCGAAGATGGGTGGAGACCCTAACAAAATCAACCCTGAAATTCCAGTTGACCTAGTTATTGACCACTCTGTACAAGTTGACCGTTATGGAACGCTTGATGCATTGCAAAAAAACATGGAGCTTGAGTTCGAGCGTAACGCAGAACGTTATCAGTTCCTAAGCTGGGCTCAAAAAGCTTACGACAACTACCGTGCAGTACCACCTGCAACAGGTATCGTTCACCAAGTAAACCTTGAGTACTTGGCAAACGTTGTCCATGCAATTGAAAACGCAGACGGCACATTCGAAACATACCCAGATACACTTGTTGGAACAGATTCACATACAACAATGATCAATGGTATCGGTGTTCTTGGATGGGGTGTTGGTGGTATCGAAGCTGAAGCAGGTATGCTTGGACAGCCTTCATACTTCCCAATTCCAGAAGTTATCGGTGTTAAACTGGTTGGAGAGCTTCCAAACGGAACAACTGCAACTGACCTAGCGCTTAAAGTAACACAAACACTTCGTGCACACGGCGTTGTTGGTAAATTCGTTGAGTTCTTCGGACCTGGCGTTGGTAAATTACCACTTGCAGATCGTGCGACAATTGCGAACATGGCACCTGAATATGGTGCAACTTGTGGTTTCTTCCCAGTCGACGAAGAAGCGCTTAACTACATGCGCTTAACAGGCCGTGAAGAAGAAAACATCCAAGTTGTTAAACAATATTTGGTTGAAAACGATATGTTCTTCACAGTTGATAATGAAGAGCCAACATACACGGACGTTGTTGAAATCGATTTGTCTCAAATCGTAGCTAACCTTGCTGGACCGAAACGTCCACAGGATATGATTCCACTTACGGAAATGCAACGTTCATTCAATGAAGCAGTTGTAGCTCCTGAAGGAAACCAAGGTTTCGGGTTCACACCAAAAGAGCTTGAAAAAACATCTACAATCAGCTTTGAAGACGGACGTTCTGTTGATATTAAAACAGGTGACCTAGCGATTGCTGCAATTACATCATGTACGAACACATCTAACCCATATGTAATGTTAGGTGCGGGACTTGTGGCGAAAAAAGCTGTCGAAAAAGGTCTTACGCCTCCTGCTTATGTTAAAACGTCATTGGCACCAGGTTCAAAAGTCGTAACAGGCTACCTTAAAGATTCTGGTCTTGATGCATATCTTGATCAAATCGGCTTCACTACAGTTGGTTATGGTTGTACGACATGTATCGGTAACTCTGGACCACTTCTTCCAGAAATCGAGAAAGCAATTACAAGTAATGATATGTTGATGTCATCGGTTCTTTCGGGTAACCGTAACTTTGAAGGACGTATCCACCCACTTGTGAAAGCAAACTACTTGGCTTCACCGCCACTTGTTGTTGCATATGCACTAGCTGGAACAGTTGATATCGACTTCGAAAAAGATCCAATCGGTCAAGATAAAGACGGCAACAACGTCTTCTTTAAAGATATCTGGCCAACAACGGAAGAAGTACAGGCGGTTGTTAAATCAACAGTTACTCCTGAACTATTCCGCAAAGAATATGCACGCGTATTCACAGAAAACGAAGCATGGAATGCCATCGAAACAACAGATGATTCCTTGTACGATTTCGACGAAAACTCGACGTATATCCAAAACCCACCGTTCTTCGAAGGACTTGCAAAAGAACCGGCTGACATTCAAGGACTTTCAGGACTACGTGTCATTGGTAAATTCGGCGATTCCATCACAACGGACCACATTTCACCAGCAGGCGCAATCGGTAAAGATACGCCAGCAGGGAAATACTTGCTTGACAATGGCGTTAGCCCACGTTTCTTCAACTCTTACGGTTCACGCCGTGGGAACCATGAAGTTATGATGCGCGGTACGTTTGCAAACATCCGTATTCGTAACCAGATTGCAAAAGGTACAGAAGGCGGATACACAACGTACTGGCCAACAAAAGAGATCCTACCAATCTTTGATGCTGCTATGAAGTATCAAGAAGATGGTACAGGTCTTGCAATCATCACTGGTAAAGACTACGGAATGGGTTCTTCACGTGACTGGGCTGCGAAAGGAACATCCCTTCTTGGCATTAAAACAGTTATTGCTGAAAGTTATGAGCGTATTCACCGTTCAAACCTTGTGATGATGGGCGTTCTTCCACTTCAATTCTTGAACGGCGATAGTGCAGAAACACTAGGGCTTACAGGTGAAGAAGCGATTAGCGTTAACATCGCAGAAGGCGTTAAACCACGCGACATCCTACAAGTAACAGCAACAGCAACTGACGGTTCTGTTAAAAAATTCGACGTGCTTGCGCGTTTCGACTCAGAAGTAGAAGTAGACTACTATCGTCACGGCGGAATCCTGCAAATGGTTCTTCGTGATAAAATGAAAGACAACTAATACGATTAGAAAAGCATAAGCGCCTAGGTGCTTATGCCGAGATATAGAAAAGGTGTCCGAGTGAATCGGGCACCTTTTTTCATATTCTTTTTGTATAATGAATAGTGAGGTGAAGAAAGTGTATATAAGTGAAAAGAAAATTGAAATCAGATACGCGGAGACAGATCAAATGGGCGTCGTCTACCATGCGAATTATTTAGTATGGATGGAAATCGGACGGACAAATTTGATTGAGAGTCTTGGATTTACATACGCTGGGCTTGAGGCAGACGGTTATTTGTCGCCTGTGACGGATATATCCATTCAATATAAGGCGGCCATGAAATATGGGCAGAAGGCGACTGTTCGTACATGGATTGAATCGCATGGGAAACTACGCACGACCTATGGCTATGAAATTGTTCATGAAGACGGCAAGATTGCTGCAACAGGGACTTCAGAACACGTAGTGGTAAAAAAAGAGAATTTCCGTCCAGTTTCTCTACGGAAAATTGCACCTGAATGGGATGCGAAATATGTAGAAATTCAGCGAAGTAAAGACTAATGGCATTTGGTATAAGAATGGTGGAACTAAAGGCTTGGAAAAAAGCAGTCAGTGAAAGCGAAATCGCTTTTTTGACACATTACTGGCTCGATGAACGCTTTCCAGACTGCAAAACAGTAACAAAAGCAGGCTGCGCAGATATTGAAAAACTTGTCGAATGGGGAAAGCAATATGGATTGAAGCGTGAATGGATAGATATGCGAAATGACTATCCGCATTTTGATTTATTTGGAAAGTATGAACGAGATATTTTAGAAAATGAGGGAATGACCGACCAGTTAGAGCGATTCGGCTTAAACAAATAAGCGTGTGGCATAGAGTAAGAGGTTTTCTTGATCAGGACAACACAACAAAATAGCAGAGGAAATCACGGACCTAATCTCAAAAGCGATTAGGTCCCTTTTTGTTGATGTATAGTCAGTCCCATTACTCAACAAAAGTGCGTGTTAGTTGAAGAGTTTAACGTATTCAAAAGTAGTAAGCATCAGTGCTATAACCGACGCTTTTTGGTCGCGGTAATAGGTTTTATCTCGTCTGTTGATTAACCAAAAAATAACTAAATTTAGCACTAGCATACTGTAGACAATCATTTTGGGTTGCTTTGGATTGAACAAACTTCTATATCATTATCCTCGAAATGTTTTTATGTGTCAGGATGCGACGAAGTCGCATCCTGACACACTTTTCCCGTTAATCATATGGTCTTTGTTCATCAGTCGCGCTCCAAAATCTCAAGTACACAAAGTGCGAATGATTTTTAGGATGAAAGAACAATCTACTTCTTACTTAGAGAGGCGGCCAAAGATACAATTTTGGCCGCAGAAGCTTTCGCCATGGTCTTTTGTTATTGTAGAAAAGGTTCACTTTCTACCAGGCTTTCCATATTAAGAAGTCTAAGCCTTGCTACAAGTAAAGAAGGAACGCATTGTACAGTGGACAAGAGTCCCCGAAATTGTATCTTCGGGCACTTACTCTCCCTAAAGAAAGTCATCTATTCTTTTCTTCCCAAGCAAACGCATTCTTCACTTCACTATTGGAGGAACGCGACAGGTCATGAGGCACAACAGCATTATGAAAACGAGTATGTCTAGAAATGACGCAGTCATTTCTAGACATACTTACCCCCGGACAGGAGGAATCGCATTTGATTCCTCCCCTAAGGCTGTCGTGGGGCATGTACCGAAAGCGGGCCGGAAATGGTTCAGGGAATATGAAGAGTAGAGGCATTTCCGCCAATTTTTTATGCAAGTAAATGGTTAATCAACAGTCGTGAAGTTTAATTGTTCTCTTATTCACACTGAAGAGAACCCATAATGCACAGAGTCTCATGTTTTTTTGCCTAGTCCCGCCTAAACCCAATACAGCTACACAACATACTAATGAAGGGAAGCCAATATGTTTACTTTCGGAAGGTGAAGCTGAAAATGGAGTCTATCTTATTTATTGAAACAACAAAATCAGGATCTAGTAGAGAGGCCATTAAAGCTGCTGCTCGGTTAGGATATTTCACAGTATTGTTAACCGAAAGAAAGAGTTTTGTGAAGCAGAGAAATGAATTTGTAGATGTTTCTCGAATGATCCAATTAGATGAATTGACAGAAGAACTAATTCGAACGGAGATTAGTCAGCTTTTAATGCAAGGGAATATCATCAAGGCGATCATCAGTCTTGTAGACCCGTTTGTATCGATGGCCGCACAATTCGCAAATGAATATTGTGGTACAGTACTTTCCGTTGAAGCTTTAAGGATAATGGAAGATAAAACGGCTACTAGAATTGCATTGAAAGAAAATACAACAACCCCCCAATTTGAAATAGTTGAGCCTTCAGACGACTTGGAACATGTAATTCACAAAGAATATAATTTTCCAATCATCGTGAAATCAGCCATTTCAAAAGCCTCTAAGGATGTCTATTCCGTCGAAAATAAATTTGAATTGGAACAAACGATTAGAAAAATGACTAAGCTCTATCCAAGTCAAAAAATAGTACTGGATGAGTATTTAGATGGTCCGCAATATCTAGTCGAAGTACTCGTGCATAATGGAAGTAGTCATATCGTTGCTATGATTAAACAGGAAATCACAAAAAACATAAAATTTATCGTAACCGGTTATGCAGTAGAGCTAGATCTCGATAGTGAATTGTACAAAAAATTAGTTCATGCAGTTGAATCAATCATAAAAGATCTAAGGATCACGAATGCTGCTTGTCATCTTGAATGTAGATATGTAAATGGAAACTGGAAGCTAATTGAGATGAATCCGAGAATATCTGGCGGGGCAATGAATCGAATGATTGAGGAAGCATTTGGTATTAGCCTGGTGGAAGAAACGATTAAACTTTATCTTGGTTTTAAACCTAATTTGACAAAAAAAATTGAAAAACCTATTTACACCCACTACATAATAATCGAATCTTATGGGACTCTTCTGCAAGTTATTGGTGAAAGTAAAGCTGCAGCTCACCCCGGGGTAAAAGAGGTTTATATAAAACCGCGTAAAGGAGCAATCATGATGCCGCCACTCTCAATGGGCCACCGTTACGGATATGTGATTGCGTCCGGAGATACGTCGGAAGAAGCAAAGGCAAATGCAGTGAACGCAGCAAGTAGCATAAAATTCTATTTGGAACCGTTGTAAGTGAAAAGTAGTTAACACCCACTCCAATATAAACCTCCCACCATACAATGAAATAATAGGATATTTGAATGTCGGCTTTCAAAGAGGAAGGGGGACAACTCGAGGTGGATAAACCGAGTTGTATTTGCCATGCGATGAAAAGATTGCTGAAAGAACAGCAAATAATTGCGGGTATTGACATGGAATTTCAATTTATCTGTTCGGCAAAAAAAGTGGATACCATACCTTTTATGCTTAATGCTACAAATAAAAATAAACCATTTAGGGCTTTCTATAACTGTATAGCGACTCCATTTTTTCGATTAGAAAAAATGGATGAGGATACATGCTGTGCGCAATTATCACTACTTGAAGCCGTTGATATAGAAGGAAATCCAACTGACTCGTGTGATGATTTATTCACACTTCGGAAAACGAAAAGTTGCATTATTGTTAATTTAAATTGCTTTTGTGCCATTACCCCCCTTCCTCTAGAATGTGTCAATCGTCCACTCCCTATTATTGAACCGAAATGTTAATCTATTTTACCTTCGCCCTAGGTTCAGGTTGCCTAGGGCATTTTCAATAATTTATCTTTCAACAATTAAACGCTTATCCGTATCAAAAGTATTGTTCTTTGAATGTACTATAGGAGATCATCTAAAAGATAAAAAAGGAGATTATTCAATGACTTTGATAGGAATGTTACATCATAGAAAAGATCCCACCACTGTCATAAAGTCTTATGCATATGCAGTCGTGGCTAAAGCAGAAGGTGCTAAATTTTTCTACTTCTCTCCTGGAGAAGTGAATTTTGTTAACCGGTCAATTAGGGGACAAGTGTATGAAAACGGACAATGGATAGAACGACTGATGCCCTTTCCAGACGTTATCTATAATGCAGGTAGTCCAGAAAAATTGGCCAAATCTAAAGAAATTATTCAAAAGCTAAAAAAGGAGATTCCCTTTACCACTCATTCTATCGGGAATAAATGGAATGTTACTGAGCGGTTAAAGGAAGCGAAAGAATTTGCAAACTATCTAATTCCGACAGACATTGTAAAAGACACCGAACATTTCTTTAAATTTATTGCTGCATTTGAAAAAGTTGTATTCAAACCGAGTGATGGAAGAAAGGGAAAAGGCATTTTTTTTATATCAAAAAAGGAAGACGATTTTCTGGTTAGCTATGACACAAATCATATTCGTTACTCAAGGCAACAACTATATGATTTCATAAAGTCAAAGATTTCAAAGGGAACTCATATTATTCAACCCTATATTCAATCAGTCACGAAATCTGGGCAAGTGTTTGATTTCAGACTCCATGTTCAAAAAAATGGAGAAGGAAAATGGGTGATCACCACAATCTATCCACGAGTTGCCCCAACAGGATCGTTCGTTCCAAATATTAATAATGGTGGATTCACTAATTATTTGGATCCGTTTTTACAACAAGAATTTAAAGAAGAAGCTTTTAATATCAGGCGCACTTTAGAGTATTTTTCCTTGTCCCTAGCCAATCACTTAGATGAGCTTCAAATGGTCCAATACGAGGAAGTCATTGATGAAATTGGAATAGATATCGGATTAGACGAGAATCTAAAAATATGGATATATGAGGTGAATTGGCGGCCGGGTTGCCCTCCCGCGTTTTATTTGGAATTGGATGTAGTAATCAATATGATTAAATATGCCATGTATCTTGCAAAAAACCAAAAAGCACTAACAGAAAAAATAAAAGCGATCAAAAAACAACACATTGAAGAACAAAAGGGAACTCCGATTATCGCCATAACCGGTAGTGCTGGTAAAACAACAACTAAAGCATTCCTTGCATCGATCTTGTCGAAGAAATGGAACATATTCGAATCGAAGGATTATTGGAATACGACTGAGCATACGAAAAAACATGCTGTGGAAATACAGCCATCCCATAAGGCGGTTGTATTGGAGTATGGTATGGCTTATCCAGGCGTCATTACAGAACATTGTAGTATCATCAAGCCAAATATTAGCATTGTGACGAATATAGGAATGGCACATGTCGGGAATTTTGATGGAGATATTAAAAAAGTAGCACATGCAAAATCTGAATTGATCCACGGTATGGATCAGGAAGGCATTCTATTTATAAACAAAGATGATCCAAATTCAACCTATTTAGAGACCCAAAAATTTAAAGGAAAGATCATTTCAATTGGCGTAAAATCGAACGCTGACTACAGAGCTTATGATGTTACCTATGTAGACAACGGAATGCAATTTAAGATGAAGCTCCAAGGTAAAGAAATATTGTTTTTCATTCCTATTTTAGGGGAACATCATGTCTATAATGCACTAAATGCAATTGCTGTCGCGGATTATTTAGGAATTGCGCCGTTAGACATTAAATTGGGGCTGCTCTTTAGAAAACCGCCGAGAAGATTGACGATTTATAATTGCCGCGACAATATAACTCTCCTGGATGATACTGTACACTCCCATCCTGAAGGGGTAAGGGCGGCAATCGATGTCCTCTCTAATATCGGAAAACACCGTAAAATAGCTATTATTGGTCAAATGAGGGAGTTAGGTGATTTACGAGAAGAGGAATACCGAAAAGTCGGCGAATATGTGAGTGGACAGAAAATTGATATTTTAATTACCTATGGTTTTCGAACAGATGAAATTGGATCACAAGCAAAGGTTAAGGGATTTTCACCTGAAAACGTTTATCATTTCACTAATAAAGACAAATTACATGAATTACTATCAAGGATTATTGAAAAAAATGACACGATTTTGGTCAAAGGAGCTAGTAAAACCAATATGTTTGAAACAGTGAAATTTATTGATCAAAATTTTAAGTAAAGAATCAATAAAAACTCGAATAATTACCACTGATTAACAGTGCGTAATTATTCGAGTTTTAAAATTTGGCGACTAACATATAGAGGTCCTATTACATTTTCAGGGTTCCATGTTACCCATACAACAATTGCTCCTCGATTTTCATAGTCTTTCTATTTACTCCGTTAGATGAAACGTAATTTCGTTTGCAGCATTTTGTGCCAACATTTTCGCCTCTTCCATACTTGCTCCTGTCGCAATTACATAAGCATAGCGATGACCCATAGACAGTGGCGGTATTAATTTGGTTCCTTTTTTAGGCTTCACGTAAACTTCAAACACCCCAGGGGAATTTCTAGCCCTCCGCTTGCCAGTTACCTTTTCCAAAATTCCTTTTCTGGACACAACGAGATACTGGGTAAATACGTAATTCAAACATTTTGGTTTTAATGAAGGGATTCTCCCTAAGGATAATTTAAGGGTTTCTTCTACTAAATTAAACCCAAATGCAGCTTGAAGCATTTTATTCATTGCGCCGCCAGATATTCTTGGGTTGATTTCTATCAATTTCCAACCGTTGGCTGAAAGTCGTAATTCAAGGTGAAGAGCACCGTTCTGGATATTAAATTGGGAGATGACAGAGTGTAGGACCTTTTCAATCCCAACTTTTACATGACTTGGAACATCCGCAAATACGCCGTAACCAGTAATTATAAACCTTTTGCCTTGTGTAATTTCTTGTTTCATAATTCCGGCAATCTGAATCTTATTGTTACAAACAAGAGCCTCGACTAAATATTGATCTCCTTCAATAAATTCTTCAATGATAATGGACTCATCGGGATGCTTTTCCCGTAAGCTCGCGATATGCTTTTCTAACTGTTCAGTTCTCTTTGCAAGCAATACATCTTTAGAACCTGTCGATTTTGGGGATTTAACCATGACAGGAAAATGGAATTGTACGTTTATCGTTTCACCCGGCTTTATAACAAAAAAATTCGGGGTGTAAGGTTGATCTTTCAGAAAAGATCTTGTTTGCTCTTTATTTTCCATTATCGCAATAGCTTTAGAGGAAGTGCCGCTTTCACAAAACTCTTCACAAAGCGTTGATGCCCGATGTACATTTGAATCGATAAAACTGACAATGGTCTTGATGTCCTTTCCATTTAATTGTAGTCTTTTTATTTCTTTTTTCATTTCTGAAATATTGCTCGTATCAATAAAAATCATTTCGTGAACATCCGTGTATTCGTTTCTTTGGAGCAATTGCTTTTCTTTATTTGTGAATACAACTGTAAAGTACCCCAGTCGTTCTGCAGCTTTAATGGCTTCTCTACTTGATCCGGATTTATTTGTGCCTATAAAAATAATCGTTTTCAAACGGTCCACTCCCTATTATGAACTTTCGTTAACACAACTCTTTATATGTTTATGGGATAAACCGTTATTTGATTGGTTAAGTATCATGAAAGTATGTAAATAAGGCTAGGTGTCCGTTCGGTCATTCATGTAGTGCTTGCATTTTATCTATATACGCTATTTGTACAAGCAAAATTATTATACTTACATATAATGTTATAAATGAAAGGAGTGAATAGTTCACAATGAAACCCTTCTCAGTCAGGCATATACGAAACACTCTAGGTGGCGATTTGATTCAAGGGTCTGACGATGTGATTGTTTATCATGGTGCTTATCGTCTTAAACAGGTGAAGAAGCAACATACAATTCTCTTTTTAAAGCAGAATATTGTTGATTGGGAAAGACTAAAAAAATTCTTCCCACTCGTGCTTGTCACTCAACTACCGTTTAGGCCAAATGAACAATTAGTGGATCTGACCGTCATACAAGTAAAGGATACCGATGAAGCGTATTGGAGATTTGTGCATGACTATCGTAACTTGTTTCAAATTCCTGTCGTAGCCATCACAGGGACTTCTGGAAAAACAACTACAAAAGAAATGATAAGACACATACTTTCAGCAGATAAAATAATTGCATATACAAACAGCAGTAATAATTCTCGAACCGCTCATTTAGAATATCTCCTCAGCATTAATGACGAAACAGAAGCAGCAGTTTTTGAGACAGCAGTCGGTGCACCTGGGGATGTACTAAATGCAGGAAAGTACTTCAAGCCCAACATTGGGATTATTACGAACATAGGCGCACATCATTTAAATTATTGTAAAACGCTAGAAGGATACATTCATGCGAAAGGTGAAATGTGTGCTGCCCTCGAACAGAAAGGTGTATTAATCATTAATGCAGATGATCAAAATAGTAGAAAACTCGATTTGACCAATTATAATGGCCGAATCCTAAAAGTTGGAATCTATTCTTCCTGCAACTTTAAAGCATGCGATATTAATTTCTGTAAAGACGGGATGCAATTTACTGTTCAGCATGAGCAGAAAGAGTATCCGATGTTCGTACCGGGTGTTGGAGAGCATCAAGTTTATAATGCACTTGCTGCTATTGCAGCTGCTTTTGAAATGGGTATTGATCTTCCAGAGACTGCGAATCGATTGAAAACGTTCCAAAATTTAAAAAAGCATCTTCAAGTGTTTGAAGGAATTAACGGCTCTACCGTTCTTGATGACACATGGAGCATGACAACAACCTCATTGGAAGCAGCTCTAAAAGTATTGAAAGAAGTAGGACAAGGCAAAAAAAAGGTGGCAATTGTAGGAACCATAACGGATTTAGGTTCTTGGGGGTACATTATTCATGAACAAGCAGGAGAACTCATATCTCAAATAGGTGTAGACGTGCTCATTACAATTGGAGAACATGCGCGAATAATGGCTGATTATGCGGTAAAGACTGGCTTGAATTCACAGGTCTATACCTTTAACAATAGCATTCTTGTTTTGAATCTCCTAAAAAAGATCGTCGACGAAAATACAATTGTCCTTATTAAAGGCGATATGTACAGCAAACCTTTGATCGAATTGGCAGTTAAATTACGTAAGAAGAATTAGCCCCCTTTAGCACGAGAGTGTTTAGAGGGGGAGCGTTTTGTATATAAGCGTAAATTATTTTACTAAAGTAGATTGTACTGGGACAAACACCAAGCCAGACCTCTATTTTAATTAATATACTAAAGTATTCTGATAGAAAGGGGGGAAATCAATGGGTATCCTTTGTCCTTGTGGAGTCTCTGTTAACGCTAGCTCCCAAAGAAATAAAGTCAAATTTGCATTTAAGTGTGGAACTGTGACAGGCAACCTAACTTACTGTGCGAATGTTTGTATCACTACTCTCAAAAAGTCGACACTTTCCTTAAAGTTTGTAGATACGGAATGTCCAAATAGAAAAAACTTCTTATTTACTGCAAATACAATTACTTCTGTTGTCTGTAAGAAGGACGGGCAGGGCTGTGAGGTGACTATTAATGGCACTGGAATCGTGAACGGAAAACAATATCCATTTATTGCTGTATTTAGAGATCAAGTTGCTACAGCTGCTCATGATATTGTAGAGAGTTTTGAAATAATAGGGTTCTTTAGCCAGAACGGTGCCGTACTTGTACCACAAGGCTCAATCATTGCGTTGGGCTGTCGGGAATTGTAATTGCCCTATAACTCTCGGCTGTCTATACCGGGAGTTTTTTGATTTTATTTGTCCTATGATTGTCGAATTATCCTAAAAGAAGTTACGAATATTCAAAGGGGGGAGAATTGTGAAGGCCAGTAGCGGTCGACTAAGCCAATATTTACTATTAAGTTCCACGGAAAGCTTATCGAAGTATCTAGTAGAAACAGAACTATTTTCGGAGGCATCCCTTTACGAGTTTATAAAAAAGTACAAGACGTTAGTCATTAAGCCTGTTTTTGGCCCTGGTGAGGTTTGTGTTTTTACTGAAAAAACCAAGTTTCGGGTTGTATCTAAGAAGAACGCACTGACATGTACGAATAAAGAAGAGGTTTATCGACATTTGATACGCCATGAAATCAAGCAAAAGTTTTATGTGATCAAGCCGATCAAGATGAATTGTCGGTATTCTCAGGGCAATTATCAATATTTTGTTACCGTTCACCGGAAATCAGCTTTACATGAGTGGTGTGTACAAACTTATGCTGAACAAGCTAGTTCTAAGAACGGAAGAGGTATCTATAAGTATTTCCGCCACGAGATAAGGAACGTATCTATGGTTGTCGCAAAAAAGCTGGGCGAATCCTTTCCTGAGTGTAATACGATTGTGATTGAAATTGTGTATGACATGAAAAACGGAATATGGATTCAAGATACAGTTTTGCACCTATCTAAGAGTAAATGGAATCAATATCTGACACTTATCACAAAGCGCTCACTAGCGTCCTATGTTCCAGATACTGATTTATTCACGGAGTCTACTTTTAATCATTTTCTTCATAGATATAAAGCAGTAATCATTAAGCCATGCGATGGACAAGAAGGTTCAGGAATTGTACAAATTTCCTCAAATAATGGCCATTCCTATGAAATTCACTCAGGATTAAGGAAGATTACGAAAGCAACCCTCGAGGAAACCTATCATTTTATCGAAGAAAGTTATCTTTCCGAAAAGTATTATATTATTCAGCAAAGATTACCATTAGCGACGGTAGATGCCTGTCCAATCGATTGTAGAGTCATTGTGCAAAAGATGGATTCGACTTGGACATCCACGGGCAAGATTGTGAAAGTAGCTGGCGAGGGTTTTTTCATTACCAATGCAGCCCAGGAGTTATTATCATTGGAGAATGCCATTCAGAACTCAAACATGTCATGGGTAGATATCGATGTACTTGAAGAAGAAATTGAAGAGATCTGTATTATTGCTGCCAGAAGGCTTGAAAAAAACAAATTAGGCATAAAGATCATCGGCTTTGATATTGGAATTACTTATCGGGGCGATATATGGATAATTGAAGGAAATGACAACCCAGACCTCTCTATGTTTTATAAGCTGGAAGACAAAACAATCTATGCGAATATATTAAAAGCGAAAAGAAATTAGCTTAGTATCTTCAATACTGATCCACGACGACTATAGCTAGCTCTTTAGATTGTTAAACGCCAGGTAATAGCAAGAAATGATTCAGTACCCATACATTAAAAATTTGCTTTTCATACTATATCTAGAGGAGAGGAGGCATCGTATTGAAACCATTATTAGTGGGAGACATACGCAAATTACTCCAGGGTGAATTAATTTGCGGTTCAGAAAATTGGAAGGTAAGGAATGCCATTTATTATAAGCGCCACGATCTTACTGAGTCGCATACACTTATGTTTGTGAGCAGAAGCGACACGGTTAACTGGCAAGAAATTAATCTTAAAGGCCCTGCTTTTGTGATTTCAGATAAGCCTACAGCTGAACTGAAAAACGCCCTGCCAAATACGACCGTAATAAAAGTGGCTAGCCTTGTCCAATCTTATTGGAAATTTATCAAGTACTATCGGGGTCTTTTTACGATACCCGTCGTTACAATAACGGGAACATGCGGTAAAACAACAACGAAAGATATGATTAAACATATCTTAAGTAAGGATCGTCATATCCAAGCATCCATTAGCAGCAAAAATGAACCACGAAGGTCATTGCCTTATTTGATGGGGATTGATGACAAGACAGATGCAGCGGTTTTTGAACATGGACTAGGGAATTCGGGTAATATTACACACCAATGTATGATTTACCAACCAACGATTGGAATCATTACAAATATTGGTGTGCATCATTTAGATGGATGTAAAAACCTTGAAGGATATATTAAGGCCAAATCAGAAATAGTGGATGGCATAAAGAAAGACGGCAAATTAATCATAAATGCAGATGACGAAAATACAAAAAAGGTTCCTTTACACTCGTTCAAAGGAAAGATTATTTATTTTGGAGTCGGTATGCGATCAGACTTCAGAGCATCTACAATCAAATTCGCAAAGCATGGAATGGATTTTCGACTCCACTTTAATAAAAGAACATATAAAGCGTTTATACCCGGATACGGGGAACACCAAGTATATAATGCACTTGCAGCGCTAGCGGCTGTAAATGAGATGGGTATGGATTTACAGGAAGCTATTACTCGTCTAGCAACATATGAGAACATGACCCGGCACTTGGAGTTTTCTAATGGGGTAGGTGGAAGTACAATCATTGATGATACATGGACAAATAACCCAACTTCGATAGAAGCCGCATTAAAGGTCCTGGATTCAATTGGAAAGGGGAAAAATGTCGTTCTTGTATTAGGCGATATCAATAGATTGGGTACTTTTGAAAAAAAATATCACGGCGAAATTGGCAGTATGGTCGCGAAAAGAAACATTCATACGTTAATTACGATTGGAAGCAAGGCAGAAGAAATCGCAAGACAAGCGATTCAGGACGGAAGTAAAGCGACTATCCATATATGTAAAGAGGTCAAAGGGCTTAAAGAGCTTTTAGATCCTATCCTCGACAATGACGCGATTCTGCTTATAAAAGGCCCCATGTCAAGCCGATCCATGATCGAGTTTGCGAATAGTTTAAAAATGGGAGACTAAGAAAAGCGTAAGGAACTTGGACACTCGTATGGAGTGAAAAACGTATACTTTCAAATCATTTAATAAAAAGAAGCATTCGACCACATATGTGATGAATGCTTCTTTATGATTCCATTAATTAAAATACACGTCGTCCTGCAACATAGTTTTTCTTAGCCCAAGTTGAGTTTAGACTTTCTTTCAAAACAGAACCGGAAGTGGAAAGAGAAATATATTGATTTCCTCCAATGTAAATTCCGGTTTGTGTAATGTTTGCCCCTTTATTATCCGTTGAGAAGAGAAGAAGATCCCCTTTTTGGAGGCTAGCTTTTTGAACAGCCTTGCCGATTTTCGCCTGTTGGCTGGCAATTTTACTTTTTAGGTCAATACCTTGATTTTTATAAACATAGTACGTAAAGCCAGCACCTGTAAATGTTAAAGTCTTCTCATCATAACCGTAACCAAATTTCGCTTTACCCATTAATGATGATGCAAAGTTGACGATTTTATCAGCCGATGGAGCACTGACAGTAGGCGGCACGACGATTGGTGTATTCTTATCAGTCAAAACACGTTTTGCTGTTATAAAACGTTGATCGTAATAGTCAACGAAGAGAACTCGAGTTAGGATTCCATTTGAATTTGGAATGATAATTCTGTGGTCCCCTGCGTATATCGCAACTAAACCTGGTGTCTTTGATCCAATCGTATTACTAAAGAAGATCAAGTCACCTTTCTTTAGGTTTGCTCGTGAGACTGTTGTTCCTACCTTCATTTGTTCACTAATATTGGTCGATCCAAGAGTTACCCCATTTTTGTTATAAACATAGTTAACGAATCCTGGGCCTGTAAACTTCATTGCTTTATCATCGTTAACCGTGCCCATTGTTACTTTATTCATTAAATCAAAGGCTAGACTAACAACGTTATCCCCTTTTGTTGCTGGATTTGAAGGGAGCAAGCTTGGCAGAACTCTACGAGCCGTAATGTAACTGTCTTTATAGTAGGGTTTGCTGTTTAAATCAGAAATTACAATCTTTTGTGTTGGGTCTGCCATTTGAATCACTTTGTTATCACCGATATACATCGCTACATGATCAGGAATCTTAGTTCCTTTACTAGAGAAGAAAAGTAGGTCCCCTTTTTGCAATTGATCTCTTGCTACGTAAGTTCCTTGTTGCATCATATAATCTTCATTGTACGTAGCTAGATCTACGCCGTTTTCTCCGAAAATATACATAAGGAAAGTCGCACAAGAAAATTTATAGGGGTAAGTAGGCTTGTACTCCGTATTACTGTAAGTAGCCTTCCCAATCAAACTTTTACCAGTTTGAATTATTTGATCCGCCTTTGCTTCAACGGCGGATTGATTGTTTTGCGTAGTTGTAGTTGCAGCAGATACATTTACTGGATTTGTGGAAACTACACCTAATGTACTTAGACTGATGCAAACTGCGAGTGTAGCTGTAACTATACGTTTTTTCATAAAATTCCTCCTGAAAATTTTTGTAGTAGATCTCGCAATTGATAGTAACATAAAAAGGTAGCAGGACTTCTAGGGAAATATTTCCTTGTTGAATGCTTGTATATCCCTAATCCTTGCTCCTAATGGGTTAAACAAGGATTTTTACAATTAGATTACAAAGCTATTAACAACGTGTTACACATCTTTTTGATAGTATCTGTAATTCTGTTCAGAACATTGGTATGTTAAGCTTATAGTAATAGATTAATTAGAAGAGAACAGGGTGATGACACATACTCTGGTGCTTCAATCAAAATTAATTCCTCCAGTTCCACCTACAACATACATGCGTAGTTCTTTATTCATTCATTAAAAAAATGAAAACTGACCAACATGCAAAACTGACATTGATATCATGCACTATGAATGATTAAGAAATAAAAAAAAGCGTGTGGCACTGTGCCTTCACGCTTTTTCATATGAATAAATTAGTTCATCTAGTTTTGGATCCACGTTAACATGCAGGTCATGCTCTAAGAAATACCATTCATCTCGACGTTCGATATAGTACTGGACACCATCGTGTTCCGTTTTAACTGCAGCATCATCTGGGGCTTCCATTCTGACACCAAGTGAAAATCCTTCATGCAACGGACTTGCACCACCGTATCTAGCGAAAAATTGAATGCTATCGCCCTTTTCGGTGGCCATTTCTTCTTTAAACCAGTTCAATGCTTCAGTCGATAAGATGATCTTCATTTCCCCACACCATCCTTCCGGTTAATGTCTCCATTGTATTACAACCACTTCACTTTTGGCTCGGTACCTGCTTTAATACGTCCAATATTTGCCCGGTGGCGATAGAAAATGAAAACAGCGAAGCAACCAATCATAACCATCAAGGTGATATCGCCTGTTCTAACGTAATAAAAAATACTATAAAGGAAGCCAACAATTGCAACAATCATAGAAGTAAGCGATACCATTTTTGTCATTTTCAATACAATGAGGAACGTGGCAAGAACTAAAATAAATACAGGCCAATTATAGCCAAGAATGACACCACCAGAAGTGGCCACTGCTTTGCCGCCTTTGAAACTGGCGAAAACGGGATACATATGTCCAACGACCGCAAGAATGCCTGGAACCAGGAGGTGAACATTTGTCTGTTCGAAAAAAGGCAAGGCCAGCAATCCAACAGCGGCTGTACCTTTTAAAATATCAATGATTGTAACAGCAATCCCCGCTTTTTTTCCTAAAACGCGAAATGTATTCGTCGCACCTAAATTGCCACTACCGTGCTGGCGGATATCCATTTTGTAAAACAGTTGTCCAACCCACAGTGCTGACGGGATGGAACCAAGTAAATAAGCGATGAGTAACAGTAAGATAATTTCCATTCTATACCCCTTTTATATAGTTCTATAGTGATTTTAGTTTAGCAGAACCGTCTGTTGACTACAATGGCTTCACGTAGAGAATCGTTTGCCATCCAGGCAAATATTGCTGAAGTAGATTGGAATCGTTCATGCGCAAACATCTGGTTTTAGCAACTATCATTTAACGAACATCGTTGCAATAAATCATCTTCTTCTATACAATTAGTTGAGCAAGCTTCCGAGAACGTTGATTTGACAACCTTCTGGGGAAGCAGTACGATTATATAAAAGAGAACGTTTGTTTGAAGGGGGTCGTAATTTGACGAAAAAACAGGAAGCATATAAATATGATGATGATTCGATTCATGTATTAGAAGGTCTAGATGCGGTTCGTAAACGTCCCGGTATGTACATAGGATCTACCGATTCCCGTGGACTTCACCATTTGGTCTATGAAATCGTTGATAATGCGGTAGATGAGGCACTAGCAGGGTTTGGATCTGAAGTTGATGTAACACTTCATACAGACGGTAGTGTCAGCGTCCGGGACTACGGACGTGGTATGCCGACAGGAATACACGCGACTGGAAAGCCAACAGTAGAAGTTATTCTAACAGTCCTTCATGCCGGCGGTAAATTTGGCCAAGGCGGCTACAAAACGAGTGGTGGACTACACGGCGTTGGGGCATCCGTTGTGAATGCTTTGTCTGAATGGCTAGAAGTAACGATTTTCCGCGACGGTAAAAAGTTTCGTCAACGATTTGAACAGGGTGGAAAGCCCGTGACCACTCTCGAAGAGATTGGCACAACACGTGAAAAAGGGACGCTTATTCATTTTAAACCCGATCCATCTATTTTTTCGGTCGTAAAATATCAATATGATACATTAAGCGAACGCCTACGTGAGTCTGCATTCTTATTGAAAGGCCTAAAAATTGATCTAAAAGAAGAAGGCACAGATAAGCACGAAGTTTTTCATTATGAAACAGGAATAGAGGCTTTTATCTCTTATTTGAACGAAGAGAAGGATGTCCTGCATAATGTCGCCTATTTGGACGGAGAATCTGATGGCATCGAAGTGGAGTTTGCTTTCCAATTTAGTGATGGCTATTCGGAAACCATTTTGTCATTCGTCAATAACGTTCGGACAAAAGACGGCGGAACACATGAAACAGGTGCAAAAACCGCGATGACCCGTGTATTTAATGAATATGCACGGAAAACGGGTTTATTGAAAGACAAAGATAAGAACCTCGAGGGCTCGGATATCCGTGAAGGGATTTCAGCCATTGTATCCGTTCGTATACCCGAGGAAATCTTGCAATTCGAGGGGCAGACGAAAGGTAAACTTGGGACAAGTGAAGCGCGAGGTGTCACGGACTCCATCGTGTCTCAGAAGTTGTTCTATTACCTGGAGGAAAATGCTGATTTAAGTGCATCACTCGTTCGGAAAGCCATACGTGCACAACAAGCACGGGAGGCGGCACGGAAAGCACGAGAAGATGCACGTTCTGGGAAAAAGAGGAAAAGATCAGATACGCTACTGTCTGGTAAATTAACACCCGCACAATCGAGAAATGCCGCGAAGAATGAACTGTACCTAGTAGAAGGTGATTCCGCTGGAGGATCTGCAAAACAAGGTCGCGACCGTGTTTTCCAGGCCATTTTGCCGTTACGAGGGAAAGTACTCAACACGGAGAAGGCGAAACTCGAAGATATTTTGAAAAATGAAGAGATCAATATGATTATTCATGCGATTGGCGGCGGCGTAGGTTCGGACTTCCAAGTGGAAGACATCGCCTACGACAAAGTGATCATCATGACGGATGCCGATACAGACGGAGCGCACATTCAAGTGCTACTACTGACATTCTTCTATCGCTATATGAAGCCCCTTATTGAAGCAGGCAAAGTGTACATCGCATTACCACCACTATACAAGGTGTTTAAAGGCGCAGGGAAGAGCGAGAAACTGGCCTATGCATGGACGGAAGCCGATTTAGATGAAGCCATGAAAAAAATTGGTAAGGGGTATATGCTACAGCGCTATAAAGGACTTGGTGAAATGAATGCGGATCAGCTATGGGATACAACGATGAACCCAGAAACACGTACGCTTATCCGAGTCACAATCGAAGATAGCGCGATATCTGAACGTCGGGTCACGACGCTAATGGGCGATAAAGTAGAACCAAGACGTCGTTGGATTGAAGAGAACGTCGATTTCGGCATGTCGGAAGAACATAATATTTTGGACAATGAATTTTTGCATGTCGAGGGGGACTTTGAATGACTTTAGAAGAACGTTACCAGGATCTACCCTTGGAAGAAGTGATCGGTGATCGATTTGGACGCTATAGTAAATACATCATTCAGGACCGGGCATTACCGGATGCACGCGACGGTTTGAAACCTGTTCAACGGCGTATTATGTATGCCATGTTCCATGAAGGGAATACGCATGATAAGGCTTTCCGTAAATCGGCCAAAACCGTCGGGAACGTCATCGGTAACTATCATCCCCATGGCGATTCGTCCGTCTATGAAGCAATGGTGCGGATGAGTCAGGACTGGAAACTGCGTCATATGATGATTGAAATGCATGGTAATAACGGTTCTGTCGATGGGGACTCCGCTGCTGCCATGCGTTATACTGAGGCACGATTATCTGCAATTGCGGGCGAAATGATGCGGGATCTCACTAAAAATACAGTTGATTTTATCCCTAACTTCGATGATACAGAACCTGAACCGACTGTTTTACCTGCCCGTTTCCCGAATTTACTAGTCAATGGCTCAACGGGAATTTCTGCAGGTTATGCAACGGATATACCGCCACATGCGTTGCACGAAACGCTTGATGCAGTTCTCATGCGTATGGACAATCCAGACGTTTCGGTTGATGAATTAATGACTGTTATCAAAGGACCTGATTTCCCAACTGGGGGGATCATCCAAGGAACTGACGGCATCAAAACGGCTTATGAAACCGGCAAAGGACGTTTCGTAATACGTGCAAAAACAGCAATAGAACCGTTAAAAGGCGGTAAGTCGCAAATCGTTGTGACAGAAATTCCATATGACGTTAACAAGGCCAATATGGTTAAGAAAATGGATGAGCTCCGGCTGGATCGTAAATTAGACGGTATCGCCGATGTACGCGATGAATCGGATCGTACAGGCCTCCGTGTCGTCATCGAATTGAAAAAAGACATCGATGGCAATGGAATTCTACAATTTTTGCTTAAAAATACGGATTTACAAGTCACATACAACTTCAATATGATTGCTATTTCTGATCGCAGGCCGAAGCTGATGTCATTACCAATGCTACTTGACGCCTATATCGATCACCAGAAGGAAGTAGTGACACGTAGATCACAATATGACATCAAAAAAGCGCAAGACCGCTTGCATATCGTAGAAGGTCTTATGAAAGCTCTATCCATTTTGGATGAAGTCATCAAAACGATTCGCGGATCAAAAGATAAGCGCGATGCGAAAAATAATTTGATAGCCAAGTTTTCGTTTTCTGAAATCCAGGCGGAAGCAATTGTGTCACTCCAACTTTATAGGCTTACGAATACAGATATTACGGAGTTACAACAAGAAGACGCTGAGTTGCGAAAGCTGATCGAACAGCTCGATGCCATTTTGAAAAGCGATAAAAAACTTTCATCGGTTATTCAAAAAGAGCTAATCGCAATTCGGAAGCAGTTCGCTGAACCACGACGTTCTGTAATTGAGGCGAAAATTGAAGAAATCAAAGTAGACCTTGATATTCTTGTGCCAAGTGAAGAAGTTATTGTTTCCGTAACAAAAGATGGCTATGTCAAGCGTACTAGCGTCCGTTCTTATGGAGCTTCAAATGGAGCTGGGCAAGATATGAAGGAATCGGATTATAGTTTGTTAGAAGTGCCAATGAACACGCGCCATCATTTGCTGTTGTTCACGTCTTTAGGAAACTATCTATATCAACCGGTTCATGAGTTGCCAGACATCAAATGGAAAGACCTTGGTCAGCATATTTCTAGTATTATCGCGCTCGAGCAAAACGAATCGATTATCGCGGCAATCGGGTTAGAAAGCTTTGATCAAGAAGCGTTCATTTTGACTTCATCGAAAAATGGTGCTGTTAAACTATCAAAACTGGCGGATTATCAAGTCCAACGCTATTCAAGAACGTTTAAAACCATGGGCATTAAAAATGGTGACCAAATGGTAGATGCTAGAATCGTCAAAGGAGACGAGGATATTATCCTATTCACACATCAAGCCTATGCACTTCGTTTTCAACTTGAAGAACTGTCGGTAACCGGCATACGTACGGCTGGCGTGCGCGGCATCAATTTGAAGGACGATGATCAAGTTGTAGCGATGGAAGTCATTCAAGATAACGGTGCTTCTATCTTACTAGCGACTCAGCGTGGAACTGTGAAACGAATGAGTTTGAAAGAGCTAGATAGAGCAGCACGAGCACAGCGCGGCGTCGTTGTCCTGAAAGAACTAAAATCCAATCCATATCGCGTTGTCGGAGCTAAAATGGTGACAACCGATGAAATCATTGTGTTGGCAACCGAAAAAGGTAATAAGTTTGCCATCGTTGCGGGGACAATACGTCCAACCGATCGTTACTCGAACGGTAGTACGACTACAGATGAGAAAAAAGACGGCAATGTCACGCATATTTACAAAGATCCAAAAGCTGAAATTGAATAAAGTAGGTAGACAGGTCACGGGAAAGATTCCCGTGACTTTTTTTCAAGCCTGCTTTATAATAATTCGATAAGCGAAATAATAGAACGGGGATTGAGTTATGTGGAGAAATCGTAACATTTGGATCATTTTAACGGGGGAAATGATAGCGGGCTTGGGGTTGTGGACTGGAATTATTGGGAATCTTGAATTTATGCAAGAAAAAATCCCTTCAGATTTCATCAAAGCACTGATTATGTCAGTAGGTCTGTTAGCGGGAATTATTGCGGGGCCACTTGCTGGAAAGGTCATTGACCAGTCTAGAAAAAAGACTGTATTGCTTATATCCGGCTTCGGGCGGATGATTAGTGTTGTCTTTATGCTGATAGCCATCTCAACTGGATCTGTTTGGTGGATGGTCGCCTTTATGATCAGTATTCAATTAGCAGCTACTTTCTATTTTCCTGCATTGCAAGCAGCGATTCCACTTGTTGTGAAAGATGATGATTTGCTGACCATGAATGGTTTGCATATGAATGTTGCAACCATTGCGCGTGTCGCGGGAACTGCTTTAGCGGGGATTATGCTCGTTTACTGGTCACTGGCGTCTCTGTACTGGGTATCGATGATTGCCTACGGTGGACTTCTTATCTTTACCTTAATGCTACGGATTGATGAAGGTGAGGGCAGAGAAGCTAAAGTGAAGACGGTGGGCGGTAAAGGCGGCTTCATGGAAGTGTTTCCGGTGTTGAAGGCTTATCCGGCCGTCGGAATGACGCTGGTGATGACACTTATACCTTTGCTGTTTCTGGGGTCGTTCAATCTACTCGTTATTAATATTAGTATCATTCAGGATTCAGCGTCCATTAAAGGTCTTATCTATACGTTTGAAGGAATTGCATTTATGCTAGGATCCTTTGCCGTGAAGTATATTTCATCCAAATGGAAAACAACAACGATTCTATTTTTCTTTGCAATTATGGTAGCAGTCGCTGAGTTTATGCTGTTTTTTGTAAGCAGTACGGCCGTTACATTAGCCGCTTTTGCTGTCTTAGGCTTTTCATTAGGCTGCTTTTTCCCAACAGCGATGGTCATATTCCAGAAACAGATGCCCAAAGAA
This sequence comes from Sporosarcina sp. NPDC096371, assembly GCF_044762865.1. Classification (NCBI taxonomy): domain Bacteria; kingdom Bacillati; phylum Bacillota; class Bacilli; order Caryophanales; family Caryophanaceae; genus Sporosarcina; species Sporosarcina sp. NPDC096371. The sequence goes on from NZ_JBIWFE010000001.1 coordinate 1,204,643, forward strand.
TATCACGGTCGATTTTTCTCATTCCGCAATATGCTAGAACGGGTCATGTTCCAAGTTGTTTTATTGTCAGCAGGTGCATTTCTCGACATTATCGGACTCCAATCGATGGTCATCGTATTCGGATTGATCAGTTTAAGTATGACAGTATTGTTCTTTATGCAGATGAAAAAACGAAATATTATATTGGAACAACCGAAACAAACCGCAGAAAGTGCCTAACTTTCTGCGGTTTTACTATTGTATAAGAAAAAACGAACTGTCCATTTTGGAAGTTCGTTGGTGTTTAGTCTATTGAAGTTAAAGTATTGAGTAAAAGCTGTTCAAGTAAATCTTCACTCGTCACTGCTCGAATCATAGCTTGCATGTACTGATTGCGATCCATTTTGTCGTAAGCCCATAAGAACCCTTTCTGTTTTGCAAAGGATTGCAGGAATATTCGGATTGTGCGACCGTTACCTTCGCGAAATGGGTGCAGCATATTCAGTTCAGATTTGAAATAAGCTAGCCTTTTTGCTGCATGCTCAAGAGAATCCCAATTGTTCTCATTGTTCAGCTGAGTAAATAAATTAGAAGCATATTCATCCATGAATTGCACTTGGCAAAAGCGTGTGCCACCTTTCATCAATTGGACATCTCGGAATTGTCCAGAAAACGCGTAGATATCTTGGAAAAGGTGGCGGTGAAGCTCAACAAAGTCAGTGAGCGAAAAAGAAGTAATGTTGTATACTCCTTGCTCGATTTGAGTTGCACGCATTGAAAACGTAAACGCCTCAGCCTGCTCAAGCTCAGCAAAATCAGTTATACTTAACAGATTTGTCTTTAAAAGATAAGCGTCATTTTCAAATTCATTGTACTTTGCCATTCGCTAAAGCTTCCTTAATCAAAGCTGGTGTGATAATTATCCCCGAATTGACGATTTCGAGAGCCTTTTGTTGTAAGGGATGGCTTAAACCTAAATTTTCAAGCTGCATGTTTTTTAATACGCGGTTAAATTCAGGAGAATTTAATTGAATTTGCTTCATAATAAACGACCCCTCTCACTACTATTAATTATAAGCTGATGTACAGGATTTATCCACTTAATCATGCGGACTTCCACTTTTTATATCACCTTTTGTATTCACACTATTGTATCAATTTGAAGTAGTTTGGAGGCGGAAATTTGGTATGCTTATATAGGGTATTGGAGAATACGGGGGATGTTCATGAGGATTTGGAAGAAATATTCACTACTGTTAAGCGGTATAGGCGTTTCCTACTTTGGAAATTGGGTGTATCTAATTGCATTAAATATATTAGTACTTGATATGGCGGGTTCAGCTGCTGCGGTTGCAGGGATTTACATTGTTGGACCCATTGCAAGGTTGCTAACAAATTTATGGGCTGGCACTATCATCGATCGCGTGAACAAAAGGAATTTGATGGTCTTAGCGGACATCTTAAGAGGTTCGCTAGTTTTACTCGTTCCATTTCTTGATTCGCTATGGACTGTCTATAGTATTCTTTTTGTAGCAAATATTGCAGGGGCATTTTTTGGTCCAAGCTCGACCTTTTATATTACAAAGTTTGTAGCTGACACGGACCGTAGAAGATTTAACTCGATTATGAGTATGATGAACTCGGGATCATTTTTAATCGGACCAGCAGTAGCGGGTGTACTCATTGCTTTAGTTGGGACCACTTGGTGTATCGTTTTAAACGCAGTTACGTTCTTTTTCTGTGCGGTTTGTATCGCCAAACTGCCTGATGTCGAAGATGAAAACTTACAGAAACGAGAGCCAATTACTGTGAAGATGCTTGTTTCTGATTGGCACGTTGTCAAAGGGTTTATTCAGCAGGACCGTTATTTTATAAAGATTTATTTACTATTTCAGTCGGCACTTATGATTGCTTTTGCATTAGATTCCCAAGAGGTCACATTTATTAAGCAGAATTTAGTGCTGTCTGACCAAATGTACGGGCTTATCGTCAGTATTGCAGGTGTAGGTTCATTATTGGGAGCGGCGGCTTCTGCGGGACTTGCAAAGCGTTTCTCGTTGCAAATGTATGTAGGCGTTGGAATGATTTTAACAGCGGTTGGCTATTTGTTGTTTTACAGTGCAGTTGATTTTTGGACAGCAACAGCAGCCTTTCTTTTTTTAGGTTTTTTTATGGCATTTAGTAATTCGGGTTATGATACGTTCTATCAGAAAAATGTTCCGACAACCATCATGGGGCGCTTTGGTAGTCTTGCATCGATGTTCCAAAGTTTGTTGCAAATTACGTTTACATTTATCTTAGGCGTGATAGGGGAATGGTTCTCATTGCAAATGGTGGCCATTGGTTTTGCAAGTATCGCTGTATTCGTAGCTCTGTTACTTTGTAGACATGTATTTAGCAAGCGGCATAGACCGTATTATGCAGAGGGAAATTAGAAAGGAAAAATATAATGAATAAGATAATTTATTTAAACTAATATGCAAACCAAGCAAGATAGTATCTATCTGGAGAATAATTAAAAGCTGGGAGAAAATTGTTCCCAAAAATTTCGAACAACCATTATTAATCCAAGTCTTTCACACTCTTAGGCGCATTCTCTTAACTATCAAAACTACCTAAAATCATAAAATCTACAAGAATTCCACTCACTGGATTTTCTGAACCTAGTACAGTAATTCCTAGCACTACTATACTACTAATATTTGTAACATTCGCAGAGACATATTTTGCACTTACATTTTTCTCGCGCATTTGAACTTTCGGTCTTGCATTTATCGAAGGATTTGTTGAATATACGCTTGACACTGCATAGTCAATAGTTGTCAATAATGGTTTGCCGTTTGCTAATCCGTTTTCTGTAAAATAAAGTGTAGCTATACCATTAGCGTCTGATGTAGCTTGTCCATAAACGATTCGCTTTACTTTTTTTGGATTCGACTCTCCTGCTTTAAACACTTGAAGAGCTGTTGGTGCCAGTAAAACAAATTCAATGCTCATAGTTATTCTCCCTCTGTAATACTTTGATATCTATTACAAACAACAACTTTTATTAAATGTATGATTGTCTATACATTAATATTCTATGTACTTTTTATTAGTTTATTACTTTAATGTTTCTTTATGATTTGTGTCTCGCAAGGTAGAAAGGTCGATCATCTTCCTAAGGATATGGGCGGGCATTTCAAAACGATGGTTACGGGGAGCAATGTGGTTGAGGTGATGCGCGGGAAATTTATCGTAATGTTTGGCAGTAGAAGGATTGACGAATAAGCCGTCTTAGGGCGCTAGAAGGACAGGCAGAAAGTTATCTATTTACCTTCGTGGGGAAAGCTTTAAAGAGGAAACAACGTGAAGTTTGGAGTTTATTGAGGAGTCGATAGAATGACGGTAGTTATAAATGGGAAAGTCGTTACTTTCATCGTAACAACAGTGTTTAACTGTGCATGTTTCTACTCGCTTTGAGGGAAGTCTGATATGTCGAAGGAGTGGACTAGACACATTAGGCGTAACAAAAAAGCCGACATGATTGTCGGCTGCTAAAAAATTAGAGATGATTCATAAAATATAAATACCAAACTGCATGATTTTGTTCGTCAGCTGATGCTCGTGTAAAAGCATCTCTAATGGCCGGGTTATCAGTACTTCTTGCTATATCGTGATAGAAGTCAACAGTTTCCTGTTCATCTATGAATGCAGCAAGTATTCCACTTTTATATTCAGTAGGACATTGTTTTGTTATTTGAGGAGTGGGTTGTTTCCCTGTTAAAGAAATATACAGGTACCAAAAGGTTTCATAGTGCCTGATTTCATCTTTTCTGATTTCAAGAATGCGTTTTTTTATAACTTCATTCGGCACTTGATTTGCTAAAACTTCATAACAGTAAATTGCATGATACTCCCCATCTATTGCTTTCAGAATGTTATTTAGAACATCTGAGTTTGTAGAAGGATGCGTGGGACTAGAATTCATTCTTCTTACACCTCCATTCTCAATGTATGAGTGATATCGGTAATATGAACCTAGTCCTACAGAACATGGAATTCTTATTGGGCAGTACGTCCGGAATATGAAATAAAAATCGGGAGTAGTTTTGCAAATAACGACTCCCAAACTTTAGAAAATAATTATGATGTTAACTTTCTCTAACTGTTTGTTCAGGAAAAAGTTTCCCGAACAAAGTAACTGAAGAGATAGTTAAACAAACAACAATAAAACCAGTGGATAGATTTGTTGTGTTTAAACCGTAATGAGCAAATGCTGATGAAAGAATGTAACTGATTACAAAACTGAGAAGAACTACAAAAATTATACTTGTATTTTTCTCCATTAATTAGTTCACCTCGCTTTCTAGTTAGAATATACGTCAGCGAGAGTGTGAAAGTTTCGGTTTTTCGGTGTATGACAAATTTTTGTTGCGTAGTACGACCATTCTGCGAAGCGCAGAGAAACTAAGTGAAGTTAGTTCTATTGTTCAGTTCGTAGATCATGCAACGATTTTGGATAAGACTTAGATCGGTAATTCAAAGACTCCTTATATCCTCCTACTGGTAGATGGCCTATAGAAGTTAGAATTATCGCTGCTGCGAACATAAGTATTAGTTTCTTCAATTAATTTATCTTCTTTCTATTTGTTTATATATAAATATTACACCTTTTATGTTTCAATACAATTCAATTCCCAAATGATATTGATCGAGAAGAAAAATTCGAAAGAACTGATAAGTTTTGAAACTCTAGCGAAAAAGAATTTTAAAGGAAATACTAAGGTTTTTAGTTACGCATAATTGTTAATATGCATTACGGTCCATTAGGTGCTGTTTAGACACATAAGGCGAACAGTTCATACATCAAAAATTAAAAAAGAACTGTTCTAAAAAGGAACAGTTAATTAATAAAAGTTTGATTAATAGCTTTAAAAAGAGCTTTTCCTTTGTTGTAAACAAATCGTTCCCATTTAGCTAATAACCCGTTTCCGTTCTCACCACGTTCTAACTCTAACGCATGATTTTTATGGAAATCTGTTATACGTTTATTATGATCTTTTTGCCATTGGTGCAATGCGTTATGTTTCATGTTCAATTCTCCTATCTTTTAATCCTTAAATTATATGCTTCTGATTGATACATGAAAAGTAATTAAGTATTTAATTTTATAAAAAGAGAAATGGATAAGCAATTTAGAGAAAATATGACGCAGTACGACCAAACTATAACTCAATTTAACAGGCTTTTACTGTATGAAGGTCTTAAATTAAAAAACTGAGATGTGCTAATGATTTAGAACTCTATTATCTAGTTATGTCATCGAGATAAGATACTTTCTATTAATAAGAAAACCCCAGTGCCCCCTAAAAGAATATATGTCAAAATTCGGAATGTTTTTTGGTTAAAATGTTTGAATAGAATTTGCCCTATTATCAACCCGATAAATACAGCGGGAATGGCATACAAACTTGAACGCCAGATACTCAAATCTGTTCCAGTTAAAAACAATTGAGAAACAAGACTAATGAAATAAATAAACAAATAAAATGCTAATGTTGTGGCTCTTGTTTTTTCTTTTACAGAATTTGTCCCAGCAAAATAGATCAATAATGGTGGTCCAGGCATACCGATACTTATTGTTAAAAGACCAGAGATTCCACCTATAATGTAATCTCTAGTTGTAGTTGATTTAAATCTAATATTGAAAATTAGCATTAACGTTAGTGCTAATAAAATGATACTAATGATTATTTTAAAAGTACTAATATCAATAGATATATAAACTAACCCACCAAATGGAATACCAACAATACTTCCTAAAATTAATTTTTTTAATAAATGTTTATCAATGTCCTTTTTGATATTCATTATTAAAGCACCAGAGATAATTAATGAAAGAATAATGTTTATTTGAATAGCCTCTTGAGGTTTGAATAGCATCAATAAGAAGGGAGTGGCCATAATCGAAAATCCAAAACCAGTACTTGTTTGTAAAATAGATGCCACGAATATAATACAAATATATACAAAGAAATTTTCCAAAGTTATACCTCCTAATAATAATACGACAATATATTCGATTCTATTAGACTTTATCAAATAAACATAAAGAATAGGAGGAATTGAATGAATCCTATATATGAAATATCAAATTTAGCTAAAAACATACCATCGAAGCATTGCAGGTCATTCACCAACAGCATTACGGACCTATTGTCTAAGGGTGGCGAGCATTATGAGTCGTATGTTTTTCAACAGTTAAGGTGCGCGAAGAAGTTTGTGGAAGATTGATACTCACGGTGCAGCAACTAGAAAGCCATTTGAGGTTGGTAATGTGGTTGAAGTCGTTGTTAATGTAACTCAAAAAGAAGTTGAGGACTATTATTATCTCAAAGAGGTTCAAGGAGTTCATAAAGGTACTCCGTGATCAGCAGTATGAGGTGTTGTTTGCGGAGTGCAATAGGGTCGGGATATTTCGACATAGTGAATTGAGGAGGGGGTAAAATAAAAGACATGGCAGCAAGACTGAAATTGCATCGAGAGCGCATTGCGAATCTGGAGAACTGCGTTTTCAGGGCTTAATTGCAAAACACGATTAGATATTACGACTTTTTCGGATTGGACTATGAATTCATCTTATTCGCAGACTTCATGGAGTTTAGTACGACATATGGAGCGGATGGCGACATACGGATTGAGGGAATGAAATAAGACAGGAATCCTCCTGTCTTGGCTAGCGAAAGGCAGGAGGGGGTCCTTGTGATGGAACAAGAAAGTTTGGATGTTGGACTGCCGTGATACTGCTCGTAGCGGCACAATTTACAAGAGCAATGGACTTTTCTTTTGTTTAATGTCCCACACAAAGGCATGGACTCGCTCTATTATTGCAGAACATCTGTTAGAATCTTGAATTGCCCTCTTTCGCAATGCGCGTTAAGGAGTGCTACAGCACAACCTACAAGCTTGGTACAGAGCTGATCAACTATGTTAATTAAAACATTGCTAAGTTCTTTTCATTATGTATGTATTGAGAGTACCACGGACGCAATATGAAAACTGTTTAATACGCAGGTCGACTAACGTGCGAAGGAATGATAACTGTGGTGTAGCAACTAACTGTTTTTGTCGCGGTCATTATTCTATTTCGGTTCTCACCCTATTCATATCTTTTGTATGATCATCAATCGGATCAATTGTATGCTTATATCGATAACTTTTATGGATAACGATATAGATAAAAATAATTTGTAAAAATAAAATCAAGAAAATAATGCAAACCCATATTACAGTTGCCATTTGATAGCCTCCTTTCTGACTGTATCTATTGTAAGTTTACTACAAAATCTTCTTAGTTATTGGGGAGTTCATTACGGATTGGTGACTTATTTCCGGTGATTGCGTAAGTGTTGGGATTTTTCGGTATGATGAATAGTGTTGTTGATGAAGCGATTAAAGCGTCTTAAAGCATAAATACTTTATCCGTGTGCGCTGAAGAACAGTGAGTTAATCCACACATTGCAGAGAAGGGTAAATGCTTGAGGCAATACGAGGGTCTAAATGTTAAGGACATGGCGGCAACATTGAAATTCCAATAACAAGTTGCACGAACCCCATAGATCATCCACATCTAGTTACGAACCTAAAAAGGCTATAGCAGGACTGCTAAAATAAATCACAAAAACTAACATGAAACTAACATTTAAAGTGAAGAACGATGAAAATACACGGAAGATGAGGTAGAATAGAACACGTAGAACCTGATATGCTAAGCAATTTTGAATACATATGAAAAGGGGCGGTAACATGAACGCGTACGATGAGTATATGAAGGGCATTGTGAAACCGATGCGAGAAGAGCTTGCGAACAACGGTTTTATAGAGCTAACAACGGCTGAGGATGTCGAAGGAACGATGAAAACACTAGAGGGGACGGCACTTGTCGTTATTAACTCTGTTTGTGGATGTGCCGCGGGTCTTGCGCGACCAGCCGTAAGGGAAGCCCTTCAGGAAGCTGAGTACAAACCAGACCACTTATTTACGGTATTTGCGGGACAGGATAAGGAAGCAACGGCAATGATGCGCGATTACTTCCCAGAAGTGCCTCCGAGTTCACCTTCTATTGCACTATGGAAAGATGGGGCGCTAGCCTACTTTATTCCACGTGAACAGATTGAGAACTTTGAGATGGAACAAATTAAAGACCATCTAGCAGAAGTACTCGGTCAAGTCTGTCAAAAGTGAGCACCATTATTACGACGGGCGGACGCCCTGATGGACGTTCCGAACGGCTTGCGCAGGACGCTGCAGAAGTACTTGGATGTCCCATCATCGAACGAAAAAAACGCTCCATTATGCGCTTGCAGCAAGAGTATGGTGCGGATGTCATTGTGGCGGGGAAAGATCGCTTCGATTTATACCGTATTGGGATGGACGAGCCTTTTTTCTTTCACCCCAATTCAGCTGCGTTTCGCTTGAAGCGATTAGTGAATGGTGAGATGGATCCATTGATTGAAGTGTCACATTTAAAAAGTGGAAATTCCTTTCTTGATTGTACATTGGGATTGGCCTCTGACAGCATCATTGCTTCTTTCATCACAGGTGACAGCGGCAAAGTACAGGGCGTCGAAGTGGATCCGGCTGTTGCATTTATTACTGGACGGGGATTAAAATCGTTCCCGTCAGAATCAGACCTCCTTGTACAAGCGATGAATCGAATTGAGGTTATCCAGTCAGATGCTATCGAATTTTTGCGCGCACAAGCTGATTCTTCTTGGGATATTGTTTACATGGATCCAATGTTTCATGCTCCGATTGTGGAGTCGTCTAATTTTACTGCGCTACGACAAGTTGGCTTTCATAGCGAACTGAGCCAACATTGGATGGAGCAGGCACAACGCGTCTGTAAGCGGCGGGTAGTCGTCAAAGATCGGTTCGATTCATCGGTATTCAAACAGTTTAATATGACAAGAAAAATTAGACCAAACACGAAATTTCACTTTGGTTATATAGAAAAATGAAAAACGCCGTCACTTCCTCACATCGAGGCTGACGGCGTTTTTTCTGATTAATGTGTGAAACTTAGTGTGCTTAAATACAGTAGCAATGCGAGCATTCCGATTCCGATAAGTAGTGTCACATCCATCAGTGGTACCCTCCTTCAAAAAAACGTACATTTATCTACAGTTTTATTGTACAATGAAAGTAGTAAAGAAGAAACCTTTTCAGTATCTTTTCGTCTAGTTACTAATAACAGTTATAAAAAAATACATAATTGTGGGTGAACTCTTATGAAAAAATGGTTTCAGAAAACACTTATTGTTGCAGTTGCCTTCTTAACGCTAGGCGCTATTTCGCCAAATCACCATTTATGGACAAGTTTTCAGGACAAAGACTCAGCGAAACATTCCGAACAGCCACCGAAAAATGATAATTATCCGTTTGAATTAGCGGATCCTTATTTCTACGACCAATATGAAGAACAACCAAGTTTGGTCGATGAGTCGCTAATTGCTTCCGCAAAAGAACTATCGTACATGAAATTTGGCACAAAGATTGGACCCGTGATTGCCACGGAATTCGACGAGGTCATTTTTCCGAAAATTGAAGAAGCTATCCATGTGACACTTGAAAGTTCCGGAGACTTGCATAAGCGTCGGCTAGCTATCACCGAAAAACCGGCGGGTGATTATGCCGAGAAGATTTTCAATGTCTATGATTTAGCAGATGGCAAAGATTTGATTCGCTTTCATGTACGTACGGAGAAGCGTCCACAAGACGGCTATTTCTACAATTTCCATTACCATACTGCAGATGATGCGTTTGTCGCCCACCATTCGATTGGGGACATCTATTGGTCAAAAAATACGCCACCAAAATGGTTATCCTAAAAATATTGAAACACTCGTGAAAATTACGGGTGTTTTTTTCTTTGGAAACATCGATATACCAACGTTTTGAGGTTTCGCGAATACATAATCACCAAATAGATTTTTATTGAAAAGTGAAAGAAATATCGCGTACCCCAATTTGTACCCCAAATCGACTATTTTTTAATTTTCGAATGTATTTAAAACGACAATTTGATCCATCAAGTTAGATGCTTGAATTTCATCTTTTTCAAATGAGTGCGCGTAAACTTTGTAAATTGTTTCAGGCGTATCTCCTACCAGTTCGGTAACAGTGGAAATCGGGGTATTTTTGGATAGTTGTATTGTAACGAACGTGTGCCGTAGGTAGTGGGGGATGAGTTATTTCCTCTCTTTCGCATATCAAGTCAATAATGCGCTTCATGTACCGCTCTCCAAGCGGAACACCAGCGTAGGTGACGAATACATACCCATCGAGATTCCGAAACTAGAAAGACTCCATCGTTTGCTCGTGCCACTCTCTATAAGTGAGTAATAGCTTTTTGATGTTTTCGTTCATCGGGAATTTCCGATAACTATTTTTCGTTTTCGGGGTTCTTGGCCCGAAGCGATCCTTCGTCCTTCTGATGTGAATTATATTATTTTCAAAGTCTATATCACTTTCCCACATCAATGCCCACATGCTCTTAATTCTCCAGTACGCATCCTCGTTAAAAATAATAAACTAAATGCAGTGTAATGTGTGATTTTGTATTTCGTCCGCGCAATCTCCAATATTTTTGTTACTTTATCCACAGCAATAGCGTTCCTTTTAAAGCTTTCGGCAGCGCCCTTTAAATTAGGCGCAGAAAGCCATTTCTGTCCAGTATTTCATTTTTGATAGCGAACATAAAGACAGCATTCAAAAGCCTGTAAATCGCTATAAGATTTCCTTCCTTGAATCCTTTTGTTATCAAGGGGTCTATCAATTTCTTTTGTATCACAAGATTGTTTATGTTTTTAATCTTATTTTGACCAATCACATTCAGCACATAGTTTTCCATTATGTACAGATGGTCTCTTTTCGTAGTGGGCTTCCAGTTCGTTACACTCGCTTCAATGTAGATTTCATTCAGCTGCTGCACCGTCAGTTTATCGTTTTCTACAAAGCTAGTATTGCCATCTAAAATAGCGGCTTTAATTTCAATCAACGCTCGCTCGGCTTTTTCAATCGATTCGAAGCCTTGCTTGGTCTTTTCACGCCGAGTGCCGTGTTGGTCGTAGGTTGTTAATATTTGTATCGATAGGCGAATTGTTTTTTTGTTCCTTGCTTGTACCAGTAGATACTATCTATTTTAGTCCTTGTCATTTTTATACGAGCCACAAAAGTCCCCCCCCTTTAATTAAGAAAGCATTGCATACGCATGTTGTTGCGTAAACTTCTCCAATAGTGCATTTTCAACTAACGGGTGCTTGAGCTTAACTTGTTGAACATCCGGACCATTATGCGCATTAATTCCTAATTGAACTAACGAGCAGGTTAGTTGGAGAATAAACATATTGACAATATTGTGCCTTTTGTGCTGTTGGTCTACGGAGTGTGGAAAAACACGTAAATCATCACGGATAAGGCGAAGAAGCAGGAACAGGAATTGAAGCGGAAAGGGTTGAAGTGATATGGTGAAGATTTTCATAGATCCAGGACGCGGCGGCCGATTACCCGACAAGAAGTATGGGCAATGCTCGAACGGATGGATCGCATATTAAAGAAATAAGAACAAATAAAAAGGCGACTACTCATCGTGAGTGTCGCTTTTTATAATTGTATCGAGTTGTTTTTATACTTTCTTTGTTCCAGGGCATTCGATTGGACTAGGTAAAATTCGGATTTAACATTTTAATGAGAATAGAGGCATTTACATTTGCTTGTGTACCACCTATCACAGATGCAAGACCAACTGCTGCCGCAGAAGAATGATTTCGAAGTGTAAGAACATCGAAAGCTGCTATGGTGATAATTGCCTGACCGTTGTTTTGCTGAGTGCCAGCACCTGAGCCGTAGATTGTTCCCGCAACCGGTAAACCGTTTCTGAATAGTGCGAACTGGTTGGGTTCTGTACCGGACACTGAGAAAGTAACTTCGTAGACTCCCGGATTAATTACTGAAATTTGAGAAGTTCCAGGGATATGCGTAATTCCTGGTGTCATTATTCCATTTGTATCAAAAAGGACATCAGCCTCTATGGCTACCGTTTGGGGGGTTAAGTTGTATATATACCCGTATTCGCATAACCCACATGTGGTTTCAGTAGTAGTAGACCCAGCTGGTCCGGTAGCCCTAAATGGTCCTATTGGCACTTTTGGTACTTCGCATACTATTTTACAAGAGCAAGCATGGCTATTACATTTACTACATCTGCGATTAGAATCGTGGTTATAATAATCCATTTTTATCACCTCCATATGTCATATTGTCATATAATATTCGTGCAAAAGATGGAGGGAAGGGCAATTGCTACTTGTCTTACTATCAATAAATAAATTAAAAATACAAATCAGAGATTTATTCTGTTGTAAATGTGGAGTTTGATTCTGAAAGAATCCTGAAACCGGGATGTTGGACTGGTCGATTGGCTTGATGATGCGCTTATAGTAATCATTCCATTGCGGAGTGGTCGCCTTTTTTTATTGTTTAAAACCCTTGAGCTCCAAGTACTTTAGATTATGAAATCAACTCGTTTATATAAAAAGTTTATCTTTTATCTGCAGATTGTCCCAGTTTTTATACCGGTAGGACCGTTAAATCCTGGGATTGTAGCGATTACCATATTTGTTGCTATATTTATGACAGACACAGTATTGTCAGCTTGATTTGTGACATAAGCAAGTGTTCCATCCGGCAAGATGGTTACTTGGTCAGGAGATGCTCCTACAGGGATTGTAGCAATCACCGTATTTGTTGCTGTATTTATGACAGATACAGTATTACTACCTTTATTTACAATGTAAACAAGTGTTCCATCAGGTGTAATTGCTGTTCCCACAGGTTCTGTACCAACAGGGATTGTAAGAATCTCCACATTTATTGCTACATTGATTACAGATACTGTGTTACTAGCTTCATTTGTAACGTAAGCAAATTGTCCGTTCGGTGTGATAACGATTGATCTAGGACGAATTCCCACAGGGATTGCCACAACCATCAAATTTATTGCTGTATTTATTACTGATACTGCATTTGAGTTTTCATCTGCAACGTAAGCAAACGCACCATTCGGAGTAAAATCTATGCCTTGAGGTTGGAGTCCTACTGTAATAGTATTTGTTACGGTATTTGTTGCAGTATTTATTACTGATACAGTGTTAGTTCCATGATTTGATACATAAGCAAGTGTTCCATCTGGTGAAATTGCTACACCAAGTGGATTAGGTCCTACCGGTATGGTGGAGATTGGAGTGTTTGTTGCAGTCTCAAAAACCGTTACATTATTCGATAAGAAACCTGGAACATAACCAAGTGTTCCATTTGGTGAAATCGTTACTTCTAGTGGACCAGTTCCTACTGGAATGGTAGCGACTATAGTATTTGTCGCTGTATCAATCACTGATACCCTATTATCAGGAGTATCTAGCGTACCAGCGTCTGTAACATATACGAGATAGTTACAAATTGGCGGTACAGGTAAAAATGGAGGCTTAGTGCAACGAAGACGACAACGACAACAACAAGGGCAACAACAACAGCGACGACGACAACTTGGATTTGATTTAAACTTGATCGGTTTAAAATATTTATGTTCTTTCCACACAATGCACACCCTTTCCATCATATATTGATACTATATGCAAACAAAATTATGTTTTTTGTACGTTTTACCTTAACCAAATACTTCTGAACAGTGTCGGGTGGTTGATTATATTAATTTCCAAGCATTGTTTGATTTCTAAATTATAGTGTTTACTGGTGATTCTTCGAATAGTTCTTTAATAAAAATAACGAAATTCAAAGATGTATCCCCTGTCCAAAATTTGAGAGTGAATGGAGAAAAGCTTTGTATCCCAAACTGTCCAAATGGAATTTAAGAGAAATATATTGAGATCCTATTAGCTGGTTTAGATGAACAACAGGAGATCGTCTATTGGCGGTCTTCTTTTACGCGTATTTCGCACATGCAAAAGGCGACTACTCTTAATTGAGCGGTCGCTTTTTTTGTTTGTCGATTTAAAGAGGTATTCGTAGTTGAAGTGCCGAACAACAGAATGATGATCAAATTATCGGGAGTGACCTGTTCTTGTTCAACTAACGTAGCAGGTTAGTTCAATAGCAAACATGATTTTTAAGAAAAAATTTAGAGGTGGTGTTTTCATCGAACAAAGATAAAGAAAGTCCTGAAAAAATAAGAGAAAGATTGAGACAAGAAGAATTAAGAAGAAACCCTGCCGGAAGTATTCACGGTGGAGGACTTCAAGATTTAGTTGGGAGTCTAGGTTGGAAAGGTACAGGAATACTCATTCTTTTGATAATAGTTGGTAGCATAATCTATTTAGCTTTCTTCTACTAACGGGTGCGTTTCTTTAAAAAGGAATGCTCTTTTCGTATCCAATTAAAAGAAAGTAAATGTTATTATTATATTGAATATGGTTGCGCTTCTATTATAGGTGGAGAAAGCTTTAATACGATAAATGCTACAATATTAATAAAGGTAAACTTTGGAGGCACACCACTGCAATGAGACTTATAACGAAATTAAGTTCTTGATATATCCTGTCAAGGACATATTATGAAGCAGTGCTTTAATAAAGGAGTTGTATAAAATGAATGAAAATAAAGGTACAGAAATAAAACGCTCTTCAAAAGCAGAAAACATTCTCCCTCAGATCAATAGTAAAACTAAGCTAGGCGACTTACGAAAAATCGCGAAGGACATTAAAAAAGATCACGAACTAGCTATGGAACTTTGGTCAACCGAAGAGTTTTTGCCCAGACTATTAGCAATCTTAATTATGGACAAAAAACTTCTTTCACAACATGTGCTAAATAAGCTTGATAAGGATATGCAGACTCACACTTTTGATGAGCGAAATAACTTAATGGATTGGTTAATGGCTAATCAGCTCACCAAAGACAAGAAGAAAATTGCATTGATGGAGTCATGGGAAAATAGTCCTTCTGCTCTTCAAAGGCGAGCTTTCTGGTATTATCAAGGGCGATTGAGATGGACTGGACAAACACCGCCTGATAACACCGCAGACTTGCTAACTGCATTAGAAGCTAATATTACGCAGGAAGAACCGGAAGTTCAATGGGCTATGAATTTCACCGCAGGCTGGATAGGCGTTTATAATGAAAAGAATCGCGCACGTTGTATTAAACTTGGTGAGAAAACGGGTCTTTACAAAGATGAAATAGTAGCAAAAGGATGTACTCCCAGCTATTTGCCGGAGTTCATTACGATTGAAGTTAACAAACGACATAATAAATAGTTACCTCTAAAAAAATTATTAGGGTTTAATGCAAAAAATAAAGGAATTCAAAGCCTCAATATGAAAATTGTAATAGGCTTGGACCGAAAAATAAAGAAAACAACGCGTTTTGGCAGCTAGTTAGTGAAATATGCAAGGAAGATGTAAAGGATTAACCCACTATCTCTTTTTGATCTGTAGGGCGCTTATTTTTAAGAAGAACAACTTTCCAGCTGCGCAGTACAACAATACTATTCAATAGAAAAAGATCTTCCACAATCGGGCGCTTTTCTTTAATAAGAAAGCGTCTTTTTGCATGGACAACACGTTTAAGGGATTAAGTTTATCGAGGTGTAAAAAGGATTGTGAAGTATCGTACTTAAACTAACGGGTGCTTTCTTACGTCCAGTCAAGTGTTTTCTTTAACTTTATTTGCTCATATTATTTATGTAGGTTGGGGGCAAATGAAAATCTAACGATTTAAGTTTTTGCGTATACTAAATAAACCTGGTGAGTTTTAATTTTTTTCACTAGGCGTTTACGTATGGTAAAATATTGTTGCGACTATGAGTTGGCGGCTAACCTGTATTCATAGTTCATATTGTGTGTAACGAGAAAGAAGATTATCTTCAACAACTTGTTTACACATGCGATGGAAGCGACCTTATGACATTTGTTATAGGGTTGCTTTTTCAGTTTGTCATAATAGTCAACGAAGTGATTTTGTCCGAAACGTCTTATCCTAATCATATTTTGAATGATGATATATAGTAATTTCCTAAGTTGTTTGTTCCCACGTTTATTAATTTTGTCTTTCGCAATAAATTTACCGGATTGGTAACGACGAATATCAATACC